>NZ_JHYD01000025.1 GCF_000621505.1 Ruminiclostridium cellobioparum DSM 1351 = ATCC 15832
ACCCAAAGTAAACTTCAGATCATCTCCGCTCGACTTGCATGTGTTAGGCACGCCGCCAGCGTTCGTCCTGAGCCAGGATCAAACTCTCAAATTAAAATTTATATGTTTCGCAGAAAATCTGCTGCACAATTAACTTATTTGACAAGCTTGACTGCTGAATTTTATTCAGCATGCTCATTTAAAATTGCTGACTTTTTTTCTAGTTCTTGTTTCCAAAAACCAGGTTGTAAAGTTCGCAAGTTACTCAATTTTGAAATCGCCATGCGATTTCGGAATTTTTCGAGTTCCTTTACATTACATTTGCATGTATTTGTCACTGTTTACTTTTCAAAGTCCATCTCAAGATGTTGACTGCTTAGTATTCCTCGCATCTATCATCTTGATACCTTTAAAGCGTTCTTACATCTGCTTTTCAAGGATTTCCGCTGCTTGCTTGCCGCAATCAGCTTTATTATAATATCACGCCTTCAAGCCTTTGTCAACACCTGATTTTCAAGTAATTATTTCCACACTTTATTTCTTATGTTGACCCGCTGCGAGGACTTTCCATCGCCTCACCGACGACAGCTCACATAGTATAACACCGCTTTTGGTATTAATTCAACCTTCGTAAGACTCCCGTACCGATGAAAATCTTCAATTAAATCAATTCTAAGCCCTCATTCTCAAAATCAATGCGGTATACTCGAAAAAGGTCTTGTTTTCAACCATTCCATGTACATTTTTATTATCTCAGGTTAAATGAACAGTAAAATCATTATGGAGATACCCCTTTACTATGGACACCTGCCAGATATCACTATACTTTGAACTCAGAATGTCCTGAACCTCTTCGGGTGAAAAATAAAAATACTTCACATCCTTATCCGTGGACTTATCCCATAATAAGTTGAACGATATTGCTTCCCTGGCCAGGCTTTGAAATATATCCACCGCATCCATTAAAAATTCCTGATTGTTTCCTAAATTCAGATTGAAAATACCTGATGAAAATATAACATCAAAGGTTTTATTACCATAAGGGTTGCTCTTAAATAGATCCATACATACGAACCTGCCGTTCAGTTTCTTCTCCCCGGCTCTTTGAATCATGTGGGGGAGGACATCAATGCCGGTATAATTAAAGTCTTTGAACTGCCGGGAGATGTATTCCAGCAAATTACCCGTTCCGCAGCCCACATCCAGAATTGTTTTGCCATTCAGGTCAATATTGCCGACCAGCTGCTTAAAGCGAAGCTCCTGCGCAGCTTCGCTTTCCCACCCCAATATGTAATAATCCGGGTATCCTTCAATATTATTTTCTTCATAATACTTTTTTATCTTCTCCATATGACTCATATATTAACCTCCATGAGCCGCAATAGCGGCCACAAAACTGTAATGAAATCTCTTCACTCCCTCATCCGCTATAAGGCGAATAAAGCATGATTGGACAGATTTATCTTCTATTATACCACCGTTTGTATATTTAAATTTCAGGCAACATTTTATTCAATAATTCAATAGCAATATTAATATTATTCTTATTATTTTTAATATAAGGTCCATATGCCTGCTGTCCTAAATGTTTGTTTTTCTGTTTCTGCGGATTATCTCATTTATAGAACAGAATTTGTCAACCAGACATACCAATATGGATTCCAGATAAACCGGAGGAACAGGCGTCAGCGGAAACATGTGCCTCAATATAATATTTTTCTCAACTTCACTTAGTTCAAATTCGGTCTGGGCATTTTGCAAAGCCAGTTTAGGATGGTAAAACCCGTGTAAGGGCCGCGATGGATCATCCACATGCCAGTCATACAAAAAATAGTCATGCAGCAGCGCTCCCTGTATCAATGCTCTGTGATTTACAGGCAGTTTAAGTTTTAGTGCAAGCTGCAGACTATAATATGCTACTGATATACTATGCTCATAAAGCGATGTCGTCCCGTGCTGGATATATTTTTTTGATTCACGCAGCCTTGATTTTGCACATATTTCATCAACAAATTTATGAAATTCCTTTAATTCATAAAACTCACATATTCTTTTATTTCCAGCCAAGCAATGTTCTCCTCTTGATCCTTTACTGCGGTATCCTTAAATCCTTACCTGTTAACCACATTCACAGGCTTTCCTTCCATATAAGCCCTTATATTGCTGATCAGAACATCCATCAACCTGGTTCTGGCTTCAAAGGGTGCCCATCCAAAGTGGGGTGTTATGATGCAGTTTTTGGCGCCAAGGAGCG
Organism: Ruminiclostridium cellobioparum DSM 1351 = ATCC 15832; assembly: GCF_000621505.1. Taxonomy (GTDB): domain Bacteria; phylum Bacillota; class Clostridia; order Acetivibrionales; family DSM-1351; genus Ruminiclostridium; species Ruminiclostridium cellobioparum. The sequence goes on from NZ_JHYD01000025.1 coordinate 2,234, forward strand.
GATTATCTGCCAATATTGGTTCGACTGATACCACGTCTACTGCTGCGCCTGCCAGTTTTCCGCTGTTTAAGGCATCGGCAAGGTCCTGCTCCACTATTACAGGACCACGGGAGGTGTTTATCAAATAAGCACCCGGCAGCATTTTAGAAATACTGTCTTTATTTATCAGTCCCTTTGTCTCTTCTGTTAATGGACAGTGAAGGCTGATAAAATCAGACTGTTCAAGCAATTCATCGAAATTTACAAATTTTATTTTATCCGTTTCCAATTCCTTTTTAACAGTTCTGCTGAAGATTTTTACATTCATTCCAAAGGCCACTGCCAGTCTGGCAACCGCCTGCCCGATTACTCCATAGCCTATCAGCCCAAGTGTTTTTCCGGCAAGCTCTATTAACGGATAATTCCAAAAAGTAAAGTCCTTGCTTGAGGTCCATGCACCTTCCTGAACCGCCCTGTTATGTTCCCCTACATGATGACACAGCTCAAGTATGAATGCAAATACCAGCTGTGCTACCGATTCGGTGCTGTATGCAGGAACATTGGTAACAATTATACCGAGTTCACGGGCGGCAGCCGTATCCACAACATTATAACCGGTGGCCATGATTCCTATGTATTTTACAGCCGGGGTTTTTTCAAGTATTTCTCTTGTCAGGATTACCTTATTGGTTAATACAATTTCCGCATCACCTATTCTATCTATGATTGCTTCCTTGGGAGTTCTAGCATAAAGCTTAAGTTCTCCGAGCTGCTCCATTTCAGACCAGGACAAATCTCCCGGATTCATTGCGTGCCCATCAAGAATTACTATTTTCACTGTACCTACCACCTTTTCTTATATGATTTAATTTTGATTTTGATTTTAATTCTTTTCTATTTTGTATTTTATAAAGCCTTAATAGCACTTTTATATTTTATTCTATTAAAAATGGAATCTCCTTATTAATTCACTCTTTATTGATTTATCCCCAAAAATTATTGTTCCCAGCAAAACGGTAAATGAAGTACCGGTAGCTATAATAGTTGGAAGCGGAACTTCTATTAACCCGCAAAGATACAAAATTCCCGGTATCAGACCGAATACTGCTATGATAATCTGGTTTAATATATATGTTTGCCAATACATACGGTTTATTATAACCAAGATCAAAACTGAGATATTTGCCAGTATAATTATTTCTGGAATTACATGATTCACCGACCAGCCTGAATAACCTATGAAATAATCCATTATGACTGTCAGGATAGATGCACATAGCACTTGAACCAATATTTTTGATGCTATGTTTGTATTTCTTTTTATGGAGTAAGTCATTATTATCCAGAAGTATATTATAGCTGCAACGGAAATTGCAGACCACACCACTCCGCTATAGGTTACATAGTTGGTGACGACCGTAGCCAAGCCTGATATTATTGACAGAAATACAAATAAGCGTTTAACTATATTATATTTATGCTGGTTGACTTCGATAGCGGGATATGTCCGGCCCGGAACCTCACCTCCAATATCGGTGAGGACGGTTCTGCACAAGGGACATATCGTTGTATTTTCATATACCTTTACATTACACCGCTTACATTTTTTCATAGCCCACTCCATTGCTCTCAATAATAACTTCTATCCCCTGTTCTGTAAGGTGTCTGAAAAATGCCCTTTGCAGATATGTTTCCTTCAAGATTGAAGCGAAGGAAATTACCAGTTTGTCCCCGTAGGAGCATACCCCACATTTTATAGGTTCAGACTTGGATACGCTGAGCAGTACCTCGAATCTATCTATATACTCTTTAAATTCCTCAAGCACTTCTACCTTTCCTATATTAGATATTACAGAGGAATTATTTTTTTCTGAGCCCATATACGCTATTTTTACCCCCATATTCTTAACAGGTAAAGGTGCTACTCGTATCAGTATATTTCTTTCGGTTGACACATTGTCAGAAATCAAGTGTGATAAATTTTCCTTGGTCAATTGGCTCATAAATTGTCCCCTGGTTATCTCCAGCATTTCTTCAAAAGTATATTCATTTTTTTCTATTGTAATCCCGACATTTATATAGGAAAAGAAATTCATTTCGGTTGTTGAGTTGAAAAAATGTCTCAGATTGACCGGTATATTAACCTTTATAGGTTTTTTATGAGGCTGTTCATTCATATATTCCTTATATATACACCATATAATCAGCGCAGCAATATACTGGGTCAGACTGACCTTATACCGTCTGCAAAAGTCCACCATAACCTTTGCAGATACCAATCCATGGATAACATTCATTGTTAATATGGGAAGCTTTTCCCCTTTTAATTTAAATGCACTCCTGGCCTTTACCTTTTTATAGGATAACTTTCTGTAATTTTTGCGGTAGCTGTCTTCAATATCCGAAACAACGTCAACAACAGGCATTTCCAAAATCTCTTCCGACAGCTGCTCCCTGTATGTCAGTTTTATATAGTTATAAGTCAGGGCTTTAAGAAACTTAAGTGCTCCTGTTCCGTCTGTTATGGCGTGAAACACCTCAAGATTTATTCTTTTGTCAAAATAAGTTACTTTAAAAAGAAACTGATTATTTGTATTTGGATCTATATATGCGCATGGATAAGTCTGTTCCTTTTCCACTACCGGCTGCTTTTTATTACTCTCAAAATAATGCCAGAAGACTCCCCGTTTTAGTTTGACATTGAAGGATGAAAACCAGGGCAAAGTCTCATTCAGAGCTTCCTGAAGTATCTCTTCGGATATTTCCTGCATAAGTCTAACCGATATTCTATAAACGCTGCTGTAAGTTTTACTTGCTATAACAGGAAATACATTGGCGGTATTATCAAGTTTTCTCCAGCCGTTTTCTGTTCCCTGCTTGTTTTTCATAATATTCCTCTTTCTTTTGTAACTGCTTAATTATACTTTTTGAAAGACCTTGTTCTTATGCAATTTTAATTTTACCATAATTATATGTCAAGGTAGAAAATATACAAAGAGATGGCCTATTTTCTATTTATTTGATTGTCAGAATAGTCTTGCTATCATCAATAGGTAAAAGCAGTGTCACTTTTGTACCTTTTGCCGGCTCACTTTTTATGGACATAATGGCCCTGTCCTGATAAAAGGATTCCAGCATGGACCGGACATATCTCAACCCTATACCTTCTGCCTTTCGGTCTCCTTCTATTTTTTTCTGAAAGGGTTCCTGAATTTTTATCAATTCCTCCGGAGTAAGTCCTCTTCCGTTATCCTCTATGGTTATAATTATGGCATTCCGCACGGTTGAATGCAGTATCCGTACTGTAAGCATCCCTGATTGATCAAGTCCATGATGGATTGCATTTTCAGCTATAGGCTGCAGTATCATTCTGGCAGTGGGTGTATCCAGATAGTCTCCCTCTTCGACCTCTACATTATTATTGAAATCATACCTCATATTCTGCAGTTTGAGATAAGCCTGAAGCATTTTGACTTCTGTGCGCACGGTAGCATGTCTGTCTATTTTTCCAAGACTGTATGCTAAAATATAATTCAACTCTGTTGTAAAATTCTCTATATCGGTCTGGTTATGCATTTTCGCAAGCCAGTGTATGGAATGCAGGGAGTTCATCAGAAAGTGCGGATTAATCTGATAATATATTTTCTCTATTTCCAATTGATGCTTCTCGGTCATCACATTTTCAACATCGCTTAAAAGCTTTTGTATTTGCATTTTCATGTTGTTGAACTGGTCGAAAAGGTCATCATACTCGGCGGCTCCCGTGTGAACGTAGATGGTATTAAGATCTCCTTTCCCCATTTTCTTTATTTCCTTTGAAAATATTGATATAGGTTTATAAACCAGCCGGGAAATTACAATAGAAGAAAATATCATCAGAAAAAATACCAGAAAAACAATGGTTACAACATTTCTGATCCATGCATAAAATTCTCTGTTATATTCATTGACCGGCAGTAAAAGTACATTTGTACAGTCGGGCGAAACCTGTCTGACTCCCACATAGCTTCCATGTCTGCCAAAATAGCTGCTTTCAATTTGTTTTTCATTATCCATTTCAAAAAGCCGGCCGCGGAAAAACTCCGTTGAGCTGGAATAAGCTATTTTATTCTCATTATCCAATTGCAGGAGGATATAATTCATATTTTGCGTTTTGGAAATTGTGTTTATGAATTCGTCCGACTCCATGCGGGATTCTATATAAATTACAAGCTCAGTTCCGTTTGCCGAAATAATCTGCCTTGCAATAGAAAGCACCTGCCATGTTCCGGTTGCCATTGATGCCGATTGATGGAGGGAATGATAGTATACGCTGCCGTTCTTTCTTAAATAATCAATCTTTAAAGGTGAAAAGTTATCACGTGTGGCAAAATTGTAAAAGTAATTCTGGTTGTTTACAGGATTGTAATATAACCTGCTGCCAATATTACTGTTGGCAAAAGAAATTTTTATAAGATTTTCGGTAATCTGCTGCTTTATCTGAAATTTATCATAATTGTTTTCAGCTTCAAAGTAGCTGTCCAACTGGTATCCGACTACTCCCTCGGGAGACATCTGCTGTGAGATCTGTATCATGTCGAGATAGTTTTGTTCCATTTTATCAGTTATCTGCTGAAGACTGGATACCATGGAAGTCATAAGCTTGTTTTTCTCAATGGAATATATGGTTTGATAGGAAACCAGGATCAATAGTATCAAACTGACAGATATCTCAACAATTACAATAAAAATCAACCTCTGATGCAGTGTTCTGAACTTAAAAGGTGGCAATTTCATGTAATAACCCTCCCTGTCCATTTGTTTGCACATTCCTGCTTTATTCCATAAATATATCCGGCCTTTTTAACATGACTTTAACTATATTTTATCTTTTATAGGGTTTAAATTAAATATAAGGGAGTGTCAATTTTGACATCCCTTATATTTCAAAAATCATATTTAAGTTCTTTTTAAGTTCTTCTTGAGTTCTTATTCGTTATCTGGCTATTTTTGCTATTTCATCAATTATCTTATCTCCCCCCTGGGCCTTCCAGTTCTTTACAAAATCATCAAAAGTGCTTTCGGGACTATCGCTCATTATTATTTTTGCGAAAGCTTCCTGTTCAAGTTTCTGTAAACTCGCCCATTTGGATGTCATAGTATCTGTCGTTCCGTAATACAGGCTGTATATTTCCTTGATGTTTTTCCCGGTAGAGAGAGGTCTGTCTCCAACCATAATGGATACAAGCCGGGGAAGATTGCCGGATACCAATTCACTGTTGAGATCCCAGTTATTGACCGAATAATTGTCCTTCGGCTCCTTCTTCAGCCTGGTGATAGCCTCCATGTCCCCCTTCAGGAGCTTATGGGTACTGAAATCCACATTATCGATAGTTACTTCGCCTTTCATGAATTTTGTAAGGATATCATAGGAAGCTTCCAGTTCATCAACATTGTCAAATACCGAAAAAAGAGGGTAAGAGCCTCCGGTTCCCGAGCCCTTGCTCAGCCCTGACTCAATCCACCTGGCCTCGTCCCTTAAAAGGAGGTTGATAATTTTAACCGCAGCCTCCGGATGTTTGTAATTTTTGTTTACAACCAGGAAGGATGTTGCAGGAGATGCCATGTGTACGTAATAGTTACCGTCATCGGCCTCAGGATATGCATATGCCTGCCAGTCGGGAGCAGGATTCTTTTTGTATACATCGGTCAGGGTATATCCGGTCCACCACGGGCCGAAAAATATACCTGTCTTGTTATCCAGCACAGGCTGCAGACTGTCGTCCCTTATCAACATTTCCCTATCAAGCAAACCGTCCCTGTACATATCGTGCAATGTCTGCAGCGCCTGTTTTGTCTCAGGCTGTATCGAACCGTATGTTACCCGCCCGTTATTGTCCTTCTGCCAGTATGTAGGAAAGGATTTGTGAGCTCCGAATATGGGGTCCAACCCAAACTGGTTGCCGTCAGGTATTGCAATTTTACCTGACTTGGACGGACCGGCTATACCGATGGTGTCTTTCTTTCCATTACCGTCAGGATCCTGTTCCACAAAAGCCCTGGCAACCTTTTTAAGTTCCTCTAAATTTTTAGGCGCACTCAATCCAAGCTTATCCAGCCAATCCTGACGGATCCACATTTCGTTAAATCCATTGGCTTTAGGAGTGGTTGCAGGAATACCCATGACTTTTCCGTCAATTTCAACAAGCTTTTTCAGGGCATCTCCGCCGCTTGTATAGAAAGCTTTCAACAGATCACTGCCATAATCATTGAATGTGCCTGTCAAATCTGCAAGCTGATTATACTTGACCATTGAACTGAATTGAGTCATATTTACCATTACAGCATCAGGAAGGCTGTCGGATGAAATGGCCAGGCTGAGTTTCTGGTCAAAGTCACTGGGAGATGCAATCCAATCAAACTTAACGTCAATGTTGAACTGCTTCTTTATTTCATCAATATAACCGTTCTTTTCAAGCGACTGACCTTCATCAAATTTCACATTTGGATCCAGGCCTCTGACAACGCGTATTGTAACCGGCGCATCGTACTTTCCGAAAGGATCTGTTTTTTGTGCGGTACTGCTTTGTCCGGCTGCAGTAGAAGTTGCAGCAGCGGCGCTTTGTCTGGCTTCTTTTGTTGATGCATTTGTACCGCAGGCAGCAAAGGACACCGCCAGTGATACTGCGGCCATACCAGCAGTCACTTTTCTAAAGTTTACCGCGTTAATACATTTTTTAAATGCAACATTTTTCATTTTTTCTTCTCCTCCTAACATCTTTTTACTATATTCAACTGCTTAGGGATGATTAAATAATAAAACCCGATTCTTGAGGGCGTAAAATAACCACTCAAGAAATGGGAAGTACTATTTAATCCTTCCTTAGCAAGCAGTTAAAATCATTCCTTAACAGAGCCCAGCGTAATACCTGTTATAAAATACCTTTGCAGAAACGGGTAGATTATCAGAACGGGAATCATTGCAATAAAAACTTTTGCGGCATTTAGGGATTTGTTGTTCAGCTGTGCGGTAAGCTTTATTTCTTCGGAATTCATTCTGGACAGGTCCATACTGACCACCAGCTGTTGAATATATGTCTGCAACGGATAATTTGACTGCTTTGTATTGAGAACCAGGCCTTGAAAAAATTCATTCCAGTGGCCTACTATGGTGAATAATGTAATTGTGGCAATTACAGGGCCGGACAACGGAATATATATCAGCAGGAAAGTACGCCATGGGCCGGCTCCGTCCACATAAGCCGCCTCTTCCATTGCTGAAGGAAGATTTCTGAAAAAGTTAACAATCAGGATTACATTAAAAACAGGAAGACTTCCAGCCAGTACCAGAGCCCAGATCGAATCTATCAGGCCATAGCTGCGTATTGTTATGTACCAGGGAATGGTTCCGCCGTTAAAGAGCATACAGAAGACCAATACCCACATATACGCATTCCTGTGAGGCAGCTGCCTGCTGCTCTTTGACAGGGGGTATGCCGTAAGTAATGTAATTCCCACGCCCACTATCGTTCCAAATACAACTCTTTTTACAGATATCCAGAAGGAGGCAAAAAACGCTGTCTCACCCAGGATTTTCTCATATGAAAGAAAATTAAAGCCTATTGGCCAGAAAGTAACTGCTCCGGCATTGACAGCACTTTTTTCACTAAGGGAAATCATGAGCACATACCACAGAGGCACCAAACACAGGAGTGTAATTAAAATAAGTACGGTTCCGTTAATAATGTTGAATAGCTTTGATCCGATATTTTTCTGTTCAATCAAGATGTCTCACCCCACATATTAATGATTAAAATATTTTGTAGCCTGTAAATCTGTCAGCCATAAAATAACTGACAGTGATAAGGATGAAGCTTACGACGGATTTTAGAAGACCTACAGCCGTTGCAAGACTAAATTGCAGGTCAACGAGTCCGGCACGGTATACCCATGTATCAATGATATCGCCGGTGGAATACACCAATGGATTGTACAGGTTGAATATTTGATCAAACCCTGCGTTGAGAACATTTCCAAGAGAGAGAATTGCCAGAAGTATTATGGTAGAGCTTATACCCGGGAGGGTAATGTGCAGAAGTCTTTTGAAACGCCCCGCACCATCTATGGCGGCAGCTTCATGGAGTGCCGGATCAATTCCTGTAAGTGCCGCAAGATAAATGACTGCGTTGTAGCCAAAGCCTTTCCATATATCGGTACCTATGACAAGAGGCCGGAACATGTCGGCTTTTCCGAAGAATAAAACCGGGTCGATACCGAATATTTGCAGGAGGTTATTAACAGGTCCGTTATATCCGAATATTGTCAATATTATGTTGGCAAGAATAACCCAGGAAAGGAAGTACGGCAGGTAAACCAGCGTCTGGATGGGTCTGATCAGTTTTTTTACGGCCAGCTCATTTAACAGTATTGCAAAAATCAAAGGCACAATAAGATTTCCGGCCATTTTTCCGACAGCGATTATAATGGTATTTAAAAATACCTGCTTTATGTCACCGATACTGAACATGTATTGAAAATTCTCCAGCCCTGCCCAAGGAGACTTTAAAATACCCAACCCCGGATTAAAATCCTGAAATGCCATTATTATTCCAAACATGGGCACTATACTGAATAATATCAGCCATATGTATCCCGGTGCCATCATCAGCCAATAGTGTTTTAAAAACCTTTTATTGTACATGCCTCCAGTATCCTCCCAAATATTTTTACAATAGGAGTTTAGCATATTAAATCCATTAAGGGTTATAGAAGGCTGTTGCTCAAATTGGTCAAATTTATCCTATGGAAACAGGGCGGAATATAGGTTTTGTTTTCTATTTTAAAAACATTTCCCTGGATAAGGTAAAGAACAATGTTTATGCTTTTCCGCTTTTACAATTTAACTTTTTGTATTCACCGGGAGTCATACCTGTCAGTTCAAAAAACACACGTATAAAGTAATTCACGTCTTCATACCCAACCGCCGGTGCAATATCAGCCACCAGGACCTTCTGCCCTGAAAGCAGCTTTTTGGCAGCCTTGACCCTCTCTTGGCGCACGAATTCCTTAAAGGATATCCCCACATACTTTTTAAAGTTAACCGAAAAATAGCTGCGACTGAGATTTATTTGCAGGGCGGTTTCCTCGGCATGCAGCTGCTCTCCCAGGTGTTCCTTCACATACATGACAGACTTCATTATACAAACAGGTATCCTTTCCAGCTTGGTTTCCCGGGCTGCCATCTGATATAACCCCTCACGCAAGCTTTTCAGCCATTGGAGGAAGTCCTGGGGTTTATAATATTCCAGGATATCCTTTTCAGCCATCCCTGCGCTTTCTTCAGCCTGGCGGGCCAATGGCAGCAGTGCATGCTCTATTCTCCTCACCGAAGTCCCGATTTCCATTGTCTTGCGGCACAGCTGTTCAAACACCGTATCATCATATAACCAGTACATTTCCTTCCAGCTTTTAACCAGGAGCTGCCATTCCCTTTCATGATGTACCGGCACCGTCTGTCCCGCCGATTTATTTTGTTCCTCTGCCGCTTGCCCGGCCTCGTGGGTTCCGCTGTGTTTTGCAATGCTGTTTTCAATCTTTTTACTTATCTGCTCCAACAGTTGATCACAATCTACAGCTTCCATCTGTAATTTAGAAATATAGTCAATGGCACCCATTCTCAATGCAGACTGTACATAATGGAAGTCCTCATAAAAGGTCAATACTACAAAAAGCAGCTCAGGGTACAGCTGGCTGCATTTTTTCATTAAGGTTATGCCATCCATTGCAGGCATATCTATATCTGCAAATACTACATCAACAACATTTTCAGTCAGAAACTCCAATGCCTGTTCCCCGTTTTGTGCCTCGCCAACCACTGACATCTGATACTTATCCCAGGGCATCATTGATATAATCCCCCGGCGGGCCAGTTTATCATCATCCACAATCAGTACCCGATACATGCTCTCCTCCCCTTTTAAGAAAATTTCTATAAAAAGTGCACCACAAACATTATTACTATTTTGATATAGTGACAAATATCCGGGTGCACTTATTTGAAAAAAGGGCTAAACTTTTATTATTACTCCTGCTTTTGCCGGGATATGAACCTTGATCCGGCCTCTTACGGGCTTGTATACCTTACCGGTGAGCAAATCGGCAGCACTCTTCGAAACCTCTATCAGTACCCACTGATCTGCGTCCATATTATTTATATATCCTTCCATACACTTCTGTTTGAATGACCGCCTGAAGCCATAAATATTTCTTGCTTCGTCGGCAAGCACCGTTTTAAAATTCCCATGAGTAAGTTCTTTATTATCTTTTCTTATTGATATTAATTTTTTGTAATATTCCTTTAATTCCGTATTTTGTTTACCGGTATCCCAAATCATACCCTTCCGGCACTCAGGATCACTTCCCCCCGTCATGCCTATTTCATCTCCGTAATATATCATAGGTATACCTGTAAAAGTAAACTGGATAAAGGCTGCCAGCCGCAATTTCCTCACATCTCCCTGTGAAAGGGTCAGGAATCTTGCCGTATCATGGCTGCCTATGAGATTCCAAAGCGCATTGTAAGCCGGCAGCTTGTATAAGCCTCTGATACTTTCTATGCGTTCACCGAATTCTTTGGCATTTATTTTCTCAAGTGCTACAAAATTCTTAACCGCATCGGTAAATACATAGTTCATTACAGAGTCAAATTGGTCTCCCTGAAGCCATGCACTTGACTCATACCAGACTTCACCTGCTATTAAAGCATCAGGCTTAACCGCCTTTACAGCTTTCCTGAACTCCCTCCAGAAGTGGTGGCCCGCTTCATCTGCTACATCCAGACGCCAGCCGTCAATATCGGCTTCCTTGATCCAATAGGTTGCCACATCAATGAGATACTTTTTTACAGCTTCATTTCCAGTCATCAGCTTGGGCATATGCCCGCCATATGCAAATGTACCGTAATCAGGCTCCTCCTTTATTTTAACAGGAAATTTTCTGATGTGAAACCAATCCCTGTACTCTGAATTTTCTCCATTATCCACTACATCCCTGAAAGGTGGGAACTCCACACCCGAATGGTTGAATACGGCATCCAGAATGACTCTTATATTTCTTTTATGGGCCTTGTCAACGAGTTCCTTCAGAGTTTCGAGAGAACCGAACTGGGGATCTATCTGAAAATAATCGTAGGTATCATACTTATGGTTGGAACCTGCTTTAAAAACAGGAGTCATGTAGATAGCATTTATCCCCAGATCTTCAATATAGTCCAGCTTGTCAATGATGCCCTGCAGATCTCCCCCCAGCATAATTTGGCGGTCCACTTCAGAGTCCCACGGTTTTACCTCAGCGGGATCATTGGAGGTATCTCCATTGTGAAATCTTTCAGGGAATATCTGATATATAACCGCTTCTCCTGCCCACTCAGGAACAAGGAATATATCCTTCTCGTCCATTACCGGAAAATTGAAGAACTCCTGCCCGTCCTCAGGTTGTTCGGCTGAAAACAGATAATTTGCGTAATATAGGGTCTCCTTTCCATCAATGAACTCAAAGAAATAGTTGACACTTATAAAATTGTGCTTTATGACAGCTTCATAGTAATCAAATAAATTATCTGATGCCATCTTTTTCATTACTATCGTAAAAGTTTCTTTATTTGTGGGGTACTTGTACTTATCCAGGTAAATCAGATTTATCTTTTCCGCATCATTCTTTTTCGTCCTTATTTTGATGAGCAGCTCCTCCCTTGACAGGGCATAGGCATAGTCGGAACATATCTTGTGATAAACCGCCTCTTTTAGCATAAAACTCTCCTTATTATGCATGAAATTTAACCGCCGGCAAGTGTGTGGATTTAGACGTTACATACCTCTGGCGTATCAGGAAAATCCAGCTCACCCAACAGCTGTTCCGGACTAAGTCCTTCAAATCCGGGCTTCATAATGTCGGCACCCCGCAGAGGATTTTCCTGCCGGCCTATTCCCACGGTATACATACGCGCATGTTTGGCAGCATCTATACCGGCCTGGGCATCTTCAAAGACCAGGCACTTTTCCTTTGCAACTCCCAACCGGTCAGCCGCCAGTAAAAACACCTGCGGATCGGGTTTGGATTTATTCACGGCATTGCCGTCAACAACCGCATGAAAATACCGGCCAAGCTCCAGCCTCTCCAGAACCAGTGCCGCGTTTTTGCTGGCAGAAGCCAAAGCCGTTTTTCCGCCGGCTTTGCGGATTTCAGTGATAAATTCAACAAATCCCGGCAGCACTTCATCCTTCCCCATATTTTTAATGTACTCTATATACCAGTCATTTTTCCTGTCGGCCAGTTCAATCTTTTCCCTTTCCTCAAAAGACCTGCCTATCATTTTTGATAGGATATTCAAACAGTCCATACGGCTAACACCCTTGAACTGCTCATTGTCCTCCTGGGTAAAATGGTATTCAAACTCGGCCGCAAGCCGCTTCCAGGCAAGATAATGGTATTTGGCCGTATCCACTACAACACCGTCAAGATCAAAAATATACGCTTCTATATTACACATTTTATCTCCTCCTTCAGCAGGAGTTCCTCACCCTTTAAAGTTATATTGAGAGGTTCACCCTGTTCCAGTGTTATTGCAGTTTTTCCGCTTCCAACGCATATCTTCAGCCTTCTGCCCCTGTAGTTGACCTTGAAGGAATAGCTCTCCCAGCCCTCGGGCAGGAACGGATTAAATTCCAGCTTTCCCCCGGCAGTCCTCATGCCTGCAAAACCCTGTACAATGGCTAGCCAGCTTCCTCCCATGGAAGTTATATGCAGACCGTCCTCAGTGTCGTTATTATAGTTGTCAAGGTCAAGCCTTGCAGTTCTCCTGTACATTTCAACCGCTTTATCCTCAATACCCAGCTCGGCGGCAATTATAGAGTGGACGCAGGGTGAAAGGCTTGACTCGTGAACAGTCATAGGCTCGTAGAACATAAAGTTCTTCTTTTTGGTCTCACGGTCATACAAATGTCCCAGAAAATACAGTCCCTGAAGTACATCCGCCTGCTTGATATAACAGGAGCGCAGAATCCTGTCCCAGGACCAGTGCTGGTTGATAGGTCTTTCTTCGGCAGGTATTTCAACTGCAGGCCTGAGCTCCTTATCCAGGAAGGTATCGTGCTGAACAAAAACCTCCAGCTCATCATCATAGGGAAGATACATATTTCGGGCTATTTCTCTCCAATTTTCCTCTTCAGACAGGGTCAGGGAGTGTTCCTCCAGTTTTTCGGTTTCATTTATTTCTCTGAGATATGCAATGCAATCCAGTGTGTACTCCAGACACCAGGCAGCCATGCGGTTCGTATACCAGTTGTTGCTTACATTGTTCTCATACTCATTGGGCCCTGTAACCCCATGTATCATGTACATTTTCCTTCGTTGGCTGTAATGAACACGGCTGGCCCAGAATCTCGATATTTCCAGTAAAACATCTATGCCATACTGTGCTATATAGCTTTTGTCCCCGGTGTAGCTCACATATTGGAATATGGCAAAAGCTATGGCAGCATTTCTGTGAATTTCCTCGAAGGTGATCTCCCATTCGTTATGGCACTCAACTCCCGTGAAGGTTACCATTGGATAGAGCGCGCCCCTCATACCGATCCTTCTGGCATTTTCAAATGCTCCCTCCAGCTGGCTGTGCCTGTATATCAATAAATTTCTTGTAACCTCTTCTGCTGCTATGGCCAGATACATTGGGAAAACAAAGGCTTCGGTATCCCAGTAAGTGGCTCCTCCGTACTTTTCGCCGGTGAAACCCTTGGGCCCGAAGTTCAAAGTGCAGTCCTCTCCATAGTAGGTTGAAAACAGCTGGAATATATTAAAGCGGATTCCCTGCTGGGCCTCGGTATCCCCTACTATCTCCACATCAGCCTTATCCCACCTGGTGTTCCATGCCTCACAATGCTTCTGTTTCAGCCGGTCATAGCCGGCCAGGGCAGCCCCCGCGGCCAGCTCTGCCGCCCTGTTCTCAAGCTCCGCCTCTTTAAGCCTTCTTGTGGTGGTAAGCGCTACAAACTTATCAATGCCTGCCCATTGTCCTTTTTTAGCTTCAAAAACAATTTTTGAGGCCACAAAATTATTGGACTGCCTGGAATGACATGCCTGCACCGCTCCGTACGGCATTATTCTCATACTGGTGCAGGAGGTGAATCTGGGTGCTCCGAAGGGGTTTTCCTTTGTTCTCATTATCAGACTTGCTTCCAGGGGCTTTGAACTTCTCGATACCTCTTCCCAGAATTTCTCCTGATAGTTGGAATCCTCATTGTGTACATCTCCGTTCATATACGGAGTCAGCGTTACGGCTGCATCGTTGTCCAGACTGCAAACCATGTATTTTATTGCGCATAATTCCGATTGATTTATACTTAAAAATCTTTCGGTCCCCACTTTTACGCGTCCATAGGGAGTATTTACAATAAAACATCTGTACAAAACGGCGCTCTTCATGTCAAGCTCTCTATAAAACTCCAGAACCTCATTTTTTGCCAGATCAATTTCAAAATCATTGATCCGTACATCTATACCGGTGAAATTTGCCGAGTTGATCACTTTTCCGAAATATTCGGGATAACCGTTCTTCCACCAGCCTACACGGGTTTTGTCCGGAAACCACACTCCTCCAATATAAGTCCCTAAGTGCATATCACCCGAATATTTCTCCTCGAAGTTTCCTCTCATCCCCATATATCCGTTTCCAATGGACATAATGCTTTCAGAGAGCCTCATATCCTGTATATGAATATCATCTTCTATAATTTTCCATTCATTAATCCCAAACAGCCTCTTAAACATAATTGTTTCAACTCTCCCGTAATATTTTTCGCGTAAGGTGTTACCCTTTTACCGCTCCGGCCACAACACCTTTTATAATGTGCTTCTGACAGAGCATATAAAAAATGATAATTGGGACTATAGCCAGTATGAGCATGGCCATCAATGCGCCCATATCCCTTGATCCATAACCACCCTGAAGGTACTGCACCGCAATCGGAATGGTTCTGTAGTTATTGCCTATTACCAGGTAAGGCAGCAGGTAATCATTCCATATCCACATGGCATTCAATATGGAAACTGTTATTGAAATGGGCTTTAATACGGGGAAAACTATACTGAAAAAAAGCTGCACAGGGTTGCATCCGTCTATTGTCGCAGATTCCTCGATTTCCAGAGGTATGCTTTTTACAAAGCCTGCAAACATGAATACCGAGAGCCCTGCACCGAAACCCCAGTATATAATGATAATGCCCAGAGGATTATCAAGACTCAGTATATTGGCCATTTTTGACATGGTGAACATAACCATCTGAAAAGGAACTATCATACTGGCCACAATTATATAAAAGATGGCCTGGGAAACCTTTCCCTTGACCCTGGTTATATACCAGGCTGTCATAGACGTGAACAGCACCAGTGTAAGAACTGATGGTACGGTTATGATAAAGGAGTAATAGAAAGCCTTCAGAAATCCTATTTTAACCATACCGTTTATATAATTGTTCAATCCTGCCCAGGTTTCAGAGTTGGGCAGCTGGAAGGGCTGATCCGAAATAAAGAACTGTCCCTTAAAGGAGTTCATCAGAACAATCAATATGGGAGCCAGAAATACTGCTGCAAGGACAGTCAGGAATATAACCTTTACAGTGTCCGATATTCTTTCTCTATTGTTCATTAGTTCTCCACCTCCTTATTCCGGGTAAGATAGAGCTGGATAAATGCCAGTACTGCAATCATTACGAAGAATATAACCGCCTTAGCCTGGCCTACTCCCTCATATCCCACACGTCCATAAAATGTTTTGTATATGTCCAGGGCCAGCATGGTTGTTGAATCTGCGGGAGCGCCGGCAGTCAGCGCAAGGTTCTGATCGAACATTTTAAAGGAATTTGTAAGAGTGAGGAAGGTGCATATTGTTATTGAAGGCATCACCAGGGGTATGGTTATGCGGAATAAAGTCTGGAACCGAGAGGCTCCGTCTATTTTTGCCGCCTCGGTGAGTTCCTCCGGAATGTTTTGTATTCCTGCGATATATATGATCATCATATACCCGATAAGCTGCCAGTTTGTTAATACAATCAATCCCCAGAAGCCGTATTTGGCATCAAAGGTGATATCAACTCCCAGGGTATTGATCAAAATACCGTTAATGATCAGCTGCCATATATACCCCAGAACGATGCCTCCAATGAGATTGGGCATAAAAAATACCGTTCTGAAGAGATTTGTTCCCCTCAGTCTTTTTGTGAGAAGCATGGCAATTGAAAATGCAAATACGTTGATTGTGATAACTGCCACAACTGCAAATTTTGATGTGAAGATCAAGGCTCCCAGAAAATTTGACCCGTCTTCAAATGCCTTTATATAGTTTGAAAATCCCACCCATCTGGCGTTGGAAATGGTAGTAAACTCAGTAAAGGAGAGATATACCCCCATTATGAAGGGAATAAAAAATACTATTGTAAAGGCAGTTAATGTAGGCAATGCAAACAGGGCAAAATATTTTTTTAAGTTTCTTTCCATATAACCCTCCTAAACCGCTGCTGATCCTTTTGAGCAGAAAATTTGCTTCGCACGATAAAAGAATGCTGCCCGCCCATTCGGGGGCAGCATTTTTTACCATAATTACAAATGATTATTTGGAGCTTTCTGTTTTCCAATCGTTTACAACCTGTGTCTTAACATCCTCCCAGTTCTTCTTGCCCTGTGCGTACTGGAGCAGTGCCGCACCAAAGTTATCCTTGAAAGTCTGGTTGGGGAATACCGTAAAGTTCCAGGCTACGTTTGTCGTCCCCTGCTTGCCCATCCAGTTCAGAACTTCCTGTGCTAAGGGATCCTTTGGCTTTTCATTTTCACCGAAGGTATCAAACGGAGCGATAAAGCCCAGTTTGTTGGTTACAAAATCCTTACCCTTATCACTTGAATAGAGCCAGTAAATGAAATCCAAAGCAAGCTTCTGCTTTTCAGGGGCAGCCTTCTGATTGATTGAGAAGAAGTTTTCGGTTCCTGAACAGAGACCCTGGGTTTCTTCACCTGCAGCACCTGTGTATATTGGCATGAACTTGATGTCCTCCGCCTTGACCACATTTCCCTCTACACTGCTGATCTGGCTCCAGGCCCAGTTGCCGTTCTGTACCATTGCAGCCTGGCCGAGAGCAAATTCAGCCATTGAGTCTGCAACCTGTTTGGTTCCAAGGATCTTGGGTTGTACTGTTGAATTGTTCAAATAGAGATCAAAAATATTCTTATAATTGTCAGCATATTGGAAAGTAATGGTTTTTGTCGCATCACCTGTGAGATCCACATTATTGTTCTTGAATTCATAGAATATGGGTACGTTTGCAAGGTGGGTCTGCCAGCGCCAGTCTTCACCCGGCTTCAGGGAAGTACTTGCAAATACTCCCTTGATCCCCAGTGCTTCTCTGTTCTTTGTCATGTCTTCAACAACCGCCTTCAATTTTGCAAAGCTGTTGATTTCATCCATACTTTTCACATCTGTTGCTTTGTTTGCCAAAGCGAAGTACTTGTTCATTATTGCATTGTTATATATTATTCCGTAACCTTCAACAACATATGGAATACCGTAAACTCCGCCGTTTACCGTTACCGCCAGATTTTTGTCGGTCAGGTGCTTATAGAGTTCGGAATCCTTTAAATCCGCACAATAGTCTTTCCAGTTGGCATAACCTCTTGGTCCGTTGATCTGGAAAAGAGTAGGTGCGTCCGATTTTTCCATTTCTGATTTTAAAGTCTGTTCATAGGTACCCGACGCTGCCGTAACAACCTTCAGCTTCACTCCTGTTTCCTGCTCGTAAACCTTTGATATTTCATTGTATACTTCAGCAATTTCAGGTTTAAAGTTCAAATAATATATCTCTCCGCCTTTTGTCTGGCTGCCGCTGCCGGCTGCGGCCCCCGAAGAAACAGCTGCCGTTGTGCTTTCGGCAGCCGTGCCGGAATCTGCCGGAGAAGAGCTTGATCCGCAGCCGGTAAAAGTACCGGCCAGCATTGTAAAAGCTACTGCAAAACCTAAAATCTTTTTAGACTTCATAATATTTATTCCTCCCTAAACTTTTTTGTTTATAATAATGAGCCATCTGCAGTCTAACCCATTAAATACCCGATGTGGATTCTCTTTCAAGAATTTTATAGTCTATATACCTGCATCCCAGGTCAACCCGCTTATTGTTCAGCACATCAATAAGCATTTCAGCCGCCGAAGATCCGAGCTGATAGGAATCCACCGTCACAGTTGTTATTGACGGTCTTGAAAATCTTGTGTAGGCACTGTCATTAAAGCAGGCTACTGCCATATCCCCGGGCACGCAGGCATTGATTTCTTCAAGGTACTTCATCGCTCCCATGCACATGGTATCGTCTACGGTTATGACTCCATCAGGTCTGTCCGGCAGGCTCATAAGTTTCTTCATGGATTCATAGCCATGTTTTTCAGAGAACTCGTGCACATATATATATTCATCTCTTACCGGGAGACCATATTCCGTTAATTTATTTTTATATCCTTCCAGACGGTTCACAGTGACTATTGAACCTTCGACACCCCCGATAAAAGCAATTTTCCTTTTGCCCCTTTGCAGGATATGCTCAGTCAGTGCCGAGGCTGCACTGATATTGTCATTATCGATACTGTAAATATTGCCATACTCCTTACAGCTTCCTATAAGTACAAATGGAAACCCAGTCCTGAGCATCAATTCTATATTTGTATCCCTGAGCTTTGATCTAAGTAAAATTATTCCGTCAACCCGGGAGGTACTGATAAGCCTTTTGATTGCCTCAGGCTCGGTAGGATTTCCTGCTGTTATCAAAACATCATAATTATTGTTTGAAACAGTATTACAGATACCCTTCAACGCCTCCTGAAAAAATGTTGCCGCATAAATTCCCGATTCTCCGTGAGGCATTACAATACCTATGGCGTTTGTCTTGTTTCTTGCCAGATTCCGTGCTGCCGTATTGGGTGTATAACCGTACTTTTGTATAATGTCAAAAATCTTGCTTCTCGTTTCCTCGCTTATCCTGGGATTACCGTCTATAGCTCTGGACACTGTGGATTTTGATACCCCGGCAATCTCTGCAATTTCTTTTATTGTCATTTTCTTAGGTATATTATTCATTTAACCCTCCCTGTATGTAAAGGTCAGCATATTTGACATGGTCAATTTCCTTCTCTCGATAAAATTAATTTGCGCTACCGGTTGCACAACAAGTAAAAAAAATTGGCTGCAAAACATTTTATCCTTTGTGCAACCGGTTACATAAATATAGTAACATGAAGTCTATTTGTATCAAATGTATATATTTCACTAAAAGCATAAATCCATTTTGTGCATATTGTACAAACACTCTTGGCCGGATTTGTGTATTTCAAGCTACAGCTGGGCGGCAGAAGTGTGAGCTATATGTGCCCAGTTCTTATTTTTCCTGGAAAAGTACCCCTGAATCATAATGGGAACCCAGGTGAAATTAAAAATCGGAAGTACCACCAGACCCATTATCAGGTTTTTACTGCCTTTGTTCTCATTCACAAGAACCGTTACTGAAAAAACATTCTGTACCACAAAGGTAATTATGGACATTGCTGCAAAAAGCAATAAAGCTTTCAAATTTGTGTCATCTATCTGTAGTATGATTGTTTTCATTGCCTGAAATGCCATCAAGAAACTGCCCATTACATATAAAAACGGATAGAACAGCATGACCACCGTATCAAAGGACTGCAGGCTCCTGTCTCTGAGCAGCTTGCCAAATACCCGTCTGCCATACAGAAAGACACAGCTGAAATGGCCCTGCATCCACCGGGTGCGCTGTCTCCAGGACTGTGACAGCGTAACGGGCTGTTCGTCAAATATTACCGCATCATGGGCCCAGCCTATTTTAACGTCATTCAGACAGAGCTGAAAATAGAACTCCACATCTTCAGTCAGGGTTTCTATTTCCCACCCGATTTTCCTGAGTGTGTCAACACTCACTGCATATCCGCTGCCCGTCAGTGTACAATTCATTCCAAGGTACTGCCTGGGCAGCTGGCACAGCCTGTTGGCCAGCCAATAGGTTATGGAATAGGAGGAGGTGATCCACGAATCCCATGGGTTTTTCATATCTCTATAGCCCTGGACCACCTGATAACCCTTTTGCATCTTTTTATCGATCTGCAGCAGGAAGTCTTTTGATACCAGATTATCGGCATCGAGTATGCATACGGCATCAAATTCAAAATCAGAACCGAATAATTTATCAAACATCCATTTTAAGGCATGGCCTTTTCCTTTATTGGATGTGTCCTGCCTTTCAAACACCACTGCTCCGCAGGCTCTTGCAATATTGGCCGTATCATCGGTGCAGTTGTCTGCTATTACAAACACCCCGTATTTTTCTGCCGGGTAATCCATGGCTTTTATGCTTCTGATGGTATTGCCAATAACGGACTGTTCATTGTGTGCGGCAACAATAATTGCGTAATTTTTATCCGGGTGGGATACTTCATGCTTCTCCGGCCTCTTTCTCCAGCCGAATACAGATACAATGAAAAAATATGCCAAAACCGTCAGTATAATAGTAATGGCCGCTATAAAAAAAGTGTTTGCGCTGAAGTCAATGTATTTTATAAATTCCATACCGGCTACCCCCTGTGTTAATATATTTTTGTACTTTTAAAGCAGATTTGAGATAAATTGTATTGCTGCTGTGGTAAAGGTTGCCAGAGCCATTCCTGCCAGAACATCCGAGGGATAGTGCACTCCCAGATACAATCTGGTTATCCCGACGATAAATGCCACCGGAAAACCTACAAAAGCAAGAAGTGGTGCGTTAAAAGCCAGTGTAGTCGCAATTGCAAAAACTGCCGTTGTGTGTCCTGACGGAAAGGAGTAATAGTCAATTGCCACATTAAAGGTGTTCAGGTTTGGTAATACATCAATGGGTCTTAATCTGCATATCCTGTTTTTCAGGAGATGCACAATTAAGTGGCTTACAGCCAGGGATACCAGCGCTTTAAAACCTATCCCCCTCGTTTCCCCTTTTCCAATGAAGATAATCAGAAGACAGCTGGAAATTGTAAACAAGGCACTTCCCAATTGTGTAAGCAGAGGCATAAGCCGATCCAGCAACCTGCATTTTATTGATTTGTTAAAAAGCAAAAGCGTATTTAAATCGGTTGTATAAAGAAGTCCTTTAATCTCACTCATGGCAGCCTCCATAACTATCTCTACAAGCATAATAACAGATTAATCTTAAATACAAATTATGAATTCTTTAATTATTTCTTAACAAATTAATTTAAATTTGTAATATACTCGTCCGGAATGTTAATTTTGTTATAATATATTGGAATGTAATAAATATATAACCAGTATATACTCATATACTCATTAAACCAAATAAATCATACAGGAGATCCTTATGGAAAATAATTTTTTAGAATTGGCCCAAAGCAGGAGAAGCATACGAAAGTTTTCAGATAAACCGGTCCCAAGGGAGGCAGTGGAATATTTTATCTCCTGCGCCGCACATGCTCCCAGCGGCTGTGACAGCCAATGCTGGTATTTTGTAGCAGTGGATGACGGGGACTTGATAAATAAATTAGCCGACGGTGCGGCAGAGTCTGCACGGAATTTTTATGGCGAAGGCTATTCCGAAGCAACACCCGAATTTCTCAACTCCAGGGAAAAAGCCGTCAGCTTTTTCAGGAATGCCCCTCTTGTAATTTTTGTTTTCATGGACAAAACAAAATTCTATGATGAAAAAGCTGTCCGGGCTTTTTTTGAAAAGGGTTATGATTACCGCGGGATGATTGATAAACTTGGGTATTATGACGTCCTTTCAATAGGTGCGGCAATCCAGAATCTACTGCTGGCAGTGGCCGAGAAAGGCTATGGTGCCTGCTGGATGAACGACCCCGTCATCGCAGAGGACAAAATAAGGGAAATTCTTGGGGTACGGGAGGATTTAAAACTTTTAAGTGTGATTCCCGTCGGAGAACCCAGCTATTTCCCAAGGCAAAAAAATCTGAAGGATCAGAGCAGTATCCTGGAGTTCAAATAATATAAAACTTTAAACCCCAGTGCGCTCCCTCCAAAGCCCGGAGCTTAACTGTTTATAAGCCAGTTCTCGGCATCTTCGCGAGTGGCAAACACTCTAAAGGCATTTCCCTTATTGGTCTCCAGCACCATCTCCCGGAACCTTCCTGTGTTTGCTACCTTTGCGGGTATTATGGCCGCCACCCTGATACCGTAATTTATAAACTTTTGCAGCATTTTCCCGGCAACACCGGTCTTAAGATTAAAAAACTCCTCCGACAGCACTTCTCCATGAAGCATTTGCTGCCGTATCTCATTTTCCCAGCTCAGGGAAATGAGATCAAGTGCGTCCTGCTCATTATTCAGAGGATTATCGGCCGATATTACCTCAATATATTTTTTTGTTCCTTTTTCTATTATTTTATAATCCATTCAATTCACTCCTCAAATAGTCCTTTTTTATAAAGCTGCTGCCGCAAATTTTCAATCCAATTCAGTTCGTTTTTATATGAGGAAATAATATTCTCCGAAATCATATCCCATAAGAGCACTTCTCTTGAGCTTCGTGAGGGATACTCCCTGCCGCGTCTGTTATTTTCCTCATGAATCAGCAATTGTATTTTTACTTCACTCTCATAATTTGCCAAAACCGCCAACAACTCTTCCTCTGTGAGTAAATCGGCCCAGGAAAGCTGAACTAAAAAGGTTTTTCTGAACTCGGGAGCATCCGATGCCGATAGAACCCATTGCTTCAGTTCATTCAGCCCTTTCCCGGTTATTGAATAAATTTTCTTTGTGGGCGCTTTGTCCTGATGCTGAATTTCATTAGTTACCAGGCCTTCCTCCAGCAGCTGTACCAAAGCCTTATAGATCTGGTTATTATTCCCCGACCAATACATTGCAGCCGAATTCTCAAAAAACTTTTTTAAATCGTACCCTGTTGTCGGCTTCCAGCTTAATACTCCCAAAATTGCATGTTTTATTGACATTTTTGACACTCCCTATCTCATTAACATATGTTAATAGTAACATATGTTATATTATACACGCATATAATAAAAATTCAATACCCCATGCAAATAAAAATAATGGTAACTAAGGATATAAAAAACCCTGCGCTTTGAAAGAGCGCAGGGTTTTTTGTATCAGTAGCAATTATTTTGTTTCACAGATATACTGGTTCAACAAGGATTCCAGCATTTCCTGACGGCCCGACTTGTTTTGGATCTTAACGCCAAGTGCGTGCTTTTCCAATTCTTTGAAGCCTACTTTTCCGTCAACTATATCTTTACCGATTCCGGTTGTGTAGCTTGAATATCTGTCGGCGATAAATGCATCGAACTTGCCGTCAGTCACCATCTTGTCAGCTATGATAAGACCCTTTGCAAAGGTATCCATACCTGCAATATGTCCATAGAACAGGTCAGCCGGTTCAAATGATCCTCTTCTGACTTTTGAGTCGAAGTTCAAACCGCCCTTGCCCAGACCGCCTGCCTTCAATACTTCATACATTGCAAGAGCAGCATCATAAAGGTTGGTCGGGAATTGGTCGGTATCCCAGCCCAGCAATACATCACCCTGGTTAGCATCAATGCTTCCCAGCATATTGTTGATTCTGCAGACTGCCAGCTCGTGCTGGAAGGTATGTCCTGCCAAAGTCGCATGGTTTGCTTCAATGTTGAGCTTGAAGTATGGATCCAAACCGTATGTCTTCAGGAAGCCTATAACTGTACCTGCATCAAAGTCATACTGGTGTTTTGTCGGTTCCTTCGGCTTGGGTTCGATAAGGAACTGTCCGTTGAAGCCTATTTCCCTGGCATAATCAACAGCCATCTTCAGGAATCTTGCCAGGTTATCCAGCTCAAGCTTCATATCTGTATTCAAAAGTGTCTCATAACCTTCTCTGCCACCCCAGAATACATAGTTTTCTCCGCCCAATTCCTTTGTGATTTCCATGGCCTTCTTAACCTGGGCTGCAGCAAATGCAAAGATATCGGCATTTGGTGAAGTTGATGCACCATGCATGAATCTTGGATTTCCAAATGCATTTGTTGTTCCCCAAAGAAGTTTTACATCGCTGGATTTCATTCTGT
Source organism: Ruminiclostridium cellobioparum DSM 1351 = ATCC 15832 (assembly GCF_000621505.1). Classification (GTDB taxonomy): domain Bacteria; phylum Bacillota; class Clostridia; order Acetivibrionales; family DSM-1351; genus Ruminiclostridium; species Ruminiclostridium cellobioparum. The sequence goes on from NZ_JHYD01000025.1 coordinate 26,349, forward strand.
CCTTTATGGCAGAAACGATCACGTCCAGGTTCTTGTTTGTTTCGGCAAGAGTATCTCCTTCGGGTGCAATATCCCTGTCGTGGAAGCAGAAGAATGGAACTCCTATTTTTTCGGCAAACTCGAAGTTTGCTTCAACCTTGAATTTTGCGCCGTCCATGGCAGACATTGTGTTCCATGGTCTTTCGTAAGAACCTGCACCGAACATATCTGCTCCGGCAGCTGCAAAAGTATGCCAGTAAGCTACTGCAAATCTTAAATGCTCCTTCATTGTCTTTCCGCCTATAACCGCATCGGGATTATAGTACTTGAATGCCAATGGATTATCCGATCCACCGCCTTCATACTTGATTTTTGAAATTCCGCTGAAAATTTCCGACATAATACCCTCCATCTGCGTGCTTTGCACGCTGCTAAATAGTAAATTAATTATGTTTATATTTATGCTCCTACAGCCTGTGGCCAAAGAGCTTTTTCAATGGTACGATTGCAGCTCCAAGTGCCGAGGAATCCTCTCCCAATTCCGACGCGAGTATCTCAACCCTTGATGCCGGATATTTCAGTGCCTTTGCCAGTGCAATGTTTCGCATATGCTCCAAAATATCCTCTGAAAATTTCACCAATTCCTTCCCAAGCACTATCCTGGAAGGGTTGATGGTATTTATTAAATTTGCTACCGCAAGACCCAGGTATCCGGCAGCTTCCACCAGAATGACTCTTGCGGATTCGTTACCTGCCTTTACGGCGTCAATGATAAAATCAATTGAATTTATGGAGTTTATATCCAACTCATCCGAGAAATCGGCTATAAGTCCCTGTCTCACAAGTTTTTGCGCCTTCTCAACCATCGATCTTGAGGAAACCAGGGTTTCCAGGCAGCCATAGTTTCCGCAGGCACATTTGGGTCCGTTGTGATCCACCATTATGTGACCGATTTCTCCGGCACTTCCGCTGCAGCCCCTGTAGAGATTGCCGTCTGCGAATATGCTGGAGCCAATACCGGATTTCATGTTTATACATACAAAATCTCTTTGTTCGGTACAGCAGCCTATCCAATTTTCACTTATGGCCGAACATATGGCCTCATTGTCCACATATATGGGGAAATTGCCCATGCCCGACATCATGCTCTCCAGATCGACTCTCTCCCACCCCAGATTAGGTGCGAAAATTACTTCGTGGGTTACATTGTCAACCATACCCGGCACCGACACGCCAACACCCAGTAATCTGTCTTCCCTGATAGCATTCCGTTCTATAATCTGCCGTACTTTTTTCTCAATAAACGCTATTGACTCCGATACCGACTGGTCGAATCTACTGGAGATCATATCCCTGTACTCAACATTTCCGGTTATATCCATGAGGATAAATCTGATATAGTCAACATCTATATCAACTCCTATGGAATAATAGCTTTTTGGATTGAGTTCATATAAGTTGGGCCTTCTCCCGCCTTTTGATATTCCGATACCGGCTTCACGGATATAGCCTTTTTCCAGCAGGTTTGAAACAATAACTCCGCATGCGGTGGGAGACAGACCTGTAAGTTGAGCCAAATCAGCTTTTGATATCTGTTTGTTGAGCCTTATCAATTCCAGCAGGGAAGTTTCATTAAATTGCTTCAAAAACTTATTGTTGCCTGTTTTACCCAACTTCATATTCCTCCCCCCTCCCACTGTATTAATAAAATTTAAATGATCAACTTATTTTCAGACTTTGTAAACTCAGTTTATAATGTAAAAATCATGCAATTCCTGCAGCTGCTGCTTCAAAGTTTATTTAAGAATGTTATTAAGCTGGGTAAAGTCTTCCTTCATGGATTTGTACAGCTTTGTATATAACTTGTAGAAATCATTGTACCTGTTAATATTTGCCTCGATGGGAGCAAGTGTATCCTTTACCTGGATAATCGCTTCGCATGCCTCGGGCACACTGCTGTACACCCCGGCGCCGACACCGGCAAGTATTGCAACTCCAAGAGCCGGACCTTCGTCTGATTTTATCCTGTTGATGCCTGTACCAAATACATCAGCCTGCATCTGTCTCCAGATGCCGCTCTTTCCGCCGCCGCCCGATGCCCTAACTTCGGATACGCTGACTCCCATGTCTTTGATAATTTCCAGACAGTCCTTCAGGCTGTATGTTACGCCTTCCATAATGGCACGTACAAAATGAGGTTTTGTGTGTTTGGCGGTCAATCCGAAGAAAACTCCTCTTGCATTTGGATCAAGGTGCGGAGTTCTTTCTCCCATCAGGTACGGTAAATATATAAGTCCGTCACTGCATGGCTTGATTGTTTCAGCCTCCGCATCCAGAAGCTTGTAGACATCAATATCGGATAATTCCGCAGTCATGAGCTCCTCCATGCAGAAAGTATCCCTGAACCACTTCAAGGACAAACCGGCTCCCTGCGTAACGCCCATTATATGATATGTGTTGGGAACCGCATGACAGAAAGTATGCACTCTTCCCAGGGGATCAATTGTCAGTTTGTCTGTATATGCAAAAACAACACCCGAGGTTCCTATTGTGGATGATACTACTCCCGGTTTAACTATACCGTTTCCAACCGCACCGGCAGCCTGGTCTCCGGCTCCTCCCACAACTATCGTTCCTTCATTCAGACCTGTTATGGCAGCTGCGGAAGCTGTAACCTTACCCGTAACCTCTTGTGATTCATACATCTTGCCCAGCATGGAAGTGGATATTCCCAGTTTTCCGACTACTTCGTCACTCCATTTTCTTTGGGCTATATTCATCAGCTGCATACCGCTGGCGTCTGAAACCTCTGTTGCATATTCACCGGTAAGCCTCAATCTGATATAGTCCTTTGGCAGTAATATCTTTGCTATCTTTTCAAAAATCTGCGGCTCGTTGTTTTTGACCCACATGATCTTTGAAGCTGTAAACCCTGTAAGTGCCGGATTAGCTGTTATTTCAATCAGTCTTTCCTTGCCGATAAGCTCTGTGATCTGGTCACACTCGGCAGCACTTCTCTGATCGCACCAGATGATTGCTTTTCTGAGAACCTTGTCGTCTTTGTCAAGCAGAACGGCTCCATGCATTTGGCCTGATAAGCCCACACCCTTTACTTCCCGCTTATCAACGCCGCTTTTTAACATAACGTTGTTTATGCTTTCGCATGTACCCCTCCACCATTCCTCAGGATCCTGTTCTGCCCATCCAAGATTGGGCTGATAAAGTGGGTACTCCACGGTGGAACTTGCTACAGGTTTGCCGCTTTCATCAAACAATACAGTCTTAACACCTGAGGTTCCAAGATCGATACCAATTAGAAAAGACAATGTATAGTCCCCCTTTCCAAAGTTTACTTTATAATATTATATTATAAAGTATATCAATTATTTGCTGTTATGTCAAAATGATTTTATGAAAAAGCACAGGTTTTTATTTTAACTTTATCAACAATATCCCACATAACAGCAAAAACACGCATAGGCTTCAAAACCATGCGTGTTTAGAATTTGCATTTTAACTGCTAATAATACATTTTATAGCTTGCATTTGAAAGAATTTTACAGCTTTCATTACCCGGTATCTGAATTTATGGGATAAAAGTTAAAATTTAATACAGCACAATCTCAAGCCTGTCAAAGCCTATTGCTTCACCGAAATGGTCGCTGTTAAAGCTGGTTTTCCTGTAGAGCCCGAATTCCCTGGTATTTTTCTTCAGCCAGATGGGCACCTCCACATCCAGTTCCTTGCAAACCGCTATGAGGCATTCCTCCAGCTGATCATGGAAGTCCCCGTCCCCGTTCTGGGGAACGACCCAGGCTTCCTTCAGTAATTTTCCCCGCTTGACTAATCTGCCGTATAGTTTCAACTCTTTGATCCCCTTAAACTTATTTATTAATACTATTATATAAAGCCACCTTTATTATTACGCATAGGTTCAATAGAAAATTTTTACCTAAACTGCGTTTCAATGAGGCCATATGATGCTCATAGTACTCTTTGGATTACCTTGTTCTTCATAAGCCTCATTATATACCAAAATTAATAATAATAGAAGTCAGGAATCAACCGGCCGCATATGGCTGATTCTAATTTTCCTTCATCAGCTTATGTTCCACCGAATCCACCAGTGCCCGCCAGCTGGCTTCAATTATGTCGGTGGATACTCCGACTGTTGTCCAGGCATCCTGTCCGTCAGTCGTCTCGATCAAAACACGGACCTTGGATGCAGTTGCAAAATTGGAATCCAATACTCTAACCTTATAGTCGGTCAGTTTCATTTCGGCTATCCTGGGATAAAAACGCTCCAAAGCTTTTCTAAGTGCCTTGTCAAGAGCATTTACCGGTCCGTCGCCTTCAGCTGCGGTTATTTCAGTTTGCCCATCCACAAGTATTTTTATCATTGCGGAAGAGTTTACACTGTTCACGGTAGGTTCATTTACAATAACCTTAAACTCCTTCAGCTCAAAGAAAGTCTTGTATTTTCCCAGCATTTTGCGGATCACCAGCTCAAAGGAGCTTTCGGCGCCCTCATACTGATAGCCTTCATACTCAAGCTCTTTAAGCCGTTCAATGATTTTTTTGGTTTCCGGAGAGTCTTTGGTCAGCGTACTGTCCACCATGTTTATAATGCTCATTACAGCACTTCTTCCCGCCACCTCCGACATAAGGATATTGCGCTGGTTTCCAACCACCTCCGGATGGATCATTTCGTACGCCGAGGTGTTTTTGTTGACAGCATCTGCGTGCATGCCGGCTTTATGCGCAAATGCACAGTTTCCAACGAAAGGCGCTCTTTCGTCATGAATTATATTGGCAACCTCACTTACATATCTTGCGGTAGGTGTGAGCTTTTCCATATTTGCTGCAGGGATGCACTCATAATTCATCATCAGCTGGAGGTTTGGAATGATTGTACACAAATTCGCATTTCCGCACCTTTCTCCAAAGCCGTTGATGGTGCCCTGTATCTGTACGGCGCCTGCCTCAACAGCTGCGATCGATCCGGCCACTGCCATCCCGTTGTCATTGTGGCAATGTATCCCTATGGCACAATCCACTTCATCGCGTACCAGACCGGTTATTCTGGCTATATGGGAAGGAAGGCCGGCCCCTTTTGTATCACACAGGCAAATGGTATCTGCTCCTGCTCTGTTGGCAACTTTTAAGGTTTCCATGGCATATTCGGGATTTGCATTATACCCGTCAAAAAAGTGTTCGGCGTCATAAACTACAATCTTTCCGTGATTTTTGAAATATTTGATGGTATCGTATATCATTCTCAAATTTTCTTCCAGCGTGGTTTTAATAATATCAGTGACCTGAAAATCCCATGACTTGCCGAATACAGCTATCGCTTCGGTGCCGGCCTTCAGCAGGGACTGTATGTTTGCATCCTCTTCGACACTGATGTTGGCTCTCCTGGTAGCACCAAAGGCTATAATTTTGGAACTGGCCAATTTAAGCTTCAGCACTTTTTCGAAAAATTCAAGGTCTTTTGGATTTGATCCCGGATTACCGGCCTCAATATAGTGAACTCCCAGGTTATCCAATTTATTTACTATCTTGAGTTTATCCTCCACGGTGAAGGAAATCCCCAGGGCCTGAGCTCCGTCCCTCAGGGTTGAATCATATATTATCAGTTTGTTAGTCATACTTTTCTCCTTTCTTTATAGTCCCGTAAAGACCAATATATATGCTGCTACTGAAAACACAACGCTTACAAGGGTTCCAATCAAATAATATTCCGCAAACGCCCTGTCCTTTGCTATGGCATCATATCTGGCAATGGATTTTGCCGTTAATATGAAACCAAGTGCAGAAAATTGATTTATACTGATGAAAAATACAATAAGTATACGTTCAAGAGTACCTATTATTGCCCCGGTACGCTGCTGTTTTACGTCCCTTGCCGCCTCCTCCTCCGGCTTAAAGGCCGAAAAGAACAGATTGAAGGTTATATTTGCGGGCTTTATTATCAGCAGGCCCACCAGCAGCCACTTAATTGCATTAACCGGATTAATGTTAACCATTCCCAGCAAGTCCGACCAAATTTTATTCAGGTGCAGCAAAGGACTCTGCCAGCTCACTTTTACATACAGTAATGCTATTAACAACAATAAAAATATATGTAACAGCTGGTCTGCCATAAATACAACTGCCGGCCTCTTATGGTATCCTTTAAAAAAATTGTTTTCGGTGGTCCAATACTTCAGAGAGTCAACCATAAAGTGGGCCAGCACCGAAAGCAGCAAACACAACAGCAGCAAAGCACCAAACCTGATAAATACCAGGGCAAGTATAAACGGTATGCCATATTGTACGGAATGTACAACAACCCCCCGGTAACTTGTTTTCTTATTTCGTGCTATTTTCTCTGTTTGCAGATAAAAGTCACCTAAAACATGCAGGGTTACCAACACCCATATCAGTAAAAAGCCCTTACCTGTATCCATACTCAACCCTCCCAAAAAATTTATCCGGTGCCCCTTTGCAGGTCTATCCCCATTCTCTTAAAAGCACCTCTTCCAAAACTCTTTTGGTATGCAGATAGCTGTAATACCCCGAACTCTTCAAGCCCCTCTGAACAGTGGACTGAACTATTCCAAGCCTGCGGGCAACCTCTCTCTGGTTGTCTTCGCAAATGACAGATTCGAGAATAAGTCTTACCTGCTTCTGAGTCCACTTTCCCTGAATAAGGGACCAGAGGCTGAAAGTGCTGTTTGCCAGCGCAACTATACTTATATTGTCATCGGCGGCGATTTTAACCGAAGTCTGGTCGCTCCTCCTGCTTTTATGGCTTTTTTTGATCTCATTTATCATGCGCCTTGCATGGTGATAAGCGGTCCCGTCGGCTCCTATTGCCATTTCCCGGTTTATTTTAGTCGATATATCACCAAATCCGATCCCGAATCGGATTTTTACAGGATACATTTTAAGCATTATTCTTTCAATTATCCTGATTATGGGCTGTGTTGAATTCAAGAGTCCCTGAAACTCATCCCCCAGAGTCACGATGAATTTAGCAGCTATATAATTGTCAAATTCCGAATTTATTTCTTCCAATACCTGTTCAAGCTGTTCCTGCACCTGAAAGCGATCCTTTATTTTACGGGAATTTTTTATATCCCCGATAACAGCAAAATACATATTCTACCTCCCGGACTTACTTCGAGTATATATTCAGCTATAACAGTATCACATTCAAACAGTAAATTCAACAAATTTGATGCATTATCAGGTGCATCAAATTTGTTATTGCATATGTGGATGCATCATTTCACATTTTGCATTAATTCATGCATCATAATTCAAAGCTGCAGCAGATCAATTTTCCGGTGTACACATTCAAACTCAGTATTATAAGTGCCTCGTCACTGCTCCAAAAGTTATAAATTCCCATATACTAAAAAAAGCAGCCCTTTTAGGGGCTGCTTCAGCTTCAAGCGCCCCTACCGGCTAATTATTGCCTCTTCACTTATCTTACCGATCTCGCTTATAGATCTGTTTATTGCACTGAGATAGGCTTTAACACTTGCTTCAATTATATCCGTGCTGACACCTTTACCCATGTATACCGAGTTGTTAGAGGATATTTTGACAGTCACCTCTCCCAGGGCATCCTTACCTTCGGTTACAGCTTTGATGCTGTAATGCACCAGTTCGGCCTTAACATCCGTCGCACGTTCTATGGCATTGAAGGCAGCATCCACAGGACCATCCCCGGTGGCGGCCTCGGTTATTACTTCATTCTCTCTCCTTATGCTGACAGTTGAGGTGGATATCATCTTATTCCCGCTGTTTATCTGGAAGCTGTCGATTACAAATATTTCGGGCACAGCAATATTTTCATCCACCAGTGCTTCAATATCCTTGTCGGTGACTATTTTCTTTCTGTCGGCAAGATCCTTGAATTTCTCAAAGGCAGCCTTGACTTCCTCGGCAGACAATACATAGCCCATTTCCTTCAATCTGTCTTCAAAGGCATGATGACCTGAAAGCTTTCCCAGAACCATCCTGTTTTTACCCACACCCACCGACTCGGGAGTCATTATCTCATAAGTGGATTTTTCTGAAAGAACTCCATGCTGGTGTATTCCTGATTCATGGGCAAAAGCATTTGCCCCCACTATGGCTTTGTTTGGCTGTACACCCACACCTGTAAGGCTTGAAACAAGCCTGCTGGTTCTGTAAATTTGTGTAGTATCTATTTTATGAGTTATGTCATAGTAATCTTTTCTTGTGTCAATGCCCATTATTATTTCTTCAACAGCGGCATTGCCGGCTCTTTCACCAAGACCGTTAACAGTACATTCTACCTGTACGGCGCCATTTTCCACAGCAGCCAGTGAATTGGCCACAGCCAGGCCAAGGTCGTTATGGCAGTGAACACTGATATCGGCCTTATCTATGTTTGGTACATTGTTTCTCAGGTTTCTGATCAATCTGCCGAACTCCACAGGTGTGGTATACCCCACAGTATCGGGAATATTTACTACAGTTGCACCGGCGGCAATAACAGCCTCAACTATCCTTATGAGAAAATCCTCACGGGTTCTGCTGGCATCTTCAGCTGAAAACTCCACATCGGAGCAATAGCTTTTTGCACGCCTCACCATGGCTACGGCACGTTCAAAAACCTCTTCCTCCGTCATCTTCAGCTTGTATTTCATGTGTATGTCCGAAGTTGCTATGAAAGTGTGGATTCTTGGACTTTCTGCGTACTGTACGGCTTCCCATGCCCTGTCTATATCTTTTTCCGTTGCACGGCACAGGCTGGCTATCGAAACTCCCTTTATATTTTTTGAGAGCATCATAATGGATTCAAAATCTCCCGGTGAAGCTATGGCAAAGCCTCCCTCGATAACATCCACGCCCAGTCTGGCCAATTGCTTGGCAATTTCCATTTTCTCCTGGAGATTCAGATTAACACCCGGAGTCTGCTCTCCGTCTCTCAGTGTGGTATCAAATATTCTGATCCTTCTTGCCATAGAAATACCCTCCTTCCAGGGAACACTCAGTTCCCTTCATTCTAACATTCATAAACGTCTAAAATCAGTAAATTTTTATCAGCTTGTTGTTGGCACTATTAAAACCCTTTATACAACAAGTACTTCCGTACAGACATATATAAATGGATTGCTTACAAAATAGATGCTCGTATTAGTAAAGGCTTATAACAGGCCAAATTAGCCGTCGCTTACATTCGCCATCCTGGCTCATAGTAAAGCTAAAACCAGCGTCGTGCAGGTTTTCCGGCTACTTTGCTGTTCTCGCCTACTAATCCATGCACCTATTTTAATTAAGCTTCCCATTTATATATGCTACACTCGCGTACTTGCTGTATTATTAGATTTTTTCAACAACAAAAATTAATAAAATTTTAATGGAATTTTTCCATCTCTATATGTTTATTTCTTCAGCCAGCTCATCATCTTTCTGAGTTCTGCGCCTACTTTTTCCACCTGATGTTCTGCTTCATTCCTTCTCATGGCAAGGAAATTCGCCCTTCCGCCTGCATTGTTTTCAGTGACCCAGTTTGTAGCGAACTTTCCGTCCTGGATTTCCTTAAGTACTTTCTTCATTTCTTTTCTGGTTTCCTCAGTGATTATTCTCTTACCTGTGACATAATCGCCATACTCGGCTGTGTCACTGATTGAGTATCTCATTTCAGCAAAACCGCCCTGATTTATGAGATCTACTATAAGCTTCATTTCATGCACACATTCGAAGTAGGCAATTTCAGGCTGATAGCCGGCATTTACAAGTGTTTCGAAGCCCGCTTTCATCAACTCGGTAACTCCTCCGCAAAGCACAGCCTGTTCACCGAACAAATCTGTTTCTGTCTCTTCCCTGAAGGTAGTTTCAAGTATTCCTGCCCTTCCTGCTCCTATACCTGCCGCATAAGCGAGCGCGTAATCCCTTGCCTTGCCTGATGCATCCTGAGCTATTGCTATCAATGCAGGAACGCCTTTTCCTTCCCTGTACTGGCTCCTTACCGTATGTCCCGGGCCCTTTGGAGCGGCCATTATAACATCGACATCAGCCGGCGGTATGATCTGGTTGAAATTGATGTTGAAGCCATGGGCAAACATAAGTATATTGCCTTCTTCCAGGTTTGGAGCAATGCTTTCATAGTACATTGCCTTCTGCTTTTCATCAGGTATTAATATCATTATGACATCGGCCATTTTAGCGGCGGCAGCAGTATCATAAACCTTTAAGCCGTCGGACTCTACCTGCTTTCTTCTCGCCGAATCCGGAGTCAGACCCACTATAACATTAACTCCGCTATCCTTAAGGTTCTGCGCATGTGCGTGTCCCTGACTTCCATATCCTATTACCGCCACGGTTTTACCTTCCAGTAACTTCAAATTACAGTCGCTATCGTAGTACATTCTTGCCATTTTAACTTACCTCCTAGTTTTTATATTACAATTTAAACACTGCAAGTATTTATATTTTTAAACCCATTATACCGGCGAAGTATTCAGGCACTTAAAGCATTCCGTCCGGTATGTGAGGATTTTGGCTATTCTTCGGTGTTTCCGGCTTTTATATATTTGTTACCTCTTTCTATGGCAATTGTCCCCGTACGGACTATTTCCTTTACTCCGAACTGCTTGAGCATATCCTCCAGAGCTTCCACCTTGTCGGTAGAGCCCGAAATCTCCACTGTTAACGTATTTTTTGATACATCAACGATCTTTGCACGGAATATCTCGACTATCTGTATAATTTCCGATCTTGTCGCCGCTGTGGCATTAACTTTTATCAGGGCAAGTTCACGGCTGACCGAATCAGAGTTTTCCAGCTCTCTGATTTTTATGACATCAATCAGTTTGTTCAATTGCTTGCTTACCTGTTCAACAGTGTATTCATCACCGTTTACAACTATTGTCATTCTTGAAACCTCCGGGTTTTCGGTCACTCCAACCGCAAGGCTGTCAATATTGAAGCCCCTCCTGCTGAACAGGCCGGCTACTCTGGACAAAACTCCCGAACGGTTTTCAACCAGTACCGATAGTGTGTGCTTTGCCATCTTCATTCCTCCTCATCAAGAAAATTCTATACGCTTATATACGCTAAATAGTCGGCTCATCCGGATCAACAATACACTCCAGCAAATAAGTACTGTCATCTGCCAGAAATCTGTCCAATGCCGCGTTTATCTGGGAATCAGCCGTGATCTTTTCAGCCTGGAAGCCATAGGCTTCGGCCAGTTTTACAAAATCAGGATTGTCATTCATGAACACCTGGGAATATCTCCTGTTATATTTGTTTTTCTGTATCTCGCGTACCATCCCAAGCCTCGAATTATTCAAAATCAGTATTTTGATACCTATTTTACTTTGCTTTATGGTCCCCATTTCAGGCATTGACATCTGGAAACTGCCGTCACCGCCGACGATAACCACTGTACTGTCCGGGCTGCCCAGCTTTGCACCTATTGCAGCCGGCAAACCGTACCCCATTGTTCCCAGACCGCCGGAGGTTATAAATGCTCCGGGCCTTTTAGCGGTGAAATTATTTGCAGCCCATATCTGGTTCTGTCCCACCTCTGTCGCAAGGATGGCCGAAGTATCGAGCCTTTCTGAGAGCAGGCTTATTACCAGCCTCGGATTGACAGTATCCTTGTCACCGGCTTTGGGCTTCTCAAGCTTTTCCGCCTTGACTCTCTTCACTTCCTTCACCCAATCGGAGGTATCTCCGGGTTGTATCACACTGCTGAGAGCTTCCAGGATGAGTTTTGCATCTCCTACCACCGGAATGGCAGTACTTACATTTTTTCCAATCTCGGCAGGATCAATATCTATATGAATTATTTTAGCCTTCTCGGCAATTTTTTCAGCTGTACCCAAAGCGCGGTCCCCCACTCTGGCACCTATCAATATAAGCAGATCGGTTCTGTTTACTGCGTAATTTGCGGCAAACACCCCATGGGACCCCAGCATTCCCAGGTTCAGCGGATGATCTCCCTCTATGGCCCCTATCCCCATAAGTGTTGTTACCACCGGTATACCGCACTTTTCAGCAAAAGAGGTCATTATATCTGTGGCTTCTGCAGTCACAACACCGCCGCCGGCACAAATAACCGGTGTTTTGGATTTTGAGATTGCTTCGGCAATTCTTTTTATCTGCTGGGGATGTCCCTTGTAATTTGGTTTATAGCCTTTTATTTCCACTATTTCCGGATAGTTAAAATCCAGCTTTTGTGTCTGTATATCCACCGGAACATCGATTACCACCGGTCCGGGCCTTCCTGTTGAAGCTATGTGAAAGGCTTCTTTAATAATCCTCGGCAGCTCCCGTACATCCTTTACGAGATAGTTGTGCTTGCAGAAGGGTGCTGTTGCTCCCGTTGTATCAACCTCCTGAAAAACATCCCTTCCGATCAGTTCCAGGGATACCTGCCCTGTGATAGCAACCATGGGTATGGAGTCGGAATATGCGGTGGCTATTCCCGTTATCAGATTCGTGGCCCCGGGCCCTGAGGTTGCCACACAGACACCGGGCTTGCCTGTAACCCTTGCAAACCCGCTGGCAGAATGAGCAGCACCCTGTTCATTTCTGGTCAGCACATGTGTTATTTCCGAATCCAGCAGAGCATCATAAAATGGACAGATTGCTGCTCCCGGATAACCAAATATTATATTTATTCCTTCAAGTTCCAATGCTTTTACCATAGCCTGTGCACCTGTCAGCTTCATTCCCGGTCCTCCTTCTATTAATACTTCTTTCATTATTACCCAAAGTTACCCAAAGTTACTCCCAACACACCACCCGGTATCAATATTTGATCCCGGCCAACCCCCGGAATGATGTTATGGCGATTTTAAAATGAGATTTAGATATAAAAATACCCTCGGCTCTGCAATATGCAGGGACGAGGGATAATTCCTCCGTGGTACCACCCTGATTTAATGCAATCTATAAAAAGACTGCACTCTCAGTGGACATCTCCGGCGCGCGCCTGTGTCCGGGCTATATCGTAGCCGCCGCTGCCGCCTACCGTGATAAAATATCATTTTGGCAGCAGTCCTCCGGAACGAGTTATACATGTACCTGTCGTATCAGCTCGCACCATCCGCTGACTCTCTGACCCGAATTCAATACATCTTACTTCCTTCATCGATCAATTAATTTAATTGTCTCTTTTCAGTCCATAAAAAACTTGAAAAAGCTGTAAATCCTATATTTGAAATAATTATAGCATCTATTTTTTTTACCGTCAACAACACACCCTTAATGTTTTCTGACCAGTTTCAAGTACCTTTTTCATGTTTTATATCATATTGCTATAAATTATTTTGAAGTTTTTCTTTTCTTACACTCTCTTACATTATAATATATATTTCATTTGCAATTTTCACTAATATATCAGCCCTGTTTTGCCGATATAACTAAGGAAAATGTCAGTAACCATGACTTTTTTATCTACAAAAGCGTAATTTCTGAAAAGGAGACCAATATCTAATGAAACGAATTCTATCAATCATTATGGTTATAGCATTGGTGCTTGCAAACCTATCTCTGAACGTTCAGAAGGTATTTGCTGCGTCCCCCGCTCCTGCGGCAGGCAATATAATCATAACCAACAATCTCACAGGAAAATCGGATACTATTTACATATTCGGACTTGATCCCGGTACTTTGGTCAAAGTATATACGGCCTCAACCGGAAATAAGATCCTGACCTATGGAACGGTCTCTAAGAGCAAGTCCGAGATTACCTTATCAGTTCCTCAAATCGGTACTGACGAGGGAAGTCTTTATATATCGGTAATTGAAAAGGGAAATACCGAAAGCGGCAGGACAAAAGCCGACTACCCTGCCGAGCCAAGGTCCGGTGCTATCGATCCTAAAGCCGTGACAATAACAAATAACGCTCAAAAATCAGACGTTATTTATGTCTCAGGGCTTACCCCAAGAGATGTAATTAAAGTCTACAGTGCAGAGACCGGAGGAAAACTGCTGGGCAGTAAAACTGTTTCCACATCAGGTTCCGATGTCACAATAACAGTACCTCAGGTTGGCAGTGCAGAAGGCTCTGTATATGTAACAGTAACAAGCAAAGGCTATCTGGAAAGTAAAAGAACAGAAGTCCCTTTTAAAGCCGAGCCGGCCTCAGCACCTCTTGATCCTGACAACATAGTAATAAACAATAACGCTAAAAGTGCCGACACCGTTTATATCCCCGGCCTCAGCGCCGGCGATGTCGTAAAAATATATAACGACAGCGGCAAGGTTCTGGCAACTAAAACTGTGGGTTCCTCAGCCTACGATGCAACAATATCCGTGCCTCAGCTTGGTGTTGACGCAGGAATTGTATACATTACCGTCACAAGCAAGGAGCTTGCTGAAAGTTCGTCGGTACCAGTAGAATTTGAAGGTGAGCTGGCTTCCGAAAAACCGAATTCAGGATTTATCACCGTTACCAACAACTCGGGAAAAGCTGACACGGTATACGTTACCGGACTGTCCCCAAGCGATGTTGTAAAGGTATACAATAAAGAAACCAAAGGTAGTTTGCTTGGCCAGGCAACAGTAACTTCCTCAGGAAATGAAGCCACAGTATCAATACCTCAGTTGGGTTCTTCCTCAGGTGTAGTTTATGTAACTGTTACCAATGCCGGAAGGAATGAGAGCCAAAGAGTCAAAATCAGCTACTCGCAGGAAGGCTCTTCTACAGATATAGCTCCGTCCAATATAACTGTCACCAACAATGTGGGCAAAGCCGATACCGTATATGTTTCCGGCCTTGTAAGCGGCGATGTGGTCAAGGTGTATGATGCAGAATACACAGGAAATCTGCTGGGAAGTGCAACGGTTGCCAAATCAGCTACCGATGTCACCATATCAATTTCACAGCTTGGAACTGATAGTGGTTCGGTTTACGTATCCATTACAACCTCGGGGAAACTGGAAAGCTCCAGAGTCCCGGCAGAGTACCTTGCAGAGTCAAAATCCAATTCGCTGGATTCAAACTCGGTAACTGTAACCAATAATTCCGGAGCGGCTGACACAATATATGTCACCGGTTTAACAGAGGGTACCTTGATCAAGGTTTACAATGCGCCAGCCTCAGGATCTCTGTTGGGTTCTGCGACGGTTGCAACCTCAAAGACCGATGCGACAGTGACTATTTCACAGCTTGGTATTGCCGGAGGCTCGGTTTATTTAACGATCACCCAGCCCGGTGCCCAGGAAAGCGGCAGGACGAAAATCGATTACAGTGCCGAAGGAACTTCGACAGAGCCAAATATTAACAATATTTCAATATCAAACAATGTTGGAAAAGCAGATACTATATATGTAAGCAACCTTACTCCGGGAGATATTGTAAGAATCTATAACGCACCTTCGCAGGGCAACATCATCGGAACTGCCACTGTAGCAAGCTCAGCGGCAGATGTTACGGTAAGCATAGCACAGCTTGGCACAGCAGCAGGCAGTGTATATGTAACCGTAACCAGCACCGGAAAAGCTGAAAGCAAAAGAACCAAAGCAGACTACAAGGCAGAGAGTGTCTATGTCGATGTGGATTCCTCCAACATCACTGTGACAAACAATGCAGGCAAAGCCGACACTGTTTACTTTACAAGATTATCCGCAGGAGATGTGGTAAAAGTATATGATTCCCTGCAGGGAGGTACACTTCTGGGATCAGCAACGGTAGCAGCCGGATCAACCGATACTACTGTCAGCATTCCGCAGTTGGGCAAGGGTGCCGGAAGCGTATTTGTAACCGTATCCAGCACCGATAAATCGGAAAGTGCCAGAAAAGAAGTGACTTACACCGGAGAAGCTTCATCTGTTGATTTGAGTGAATCTCAAATAGTTGTTACAAATAATATATCGGGTACACCTGATACCATCTATGTCTCAGGCTTGAGTCCCGAAGATGTTGTCAAGGCCTACAGTGCCCAGAATCAGGGAATCCTCCTGGGAAGTGCAACAGTTCCTGCAGCAGGTACAGATGCTACTATAACCGTAACACAGCTTGGATCTGCCAAGGGCTCTGTTTATATAACTGTAACAAGCTCAGGCAAGCTGGAAAGCAACAGGACCAAAGCGGATTATTCCGACGAGGGTAAATCTACTGAGCCTGATAGTAATAACATTACTATAAATAATAATTCGGGTGCTGCCGATACTGTCAGAGTCACCGGCCTGACAGCAGGAGATGTGGTCAGGGTTTATTCCGCCGAAACAGGAGGAAACCTGCTCGGTTCGGCAACCGTGACAACCTATAGCTCTGAAGCCACAGTAACAATAACACAGCTGGGTACCGCAGCCGGTAAAGTATATGTCACGGTTGCAGGCACAAACAAGGCTGAGAGTAAGAGAATTACCGCCGACTACGATGCCGAGCCTGTTTCAGGCAAACTGGACAGTTCCCGCATCACAGTTACTAATAATGCCGGTTCTGCCGATACCGTAAGGGTTACAGGTCTGACACCGGGCGACGTGGTTAAAGTGTACTCCCTGTCTTCAGGCGGCAACCTGTTGGGTTCAGCCACAGTAGCGGCTTCAAGTACTGAAGCAACTGTGGAGATAGCACAGCTGGGCACTGCCGAAGGTAAAGTATATGTGACTGTAACAAGTGTGAATAAAGCTGAAGGAGAGAGAACAGACGCGGCATACAAGGCCGAGGAAGCCTCCACTTCTCCCGATCCTGCAAAAGTGTCGGTTGCCAACAATTACGGTATAGCCAGTACAATAACAGTAGGCGGATTAAAGGATAATGATGTTGTAAGCATATACAGCGCTGAATCAGGCGGAACCCTGCTGGGTAAAGGGACTGTAGCCACCTACAATTCAGAGGTCACCATATCGGTTTCACAATTGAGCGATACCGGAGGAGATGTTTATATCACGGTAACCACTCCCGGAAAGCTGGAAAGTAATAGAGCCAAGGTCACCTATGAGGCGAAGGCGGCATCAACTCCTCCTGATGCATCCAATGTAGAAATATACAATAATGTTGGCTTTGCCGATACCATAACCGTATTCGGAATGGAACCCAATGCAGTAATCAAAGTATACACCCAGGCTACCGGCGGTAATCCTATCGGCACTGCTACAGTTCCGGCCGACAGTACCGAGGCTACTATTTCAATAACTCAGCTGGGCGTAAACGACGGAGTTGTTTATATTTCGGTAACGACCAAAGGAAAAACCGAGAGCGGCAGAGCCGCCATCTCCTACACAAAGGAGAGCGCTTCGGAGCCCCTTGCTGCCGGCAATGTCAAAATAACAAATAATTCCGGCATGTCGGACACAATAGTCGTTACCGGGCTTCTGGCATATGATACCATTAAGATTTACAATTCCGAAACCGACGGTACGAGACTTGCAACGGCAGTTGCAGATGAGAATACTCTGGCGGCTGCGGCCAATATATCACAGCTGGGTACCGGTGCAGGTAAGATTTATATTACCGTTACCAACTACGGCAGGAGTGAAAGTGCCAGAACCGCAGTGGAATACGAGGCCGAATCGACGGCACCTCTGGCATCCAACATATTCATTGTGAATAATGCTGGTATAGCCGATACAATAACTGTGAAGGGATTAAATGATACCGATGTTGTCAAGGTATATGATGCCGCTTCCAACGGAAACCTCATAGGCGCCGCCACGGTTCCTCCCGGAAGCAGTATGGCAACCATGTCGGTGACACAGCTTACCTCAGCAGCAGGAAAAGTTTATGTATCAGTGACAAATTACGGCAGGGCAGAAAGCAGTCTGACAAAAGCCGAATATATATCCGAAACAAGCACTATGGCACCATATATCGGAGATATTTACATAGTTAATAATGTAGACATTAATGATACTATTACCGTATATAATCTGTTATCCGGTGACGTTGTAAAGGTTTATGACAGTGCTGTCGGCGGAAACCTGCTGGGTAATGCGTCGGTTGCCAATAATAAGACCGAAGCAACGGTATCTGTTGAGGACCTCGGCTCGGCTGCCGGGACTGTATATGTCTCAGTTATTACAAAGGGTAAGACTGAAAGCGTCAGAACAGAGGCGGGTTATGTTGCTGAGAGCAGGTCAACCGCACCGTATGCAGGCAATATTTACATAACAAATAATGTGACTTTGTCGGATATAATCCAGGTATCGGGTCTGACAGCCGGTGACAAGGTCAAGGTTTATGATTCGGAATCCGGCGGAGAGCTTCTGGGATCGGCAACAGCCTCTTCCGGAAGTGATCAGGTAAAAATCACAGTTAAGCAGTTGGGTGAGTCGGCAGGCAGTGTATATGTTTCAGTAACTTCAAAGGGTAAGACAGAGAGTAAGAGAACCGAAGCCGAATACGTTTCGGAGCAGACAACCAATGAACCCTACGCAGGTTACATAAGCGTAAGCAATAATCCAACCGGTACTTCGGATACGGTAACCGTAACAAACCTTAACGGCGGAGATATTATCAATGTTTACTCTGCTGCTGCAGGCGGAAGCCTTCTCGGTTCAGCCACCGTAGCCTCGGGCAGCACAACGGGAACCGTTGTAATCTCCCAGCTGGGAACAGCCTCAGGCAGTGTGTATATCAGTATTACCAGCGCAGGAAAGGCTGAAAGCAACAGAACCAAAGCTGATTATCCGGCTGAGTAAGACCGGAGTTTGTTTTAATTAATATGCATAAAGACACAAAAAGCGTTTCAAACCCTTTGTCGGTTTGAAACGCTTTTGTTTTATTATCTGTCTACATACTCAGTATTTCAAAAAACTGTCCTTCACTGATATAGTTTGATTCCCTGTAAAGAACTCCCTCTTTGTAGAATCTCACGTACGGGATGGTATCATTCCCCAGCCGGTTTTCCTTGAAATTTCTGAACTCATCAAAGAAGTCCGTTTTATTGTATTCCAGTTCATATATATCAATGTCTTCCCTGGTGTCATGCCCATAAAGCCAGCCTCTCATATCATGCCATTGGGGGCACCAGTCCTGGGTAAGAATAATAACAACCCTGGGCTTTGAAGTAAGTATATCATTTCCGAATTCTCCGGTTTCAATTGCCCTCACGGCCTGTTCCCTTGTAATAAGCTTCCTGTTTATCATAAGTATACCATCCTGTCCATGCGGTTTTTATTTTATATTTCTTTATAGGTAATGTATTTATACCCTCTTTATTCATGCAATATACTTTATCTTTACTTTTGTCTCAATTCCACAAAAAACTTTTTGAGTAATTCTGTACACTGTTCGTGAAGCAGTCCTATAACCACATCGACTCTGTGATTGAACCGGGGAATTCTGAAAAGGTCCACCACAGAACCTGCCGCCCCTGCCCTGTTGTCCATGGCACCTATATAGAGAGTTCTGATTCTGGACTGAATGACAGCTCCTGCACACATTGGGCAGGGCTCCAGTGTTACATACATATCACAGCCATCCAGCCTCCATGTGCCAAGTTTTTTTGCCGCTTTTTTTATGGCTTCTATTTCGGCATGTGAAGTTACATCAAGCCGGGCTTCCTTTTTATTATGCCCTCTTGATATTATCACTCCGTCCTTGACGATGACCGCTCCAACGGCAGCCTCACCTTTTGAAAAAGCCAATTCGGCCTGTCTTAATGCCTTAAGCATGAATTGTTCGTTTCTGGTATACATAGTGGAACCTTTCTATGTTGTTTATTGATATATTACCCTCTGTTGACAATTTACAACACGCCTCACGTGGGCTATTTTGCCGCTTTTCTACGAAGTTTTTTTCTATACCACTTTTTCCAAAAAGCTCTCCAGCTCCTCCAGCCGGACCTTTTCCCTGAGTGTTTTATCTCTTGATACAACTTCTACCTCTCCCTGCTCCAGATTTCTGCTGCTGACTATCAATCTCAGCGGTATTCCAAGAAGATCTGCATCTGCAAATTGAATGCCCGCCTGCACGTCCCTGTCATCCATGATAACTTCATACCTGCGGGAAAGTTTGTCATACATTTCAAAACCAGTTTTCCTGACATCATCATTTTTCTTATTTATCATGCATATGTGTATCTGCCAGGGAGCTATACTCTTCGGCCAGATAGGGCCGCAGTCGTCATGGTGTGCCTCAATTATACAGGCCAAAAGTCTTCCTATTCCAATGCCATAGCAGCCCATGACCGGGTGTCTCTGTCTGCCGTCATTGTCGGTATAGGCCATGTTCATGCTTTCTGTGTATTTGGTACCCAGCTGGAATATGTTGCCCACCTCGATGCCGCGCTTCACCGAGAGCCTGCCTCCGCACTTAATACAGGTATCCCCTTCATTGACCTTTGCAACTTCCACATAACTCTCAGGTCTGATATCCCTTTCTACATTAATGCCTATTAAATGATAATCAGCTTTGTTTGCACCTGTTACCATATTGAATTGGCCCTTAAGGGATTCATCGAAGAGAATTGTATTGTTCTTTGT
This sequence comes from Ruminiclostridium cellobioparum DSM 1351 = ATCC 15832, assembly GCF_000621505.1. Taxonomy (GTDB): domain Bacteria; phylum Bacillota; class Clostridia; order Acetivibrionales; family DSM-1351; genus Ruminiclostridium; species Ruminiclostridium cellobioparum. The sequence goes on from NZ_JHYD01000025.1 coordinate 46,740, forward strand.
GTCAATTCCCCGGGTTCCTATAAAACCAAAGCAGATTCCGCAATTGCCGTCCACACGTTCATCATATGGAAATACATTTGCCTTTACCACCCTTTTAAGCTTTGCCTCATTCACCTGCAAATCTCCTCGTATGAACACAATCAGAGGCTTTTTACTGTTTTCAACTGAAAATACCGTGGCTTTTATAAGCTTTGCAGCTTCTACTTTCAGAAACCGGCATATATCATCTATACTTTTCATGTCAGGAGTATAAACCTCTTCTATTTGCTGATCCATTCCGGCATCCCCGGCTGTTTGGCTGTCTTCACCGCTCCTGCAAACTGTTTTTGAAGCTGCCACCTCCATATTTGCTCTATAGTCACAGCTGTCACAGACTATGATGGAGTCTTCTCCCGACTCAGCCAGCAGCATGTATTCATGTGCCACATTTCCTCCCATCATTCCCGTGTCGGATGCAACGGAAACCACCTGCGGAAGGCCGGCTCTCTCAAATATTTTATGATAGGAGTCGAATACCTTGTTATAGTAAAGCTCCAGATCTTCCTGGGAAGTGTGAAAGGAATAGGCATCCTTCATGGTAAATTCCCTGACGCGTATAAGTCCGCCTCTGGATCTGGGTTCATCACGGAACTTGGTCTGAATCTGATATATCATAAACGGGTATTTTGCATAGGTCATTGCCTCACTTCTTGCCAGATGAACCGCCGCTTCCTCATGGGTCATCCCCAGCAGCATATCCCGGCCCGATCTGTCCTTCATACGCATCAGCTCACTGCCGATGCTTTCAAACCTTCCGGACTCCTGCCATAGTTCAGCCGGCAATACAACCGGAAAGAGCACCTCCTGACCATCGATTCTATCCATCTCTTCCCTGATTATATTCTCAATTTTCCTTGAAATTCTTCTGGCAGGCATAAGCATCGAATATATCCCGTTTGCAACCTGGCGCACATACCCGCCCCTCAGCAGGAATACATGACTTATAATACTTGCCTCTCCCGGTTTTTCCTTCAGCCTTTCTCCTAAAAGTCTGCTTAATAACATAGAAACAATCCTTTCCTAAAAGTAATTTAAAAGACAAAAATCGCTGTACATAAGCTGTACAGCGATGGTTATTTTACTGATCAAGCACCCCGCACTGCCCGGTTTCAAATTCTCTTGTGACTTAAGAAATTGATATCGCAGATAAAGCACTTGCACCTTATGAAATTCAAGATGCAAATGCTAACCTGGGCACGGGCAGCTATTTATTTTTAAAAAATCAATCAATATCATAAAATCCTCATTAAAAACATATCATCGTATAATTTTATACCAGTTTATCACCGGTGCAAAATTATAGCAAGCCCTAAAAGCTTTTTAAACTCCCTTCAGCTGTTTCCTTTTGCTCATCACAAGCGCCACCGATGTTATGGCTACCGCAAAGCCAAGCTCTATCAACATGTATGAGATTATAGGGCCCATATTGTCAAAATTGAAGTTGGTCAAATTGCTTGCTGCCTTATTAGCCTTGATATACCAATACGTAGGTATAAATTTTGCTATAGAAAGTACATTTTCCCCCAGAAACTCCTGCGGCACAAACACTCCGGTCAAAAAGCACATTCCAAGGGATAAAATGTTGGAAACACCTGATTGGGCATTTCTGCTCCTAATCAGGATACCTACAAGAAAACTCATACTTAGTATCGTAAATGTCAGCACCAGAGAGTTTATACAAAAAAATAACGCATTCATTTTAAACATATCCTGTCTGTATAATATAACGCTTATTATAACCAGTAATGCCCAGAGCGAAACTGAGAAAACAATGTTGCCCAGAAGAATTTGCATATTCACCGAAGTATTGCTTAAAGGTGAACACAGGTTTCTCCTCTTGAGCTTTACATCATTAAATACCATCATTATAGAGCTTACACCCAGTACAATAATATTGATCAAAACATAGGGCATAAAGTTGTAAAAGGATCTGGCAGCGCTGGCATCTTCTGCCTTGCCCTCAAACACCTTCATCTCCACATCTGTCTCAACAGCCAGATCCTTGCCGACCTGTTTAACCAGTTCCTCCTGTGTAATGCCCTTATAATTATTAATATATAGTCTGGCCGTATTCAGGTATTTATTCACCAATATGTCGGTATAAATACCGCTTATGGAGCCTGAAACAGTTGTTTTATCAATTCCCACAGCCTTCCCCGACATGAAATCCTTTGTGAAATCAGCAGGTATTCCGGCTATATACTCAACTTCCCTAAAGAACAAAGCATCCTGTAATTCAACTGTATTGTTACCAAGTTCTACGAAGATGGAATGCTCCCCCAAATAATCCTTTAAGCCTTGCAGCAGAACCGTATCCTGGCCCTGGTTAATAAATGCCACCTTGGCTTTGGACTGTGTGAAGGTTTCAGCGCTTGTGTCATTGCCGATAAATGAGAACAATATTGCCAGAGCTAAAAATATTACAATATATATCGATAATTGAGTACTCTGCTTTTTTATGATTCTAAAATAGGTTTTAAATACTGTCATACTTCTGCCTCCTTATTCTCAAATAGGTCGCCAGGCAGAACAGTACGGTAAAGCCGCTCAGCAAACCTATATTAACGAAAAATCTTGTATGGGTATCATAATAATACAAAGAATAGAAAGCGTCTGTTATAAGTGCTATAGGGTTAATATATGACAGTACCGGCACATTCTGCTGGACAATGTATTTCATTTTATCAAACATCATACCTGCCAGAAATGAAGCTGACATGGTGGAGACAATGAGAATTGCAACTTTAACGCCTTCCCCTTTTTTGTTGGCCGAACCTATTAAAGCTCCAAAGCTTATACCGGCTGCGCAGCCTGCAAAACTTGTCAAAATAATAAACCCGGTCTGATTTCCAAAGTCTATTTTCAAACCGAATATCAGATAACACAACAGAAGCAGGATTTCAGCAAATGAGACCATTATACCGGCAAGCAGCCCGGCTGACAGAGCCTTTAATTTATGAACCGGAGCAACGTTTAATCTTGCAGCCCTTTTTGTCAGATTAGCCTGTATGTCGGTTACTTCCTTCAATCCAAAGAAGGCACCGTAGAAGCAGGACATTGCTATCAATGTATAAAAGTAGTTTACGGTGGTATCAGGCTTGCCTTTTGTACCGATCCGGACTTCTCTTGTAAACTCCCGGCTTTTGCCGATATCCTCTGCCAAACCGTTCTGAAGGGCGGAAGGATTCTGTTTGACAATGCTTACTACCGAGCTTACAGTTTGACTGTATTGATCAAAAATCTCCTTGACTATGGTTTGATCAAAGCCTGAGTCCTTTACAGTCAGCCTGAGCGGCTCCCCGTAGGTCACATATCCCACGATTTCATTGTTATCCAGCATTTTGTCGGCTTCCTTCTGAGATACCACCTTTACATTGAAAAGCTTTACGTCATTCTCACCAGCCGGGTCGTCCTTGGAATGCTGCTCTATAAAATTCTTAAAATCATTATCCCTTTGATACTGTTCGTTATCAATTACAGCTATATCCACCGCATTGAAAACTTCTGCTTTTGAAATGCCTGAGAAGGCAAGGTTGAAAAAGGTTGCCAGTACCAGCGGAAATATCAGTGTCCAGAATACCAGCTCTTTATCTCTGACAGTGCATTTCAATCTATTAATAAATATATTCAAAAACATATTCCTGCCCCTTTCCTCAGTCTCTGAGTTCCTTTCCCGTAATTTCCAGGAAAACATCATTCAATGTGGGCAGTTCTGAATATACCCGCCCAAAGGAGATATCATTTTCTCTGAAAAAGTCCAGCAGGGTGGTCAGATTGTGCTTTCCCCTGTTGTATTTCAAGGAAAGGGTTTTGTCCTTGTATTCAACAATGCTTATATTCGGCAGCTTTTTTAATTCGCTGAGACTGCTGCTGCCAAGCCCGAATACCTCAACTGTGATTTTTTCCCCCAGCTTGATCATCCCTTTGAGTTCTTCCTTGCTTCCCTTTGCAATAACCCTGCCCTTATCCATTATCATGATCCGGCTGCAAAGCTGTTCAACCTCTTCCATATAGTGTGAGGTATATATAACTGTTGCACCGTCTTCATTAAGCTTTTTTATTCCGTCCAGAATGTTGTTTCTGCTTTGAGGGTCAACTGCAACCGTAGGTTCATCCAATATTATCAGTCTGGGCTTATGTGCTATGCCACAGGCAATATTCAGGCGGCGCAGCAGGCCTCCGCTCAGTTTCTTCGGGTGAAACTTCCTATAGTCATTCAATCCTACAAAATCTATGGCCTCTTCAACAAGTTTCCTGCGCTTTTCCCTGTCCCTTACATACAGGCTGCAAAAATAATCAATATTTTCATAGACCGTAAGTTCTTCGAAAACGGCAACATCCTGCATTATAATCCCTATATCACGTTTTATATCATATGCGTCGGGGGCCATGGGCCTGTCAAACAGATTTATCTCTCCCTTGTCATAATACAGCAGAGAAAGGATGCAGTTTATAGCCGTTGTCTTGCCTGAGCCGTTAGGTCCCAAAAGTCCGAATATCTCACCTTCTTTTACATCAAAGGATAAATGATCCAGCGCCACAAGCTCCCCGTATCTTTTTACCAGATTCTTCACACTCACTATCATAGTTAAACCTCCATATTTTTTGACAGCCATCTCTTTATTAATATTGTACTTAATTCTGATGTCATACTTAAGTGCCTGAAATCAGAAGTTAATATGACAAATGTCATTTGATTCAATGTTACTCATAAATGATACCGATATTTTCACCTGCTGCGCAGTTCCATAATCATTGGGGGTCACATATTATGTTACTAGCCGGGAATGTCATAATTAACAATAACTTTTTTTAGCAGTTCGGCTGTCATTATTAAATCGACAAGGAGTTGTATGCATGAAGAAAGCTTTAATAACGGGTATAACCGGACAGGATGGTTCATATCTATCTGAGTTTTTGTTAGATAAAAGCTATGAAGTACATGGTATTGTACGCCGAAGCAGTTCCTTGAATACCGGGCGGATAGATCATTTGCTCCAGGATTCCGGTGCAAATCCCAACCTGTTTATACACTACGGTGATTTGACCGATTCAGGAAACCTGAGCAAATTGATATACCAGATTCAACCTGATGAGATTTATAATCTTGGTGCCCAAAGTCACGTTAAAGTTTCATTCGATGTACCCGAATATACTTCCGACGCCAATGGACTTGGAGCTTTAAGGCTGTTGGAATGCATAAAGGAAATAAAGCCTGATATCAAGTTTTACCAGGCCTCTTCCAGTGAATTGTTCGGAAAGGTAATGGAAATTCCCCAGAATGAGAATACGCCATTTTGTCCCAGAAGTCCATACGCGGCTGCAAAGCTTTATGCTTACTGGGTAACGGTCAATTACCGCGAAGCTTATGATCTTTTTGCCTGCAACGGGATACTTTTTAACCATGAATCCCCCAGAAGAGGTGAAACCTTTGTAACAAGAAAAATTACTCTTGGCATTGCAGACATTTTGAAGGGTAAACTTGACAGGCTGGTGCTGGGCAATCTTGATGCCAAAAGGGATTGGGGCTTTGCCGGGGATTATGTGGAAGCAATGTGGCTGATAATGCAGCAGCCCATTCCCGAGGATTTTGTCATTGCAACAGGTGAAACTCACACTGTAAGGGAATTCTGCGAACTGGCCTTTAAACATGTGGGAATAAATCTGAGATGGGAGGGACATGGCATTATGGAAAAAGGTATGGACGGCGATACAGGCAGGGAGCTGATCAATGTCAGCAGCAAGCTTTTCAGGCCTACCGAAGTGGACCTGCTGCTGGGAGATCCTTCAAAAGCAAACAGCAAGTTAAACTGGGCTCAGAAGGTGTCGTTTGAAGAACTGGTCAAATTGATGGTTGAAAGTGATCTTAAAGGTTGACAATACTTTTTATGGGGATGGAGATCGATATGAATAGTGAAAGTAGGATTTATGTTGCGGGGCATACCGGTATGGTGGGATCCGCTATTGTAAGATGCCTTGAGCACAACGGATATAAAAATATCATTTACAGATCGCACAGTGAGCTGGATCTGACCGATCAGGCAGCCACAGATGATTTTTTCAGGACAGAAAAACCGGAATATGTATTTACAGCTGCTGCCAAAGTAGGCGGAATACATGCCAACAATACATATCCGGCAGATTTTATTATGGAAAATATGCTTATAGAATGCAACGTTATAAAAAGCTCTTTCAAGTATAACGTTGAAAAACTGATGTTTCTGGGGAGTTCCTGCATTTACCCCAAAACCTGCCCCCAGCCTATAAAGGAGGAATATCTTCTCACCGGTCCGCTGGAGCCCACGAATGAAGCCTATGCACTGGCTAAAATTTCAGGAATAAAAATGTGTCAGTCCTATAACAGGCAATATGGTACAAAATATATCTGTGCTATGCCTGCAAGTCTATATGGGGTAAACGACAGGTTTGATATTTATAATGCCCATGTAATTCCCTCCATGATTATCAAACTGCACGGGGCAATGCTTGAAGAAAGGCCCTCGGTCGTCCTTTGGGGCACCGGTACTCCCTTGAGGGAATTCCTGTATGTGGATGATATGGCCCGGGCCTGCCTGAAGTTAATGCTGACCTATGCCGGAAATGAGTTCATAAATATAGGCTCGGGAGAAGAGATAAGCATAAGGGACCTGGCCGAAACCATAAAAAAAGTTATCGGCTACAAGGGCGATATTATTTTTGACGCTGCAAAACCGGACGGTACCCCGAGGCGGGTTATTGATAATTCCAGGATACAACAGACAGGCTGGAGACCTCAAATTGATATGGAAGAAGGCTTGCGACTGGAATATGAATATTATTTGAAGCATGTGCTTTCAAAAGAAGAAAATTAAATGCCGTATTGAATTAATGCCCGGCAAATAAAAAACAGAGGCAATGGCGACACTGCCTCAAAACCGTTTCAATCTGTAAGATTGACCTTTATGTTGTTTGTTTTTCGGCAAATACCTTGAATAAGCTGCTCTCTATTCGATGGATATTTGCTTCAGAATTTCCATCTGTGCCTGGAGCAGTGCCTCAGTCTTGGATTTAAAAGAAAATATTTCAGACTTTATCTCCTCCAGCTTTCCTTTTGACTTTACTATTTCCAGGTTTGCGGCTTCCAGCAGTTTAGTTGCATTTATTTCAGCTTCGCTGGTAATAAGCCTTGCCTTTTCACATGCGTTTACCTTAATTTGTTCACTTGTATGCTGCGCCACCAGAATTGAATGCTGGAGTGATTCTTCAAGCATTTTGTAATGCTGTATTGCTTCATTTAGACTGTTTATTTTGCTTTTCATTTCTTCATTTTCTTTTATTACTCTGGAGTAATCTTCATCAATCAAGGAAAGTAAATTATTAACCTGTTTTTTGTTATAACCATCGAAAATCGATCTTTTGAGACAAATACTTCTTAATTCCTCAGGGGTATAGTTCATACGTCCCACTCCTAATCTTCTTTCATACTAAATATATATTCCCAATTGTAAAATAATATGATTTTATTACCCCTTTATATCAAACCATCTGGTACCGATGGGCATGATATCCCTGTCCTTTGCAGGAATTCTGAAGTTGGTGAAATCCCTTGTGACAAGCATATCGGAGACTGACTCCGCCCATAACAGGTTATTTACAAAGGCATAAAACCTTGCCCTGTCAAGGTAGGAAATAATGCTTTTATAATACCTGCTCATCCTTTTTACAAAGGTCTCTCCGTAATTGTCCAGGAGAATTCCCACATCGTAGGCCGGGTCCCCCAGCCCCGACAAACCAAAATCTATGATCCCGCTTATCCGGTTTGTATTTTTATTGAATATAATGTGATATGGCATCAGGTCTCCATGAATAAGTACCGGCTGATAATCCATGAATCTCTCATCCTGCAGAAGGGGCCTGAAAATTTGCCTGTAATATTCTTTTGAATAGCTGTCGCAGTATGGGAAAACCTTCCTCTCTATCTCTTCAAATTTTGTAAGCCACTCCTCCTGTGACATGGTGGCCTGACATTCGGACAGGTTTTTAATTCTTTCGGCCTTGAGCGGAATGGAATGCAGCTGCTTCAGGAACATTGCAAGCTGCTCGGCAACCATTTCCTGCATCCTGTTTCCCAATTGAAATAAAGTGTTTCTATACAGAGGTTCACCTTTTATGTAATTGAATCTGGCAATCCCTTTCTCTACAGGTTCGGCTTTTGGCACATATATGCTGAAATCCCTGCCTATTAATTTAATGATATTGACCTCATTTTCTATGTACCCGGCACTCCAATCATACCTGGCGAATTTAAAGACATCTTTTTCATTGACTATAACAATATCTCCATGCATCCCATCGGTAAAATTGCATTCAACCTTTGAAATATCAAGCTGGGGATATCGGTCCTTTATATAACTGACATATTTGCTCTCCTTTGTATCCATTTCATACTCCTCCAAAATAATGTTTTAGCCGGATAATATATAATACGAAGGAGCCGTATAAAGTGGAACCATGCCGCATATTTATCTTTGATGCGAATTCTAAAGAACCACCCCCGTTTTTTGGCCCTTCCCGCCGAAATATATATTAACACTAAACTCAGGGAGGTAATTCATGAAACAAAAATTGTGCAAATTCCTGGCAGTATTCACTGCCGTAACTGTCCTATGGTCGGTAACCTTTACAGTGTCCGCAAAACCTCAGAGCACAGGCAACGGCAATTGTAAAAAGGTGGAGATGCTCTCCGAAAAAAAGCCAGTAAATAAGGATTCGACAAAAGGTAATGGAAAAAGTAATGAAAAAGACAGTAAAAAAGGCAGTGAAAAAGAGTCGGCAAAAATTGCAAAGAAAAACGGAAAGCTGGACTCTGTAGATAAAAGAGTTATAAAAGTTGAAACAAAGGTTGATAAACTTTCCAAACAAATTAATGCATACATAAATGCCAATACCGAGGGAAGCACTGCTGCCGTAACCGGAACAACAACAGGAACTGCTGTTAAAACCTGTAAAGGAGTGAACCTTACCGGTTTTGTAAATGGTACCAAAGGTAAATTGAATGCGTTATCAAAAAAAGTCAATGCAGTTGAAAAGAGCTTAAAAGATATTAAAACAGACAGCACCAATATTGCCAAATATAATGAACTTACCAGCAGACTTAATAATGTAAAGTCCAAAATCAATGCAGACATAAAACTATTAGACAGTTTGACCGTAAAAAAGTAATATTTCCATTTATATTTGCTTTACCTGTGTAACTTCTTTATCAACTGGTAACTTCCGTACTTACTTCATGAAATAGGACGCACCCAAAACAATTGCGATAAATTGTTTTTAACCGTGCATCCTATTTCATGAAGTTGTCCTCGCGTTACCAGTTGATTCTAATTGAATTTATCCTCGCGCCTCGCGGCCTGCAGCAATACATCCGTTAATACAACAGCTTGATGTTTGTATCGGGCCAGTCCCTGAGTCTCATCACAGTGTTTGACAGGTTGGAATAACCGTTTCCAATGAAGAAATCACACTGTGCGGCCAGATAGGTGTCCTTGATTATTTCTATGGTGTCCTTCACCAGCTCAACTCCCTTATGCCTTTTGTTGGGATAGTCCAGCAGACAGGTTGCAATTCTTTCCTTGAGGGGAACCTTCTTGCTGTCGGTGTATATGAGCATATCATTTTTCCCGTACAATTTTTTATATTGATTGAATATTTTGTTCGAATCGGTTATTACGAATAAATGTCTCGCATTATACCTGACGATAAACTGCCATATGTTTGGCTTGTAAAATTCATTCAGGTCATACAGCTGGGCCACTTCATTTACTATGGCACTTCCCTTGACATGTACGCCGATGATGGGCTTTTCATCCCTGAAATTGGGATTGGTATTTGTAAATTTCTTAATTTCCTTTGTTATTTCGGGCTTGAGTTTCAAATAGGTATCGAAAAGCCTGCGGTATATCTGATGGGGAGTTTTCCCATATGCCCAATGGTCACTTTTTATCCATGGCAGCAAAGCCCTGACGGGATAATATATATCGCTTACAACTACATTTGCATCACTTTTCATGATACTTTTCAGATCGCGGTTTTCCATCCTCAGCCGGTCGGTATCCTCCGCCAGTACATTTTCAACCTTCCACACAGGAGGATAATAGGTATATTCTCTGCGTGCCATATCGTGGAAGGTATATTCCGAAACAGGTTCGAAGAATAATTCATATCCATTTGTAGTCAGGGACCCGCTGTAGAGACTCTCCATGCCCCAATAAACCACAGGTATCCTGTTTGTCAATTCTGCCGCCAGGATCTGGCACATGACATGGTCAACCTCACCCCACAGGCTGTTACCCAAAGCTTTTATAAGAAGAAATCTATTAGTCGACATAAGTATTAACACCCCCGTAAAATTCCGGATACCCCAATCTATGGCCCGCTGCTTCCCTGGCTCTCCTGTTCCCTTCGGCCTTCACACGCTTTTTAGCCAATTTCATTTCCCCTTTCAGATCTCTGTAAAAGAGGACTATGTTTTCCTCGGGCCAGTCTTTCAAGCGTTTTATGGTATATGATACATTTGAATAACCGTTTCCGATAAAGAAATCACACTTGGCCGCAAGATAAGTATCCTTTATTATTTCTATGCCCTTACGCCGCTTAACACTGTAATCCTGCAAATGGGGTGCGTCTCCCGTAGCATTGATAAGTCCCCTTCTGCAGTCGGTATATACTACCATTGAACCATAGCGGTCCTCGAAATTGTCGACGATCTCCTTACAATCGGTAAGCAGGAGCAGCTTTTCAATATTGTACCTGTTTATATATTCCTGTATTTTTTTGTGATATTGTTTATTAAGATGTGAGAGGTTCTCCACCTCGCGAACCTTGTCGCCGCCTCTTATATGAATGGCCAGCAGAGGACTGCTGTCCTTCATTTTGTTATTGTAAAACTCCTCTATTTCATCCTCTATATCAGGTTTCAGCCTGAAATATTTATCAAAGAGGTATCTGTATATTTCATGTGCCGTCATACCATATGCCCAGTGATCCTTTGGAATAAAATTAATTATGGGACGCACAAAATAATGGATATCGCTCACAACAACATCTGCATCGCTATTGATCATTTCTCCCAGATTTCTGTAAGTCCAGGCCACCTTATCCAGGTCCTCGACAATAATATTGTCAAAGCTCCATACCGGTGGATAATAGGAGTATTCCGGTTTTACAACATCATTCAGGGTATAGTCCGATAAAGGTTCGAAGTATAGCTCAAAGGCATTGGTTTTGAAGGATTCCCCATATAGACTGTTTGTACCCCAATACACTACCGGAATGCGATTGGTAATTTCCGCAACCAGAAGCTGCCCCGCTACGTGGTCCACATCGGACCAAAAACCGCAGCCCCAGGATTTTATAAGTAAAAATTTTTCACCTGGCATTGAAGTAACCTCCTTCTTGAGAAACCCTTTTGCCGAAAAGTCTCTTGAGAAAGCTCAGAAATACATTTTCCTTCCTCACAACAAGCCTTGCATTAATGGGATATTTTCTCTTCCTGTACACCCAGTAAAGCAGCTTCATATTTCTTGAAGGCCAATCCTTCATACGGGTAACAGCATGTGAAAGGTGCGAAAAATCATTGCCGATAAAAAAATCGCATTTTGCCGCAATATATGCATCCTTTACCACCTCTATACCCCGTCTTCTCTTAACCATGGGGTTTTCCATGTAGGTGAGCTCCTGATCGGCGGATAAACGTTTGCAATCGGTATAAACTATTCTGGAACCATACATTCTTATATATTCCTTCAAGGTCTCCTGGCAGTCGGTAAGAAGAAATATCCTTTTTATATTGTACTTTTCGATCAGCTTTTGGATATCCCTGTGATAAGCTTTGTTAGGCTCCTTGTGTTTACCTTTTTTCAAATACTTAACCACTTTTTCGTCAATTCTGTCCGATTCTTTTTTTTCCTTTGTGTATACTTTATTCCAGTACTGGTTGTCAAATTTGTCGGCATCTCTTGTATCAAAAACCAGCTCTTCATTGACTCTTCTGACATGCACGGCAAGGGCGGGATGGCCGTCCTTCAGCCAGGAATTGTAAAAGCCCTGTATCTCCATATTAATATCGGGCTTTATTCTTATATATTTATTGAAAAGATAATGATATACCTGTTCAACAGACATTCCATAAGCAGCGTGATTTTTCTTTATAAAGGGAATAAGTTCGTAGACATTGTAATAAACATCTCCCACCACCACATTGGCCTTGCTCCCCAATATATCCCCTACATTGCGGAAGGTCCAGGTATCCTTTGTATTATCGTCGACCAAAAGATTGTCGGAATCCCATATGGGGGGATAATAGGTATATTGGGGATGGGCCAGATCAAATATGGAATAGCTGTTTATTGGCTCGAAATACAGCTCAAAGCCGTTTGTCTGTACAAAGCCGTTGTTAAGACAGTGGGTAGGCCAATATACCACAGGGATCCTGTCTGTAATTTCAGCTATGAGAAGATGACCCAATACATGGTCTATATCACCCCACAGTACATAACTCCAAGCCTTTATAAGCAGGAATCTATCTTTTGCCATGTTTCTTTTCACCTCAATTTATGGTATTCATGATATTTTATGTAATCCATAAATGATTTGTGAAACATTTTTCTATTTTTGTAAACCAAAGTTTGCATGACTGATACCTTCAGGTATTCTGATCAGCCTGGCACAGAAATAAATGCTTAAAGCAGTGAAAGACCTGACCGGAGAAGCGGATTGAATGCCAAATATCAGACAGATGATAAAGCCTGATACCGTGCCCAGCACTATTGCACCGCCCAGCACGGTTAAGCTGTTTAAGGATGAATACATTAAAAACCGGTTTAATTTGATGGCAGATCCCACTGCAATAAAACTGATGACAAGCAGGACTGTCAGGCAGTAAACGGCAACCAGTCCATAGTGAACCTGCAATTCATATTGTGTAGGTCTGTACCCATTAAACTCATTGGCGTTGTAAAGAGCTTCCCTTATCAAACCGCCATAAAACTGAAAATCAAAAATATTATCCGGAGGTATGTACTGATAGGGTATGCTCCCCTTAAATCTGACCATGAAAAATACGGCAGCAATACCGCAAAGCAGAAATGCCGCTCCCGCTAAAAAGATCAATATTCCCAGTTTTGAACTTTTAATAACCTCAAATAAATACCCTGCTTTCATGCGCTGCTCAAAATTTGAAATACCGCCTTTAATATACCTGACAGTGCCCTTTGCCAATATGATCATTATTAGAATCCCTACAAAGAATATGAAAGCTGAAAGAGGCTGTGAAATAAAAACAGAACTATCGTAAAAATCTTTCAGTCTATAATAATCAGTATTTACACCTGCTTGTTTAAGCAGGCTGTTAACCTTGTCAGTCCTGAAGATTTCCTCCTGAAGGCTTTGACCTTTCAAAAATACTGTTTCTATGGTCAGGTCCTTATATCCTGTGAGGCTCTCAAACGGAACATAGATTCTTTCAACTCCGTCCGAAGATAATATTGAAAAGGGTCTATTTTTATTCTGGTAAACACCGGTCACCTTATATTTAATCCCTGAAATTTCAACTTCATTTCCCAGAACATTATTTGTCATATACAATTTCTCAGCCAAAGTTTCACTTATGACTGCAACTTTTTTTCCATACTCATGCTGACTGCCGTTAAAGAATGAGCCCTTCAGCATGCGAAGTCCTAAAAAGCCGGACAGGTTTCGGCCGGATAGCACCCTCTTAACGGGATACCCCTTACTTCCGGCTTTTATATAGGCCTCTGCTTCACATTGATAGGAATAATTCAAGCCGGAACGATTTATTAAGGACTCAAGATTCTGCAGTTTTAATGTTCTGCCTTCAGGAATCAGGTTATTTTTTATATTGACTTCAATCCTTTTCCCATAATCCCCGTCAAATTTATATTCATACCCCAAAGCCATACTGTTTATGACAAATACCAGGCAGTACAGGGCTGATAAAAGGACTAATAATTTTTTTACCGAATATCTTCGTAATTTAATCTCATCCAATCCATTCACCTCAACTTAACCTGGAGTCCGTCAGAAAGTGCTTTGGAGCTAAACACAACTATCTTTTCATCACCTGCAAAACCATTCAGTGATACGGCACTGTATAAGTCGGCCTCCTCCTGCACTGTGATTTCCACTTTTTGAACATTAGTTTCGGTCCCCAATACGCCTTTTCTTTCCTTTAAAAGGAATACGTATTTTCTTCCGCCTTCGTCCACTATACTGCTGTTTGGAACAAGGGTTTTGTACTGCCGGCTTTCCCTTCTGACTTTGACATCAACCTTCTGGCCTATTTTAAGGTTTTCCTTGGAATTCTCAAGGTAAGAGGTAAATTGATACTTGCCTTGTTCGGTCAGATATTTTTTGTCCTTTACTTTTCCGTTGAAATTAAAATTTTCATCAGCTTCTCCCGAAATCTCAACAGTATCGTTTATCTCAACCTCACCGGCAGGTTTGGTCTCCAGCGTCCACCTCACAGCCAGGCCCGATTCTTTTTTTACTATCTCGAACAATACCTGCCCGCTGCCTGTAACAGAGCCTTTTTCGATGGATATGCTTTTTATGGTGCCTCCGACAGGCGCCTTTATAATTCCATCCATGGGAATGTTATTTTTCATCTTCTGAAGCTCAAGCTTTCCAACCTCGAGTTCGGATTCTTTTTCCGCTATATTGATGCCATAGCTTTCTCCTGCTTTTTTGATCTCGGTTTCTTTCTGGGATAAAGTCCTTTGCTTTTCATTATATTCGCGGTTTGCCGCATCCAGCTTATCCTGGGCATCATTTACCTCCTGCAGCGAAACGGCATCAACAGCATAGAGCTCCTTTTGGTCATCCAGGTTTTTCTGGGCCTTTTGCACAGCCTTCAGTGCGGCCTCGCAGTCATTCCTGTACTGCTCCATATCCGCTTCCTGAAAGCCGTTTTTATATCTCTTGAGTTCATTTTCCAGCTTCTGCACATTCAGCTCGGCCTTCTTTATGTCAAGCTGAAGGTCCCTGCTGTCAATTACGGCAAGCTCTTCCCCCGGCGCTACCTCCTGTTCTTCCTCCACCTTTATATCCCTGACCTTCCATGTTCCATAAGCATAAACGGCTTCGGTGCCCACAGGGAAAATCTCTCCTTCGGCGGTTATTTCATTGGTGAGGGTCCCCGAGGAAGCAGTATCACATTCTACGGTTGGCAGCAGAAAATTATTTATCGTGCTTGAAAAAAAGGTTAGCAGGATTATGACACATATGAAGGCAACCGCAGTCCTTCTGATTATTTTTTTTCTTTTTAATAATTGACTCTCTGTCTGAATATTATCCATTATATCCTCCAAAAAAGTTGTCATTTGATACCGGACAGTTCGATCCCCTCAATAAAATAATTCTCCCCATATAAAAAGATCAGCAGGGTGGGGAACATATACAATATTCCGCAGGCAAAGGCAATACCGATATCTTCGCTGTTTATTCTGGACAGGAATATTGACAGCGGATGCATGGTTTCATCCTTTAGAAATACCAGCGGCTGCTCAACCATATTCCAGTTGTCAATGAAGACAAGTATGGCCAGTGAGGCTATTGCGCCCTTGCATTGCGGCAGCAGAATTGAGGTAAGGGATTTCCAGTAGCCTGCTCCGTCAATTTTGGCAGCCTCGCAATAATCGTCGGGTATATTTATCATAAACTGTCTTAATAGGAATACCCCAAAGGTGGAAAAGACCCCCGGCAGGATAATGGACCAATAGGAACCTATCAGGTTGGTCCTGTCCAGGATGATATAGTTGGGTACAAGGGTTACCTGATACGGCATCATCATTACAATAATATATATGTAGAAAATCTTGTCACTGAACGGGAATTTCAGCTTGGCAAAGGCGTATGCCGCCATTGTTGCTACCACAATCTGTCCCAGCATTATGGGCACAGTGACCATAACTGAATTCCAGAACATAAAGAGGAACCTGGGTTTCCGCAGCAGCACGTTGTAATATTGCATGAAGCTTACTTTTTCAGGTATCAGGCTGAAGGTTATCCCGGGAGTCCTCCCTTCCTCCACGGCCGCCCCGCTGACCGCGCTGTAGTTCTCCATTACCTCGCTGCTTGACATGAAGGAATTTGCAAGCATATACACTACCGGAAACAGCAGTGCTGCAGAAATACAAAGCATTATTATGTACTTTACCAGACTCTTCAGTTTAATTCCCGATCCGGCTAAAAAATTCTCCATAGTTTTCATGTTAAATGCTCCTTCCAAATCTGGCTTCAATTTTGAAAACAATAAATACCAGTAATGCTATTACGACTGCCATAATGAGGGCCGCTGTTGTAAGCCTTTGATAGGAAAGGTTCATAAAGTTGTTATTCATAAAATGCTGGAGCATGTAAATTTTAAGACTTGGATAGCTCCCTGCGAGCAGATAGGCCTCTCTGAACACCTTGAAGGAGTTTACGATTGACATCATTAATACGAAAAAACCCGTTGGTATGAGAAAAGGTATGGTAATGTTTTTTATGCAGGCCAAGGGGCCGGCCCCGTCCATACGTGCCGATTCATAATATTCCTTTGGTATATTGCTGAGACCCGCCAGAAATAATATTACGTTGTAGCCGCAATTTTTCCACAGGTACAGAAGCACCAGCACCCACATGGACTGATCACTTTTTATCCAGTCTATATTCCCGGCAAACCCGAATTTTATAAGGATACTGTTTATTACCCCATATTCATTGAAAAGAATATTCCAAACAAGAATTACAGATGCCACAGGTATTACCAGCGGCAGTATAAAAAAGCTTCTAAATACCGGAAGTCCCTTGATACGACTGTTTAAAAGCAAGGACAGCAGAAATGAAAGGATAATTATAGCCGGAACGCTTATGGCATTAAATATGATTGTGTTTTTGGATGCCAGTAAAAAAGAATTGCTGTGAAACAGATCTATAAAATTCTGAAATCCTACAAATTCAATCCCGCCTATTCCCTGTGTAAAACAGTAGTATATGCTGATTGCAAAGGGTATTGCAAAGAACAGGGCAAAACCCGCCAGGCTGGGAAGTGCAAAAATAAAGCCTGCTATGGATTGTCTTGTTTTAAGTTTTGTTTGTAACACTGTCATTTCCTACCTCATCTTTGGTAAACAAGCTTTTTATCCAAACAAATATTTTTACCATAATAATTATATAATACTACAACAGGGATATCTACGCTTTTATTCAAGTATTTGTAAACTTTTGATGAATAGCGGTTATTAATCGAACGTTTTGTTCAGGAAGGCCGCAAGTAGTAATTATATTAAAAGCAAAACATAATCACTCATTCAGATAAATGGTTATTCTATCGTCAATAGTTTTTGCTGTACCGCCGGCTGATTTATTTCCATTAAGAAATTCAGGCAACTCTTCTTCAATAATTTTATATACTTCGTTTTCATATAACTTACCGCTGCCGACATTTGCCCTTATTTTATCCATACGGTGTGCCAACTGCTCAGTCAAGGGAATATTCCCTAAAACAGTATTACTATTTACTTAAGCAAAATTTTTTATCTAGATTATAGGCACTTTCACTTACCGGAGTATACCAATTTGGGTCATCCTTTCCGGCCTGCTGTTGGTATTCATCTGAAAGCAGCAGCTTTATAAATGCAAAAGCATCCGGTTTGCTTTTACATTTTGCATTTATACTTAACAAATAATAGGGCCACACGGTGTTGACATCTCCTTTGTTCCATGTTGGAAATGCAAATATTCTCACCTCCTGCTTATTAAAAAGTCTGGTGATTTGATTATATGCTTCATAAAGGGAATACGGACTATATATCCCTGCAGTATTCACCATCACAACGGTACCATTTTTTAATAATTCGGTATAAGAATATTTGCTTGAAATCCTGCCTGGACAAATTGCCGGATAAATATCCTTATAAAAATTTAGTACTTCAATAAACTCCTTTGAAGCATATGACGTTTTTTTCTTGTCATAGTCTATAAACGGATTTCCCAAAGAACAAAGGAATTGCGTAAAACTAAGGCTGTTAATAAAATACTTACCTTTGGATTTGTTGTCAGCAATGAATTTTTTCACTATCTCGGCAACATTATTCCACATCAAATTGTTTTCATCAAGTTTAATATTATTTTTATTTAATATCTCTTGGGTAGTAAGAAAGCCTGAATTAACGTAATTAATTGGAATAAGATATCTTTTCCCCGCATAGACACCGTAATCCAGAATTTTTTCGTTGTAATCCGACAGTTTGAAATCCCTATCTTCTGTAATAAGTTTGTTTATGTCATAAAATACTCCGTTTGAAACAACTTTGTTTGTATTGCTTAACATATCAAGTCTGTTTACAATAATATCCGGCCCATTCCCTGATAAAAGACCGGTAGTATTTTTGTTCTTAAACTCCTGAATGTCGGAAAATACTTTAGCTTCAATTTTTGCATTTGAGTTTACTTTATTATACTTATCCACCGCATTTAATAGGGTTTTGTCAGAATCCATCAAGTAAATAGTCAACTGAGACTTTGAAGAGTTTGTACTATTATTCTGCTCTGAACAGGAGATAAGGTTTATCGAAAATACCATTATTAATAAAATAATGTTTATTTTCTTTACCCGGACATTCATATTATGTTGAAAATGCAAAATATTCCAACCTCCTCCGCCTTGGCCCAAAAATTTACCTTGCCTGACAATGTACTTTTTTATATGTTACAAACTACTAAGTCGATTCTTACCGGAGCTTTTTGTTAAGCCTTATTCATTCAAAAATAATAACACTTTTTCATTTATTGCTTTTGCAGTCTGCTCGGCACTTTTACTTCCGTTTAAGAAATTTATCATTTCATCATTAATAATTGTTAAAACACTTTGGTCTATAAAATTGCAAGTATTAACCTTTTCAGGTATATCTTCTAAAATTCTTGCCAAATCTTCCGGTATCGCTTTACTTTTATAGGTTTTATCATCTGCAGGATTTTTTATATCTTTGCCCCGTTTTTCCTCACTTGAATAGTAAGCTATAATTTCCCTATATGCTTCTTTATTTACAGGAGCACTTGAAATTACAGTATCTTTTTGAATTTCTTTTGACAAAACATATTTTATAAATTCAAATGCTTCTTCTGGATGCTTACATTTATTACTTATTGCAGTGAATTTTTTAACATATGCGGAATAATTACCATTATGTTGGGATGATGGATAAGGGTATATTTTTATATCTGAATTAAGAACATTTTTCCCAAAATTATACTCCGTCCAAAAAAATTCAGGATTGGTAGAATATGTTTGTAGTAAAATGAGTGCATTATCCTTTACCATTCCCCAGTATAACCCCCTGTATTTCATAGCATATTCTGGAGGACAAATTGTAGGAATTATATCTCTATAATTTTTTAGTAAGTTAATAAATTCATCCGAATTAAAATTTGCCTTTTTAGATTTGTAGTCCACAAAGCTTTTGCCGTAGCTTTCGAAAATAGTTTGAAAATCCATTGGAACAAAAAAATACTTTCCTTTATTATTATTTATAAACTGTAATGAAATTTTTGAAAGCATTTCCCAAGAAAAATTTTTATTATCTATGTTGATATTATTGCTCTTTAAGATATTATCAAATCCGTAAAAAATATGTACATCAAAATTTGTCGGCAAAATATATCTTTTACCATCTATTACACCACAATTTAGTACTTCTTCGTAATAATCATCCAACCTAAATTCTTTATCTTTTTTAATCAGTTTATTTAAGTCATAGAATGTCTTATTTTGGATCGTTTTGTAAATGGAAGGGAATATGTCTGTATTATCGCAGAATAAATCAGGACCACCACCCGCCATTAAATCAGCAGTTAATTTCTCTGAGTATTCCTTGTTTATATATAAAGGAATATCATCTATCATAAGTTTTATATTTTTATTTTTAGCATTAAATTTATCAATTGCATTATGTGTAGTTTGATCGTTTACACGAACACTTACTTCGAGCTCGATTTTTTCATTTTGCCTCTTATTATCGATCACTTCATTAGTTTCACAACTACTAAACGTAATCATAGGGATAATTAAAAGAAGTAGATAATGTTTTCTCATAATTGTACTTATATACCTGCATTAAAACGCATTAGTATAATCCTCCACTCTATCAATTTAATAGTACCTTTTTTATAATCCATTCTTTGTTTTAAACTTGGACTGTTATAGCTAAATTGTTTAATATTTATGACATTTAAACATTTTGAATTGTTTCTTCTCTATTTTTTTTCAATTGTCTATCAATCAGATTAATCATCCTATTTAATGTTTTAAACTCTCCACTAACTATATCCTTCTCAGGTATTGTAATATTAAATTCGCGTTCAATATCAAAAAACAGGTAAACGAGATCCCTTGGCTCAATGCCAAATTGTCCACTAAGCATATCAGTATTAAAATCTACTAGAGATATATCAAGTCCTAACCTTTCTTCAAAAATACGGTTTAAAATTAAGTAATCTACAGATTTCATATTCTAACTCCTTTAAATAACTAATTTGTAAACAAAGAATACTCTCCATAATAACTAAGTTTATCTATTATGGAAGTAGCAATTTCCTTAGAATCATTGCTATTGAATATATTAAATAGCGGGATTTTTAAGTCTTTATAATTTTTTAGCTTCTTATCGATAAAACTTGGATCTATGGTCAAGTATTCCAGTTCAGTGAACTCACCCGCATTTGGCCAATGGCACTGCACATTTGACAAATTAAAGCAGTCGATTTCATATCCAAATTTATACTTTAATGCAGTCGAAATTTTTTTAAAATATTCTGGTTTGTAGTTTTCATAAAAAGAGCTTACCAATACAAAATCCGGTGTTAATGCTTGAGAAACTTCGTAGGCAATAATACCAAAATTGTGAGTATATTCATTATTTAATTTCATTGTACCTCCAGGAATGCCAATAATAATTAAATCTGGTGACTCTTCTATTTCTATTTCTTTTATAAATCTGTTAAAGCTAATAATCTTTTCTGCTTCACTAATCGATTTATCAAACATAAAGTTAGGGAATGAATGGAATCCCATTAGTTCACAATATTTTCGTGATCCGACCTGAGCAACTTTATATCCTAAACGTTTGATTTCTTCTCTAATACTTAACTGTATTTCGAACTTACATGTTCTTTCACCCATTCCCATTACAAATACTACAGGAGTACCTATTCTATATAGATTCTCTTTGAAAATTAAATAACTTTTTTGTTCACGATTTATACAACTTTGATAATGAACACCGTATTCTTTACATAATTCAGAAATAATATCATTTCTTTTATCATCTATATCCATTACAGATATAATGTTTTTCTTATGTTTTATTGCTTCTAAAATTTTCGAAAATATAAATTCATTGTAGTCAATACTTAGCAAATTATCACAAATTAATACCGTGTCACAACATTCTAATAATAATTTAAATTTATCCATTTTTTGAATATCTATTTTCCCTTTATTGAAACTACAATAATTGTCCTTATGCCCAAATGTAATTCCACCTATAATCTCAAACTTGTCCAATAATGAATAGTGATTTAAAAGCGGAATAATTTCAAAACTATAAGGAAATATCAACAGTTTTTCTCTCATTTTGTCCTCCTATAAATCTATTAAACTCATATTTCATTTGCTTTAGCATACATATATCTTTCAGTCTATCTTCAGCAAATTTCATAGTGCCATTGCACTTACTTATTTTTTCATATTTTGACAATCCATTTACTGAATCAGCCATCGCAGCACATGATCCACAGAACCTAAATGCCCAGCAGTTTTTACACTTATCTTCGCTTAATTTGCCGATGTTTAATATTTCACGAATATTATCATAATTAAAACCATCAAAGACATTACCAATTTTCATTATTTCCGATGTCTCACTCACTCTTTCACAAGGAAAAAGGGTTCCCTGCGTATCAACAAATAACCTTTGTGATCCAGGAATACAAGGTCCTCCATGATGAGCTTTTTCAGGTAATTTTTCAGTTACTTTAAGTTGTGCATAGGTTTTCTCTAATGAAATAAAATATGTCCTTACAAGTTTTGAAACATAACTTTGATCCAATCTTCCAAGTTTAGATAAAAACAGTTTAAATATTTCATATCTGTAATTATTTATAAACGTCTGGTCATTTTTCACCAGATCTTTCTTTAAATTAGGATTTATTTCTGATGCTAAAACCACTGCTTCTTTAACTAAATCAAAATCTTTAAAAAAATTGTCAACACAACAAAATTCATTTTCCTGATCAAGTACTGCATTAAAGCATATATTTTTATAATAATCAGGATATTTTTGTTTGATTAAATTTACATTACTCATTACAATTTCGAATGTGCTATCACTTGTACAAGCAAATTTTCTATTTCTATCTTGTACCTCTTTTGGCCCATCTAAACTTATCACCAAATATACATCGTTTTCTTCAAACAACTGTATAATACTTTCATTAAGTAGTGTACCGTTTGTAGTTATTGTAAAAGATAACTTCTTGCCATAGGAATTTTGTTTAGCATATTTGATACATTTTCTCATTAATTCTTTTTCTAACAATGGCTCTCCACCATAAAACCCGATATTTATTTCTTTATTATCTCCAGAATGTTCGAGTAAAAAATCTATACTTCGCTTGGCAATTTCAAAATCCATTCTACTTTTTGTATGTGTTCTATTATAGTAGCCTCCTGAATATGCACAATAGCTACAATTTAGATTACAGTTTTGTGTAAGCTGCAATGTTATCTTCTGAATTTTACTATTTAAATAATATTCTATAAGTTCATCTGCAGGATGTAAAATTTCTTTTATTTTATTTGAGGAAAAAAATCCATCATTTTTCATTTTTGCTAAAAGATCAACTATATAATTGTTTTCTACATTATCTAATGATGTTTGATCTCCTACCAACAGCTTTATAAGTTCATTCTGCCCTTTTAAAATAACATTCCTATTTACATCATATATATAATCTTTGCCACCAACTCTAAATGTATGAATAAATGGTTTATGGCTATACATGCCTATTTCCACCTTCCACAATGTTAATAAAAGGAAAAATTGAATCAACCTAGCTTTTTAGTTGATTCAATTTTTTCCTAACTACATATGTAATATTATTTGTTACATCTAACCGACAGAGGCAACACTTCCACTATACGATGATGAATCTGAGTGATTATCAGTTCTAGAAATTGATAAGCTGCCATAAAACCAACTTTGAACAGATCCATAAGCATCACATGAACCAGAACAATCACAAGAACATCCACAATAGGAACATGAAGTACAATAAGCTTCTACTGTCTCCATCTGGAATTCTAGCTTTTTACCTAGACTTTTCATTTTTTTCACCACACCTTCGTATTTTTTATGGTTCAAAAGCTCGCGAATTTCTTTTGAACATTATTTATTTGAATTTCCATCAGGCTTTCCGCGGTTACCTATCAAGAAATCAAATACTCCCCCTCGTTTAGCAAAAGAATCTTATTTGTTCTCTTAAAGATATCTGGTCTATGACTTACTAAAATTGCTTAGCTGATTAAAACTAAAGTAAACATAATAAGTGATAATCTTAATACAATATCAAAATCTGCTATAAGCAATCTTTTATCCATAATCCCCCCTACTGAGACAGTTTAAATAATCTTGTAAAAATTGTTTTAGCTTCAGTATTAAGTAACATTTTACCCTCATGTTAAAAATATTGTAAAACTTTTCGTAATACCGAAAATACTTTATTTAGTAGTTAATGAATTATGCTCTTTTTTATATAAAACCGTTTATATTGGATAGTGTTTCGCCAAAAAGATAAATATTTCGTGAAAGTTTCAGTTAAAATATTTTTATTTCAATCATATTTTTGCTTTCTTTGAATTATTCTACACCAATATATCCCAGATATCAACCATTTTTGGTATTTTTTATCAATTTGCTTTTGCATTAAAAATTCTTCTTAAAGTTATAAACAGTTTTTAACTTATTGTAACCCAAATGAAATTCAACCTAGTACTATAATTCATTGATTAGGCTTTCGCAAGGACGAACGAACTGGGCCTTTTAAATTACTACTTGCTTAAGATTTATAAAAATGGTGTGAATTTTATAAATGGATTGTTGTTATTCAATCCAAAAATAATATTTGCCTGACTCCAAGTAAGCATCTCAGCTATCAGGGCCTTTTACAAAGTTATGAATTATGGAGTATGCCTAGATCTTCCGCTTCAACCTATATAAATTACATATGGATGGCTGTAACATTTTTACCTTATTTATGAATTTTATTTAATAATTTTAAATATTCTCTTTTTCTTTATAATTTTTATTTGTCAAGGTTTAATTCTATACTTTACAAATATAATTAACTTTAAATTGTGTATATTTTCAGCATTAGCTGGTATATTTCATAAGCCGCTATTCCCAGGATGGCCAGCAGTGCGGCAAAAGCATAAATTCCCCATGCGGTATGGGTATTCAGGGGATTTATTTTCTTCTTTTCTTCCTCAAACAGCCTTTTGCTCTTCTCCCTGCGTTCCCACCAATTATAGATGCAGAAACACATCAGCAGGAGCAGCACAAACAATATTAAAATCAGCTTTCCCATATGTCCCTCACAGATAAATATTCTTTTCCCGCCGTAAATAACAGCCGGGTTACATCACCGATGCCATATCCTGATATTCTGCCGCGGTTTGGCAACCCGGCAGGATATCAGGCCTTACTAACATTTTACAATACTCTTTTGAATTAGTATACACTATAAATAATTCGCTGTGCCGGATAATCACTCCTCAACTTTGCAGCTATAAAACTTCCTTCAAAAATCTGCCTGTATGTGAGGTTTTCACGTTAGCCACCTGTTCAGGAGTTCCTTCGGCCACGACCATACCTCCGCCGCTGCCGCCCTCAGGGCCCATATCGATAATGTAGTCGGCAGATTTTATAACATCCAGATGGTGTTCGATGACCAATACGGTATGGCCGTTATCAACAAGTTTAATAAGGCAGTCTATAAGTTTCCGGATATCTGACAGATGCAGCCCCGTCGTGGGCTCGTCCAGAATATACAGATTATGCGCACCCCTCTTTATCTTTGACAGCTCGTATGCCAGCTTTACTCTCTGAGCCTCCCCGCCCGACAGAGTTGTGGAGCTCTGCCCAAGCGTCATATACCCCAGGCCGAGTTCGTTTATGATATTCAATTTATGCCTCAGGTATTTTTCGTCCTTGAAGAATTCCAATGCCTCTTCGGCTGTCATATCCAGTACATCCGCAATACTCTTCTGTTTGTATTTTATCTCCAGTCCTTCATCGGAAAAACGTCTTCCTTTACAAACAGGGCATATGGTTTCAATATCGGCCATAAACTGAAGGTTTGTCACAATGATCCCGTCCCCGGCACAGTGTTCGCACCTGGTGCCGTTGGCATGGGTCAGACTGAAGTCAATTTCGCTGTAGCCCCTGTGTATTGCCTCAGGCTGGTTTGCAAAGATCTCACGTATCTTGTCATAAATGCCTATATAAGTTGCAGGATTTGATTTGCTGTTCTTGCCTATGGGAGACTGGTCAATATTGATGACATTGTTTAACAGTTCGGTTCCAAACAAGAAGTCATGCTCTCCGGCAACTATCCTGGCACCAGTTTTGTTGATTTTCAGCTGCTTATACAATATTTCGTTTATAAGCGAACTTTTCCCCGAACCCGAAACTCCCGTAATACAAATAAAAACCCCCAGCGGTATGTCAATATCCACATCTTTAAGATTATTTTCACGGGCTCCCTGTATGGACAGGAAATTATCACCCAGGTTTCTCCGATGAGCTGGTACAGGTATGGATGTCGACCCCGACAAATACTTTCCTGTTACCGAAGCCTGCTCTCTCATAATATCTTCAACCGTACCTGAAGCTACGATATTGCCTCCATGAACACCCGGGCCGGGTCCGATTTCAATTATATGGTCAGCACTCTTTATGGTGTCCATATCATGCTCGACCACAATTACGGTGTTTCCGATATCCCTCAGCTTTTTCATGGTGTCGATTACTCTCTGGGAATCCCTGGGGTGAAGCCCTATGCTGGGTTCATCCATTACATACAGCATGCCCATCAGTTCACTGCTGATCTGTGTGGACATTTTGATTCTCTGCATTTCTCCGCCCGAAACACTGTCACTTCTCCTGGCAAGACTTATATAGTGCAGGCCGATATCTATCAGCAGTTCAAGTCTGGAGCTGATCTCCCTGATAACGGATTCCGCAATTTCCCGTATATCCTCTTCAAAGGTCAGTGACTTGAGAAAATCCAGCAGTTCCGGCAGCTGCATCCTGCTCAGCTGGTCAATATTCCTACCCCCTACGGTTATGTGGAGTCTTTGCCTTTTGAGTCTGGCTCCGTTGCATTCCGGACAGATTTTTTCTATCATGCATTCCTTTATAAAGGTGGGTTCAAAGGCTTCACTTGTTGAGGTTTTCCTTATATAGTGCCTGTACCAGCTCTCCAATTCATGGACGAAACCTGCAAAAGGCCTGGCTCTTCCGGTTATCCAGTTTCTCTTCTGGGAGTACGGAGGCTGCAGCATTTCAACAGGCTCTCCCTTTGAACCGTAGAAAAGAAGTTCATGAATTTCCTTGGGAAGATCCCTGAAGGGAATATCCAGACTGAAATTATATTTTTGGGACAGGCTGTACATTACTACCGAGCGATAACTGTCCTTGTTGCCGGGACTGTACACCGTATTTCTGAGAGCCCCCCTGTTCAAGCTTTTTTCAGGAGAAACAATCAAAAACCTCGGTTCAACCACATAGGACATTCCCACCCCAAGACAGGTGTGGCATGCACTTGCAGGCGTATTGAAGGAAAAATGGAAGGGCTGCATTTCACACAGTATGTGGTGGTGCTCGGGGCAGCCGAAACCGGTATAGAATTCCCTGCCGGCATTTCCCTCCACCTCCACTTTCAGCATAATGTCCTCATCAAGGGCAAGCATGGCCGCCTCAATGGATTTTGTCAATTGAATATATGTATCGTTTTTCAAAGTGAACCTGTCTATTACCAGTTCAATCTTATACTCCACATTTTCATCAAGTTCTCTTTTATCGGCCAATGAAAAAGGCTCTCCGTCGACCAGCAAATTCTTAAAGCCTTTCTCTCTGAGCTGGTGGAAAGTATAATCATAGTCCTCTCCATAAATCTTATATACCGGTGCTCTCAGTTCAACAACCGTACCCGCAGGCAAAGTTGAAATATGTTCCGCTATCTGGGCGGCAGACAATTGTTTGAGCTGATGCCCGCATTCAGGACACTTCCCCACCCCGGCAGCCGAAAACAGAAGCCTCATATAGTCATTGATGTCTGTAACAGTACCCACTGTCGACCGTGGATTGTTATTGCTCTTTTTTTGTTCAATGGCAATAACCGGAGACAATCCCCTCACATAATCCACCTTTGCCTTTTTTAATTGGCTTATACGGCTCTTTGCGAAATTGGATATGGAATCCAGAAACCTTCTCTGACCTTCACCGTATATAACATCAAAAGCCAGAGAGGACTTACCCGATCCGGATACTCCTGTTATGACGGTCAGCTTGTCCCTGGGGATATCAACAGATATATTTTTCAGGTTATTCTGTTTTGCCCCCGATATTTCAATATGTGTTCTGATAGGCATTCTTTATCTCCTTTCATCTTCCAAAAAATAGTTATCAACCCATGACAGCCGCGTTACGGCACCAGCAAAAATCCCTGTTCCTCCACTGCCAGCTTGCTTTTAGGAGTTATCCGTATAGTCTGGGACACCCTTTCAATTACGCCCTTATCGGCAAGATAGTCAAATACATCAATTATATAATGACTATCTACATGAAAATGCTTTGCAATGAGAGTGCTGGTTTTTATTTCATTATCACCCATAAATTCAATAACGGGTTTTTGTATGATGTCCAGCTTGCTCATAAGATATCCGTCAATTTTATCGATGGCCGCTTTTAGTTCTTCAATGCTGTAGCAGCGGGACATGGCCTCCTGATAAAATGTCTTAAGCAGGTCTGGATTAAGTGCCGCCGCTTTCTGTATGGATTCGCGGGAAGCCGGAATACCGGCCAGGCACAGCTCCATGTTTGCAATAACTTCTGCCGCCTTCAGGATATAATACTGGGTATAAAGAGGATCTTCCCTGGCCGTAAGCCACTTTTGACACTTGTCATAGATGCCTATGAGTTCACCTGCCATATAAAATACCGACAGCGCAATATCGTCACTTCCCATAACCTTGATATCCTCAAAAAAGTCATATAAACTTTCATCTGTGGTGTAGACAATTTTCCCCTTCGAAAAATATGCCTGCATGAAAGACCCTCCGATATTTCGTTCCATGTATCTTCTAAAGGAGCTTCTGACAGTAATGTAAACATTAATTGTAATGCCGTCCTCAATGATGGAATAGCTGTCGTTTTTCAGATTTTGGTCACGTACTACCAGAGTCATGTCGATATCACTTTTTTCCCATATCATATCGTAAGCCAGACTTCCGCTGACAATCACCGCGATGACATTGGGATCACCCTTGATTTTTTCAACAAAGCTGTCCACAGCTCCGTTATATCTTTCCTTTAGTTCGGCCTGACGTTTCTCATCCATGTTCGGACTCCCTTCACTAGTAGCCTGTAACATCTAAATTCATATTTAGATGTTACAGGCTACCAGGCTTTTATAAATAAATGGTTGTTGTTAAAAAAAGGTTATTGTATGATTATACTTAATCCCATTTGCAAAAACAGGACAAAAATTGCGGAGGTTAATGGGACGATTCCTTTGTCTCATTGGGGAAATGGAGGCTGATTTGGACAATCACTTGCTGGAGTTAATAAAAGAAACCACCGGATTCATAGAAAATAATCTTCTGGAACCGTTAAACCTAGATAATATATCAGAAAACGTCAATGTCTCCAAGTTCCATCTTCTAAGAATATGGAAGGGTGCCACTTTCACAGGTTTAATGGAATATGTCCGCAGGAGAAGGATCGCCCAGTCCCTGAGTGACTTGATCCATGAAAGAAACAGCATAGAATTCATTTCATCAAAATACTCCTTCGGCAGCGAACGTACCTACAACAGGGTGTTTAAGGAAGAGTTCGGCATAACTCCGGCAAAATGGCGCAAAAATCCCTGTCCCCTGGAAATTCTGGACAGGTTTAATGCGGATTTTATGAATTGTGCCGGAGAAGGGCTTGTCTTTCTCCGTTCAATAACCGTGCTGCCCGCCTTTTCAATTGCAGGTCTGGAATACAGGGTTGAAGTGGAGGATAATGCGGTCAATCAGACAGCAAACAAGCTGGGTGTGGATTTCTTTTACAATCACAGGCTCAGAGTCTTTAATCCGGTGGAAAAAGATGTATATATCGGCCTTACAACTGTTCCGCCCCATGCGGAAGGGTATACCTTTTATCAGCCCTCGGTAGGGATTGATCAGAGCAGCATTGTTCCTCCCGATATGAAAATAAGGAATATCCAACCGCACAAATACGGAGTTTTCACATACATGGGCCCCCACAGGCCGGAAGACATCTCTTCAAAGACTTTATCAGGAATATGGGAATATATTTTTACCACATGGATGCCCAATGTGGATTTTAATCTTAAACAGAAGTTCCGTTTTGAACGGATAAATTACGCAAAATGCAGCAAGCAGTATAGTGAATGTGATTTATATTATCCCATTTCCTACATATAGCCTGTATTCAATCTTTAATTCTGATTAATCTTTGTTTGCGTCAGTTTCATAATCGTACTCGTGTTTGGCAAATAAACCTGTAATGTAAGAATACAATCCGTCTATTTCCAAATCACCTTGCAGAGCAAATGTCCTGGTCTCATTAGAGCTTTTAATTTCAATTTTTAAGTTTTCATAAACATTTATATTAATATCAGTTTCAAAATTGCCTTCCATATCATTTATGCAATTCTGTTTATGCTGATTTGCCATATCAACCGATACAAGCATAATATCCGGATCAAAAACATTAAATATCCTCTGTAGTGCCCCGGTTATAAAATCACCTTTATTTTCAATAAAACTGCTGATGTTTATGTACCCGGCGCAATAATCCTGCGCTGTCTTTCCTTCAAAAATACTTATTGCATTGTACCCGTCCTTCCTGAATGCATCGGTAAGCTTTCTGCCCAAATACTCGGATTCCTTTCCGCAATAATTATACAGTGCAATAACCGGAGCATCCATATTTCTGTCCACCATGCTGTAAGAGGTATGATTGCAGGGCAGGGATTCCTCCCTCTCAATCCTGTCAGTAAGTATTGATGCTTTCCTTAATTTTTCTCTAATATCAGGCAATAAAATATCGGGATTATTTCTAATAATTTCGTACACCAAAGCAGTAATGAGAGGTGCGGCATAGCTGTTACACATGGAAGTGGTTTTGCTTTCACCGTTAAATTTCTTCAGTTTGTGACATCCATTAGCAGTTATCTCTATTCCGTCAGGTGCCTTCTGATTGTAAATATATTCTTTTTCCCCAAGCTTATCCTGACAGTCGCACCTGACTCCTATAACATCTCCCAGTGAAGCCGGACAGGTAAAAATATTTCTGTTATTACAGGCGGCAACTATTACAACACCTTTTTCACGAGCATAGCTCACAGACTCTCTTATTTCATTAAAATCCCTGTAATCTATAGTTCCAAGGCTGAGATTTACCAGCCTTATACCATTGTCTGCGCACCATTTCAAAGCTTTGATCAATTGAGCCTTCATTCCCGTATGTGATTCACCATCTAAAATCTTTATACTGGACAGAACCGTCTCAGGAGCATATTTATTAATTATAGCGGCACAGGTGGTCCCGTGTGACGTCATAAAGGGGTCATAATCAACCCTTTCACATATTTTCAATTCAGGTGTCACCTGTATGTTATGTTTAAGCTTGCCTATTTTATACAGCTTTTCATTTACACCGTCGTCAATAATTGCTATATGTGTTTTATACATATCCAAACGTATCCTTTTCCTTATTTACATTTAGTAGTTATTCAAATATTACTGATTCAATTAAAAATCTTATGTAAAGCAATGTGGTTTTCGTTGAGCTTTATTCAATAATATATTATATTAATTATACAATTTCTATTAAATTTGTAAACCGATACCATGAAATTAATAAAAGCCCGAAACCTGTTCTTCCAGCGGTTAAGGGCTCCTTTTATCAAAAATTGTAGTTTCTGCGGTTCCATTCGATTGTCCTCATTAGCCCTTCACTCATCGGCTTGAAGTTATCCAATCCGAACTCCGAACATATCCTCTCTATACACAGCTCCACATGCTGAGGAGAAACCTTTACCTTTTCGGCAAAGTTGTATTCGGAGTTCTCCACAGAAAGCTTGCTCCCGGTGATGGCGCATATCTCTTCCGCAAGCTTTCGAATGGTGATGCTTTCCTTTCCGCCTACGTTGTAAACCAGCTGAGTGCCGTACAGCATAACATTGAGCAGCATTAGTACGCAATCGGCAATATAGCAGAATGTTCTGACCTTGCTGCCGCTGTCCATCATAATGATTTCCTTTTTGTTGAGAGCCTGCCTTATAAACTGGGTTAAAACACGTTCATCATTGGCACTGACCCCGGGGCCATAGGTCATTGATATCCTGGCTATCTTCGCATTGACATTTTCATAGTTCTTATATGCAAAGCAAAGAGTTTCCCCGATCCGCTTGGCCTCCGAGTATATGGATCTGATGTTCACGGGTGAGCACAGTCCTGGGAACTCCTCACGGGTGGGTATGTTATCCGCATCAGGCTCCCCGTACACTTCCGATGAACTCATATACAGAAAATCCGCATTGTTTACCCTGGCCTTCTGAAGCAGCTTTTCTGCAACCACCGTATTCAAATGTATTGTATCCAGATAATTTCTTAGAAATTTGCCAGGCTGTGCATATGTGGCCCCATGAATGATATAGTCGGCTTTCTGCAGCATATCCAGCGAGTCGGGCAAATTCAGATCCAGCGGATGAAATCTGTAATTACTGTCAAACACTTCGCTTAAGGCCTTATTGGGAGTGCTTCTGCTGACGGCCTCAATATTTATGCCTGTGCCGTTTACCACATTGGAGATATGAAGCATATATATGAGATAGGTGCCTATGAGGCCGTTAGCCCCTGTTATGAGCACTGTTTTTCCCTTGAGAGGTGTTAAATCAATTCGTGTAATATATTCCCTGCAGTCCTGTTCCATATATTTATCCAAAGCGTGTTCCCCCTTTATTTCAGAATCCCCCTGACTGCGTCGCATATGGTCTCGGAATCCGGATAATATGCCTTTTCCAGTACATCACTGGTGGGCGTCGGACAATCCGGACAGCAAACTCTGACAATAGGCTCCTTCAAATAGTTCAATGCCTTTTCAGAAACGATTGCAGCTATCTCTGAGGCTGCCCCTCCGGTTCTTGGGCCGGTGTCGGTTATTATTAGCCTGCCGGTCTTTGCCAGGGATTCAAAAATGACTTCCTCATCAATAGGCTTGATGGTTCTAAGGTCAATGACCTCGGCCGATATATTTTCCGCCTCAAGCTTCCTGGCAGCCTTCAGTGCTTCGATAACCATATAGGATATGGCCACTATGGTTACGCTGCTGCCCTTTTTTCTTACCGCACCCTTTCCGAAAGGTATGGAATAAAGAGTATCGGGGACCTTACCCATGGTTTTATACAACCACCTGTGTTCTACAAAAAGGACCGGGTTGTCATCAATTATGCTTGAGATCATTAGTCCCTTGGCATCATATGGCGTTGCGGGCACAGCTATTTTTAGTCCGGGCACATTCATAAGCATACCCTGGATACACTGGGAATGCTGTGCACCCGATCCCCAGCCTCTGGCGCTGATAGTGCGGACCACCAGCGGCACGCTGACCGCTCCTCCCGTCATATAACTCCACTTTGCCGCATGATTTACCAGCTGATCAAAGGACAGCAGCAGGAAATCCATGCGGGCATGCACCAGGACAGGCCTCAGCCCGGCCATGGCAGCACCGGCGGCAATGCCTGTCAGAGAGTTCTCGGCAATGGGTGTATCAAATACCCGGTGTCTTCCGTACTTTTCATGCAAGCCCTTTGTTGTACCAAAGACCCCTGAGACATCATCAATGCCTTCTCCCATGATGAAAACCCGGGAATCCCTGTCCATGGATTGATCCAGAGCCTCGTAAAGCGCATCCTTATATGATATGATCCTTCCGGACTGTGATTCATCGTCTATAATAAATTTATCCTGCTTTTCAACCTCAATTGTCGTCCAGGGCATTATAAGACCTCCTAACTATGATATCTAACCGGCTGCCTGTGTCACATCAGCCTGCATAAACAAAATCCAGAAGCTCTTTGGGCTCAGGTTTGGGTGAATTGACTGCAAACTCAAAGGCTTCATTTACCAGCCTTTCAATCTCGCTGTTAATATTATCTTCAAATGCTTTATTAAGGAGACCCGTATTGTAGAGATAGTTTGTATACCACCTTATGGGGCATTTTGACAGCCAGTAGTCATACTCACTTTGCGATCTTTGACCCTCTCCCACATCATTGACCGTCCCGATATGCCCTTTCCATCTATAGGTCACACATTCCAGCAGTGTGGGCCCCTCCCCTTTTCTGCACCTTTCAATGGCATCGGCGGCATATTCGGACACTTTTACAACATCATTCCCGTCTATCCGGTAGCCGGGAATATCATAGCTTTCGGCCCACCTGTATATATTGTCCCCGGGATGTCTGGCAGACTGGTGGGAATTTATTGCATACGAATTATTCTCACATATATAAACAGCAGGCAGTTTCTTTAAAGAAGCAAAATTCAGGCTTTCATGAAAAGTACCTTCATCTACGGCACCGTCCCCGAAAAAAACCGCACTTACCTTTCCATCCCCTGAAATTTTGGAAGCAAGGGCAGTTCCTGTTCCCAGCGGGATACTTCCGCCAACAATGGCTGTTGACCCCAGTATTCCCACCTCGGGAGCCATCAGATGCATCGATCCCCCTCTTCCGGAGGAGCACCCGGTCTTTCTCAGGTATAATTCAGCAAACATTTTATTTATATCACCGCCCTTGGCTATATATTGAGCGTGACTTCTGTGTGTTCCGAAAACATAATCCTCCCTGCGGAGGTTTGCACACACTCCTGCCGATATGGCCTCCTGACCGATTGACAAGTGAATAGGCGTTTTCATTTCATCATTTTTATACTCGCTGTCAATCTTGAATTCCACTTTTCTGATTGTCAGCATAATTCTATATAATTCAAGAAGTTTTTCTTTTTCCAGCATCAAAATACTCCTTTCACATTTGCCAAATAAACCTTATGTCTATAGTTTCCAGCCTAATATAACAGCTTTACGGCATTCTTATCCCAATCCTTGAGTTCACTTATAGCCAGTGAAACGTTTGAATAGCCGTTGCCTATAAAGCAATCGCATCTGGCCGCCAGCCATGTATCCTTAATGATTTCCAGTCCTTTCCTCGCCCTGTCCTCATATTCCTGAAAGTGGGAACCCGGCCCCTGCTGCAGAACCCTTCTGCAATCTGTGTTAATAATACTTCCCGGATACATCTCCGAGTAGTGTTCCAGAATGTCACTGCAATCTGTCAAAAGAAACAGTTTGGCATCCGGATTGCTTCTCAATTGTTTGTTAATCTCATAGGGGTACTGTTTATTGAGTTCAAACAGATATTCAACCTCCACAACCTTGTCACTTCCGCGGATATGGACTGCTATAAGCGTGTTCCCTCTCATATGGGACTCGTAGAACTCATCTATTTCATCAGAAACCGGCTGCTGAAGCCTGATATATTTTTTCAGCATGGCACCGTATAAATATCTGGAAATGAATCCGTACATAGGGTGCTTCTCAATCCAGTACATCATATTTTCAGGTTCAATGAAGCAGTTTTGAACAACCACATCCGCATTACAATCCATAATATCCTCAAGAGTAATTTCCGTATTATAAAATAAGCCCTCTTCCCGGAGGTTGTCACTCCTCCACACCTTTGGGAAGTAGGTAAACTTCTGGTTTTCAAGATCATTTATACTATAGGGCGACACCGGCCGGAAAAACTGCCCGAAGGCATCCGCGCTGTCATCAAGGCTGTACATACAGTTTTTTCCCCAGTAGACAACCGGTATCCTTCCCGATATTTCAGCAAAATACAATTGAGTCAGCACATGGTGCATATCAAACCAGAACCCGTTACCCGTGGACTTAATTAACATAAATTTACGCGACTGCATACCATCCTCCACTACGATGTAATTTCAAGCCAGACTGTTATTTGCTATAAAAGGTACTCATATCCATTCTGCTTTAATAATTCCACAAGGCCCTTCACATCCTGGGCCCTTTCACGGGGACAAACAATAACAGCATCCCTTGTATTCGCCACAATAAGATTGTCAACTCCTACAGTTGTTACAAGTGCACCGTCACTGAATATTATCGAATTGCCGGTATCCACTCCCAGATGCTTTCCCTTTGTTTTATTTCCGTTCCCATCTGTATTAAAGGTTTTGGATAATGAATCAAGACTACCGATATCATCCCAGTCAAATAGTCCTTTTATTACATAAATACAGTCGATTTTTTCAAGGACGCCATTATCAAAAGATATATTTGGTATTTTATTATATGCTTCATCAAGATATCTGTTACCGTTAGAGCGGCTTGAATTATCCACCGCCCAGCCGATATTCCTGTCATGCTCGGGTAAAAACCGCCTTATACTGCCAATAATCGCATCCAGACTGCCTACCAATATGCCCCCGTTCCAAAGGAATTCTCCCGATTCAAAAAACTTTTTTGCAGTTTCAATATCCGGCTTTTCAATAAACCTTTGAACTGTCATAACCCTTTCGTCGTCACCTCTTTCGGTGTCTATCTGAATATACCCGTAGCCGGTTGCAGGATA
Organism: Ruminiclostridium cellobioparum DSM 1351 = ATCC 15832; assembly: GCF_000621505.1. GTDB lineage: Bacteria > Bacillota > Clostridia > Acetivibrionales > DSM-1351 > Ruminiclostridium > Ruminiclostridium cellobioparum. The sequence goes on from NZ_JHYD01000025.1 coordinate 82,824, forward strand.
GGTAGGAGTTATACCCACAACCACAAGGGATTTTGTTTTATCTGCCGTATCATATGCCAGTTCTATTGCCTCCCTGTATCCTTTCCGGTCAGTAACATAGCCATCGGCAGGAACAAAACAGACCAGGCCCTCTCCAAATCTCTTTTTTAAGGTGACGGCGGCATACTCGATACATGCTGCGGTATTTTTCTTTTGAGGCTCAAGTATAATATTTTTACGGGGTATTAATTTTTTTACGGTACTGAGGGTTATATTTTTTAGGCGTTTGTCTGTTACTATAAAGCAATGGTCGGCAGGAACAGTCTCACATAAGCGCTCAATAGTTTGTACCAGCATACAGCTGCCGTCATCGACGCTTATAAACTGTTTTGGCCTCACCTCTCTTGAAATGGGCCATAATCTGGTGCCTGAACCTCCCGACATTATAACAACGAATCTTTCCATTTAAATCATTCTCCAAAATAATATCGTTTTAGTCTATCTTATGTAGAGTCCTATATTGAGGTTCTTATTATTTTAATTTTTATGTAAACCAGCATGGCCCCTAACACTTGAAATCGCTTTGGAATGGCCCTTTTTAACATATAATAAGGCTGCATTTTACCTTGTTGTGAAAAATACAGATGCTTGGTAAAATATTTGTATGATATCCAGTCGACGTTACCTGGAGATATGGCGGTTCATATGATTGAATTAGTTGATAAGGCAGTTATTTTTATAGCTTGTGCGGTATTGTATATAATTGATGCGGGCGATGCCGCAAGCGTCATTCCCGTGATTGTAAGCCTGACCCTTTCAGCCCTGAACAGTTACTTTGATAAAAAGCAGTTCAGGATTATAGCTTTTTCAGGCTATATATTGCTATGTCAGTTTGCACCGGAGTTTCTGGTATTTGTTCCGGTACTCTTTTATGATATTTTTGCTGCAAGGGAGCAATTGCTTGCCCTGGCAGCATTCATCCCCTTCATCACACATAATTATATACACTCGCATACCTTGTTTCCGGCAGTGGTAGTCCTTTCTGCTTTTTCATACCTGCTGAAATTCCGCACTTTTAACTTTAAAAATATCAGAAAGCAGTATATGATCCTGAGGGACACTTCAAAGGAACGCTCGATTCTTCTGGAAAAGAAAAATAATGAATTGATGGAAAAACAGGATTATGAAATCAACATGGCCACTCTTAATGAAAGAAACAGAATCGCTATGGAGATCCACGATAATGTGGGACACCTGCTTTCAAGATGTCTTCTTCAGCTGGGAGCTCTAATGGCCGTAAATAAAGAGGATAGTCTGAAGGAAAACCTCTCTTCAATCAAAAATACACTTTCCCAGGCGATGGACAGCATCAGGAGCAGTGTACACAATCTCCATGATGAGTCCATAGATCTCCGCACACAGATCACCGGACTGGTAGATAATTTTAAATTTTGCCCCATATCCCTGGATTATGATATTACCGGAACTGTTGATAAAAGGCTGAAGTATTGCCTGATAGCCATTGTCAAGGAAGCCCTGTCAAATATTATCAAGCATTCAAATGCCACAGAGGCAACAGTGACCTTGAGGGAACACCCTGCCCTTTACCAGCTTATTATCCAGGATAATGGAAGCGTAACCGGCTATAACCTTGAGAACGGTATAGGCTTAAGTAATATTTCCGAGAGGGTTAAAGCCTTTAACGCCAACATTGACATAAATACGGACAACGGCTTTAAAATATTTATATCAATACCCAAATGGAACTGATCCTCGCATCTTACCCGGCTCACGGTAAGAACGTGTAATAATTTCTTTATGTTGTGAGCCGGAAAGGCCAACGGTATTTTAATGAAAGTTTTGGTAGTTGATGATGATAAACTTGTTTGCGTTTCTTTAAAGACCATATTGGAGGCAGACCCCGGAATCAGTGTTATAGGCACCGGAAACAACGGGAAACAGGCAATCGAGCTGTACCGCCGTCTGGAACCGGATATTTTGCTGATAGACATCAGAATGGACACAATGACAGGGCTTGAAGCCGGAGAGATACTTTTAAAACAGTATCCAAATGCCCGCATACTCTATCTTACAACTTTTTTGGATGACGCCTATATAATCAAGGCTCTTAAAATCGGTGCCAAGGGGTACCTCCTGAAACAGAATTTTGAAAGTATTGTACCGGCTCTCAAGGCAGTATATATGGGACAAAGCGTTTTTGGAGACGAAATCAGCACAAAGCTGCCCGAGCTGTTACATGGCACTGCTTCGGCCGCTTTCTCGAATTATGATCTCACCGACAGGGAAATCGAACTTCTCGTTCAGATATCAGAGGGCCTTAACAACAGGGAAATCTCTGAAAGCATGCATTTGAGTGAAGGAACGGTACGGAATTATATCAGTGTTCTGTTGGAAAAACTCCATCTGAGGGACAGGACCCAGCTGGCGGTTTTTTATTATAAGAACCGTTAATCCAACAGCAGCCCAACCGGTCAAAAAAAGGCCTGTTGAGCTGCTTCTGCCAAGGCGGCCGCCCTGTATAGTCTAAATTATCATGGTCATGGTATTGGTATTATTTTATCTCACCATAGTTGTTGGAATTTTTGACATAGTAATCAAAGTTTTCTTTGGCCCATTCCTGATTATACACATGATTTTTAACGGATTCCGGATCATGTATGGAGGCGCAATAGGCCGTTCTCTTTCCTTCCTCCATCTCCTTGAATGTCTCAGTATACTTCCATCCATTTCTTTTTACAAAGGATTCATTCATATTTGCCCTTTTACTCAGCAGAAAACAGGTATTTACGCTCCTGCTAAGTTTGCAGTATTCCCTGGCCTGACATTCATCACACCCGATAAACTGTTTCATATCAATTTCGACGGTAGTCAGGTACCCAACCTTAAAGGAAGTGTAATGGTGCACTCTGGGAGATAGTTCAGCATCGCCGTAGCCATTTTCCTCCGACCAGTATCCAATCTCATTAATGAGTTCAGGTCTCAAGCACTGGAGCTGTCCAGGTACGAAATCCAGATCAACACCTACTGCCGCATTTTTCAGTTCAAGGTAGTTTATATCTCCCTTGACCCGGGGTATGACAGGGGGCATATATCTGGGATAGGGATCGTCCCTCATTACTCCCAGCACACCAACTTTGGGAAATGCCTTAAATACCTCCATAAATCTGGATATCCAGTTGTCGGTCTTAATATAAACATCACTGTCAATAGTCATAAAATACTGATTGGGCTTTCTTTTGGTAAGACTGAGATTTAAAGGATAAATGGGGCCCTGGTTGAACTCGAACCTGGTTTTGGATTTTATACGCTTGTCATTGAGACTCTGGATATAATCCCAGGTATTATCTTTGGAATTGCTGTCAATAATATGCAGCTCAAAGTCGTCGTCACATTCAAGAATCCTTGATAGATTCCTTTTTGTAAGTCCCAAACGGTTCATGGTGACATAGTTTATAAATAAGGGTGGATTATTCTCTGCTTTTCTGTGGATTTCACTTCCTTCATTACTTTTGTTGAGCAGGTTTCGTGTAAACTCCTTTACTGTGTCGGTAAAGCTAGTGACATTTTCGTTTACTATTGATTGTTTCATATTTTCAATTCCCTTCTACATATTTTGCGTTAATCTAATCCAGTGGTCTGTGACTTTTAGGTGTTACAGACTACTGTTACAGGTTGATGAAATTTTACGGGTTTTGCAGGTACTCCAACAGCAGTACAATTATCAGGAATATCTTTGGTTACTACCGCCCCCGCCCCTATGACGCTCCAGCTTCCGACGCTCCTTTGAGGAATAATGTCGGCTTTTGAGCCTATTTCACAACCATCACCTATACTTACATTTCCTGATAGAGTAACATTCCAGTACAACGAAGAGAAATCACCTATAACCACATCATGCCCAATCCCGCAGCCGGGATTGATAGATACATGATTTCCGATTTTTATATTTACAGATATAAAAGAATTACAGCAAATAACATTTCCATACCCCATCTCAACAAATTTGCCAATTTTAGCATCCGGGTGTATTAAATTAACATAATTCAAGCCATATCCGGATATTTTTCCAACAACTGAATATTTTACCCTGGGATTTCCTATGGCACATATTGCAGCAACTTTGTTTGACCCGTTTTTCTCAAGCCACTCAAAGCCTCCCAATACCTGGTTTGAATTTATTATCGTCCCATGTTTCTCGACTGTCTCATCCACATAACCCAGAAGGTTCCAGGTTTTTTTGTCCGTATTAATGTCATCTATGAGCTGTGCCACTTCTCTTCCAAAGTTGCCTGCTCCTATAATAACTATATCTCTCATGGCCTTATACCTTTGATAATATCGCAGATTTTTTCCACATGATCAGCAGGCAATCTTCCGTGCAGAGGAAGGGAAAGTACCGAATCAGCAACCTTGTTGGCTATGGGAAGCCTTGAGGCTGCCGCAGAGGGGATATCCCTGTAGCATTGGAAATTGCTGCAAAGCGGATAGAAATATCTGCGTGAAATAACATTATACTCTTTCAATTTCGAAAAAACTTCATCACAGGATAAACCATATTCATCCCTGTCAATTTTGATAACGAAATAAGGGTAATTGTGTGTTACACCTTCTACGTCGCTGCTCACAGTGATGCCGGGGATATTATCAAGATATTTCCGGTATAACTCGGTGGCCTTTTTTCTACCCTCTATTTCGGCCTCAACTTTTTTGAGCAATAGAATTCCGACAGCAGCCTGAACCTCATTTAACTTGCCATTGGTCCCAGGTTCCATAACCGTGCCGGTATCCAGTATTCCGAAGTTTCTCAGCAAATCGGCACGTTCTTTTAAATATGGGGTATTAAAGGTTAAGGCGCCGCCCTCAATGGTATGATATACCTTGGTGGCATGAAAGCTGAACATGGACACATCTCCAAAAGCTGAAACGGGCTTTCCGTCAATTTTTACTCCAAAAGTATGGGCTGCATCATACAGCACCTTCAGGCCGTATTTATCGGCAATTTTTTGAATTTTTTCAACATTGCAGGGTCTCCCGAAAACATGCACCGGCAAAATGGCTGTCGTATCCTGTGTAATCAAGGCTTCAATGCAGTCAGGATTTATATTGAACGTATCTTCTTCAATGTCGCAAAAAACAGGTTTTATATTGCTCCACATCAGTGAATGGACTGTGGCTGCAAACGTAAAGGGAGTGGTTATTACTTCTCCCGACAATCTTAATGCTCTGCAGGCTATTTGCAGCGCAACGGTTCCGTTTGAAAAAACAGAAAGCTGCTCCGAACCAAGATAACCGGCAAGCTCCCTTTCAAGCTGCTTTACCATAGTGCCGTTGTTGCTCAGCTGGTTACTGGCCCATATGGCTTCCAGCATTGCCGAAAGCTCTTCAATTTCCGGAAGTAGAGGCTTCGTAATAAAAACAGGCTCTTTAAATGGCTCTAACATAGTTATTTCTGCACCACCTTGAGTTCTCAGTAATTTTTGCATATATCCATTATTTTGTATTGTCGATATAAAATTTGAAGTTATCCAGAGCCCACTCCAATATAAATGCATGCTCTTCAACTGAAGCGGCATCAAGGGAGGATGCGCAATAGACCGGCCGTTTGCCGCTCCTCATGTCATTTATTGTCTCTTCGAATTTCCACTTGAATTTATTTTTAAATACATCATTTAAATATCTCTTCTTGTAAATCGAAAAGCATGTCTCACTGGGCTTATTCAAAGTGCAGCGGCTATTATTCTGACATTGGCTGCAATCCAGCGACTGGGGCATTTTTATGCTTATTTCGGGAACAAAGCCAGCCTGATAGGATGAATAGTTGTTTACTCTCAGGGAAATTTCCGCTTCGCCGGCATAATTTTCCTCGCTCCAATAGCCCAATTGCTCAATGAGATCCGGTCTCAGGCATTGACAACATCCGGGGACAAAATCACCTTCCAGTTCCGGAACAGAATGCATCAGTTCAAGGTATGATACTCCATTCCTTAACTTCAGTATAACCGGAGGATAAAATACCGGGTACGGCTCCCCTTTGGCAACGCCCAGAAGTCCCACTTCCGGAAACTCGTTAAATACTCTCATAAATTTTGAAATCCAGTCTTTTGTTTCAATATATACATCGTTGTCTATTGTAATGAAATATTGCTCAGGTTTTCTTCTCATGAGATTTAGATTTATTCCGTAAACCTGACCTGCATTTACCCCGACATTTGTTTTCGATTTTATTCTTTTATCCTTCAGACTCTGGATGTATTCCCATGTTCCGTCAATTGAACCGTTATCTACTATGTGCATTTCAAAATCATCCGTTGATTCAAATATTGCGGCCAGATTCCTTACCGTTAAGCCTAATCGGTTAAAGGTAACATAACTTATAGCAGGAGGTATCATAATAATTATCCCTTTCTCTTTTAGTTAATAAACTTATTTACATAATATGATACCGGTTAAAATATGTTACCTATGGATGTTCTTAGCACATATTAATTACCGTTTAAATATTATGTAAATATAAAAACCAAGGAGTGATACTGTGAAAGCATTAATATTAAGCGGCGGTACCGGGACCCGTTTAAGGCCAGTGACCTTTACGAATGCCAAGCAACTGCTGCCTCTGGCCAATAAACCCATACTTTTTCATATAATTGAAAAGGTAGCCAAAACAGGTATAAATAAAATTGGTATTATCGTTGGAGACACAAGTGAAGAAGTTATGAGGACAGTTGGCAATGGTGACAGATGGAACGTCGATATCAGCTATATTCATCAGCCTTTGCCCTTGGGCCTTGCCCATGCAGTTAAAACTGCCCGGGATTTCATTGAGGATGAAGACTTTATAATGCTTTTGGGAGACAATGCATTTAATGTCTCTCTGGACTCTTTAATTGAGAACTTTCGTACCAATAATGCCGATTCTACCATTATGCTGTACCAGGTGGAAGATCCGTCACATTATGGAGTTGCTGTAGTAGAGAAAAATCATATCACTAAACTGGTTGAAAAACCTAAAAACTATATCAGCGACTTAATAATAACCGGAGTATATATTTTTAATAAAAATATTTTTAAAGCAATTGACAATACCTCTCCCTCGTCAAGGGGTGAGCTGGAAATTACCGATGCCATCCAGGAACTGCTGTCTACTGGAGGAAATGTTACTTTTGAGATCCTGCAGGGTTGGTGGAAGGATACGGGAAAATTGCAGGATATTCTGGATGCCAACCGGATGATTCTCGATGAAATTGACACGTATAACCAGGTTATATCGAAAGATAATGCAGTTTATATGGGAAAACTATTGATCAGTAAAAGTGCCTGTATTAAGAACAGCATCATTGCAGGTCCTGCTGCAATCGATGAGGACGCAGTTATTCTCGACAGTTATGTAGGCCCTTATTCTTCAATAGGAAAAGGAGTTGTAATCAACAACTGCGAGGTGGACAACTGCATAATACTGGAAAATGCCCGGCTGGAGGGTATAGATAAAAGAATCAGCGGCAGCCTGATCGGAAAAAATGTATCCATCAGGTCGGCCGGCAAAAGACCCTATTCCAATTCATTTCTTTTAGGTGACTGCAGTGAACTGTATCTATAGAATCAATATACAATAATCAAGGAGGTGGTTTTATTATGAAAGTTTTACTGGTTACAGGCGGAGCAGGTTTTATCGGTAGTAACTTCATAAAGTATTTTATGAACTCGTACAGAGATTTCGTTGTTGTAAATTACGACAAACTGACTTATGCAGGAAATTTGGAAAATTTAAAGGACGTGGCTGAACTGCCGAACTATCACTTCGTTAAAGGTGATATATGTGATAGTATACAATTTAATAAAGCATTGCGCGAATATGATCCGGACTATATCGTGAATTTTGCGGCCGAATCCCATGTTGACAGAAGTATAAGTGATCCGTTGATTTTTGGCCAGACAAACTTAATTGGAACATTGAATATACTGGAATGTGCCCATAATTTCTGGAGCAGAGACAAGTATGCACAAAAGCGGCTTCTTCAGATTTCCACCGATGAAGTTTATGGCAGCCTTGAAAATACCGACGGATTTTTCACAGAGGCTTCGGATTTACTGCCCAACAGCCCATATTCAGCATCAAAAGCTGGTGCCGATTTGCTGGTGCGGTCTTTTTATAAAACTTACGGATTGCCGGTAATCATAACACGCTGCTGCAATAACTACGGTCCCAACCAGTACAGGGAAAAGTTCATCCCCACATGTATTTCAAAGGCCCTTAAAAGTGAGCCCATACCCATATACGGAAATGGCTCAAATATAAGGGAGTGGATACACGTAACCGACCATTCCGAAGCAATTATCAAAACTTTGTTTTCCGGCAAACCCGGAGAAATTTATAATATCGGCAGCGGTGAAGAAGTTAACAATATCGAAATGGCACGGATGATTCTTACTATTCTTGGTAAACCACAGGACTCCTTTATATATGTCAGTGACAGATTGGGACATGATAACCGCTATGCGTTGGACAGCACCAGGGCAAAAAATGAACTTGGCTTCTCCTGCAGTTATAAATTGAAGGAAGGCCTCCTTGAAACAGTTTTATGGTATAAGAAAAACCAGTTCTGGCTGGAAACCTAGGTATTTTTAGCCTTCACGGGGAGTATTGCAAACATGGATTCATATCTCATCTTTGTATTGCTCCCGTACATAATTCATTAAGCTGCGGATGGATTATGATTTTTTTATTTTTGGGCATATTAGTAGTCTGTAACATCTAAATCCCTACATTCAGGCGGTTATAGCCGACCGATTTGCGTATACCGTCACAATAAATTATTTGAGGTAGCAAATATGCCTATTAAATATATAGTGCTGACAATTTTGAACTCTGGCTTTATATATTGTCAAAAATACCACTTTCAACAGCATACGCTTTTACAAGTACAGCTTATGCCTTCAGCCTCTTCGCCGGATACTATATTTTTCATGAAACAATCACACCCTATAAAATAATAGGTACTGTTTTCATTCTGACAGGGGTTATTTTCTTTGCAAAAGTGTGAGGAAACAGCATCAATGAAGTGAAGAAACAACATGAATAAAGGCAGTTGAAAAAATTCCTCATATATGATACGCTAATAAAGATTTTACAAGTTATAAATAACAGGTTATGAAGCGGAATAGTAAAAGATAATGAACCTACAGAGAGCCGTACAGCGCATATGCGATGGTGGAAGTGCGGCAGGCTGCATACTTTGAACTCGCCGTGGAGCTGCTGCTAATAACAGCCGTTTATCTACGTTACAAGATATCAAGTGAGCTTTTGAGTACGGACACCATCCCGGTTTGGTACAAATACCGGCTGATATACCATAACCCAAAACTAACAAGAGTGGTACCGCGGATTAACCCGTCTCTTTTTCAGAGACGGGTTTTATAAATTTTATTACTTTTTAAATTTAATATTTAAGGCTACAATTATTTTAAAGGAGATGATTAAATGCCATACTCAGCAGATATAGATAGAAAGTGGCAGAAGAAGTGGGCAGATACCGATATTTACAGGTTCAATCCCGAAAACATAGACAAAAAGCTCTACTGTCTCGAAATGTTTTCATATCCGTCAGGTTCCAATTTGCATGTCGGACATTGGTATAACTACGGCCTGACCGATTCCTGGGCCAGAATGAAGAGAATGCAGGGCTATGAAGTATTTCATCCGATGGGCTTTGACGCTTTCGGTCTGCCTGCAGAAAACTATGCTATCAAAACAGGTATACACCCGCAGGATTCCACACTCAAAAACATAGAAACCATGGAAGGCCAGCTCAAGGAAATGGGAGCCACCTTTGACTGGAATTATGAGGTCAAGACCTGTATGCCTGACTACTATAAATGGACACAGTGGCTGTTCCTGCAGCTTTACAAGTCGGGTCTGGCCTACAGAAAAAATGCTCCTGTAAACTGGTGCCCGAAATGTAACACAGTTCTTGCCAACGAGCAGGTTATCGACGGCGCCTGTGAAAGATGCGACACCGAAGTAACGAAGCGCGACCTGACGCAGTGGTTTTTCAAGATAACCGCCTACGCCCAGGAACTGCTGGACAAACTGGATACCATAGACTGGCCCGAGAAGACAAAGAAAATACAGACCAACTGGATCGGACGTTCCGAGGGAGCCGAGATATGCTTCAAGGTGGCCGGCCAGGATATAGATTTCAAGGTGTTCACAACAAGGGCGGATACACTTTACGGTGTGACTTATGTCGTGCTGGCGCCGGAAAATCCCATAGTGGACAAAATCACTACTGCCGATAACAGGGAAGCAGTGGAAAATTATATCAGAGAAACAAAGAAGCAGACTGAAATCGAAAGACTTTCAACCGTTAAGGAAAAAACAGGTGTCTTCACCGGCGCCTATGCCGTTCATCCCATAACAGGTGAACAGGTACCCGTGTGGATTGCGGATTATGTACTTGCAAGCTATGGTACAGGCTGTGTTATGGCGGTTCCTTCACATGATGAACGTGATTATGACTTTGCAAAAAAATACAATCTTCCTATAAGGAGGGTTATTAAGAGCGCAGACGGTTCAAACGACGAACTGCCCTACTGTGAATACGGCGTTCTGGTAAACAGCGCTGAATTTGACGAAATGCCTTCCGGAGAAGGAAAGCTTGCAATTGTTAAAAAGCTGGAGGCAGATAACAAAGGCAGTCTGAAAATAAACTACAGACTCAGAGACTGGCTGGTTTCCAGACAGAGGTACTGGGGTTCCCCCATACCAGTGGTTTATTGCGAACATTGCGGTGAGGTGGCGGTCCCTGAGGAAAATCTCCCTGTATTGCTGCCTTACGACGTTGAGTTTGCTCCCGATGGAGAATCGCCGCTCAAAAAGAGTGAAGAGTTTATGAACACCACCTGTCCAAAGTGCGGAGGCCTTGCCAAAAGAGACCCTGACACCCTGGATACCTTTGTCTGCTCCTCCTTCTATTACTTGAGATATGCCGACAATAAAAACAGTGAAAAGGCTTTTGACACCGAATGGATAAACAAACTCCTGCCGGTTGACAAATATGTGGGCGGAGCCGAGCATGCGGCAATGCATCTGCTCTACGCAAGATTTATAACCAAAGCCCTGAGAGATCTCGGTCACCTGAACTTCGACGAACCCTTCCTCTCACTGGTGCACCAGGGTACCATCCTTGGGCCTGACGGGAACAGAATGAGCAAATCAAAGGGAAACACCATTTCCCCTGATGATTACGTAAGGAAATATGGTTCGGATATTTTCAGAATGTATCTTGGCTTCGGCTTCAACTATGTTGACGGCGGCCCGTGGAGTGATGACGGTATAAAGGCCATATCGCGTTTTACCTCAAGAATTGAACGTCTTGTGGAGAGTCTTGCCGAACAGAAGTCCAACCAGGCCAGAACAGATATTGACAAGGATGATAAGGAATTGAATTTCGTCCGCCACAATGCCATAAAGGGTGCGACACAGGATACCGACAGGTTCCAGTTCAATACCGCAATCTCCCGCTGCATGGAGCTGGTAAACGCATTGTACAAGTATGATGCAGAAGTAAAGACTAAAAATATCAGGCTGTTTGAAGAGACTATAGCCGACCTGATAAAACTGGTGGCACCATTTGCACCTCACTTTGCGGAAGAAATGTGGGAACAGTTAGGATATGAGTACTCCATTTTCAATCAGAAATGGCCTGTATTCGATGAAAAAGCTCTCGTTAAAGATACCATAGAAGTAGCTGTGCAAATCAACGGCACGGTCAGAGGTAAAATAGAGATACCTGCCAATGCTGACAGCAGCGAAGCCGAAGCGGCCGCACTGGCAGACGAAAAAATCAAACAGTTCCTCGAAGGCAGGGAAGTCAAAAAGGTTATTGTTGTTAAAGGCAGACTGGTGAATATTGTAGCAAAGTAAAACTTAACTTAAAGTTTAAAAAAGAGCCCGCATGTATCCCCTGAAAGGATATGAGCGGGCTTTGTAATGGAAGCAAAAAAATTAGCATCCGAATGCCGGCTAGGATATTCAATTAACTCGTTGTGCTAATTGAAGTTTTATTTTACTTTACAGATGGATTTAATTAAGATCAATTGGTACGCGAGGACAACTTCATAAAATAAGATGCACGGTTAAAAACAATTGCGATAAATTGTCGCCGAAGGTAAAGAGGTTTTGCCGACAAAGCAGCAGGACGCTGCTTTGAGCTTCAAATCGAGACAGGATGAGTACGGAAGTTACCAATTGATATAAAAAATTACCCAGGTAAAGTGAAATTTAAATTAATTAGCACAACTTGTTAAAGTAATTCCGGCATTCAAATCTATCTTCCCTTATGTTTTATGATATGGTAGCATTTTATTATAATATATGTTGCCGGAGGTCCTATGGAAATTACCTTCTACAGAAAACTTGCAAACAAGGTTGCTGATGCAGTCATAGCCAATGCCGAATACTCGGAGGCCGAAGCCAGGAGAATACGGTATGGTCTTGTTTGTATTTTTTCCGATCTGTATAAATTTATCCTGCTGCTGATAGTTTTCACTCTGTTCTCGGCCACACTGGAATATTTGCTGGCTTTTGCGGTTATACTTTTGCTCCGTCCCATTTTGGGAGGCTATCATGCAAAAAACGAACTTGTCTGCCTTGCCGTATCCTTCATTACAATGGCAATAAGTGTCTTTGCCGGTAGGCAGGATATAATCCCCGGTTTTGTTCAAATCCTTCTTGCAATCGTTCTGACAATAACCGGTGCAGTTATTGCTCCCGTGAGGACAAGGAAGGTGGAGGAGAGAACAGGAATATACAAAATTCTGGCAGCTATTTTAACACCTGCAATATTACTGCTTGATTATTTCTACATACCTGCACAAATATTACAGGTTTCTGTTGTTACAACCTATTTATTATCAGTATACCAACTGCTGAAAAATAAACTTTTTAATAATATTTAGTATATTTTTTAAAAAACCATTGACTTTTATGTAGATTAGAGGGATTATTTATATATAAAATGTCGAAAATGGAGTGATTCTATTGAAAAAACATTTATTAAAATCAATCGGTTTACTTTCTTCGTTTGTAGCAGGTTTAGGCGTTGGTGTACTTAAGTTGATATATTTCTACGAGCCTAAGGAATAGTCTCACTAATTAATTTGAAATCAAGTACCGGGAAAAGCCATAAACATATGTACGCCGTGTATATATTTATGGCTTTTTTCGTATCTATATCTGTTTAAGGAGGATAATCCGAATTGTTTACTGTCAGTGAAGTGTTATTTACTATTTTAGAGGGTTTTATCATAATATACACATTTGCCCTGTTATCCGGTTTTAGGGAAAATGTAATCAAAGAGAAGTTTAAATACATATGTTTTGTTACCATCTATACAATATATACTTATTGGATATCACTATTTGTTCCGGCAGGTTTTCATACCTTAATCATATTAATTCTTACCGTCGCCGTGTTAAACTATATATTTAATGGAAAAATATATAAAAGCTTGATTAAAGTTTTTTTAATTACATCCTATGTAACTATCATTGAGACAGTTGTAGCAATGTTTGCCCTGTTGGCCACCAATATTCCCATGAGCGAACTGCTTAAAAACAGCCTTTATGTATTAATATGCAGTATTATCAGCAAGACAGTTGAATTTCTTGGATTATTCGTCTTTTATAAAAAACCTGTCAATCTGGCATGGTTGAATGACAGCAACCCTTATCAGTCAAAATATAAACAAATACTGATCATAATATCAACAGTATTAATATTCTTCGTATACGTTAATATTTTTCTATCAGGCCAGCCTCAGAAAGCATACCTTTTTAACCTGTTTTCTTTTGTTATCTACTTAGTTCTGATGGTTGCAATGTTTTCAGCCTTTCAGGAAGGCTCAAAGCTGGAGCTGCTCCAATATGCAAACGAAATGCAAAAGGATAGTGTCCGGCAGCTGATTGATTTTAATGAAATGGTGGCGAAGGAACGCCACGAATACAAGAATCATCTGAATACCATCTTTGGTCTCTGCACACTTAACAAGCCCGATTCCACCGAAAGGATCAAGCACTATATAAATAATTTTGCAAACAACAGCTCTACAAAGAATATATCCACAGACTCCGGCAATGATTTTGTGGATGCAATCATCAACGTAAAGTATAACAGTGCATTCAGAAGAGGTATCGAATTAAGGGCCGACTTTGAGGAGCCCTTGTCTTCAGCCGGCATTGCGGAGGATATGGCTGTTACCGTCATTTCAAACATAATAGACAACGCCTTTGATGCTATGAATAATGTTGACAGTGAAAACAAGTTTGTTCATCTTCAGACCTATATAAAGAAAGACCGGTATTTTATCTCCATTTCAAATAATGGACCCATGATCCCGGAAGCCGATAGAAATAAAATATTCAATGCAGGATATTCTACAAAGGATAACCCCTCCAAAACCAGAGGCTTTGGACTCAGCATAGTGCAAAATGAACTTACCCGCTGTAACGGTGATATAAAAATAAATAGTACTGAGGAATTAACAGAATTTCTTATCTCTTGTACGGCAAAAGGCCAACAGCCCGCTGTCTGACAATTCGGGGTCGGTTTATTCCATAGTCAACGGCAAGCTTTCCAGTTTCTGCACTTAGTATGATTTTCAAACCAATGCTTATTCAAATAATGGTAATTGGCATGAAATTTGGTTATAATAAAATGATAAGCTATAAAAAATGACCATGGAGTAAATGAATGTTTCAAATTTCAAAAGACAGTATATACTATCTTTCTACCCCTATGAAATTTAAAAAGGGTATGGAATATTATAGTTCAAACAGAGTAAAATCCGTCTCCTTTAATGAAGAGCTTATGCTTTTTGATGCAACTGTTATAGGCACCCGTCCATATAATGTACAGATTCAATTTGGGAAAGGGGGCCGGATAAAGGATTATTCCTGTACCTGTAATGATAACCTTCGGACTGAAAGCTGCTGTAAGCACATCACTGCGGTTTTGCTTCTTATTAAGTCAAAGGATGAGCAAGGCTTCTTTAATTCTGCCTCACAAAAAAAGGCTGCCAAAGAAATCTTCGAATACTTCAGCAACAAATCAGGAAATATGAAAACGTCCATAAAGGTTGAATATAGCCTGGAGCTGCTTAAAACAAGAGTCTCAAATATAAGAAGGGGGCCTGCAGCGGCACTTACCCTTCGGATAGGCACCGATAGATTGTATATTGTCAGAAATGTCGGCGAGCTGTTGGAATGCCTCAGAAATGATAAAGAGCTGGTCTATGGAAAAGGTTTTTCATTTGACCCCGCTATTCATAATTTTGCCGAGAAAGACGAAGCCATTATTTCTTATCTGTCGGAAATGTGGCAGAATGAAAATCTCATAGATTATCTGACCGGTGATATAAAAAAACAAAGTATTTTTAAAGACAAAGAAATCTTTTTATCCGAAGGAGCGCTTAAACGCCTATTGGAACTGCTGTCTCCTCTTTCCTTCAACGTCATTGCAGACGGTCAAACCCTGGAAAATGTTATGATCAAGGTCGATGACATACCCGTTGATTTTACATTAACTAGAAATGCCAGTACGGTGGATCTGGGTATTGATACAAAGCTCCCTCTTCACATGGTCACCGCAGATTGTGAATATTTTTTATACAAGAACAGTATCTACAAGGTTTCGCAGCATCAGAAGGAATATTTGAAGCCGTTTATTCAATATGTGCAAAAAGAAAATAGTAATAAAATCAGCTTTCTGGACAATGATAAAGAGCGTTTGTTTACAGAGATTCTGCCTTTTATCGGCAAAGCCGGAAAGGTATTTATTGACGAAGACCTCCAGGCCCTTGTCGAAAGGCCGGAATTTGAGCCAGAGATTTATCTTGACAGGTTTGAATATATTATCACGGCCGACGTGAAATTTAAATACGGAGACCGGATAATAAACCCTTTTTCGGCCGACAGAGCCAAGCCGTCTTTTGATAAGATACTTATAAGAAATCTTGAAGACGAGGGCAAGATACTGGATATTCTTGCCGAAACCGATTGTAAAGTCAGCAGCAACAAAATATACCTTGATGAAGAGGAAAAAATATTTGACTTCGTAAATTATGTCATACCCAAGCTTCAGGAGCACGCCCAGGTGTATTATTCCGAAAGCTTTAAAGCTATGAGCTTTAAGAAGCAGCTTTCCTTCTCGGGCTTTCTGAGATTAAACAATCTGAACGGCTTTCTGGAATTCAATTTCAATATTGAGGGCGTTGAACGCGAGGAACTGGCAAGTATTTTTGACAGTATCAGGCAGAAGAAAAAATATTTCAGGCTGAGGGATGGCGCTTTTCTTCCCCTTGAAGCCGAAAACCTGCTAAATATGGCTGAGATTTTGGAACAGCTGGATCTGAGTTCCTCCGACATTGAGGGGGAATTTATAAAGCTGCCCAAATACAGGGCACTATACATAGATAATATGCTTAAAGAGAGCGGGATGAAGTTCTTTGAGCGCAATACGGCCTTGAAGGACCTGATTCATGATATTCAGGATCCGGCTGAAACAGAATATAAAATACCTAAAAGCATAAAAGGTACACTAAGGGATTACCAGAAACTCGGCTTCAAGTGGATGAAAACCCTCTCCCATTACGGTCTGGGCGGTATTCTTGCCGATGATATGGGACTTGGCAAAACACTTCAGGTTATTACTCTCCTGGAATTTGACAAGCAGTCGTCAGACAGCCGTCCATCCCTTGTTGTGGTTCCCACCTCGTTAATATACAACTGGTGTGCCGAAGTTCACAAGTTTGCTCCTGATATGTCGGTAACCGCCGTTGTCGGCAATAAAACCGAACGTCAGGAGCTGATCCGGAAAGGGATGGGAACAGATCTCATAGTAACCTCCTATGCTCTGATAAGGAGAGACATTGAAGATTATACGGCCTGTAATTTCCGGTATTGTATACTGGATGAGGCCCAGCACATAAAGAATCCCCTTTCACAGGCCTCAAAAGCTGTCAGGCAGATAGTATCGGAACACAGACTTGCCCTGACAGGAACCCCAATGGAGAATAATCTCACCGAACTGTGGTCGGTTTTTGATTTTATACTTCCCGGCTATCTGGGCTCACACTCAAAGTTTTCAGAAAAATACGAGACACCCATATCAAAAGGGGACACCTCTTCACTCTCCAGCCTTGGAAGACAGATCCGGCCTTTTATACTGAGAAGGCTGAAGCAGGATGTTTTAAAGGAACTGCCTGAGAAGATAGAGCATGTCATAGAAGCAGAGCTTACCCAGGAGCAGAAAAAACTTTATGTCGCATACCTGGAACAGGCAAGGGGTGAATTGTTCAGTGAGATCAAAGAAAAAGGCTTTGAAAAAAGCCAGATCAAAATTCTTTCGGTCCTCACAAGATTGCGTCAGCTGTGCTGTCACCCGTCTTTGTTCGTAGAAGACTATGAGGGTGACAGCGGGAAGCTTCAGCTGCTTATGGAGGTAGTTGAGGATTCCCTTACTGCCGGTCACAGAATACTGCTTTTCTCCCAGTTTACATCAATGCTGGCTATAATCAGACGCTGGCTTGAAGAAACAGGGATCAACTACCTTTACCTTGACGGAGCAACTCCTGCTGATGAAAGAATGCAGCTTGTGCGCAGCTTCAACAGCGGAGAAGGCAATATATTCCTGCTTTCACTCAAGTCCGGCGGAACAGGGCTGAACCTCACCGGCGCCGATACAGTTATTCATTACGATCCCTGGTGGAATCCCGCAGTGGAGGACCAGGCAACCGACCGCGCCTACAGGATAGGCCAGACCAAGACGGTCCATGTCATGAAGCTGGTGACCCACGGCACCATTGAGGAAAAGATCCTGAATCTCAAGGAAAGGAAGAAACAGCTGGTGGACGCTGTTATCCAATCCGGTGAAACCCTTCTTACCAAAATGACACAGCAGGAACTGACAGAGCTGTTCGAATTGTATTGATATGAATACTTACACGAATTTACGGATATATACAAGAGTAATTCTTGTATATGCAAAAGTAATTCTTGATGGTTTGAAATGATGATAAAGCATCCTTGATGAGGTTTAAAAACCCTATCTATTCGCAACTCACATTCTCAAGGCCTGAGGCCGCATCTCTATCCAAAACCACAATGCCATTATCTAAAAGCTGCATGACGGTGCCTGGTATTTCATAGGATGGTTTGCTTTCATAAACTTTTTTTACTATATCAGCTTTTGCCATCCCTCCCACCTGCAGAATTACCTTCTTTGAGTCAAATATATGACGTACTCCCAGGGTTATCCCTCTTGTCAAATTTGTCGATTTAGAAAAGTATTTTTGCCCAACCTGCTGCGTAACAGTGTCCAGCGTGACTACTTTTGCATAACTGTCAAAAGATTCACCCGGTTCATTTAATCCAAGATGTCCGTTCATACCCAAGCCTAAAAGCATCAAGTCGATTCCGCCGCGGTCAAAAATGTATTTGTCAACGCTGTTACATTCCTCTTCCAGATTTTCGGCATGAATATCAAATAAACGTATTTTGTTTTTGTCAATATTAAGCGGATTGTAAAAATTTTGCAACATGAATGCAGTACAATTTTCAGATTCATCTTTCAGGTCCAGCCACTCGTCCAAGGCCACAAAGTGTGCCTGGCTGAAATCAACTTCACCTGAATCTGCCCGTTCTTTTAATATCTGAAAGGTTCTGGTCGCGCTGCTTCCGGCAGGCAAACACAGAAGTGAATCCGGTTTAGCCTTTAATGACTCACATATGAGATCTGCCGAACATTGAGACATTGCCTCAAAGTCATCGCAGATTATTGTTTTTATTGGTTTTCCCTCAATTTTTGCTCCCAGCTTTATAGAAATGTCTTCCATACAATTGCACAAAGTCCCTTCATCTATACTTTTTACCACACATGCTTCGCAATTTCCACGCACCTTACATGGGATATATGGGCACTTACAGAATTTTAAACTCATAATTTGTTCCTCCATATCACTTTTGATACTTGTACGACCTGATGTCGTACTTAACCTTTTACTGCACCGGCAGCAAGACTTTTCTGCACATTGTCACTTAATAAAATATACATAATAATTGTAGGAATTGTAGCAACTACAAGGCCGGCTCCTATCAACCCCCATTTGGTGGAATATTTACCCACCATATCTAAAACACCCGTAGTAATCGTTTTAAAACTTTCATTGCTTATGAATGTTACAGCCAGCATCATTTCATTCCAGGAAGAAAGAAATGTAAGTATGGCAACCGTGGCCATTGTGGGTGAAAGCAGCGGCATAATTATATTAAAGAATATTTTATAGATATTGGCCCCGTCAATAAATGCCGCTTCTTCCAGTTCCCTTGGAATTCCTTCCAGAGAGCCGACCATAATCAGAATAGACAGTGGCATGGCAAATGCAACATATGGCAAAATCAGCGCAGCATAGGTATTCATAACCGGCTTCAAATTTACAAACAGCGGCAGTAACACCGCATGGATGGGCAGCATCATTCCTACCAGGAACAGTATATATACGGTTTTACTTAAGAACCACTTCAATCGGACAATTGCATAGGTAACCATTGCAGAAAGCAATAATGTAAAAACAATTGTAATGGCTGTTACAATTATACTGTTCATCAGATACTTTGGTATATTGGTTTGATTAAATACATTGGCATAATTGTCCCATCGCCAATCTTTAGGAAGGCCTAGGATATTACCACCGAAAATTTCACTATTTCCCTTCAGAGAAAAAGTCAGCATCCAATAAAGAGGGAACAGCTGTATGACAGCTACTATAATTAATATTACAGTTCTCACTATTCGTGGTTTCTTTTTGTGTGTTTTTAGCTTCATAATTCCCTCCTATACTTCTTGTCTCTTTTTGAATATTTGTTGTATAATCAGCGTCAGAACCAGACATTCAATAATAATGAAAATAGCAATACCGCTTGCATATCCATATTGATTTTTTGAGAAAATTTCAGTATACATGAGCATAGTTGGAACTTCTGTAGAATGAAGCGGTCCGCCTCTTGTCAGTACATAAATTAGATCAAAAGATTTTAATGAACCAATTACAGCAAATATCACACAGGCTTTAATCATTGGTACAATTTGCGGAATAATTATTTTCAGTGCAATCTGCCTGTCATTTGCACCGTCAACCCTTGCCGCTTCAAATATTTCCGGTACAATTGATTTTGCAGCAGAATAAAATAATAGCATATGATAACCGACATACTGCCAAATCATCGGTATAAATACCGCAGCAAGTGCAGTTGATGAATTGGCGAGCCATGCACTCTTAAACTGATCCAATCCAAACATACCTAGAACACTATTCAGCAAACCATAAGTCGGGTGATATACTTTCATCCAGAGTTGAGCAATAATTGTGGACGAAATTATTACCGGTATAAAATAAATTGTTCTGTATGCATTCTCACCTTTGATGCCGGATGCAAGCACCAATGCAAGAACCATAGAAACCGGCAGCTGAATAAACACCGAACTTGCAGCAAGTATAAGTGAATTTACAATTGACTTCAGAAATAACTGATCCTGAAACAAATTTATATAATTTTCCAAGCCGATAAACTTTGATGCTGTAATACCATCCCATTTTAGGAAGCTATAGTACGTTGATTGAAAAATTGGAACTAATGCAATAGCGGCAAACCAAAGTAAGGCGGGAATAACAAAAAAGCAGATCGCCTTCTTGTCCCTTAATGATCTTTCCATTATCATACCTTCTTTCTTAATCTAAATACTGCGCCGATGTCTTTGTAAGGAGGATTGCCGGACCGCGTTTAACGGTCCAGGCTCCTTTTTCCATATATATTTTTTATTTATTGGCTTCCTGCATTTTTTTTGCAAACTCTTCAGGTGTAGCCTTTCCACCAATCAGCGCCTGTAATAAATTATAATGGTTATCTATTGCAGCCCCTGTGAGAAAAGTATCCCATGCCAAAACATATCCTGTAGCATTTTGTGTCAGTTTGTTGATTTGTATTAAAACCGGATTAATTTGGGATTCATCCACATCTCCCTTCCAGGTAGGAATGCTGTCGCCTATTTTATAGCTTTCTTTACACTGATATTCGGTTAAAGCAATAGCAAATTTTACAGCTTCCTCGGGATGCTTTGTATTATTATTTACCATGTAACCATCTATTGCACCGCCCAAATAAGTGTCAGCATCACCCTTGCCGCCATCAACAGTGGGCATAGGCATTACTTTTATTTTTCCTTTTATAGCATTTTCATCCGACTCACAATCAGCTGCCGTCCAACTTCCGCTAAAATACATCGGAACTTCTCCTGCAAAGAATTCCATCTGTGCCTCATCAGCACTGACACCCAGTGTACCCTCCACAAAAGCGCCAGCCTTATTTAAATCTACCAATAACTGTGCTGATTTTATGATTTCAGGTGTATCAAAAGAACCCTCACCGCTTAATGCCATATTACTTGCCTCCACACCTGCTGTTCTCACAGCGAGTGCATTTTGAATCATGCCAATATGCCAGGCATCTTTAGCGCCCAATACCATTGGTGTTATATTTTGGGAACGGAAGGTGTTTACAGCGGTCATCATTTGATCCCAGGTTTCAGGATAAGCAACATTGTTTTTCTCAAATAATTCTGTATTACAGAATAAAATACCTGCCCATTTTTTCAATGGCAATCCGTATACTTTACCATCATATGTGAAATAATCCAATACACCATTCATCAATCTGTCTTTTGTCTTATCGGCTTCTAAATAAGAATCCAGTGGTAAAACGGCTCCCGCAGCAATAAAAGGTTTAGAATATCCTGCACCATATGTCATAAATACATCACCCTGAGAACCATTAGCAGCGGCAACTTTTAATTTTCTCTGTTGATATTCATCCTGTTGGGTTGCATCCACCTGAATTTTGACATTGTTTTCTTTTTCATACTGCTTAACAAACGTATCAATAATAGTAGTTATACTTCCGGTAGGCCAAGTATGCCAAAGAGTTAGTTCTACCGGATCACCTTTTCCCGCAGTGCTATCCGCACTTACACCGGAGTTGGAGTTGGAACTTCCCGTACAGGCTGCCAGAGAAACTGTTGTTATACCTGCCATCAGCAAGCATAAAATTTTTCTACCTAACTTTTTCATAAGATTCAATCCCCTTTGTTTAAATTTATAATCATTCGCTGCTCGAATGTTCAAATATTATTTCGGTCTTGGCCCATAAATCAAAAGCATGTTATCCCTCTTCTTCATCAATCATTCGTTTAATCTTGAATTTATCAGCCGATTTCCCCAAATTATCATAGACCTCTTCCGGAATCACCTTATTCAAACTATCCAGTCCCAATAAAGCTGCCCCCACAATGGGCTCATAAACAGCATCAACAATTTTTGCATTTATAGCATATTTGTGAACTTCAAGGGAAACCGCTTCTCTTAGGATAGGCAGCTTGCACTTAAAAATACTGCCTGACAATATGATATCCACACCCATATTTAACATTGAAAGCTTCTCCATTCCACGAACGGCATACATAGCTATATTTTTTCCGTAGTCGGCAAGCACCTTCAACGCCACAGTATCGTTCTGTGCAGCCGCTTCTTCCAAAATAATCGGAAGGTGCAGATAATCTTTTGAAGTGACTGCGTTAGTCATTTTCCTGTACAACAATTCATCTACGGTATCAACATTAAAATAATCCAGAATCATCCGGGTAAGTTTTGTTTCACCTTTCAGTCCGATATGTGAATCAATGACCGCCCTTATTGTTTTCTTCCCCAGCGAATATCCTCCCTGAAATTCATCATCTATGTAAAACCCATATATGATTTGGTCTCCATTCTCATTCCTGACTGCACAGTTTAACCCTGAACCGGCACATAAGACACATCCGTAGCTTCTTCTTGTGCCTGCACGCATTGCAATAATGCAGTCATTCACAACTATAACCTTTTCGGTAGGAAAAGCCTCCCTGAGTGCTTTTGTCAGCAAAGCCCCTTCAAAATCCCAGTCAACTCCAGTCATACCCGCCGCTATTAGCTCTATCTCCTGAATGGAAATTCCGCTTTGCTCGAGAGCCTGATCAACTGCTTCTTTTACAGCTGTAATTGCATGCGTCATGCCATCTGAAGAGTGGCAGGCTCCATAACTTTTACCCATGCCTAAAACAATCCCGTATTCGTCACTTACAATAGCGTGCGTTTTGCTCGCACCCTGATCTATTCCAATTACATATTTCACGCTATCCTCCATTTCGCCACGACCGCCGGCGACATTAAACAGTAATAAAAGACGCTTGCTGCGTTTACTGCTTGAATCATACAATGTATGCCGTAAATGTATCTTTCTGGCTGCCCCTAAAACTTAAATTGCGGCAGATACATTTTATTTGCTTCCAATAGCTCCGGAATCAGCTTTTCCACCAAGTCATATTCTCTGACAAGAGGATGAGCCAATAGAGCCAGCTTTGCTTTCCTTACATTACCTTCAACTGCTGACTCCACTGCAAGCTGCTCGTAATTTTTTACTGCTGAAATTAGTCCCCAGCACATTTCGGGTATATTAGCTACATTTAAAGGTGAGATGCCCCTTTTATTGACGAGACAGCCTATTTCCACAACTGCAGTATCAGGCAAGAATTTTATTGCACCGTTATTAGGGACATTAACCACCATAGCTGTATCAATATTGTTGTAAATTGCATTTACAAATCCGATGGCAACCTCTGAATATCCGCCGCCGCCTCTTTTTGAAAGTGCTGCCGGTTTTAAGAAGTTATTCTGGTCAGCGTAGGCATCATAGACCTCCTTTTCAAGCAACATTACTTCTTCACCACGGGTACGAGGACGACTCAGTATCTTGTTTACCTTTTCGGAAGTATGATAATAATATTGAAGATAAGGACTTGGAATTACGCCCAGTAATTTTACCAGTTCCAAATCTACGTCAGTATTTTCACCTGCTATTTTGAGAAATTCATCTTCTGTAACCGGACGTCCATCAATTGTAATATTGCTTATAAAATTCATGTGATTGAGTCCGGCATAATCATACTGAACTCTGTCATAAGAAATACCAAGAGATCTTTTCGCCCACATTTTAGGGAAAATGCCTCCCGAACAGAAACCGGCAATATTAGCTTTTGTGCAGCGGGTAACCGCCTCTGTAACCAGTCCTGTCGGATTAGTATAATTGATCAGCCAGCCGGTCGGAGACAATTCTTCCATTTTCCTTGCCACATCCAGCATGACGGGTATTGTTCGCATTGCCTTCATCATTCCGCCTGCACCGGTAGTCTCCTGTCCCACAAGATGGTATTTCAACGGTATCTTTTCATCAAGAACCCTTTGCCGGTTACCCCCAACCCTAATTTGCGTATCTACAAAGTCTGCGCCATACAACGCTTTGTCTAAATCCAATGTTGATTTAATATCAACCTCCATTCCTAAATGCTTTGCAAATCTTTTGCAGAATCCGGTCATTATATCTAGGCGTTCCTCATTGATGTCATAAAGCATAATCTCTCTAACCGGCAATTCCTCTCTCCTTTGGGACAGTTCTTCCAATAGTTCCGGTGTGTAGGAACTTCCAGCTCCTACAATTGTAAATTTAATGTCACTCATAGTCTTGCTTTGCCTCCAATATGAAATAATTTTTGTGTAACGATACACATTTTCTTTTAAGTTAATTCCTATCAGTTAAAACCAATAGGAATCTCATTATGAAAAAGATTAAATGCTGATTTGACCCTTTAATATATCTCTCTTTATTCTTTTGTAGTCTCTCGGATAATCAGTTCTGGGTAATACAACAGTTTTTGTTTTTCCGGTGTTATATGATTAATATCTGAAATCAGCATGGTTACCGCTGATTCGCCCATTTTATACAGCGGCTGGCTTAGAGTAGTTAATTTCTTTAATTTTCTATCAATATCATGAGGCTTATCATTGTCAAAGCCAACAATTTTAATGTCTTCAGGAATTCTGATTGAGTAATCCTCAAGGGCCATCATACCACCAAAAGCAGTGGTATCAGCACCAAAATAAAATGCATCCGGCAGCTGGCCTCTTCCGTTTTTTTCTATAAACGCTTTTACAGCCTCATATCCTGATTCTACAGAAAAATCTGCCATCAATATCATATTACTATTTACAGTAAACCCCTTGTTCTGCATGGCTTTTATGTAACCATCCCGCCTGTCTACAGAAGCTTTTATGGTCATATCTCCTGTAACATGGTATATATTTCGGCAACCAATTTCAACCAAATGCTCAATAGCCAGCTTGGAACCAAAAGCATTGTCTACTACAACGTTGTTTATATTAACACCTTCCACTTCATTTTCCACCACTATAAATGGAAAATTAGATACAGAAAGCTCTTTAATCAATTTTTCATCACTCAGACTGCTGCCGTAAATTATGACTCCATCCGCCCGTCCTTGAGATAAGAATTTTATGTACTTACTTTTCAGTTCCATACTATTCCTGCCGCTGCAGAATATAACATCATAATCTGATTTTGTAATCGAATGCTCTATTCCCTTAATTAAATCAAAGAAATAAGGCTCGCACAAATTATCAAGAACAACTCCAATGATATGCGTTTTCTGTAACACCAGAGAACGCGCAATTGCATTAGGTGTGTAGTTTAATTCTTTCATTGCAGACAGTATTTTTTCTTTGGATTTGTCACTGACACCTTTTTGACCATTAATCACACGTGATACTAATGTCTTGGAAACACCGGCCAATTCTGCAACATCATATAAGCTAGACATAGTGACCTCCAGTCCAATGTTTATCGATACACATATCATATTAGAATATTTTTGCTTTGTCAATAGAATTTAATGTATTTATAAAATCTATCATTGATCAACTGTTTATGAGAGTTCAAAATTAGATAAAAACAGCAAAACGGCATAGCCAAAACTGACTATGCTGTGTGCTGTACACATATTTCCTTATTGTGTCGTGCCTTTGAGACAAACTATTGCTATTTCCATTTGATCAAAACCTTTCAGCTCAGCGATTGTTTACTTCAAATTCTCCGGGTTCAGTCCCTGCAATTCCCCGGGTACAAAGAGTCCGTCCTTTCTGATGAGCTTGTCGTCAAACCAGATCTCTCCTCCGCCGTATTCCGGTCTCTGAATAAATACCAGATCCCAATGGATAGAGGATTTGTTTCCGTTTGGAGCATCTTCATAGCAGCTCCCGGGGGTAAAGTGGATACTGCCCCTTATCTTTTCATCAAAGAGAGTGTCCTTCATTGGCGTTTCAATGAACGGATTCACCCCTATTGCAAACTCTCCGATATATCTGGCCGATTCGTCGGTATCAAGTATCTCATTTACACGTTCGGTATTATTGGCTGTTGCTTTGATTATTTTGCCGTTCTTAAACTCAAAGCATATATTCTCAAAGGTTACTCCCTGGTAAACGGCTGGGCAGTTGTAGGTTATAACTCCATTGACCGAATCCCTCACCGGCGCCGTGTAAACCTCCCCGTCAGGAATATTCAGCTTTCCGTCGCATTTGATTGCGGGGATACCTTTGATTGAGAAGGTCAAATCGCTACCCTTGCCTGTGATTCTCACCCGGTCTGTGGCTTCCATCATTTTTACCAATGGGTCCATTGCGGCAGACATCTTCCTGTAGTCCAGGTTGCAGACATCGAAATAGAAATCCTCGAAGTATTCCGTGGGCATATTGGCCAGCTGTGCCATTGAATGGCTGGGATATCTCATAACAACCCATCTGGTGTGGTTTACCCTCTGTTCCGAATGGACCGGCTTATTAAAGAGTGACATGTAAATCTTCATCTTCTCAGATGGAACAGTCCCCTTCTCACTGACGTTATCACCCGATCTGATTCCGATATATGCATCCATGTCCTTCATGCGTGCCAGCTCGTATCGGGCCATATCCTCCATCTGTTCCTCGGTGCACTGTTCCAAAAGCACTCTCTCCAGCTCCGGGTTTTTGACCGTGAGGTATGGTATCCCTCCAACCTTGTAAGCCTCACGAATCAGAGCTCTTGACAGAGGTACCTCATTACCTATATTTTCAATGAGAATCTTTTCTCCGGGTTTTAATCCGCAGGAGTAATTTATAAGATTCTCTGCAAGTTTTTCTATACGCGGATCCTTCATGTTATTTCCTCCAAATTAATAATAAATTTGTTCACTAAATACACTGAATATAAATTTAATAAATCTATAAATATCAATTATTTTAAGAGCTCTTCCAGCTCATCCAGTGTCTTTTCAAACACATTCAGGGCATCCTGGATAGGCTGTGGAGTTGAAAGATCCACACCGGCAATTTTTAACAGCTCCAGAGGATAATTTGATCCGCCGCTCTTCAGGAATTCCAGGTATTTATCAACTGCCGGCTTTCCTTCGGTAAGGATCTTTTCTGCTATGGCTGTTGCCGAGGAGAAACCCGTAGCATATTTATATACATAGAAGCTGCTGTAGAAATGAGGTATCCTGGACCATTCCATTGCTATGTCCTCGTCAACGGTTACAGCTTCACCGAAGTATTTTTTGTTGAGGCCGTAATAAATGTCGCTGAGCTCCTGGGCATTCAGAGCCTCTCCCTGTTCAACCTTTTCATGTATGATTTTCTCAAACTCGGCAAACATCACCTGTCTGAATACAGTTCCTCTGAATTCCTCCAGGTAGTGGTTCAATAAATACGCCTTCTCCTGTTTGCTTGAAGCTCTGGGCAGCAGGTATCTCATAAGAAGTGATTCATTTACCGTTGAAGCCACTTCAGCAACAAATATTTTGTACTCCGAATACACATAGGGCTGGGTCATATTGGTATAGTAGGAGTGAAGCGCATGGCCCATCTCATGTGCCAGCGTGAATACATCGTTTATTTTATTCTGGTAGTTGAGCAGAACATAGGGATGTGTCTTGTAAGCACCCCACGCATATGCACCGCTGGTCTTGCCTTCATTTTCATACACATCTATCCATGCCGAGTTCATTCCCTTTTGCAGATATCCTATATATTCCTCACCCAAGGGCTTCAATGCCTCGGCTACTATTGTCCTGGCCTCTTCATAGGGTATCTTCTTGTCAAATTCCTCAACCATGGGAACATATAGATCATACATGTGAAGCTCTTCCAGCTTCAGGACTTTTTTACGCAGCTTCAGGTATCTGTCCAGCAAGGGCAGGTTTTTATTGACTGTATCTATGAGCGTTGTATAAACATCCACCGGAATATTGTCATTGTCCAGCGAGGCCTCCAACGCAGAGGGATATTTGCGTACAAGCGAATAGAACCTGTTTTTCTTGACATTGCCTGTAAGAGAGGCCGCCAATGTGTTTTTCATCTTTTTATATGAACTGTAAACAGCTTCAAAGGCATCTTTTCTCACCCTTCTGTCCTTGCTCTCCAGAAATGCGTTGTATCTTCCCTTGGTTACCTCGATCTCTTCCCCCTCTTCATCCTTTATGTAGGGGAATTTGATGTCGGCGTTATTGAACATTGTAAACACATCTCCGCCAATATCAGATATTTCAGCCGACATGGCCAGTATCTGTTCTTCCTTTTCGGATAAGATGTGCTCCTTCTGCCTTAAATTCTCTTTAATCGAAAACATATAGACAGACAGTTCCTTATCAGAGTTTACATATGAAAGCAGTGTCTCCTCGGGAATACTGAGCATTTCGGGCACTATATAGGAAATAGCCGCAAAAACTTCCGTTGCAAGGGAGGATGCTCTGTCGGTCAGAGCCTGATAGGTGGCATCCCCGTTATTTTCATCCCTCTTCATTCTGGCATAGACAAAAACCTTATCATTCAAAGATAACAGTTCATCACTTTTTTTGAAGCATTCCAGCAGTCTTTGTGCACTCTCTGCCAGCTTGCCCTGCAGGCCCTTTATCTGCTCCGCCAGTTCCTTTACCTTTTTGAAGTCCTGCTCCCATAAGGAGTTATCGCTATAAATATCCTCCAGCTTCCATTTGAATTTGGAGTCGATATCCTGCCTCTTTGGTAATGCTTTGTTTGAAGCCATATTTACTACCTCCGTCTTATTAATTTACTGTGTTTTACACACGCAAAAATTTAAATCCCTTTCAAATAAACTCAAATACTAGTTTCTCATTTTTTCTAAAAAAACTTGCATATACGTGTTTGAGAAATCATTTATATTTAATTATTATAGAACAACGGTGGATTATTTTCCACGGATTTCCTTAAAAATAACTCGTTATACCGGCTAATTCTGCTTTCAACACCCTATAACTTTCAAATAAGTCTTTCCAATCAGGTTCCCTTTATTACAATTGCCATTTATTATCGGAACAGCCATAAATTAAAATGCGACAAAAGCGTTAATTTATCTGTTAAATATCACAAATTAAAGAATTTATGTTAAAGTATAAGAGTAAATGTTCTTTTAACTTTGGACACCAACAACAATTTGAATTAATTAAATATCCGGAGGTTACTATGGGTTTATTTGATTTCATCAAGTCTCAATTTATAGAAGTAATAGAATGGACCGATAACAGCTCAAATGTTATGGTATATCGGTTCCCTGTTGAAAATAAGGAAATTAAAATGGGGGCTCAGCTCACCGTCAGAGAGTCGCAAATGGCAGTTTTTGTTGACGAAGGCCAGCTTACAGATGTTTTTACTCCTGGAAGCTATACTCTTGATACCCGGAATCTGCCCCTGCTTACCAAGCTTAAGTCCTGGAAGTACGGTTTCAATTCTCCTTTTAAATCAGAGGTATATTTTGTTAATACCAGGCAGTTTACAAATTGCAAATGGGGAACTACAAACCCTGTAATGATGAGAGATGCTGAATTCGGAATGCTGCGTATGAGAATGTTCGGCACTTATTCCTTCAAGGTGGTTGACCCATCGGTCTTCCTCAGAGAAGTTTTTGGAACTGCAAGTTTATTTACCGTCGAAGGGATCACCGGACAGCTTAAAAGCAAGATTGTTTCAGGTATCTCCGATCTGCTGGCCGAGGCGGCTGTTCCGGCCCTGGATCTGGCTTCAAAATATGATGAAATAGCTGCAATGTCCAGGAATAAGCTGGATAGTGGCTTTACAGAACTGGGCCTGACTCTGTCGTCACTTGTTATTGAAAACATTTCACTTCCCGAAGAAGTGGAAAAAGTGCTTGATAAGCGTACTTCAATGGGGATCATAGGCGACAGCCTGAATCAATATACTAAATATCAGGCAGCTGAATCCATAAGGGATGCCGCCCAAAATTCCGGCGGAGCTGCCGGTGCAGGTGTGGGGCTTGGAGCAGGAATGGGTCTGGGCAATATGTTTGCAGAAGCCTTTTCGGCAGGACAGCAAAAGCCTGCTGAACCAAAAGCTGCCGCACACACCCAGGAGCCCGGCACCGTAAAATGCTCTGCCTGCGGTGCTCAGCTTACGGCACAGGCAAAATTCTGCCTGGAGTGCGGAACCAAGGTACCACCCGCTTTTATTAAATGCGCAGGCTGCGGAAATGAGCTGCCGGGCGGCAGCAAGTTCTGTCCTGAATGCGGTCAGAAACAGCAATAGATATACAGATACTCCGGATCCATGA
Source organism: Ruminiclostridium cellobioparum DSM 1351 = ATCC 15832 (assembly GCF_000621505.1). Taxonomy (GTDB): domain Bacteria; phylum Bacillota; class Clostridia; order Acetivibrionales; family DSM-1351; genus Ruminiclostridium; species Ruminiclostridium cellobioparum. The sequence continues at coordinate 113,431 of NZ_JHYD01000025.1, forward strand.
TATCCGTTACCAAAGTCAATTATGTTTGAAAGCCGAAAGCTTCCAAACATAATTGACTTCAGGAATAACTGAATCCAGGCCCTTACAAATACGAGGTCACATATATGAGCGAACTAAATACCGGCAAGTCCGGCTCACGAATAAATGAGGAGGGTGTGCCCCAAACATCGGCCACCTCTTTTAAATGCCCCTCCTGCGGAGGGGTAATGGTTTTTGACCCAGAGTCCCAGAACCTGAAATGTGAATACTGCAAACATGTAATCAGCATGGAGGATACCCGTCAGCACCCCACTGCTTACGGGTTTGACAATGACCTTGAACTGGAGCCGCAGGTGTGGGGTGAAAAAAGCCATGCCGTGAAGTGCAGAAACTGTGGTGCCGAAACGGTGTTTGATGCCTTCATCGTGGCTGACAGGTGCCCTTTCTGCGGCAACAGCAACATCCAGGAAGAGGTGATTACCACAGGCATAATGCCCGAAGGTATCATTCCCTTTAAAATTAAATATGAAGCTGCCGTCGGTCTATACAGAAAGTGGCTGAAGGGAAAATGGCTGGCGCCGTCAAAACTCAGGAAGGGTGTCAACAGCCAGAATGTCCAGCTTACCGGCATGTATGTTCCCTGCTGGTCCTTTGATGCCGATACAAGCTCCTTTTATACGGCTATGGCCGGAGAACATTACTGGGTCACCGTGTACAGGACAGAGGTCCGGGACGGCAAGACAGAGCAGGTGGCACACCAGGAAATGCGTACCCGTTGGTATCCCGTATCGGGCCAGTATGTGGAGGACTTCAGAAATTATGTAGTGGACTCCTCAGTCCATATTGATGATGCCATGTACGCCCGAATCCTGCCCTATAATATGGAGGAACTGACCCCGTACAAGCCCGAATACCTTTCCGGGTTTAAAGCTGAGCGTTATTCCGTAGATCTTAAAACCGGTTGGGAAACGGCGAAGGAACGGCTCTCCGGCTTTATTGCGCGAGGTATAGAGGCGCAGATCAATGCTGATGAAGTAAGAGATATACGGTTTAAAACAGCCTATGACAATAAGAAATACAAACATATCCTGCTGCCGCTGTGGTTCTCCTCCTTTAAATACAAAGATAAGAACTATGGCTATATGATCAATGGCCAAACCGGCAGGGTTGACGGAAAGTCTCCGTTGTCCCCGTGGAAAGTAGCCTTTCTGACTGCAGGTATTGTTGCTTTAACGGTTTTAGGCTATTATCTGATAAGTATGTACACCGGCAGATAGGTATAAATTAAAGTATTGTACCGGTTAATTTTGCTCTTATCTTGCAGATAAACTTGCAGGTAAATAGGAATTATCCCTTAACCCGTTGACTTTTTCACCATTCGTGATATAATGTTAAAACGTCGGAAAGTTTATTATACGCGCCCGTAGCTCAGTAGGATAGAGCGTCGGTTTCCTAAACCGCAGGTCGCACGTTCGAATCGTGTCGGGCGTACCAGACAAAGCCGCTTGGCTGTAGAAATACAGTAAGCGGTATTTTTATTTTAAAAATCTTTGGATACCACTTTTTTGGGTTACATAATTTTTGCAATGATTATAAAATAAACTCCCCTGGTTTTCAATCCCAGAGGAGCACTGTTACTATGTTCATATTATTTATTTTCTTAAGATTTAAAAATTTTTATTAAAGTATACGTATAATAGATATTACTGTCATGGCTATAGCAATGCCCAGCATTATTTTTCCCTGCTTCCTTGACGATTCATCATACTTGTATTGCGATTTATCTTGTTTATTTTTGCTGAAAGTAATAATGCATGCAATGACTATACCTAACCATCCCCCCAGGATAGAACATATCCAGCCTATTACCAGTAATGGCGTTGAAGGTTTTTCGGCTGTCACTGCAGAATAAGAATCCACTACTGTTGATGTTCCGAAATCATATCCGCAATTACACCTTACAGCTCCTTCAGGATTATCAATATTGCAATTTGGACATATCATATAGTTTGACCCCCTTAATATTTATACCTACAATCTAACATCGCCACCATAAAATTACAACATTTTTCTATATAATTTTTATAAATTGATACTAGAGACCTATAATCAATCTATCCGTTCTTTTACATGGACCTTATTTAATATATACCTTTTAAATAGCAATCCTTGTGTTATACCAAATCCAATAGCCCCTATCAAGTGAGTATAGTAAGCCTTCAACTCCCTTAAGGGTATTGTTTTCCCTTCTACTATCAGAGTAATTAATATCTCAATGATAATCCAAGCTACAATACCGGTTATTACAGATTTCAACAAAATGTACTTTCCTCCGGTTTCTTTAACCAATTTAAAAAGTACAGCTGATATTATCACACCAATTGAACCTTCTATAACAAACCCTAAAGGCACTGTTGGTCTATTTAATGTTACAATAAGGCTGGTTAGTTCGTAATCGCTGTGATTTGCCAATCCGGTCAGTTTTCCTATCCATGTTATCATTTCAGATATAATTGTGGAAAATACCCCGATCATTCCTAATATAAGTGTTTTATCCTCTTTCAATGTTAAAACCTCCGAATTGATTAATAACTTGCAAATTTGAATTAAAAATCATATATAGTTTAAATAAAATTTAATATTTAATGCATTTTTATTCATTCAACATACCAATCTTGAATAAGATGTTTGGATACCAGTTATTTGATATCTTAAGTTATTATTTGGTATCAAAAATTAATTTTTCTTTTACCCTTTCAAGGTGACTGCCTTTGGTGCTTTATCGGAAAAAAGTTGTGTTAGGCCTGCTTCCTATAGGTTTGCCATTATTTATTTTCTGTGGTTTTCTCTCCTGCTGCATCGACACTCTCTTTTAAAAGTGCAATAGCTCTTTGTAAAAAAACCGGTACAGGAGCTCCCATCCTGCCGGCATTTTCAATTATACTTCCAAGTTCGGTAAGTATGTACCATACTATAACTATTGGACTTAAAAGAACCGTGTAGGTGAACGGCAGTGAGACACTTGGTATATTATTTATCATATTGCCAATTACGGCATCAAGTATTAACGTTACTAAAACAGCTATGATACTGCCTGTTTTATGCCATATGCCCTCACGTGCAATCTTGCTTTCCCACTCTCCTCTTTTCCAGGCTGCCATAGATCCTGTTATCCAGTCCACAGACATGCACACAACAAAAGTTATAACCAACCAGCCGAACCAACCCAACAGTGCTGAAACACTTGTTAATAGCGCAATAATAGAAGCCTTATAAGAATTAATCTTTTCCATATCATTCACCCCCAAACGCTTTTGCAACTTTTATAATCAGTGCGGAAAATGCCGGATCTATGTCCTTTCTTTTCAGCCAGTATTGGTATACCGTATTTATCTTCTTTGAAACAACTTCCAATGCCTGCTCAAATGTCAGAGGTTCTTCCATTGCCGCTTTTATCAGGGGTATAAAATTTTTCTCTGCAGCTGTCCTGCTATTACCTCCGAACCATTTCAATCCCGGACACGACGTGTTTTGTACCCAGCAATGATATATAAGTGTTGAAATGGAAGGAACTATATTAAACTTTTTACAGAGAAGTGCATTGAGCAATATTATACTTTGCTTTTGCTCCTCAGTCATAATGTTTGAATCAAAGTTCCCGACGTTCTCAATAGTTATTGAATCCTTGTTAAGAGGACTCAGGAAGCCTCCGCCATCTTTTGTAAGCGGCCTGCCTACACATATGCTTCCATCGGGGAATGTACTGAAGTGTTGGGCTACTTCACTCATTTTGAGCATGTTGACATGATAGTTTTCCATGCCCTTCATTAGCTGAAAATGGTTGTTTTTAACGTCTTTATATGCCGGGCTGGCTGTGTGATGCTGTTGAATTGTTTTAAAGGCCTTGGTTCCCTTTAGCCCTTCAATGTAAATCCTGAATTCATCCCGGTTCATTAAAATGAATTTGCCTTCTTGTTTCATTTGTCTCACCCTTTCATGTTTTTTGTAATATAAAAGGACTAGCCATTTCTGAGTAGTCCTTTGGTTTAAAAAATAATTTATTTAGTTAGGACTATAATTCTTACAGCCTTACCCTTACGTAAATCCGTCCTATTTCATTGCCGTCTTTATCACTTGCAACTACATATGTCTATGCTTAAATCAGCTGCAAGCTGATATTCTAAATCTACTACCAGGACATTGATTGATTCGGTATATGAATATCCTTACTTGTACAGGTAATTATCGTGTTCCCTGGTTTTAATGCTTTAACCTTGTCATTTGCATCAATTGTGGCTATTGAAGGAGCAGAAGATATCAAATTCATATTAGCATTATCACTTAATTCATCACTTACGCTTAGTTGTTTTTCTTGATTTACCTCAAGAACCAATTTTAATTGATTAGTTTGTTGTGGGGCTGTTGGAGTGGCCGAAACTTCATTTAAATTAGGGCCCTCTCTTTCATTTGTAATAGCATTTATAACCTAATCCATATCAAGATAAGTCTGATATTTTATGTAGACTAATAGTATAATTAGAAGGTTATATAATAAAAGAGAACCTTTTACAGTCCTCTTTTATCCTTGCACCAAAGGCTTGCCGTAACCGTCCAGGCCTATTGCGTTAAGTCCTGCTAAAACAGCCGGTCTTAATACCGCTGGTACTGTGTCAATAGTACGGTCCGTAATGTCGGTATTGACTATTAGTGCTATGTATACGTCTACCATAAAGCTCCCTCCTTTCAATAGAATGGCCCAGGCTATTTTTAGCCTTGTTATCATAAAAGTACCTCCTGTTACTTAGGTATTGTTGTTGCATCACGATCAAGCATTTCCTGGACATCTTTTTTAAGGTGCTCCGGCACTGTATCAAAAGTCCTTAATCCGTTTTTAACCAGGTTATAGTAAACTTCTGCCATTAATGAGTACCTCCAATTTGTAGAGCAATAAATTTTTCGTATACTTCTGCTAAAGCGTTCATCAAGATTAAGGACTTTCTCAAATTATCCGATCGAGCAGTTTCCAATTGTGCCTTTAGCTGCAATACCTGTTGTTCCAGCGGTGCGTTTGGGTTTGGCATATCCTCATATACGGCTATATGGGGCGTTTTTGTAACATCAATTCTTGTTAAATATTTGCCTGCCGGAGTCTCATTTAGTATCAAAAAAGGAACCCCTACCGGTTCCCTTAAATTGCTACCCCGAGACTGGCTTATTATAAAACCTGTATTATCGTAAATTACTAATGTTGCATAAAATCCTCCTATTCATATGCTTCCCAAACATAAGTATGAGTTGCTCCCGTAGCAACAGGCAATGTAAAACCTGTTGAAGTTATTGAAACCGGTGCTACATCACCCTTAATACTATAATTAACGTTATTATTGAAACCATTGTAATACTTAGTTATTCTAACTACTTTGGGGTAATCTACTTGATAATCTATTTGATCAGAACCCTCCTCATATGTTGAGTAATATGCCTGTCCTGAGACAATAGTTTTTAATACTATTTTTGTGGGTTTAAATGTTAAACCTGATATAGTAAAAGGATAAAACCACGTCCCTGTTGAACCATTTAAATCTGTAAACGGAACAGCTTCAGGAGAAGTATATACTATTGTACCTTTAGTCCACCGCTTGCCTGAAAACGACCCTACTAAACCAAATATACTTTTACCACTCACTATATTTGCAGCTATAAAATTTGGATCTGTTGCGGCGATAGAGCCATATCCGCTTCCATTAACTTCTGACTTATAATATCCCTCTTTGGGCCTAAGGGTTAATGTCCCATCATTATAAGCTTTCACCTCTTCTACCCATGTAGGCCCTCCTACTGCTTCAAGTGTTCTATTTGGTATACTTCCTGCCAATCTCCAACCACTCGCATATGCTATCTTATTTGATAAAATATCTCTTGAAACAGCATCTGCATCACTAATTAATAAAGGCAAATCACTATCCCACCAATCATACTTCATGTATGATCTATATGCTACTGGCGCAGTTGTACCTTCTATAATCATTATAGAATCAAAATAAGCTATATTGGTGTCTACTGACCCAGAATGTAATAATATTGCTATCTCAGAATTAATTCCCGAATTAAATGTACCAACACCAGTTTTTAATATAGTAGCTATATTAGAATCAAATACATATAAAACGCCACCAACACCTGAAACATTTCCCGATATATAATAATCAGTATTTGGCTTTACTTTTACGTATTGTCTAACATATCTAGTAGTCGATGTTGAAGATATTTTGAATCTACCATTCTCTACACTAAAAGTGGTTCTTGCTGGGTCACTATTTAGCCAACTCCCAACACCTTCTTCGCAATTACCATTTCTAATCATATTCGTGAAAGTACCCACATTAACGTTCATTTCTTCTTTGGTGGGCTCATTACCTACTCCATATGCATCGGTAAGGTCAATTGCCATTATGGAATCAACATATCCACTAGCTATAGTGTTATAAGAATATATCCTGAGCCTTACTTTAGTATTACCGGCGGGAAGATTGGCAATCATACTAATACGTTGCCACTGATTCAATAATGTCGGATTTACATAAACAGCTCCATAGCTTTCAGTCCCTTCAGGATTAGATGGAGTTATATAGAACCCATTCACACCAGCGCAGGATGTAAGATACACCATACAAGTCATATATACTTTATGACCGCCGGGCATGGTAATATCCTGAAACATATAACAATATTGTGAACCATTATTATTAAAAATTACTGACTTTGTACCACTATAAATTTTACCAGTACTTATACTTACAAGGTTCCAACCCCAGCAATTAAAATCATTCTCAAAACTTCCATTCTTAACTAAATTAGGTAACTTAGGTATCTCACCTCCTTCACCCTGTAATATAAAATTTCCTGATGTTGTATTGTATTTAAGCGAATAGGTACCGTTCAACCTGAGCTTACCCTCCGTAAGAGCACTTCCCTTACCATCAACCATAGGCTTTGCTCCAAGACCATTGACATTGATTGTCGCAGATCCTGTATTGGCTACATTGATTTTTACTACTATGCCCATTCCATCTATGTAGGATGTCGGTGCGGGGCTTAATGTCACAGCATATGTATTGGCACTTCCTGTTGCTACTGCATACCCGGGCTGCCTCACATAATCAGATAAATGCGATTGAACCGCATCATATGATGCGACACCTCCAGCAGTGTTAAAATCCTTCTCTGCTGCTCCCTTCAGTCCAAGCAAGGACTTAATTTCATCAACAGTTTTTACAACAAACTGTCCTACCGCAGATGACAGCAGGAACTGATTTGCAGCTGTCGCCAAGGACTTGCTGATCTTTCCGTCGGCCTTATCACTTACATTTTTCAGGCCGCTGTCAATTATGTCCATATTTTGATTGATTACTTCAATATCGGCAGTCTCATTGAGGCCGGGTTTTACAAGGTTATAATTGGTTGTGTTTGTCGACATTTCATTACCTCACTTTCAGGTTTTCCCATGTATTTTCTTTTACTTGCTGCCATGTCAGTGTTTTTACATAATCCCACATGTTGTATTTAAATGTATACTGAACTTGCAAATGGGCCGGCTTTATTTCTTCAATTGCTTTTTTCAGGTCGTCCAAATTTGGAGGAATACCCTTGATGCCGGTGAATTTCACTGTAAAACTGTATTCACAGGGATTTTCTATAATACTTATTTCTCCGTTATCATAGCTTTGAGCAACAGCCTGCATCAGTTTTACAGTTACGGTGCCAACTCCCCGTATTTTCGATTTGACGACTCCGCGCCTGAAGTCTGTCTCCTTTGTTTCATCAACAGGTATGCCAAGAAATTCTTCCCAGAACTTTAATCCCCAGGTGGCTTTATCAACAAAACACTGGTCCAGGATACCGCTAATCGATGCCCACAAGGAATCAAGTTCTATTCCTTGTGTATCGTATATTGCATTAAACACCTTACTTTTAAGGATAAATTCAGGTATATAGGATTTTAAAGTATCTGCTTTATTCATTTACAGTCACCGTCCCGACAATCGCTACCTCTTCTGCTCCTATTTTTAGGTTGGTAGAACCATCATTTACCGACAGGTTTGAATAGTCCTCAATGCCGGCGCACTGCATTATGGCATTACCGACTTGCGCATAGCTCACATAACTCTGTCTGAAAGCAATTGATTTTAAATAGTCACTAACCTTTGAAACAACTTCCTCTTTTATTTGCTCCAAAGTATGGGAGAAATCTTTTACTACTGTAACATTGATATCTATGACAAGCGGCTGAGCTGCATCTACATCTACTTTGGCACCAATAGGCCTGTTGTTTTCAATCACCGCGGAAACACTTGACACAAGATTCACATTGGCCGGCCTCTTTTCTGTATCTATAACAATTACTTTCACTGTTCCGGGGCCGTCCCAAACGGGAAATACTTTTGCATCACCTATTCCGCCCACGCTTAAGGCCCACAATTTATAATCGTTGGCATTCCCGGATGTCGAAGGCATCCTCACTTTAATCAACAATCTTTGCAGCAGGCTCTGATCACTTTCTATATCGCTTCCGCCAGTAATGGGTTCAATATTCGTTACACCTGTTATTCCTACTACCTGTACAGGCAATTGAATCAAGCTTCCTGCCGGCACATTGTATTTTATTCCTATATCCTCGGCAGTAACCTGTAAATCCAATATCCCTCCGGTTAAAACTCCACTTTCTGCCGTTGTATAAATAAGACCTCCGCTGGTTTGTATCTGAGTTCCTACAGGTATCGTTACCCCGTTATTCCCTGTAAACCTGACACTGCCGGCTGCTCTTGATCCCATAATACGGCTTATTCCGTATTCTCCGGCCCGCATGTCCAGGTAGGTTCCTGATGAGGTCTGTGCAAAAGCCAGTGCCAGCAACCTTTCCAATTGTATATAGCTTTGAGCCAGTTCTACAGAAACAGGTGCCACCGCATCATTTGCAAAGGACCCTTCCGACTTGTCAATATCAGTGCTGATCCTGCCTAACATCCTTTGCTTTATCACTTCCTCGGTTTGAGATTCATACATTTATACCCACCTCCCCTAAATCACTTAATATTGTAAAATCAACGGATATTTTATCCTCTTCAATAGTTGTTGAAAGAATCTTTATTCCCTTGATATGCGGGTTGACTGAAAAAGCCTCTTCAATGTACCTCTTCACTTCACTTTTAACAAATTCCGAAGATATATTGCTGCCAATCAAATTTGCAATTTCCTGTCCATAATCCCAGCTATATGCCAGGTATTTATACCTTTCTGTTACCAAAGCCTTGTATGCCCATATTTTTAATGCCTCCAGGCCTTCTGTTACTTTCTGCCTGCCATCTTCAAATATAAAGTCATTACTCATAAAGTCCCAGGCATACTCCCTTAAAGCAGCATTATCCGTTATTTCCCGGGCTTCCTCCGCCTGCAGCCCTTCTTCTATAGCCGGAAATATACTCATAAACTCACCACCTTGCATATTATAAGAAATACTTTTTTATCAGCCGTAGGGAGTATCGCTACCTCATCACCGTTTTTCAAAGAACCTGTCAGATATTCCGCAGCTTTAAAATCGTCCTTATCAAGCTGCAAGCCATTGACACTGATCAACAAATCAGGAGACGGGTTTATTACTTTCCCCAGCATCACTGAAGGAGGGTTGTATATACTCCCCTCCTTCCTCATTACATCAATTATTAATTTAAAAGGATCATCCATCTTCTTACCCTCACATGTCCCAATGCTTGGAGATATCGGAACTTTTTTTCTTCTTTTTGCTCACAAACGTATTTTCATCCATAACTTCATCAAAATTCAATTCAAGCTGCATGGTATATGCTCCATTTTCCCAGGTGTGGGTGTCGGAATCTATAACAAAACCCTGTATGGTGTCCGAATAAATATCCTTAATTCCAACCAGATACCCGGTTATACAGTCAACATTCCCAACAGCGTTTACGGTTCCGGTCCTTGCAACTCCGTGAAGCATTGCCTTGGCAGCCACAGCTGGATTTGTGCCTTCTTCTTTCTGATAAACATCCTCCAGACGTCCGAAGGCTTTTACCCATTCGGCCTCAATTACCGTCCCGGATACGTTCCCATTTGCGTCAACTATTTTTACGGTATTTATCATGTCCTCGAGACTCTCGCTATAGGTACTGTCTGTTATATCTCTGCTGTCATAAAGTACATAGTCGATTGCCAGACTGCCCTTTTGAATGACCGAAAGCTTATTATCGTCCATTATGACCATATACTTCTTACCGTTTTGTTCGGAAGCTTTATTGTAGGCCTTCATTATTATGTCATAGCAGGTTTCACCAATGGGAATAAAGCTTTGAATTATTCCTGTACCCGCAAATTCTCCGGCCGGTATGCCGAAATCAGCACATATACCGGCTGCTATACGTTCTGCCGTGGTTTTTTTAAAATTGTAGGAAGCTTTGTTTTTTAAAAGATATATTGCACTGTCATAAGCTGTTATTTCAAGTGCATCCCCTTTGCCTGTCCTTGTTTTTACAAATACATACCCTTGGAAAAGTACAGTATTCCCAATTCGAAGTTCAATAATATTACCAAGTTCAACATTAACTTTCGGCAGATAATAATCGGTCGTGGATGACGCAACCGTTATATCAAGTTTTCTTGCCACCTGTGAATATGAGCCGCTCCAGGTGACGCGGGCAACAAGCTCTGTAATGTCTCTCCTGGCTTTGGAATCCTTAACGAAAATCTTCATGCTTACACCACCAATGTCTGTCCCGGATATATCAAATCAGGGTCAGGTATTTTGTTCTTACTCACCAATATGGAGTATTTACTCCCATCCCCATATAACTTTTTTGCTATCGCCCAGAGACAATCCCCGCTTTTAACAGTGTATTTCTTTGGAATTGTTTTTTCAGCCGGTCTTTTAGCTGCCTTTGATTCAGGTGTGATTTTTGAAATGGGAGCACCAGGAAATCTGTATTCCTTTAAGCTTAGGGTAAAATATACATCTCCCGTACAATCTTTTTCTCCATAGCTGAAATTTTCTACGGCACAGGCAAGGTTTACGTTTGTTCCTGTTATAGTAAGTCTTATGGGCCGCAGGGTATCCTTCCATTTTTTAATAAGCTCCACACAGTCATAGGGTTCGGGAAAGCCATTATATGCACAAAACGTATATTCCTGCGCCGGGAAGAAGGAGGAAATCTCAATCTCGGCCAATTTACCCCTGCCTATTACAGCAATTTCACCATAGCTGTTAATATCCAGCACATTGACATTTGTTCCATGGCTTATCTGGAATTCCTGAGGCGGCACGGGCAGCCGTAAAATATCTTCCCTGTTATTGTATGACAACCAAAATTCCATAACTATACCCCTCCTGTGTTCAGGCTGTATTTATACAGCTTTAAAGCCAATCTTTCGGTGACTTTCTCTATGTCGGCCTCTTCTCTTATTACCAGATGGTCGGCAAGCTTTGCTATGTTTATGGAGAACCCTGCCGTTTTGTTGGCTTCCTGCTTTGTGAGTACCCTCTCCCCCTCATGCAGCAGTGCCGGATAATTGTTGTATGGCACCCTGCCGACACCAAATGCATACGGCATAGCCTTTGAGCTTTTTATGTAGGATTCATAGATGCTTCCATTGCCTAACGAACTGGATTTTTTCATTTGCTCGGCTTCATTGATCTCTTTTCCCATGTCCTCTACCAGGCTTGAGGCTTTCCCGTCCGCAGACCCAAATAGTCTGCTGCCTATGCCTTTAAGCATCCCTCCGAACATTGTCCAGCCGACTTTAAATCCAATTTCGGAAAATCTGGGATAGTTTTTGAACAATGCTTCTATCAGAATTTCCACAGCCTTATCCGCCATGTTTGAAAAGATCTCATATATCTTGCTTCCGCCCTCTCCATCAAACCATGCTTTTATTGAGGTATATATCTTGTCCAGGATCATTTTGATTTTCTCTCCAAAATCCACTTTTTGAAACTGCTCATCGCCAAATAGCTTTTCAAAAAAGTTTACCAGCCGGTCCGCATTGTTTCCGAGAAATTCTCCTATGGATTTCCCAACATTCTGGATATTCTGCCTAAACAAATCCATTCCGGTTCCGTTTTTGGTCAGCTTGTCGGTAAACCTTTGAAGACTTGGCAATATACCCTGCCTTATCCCTTCCCCGAAGGATCCCAATATATTTAAGGTTACAAACTTCTTTATATTTCCGAGCGTGGCTAAAAACGTTCTTGACTGCTTCTCCATATTACCGCTGAAATCCTGTCTCATACCGTTCCGGATTGCTCTGATGGCCTTATCAGCGGGTAATAACCCTTCTTCTGCAAGATTTTTTGCCTGGTCAGCCGACTTTTCTATCCCCTTAGCCACATATTCCCATGCATCAATTCCGTTGTCGGCCAGCATATCCATTTCCTGGGCCGATACCTTTCCTTTTCTCTGCATCTGTCCCAGGGCATTGATTATATTGTCAACACCTTCCTGACCTTTGCCGGTACCTGCAGCCGCATCTCCGGCGTCCTGCAGCAGGCTTATCATGTCATTCTGTTTAAACCCCTTTAAAAGCGCAGCTTGAGTTGTCCTGGCCAGATCCGAAAATTCAAACGGTGATTTTATGGAGAAATCCTTTAAATCCTCCATCATTTTCTGCCCATTTTTGCTGTTTTTGAGCATCATTTCAAATACCGTTTGCGTCTGCTCCATCTCACCAGCAATATTAAGCATCGATATACCTGCATTTGCAGCACTGTTTACGACTCCTGTCACATAATTAAAGATATTCAGAAGGTTGCCGGCAATCCCTTTTATGGGATCAAATATTGATTCTCCGCTTCCGGACGATGATTTTCCTTCGCTTGCCAGAGCTGTTTTTTTATTTTCTGCCGACATACCTTGAAGGTCTATTTCCTTCTTGTTGACTTTATCCATATCAGCATCCAATTTTTTAATGTTTCTCTCTAAGTTTTTTATTTCCTTATTTGCACCATCAGTGGAAAATTGCAGCTTGATTTTTCTTGAAACTGCATCATGAATTCTCTTCTTCATCGCATCAGAGTGTCTGCCTGTTTTATCAAATTCCTTTTGCGCATCCCTTAGGGTATTTGTCAGATTCTTTCCTGCCGCCTTTGTATCAATTTTCAACTGCAATTTATTTGAGTAAAGCATACCCAATTGTTTGTATAGCTCCTGACTCTCCCTCTGGAAATTTTTTTGCTGTTTCATCATGTTATTAAGCGCCTGTGTAAAATTGTCTTTCAGCGCAAATATGCTCTTTACTTCATCTGCCACAATGTCACCTCCTTTTAAAGAACGTTTATATAAGAATTCTTTTCATCCTCTATTTCCTGCCTGGCAAACGCATCTATTACCATCCAATCAGCCTCGGACTGGTTCCAGAAGACAGATGGACGAATACTTTTGTCTTTTTTCCAGCAATAGTACATTAAGCTGGTCCGTCCATCCGTCCTTATCAGTTTTTTATTTCTTGTACCGTATCTCCTCCGAAGCCGGACAGTTCAGATATGATTTCAAATATCCTGTTTATTTCTCCCGGACGCAGCAGCTTTTTAACCAGTTCTTTGGGTGTTGCAGCCTTAAACCTGCCCATCAGCTCGTCGCTTTTAAAGTTGGGGTTTTTTACACCTTCAATGATGGTGAATATCTGCAGTTCAAGTGTATCGATTTCATCCCCGTTTGTTGCACTTTCCTTTATCTGAACGTATTTGTCCATTGACAGACTGCAGCAGGTGAATACCACCTTTTCTCCGGTTTCTTCAGAGAGCCTTTTCATTTCAATATCCCTGGTCGATGCCTCAAGCCTGCTTTCATCCATTGTCAGTAAAATATCCATTACATTTTTCATTGTCTTTCCCTCCGTTTTATATAAAGTTCAATAAAGGGACGGATTATCCGTCCCTCTTATTATTGTGGTGCTACCACGTCCATAAAGTAGAAATCTTCAAATGTGAAAGGGCAGTCAACTTCCCCATTTTTCTGAGCGGCCCAATCCGCAAGGGTCAAATCATCGAATGAAGCATTTCTCAGCACTATTCTTTCGGCACCGTATGCAGCCGGGTCTGCCAGCTTTGAAACAATAGTGACCTTGATATCCTGACCTGTTCTTATAAGAGTCCCGATCTTTATTGCCATACGTGAGTTAACCTTATTTAACTTCATAGAGCCTTTACCTTCCCATCCGGATAATTTTTTACCCGGCGTAGCTCTGCCGCACATGGGAACGTCTTCTTTTTTAATATCAATTTTTGCCTGAAGAGCAGTGCATTCGGAAATTTTCTCTCCATCCATCCAAACCTCTCCCCAGCTTCCGTTCATTACTTTTGATGCATCCATCTGTCAGTCACCTCTTCTCCTCTTCTTTATATAGCCATTACCAGTGATATATCCTCAATGGCATCCAGCGGTTTTATAGCCCCTCCCAGGAATACCTTGTCGTTAGTGTTGTACTCCTTTACTTCCTGGTCGCTAAGGTTATCTGTATTTACTCCGATTGATTTCAGATATATCTTCTGGGCAGTGATATCTATATTGGCTGAATTTTCAGCATTGCCGTCCAATAGCTGGTCTGCTGCAAGACCTTCCAGATAACCGTTAATTGCTGTAATAAGAAGTACCTTGTTATCATAGCTGTTGGGGTACTTGCCTATGTAACTGTCCTCGGCCGTCCTCTTTATATCACTGTAGATCAGATCAAGAATATCAATTATTTTGACCTTTTTGTAAACCTCGCCTTTGTCTGCGGTAGTAGATACAAGTGAATTTACCGCTCTTGCCACCTTTACCTTCTCACCGTCGTTGAATATCTCAAATTTACCGCTGTCAATGGCGGTATCCAGCTGTGTTTTGGTAAGCCTTGGTGAAACATCGGTAACTTCGGGCAGCACCTGGAATGTAGCTGATATGTTGAGCGGTGTTCCTGCCAGCAGCCCGGCTATACGCGGAGCATACTCCACATTGGTGTATGATACGGAACCGGCTTTTATTGTCCCTGTTGTAAAGTTTATAATCCCTTCGTGATCTGCCGCTATTCCCGGTAAAACAGCCTTTACCTTTTTGTTCAGGCTCTCTCTGAGAGATTTTGTCCAGGCTGCAATTCCCGCCATCTCATCTGCCTCTATGCCCACTACCGCCAGGTAGTCCCACTTGGCCGTTTCTAGATATGCCTGTGCCTCTGTGTAATCTGTACTTGCTAAAGGCTGTACATAAATAAGTACTTTTGACGGAGGCTTGACTCCCCCGGTAAACGCCAACTGAATGGCAGCCTTGTTGGCATCGGACAGATCAGAAGGTGTATCTGCAACCGTCAGGAGTTCCTTAAAGCCATTATTTGTGCTGTCCTTCATGATTAGCGCAACTATGCCCCTCTCTCCTCTTTTTATTGCACTTACTGCTGCTGATTTAAATGCTATGCTGATGTTAGGTAATCCCATCTTTTTAATCCTCCTTTACATTTATTATGATTTCTTTTGCTTTCTGCAGATTTTGTGTATTTTCTTCTCTTAAATTGAAGTATTCAAAATCCACAGTAAAATTGACCCTGTTTTCCCTTAGTTCCGCCCTGAAGCCTTGCTCCGAAAGCTTTATCATCTGATTTTTTACCGGTATATACCCATTCTTGAAAAGGCTTTTTACAGTTTCATATACACTTGACTTTTCGGCTATCCCAGTGATTCCGTAAGCATTTTGTGTTCCAAAATATATAATCTGAAAGGATGACCGCTCCTTTGTTGTTGATCTGTTGGAATCCTCCCAGGTATCAGATATTAACTGAATATAAAAAGAAGGTCTTTTAAAGTTTTGGGGTATATTGTCTATATAAAAACTATGCTCAGGAAATGCGGACAGCAGAGAAATATTTATTGCATCCATGATATCTTCAATTGTTATCATTAAACACTCCTTTTCAAAGAAATGCCGCATTCCAGATGACCCCGGACTTTGTACGGAATTGAAGCAATGTACTTTTCCGAACCTGTCAATATGACCTCTTTGGTCTTTTCGTCGACTGTTACCGGCATACATACAATATCTCCTGCTTTTATGTCCATTTCCCCAGGACCGTACAAAACCAGTTCCATGCTTATTTCTGCCTGAGGAGTCTCCTGCCTGTAGCTTCCCCTCTTCTTCCACGGCCATGGCAGGCTTGTACAGCACGGATAAGGTCCTTTTTGAATTGTGGCAGTATCAGGCCGGTTTAAATATCCGGTACCCGTCACATTCCTGTAAATAATGCATTTTTGATTGTATCTCATCCTCTTCAGCCCCTTTTTTTGTACAGGTCAAGTATAAGTTTTATGGAAGCCGGGATATCGTTCAGATATTTCTCGGCAAAATCTCCCGACCTGCGCTCTGCCAGTCCTTCAGCATCCCTGTTCAGATATTTCATTGTTGTCAGGTCAATGCATGCACCTTCCAGGTCATATGGCAGGGTTCTGGGCCGTTCTTCCGACTGGTCCTTTGGAAGAATGTATCCCGACTCATACTTCACCAATATATTTCTTCTGTCGCTTGCAGGCCAGCCAAGCTCCCGGAATAAAACAGCTGTACCCGCCTCATTGTTATTCTCGGTATCCAACTCCCGTATGTCTATTTCGTTTCCTTCTACAAGTACCGACAGCACCTCTCCCGCCGGATAATGCCTGAGCGGCAAAGTGTCGCTTCCTGTTCCCGCAAGCTTTTCTTCCCTTATCTCATTATTGAATTTTCTTCCCGTATAGGTTTCAATGAATTGTGAAACCTCGTTGATTTTTTGGTTTATAAGGTCATCGTTTATGTCAATCAGGCACCCGTTAAGATTACTTTTTACTGCTGCGGCAGTTGTTAATGCATTGCTGGCTAATTCCATGTTTATCACCTCCCAGCGGTTTTAGTTCTTTGTTCCCTTACTGTTCATCCCCGGTAACAGAACATAATTCTTTTAATGGCGTTCCCGGTCTATGCGGCTTTCAATTATTAATTAATTTTTAAGACTTTTTTCATTTTCTTTCTCCTCCTTTTTATTTTTTCGAGCTCAAGCTTTTCTGATCAGTTCTATATTTAATAAAGCTGAATTATTATCCTCAGCCGGGGATGCATTTGCAATTGTTTCTTTAGCCTTGCAGGTTTACCATTTATTCACTGCGGCTCAGCAGTTATATTCATTGTTCGAATTTTTGAGCAGCAAAAAGGAGAGTATGTTTCAACTCTCCTGAACACGCTGTTTATACGCTGCTTTCGTGTGAAAATATATTTTTTGATAATACAATTATATAGCTTTTGATGTGCTAATGGGTGCTAATCATTTATACTTTTCATAAATTTATCATGCTTCAATCTTACCGAGGATGTTCCATAGTTCATACACTGCCCTATCTGTTCCCATATAAGCCCGTCTATATATTTGTATGTAAGTATCTGTCTTAAATCACTGTCATCAATACTTTGTATGAAATCTATAGCCTCATCGATCCTGCCGTAAAGTTCATGATATTTATCACTGATCTTCTTTCCTATTGCATCTCTCTTCCTGATACATTCTTCAGACATTTGTTCACAGCCGACAAGGGTAAATGACCGGGGCAAATATGGAAATTGTGCCATACTCCCCCTGACCCTGTCAGTGACGATTGTCTCATTATCTCCATAGTTTAATTCCCTGAGTTTTTCTCTAAGCTGTTCCACTTCTCTTTTCAATTTTATAATTTCATTGAGCCGTTCTTTAGTCATAGCTTCCTCCTAATAATGTTTGCAATATATCCCCGGTACACTAATTTTCATGGTCGGTATTATTATTTTAATTTTAGAGCTAAAAGCATTGACAAGCATTAGACTATGGTCTATGATGGATGTATGCCCTTTTCCATTTGCAGCAATAATCTTGTTGCCAGGGTACTGTATTTAATTATTTTTTTATAATACAATTTTGTCGATTTATTTAGCTATAGAAATATTATATAGACTGTAGACTAATAAGTCAATATAATTTCCAAATATCTTAGATTGGAGTCTATATATGAATTTATTTGATAGGATTAAAAGTCTATGTGAAGAAAAAGATGTTTCAATATCCCGGCTTGAGCAGGAAACAGGTCTGGCAAACGGAAGTATTAGAAAGTGGTCTAATGCTGTTCCTTCCGGCGACAGGCTGGCCAAGGTTGCAGATTATTTTAATGTCACTACGGATTACCTGCTGGGACGGGATATTTCAGCCACGGTTGCCGCCCACCGCACCGACGGGTATGGTGACGATCTGCCGCCTGAGGCACAGGAAGAATTAAAAAATTACATTGACTATCTTAAGGTAAAATATAAGAAGAAGGACAATAAATGATAAAAACCCTTGATAAGAAAGAAGCCCTGCTTAATGAATGTAAGGAACTTGGGATAAATGTGGTTTCCAATACCCTCCCGGACAACGTAAAGGGTCTATACTATTCTGACAGTGAAACAGAACCGGTAATCACTCTGAATCCAAGTATTGATACCCAATCCGAACTCTGCTGTGTAATTGCCGAGGAACTTGGGCATTATCACACCTCCTGCGGAAATCTGCTGTCCGGGGATACCGACAGGATTGTCGTACTCCAGCAGGAAAGCAGAGCACGAAGGTGGGCTTATGAAAAGCTTATTCCGCTGGAAAAGTTCATTGAAGCCTATAATATTGGTATCCGGAACAGTTATGAACTATCCCAGTTTCTTGATGTCACAGAAGAATTTTTGGAGGAGTGTATCTGCAATTATAAAGCAAGGTATGGGATATATAAGGTTTTGGGTAAATACATTATATATTTTGAGCCTCTTGGAGTACTGAGAAGCTTTGATTAGAATACTGCTTATACTATCATAGCTATATAGCTTATGGGAGTCTGATTATCTCTTTTTCAACCGTACCGTTACCGCCGAACCCATAGGTAAGCTCTACCGTATTGTTATTTATCCATGTCAAAATATAATCTTTGTTTGTGAAAGGTCTGTACCCATTGTCGGTAAGTATCTTTGCATTTATTTTTTTTACAAAAAACATGTTGTCTTTAATATAAAAATCACTCCAGCCTGCCAAAAGCCAGGTATTTTCTTCGACAATAAGGGTATTGGAATTATCCGGAGAATTAAAATAAAAATATTTTGAATCTATTCTGTCAATTAAGCCAAAGGAGCTGATCAAAAGTAAAGCCAATATACCGACAACGGTAGTCAGCACGATCAGCCATACCTTCGGTATTAAGATCAATTCAAGCAGGATCAGTAATAGAAGAATAAGGACATTTATTGCAGGGTTGAGTATATGCCGGCAAAAATCGGCAGTTATCAGATATATATAATTCCTTGACAGTATAACCAGAGTAATTTTAAATAAAACCATTATTATCAATAATACGGATAGCCCTATAGCTGCTCTTTTGTTTCCCTGACGTGTATTGAAGATACTTTTCATAACCTGTGCCTCATATGACCGAATTTTCTAATGTATATACCGATATCGGTTATTATAACACAATAATATATTTTAACTAATATATTTTTATTAATGCATAAATAAGGCCTCCGGGAACCTGATCAGTATCCCGAAAGCCTCTATACATCGCGGAGCAGAAAACGCTATAGCCAAACCGGCTCTTTCCTGCTACTTCTTCTGTCCATAATAAGCTCCCGCCCCGTGCTTGCGCAGAAAATGCTTGTCAAGCAGCACCTGTGGCATGGCAGTTACAGCTGGATTCAGCTGTTTACACTGAATTGCCATCATAGCCACCTCTTCCAGCACAACAGAATTGTGTACCGCTTCGGCAGCATTTTTCCCCCAGGTAAACGGAGCATGGTTTTTTACAAGCACAGCGGGTATATAATTGGGGTTCAGCTCTTTAAAGGTTTCAATTATTACTACTCCTGTATTAGCCTCATACGCAGACTCTATTTCGGCCCTGGTCATTTCACGCGTACATGGAATTTCACCATAGAAGTAGTCTGCATGGGTTGTTCCATATGCCGGGATTCCAATACCCGCCTGTGCAAATGAAGTTGCCCATCTTGAATGTGTATGGCATACTCCCCCTATATCGGGGAAGGCATTGTACAGAGCCACATGTGTGGGAGCATCGGAGGAGGGTTTCAAATCCCCCTCTACAACCTTGCCTGTCAGGTCAATCAACACCATATCCTCTACCTTCATAACATCATAATCAACACCGCTGGGCTTGATAGCAATAAGACCCTTTTCCCTGTCAATACCGCTTGCATTTCCCCAGGTATAGGTCACAAGCCCGCGTACGGGGAGCTCCAGGTTTGCTTCCAGTACTGCCTGTTTCAGTTGTTCCAACATATATATTCACCTCAAAATCATTCATTACCAGTCTATAAAATCTTATCTCAGATTGTTAACGGCAGCTCTTTCAATATCCAGACCCTTTGTATAGCGTTTCAAAAATTCATTAAAGCCGGCAACCTCAGCCGGATCAGGCGCGATGGAATTCCCCTGTTCCCCGTCAAAAACCTCACGTTTAAGGAAGTCCTCCAGCGATTCATTTTCATTCCGGTTGACCATATATGAACCGAGCAGGGCAATCCCCCATGCTCCGCCCTCTCCCGCAGTTTCCATGACAGATACAGGAACATTAACAGCCGCTGCCATGATCTTCTGTCCCACCAGCTTTGTCTTGAAGAACCCGCCGTGTCCCATCAATTCGTCCAGCTTAACCGCTTCTTTTTCCAGAAGGATATTCATACCTGTTTTAAGCGCTCCCAGTGCCGTATACAAATTCACACGCATAAAATTGGCAAGGTTGAAGTTACTGTTTGCCGAACGCACAAACATGGGACGACCCTCTTCAAAATGTGTAATATGCTCTCCGGAAATGTATCCATAGGCCAGTAAGCCTCCGCAGTCCGGGTCACCCTGGAGCGCCGCGCCAAGCAGGGTATCATAAAGCCTGGGTTTGTCTACATTCAGTCCCAGTGCCTTCACAGCCTCTGCAAACAAACCCATCCATGCGTCATAATCCGAGGTACAATTATTTGAGTGCACCATGGCCACCAGCTTGCCATCAGGTGTTGTTACCAGATCAATCTCCGAATATGCCCTGGACAGCTCCTTCTCCAGTACGACCATTGCAAAAACCGATGTACCTGCCGACACATTTCCTGTACGGGCCGATACACTGTTGGTAGCCACCATGCCGGTTCCCGCATCCCCCTCCGGCGGACAAAGCGGAATTCCCGGCTGCAGCTGACCGGAAACATCCAGCAGCTTTGCTCCGTCTGCTGTGAGCTCTCCCGCTTTGGTTCCTGCAACCAAAACCTTTGGAAAGATATTTTCCAGCTGCCATGGGATATTGTCCGCACTGACAAGTTGATTGAACTGCTTGATCATTCGCATATTGAAATCCCTGGTATCCACATCAATAGGAAACATACCCGAGGCATCGCCAACTCCCAAAACCTTCTGTCCCGTCAGTTTCCAATGTATATAGCCGGCTAGCGTTGTGATGTAGTCTATATTGGAAACATGCTCTTCCTTATTCAAAATGGCCTGGTAAAGATGGGCGATGCTCCACCTTTGGGGAATCGGATAGCCAAACAGCCCGGTCAGAGCTTCCGAAGCCTGACCGGTTATGGTATTGCGCCATGTGCGGAATGGCGTTAAAAGCTTTTCTTCCTTATCAAAAACCATATATCCGTGCATCATGGCACTGATACCGATTGAGCCGGTAGTTTGAATGGTTACACCGTACTTTAACTTTACACTCTCAGCCAGCTTATTGTAGCTGCTCTGTACACCCTTCCAGATATCCTCCAGGCTGTATGTCCAGACATTGTTGAGATAACTGTTTTCCCAGTCATGACTGCCCGAAGCAATTGATTTGTTACCCTCAGCCACAAGAACCGTTTTGATTCGTGTGGAGCCCAGTTCAATCCCGATTGCAGTCTGCCCGTTGACAATGGCATTTTTAATATCCTTCAATTCTAAACTCATTTTTTTCCTCCCCAAAGTTTGCTTATTGATACAAACAGGATGCTATTCAATGCTAACTACTATATTTATTCGCCGTTGACCGGATTAATATTACTGCCCCATTTTATTTACCTGCTTTATTTATTTAAATGGATTCTCATCTTTGTAAAGCATGGCTGCAGGCTGATTAAATGCAACATCACTTACACCCAGAAGCTTCATGGCAGCAAACAGAAGCTTGCCCACATGTTTGAAGGCCACTCCCCCGTGGTGAGGATATCTCCCGGCTATAAGTACGTGCCTGTAGAATCTGCCCATCTCTTTTATTGCAAATATTCCTATACCTCCAAAGGATTTAGGATCTACATCGATTATTTCACCTTCGGCAACATAACTTCTCAGCTGGCTGTCCGCTGTTCCCTGAAGTCTGAAGAAAGTGATATCCCCGGGTCTGATGGCTCCTTCCAGGGTACCTCTTGAAATATCGGGCTCCTTGTCAGGTTCAAGCAATCTGCGCATTATGAGCTGATACTTCATTGAACATTCCTTCATATGACATGAAGGTGTATTTCCGCAGTGGAAACCCATGAACAAATCGGTAAGTGAATAACCTGCGAACTTGCTCTGATTATTTGCATACATGTCCTTAGGCACCGTGTTGTTTATATCGAGCAGTGTTGCCGGCAGCTGTGTGGCACATGTGATTATATACTCGCTTAATGCGCCGTAAATGTCTGTTTCGCATGCAACAGGTATCCCTATTGAAGCAAGTCTGGAATTCACGTAGCAGGGAACAAACCCGAACTGTGTCTGGAAAGCCGGCCAGCATTTATTTGCAAAAACTACATATTCGGAAGCACCTTTATGGTCCTCAGCCCAATCCTTCAATGTAAGCTCATATTGTGCCAGCTTTGGAAGAATTCCGGGATAACCGTTTCCGTCCCCCAGCTCTTGTTCCATTTCTTTTATTACTGCGGGAATCCTCGGGTCATCCTTATGGTTGTTAAAAGCCTCAAAAAGGTCAAGCTCCGAGTTTTCCATCACCTCAACCCCCAGGTCGAACAAAGGCTTGATAGGTGCATTACATGCCAGGAAATCATGCGGTCTTGGGCCAAAAGTGAATATTTTCAATTTTGAAAGCCCCAGTAAAATTCTTGCAATAGTTTCAAAATCAGCAACCATATCTGCTATTTCTTCGGGAGTTCCAACCGGATACTCGGGAATATACGGATTCAATTTTCTGAGAGCCAGGTTATATGAGGCATTAAGCATACCGCAGTACGCATCTCCGCGTCCATTGATCAGATTACTCTCGGTTTCTTCAGCCGCAGCCACGAACATTACAGGACCGCCGAATTTTTGAGCAAGTATGGTCTCAGGTCCTTCAGGTCCGAAATTTCCGAGGTATACCACCAGCGCGTTTGTTCCTGAAGCCTTCAGTTCCTGCAAAGCCTTCAGTACATCCTTTTCATTTTCAACCGCCGTGTTTGCTTCAAAAATTTCAATGCTTTTTTCAGTACAGACTTTAACAACTGCTTTACGCCTTTCCACGCTCAATTCCACCGGAAAACAGTCCCTGCTTACCGAAACAATCCCAAGCTTTACTTTTGGAATATTATTCATTTAATTAGCCCCCCTAATTTTTTAATAAATTATTTATATTTCACTTCAAACGTATCAAATTAATCAACATATCAACTTTAAGCTGCAGGCATTTAATATAAAGCGGTATAATATTAGTATGCTCATGCGTACAAGTCATTCTAAAAATTTTAAACTGAATAAATGATTATCTAAATATCTAAATGATCTAATTTTTATTGCCAAATCAGAAATTGAATACTCAACCTACCTCTTTATGCAGGATTCCTTGATTATAAGCTCGGGTACAATAATCTTCTGTACCGGGTTATCCAAATAATTATTATCTTTGAGCATTTCCAGGAGCAGTTCAGCTGCCGCCTCTCCCAGCTTCTCTTTAGGGTGGCTGACACTGGTGATCCTGACCGGACAGTTTGCAGAAAAGTAGGAGTCATCAAAGCCTGTAATTGAAATATCTTCAGGTACTTTGACACCCAGGCTGTTCAGCAGTTCGTATACCCTGAATGCAATTTCGTCATTATAGCAGGCTATAGCGTCAACTCCGCTCTTATTCTCTATCATCTGCCTGATGACATTATAGGGTTTTACCTCCCTGTCCTCGGTGTGAAACCATATTACCTGATCGGGATTATATGGCAGACCGGCTTCACTGATGCCTCTTGCGTACCCCTTGTGCCTTTCCAGCCCCTGTATATCATCAGCTTTAAATATCCCTACTATCTTTTTATGTCCCAGCCCTGTCAGATATTCTACCGCGGAATACATTCCCTTTGCATCATCCAGCAGCACATGGGATTTGCTTTCCAGCTTCTGATAGTAACCGTGAATAAAAATATAAGGTATGTGATGTTTGTCCAAAGCCTCATAATACTGCAGGTTGTTGGAAAACAACGCACTTTTGGTGGGTTCTATAATAAGTCCTTCAATATTTTTCTGCAGCACATCCTCCAGACAAAGTGCTTCCTTTTCGGTATTGTTGTTGGTGTTCTTCAGCATAATGCTGTAGCCGTTACCTGAGAGCACACTGTCAATCCCCTGAATGACCTTTGGAAAAATGTATTCCGAAATATAGGTGGTAATTACGCCGATATTCCGGGAATCATTTCTTTTTCTGCTCCTGTCCATGCAGTAGGTCCCCCTGCCGTGTTCGGTATAAAGGTAACCTTCATTAACAAGCATGGAAATGGCTTTCCTCACCGTGTGCCTGCTCAAAGACAGTTTTTCGGCCAGCATGTTTTCAGAGGGTATCTGCTCTCCGGGCCGGATTCTTCCCAACAGTATTTCTCCCTTTAAATACTCCATGAGCTTATAGTATTTAGTCTGGTTGTCACTTTTTTGCATTATATTCTCCTGAAAAACAACTTGTACGTACATCTATATTATACATTAATATTTAAATTGTGCAATATTTGCAGTTCAATTTTTATTCTTAATTATACAATATTATATCCTGTAAAATCAAAATAAAAAAGCCGGCAATAGTTGTATGATGAATCAATACAAAAAATTGCAGCCTTATATTAACCTCCTCCTCATTATGTGCATATAATTATGTATACCACTATTTAATTATTGATGATTTATTATCGAGGAGTGAATATTATGGAACCAGCCACCAGTCCGGTAACCGAATTAGCTGTCAGACTAAAGGAAGTCAGTATTAAAAATACCGCAGAGGCCATATATAATAAAATTAACCTTGTAAAACAAATACAGAATGACAAACAGACCATAAACGTACTTGAAGAGATAATTAACGACCTGACAACCGATAAAAACGAACTTATTCAAATAACCAAGTGTTACGAACAGGAGTTCCTGTCACAGGACATATCCGATGAGGACATTGAGTATATAACCAAGGAATTGCTCCCCATTATAACGACTTTTCTGCCTTTCAGCGGCGGTGACAGTGAATTTGTTTCTACAATACAAAAGATATTGTCGGCTGAAACCTTTAAAATATTAAAACTGCTTGGATTCAATTATAAGGAAGCTATAGGCCAGCCTCTGACCAACCTTGTAGCCCAGGCTATACAAAATCAGAACCAGAACCAGAGCCAAAATACTAATAAATATCCGGTTAACAAGGGATATAGCAGAAAATAATTTACAGCTCACAAAGTACATGTTGAAATTTGTAAAATTTCAGCCATGTACTTTTAATAGAGCTTCTCATTTAATAGAGCTTCTCATTTTTTAAGTTGCCCTACCTTTTCAACTGTTCAGGTATAACCCAAACAACCTGCTTTCAAGCCTTTCGAGCAGTCCTGAAAAGTGCAAACCCCCGGGGCTGCAACCTTGAACCGTCATCAAATCCTTCGGCCAAAACTATCTCTGCAGAAGTTAAATCAGGCTCCGATGCTATATCAACCGTCTCTCCGGAGACATTAAGCGCAACCGTCACCTGCTCGCTTCCTGTATAACGCCTGAACATATACAAACCTGTACCCGGTTCTGCCCTTACCGTCTCATACTCTCCGCAGTGCAATGCATTGGAACTCCTGCGGAAACTGATCAGCTTCCTGTACAGCTCTGATATCGTTTCATCTTCCTGCTGCTCCCACACCATGGGATGGCGGTATTCGTGCTCCAGCATGCCCTGTATGCATTTTTCATCCCCGTAAAAAACGGAGGGGATTCCAATAAAGGTCATTTGGAAAACAGCTGCCAGCTTAAATTTTGCCATATCTCCCCCGCAAAGGGATAAAAATCTCGGAACATCATGGCTGTCCAATAAATTAAGCTGCCCCGGAGTAATATTCTTGTTATATCTCATGCGCATTTCGGTTACACGCCCGTCAAAACCTGCCGCATCCAGCTTGCCAAGAGCGAAGAAATCGCGGCAGTTTTTACGGAAGTCATAATTCATCGTTGAGTCGAACATATCTCCCTTAAGCCAGGACTGTGCACTTTCCCATACCTCTCCTATCAGAAAGCAGTCCGGGTTTACAGACTTCGCAGTATTTCTGAACTCCCGCCAGAATGCATAATCCACCTCGTTTGCCACATCCAGCCTCCAGCCGTCAATATGGAACTCCTCCAGCCAGTACCTGCATACCTTAAGAAAATATTCCCTGACTTCCCGGTTGGCGGTATTCATTTTAGGCATCTTTCTCTCATATGCAAAACAGGTATAACCGGGGACATCCTCAGGGTTGTCGGGACGTATCACCGGAAACTCCAAATGATAAAACCAATCCTTGTACCTGGATGCTTCTCCGTTCCGGACTACATCGTCAAAAGCAAAAAAATTCCAGCCACAGTGATTGAAAACACCGTCAATTATAATTTTTATATTTCTTTTATGGCATTGATCCACCAGAGTTTTAAAGTCTGCGTTTGTTCCAAAGCAGGGGTCGATGCGGAAATAATCTACAAGGTCATATTTATGATACTCTCCGGCAGCAAAAATTGGATTTATGTAAATACAGTTGATTCCCAGTTCCTCAATATAATCAATATTCTCTGTAATTCCCCGTATGGTTCCCCCGTTCCTGCTCTGCGTGGCTATATCCCCCAGGTTTGCAGTTATACCCTGTTTTGAAATAAATCTTCTGCCGGTAGCAAAGCTGTCGGGAAAGATATTGTAAATCACGGCCGAATCAACCCAGTCCGGAATACGCGCAATATCAGCTTTATGGTTAAAGGGCAGCTGAAAAAATTCAGACCTTTCGGCTGGCATTTCTTTTGTAAATATGCTTGAATAGTACAGAAGAGTTTCCTTTCCGTCATTCAGCTGAAAATAGTAGCAGATTCTGGTATAGGGAGTGTGCAATTCCAATTCGTAATAATCAAAAAGCTCGTCACTTCCAGCCAGCTTCATAGGCCGACTGGAAAACACCACCGGATTTTTACCGTAAGCCCTGTCACCATAGAAAAAAAGGCATTCCCGCATATCTCCCCGTGCGGTGCGCAACCTGAAAACAACATGCTCCTCATCGATTCCATGAGCGTAATTGGATAATGGTATATGTAGTACAGCTTCCTTTTGCATATATAACTCCTTGATTCTTAATATTTTGATATTTATTGCTTTACTCCGCCTGCAGTCAAGCCTGAAACCATATATTTCTGCAGCGCAAAGAATATTATGAGTATTGGAATGGAAACAAGAATAGATGCTGCAGAAAATACAGGCCAGTTCCTGGTGTACTCCGTTGCCTGCAATGAATACAGACCTGTCGCAAGAGTGTACTTCTCTGAACCTGTCATAAATGTTACTGCAAAAATATATTCGTTCCATACAAATATCAGTATCATAATTGATGTAACCAGTATGGCCGGTCTGGCAAGAGGGAGCATTATTTTTGTGACCAGTCTCAGGTCGCTTGCCCCGTCGATTTTGCCTGCTTCTTCAATTTCCACAGGTATGGTGTCAAAATAACCTTTCAGGTTCCAAATTCCAAAGATGGCCATAGTACCGGTGTATATGAGTATAAGCCCCAGATAAGAGTTAACCAGTCCAAAAGGCTTCAATATCCTGTACACCGCAAACATTGACAATATGGACGGAAACGCATTCAATAACAGTAATATATAAAGAATCGACTTCCTTCCCGCAAAACGCTTCCTGGAAAATGCATAAGCCCCGGTCACCGAAACACCCAATGCTAAAACAACGGTGGCAACCGACAGAATCATGCTGTTTTTAAGCCAGAGCAGGAACGGGTTGTCTATCAGTACTGCCTTATAATTATCCAGAGTAAAAACCTTCGGAATAAATGAAAATCTTGATGTAAGTAAATTATTGCCGGCATTGAATGAAACCGATATTGCATAAAGAATCGGTACCAACGATCCTATACATATGATTATAAAAAATACATTCAGCAGTATAAGTTTGACAGTCCTTCCGGTGTTGTTTTTCATGTTCCTTCCTCCCTGATATCTTTACGGGTAATAACAGAAAGAACTATCAGAATCGCAAAGATAATTATTGAAATGGCCGAGCTGTATCCATAGTTATTGGTGATAAATGCTTTTTCGTAGGCATATGTGATTATGGTATGGATATCCGCTCCGGTCTTCGCACCCTGCTGCTGTGTCAGAAGAAATACAATGTCAAACTGCTTGAAGGTGGTAAACGTGGTAAGTATGACTGCCGGTGCAACAACCGGCCTTATAAGAGGGACCGTCAGTTTGGTTATCTGTGCTCCAAATCCCGCACCTTCAATTCTGGCACTTTCATAATAGGTTTTATCTATGCTCTGTAAGGCACCGTCAATTATCATTATCATGAAAGGCAGTGCAAGCCAGAGGTTTACCGCCACACATGCGGCAAATGCAATGCTGTTGCTGCTGAGCCAGCTTACTCCGGAAAAACCCATACTCTTCAGCCACTGGTTTAACAGGCCGAATTCAGTATTGAACATTCCCATCCTCCAGAGCAAAATGGTGACATATCCCGGCATGGCCCACGGAAACATCAGAAGTGTCTTATACAGGTTTTTCAATTTCAAGCCTTCGGCATTTAAGCCCAAAGATATTAAAAACGCAATAACAAGCTGCAAAACAACATTTATTACAGTCCAGAGAAGAGTCCTCAGCAAAGCCGGTAAAAACCCCGAATCAAATATAAGTACTGCTTTCTTATAATTTTGGGCACCGATGAATGAGAAATCAAACCAGTGATATATACTCATGTTTGTAAACGAAATATATCCCGTATAAATAATTGGAAATAACACTATCGCTCCAATAGTCAGAAGCGATGGAAATGAGTACAGGTAAGGGACAAGCTTCTTCTTCAAATATGCCACCTCTCTTTGTGACGATTAAACTGCGCATATTTTCCGTAAAGGGTGCTGCAGTTTAACAGCATCACCCTTTACGGATCACAATAATTTTATTCAAGTACTATTTCATAGCATCAATCTGTGCCAATGCATCCTTCTGGGCCTTTTCAGCCGAGGTCTTAACGTCGGCATCATTTTTATTTACGGCAGCAAGCATTGTTTCGGTAACAGTCCACATGAGATCCATTTCAGGTACATTAGGCATTGGTACTACATTTTCTGCAGTCTTCTTCATTGACATGAGCATTTCGTTTGAGGTTATTGATGAGTCCTCATAACACTTCTGATTTGCCGGTGCACAGTTGGCTGACCTGGCAAGCGCCAGACCGATATCGGTTTTGGCCAGCTGCCTAAGTACCGCGGTAACTGCATCCTTCTTTGCTTCTGCCGACTTAAGCACACAAACACCTTGTACGCCGGAATAAGGCGTTAACGGCTTTCCGGTTGAGTTGACGGTTGGCATTGGGGCTATACCCAGATCTATATTTGCAGCTTTAACATCAGGAACCAGCCAGGGTCCTCCGATTATGGAATGTGCCTTTCCCTCCTTGAACAAGGTAGTGACGGTATTGTATTCACCGTCTTTAGGCAGGTACCTTATAAACTTTTTATGATATTCCATGGCATCCAGTGTTTCCTTTGTATTAAGACCGGGCTCCGCTTTTTCATTGATTATAAAGCCCCCGAAGGCGTGGAACCAGCTTGCGGCGTAATATGCCGTACTGTGCTGCTCAACAAAACCGTAAGTGCCGTCCTTGGTATTGGCCTCCATATATTTCAGGAGTTCGTCAGTAGTAGCAGGCGGCTGCTTCATCAGTGCCTTATTGTACATAAACATCTGAGTTTCGAAATATACCGGCAGCTGGTATATCTGATCCTTATATGTAGCTGCTTTAACTGTCATGGGAATCAAATCTGCCATATCGTCCTTTGTAATGAAGTCGGTTACCGGGGCAAGTATTCCCATCTGGGCAAATACCCCTATTTTATCATGGGCAAAGAAATACATATCCGGAGCGCTCTTAGGATCATTTCCCACAAGCTTAAGGGCATCCGACATTTTTTCTTTCCGCTCCACCTTTACTTCTACTGCCGGAGCAAGCTTATCGAGCTCTGCCTGAAGCTGCTCGGCAATACCCTTGTCTGTTTCATGCCAGATTGTGATTTTAACGGGCTTGGCTCCTTCACTGTTTTGCGCCTGCGAACCGGAGCTCGCTGCCGATGCGGATGGGCTGTCCGGCGAAGGAGAGGATGATGAATTTCCGCATCCAGCGACAGCTGTTGATAGTATAAGTGCTGACATAAGAATGGCAATAAATTTTTTCAAGTTGGTTCCTCCTTATATACATTTTAGGAAAACGTTTTACTCAAGCTAATCGTTAATTTGCACATAAATTTGTATCCGTTTTCCTCTATTTATCATCATTATAGCCATAAAATTTTAATAAATCAATAGATTCAGCACCTTAAGCCTTGATTTATTTAGGAAAACGTTGTACTATATAAATATACTTTTTATGTTCGGAAGGAGAGTTTTTATGCCGGTAACCATAAAAGATGTGGCCAGAGAAGCAGGAGTATCCATTTCTACCGTATCAAAGGTAATCAATGGGGCTCCCTCCATATCTCAGGCTACAGTTGAACGTGTTAACAATATAATGAAAAGTCTGAATTACTTTCCTAACCAGAATGCCAGCAATTTCGCAAGGCAGTCCACAAGAAATGTTGTGTTTCTTACCAGATTGGAACGGGATGTGGCATTTTCCAATCCGCATATGTTTGAGATAATGTGCGGAGCTCAAAAGGCTTTATCCGATAAGAATTACAATTTGAGCCTCATGAGCATAAGCTCTGACCAGGAGGAGAGGGAGCTTATAAAAAAAATAATTGCGCAAAAAAGCGCCGATGGTGTGATATTGCACGGCTCTGTAATTAACAGGGAATTGCCGTCGCTCCTGGTAAATACAAATTTTCCTCATATTATAATAGGCAGGCCCGACTTCGAAAGTCAGCTTTGCTGGATTGATACAAATAATTATCTTTCAGGAGAAATTGCCGCCAATCACCTGTTGGACTGCGGCTACAGCAAAATCGCATTTATTGGCGGACATGAACATGATATGATATCCACACACCGGCTTCAAGGTTTTCAGAGTGCTATGGAGCAGAAAAATATCGAAGTTTCGGGCAGCTACATAAGCTTTGGAGATTCCACAAAAGATTCAGGCTACACACAGATGAATGCTCTCCTTGACTGCGGAATCAGACCGGAGGCCGTCATTTGTGAAAATAACGGCATAGCTCTGGGAGTGGTCAAGTCACTTGGCATGCATGGTCTTTCCATCCCGGATCATATGGCTGTAATTACTTTTGACGAGTATCCTTTTTCCCATATTATTGAGCCCATGCCTACAGTTGTCAATATTAATGTCTTTGACATGGGAATGCAGGCGGGTTCCACCCTGATCAGGAAAATTAAGAACCCCTCTCTTCAGGTTCAAAGCTATACTACACTTCCCGAACTTATAGTAAGAGGAACCACCAGGCGGCAAAAAATCTAAATTATACTGTTAATTTAAAATGTATTATACTTGTGGATTAAATCTTGAATATTTCAACATACTATCCCCATACATATAGCTATATCCACAACTTTATTAACAAAATATAGTCTTTCTGTGGAAAAAGTATTGATTTCTTATTATTTAATCCACAGAGTTTTCACATTATTCACTTTTATTTGTTTATAAATAGGCTGTGGATTTTCTCATTGGATTATCTACAAGAAATCCCCATATTTATTGGCTTATCAACAGTTTTATCAACATAATGTAGTATATTTGTGGATAACTTCGCATTATTTTAACATAATATCCACAGTTTCTCCCTGTTATGCACAGTTTCTTGTGGGTAATTCGTCCTATTGACTATAAGACTGCGGCTCCTAAATCTTTCAGACTGAAAATTTTAGGAGCCGCAGGTAAAAACACATGCGGAAATTCATACTTATAATACCTTTACATAAAACTTCCGGTTTCTGGGTCCATCAAACTCACAGAAGTATATTCCCTGCCATGTCCCCAGGACGAGTTTTCCGTTTGCGGCAATAACATACTGGCTGCTTCCCACCGCACTTGCTTTTAGGTGTGCATGACTGTTTCCTTCCATATGCCTGAATTCTGCCCTGTCGGGATACGCTTTGTCCAGTCCCAGCAGCATATCCTTCACCACGTCAGGATCAGCATTTTCATTGATGGTTATTCCTGCGGTAGTATGTGGACAGAACACCAGGACCGCACCGTCCCTTATTCCGCTTTTTGCAAGTGCGTCCGCTACCCTGCCGGTTATGTTGTAGAAATTCTGTCTTTCAGTTTTTAAACCGTACTCATAAAGCATTAAAGTCTCACCTCAACCCTTTCCGCTATTTCAATGCAATTTTCTCCTACCATGCAGTCACAGGCCACAACGTTAACGCCCCTGGCCTCAGCAATTTTTATAGTTTCAGCAAACTCCTCATGTGTTCTGTAATTAGGAGTAAAGTAGCTCACCCCTTTCATCTGAATAACAAACACTATGTAAGCCTTATAACCTTCCTCCATGCACTCCATTAACTCTTTGATGTGTTTGACCCCTCTTTCGGTGGGCGCATCGGGAAATAAGACAACATTATTGTCCTCCAGAGTAACTCCCTTGACCTCAATAAATATTTTTTCCTTTTCTGTCTCTATATAAAAATCAAATCTGGAATTTTTGTACCTTGCTTCAGGCTTAATCAGGGTAATATCCTCCAAAAGTCCCCCTTTCAGCAGCCATTCATGGAAAACCTTGTTGGGGACCTGACTGTCCATATTGATCATCCTGTCACCCTTCTTAACACCGATAAGGTCATACCTGGTTTTTCTGGAGGTTTTATCAAACTCCTGTACAAATACCGTAACCCCTGGTTTCAGCAGTTCTCTGCATCTGCCGGTATTTTTTACATGACATACCTCTTCCCTTCCATCAAGCTCAATATGTGCAATAAACCTGTTTGGCCTGCAAATAAACCTTGCAGTCTTTATATTATTATAAACCACCCTTGCCTCCGCTGTTAATGAAATCAATGACATGAAAATTATACCCCTGCTTCCTATGGTTTAACAAGAGATTAAATATTAATGTGTTTTGGATATGGAAATCAGGGTATAAAATATAACAGGTTTGGATAAAAGTATAGAATGAATCTTTTTTGGCATGCTGCATTTATTGTGCGCAGCCAATACGGATTCCCAATAAAGTCACGAGGGGAGATTTTAATTATGAAGAATGAGGTATCTTTTTTCCGTTGTAAGCATTGTGGAAATATGGTTGCATTAATAAAAAGCGGCGGCGGAACTCTTGTCTGTTGCGGAGAACCCATGGAAAAACTTGTTCCCAACACAACCGAAGCGGCCGTTGAAAAACACATCCCTGTTTCACTCAGAAGCAACGGCAGTATCAATGTTGAGGTAGGCTCGGTCGCACATCCGATGATTGATGTTCATTATATTGAATGGGTAGCCGTTGTTGGCGATGAAGGCCTGGAAATAATAAACCTGTTCCCGGGAGATGACCCAAAAGCTATTCTAAGTGATAAGAAGAATGCTGAAGTTTATGCATATTGCAACATCCATGGTTTATGGAAAGGTGAAGTAAAATAGTAAATGACAGTGAAAAACACCCTTCAAAATATGCGTAAAAGCATATTCTGAAGGGTGTTGATTTTTTAATATCCGCTGCCGGTGCTCTTTTCCTTATTTGCGATTGCCACCGAGGCGCTTGCTCCTATTCTGCTGGCACCGGCCTCTATCATGGCTTTAGCCGTTTCATAATCCCTTATGCCACCCGAGGCCTTAACCCCGAGGTTAGGCTTTACCATATCCCTCATGAGCTTTATATCTTCAACTGTTGCTCCGCCTGTACTAAAACCCGTGGATGTCTTTACAAAGTCGGCTCCCGCTTCTTTGCATATCCGGCAGCTGGTCCTTTTCTCCTCATCGGTCAGCAAACAGGTTTCAAGAATAACCTTTACAAGGGCTTTACCGCTTGCTGCCTGCACTACGGCTTCTATATCCTTTTTAACATAATCAAGATCACCCGACTTTATGGCACCCACATTAATTACCATATCAACTTCGGCAGCGCCATTCTGAATAGCTTCTGCAGCCTCGGCAGCTTTTGCTGCAGAAGTGGTTGCACCCAGAGGGAAACCAATTACGGTACACACCTTTACTTTGCTGTCCTTTAAAAGCCGGCTGCACAAACCTACATAACAAGGATTAACACATACCGACGCAAAACCGTACTCCACCGCTTCACTGCAAAGCTTTTCAATCTGTGCTTTTGTAGTTTCAGGCTTAAGAGCCGTATGATCTATCAAACCTGCAATATTCATGACAAATCCCCATTTCCGCACGGAACATTATTCCCTGCTTTTTGAATTTTAAATAATCTGCTGACTTAAAAAATTTATCCCTTACTTATATAAATAAAACCCTTTTACTCTTCTTATTATCACCAATTATTAAGGAAATTTCAAGATACCGCGGTCAAAACTGCTTTAACTATGGTTCCCGATCTTAACATAAAAAAATAGGTTAGTCGCCATCGACTAACCATGTAAAGGGGGTCAAAATGTATTTTGTGAGGTCAATATTATATTAGCCATTAAATGAAAAAATTATACAATACATTATTAAAATTTTTACTATCAAATAATTTTAGAGACTTGTGCAAATAATAAACTTCAAACGGTAAAACTTATAATTGCTGCAAAGCATATTAAATTCGGTATTTTAAAATAATTACTTATGAAGAGGTGCGGTGATATGGAGCTTCAAAATAACATAATAAATTTCGAAAGCTTGAATGACAAAAATACACTTGAAGTGGTACAGAACAGACTTAAGCCAGGAGAAACTCTCATTCTGGACGTGGGCAACAACTACTTTCATCAGGCCGACGAAATCTATGATGTATTATCAAAGAATGGCTATTATGTAAAGAAAACTCTTGTAAACGGCCGGAACCAACTGCTTGTTGCCTATGAGGACAATAAGCATCAGATGTATTGACTTTAAAACCGGTATCCTGGATTTTATACCATGATACCGGTTTTATTATATATACACAAAGAGAATTTCCAATATTTTTTGTATGGCAAATCTTATTTTTATTGATTAAGGTCATATATATTCTGCGGTACAAAAACCTCCAGAAGCTTATGTTTAAATTCTATAGCCGCCGGAAAAAGCTCTGATTTTTCTCCATCAACGGTTAAGGGCAATGGGCGACCTGCTTGTCAGCTCACACTTTTTTGCCTTGAGTATGATAACATTTTTGTCATTGACCGATTCCTTGCTGAGGACCTTGAAGAAAATGCTGGCCAGATTTATATTCGAACATTTCTTTACAAGTATGATATCCATATAGCCGTCGGTAAAATCGGCATCATTCAACAGGTTTGGAAAGCCGGCAGCCTGTTTTCCGTTAACAATTAAAAACAATATGAATTTACCTTCTATAATATGCTCATCAGCCGTAACTTTCAAGTCAAAGCTCTTTATATTTGCAACTTCGGACAAACCCTTGAGATAATATGCAAAAGGTCCGAAATTTTTCTTAAGTTCACTGTTTGTACTGAAGGATACATCTACAAAATTTCCGCCTGCAAAAGTACTCAAAAAATAATGTGAATTGTTGATATGCCCCACATCGCACATGAGAGTCCTGCCCTGCAGGATAATGTTCAGGCTTTCATGCAGGGAGTTGATTCCCAGGCACTTGGCAAAATCATTACAGGTTCCTGAAGGAATTACACCGATAGGCATTTTGATATCGTTGTCCAGAAGGATGTTTGCAACAAAATTTATAGTGCCATCACCGCCCGAGGCAATTACAAAATCATAAATTCCTGACTTCAGGGCACTTACGAGATATTCATTGTTGGCATCTATAAGTCTGTACGGCTGAACAAGAATACCTTTCTTTTGAAAAGTACTCAGTATGTAATCCAGCTCGTTTGGAACCTTGCGGCCGCCCGATATGGGATTGTATACAAACAATGCGTTTTTCAAAGCTTTCCCTCCCGTAATCATCTCTTCATTTAATAATAAATGAATTTACCTTGAAAATCAACTGATTGAGTTACAGGAAAGACTATGTAATGGGGAGGCAGTCAGACATAATCCGCTGCCAGCCCCTAAATGACGCTAAACTAACCCATTAATGGTTGACACTTCTTTCAGCCATTTCAATTGCCTTCTTAACCATACTTCCGCAATCTCTCGAAGAAACTGATCCCCAGCCCTCAGCTGAAACTTTGTTGTAGACTCCAAGTTCCTTGGCAATTTCCTCTTTAAGGGCTTCTGACATGATACTCTTATGTCTACTCATAGTTAGTGCCTCCTTTTTAAGGCATTTTTACTGCGTATTAAATTTCATCAAAAGAAACCTTGTTTCTCACTCAAAATAATACGCTTTTATGCCTTTGATTTATTTTAGCGTACATTGATATTTTGTCACCTTACATAAAAAATATAGAAGGTAATTGTTTTCACGCTATCCACATTATACACATGTTTTTTTTGCCATAATTTTTACAAACCACTATATATGCAGGTATTGAATCTTTTATGCAACAATATTTTGTAGAATGCACACAGTTACCAATTGAATCCAAAAACGAAAGCTATTTATTCACATTTTTTGAGCAATGTGTGGATAACCCTGTTTTATTCAACAACAGTCAAACCATTGGTATTCGTGGTCTTCACAGATTCAGTAAAACTCATATGTGAATAACTTGAAAAAACTGTGGATAATTTAAATAATTATCCACAGTTTTCATTTACAACAAAAAAGGCCGTTTTTATTCTATATTCATACTGATATCAACCGAGTTGGCAGAGTGGGTAAGTTTCCCCACCGAAATAATATCAACCCCTGTCCTGGCAACATCATATATTGTTTCCTCAGTCATATTGCCCGATGCCTCCACCAGCGCTCTCTTATTAATTAGAGCAACAGCTTCTGCCATTTTTTCATTTGACATGTTGTCAAGCATGATAATGTCTGCTTTGCAGTCAAGAGCCTCCTGTACTTCTTCCAGCGATTCCACCTCGACCTCTATTTTAACGGTGTGGGGTATGCTGGCCCTTACCCGGTTAACTGCATTGGTTATTCCGCCTGCTGCCGCTATATGATTATCCTTGATCAATACACCATCCGACAGTGAAAACCTGTGATTTGACCCTCCGCCGGCATTTACGGCGTATTTCTCCAAAAGCCTCAGCCCAGGAGTTGTTTTTCTGGTATCAGTTATTTTGACAGGTAAATCCTTGACCTTCATGGCATACCTGCTGGTCATTGTTGCAATAGCTGAAAGCCGCTGCAAAAAGTTCAGTGCTGTCCTTTCACCCTTAAGCAAAGCCCTTGCAGGCCCGCTTATTCTTGCGATGATATCTCCTTTTTTGACGCTGTCACCGTCCTTGATCAATGCAGTAAAGCTGACCCTGCTGTCAAGGACTTCAAAAACATGCCGGGCAACCTCAAGCCCTGCTATGACCGCATCCTGTTTTGCAAGAAATTCTGCGTTTGAAACATCTCCCTCGCTGATTATATTATCGGTAGTGATATCTCCTAACGGCATATCCTCTTTTAAGGCATTCATAACAGTGTCGTGCAAATAATATTTATCAAGCTTCATAACAACCTCCGTAATGTATTCTGTGATAAAAGTTCATTATAGCTCAAAAATTGATTTATCCGGCAAAACCCTTACTATATTTCTCTTCCAGTTGAGATCATCCGTCCTGTCGAAATCCGATCTGAAATGAGCTCCCCTGCTCTCTTTTCTTTCAAGCGCCGCTTCAATTACAAGATTTGCGACAGTTAACATATTTGCTACCTCAAGTTTAACAAGACTGAAGCCTGTTAAGTCACTATACCGGCTATATATTCCATTAATTGTGTTTTTTGCGGCT
Organism: Ruminiclostridium cellobioparum DSM 1351 = ATCC 15832; assembly: GCF_000621505.1. Lineage (GTDB taxonomy): Bacteria > Bacillota > Clostridia > Acetivibrionales > DSM-1351 > Ruminiclostridium > Ruminiclostridium cellobioparum. The sequence goes on from NZ_JHYD01000025.1 coordinate 151,775, forward strand.
TCAAGCCCCCGCTCATTCCTGATGATGCCGACATACTTAGTCATGGTATGCTGAATCTCTTCCTTCATAGCCTTTAATACTTTATCGTTTTGGGTATTAAGAGAGAACTCCATCTGAACCTCTTCCTCTTCCTGAATTGAAGTGTTAACCCCTTCAGAAATTTTTGCGGCGATCTTCCGGCCGAATACCAGCCCTTCAAGCAGGGAATTGCTGGCCAGCCTGTTTGCCCCGTGAATACCCGTACAGGCTACTTCACCGCAGGCGTATAACCCTGCTATGTTAGTCTGCCCGTCCACATCTGTTCTGATGCCCCCCATGCAATAATGCTCTGCCGGAGCAACCGGAATATAATCTCTGGATATATCGATGCCATAATCCATGCAGGTCTTGAATATGTTGGGAAACCTACTTTCAAGGTACTCCCTCTCTTTAAAAGTAATATCCAGAAAAACGTTTTTTGATCCTGAAAGGGACATCTCCTGGAATATAGCCCTGGATACAACATCTCTCGGGGCCAGCTCTCCAAGCTGGTGATATTTCTGCATAAAGCGCTCGCCCCCGGCATTTCTGAGCATGGCACCTTCACCGCGCACCGCTTCTGAAATCAGGAAGCTTTTATCCTTAGGGTGATAAAGAACAGTAGGGTGAAACTGGACAAACTCCATATCCATGGCTTCAGCTCCCACTCTAAGGCACATTCCGATACCGTCTCCGGTTGCAACCTCTGGATTTGTCGTATGAGAGTAAATCTGACCAAAGCCTCCTGTGGCAATTACAGTATGTCCGGCACTGAAAAATTTCATTTTTTCAGCTATTTCATCGTATACAATAACACCTTTGCATTCACCATTTCTAACAACGAGATCCACGGCAAAATGTCTTTCAAATATAGAAATATTGCTTCTTTTCCGGGCTTCCTCAATGAGCTTGTCACAGACTTCCTTTCCGGTAGTATCCCCCGAATGAATAATCCTGTTCACACTGTGAGCCCCTTCACGGGTAAGAGACAATTGCTGGCCGCTTTTATCAAAGTTAACTCCTAGACTGCAGAGCTTTTTTATATTGTCGGCAGCTTCCTCAACCAAAACCCATACACTGTCATCATTGCAAAGGCCTGCTCCCGCAAAAAGAGTGTCCTTGAAGTGTAACTGGGGTGAATCATTCTGTTCGTCGAGGGATACGGCTATCCCTCCCTGCGCCAGCACTGAATTACTTATGTCAAGTGTTTCTTTGGTTATTATCCCTATCGATTTATCGCCGGGTATCTCCAATGCTGTGTAAACCCCGGCAATACCGCTTCCAACAATAATAACATCTTTTTCAACAATTTCTATACTCGCCCTTCTGCCTTCATCTTCCATATATTCCCTCCCAAAGACCCCGCATGCACCTATTTAGCCACCTCTAACATCCTTGTAAGTGAGTGTGATGCACGTTCAATAATATCTTTCTCCAGATTTATTTCGTACTTCTTGAACGCTAACGCGTCATGAACACTCTGAAGAGAAGTCTTTTTCATATTAGGGCATATGAGACCAGTCGACATCATATAGAAAGTCTTATGGGGACTGTCTTTTTTAAGCTGATATAAAACACCCATCTCGGTTCCTATTATAAATTTATCATGATCAGAGTTTTTAGCATAATCAATAATTTGTTTGGTGCTGCCCACAAAGTCAGCCAGCTCCTGAATCTCCGGCTGACATTCCGGATGGACCAGCAGCAGCGCATCAGGATGCAGCTCTTTGGACGCAAGAACCTCATGTGATTTGATTTTATGATGTGTAATACAATATCCTTCCCAGAAAATAATATTTTTCTCAGGGCACATTTTGGCAACATAGCTTCCTAAATTCTTGTCGGGAACAAAAAGAATATCTTTTTTATCTATTGATCTGATGACCGACAGCGCATTGGAGGATGTACAGCAGATGTCGCATTCCGCCTTAACCTCGGCACTTGAATTTATATAACAGACTACAGCGGCCTCGGGATATTTTTTCTTGGCCTCCCGCAATGACTCTGCAGTAACCATATCTGCCATAGGACAGCCTGCATTAATTTCCGGAAGCAGGACTGTTTTCCGGGGAGATAGAATTTTTGCGCTCTCGGCCATAAAATGTACTCCGCAGAAAACAATGGTATCGGCAGTACTTGATGCACAATATTGGCTTAAAGCAAATGAATCTCCTACAATATCGGCTGTCTCCTGCACGTCGTCAACCTGATAGCTGTGAGCAACAATAACCGCATTCTGTTCCTTCTTCATTTTATTTATATTGCTAATCATCGTTTGTTTATCCATTAATTGCTACCTCAATGTCTTGTTAATTTTTCAACAATATATCCTGTGATTAACCTGTAAAAAGTTAAAATACTGCATTTATTTTAATACTTATGAATTGCTTTGTAAATGCTTTTATTGCAAAAGAGCCCTTATTTACTTAATAAAATAGCAGTATTCTATATCATCTTTATTCTATATTTATTCAATTGTGCTGTTTGGGTGAAAACTAAAAAAAGAGGGCCTTTAGCCCTCTTTCCTACTTACTTATGGCAATCGCTTGCTTCAGAACAACCTGAACACCCGCAGCCGCAAGTGATTTCTCCTCTTTGTCTCTTCCTGATCCTGTGGATCACAACCCAAACCATTAATCCGATTACTATTGCAGCTATTATTATTGTCGCTAAATTGTCCTTTAAAAATTGTATCATAGTGGTTCCTCCTTACTTAACAGGAATTTTATTAACCAATTAAACATTTACCTGTCCGCCTGCGGATAAAACTTTTTCTTTCTTCACCGGCTTGTAGGGGCGGAATAACATCCAGAGCATGAATCCCAGAACCAACAAAGCCGCTATCGTACCTGGGCCGAATGAAACAGCACCGGTTACAAGACCGCCCAGCTGGAAAATTATGAGTGCTACTGCATACGCAAGAACCGTCTGATATCCAACAGCAATAAGTGTCCATTTCCATCCGCCCATTTCACGCTTAATTGCACCGATGGCCGCAAAGCATGGAGCACACAATAGATTAAAGGCCATAAAAGCATATGCGCTGATTACTGTAAACATTGATGCAACCTGTGCCAGCAGTGCAGGATCATCCTCTGCTGCTTCCGAAATTCCAAATAATACTCCAAATGTACCTACAACATTTTCTTTGGCTACAAGACCGGTCACTGTTGCAACTGCTGCTTTCCAGTTTCCAAAGCCCAACGGTGCGAATATGGGAGCAATGACATTGCCTATGGAAGCAAGAATACTGTCTCCTTCTTCGGCCATTTGCAAATTCCATCCGAAGCTTGATAAAAACCATATGACTCCGCAAGCCACAAATATAATTGTACCGGCTTTTATAATAAATGCCTTTCCACGTTCCCACATGTGAATCAGAACGCCTTTAGCACCAGGAACATGATATTGCGGAAGTTCCATAACAAACGGAGCCGGATCGCCCAAAAACAACCTTGTCTTTTTAAGAACTATACCTGAGAACAGAACCATTGCAATACCCAGGAAATATGCCGACGGCGCTACCCACCAGGATTTCTCCGCAAACATGGCTCCTGCAATCAATGCTATTATAGGAAGTTTTGCACCGCACGGGATAAAGGTTGTGGTCATAATGGTCATCTTCCTGTCCTTATCCTGTTCAATTGTCCTGGATGCCATAACACCCGGAACACCGCAGCCTGATGCAATCAACATCGGTATAAATGATTTTCCCGAAAGCCCGAACTTACGGAAAATTCTATCCATTATAAAAGCTACACGGGCCATATATCCACAGTCCTCAAGAATGGAGAGGAAAAAGAACAGGATCATCATCTGTGGTACAAATCCCAGAACTGCTCCAACACCACCTATAATACCATCAACGACCAGACTCTGTAACCATTCGGCGGCACCTACGTTAGCCAGAAAATCTCCGACTGCAGGCTGTATCCAGGCACCGAACAAGGTATCGTTCGTCCAATCCGTGACAATGGTTCCCAGCCATGACACCGAAACAAAGTATACTATAAACATAACAACTACAAAAATAGGCAATGCCAGCCATCTGTTCGTTACAATCCTGTCTATCTTGTCAGAGGTAGTCATTCCTACTTGTTTTTTATTAAGGCACTTCTTAATAATCTTCCCAATGTATATATACCGTTCGTTTGTAATTATACTTTCACTGTCGTCATCCATATCGGCTTCACAGGCCACAATTATTTCTTCTACCTTCTGCTTTATAGATGAATCAATTGTTAACTGCTCCAGAACCTTTTCGTCTCTTTCAAAAATCTTGATGGCGTACCATCTTGACTGTTCTTTGTTGCTTATTATACTGTCAACTGCAACCTCTATCTGGGCCAGGCCGTTCTCAACCACATTGTCAAAAGTATGCTGCGGAATTGTTTTTGCTTTACTTTTAGCAAGAGCTATTGCTTTGTCAGTTACTTCTTTTAAACCTGAACCTTTTAAGGCAGATGTTTCATAAACCTCACAGCCTAGCTCTTTGCTGAGCTTCTCCAAATTTATCTTATCGCCATTTTTTCGCACAATGTCGATCATATTCAATGCTATTACTACCGGTATGCCGATTTCCACCAGCTGTGTAGTAAGATACAGGTTTCTTTCTATATTTGATGCGTCAACCAGGTTGATGATTACGTCAGGTCTATCATTTAAGAGATAATTACGTGTCACTACCTCTTCAAGAGTGTAGGGCGATAGGGAATAAATACCGGGAAGGTCCATTATAATAACATCCCTGTGACCTTTAAGCTTTCCCTCTTTTTTCTCTACAGTAACACCAGGCCAGTTTCCAACATATTGAGAGCTTCCTGTTAATTCATTAAACATTGTCGTCTTACCGCAGTTTGGATTTCCGGCAAGTGCAATTTTAATAGCCATTGTTCCTTCCTCCTATTTTCCGAAAGTTAGACTATGCTAACTCGTAACTTTAAAATATGCAGAGCTTTTTATACTCTGCTTAGTCCACCAATATCATTTCGGCGTCTGCTTTTCTCAGTGACAATTCATATCCTCTGACTGTGACCTCCACCGGATCTCCCAACGGAGCAACCTTGCGTACATAGATGGAAGTACCCTTGGTGATACCCATATCCATTATTCTGCGCTTAATCGCACCTTCTCCGCTAAGCTTCACAACTGTAACAGTTTCACCACAGTTTATGGTTTTGAGTGTTCTCATTGTGTTTCCTCTCTTCTATATAAAATTTTTTGTGTGAACATTTAAAGTATACGATGTTAAACAATGATCCTGCTGGCCATACCTTTATCTATTGCTACACGGGCATCCTTTACATTAACTATCATATTACCGCCTATTTCTGAGATGACGGTAACCTTTGAACCTATGACAAAACCGAGATTCTCCAGGAATCTTTTGGTCTCATCCTTACCCCGAATTGATTTTATAGAATTAATCTCGCCTTGAGAAGCCATTGTTAAAGGCATAAAATCACTCCTTCAAAGGTTAGTATCTGCTAACCCTTCTTCAAATAATTTGGTTAGCCCTAACTAACCTCTATAAGAAGTTTACTACTGCTAACTATGTTTGTCAATATATTTAATATATATTTAACGATTTTTCTTATGTTTTTTTATATATGTTAAATATTGCAAATTTGCATTATTATCCATACACCTTGATAAAAAGCTTACATATGCTATAATTATATGATTAAAATAATTAATTATTTAATTTTTTGATGCCGCTGGCCAAATGGTTTAATTGATTGATTCAATTATATTTTTCAGACGCTGTGCGGCTCAAAGTCACAACATGGCTTAGGAGGTTAATTATGATTAAGTTACAAGAATCCGGTGAAAATTATTTGGAGACAATACTTGTTCTTAAAAATAAAAATGGGAATGTACGTTCAATTGATATTGCAAATGAACTAGGTTATTCAAAACCCAGTATAAGCCGCGCAATGACTATACTAAAAAATGCAGAATATATTATAATAGATGAATCAACAGGTCATATAACCCTTACTGATAAAGGATACAATATTGCAACAACAATGTATGAGCGTCACCAGATATTGTCCACTTATTTAATTTCACTCGGCGTTTCTCCCGATGTGGCTACACAGGATGCCTGCAGGATCGAGCATGTCATAAGCGAAGAAACGTTTGAAAGAATCCGTCAAAATACAATAATTAAGGATTAGCAAGCGGAAATAACACTTAAAGATCTGGCAGATTGCATGCCAGGTCTTATTTATTATTGCAAGCATTTTTAATTAATTCTTATTTAATATCAGTTGACTATCTTCATATAGTATGCCAATATATAGTTAGCTTATGCTAACCTATTATCATGGATCAAGGAGATGTCTATGCTGTCTAATTCTAAAATTAAATATTTAATTTGTGTATATAAATTAAGCAATGGCGGTGGACCTGTTAAGTCGGTAGACATAGCCAATACTCTGTCTGTCACAAAGTATAGTGTTTTTAAAATACTGAAATATTTTGCGGAAATCGGATTGATTGAAAAGCAGCACTATGGTCAAGTACATCTGACTCCCGAAGGAATAAGAAAAGCAAATTCCTTATATACGGAATATGTAATCTTATATACCTTCTTCACCAAATATTTAAATGTTTCGGATGAGGTTGCTGAAGACGATGCTATTGCCTGCATAGGCGTTTTATCAAGCCAAAGTATTGATAGAATATCCAAGCACATCTTTAATTAAATATCCCTCTACAAGGCCTCAGACGCTTCTGCTTGCAGTCCCAAAGTCTTGGGGCATATTTCTTTTGTGCAGCTTTCTTTGCAGACAAAGAAAGCCTTGAGTGTATTATCCTCAAGACTTTCATATAAATCTGGCAGAGACTTACTTTCCCGGGCCGTTGCCAGCCAAGTATTATCAGCACTGAGATGCTTAACTGCCGTGTTCGGTATGGGAACGGGTGTATCCATCTCGTCATTTCCACCAGAAAATTTACAGATTTTAACTTTTTAACTAATTCTTTTGAGATCTACTCATTGAGAATTAAATAATGTATCGAAGTAATAAGAAGATTTGAAACTAACTCATAGATTTTTTAAGACTATCTACTCTTGAATACCTGTTTCTTTGGGTCAAACCCTCGACCTATTAGTATCAATCAGCTTAATACATTACTGCACTTACACTCTTGACCTATCAACCATGTAGTCTACAT
>NZ_JHYD01000026.1 GCF_000621505.1 Ruminiclostridium cellobioparum DSM 1351 = ATCC 15832
TTTATATTTTTTTAGTATTTCAGGAGCTGTATACTTTCCGTTCAGATAATCATTGACAGCTGACTGTTTTAATACGGAAGAATATCTACTTGCTTGACTACTTGTTCTTAATCCTTCAAATCCAAAAGCATTGTATAGACGGATCCAACCCTTTAGTGCGCCTTGACTCATTTCGTATATACGACATAATTCTCGAAATCCATAAGTGTTGTTAAGATATTCAATAATAATTTTCTCTTTTTCAGCGTAGGAATATTTGTGTTTAAATGCCATAAAATATACTCCCTCCTAAGTGACAAGTTTTTATTATTTTAATTGTCTACCTAGAAGGGAGCATATCATTTTACGACACTCCCAAATAACTTTGTACTTTCGGTGAAAAACAAGCATTTTTGCCGTTAAATTGACAGGAGGTCAATTTGAGCAGCATGCGAGACCCGGATGGTCGAGTCGCTGCGACGGCAACAAAATACTTGCTTTGAATCGTGCTATTTCTTCAAGCTTTCCAGCCTTTCAACAACCTTCAGATACATATCCTTGTATTTTTCTCTCTTTGCCTTTTCTTCTTCAATAACCTTGGCTGGCGCTTTTGCAACAAATCCTTCGTTATTGAGCTTGCCCTCGACTCTCTTCAGCTCACCTTCCAGGTTTGCCTTTTCCTTGTTCAGTCTCTCGATTTCCTTCTCAATGTCTATAAGTTCATCCAGGGGAATAAATATTTCCGCACCTGCTATGACAGTGCCTACGGCATCTGACGGAATTCCCGCCCTGTCGGCCTGAACCATGACCTCCGATGCCCCGGCAAGTCTCTGGAAGAAGGAGGTTCCCTCCAGAAGCGTGGCCCTCTCGGTTTCTCCGGCTGCGACGAATATCATTTTAGCCTTTCTTGAAGGCGGAACATTCATCTCGGCGCGGATATTTCTGGTGCTCCTGATGGCGTCCATAATAATATTCATTTTTGCTTCATCGGCTGCAGAGTTCAGTGCCTCATCATATACAGGCCATTCTGAAATCATGATGCTTCTGCCGTCATTTACAAGATGTGTATATATCTCCTCGGTGATGAACGGCATATATGGATGCAGCAATTTCATGGCATTGCCCAGAACAAAGTTCAGAACATACTGTGCCTCCAGCCTGCCTTCGCTCTCCCTGTCATAAAGTCTCGGCTTGACCATTTCAATGTACCAGTCGCAGAACTCCTCCCATATGAAGTCATAAACCTTCTGCAAGCCCAGTCCCAGCTCAAATTTATCTATGTTTTCCGTTACTTCCTTTGTTACGGTGTTGATCCTGCTCAAAATCCATTTGTCGGCAACAGTAAACTTGTTTTTATCAACCCTGCCGAAGTCCAGATTCTCGTCAAAGTTCATGAGAACAAACCTTGATGCGTTCCAGACCTTGTTTGCAAAGTTTCTGGAGGCTTCGACCTTTTCGGTGGAGAATCTCAGATCATTTCCCGGTGAATTGCCTATGGTCAGTGCAAAGCGCAGGGCATCGGTGCCGTACTGGGCAATGACCTCCAGCGGATCAATGCCGTTTCCGAGGGATTTGCTCATTTTCCTTCCCTGGGGGTCTCTTACTATACCGTGTATGAATACATACTTGAAAGGCTCCTGCTTCATATGCTCCATACCTGAGAATATCATTCTTGCGACCCAGAAGAATATGATGTCATAGCCGGTTACCAGCACATCGGTAGGATAGAAGTACTTGAGATCCTCTGTCTGCTCAGGCCAGCCCAATGTGGAGAATGGCCACAAAGCCGAACTGAACCAGGTATCAAGGGTGTCCGGATCCTGTTCGATCCTTGTGCTGCCGCACTTTGGACATACATCTGGATCGGTGCCCGTTACCATCATATGTCCGCATTCCTTACAGTAGTATGCAGGAATTCTGTGTCCCCACCAGAGCTGTCTTGAAATACACCAGTCCTGAATATTTTCCATCCAGTTGAAATATATCTTTGAAAATCTCTCGGGTACGAATTTAATGGTTCCGTTTCTTACAACGTCCAGGGCAGGCTCAGCCAAAGGCTTCATGCGAACATACCACTGTTTTGATATAAGCGGTTCAACAACAGTCCTGCATCTCTGACAGGTACCTACATTGTGGGTATGACCTTCAATCTTGACCAGTAAACCCAGTTTTTCCAGATCCTCCACCATTTTCTTTCTGGCTTCGTATCTGTCCAGACCTTTGTATTGACCCGCATTGTCATTCATTATTGCATTGTCGTCCATAACCCTTATCTGAGGAAGGTTATGTCTCAGACCTACCTCGTAATCGTTTGGATCATGGGCAGGTGTTATCTTTACACAGCCGGTGCCAAATTCCTTGTCAACATAGGAGTCGGCAATAACAGGTATTTCCTTGTTTACCAGAGGCAAAACCAAGGTCTTTCCTATCAGATGTCTATACCTTTCATCTTCAGGGTTAACTGCTACGGCAGTATCTCCCAGCATTGTTTCAGGACGGGTGGTTGCAACGATGACAAATTCCTCGCTGTCCTTTACAGGATATTTGATATGCCAGAAATGTCCCGCCTGCTCTTCGTATTCGACCTCTATATCGGATATGGAGGTATTGCATTTAGGGCACCAGTTGGTTATTCTTTCACCCTTGTATATGAGGCCTTTATCGTAAAGTTTGAGGAAAACCTCCTGAACAGCTTTGGACAGGCCCTCATCCATTGTAAAACGTTCACGTTCCCAATCGCAGGAGCTTCCCAGCTTTTTAAGCTGCTCAACGATTCTGCCCCCATAAACCTTTTTCCATTCCCATGCCCTTTTCAGGAATTTTTCACGTCCCAGCATTTCCTTGGTGATACCTTCCCTGGCCATGGCATCAACAATTTTTGCCTCGGTAGCTATACTTGCATGGTCTGTACCGGGAAGCCACAGGGCACTGAAACCCTGCATCCTCTTTGTTCTTATGAGAATATCCTGCAATGTATTGTCAAGTGCATGTCCCATATGGAGCTGCCCCGTGATATTGGGCGGCGGAATTACAATAGTGTACGGTTTTTTATTGCTGTCCGGGACTGCATGAAAATAGCCATCTTCCATCCATTTACCGTATAACCTGTCTTCGACCTGACTGGGGTCGTATTGTTTTGCGATGTTTTGCTGTTCATCCATAGTCATATCCTCCATTTATTTTTAAACTGCCATCTCTTGAGATCAATAAAATCGATTTACACCTTAATAATGCCTGTAAACTTACAAATTATCTAAAACTGATGATAAACAAAATCAATCCGGGTATGGAAATTATCAGTCCCATTAACTTAATATTGAATACAGCCTTGCTGAGCTTATAGCTCTGTATTTCCTCTTCCGACATCTGACTTGCATTGACACATTTTTGTTTTTCAGCAAGCTGAAACTTTTTTACAATTAATTTTGCCGAATATACAACAGCAAATCCTATGGCTATAATGACCAACGAAAGTATTTCCTGTAAGTTCATATCTGTTCTCCTTTCCTTGCACCGGTGCAACATAAAAAGCCCCGTCCATTATTTGGACGAAGCTGCTGTTTCGCGGTACCACCAAAATTTCACAAGTTCTATATGACTAAATATGCCTAAAAACCGGTGTGAATCTCTCAATCGGATAACGTCCGAAAATCCGCTGCAGCCTACTTTGAAACCGGATATCATATAGTGGACTATATGGCAGGTACTTCTTTCGGTGCAGAGCTCCCAAGCTACCTTCGGCAGGCTGTTTTCCGGAACCTCTCACCCTGGGGCACTGTAACCCGACCGGTTCCTCTCTGTGGAAATCCAACTGCTTACTCCTCTTGCTCATCGCCTTTGTATTTATCTTCTTTTAATTTATCTTAACATTCTTAAATTATGATATAAAATCTGCCCGCTTCTGTCAAGAGCGCAGATCATTCCTGCTGTCATCATTATTGGCAGCGCCTTTATCCTGGTCCTTGACCATATCATTCTCGAGAGCTGTCTGTTCAATTTGGCTTTGGTCCTGAATTTCGTCAGGGGCTGCATTTTCTCCGGTGCCGGCCTTTTCATTCTTCCCGCTCTGATCACCGCGGCTGAACAGGAGTCCAAAAGCCAGTATCATCAATACCATGGCCACATTATCTACAACTTTTTGATCAACATTGAATTTAAAAAACTTGTCAAGCACTCCGTACAAAATCATGGCAGCAGCTATTCCGATGATTATCCTAAGCTTTAATTTTCTGGAAAGTTTCATACCGTCCTCCAACATGTAAATTTAGCACTGTCTAAAGTATTGACTTTTAAAGCTCAAAATATGACCGGTGCCTATAGCAATATAATAATATGCGTGACTTCATTATGGCAAGGAGATTTTGTGCCGGTTGGTTTCTGCAAAATAATTTTTTTATTACGGGGTACTCCCGTTACAAGCTTCAACCAATAACTGACAAAATAACTTGATGCTTCAAAAAAACCAACAGGCACAATGCACTGCTCAAAATTTATACAATTATATCTATTACTCTTTTAAGTATTACCTTTATCATGGCTGTCACCGGAACCCCCAGAAGCATGCCCAGAATGCCAAAAAATTCACCGCCTATCAATACTGCTATTATAGTTGTTATGGGATGAAGCCCTAATTTACCTTCTATTATTTTAGGTGATATGAAGGCGTTGTCGATTTGCTGTACTACTATAAAAACCGCTGCCGCCAGCAGCGCTTTTGTAGGGGACTGGAGCAGTGCCAGCGCAACAGCAGGTATGGCCCCAAGCACAGGTCCGAAAAAAGGGATTATATTTGCTATTCCTCCGATAACACCGAGTATAAACGGATATTTGACATGGACTAGATAAAGTCCGATGGTCTCAAGCAAACCCACAATCAATGCCGTTATCAGCTGTCCCCGGATGAAATTTGTAATTATGGCATTGAGTTCCCTTCCCAAATTGATCAAATCGTTGCGCATTTTTTTCGGAGCCAGCATAAGAGTGGATCTTTTAATGTCTTCAATATCCTTGAGCAGGTAATATGCTATTATCATTGATAAAACTATATTCATGAATATGCCTATTGACGAGGCCAGTATGGCAAGTGACTTTTTCATAGCCCGTGAAGCATAATTCTGAACAAAACCGGTGCCCACGTTCAGCTCACCAAAAATCATATTTTTAATTTCATCAGGCCATCTGCTTGTTTTTATCCTGGAAATGTATGAATTGAACAATTCCCGGTATCTGCCCGCAATATCCGGCAGGGTATTGAACAGCTCTTTGGCATTGCTTATAACATGCGGCATTATAAATATAACAAAAAATGCGAGTGATAATGCTGCAAAAATATAGATTATTATGATCGCATAATGCCTTTTGACCCCGTTGCGCTCAAATCTGACAACCATAGGATAGATTGCATAGGCTATAAAGACAGCCATAAACAACGGAGACAAAATTTTAAAAATTTTATCACCGTAATAATAGGCAAACAATATCATACCTGCAACAAGCAATACCAGTATTATGTAAAATACTGTTTTCTTCATATTTCTCAATATGCAACCCTCCTTAAACCACTAAAAGCCAAACATAAACTGTTCGGCTTTTAGTGGTCTTCTCTCCTGATTATCTGAACATATGCATCATGTCACCAAATACATGGTTTGATCTGTGCCAAATCTTTCTTCCCGACTTAATCATCTTTCTTCTCATATGCGGGTCAACTATTTCAGGATTTGTCAGAACGCTGATGGACGCTCCTATTAACCCGCCTATCACAAGTCCTCTGGTAAAATTTCTCATCATAATATATTTCCTCCTTGTTATAAAAAATTAGGTTTCCAGCCGGCTTTTCAAACCGCCGCCCGTACTCATCATTTCCTCAACTGCTTCATTTTCCACCAATATATTGCTATTGCCAATTTCAATCTTTCCGAAAAACGGAAGTATGTTCCTGCCCATTATAATGTCCTGAACCAGTCCGTCCGATACCTGAACTCCTTCAACTTTTCCTGTTCTGTAGTCAAATAATACATCCTGCACTACTCCCAGATCTTCACCTGTATGTGTAAATATCTTCAGGCCCCTCAGATTTTTTCTTTCCTGAAGCTGGTATAATTTTTTAAACCGTCTGTATTCCAGCAGGTTCACAGGATCATCAACAATCACGGCATCGTTCCCGAGACTTATGATACTTCTGAGCAATATGACATTGCCCTTAACAGCATAGCTGCCTTTTTCCATAAGGAAGGCGAGTATGCCTTTATTATCCGCGCTGAATACCATATCCTTAACTGTTCCGATTTTTAGACCGTCTCTGGCTGAAATTACCGGCAGTCCTAAAACCCCGCTGTATTTTTTCAGCATCTCATCCCTCCTTTTAACAAATCTTTATACTAAAGTACAAATTCCAAATTCATAAACCGCCGATAATATTATTTGTAATTGTAGTGTAAAAAATTCAATTAAAAATTATTTATACTTTTTATTTTTTTAAACAATTTAAACAATGAAAATTGACTAAAAACAGAGATTAATGTAAAATTGTTGAATACATTGAATACATAAAGAAAGTATTGAAATTAATATTTGGGAGGTTAAAATGAGTAAGCTCATTAATACTTTGTCGAAATTAGGTGTACATATACCCCATATAATGCTCCCTGCAAAAAATGAAGCTTTGAATAAATGGGCTGTTGTAGCCTGTGACCAGTACACTTCCGAACCCGAATACTGGAAAGAGGTTGAAGAACTGACAAAGGGCAGCCCTTCGACTTTTAATATTATTTTCCCCGAGGTATATCTGGAAGGCGGCGACAGCAGCAGCAGAATCTCAGACATCAATGCCACCATGAAACAATACATCGACGGCAGAGTATTGTCCGAACTTGACAAATGCTTTATCCTCACAGACAGAAGGACCTCCCATGCACAATCAAGAAAGGGCCTGATAATTGCCCTGGACCTGGAATGCTACGATTATAACAAAGGTTCGAAGGCATTGATACGCGCTACAGAGGGAACGGTACTGGACAGGCTTCCTCCCAGGATTAAGGTTAGGCAGGATGCTCCCATAGAGCTCCCTCACATAATGGTGCTTATAGATGACCCCGGTAAGACAGTGATCGAGCCCCTGTTCCAAAAAACCGCCCGGCTGGAAAAGCTGTACGATTTTGATTTGATGATGAACGGCGGGCACATAAAAGGCTACAAGATTTCTGATGAAAAGGATATGAATTCAATAGCAGACGCTCTTTCAAAACTTGCACAAAAAGATGTGTTCTCCGGCAAGTACGGGGTTTCTGCAGACAAAGACCTGCTCCTGTTCGCCGTTGGCGACGGCAACCATTCCCTTGCCTCTGCAAAGGGACATTGGGAAAATCTGAAGAAATGTCTGACACCTGGGCAGCAGGAAAATCATCCTGCAAGATATGCCCTTGTGGAACTGGTCAATGTGCATGACGCAGGCCTTATATTCGAACCCATTCACAGAGTTCTTTTCAATGTCGGCGCAGATGATCTGTTACGGGAGTTCAGAGCCTTCTCCGGCAAAACGGCCTGCCAGGGTTCAAAATGTTCGGGCGGCACCGTCCATACCTTCAACTATGTGACAGCTGCCGGTAAGGGAACGGTGTCCATAGAAAACCCTGTCAGCAATCTGGAAGTCGGAACTCTGCAGGCATTTCTGGACAGCTATATCAAGGAACACCCGCAGGTCAAAATAGACTATATACACGGGGAGGATGTAGTAACAAAGCTTGGCTCACAAGCAGGAAATATGGGTTTCTATCTCCCGCCCATGAATAAGATCGACCTTTTCAAAACGGTTATACTGGATGGAGCCCTGCCCAGAAAGACTTTCTCCATGGGAGAAGCCGAAGAAAAGCGCTTTTATCTGGAATGCAGAAAAATAAAATGACACTCTGACAGGATTAAGGAATGGATAAATATCCGTTTATCCATTCCTTAATCGGCAACTATCCATAAACAGCAGTATGGGACTGCATATTGTAAATTTCATTTCTGATATTTTTGATTATACCTTCCAGATAATCACTTCCACAGGCCAGTATTCTTATTATTATACCGTATTTATATGTTGCAGATATTCCGGCTTCAATACCGTCATATGTTTCAATTACCGTAAAAAGCTTTTCCACAGCGGCTTCCCTGTCCAGAGCATCATAAAAATATGCCAGAGTAGCCTGATGAGTATAGCCTTCAAAAAAGCCAAGGCTGCTTAACGCTTGAGTTTCGGGCGTCAATTCCTGATTGTCAAGGAAAATCAACTGATTGCAGTAAAATACCCTGTTATAATTTTTGTATCTTCTGAAATGAAACTGTTCTCCGCTTTTTTCCCTTCCGCAGGATAATATTTCGGAATACAGGTATTTGGCTCCCTTATACAAATAACAGGTGCTCCCCGAAACAAAGTCCGAAGCTCCGAAGGGTATGACCGGCTTGGGATCATAGTCGAAAAACCCATCTTCCATAACTCTGAATATATTTTCCTGTTTTACATAACCTTCCGCCATTTTATGTATCTTGGTGTAGGATTGTCCCTGCAGCGATAATGCACAGGCTCTTCCAACTTCAATTTCAGTGCTGTAGCAGTCACCTTCCATTACACCGGCCGATGCACTCATAACCATGATTTCCGCCATATTGCGGTCATTATTGTAAAAGGGCTTCACAATCTTGAAGGGGGCTGTAAAGTAGGAGTCTTCAACTACTGTTCTGTTGTTTGAGAGTACGGTTTTAATATAAAGTCTGCTCTCGGACCCGAACATGTTAATCAAGGAATCCCCTCCAGAAGTACACTGCGCCTTATCCAGCCGATAACATTCTCCAAACCCTCATTGGTATTCAGATTGGTAAAAACAAAGGGCTTGCTGCCTCTCATCTTCCTGGAATCCCTGTCCATTATCTCCAGGCTTGCCCCTACATATGGTGCAAGGTCGATTTTGTTGATTACGAGCAGATCGGACCTGGTTATGCCCGGGCCGCCCTTTCTGGGTATTTTATCCCCTTCAGCCACATCAATGACATATATTGTGGCATCCGCCAGTTCTGGACTGAAGGTTGCCGACAGGTTGTCTCCTCCGCTTTCAATAAAAACTATCTCTATATCCTTGAATTTGTTTGTAAGTTCCTCAACGGCTTCCAGATTCATGGAGGCATCCTCCCTTATGGCGGTATGCGGGCAGCCTCCCGTTTCAACACCGACAATTCTCTCTGCCGGCAAAGCACTGTTTTTTATAAGGAATTCCGCATCCTCTTTGGTATAGATATCATTTGTAACAACCCCGATACTGTACTGTCCCGACAATTTTCTTGTAAGTCTCTCTATCATCGCCGTCTTTCCCGAGCCTACAGGCCCTCCGATTCCTATTTTAACGTATCCCATAATATACTGTTCCTTTCAAGAGATATAAATTCTGGTATATAGTCTCTCATGCTGCATGGATCTGATATCAAAGCCTATGCTGCACATGCCCGTATCCTCCGGCTTCAGTTTACCGGCTTTTTCAACCAGCTCTTCAATAAACGCCTGTGCCTCAAACAGTATTTTTTGACCGTCCATCTGGCTGATGGGTATCAGTTTTGCACAATTGTTTATTATTGTTGAAGCCGTATTATATGAAATGGCAATCATAGACTCCTCTTTACCGATATTGAACAAATATGCCGCCATTCCGTATATAACACAGTAATTGCTTTCACATTTACCGGCTTTGACTGCCTCAAGATACTCAATAAACAAAGCCTCTCCGTTTAATTGAGTTTCAATAATTTTTATCAGCCGCAATCCCAGTTTTGTGCCGGCATTGCGCAATTCCCGCGGCCCTTTGGCCGCACATAATATATTGTTTAATTCAACAATTGCCTCAATATTGCTTTTATCTGCATATTCCCAGGCCAACCGCATGGCAAGCAGCTCATTATACAGAAAATTATGCCTCAAATAGGCTACCAGATATTTTTTCACCAGAGAACTGCTATTCACCAGTTCCTTCTGCACATATGTTTCAAGACCATAGGAGTGTGTGAAGCCCCCTATGGGAAGAAGCGGATCGCTCAGGTGCAGCAGATGCAGACATGACCGCAGCCTGGCCCTGCTTTTACCGGGTGGAATTTGAGAGCTCATATGATTGCCCCTGTTCATGTATGTGGTGTTGGTGTTTGCAAACAGTCTCATGCGTGTGTTCATGTCCATGGGAATGTCCGCTGTTCCCGCCGCCCAAAGGCCTTATCAGCCTGGCGGAACATTTGCATGCCACAAATCCGCATTTTTTCAAAGCTTCCAGCAGAGGCGGATCATATGGCATCAGCAGCCTCTCCTCCTGATAAAACAGAGGGGAATGTCTGTTGCCGATTTCATAGCAGGCCTTGCCCATGGCAGCCAAAGTTTGTGGCTCCAGGGCAATACATTCACACTCCGGAATTTCAACAATGATAGCACTGTTCCCCTCCATGTGCAGAATATCCCCATGTCTGAGGGCACGGTCAATATTCAGCTTTATTCCGACCTCCCTGCCTTTCTTACTTGTTTTATGAAGAATTTTTTTTGATACCTCATACCATTCCACTTCAACATAATCCATATCAAAACCCGTCAAGTCAATCTTTTCAGGTTTACTGCAAATAATACTGTCAATCAGCATGGCTAACCTCCTATACTCTAAAAAAGAAAATATCGCTGGGCAAGTGAAAGCTCTTTCAAAGGCCGGCAGGTTATATGCTCACCATCCACCCTTACCTCATAGGTCTCGGGATCCACCTCGATTACAGGTGTTGCATCATTCATTACCATATCTTTTTTGGTAATATTTCTGCAGTTGACCACAGGCACCAGCTGCTTTTGGAGCTTAAGGCCCTCAAGCATTCCCGAATCAAGCGACAGCTTTGATACAAAGGTCATACATGTAGCTCTTACGGCACTTCCGAAAGCTCCAAACATGTTCTTATAAATAACAGGCTGCGGAGTGGGAATAGATGCGTTGGCATCTCCCATTTTACTCGCCATGATAAACCCGCCCTTTAATATCATTTCGGGCTTGACGCCAAACATGGCAGGTTTCCATAAAACTATGTCAGCCAGTTTTCCCCGTTCCAGAGAACCCACATATTGTGATATTCCATGGGTTATTGCCGGATTTATGGTATATTTTGCAATGTATCTTTTAATCCGGTTGTTGTCATTTCCGCTGCTGTCGGGTTTCAACGGGCCTCTCTGCTTTTTCATTTTATCTGCCGTCTGCCAGGTCCTGATTATAACCTCACCCACTCTTCCCATTGCCTGTGAGTCGGAACTCATCATACTGAAAACTCCCATATCATGGAGGATATCCTCTGCCGCAATGGTTTCAGGCCTGATCCTGGAATCTGCAAAGGCCACATCCTCCCTGATCTTGCTGTCCAGGTGATGGCAAACCATGAGCATATCAAGATGCTCGTCAATTGTATTCACTGTAAACGGCATCGTAGGGTTTGTTGATGACGGCAGAACATTTTGAAATGCAGCTATTTTGATGATATCCGGAGCATGGCCTCCTCCGGCGCCTTCAGTATGGAAGGTATGAATGGTCCTGCCGTTTATTGCTCTGACGGTATCCTCCACAAAGCCGGCCTCATTCAGTGTATCGGTATGTATTGCAACCTGGACATCATACCTGTCGGCCACGCTCAGACAGGTATCTATGGCTTTCGGGGTAGTGCCCCAGTCTTCATGGAGCTTTAACCCTATGGCACCGGCCTGGATCTGCTCTATCAGAGGTTCCGGGGAGGAGGCATTACCCTTTCCCAGGAAGCCCAGATTCATCGGAAAGGCCTCGGCAGCTTCCAGCATTCTGAACATGTTGTATTTTCCGGGTGTGCAGGTTGTGGCATTGGTTCCGTCGGCCGGGCCGGTGCCGCCTCCTATCATTGTTGTGATTCCGCTGTACAGCGCAGTTTCAATCTGCTGGGGGCATATGAAATGTATATGGGTATCTATTCCCCCTGCAGTTGCTATAAGTCCCTCTCCGGCAATGACCTCGGTGGATGCTCCTATTACAAGTCCGGGAGTCACCCCTTCCATGATATCCGGGTTCCCCGACTTGCCTACCGCCACAATCCTGCCGTCCTTTATACCGATATCTCCCTTGACTATGCCCCAGGAATCTACTATTACCGCATTTGTTATCAGCATGTCCAGCGCCCCGCCGTCCCTTGAGACCGACGAGCTCTGACCCATACCGTCCCTGATGGATTTTCCTCCGCCGAACTTGCTTTCATCACCGTAAACCGTATAGTCCTGTTCTATTTCCAAAATCAGCCCGGTATCTGCCAGCCGTACTCTGTCACCTGTGGTGGGACCGTACATGTCGGCATAATCCTTGCCCTTCATGCTGTAACTCATTTGTATTTCACCCCTTTGAATCCAAAATCGGCCGCTTTGGCCAAAGCACTTTCAAAGACACCCTTATCTTCAAGGCTGCCTGAAGTAAGTCCATTCAAGCCGAATACGGCTTTATTTCCGGCAAATTCAGTCAAGGTAACGGTTTTTTCTTCACCGGGCTCAAACCTGACGGCAGTTCCGGAAGGAATATCCAGCCTTTTCCCATAGCATTGCTCCCTGTCAAAATCCAGGCACCTGTTTACCTCAAAAAAGTGAAAGTGGGAGCCTACCTGGACCGGCCTGTCTCCCGTATTGGAAACTCTGACTGTAATTGTCGGTCTCCCGCGGTTCAAAGTAATGGTTTCATTCCGTACAATATATTCTCCGGGCTTCATAGTGAATTACCTCCTATCTTATGGGATTGTGCACCGTTACCAGTTTTGTTCCGTCGGGAAAGGTTGCCTCGATCTGAATTTCATGAATCATGGATTCCACTCCCTCCATAACATCCTCCGCAGTTAACAGGTGAGTCCCCAACCGCATAAGTTCCGTCACCGTCTTACCGTCTCTGGCGGCTTCCATAAGCTCGGCACTGATATAGGCTATAGCCTCGGGATAATTCAGTTTCAAGCCCCTGTCCTTTCTTTTTCCTGCCAGCTCCCCGGCAAAATGCAGCATAAGTTTTTCTGTTTCCTTTGGTGTTAAATGCATATGAACCTCCCAATCCATATAGTTGACACAAAATATTGATTAGGCCTCATCTAAATGGCCATCTTTTCCTGAATCTCATTTGGGTCTGTACCGGCTGTGCTCCCCTCCATTATTATCCTGCCCTTGTCGATGAGATAGAAATAGTCAGCCACCTCCAGCACAAACTCCAGATACTGTTCCACTATGATCATAGTCATATCGCCCTGACTTTTTAGCTGCTTGATAACCCTTGCTATATCCTGAATAATGGAGGGCTGAATTCCCTCCGTGGGCTCATCCAGCAGCAGCAGCCTTGGTTTTGATACAAGTGCCCTGGCTATTGCCAGCTGCTGCTGCTGACCACCGCTCAGATCTCCCCCCTTTCTGCTCAGCATTGTCTTTACTATGGGGAATAGTTCATAAATGCTGTCATCAATACCTCCTTTATCCGGGCTGCGTTCCAGACCCAGCAGCAGATTTTCATAAACGCTCAATTGAGGGAAAATATCTCTTCCCTGCGGAACGTAGCCTATTCCTTTTTTAGCCCTGCTGTATGCAGGCATTTTTATGATCTCTTCACCCTCCAGTTTTATGCTGCCTTCAGGAGTTTTAACAAGTCCCATTATGCTTTTCAGGAAGGTGGTCTTGCCCACTCCGTTCCTGCCAAGCAGGCAAACCACCTTTCCTTCTTCTATCTTCATACTCATGTTTCTTAAAATAACACTCTCACCGTAATAACTGCTCACATTTGTCAATTCCAGCATATGAACCTCCCATACCAGTCTTATTCTTCAAGTCTTTCCCGTTCTCCTCGGCCGAGATATACCTCTATTACCTTTGGATTTTTCTGGACAGATTCCATATCCCCCTCGTCCAGCAGCGCTCCTTCATGGAGCACTGTTACCGTGTTGGCACATTCCCTTACGAATTCCATATCATGCTCTACAACCACCACCGAACACTGCCTGGAGATCTGTCTGAGAAGTTCGCCTGTCTTTTCGGTCTCTTTTCTTCCCATGCCTGCCACCGGTTCATCCAAAAGCATTATTTCGGGCTGCTGGACCAGCAGCATGCCTATTTCCAGCCATTGCTTCTGTCCGTGTGAAAGCTTGGCGGGAAAATTATATCTATCCTCATATAAACCGATTGTGTTCAATACGGCTTTTATTCTCTCATTCTGTTCTTTGGTAAGCCTTGCAAAAAGCGAAGAATACAGGGACCTGACTTTTACTGCGGCCAGTTCCATATTTTCGTATATGGTAATGCCGTTAAAAACCGACGGTACCTGAAATTTCCTTCCTATACCCAGTTCGACTATCTCATGCTCTGAAAGCTTTGTAACATCGCTTCCGTCCCGGAAAATTATATTGCCGGCCGCCGGTTTGACTCTTCCGCATATTGCATCCAGAAGTGTTGTTTTTCCAGCGCCGTTCGGACCTATAAAAAAATGGATATCCCCTTTTTTCACCGCCGTGCTTAAATTATTAACAGCTTTAAATCCATCAAAGCTGACGGTTAAATCATTTATTTCAAGAACCGGACTCATAGCTATCACCCCTTATGCCGCTTCATTCCATCAGTATTTTGTCCTCAGCCGGATTGGCCGATTTATTTATTTTGATACTTTTCAGTTTGCTCTTTAATTTATTGAAAGCTCCCACCAGCCCGGACGGCATAAATATAACCACAACTACAAAGGCAATACCTATAAAATATGACCAAACCGCCGGAAACTTTTCACTGACACCGCTTTTCATGAGATTTACAAGTATGGCACCGATTATTGCTCCGTTCAGACTGCCCCTTCCTCCGATGGCCACCCATATTACCATTTCTATGGACGGAACTATTCCCATTTCAGCCGGTGATATTATGCCCACCTGGGGAACATATACGGCACCTGCCAGACCTGCCAGCGCTGCCGAG
The DNA here is from genome assembly GCF_000621505.1 of Ruminiclostridium cellobioparum DSM 1351 = ATCC 15832. Lineage (GTDB taxonomy): Bacteria > Bacillota > Clostridia > Acetivibrionales > DSM-1351 > Ruminiclostridium > Ruminiclostridium cellobioparum. Next base: position 14,960 of record NZ_JHYD01000026.1, read on the forward strand.
ATGCAATATACAAAAACCTTGTAAATGGTTGGATTATAGCCCGAAAACCTGGCTCTGTTCTCCCCGTCCCGTATTGCGATCAAAACCTTACCTACTCTTCTGTTAATGATGAATTTACAGAAGAAAAATGCCAAAAGCAGAAAAACAACTGAAATATAGTACAACCAAAGTTTTGTGCTGCCGCTTGCCAAAGAAAAATGGAATATTGTTTTAAAATTTGTTATACCGTTGGTACCTCCGGTAAATTCCTGCTGTCCTACAAAAAGTACAACAAATATAATTGACAATGCCTGTGTTAAAATTGAAAAATAAACACCTTTGATTCTGTTTTTAAATGTCAGGTATCCTATAATCAGAGCGATCAGGGTTGGCAGTACCAAAGCCATTAAAACAGCAACAGGAGCTATTTCAAAGGGCTTCCAAAACCAGGGCAGTGATTCCCGTCCGCTCCAGGACATGAAATCCGGAAGTTTTCCGCCATCGGCCTCCAGCTTCAGATACATTGCCATACAGTACGCACCTATACCAAAATAAACACCATGCCCAAGACTTAATATGCCTGTATATCCCCAAATCAGGTCTATTCCCAATGCCAGAATCGCAAATGCCACAAATTTTCCGAGAAGGTTGGTTCTGAAATCTGACAGGAAAACCGGGGCAATACATAAAAGAAACATAATAATTATTATAGTAATATTATTTTTTCCTGCTTTATTTAAATTGCCGATTTGCTTCATGTTACCCCCTATTCTGCTGTTGTCCAGCAAAACAAATAGTCATAAAGCACTTGTGCAGCCTTCATTCATCAAGTGCTCTGCTGTTGATAGTAAAAAATCCCTGCGGTTTCCACTGGAGAAATATGATGACCATTAAAAAAACAAGCACCTTGCCCAGGGAAGCATTTGTGAAAAATTCAAAGGTTGTATTTCCTATGCCTATAGCTGCCGAACCTGTCACTGTTCCCACTATTCTTCCCACTCCTCCCAGTACCACAACCATAAAGGTATCAACAATATAGTTCGTTCCAAGAGTGGGGCCTATGGAGCCCAGCAGGGTCAGAGCACCCCCGGCTATACCCGCAAGACCTGCTCCCATGGCAAAGGTAATGCTGTCCACTTTTCTTGTATTAATTCCCAGGCTTTGAGCCATGGATCTGTTTTGCATAACAGCTCTTATTTTTCTCCCGTAGGCAGTGCGGTAGAGAAAAATATATACACCTGCGATACAAGCTATTACCAATCCGATTATAAACAGTCTTTTGTAGGGCAGCTGCGTTCCTCCCAGCACCAAACCGCCTTCCAGCCAGGCGGGACTTTTGACGTCCACATTGGGAGCACCGAAAATACTTCTGGCCAGCTGCTGCAGGATGAGACTGACTCCCCATGTGGCAAGCAGGCTGTCCAGCGGCCTTCCGTACAACCTTTTTATAATGGATATTTCAAGCAGATATCCCACCAGCGCTGCTACCACAAAAGCACCCGGCAGAGCGATAATATAATATAAGCTGAAAATACTCTTATCAAAATACTGTATGAATATATTCTGAATAACATAAGTAACGTAAGCTCCGATCATGATCAGTTCGCCGTGTGCCATGTTAATGATTTTCATAAGCCCGAAGGTTATGGCAAGACCCAGCGCGGCCAGCATTAAAATGGAACTTACGCTTACACCGTTAAAAATCTGCAGTAGATATGTGCTCATTGAACAGCTTCCCTCCTTTTTATTGTTATTGTATAAAAGTGCAACTTACGTAAATGGGAAGCTTTGTTAAAGTTATTTGTTTGAGTTTGTCGGTTAAGCATAGAGGTTTTTACCGGAAAACCTACACGACGTAGGTTTTAGCGAAACGCTGAAGCATGGATGCTGAATGTGAGCGACGGTAAAATAATCTATGATTAAACGTTACAAAATCATCAAATAACTTGTAAGCAACCCATTTAGGTAAGTTTGCGCCGATGTACAATAACACTAATTACTTAGTCCTTTTGCCCAATCATAGGATTTCAGGTATGGATCAGGCTTTACGCTTTGGGCAGTACTCCAGATTTCCTTGATAAGTCCGTCGGGCTGAACTTCGCCTATCCTGACCGGCTTCCAGAGGTGCTGATTTTCACCTTCGATTTTCACTGTTCCTTCGGGAGCTTTGAATTCAAGCCCTTTCGCAGCTTCCTTAACTTTTGCTGTGTCTGTTGATCCGGCCTTTTTAACAGCCTCCGCCCACAGATATACATTTATGTATGCGGCTTCTATGGGGTCATCAGTTACTCTGTCGGCACCGTATTTAGCCCTGTACTTTTCAACGAAGGCCTTGTTCTCAGGAGTATCTGTTGTTTGATAATAGTTCCAGGATACAAGGTGGCCTGCCATATTATCTGCACCTATGCCTCTGATTTCTTCTTCGGCAACGCTAACCGAGCAGGTTGTAAGGTCATTTGAAGTTATGCCCGAAGCCTTTAATTCCTTGAAGAATGCTACATTGCTGTCACCGTTGAGGGTATTGAACACAACGTCGGGTTTGGCTGCCTTGATCTTGTTTACAATTGTGCTGTAATCCGTATGTCCAAGCGGAGTGTATTCCTCTGCAATCAATTCACCGCCCTGGGCAGCCAGCTGCGCCTTAATGATTTTATTTGCCGTTCTCGGGAACACGTAATCCGAGCCCAGCAGGAAGAATTTTTTGCCCTTGTTTTGCAGTAGCCATTCTACAGCCGGCACGATCTGTTGATTTGGAGCAGCTCCCGAATAGAAAATATTCGGAGAGGATTCCATTCCTTCATATTGGACCGGATACCACAGAAGCCCGTTATTTTCCTCAAATACCGGCAGGACGGCTTTTCTGCTTGCCGAAGTCCAGCAGCCGAACACAGTTGCTACCTTGTCATTCTGTAAAAGTTTCTTTGCCTTTTCAGCAAACTTCGGCCAGTCGGATGCACCGTCTTCCACTACAGGCTCGATCTTCCTGCCCAATACTCCGCCTGCCGCGTTAATCTCTTCTATTGCCATCATTTCCGCATCCTTAACCGATACTTCACTTATAGCCATTGTGCCGCTCAGAGAATGAAGTATTCCCACCTTGATGGGATCTTCCGAAACTGTTTCGGCTGATGAGGCCGCTGCTTCGGATGAAACCGCAGCCGATGCCGAGGATGCGCTTGATCCGGCTGCAGTGCTGCTGCCGCAGCCTCCCAGCAGTGCGGATAATGCTATTGATATACTTAAGCCAAGTGCCAGCCATGTCTTTTTCATAATTTTGACCACCTTTCCGAATTGGATATTTTAAATAATAACTGGTATTAAGTGTAAGAATGATTAATACAAATACATACAATTTATGGCCATAAACGTATAAACTCTTTGCCGCAGCTGTCGTTTATCCCCAATGAACAGTGTTATTGATTTTATTGGACGGATTAAACAAAAAACGCTATAAGCTATGGATTTACGGCAGACATCAGGTCTGCGCGCAAGATCTCATTTCTTATAGCGCCCTAGCTACTTAACCTTGTTAAATTTTATGAACTCCGGTTTTATATACCGTCGTGTTCCTTACACATTAATAATACAGCCATATGTAAAATTAAAAAACACCAAAAAAAAGTAATTTTACCCCTCAAATCTGCAATTCTGAAATTCAAAAATTGCTTTTCTTGTATTCCATGGGTGTAAGTCCCGTATAGTTTTTAAATAACGATGAAAAATAATCCGTCTTTTTATATCCAAGTTTTTCACTTATTTCATAATTTTTGTAGTCCCCTGATACAATTAAATATTTTGCATGTTCCATCTTTATTTTTGTCACGTAATCATTGAAATTGCACTCCACCTTCTGCTTAAAAAGCTTACCGACGTAATCCCTGCTTATATGCACCTCATTGGCGATAACTTCAAGATTGATTTCCTTTTCTATATTATCAATTACACACTGGCATATCTTCCTGATTATGCTGTCAGGATGATTGAGCTGATATTTCCGGACTTTCTCCAGCATTTCCCTGAGCCGTGCCATAAATTCCAGTCGGATGGCTTCTGTTCCGGTCAATTCCTTTATATGTGAAAAGGCAGCTGTTCCTTCAATTTTTGCAAGCCAGGGAAACCTTTCATCAATTTTTGTCCGGATATTGAATAGCAGTGTGTTTGCCAGAACCCGTACTTTTGCGGCATCATAGTCATATAGGGTGCAAATTTCAGTAAATGCTTCATTTGCAGTATTCTCAAGCTCTGTGTCGGCATTTATGATTTGTAAAATAATCAGTTTTTCATGCTCCCCGGGGTAATACGCCTTGTTATCCTCCTCATAGACCTTCTCCAGATTATTAATTCTCTCTTCCTGTTCTTTTTTGGCATCAATAAACCTTTTTGCCCTTGTTAAAATATCCGACAGGGCTGATTCTTCCAGTGGTTTTGTCATATATTCAAATACCCCGAATCTGATACCCTGTTTTGCGAACTGAAAATCACTGTGTGTGCTTAATAAGATTACGCAGATATCAAGGTTTTGTGCTCTCAACTCCTGAATAAATTCTATCCCGTCCATACCGGGCATCTTGATATCGGTTATTATAAGTTCATACCTGGTTTCAGCAAGCTTCTGCAAGGCCTCTTTTCCGTCACAGGCCTCTCCCGCAATAAAAAAACCGTATTGCCCCCAGTTTTTAAACCTTTTAAGCATATATAAAGTTGCAATATCGTCGTCAACAATCAATACCCTGTACATTCCCCTTTAACCTCCCAATCAATGATAACTGCAAACAAAACTAAACGTTTGCAGTTATCATGTTCAGATAAATTTCAGCCTGTTCAAAATCAAACGCCACTATGGACTTCCTGAGCTCCAGATAAGTACCTTCGTCAATGTTTTTCATTAAAACCCTTTGGTTTTCCTCAAAGTAATCTTTTGCATCGGAGTCAGCAATGACCACGTAATTATGAAGAGTAGTTATAATTTCATGGAAACTGCCTGCAGTTTCTAATGAATCTTCTTTAATTCCTTCTGTTTGACTGCCCGTATACCCGGCAGCCTCATCGCACAACCTGTGCAGCCCTTCCATGATACCAATTATCAGGTTCTCAACCTGCTGGTCAAGCCTGTCTCCTTTTATGATTTTTTCCAGATCCCTGCAAAGCCCGAACAATCCTGTTGCGCCAAGATTTCCTGTCAAACCCTTGAGCTTGTGAACCATATCTCCCATTGCAGTAAAATTTTTTGCTTTAAACAAATCCTGTATTTGCTCTCCGTCCCATTTGTGCCCATCGATAAACTGCTTGAGGATCCCGGCATATTTTTTCCTGTTTCCCCCAAGTTTTGCCGCTCCCTTTTCAAAAACGGAATATGCCGGTTCATAACTGTAAATCTCCTTATAGCCAGTATCATATGTATAGCCGGAATCTTCCGCCCCGTCGTCACCGGTACCTGTAAACTTTTTTATCATTCTTGAAAGCTCTGCGGGATACAAGGGTTTGGTCAGGAAGCCGTTCATTCCTGCCAGCTTTGCCTTTTCCTCGACACCGTCAACTGCGTCTGCGGTAAGAGCAATTATCACGGTATTCCTTCCTGTTTCAAGCTCCCTTATGGTTTTTGTTGTTTCATATCCGTCCATATCTGGCATACGTATATCCATAAGTATAACATCAAACAAATTCTCTTTTACAAGCTGTATTGCGGCATGTCCGCCGGCAGCCGTATAAGTCCGGAAACCCAGAACCTTCAATATTTCTCCCGTCATCTGAAGGTTGATAGCATTATCCTCCACCAAAAGTATCTTTTTGTCTTCAAAAGCCCTTTCGGAAAGATTTTTCTCCATTTCCCCCCTGAGAAGAGCTTTGCCTGTAACTACTTCAAGCTGCGCTGTAAATACAAAACAGGAGCCCTTTCCCTCTTCGCTTTCAACACTTATTGCCCCGTTCATCAATTCGGCTATGCTTTTGCTGATTGCCAGACCGAGACCGGTACCTCCATATTTTCTTGTGATAGAAGCATCTCCCTGTGTAAAATGATCAAAAATAATTTTTTGCTGTGCTTCCGATATCCCTATGCCGGTGTCTTTTACACTTATAGAGGCAATTATCCGGTCATCTTCAATGGGTATATAATCCAGACTGATGGTTATTGAACCCTTTTCGGTAAATTTTATGGCATTTGACAGCAGGTTCAGTATTACCTGCTTTACCCTTGTGACATCACCCGACAGCACCCCGGGAATATGGTCATTTATATTTAAACTTAGTTCAAGTCCCTTTTTTGCGGCTTCCACACCCACCATACCGTATATATCCTGAACTGCCTTTACTATGTCAAATTCTACCTCCTCCAGAAACATTCTGCCTGCCTCAATTTTTGAAAAATCCAATATACCGTTGATCAGGCCCAATAAATTATTGGCAACCATCCCGATTTTATCACTGTACTCTTTTTGTCTTGTTTCAAGATATGTATCGTTCAGCAGAAACTGATAGCCTATTATGGTATTCAACGGCGTCCTTATCTCATGGGACATGCCGGCCAGAAATTCGCTTTTTGCATTATTTGCAAGTTCGGCCTCTTCTTTTGCTGCTCTCATGGTTTTTTCGGCTTCCATTCTCTTCTGAAGCTCATCATGAAAGGAAAAATACAGTTCATTAAATGTATTTGCCAGCTGCTGCAGCTCCAATGTCCCTTCAGGATTGAGGCTGAACCTGTCATCCTCAAAGGAAAATTTTCTTAGCAGCTTGGTATAGCTGTTTATGGGGTTGGTAACATATTTGAAAAGAATGCTGATCAGTACGGCTATGGCACCGATTATTATCAGGGCCAGCACTATCTGCACCGCAGCAGCTGTGGAGGTGGCATCCCTTGCTGCTTCCAGTTCGTTTTCCAGTCGTGCATTCATGACCTCCTGAAATTTGGCTATGGGATCCATGATGTCTTTTTTATCGGCGTCATATTGGGAATCAAACATTATCTCTCTGGCCTTATTCAGTTTTTCTGCATCTCCAAGTTTTCTGTCCTCCGGCTCCAGCCCGAAGGATGCCACCTCGGGCACCATATCCTTCTCCGGTACCTTCAAGGCCTCCAGCACCAGCCTCATGGACCTTCTTTCAGTATTTACAAGAGCATCGGAATGCTGCTTTGCATTTGCCAGCAGTTCCAGTTCTTCTTCGGGAGATTCCAATTCTTTTACCTTTAATATTACCTTGTCCCTTGTCTGTGTATCATTGATCTCCTCCCAATATTTCTGGAGGTGCAATATATCGGTAGTGATGGCATATTTACGCGCCTCATCTGTCAGATAATCGGAAGCGTCTGCCAGATCCATGCCCAGCTGTTTAAATTCCATCCTCCGCCGTTCGGCCTCCTGCTCCGACTCTATACTGGAGCGCATATAAACAATGCTTCCGATGAGTAAAACAGATATTAAAAAAAAGATTCCAAGTATAAGACTGCTTATTGTCGATTGTTTTATTGCTATCCGGGATTTCAAGCGTATCACCTCCTGCCGTATACATCATCCTATCGGATAAAAACGAAAAAAGCGCTCAAGTCAATGCAAATGTGCAATAACCTAGCGCCGTTGCCGTTCTGATTTTTAATTATATTAATTATACAAGCTTCAGAATTTCCTGTCGACTACTTTAATTAATTATTATAAAATGTTTTACATGGTTTTATTTCTTGCATCTACCGAAACCGATTATATTATTAAGGAGACTGTATTAAATGAACAGAGGCAGCGCAATTGATAAATACGAAATCCTGATAGTTGACGATACTCCCGAACAGATTGAAATGGCCATGCTGGTATTGAAAAACAACAATTACAAGGTTCGAGTTTCCACAAAGGGTGAAGCAGCACTCAAACTGCTGGAACGGCAAAAGCCGGATTTGATCCTTCTGGATATTTTTATGCCTGAAATAGACGGTTTTGAAATGTGCAGAATTATAAAGCAAAATGATGAGTTTAAAAATATACCGGTCATATTTCTCACTTCAAGTGATGATGAACAAAGTATAAAGAAAGGTTTTGAATCAGGCGCACAGGATTATGTAACAAAACCCTTCAACGCAACCGAGCTGCTTGCCAGAGTGAACACTCATATCAAACTTAAGGAACAAACCGAATCTCTATATCTTGCCAACAGGGAGCTTGACAGTTTTTGCTATTCCATAGCCCACGACCTTAAGGCACCTCTCCTGTCAATCAGCAAACTCATAGAATATCTTTCCCTTGATTACTATGATAAATTGGGAGATGACGGAAACAGCCTGATAAAAAACATACAAAAAAAGTCCACCGAACTCACGGCAATCATAAACCATCTTCTGGAATTCTCCCGCATGTGTGAAATGGATATGAAGTTGGAACCAATAAATCTGAATAATTTGATACAAAGTGTTTTTGATGAACTTATGCTGGCACAGCCTGAACGGACAGCAGTACTGGATATGCCCCGGCTTCCCGAAATAACAGGTGACGGCATCATGCTTGGAATACTTGTAACCAACATATTGTCAAATTCACTTAAATACACTGCCCGGCGGCAGCGGGCCGAGATATCCGTTGAATACACCGAGCACCAGTATGATTATATATTTTGCATAAGAGATAACGGAGCCGGTTTCGATATGAAATACTCCTCAAGACTCTTTCAGGTATTTCAGAGGCTGCATTCCTCAAAAGAGTTTGAAGGCTCGGGCGTTGGGCTGTCCATATGCCAGAGGATATTGAAACGGCATAACGGAAAGGCCTGGATGACAGGTGAAACAGACAATGGAGCTTCCTTCTACTTCAGTTTTCCTAAAAACAATAAGTAAACTCCTTTGGCAACTATAACAACCAAAAGGCGCACAAGTCGTTTATGACCTGGCGCCTTAAGTATTGACAATTTGTTTGGCAATCCTGTTTATCTTTCTCTTTTACGAAGCCTCTGCCTCTTCAAACTGGCTGTTGTACAGTGAAGCATAGAAACCGCCCGAAGACAGCAATTCTCCATGTGTACCCTGCTCAACAATATCTCCGTTTTTCATTACAAGTATCAAATCCGCATCTCTTATGGTTGAAAGCCTGTGTGCTATTATAAAGCTTGTTCTGTCTTTCATCAGATTTTCCATAGCCTTCTGTATAAGAACCTCGGTTCTGGTATCGACCGAGCTGGTTGCTTCGTCCAGTATCAGTATCTTCGGGTCTGACAGTATGGCGCGTGCGATGGTCAAAAGCTGCTTCTGACCCTGGGACACATTGCTGGCCTCTTCATTGAGAACCATATTATATCCATCGGGCTGTGTCTTGATGAAGTGGTGGGCATGTGCGGCCTTTGCAGCCTTTATTACCTCTTCGTCAGTGGCATCCAGTCTTCCGTAACGGATGTTTTCCATTATTGTACCGTTAAACAGCCAGGTGTCCTGGAGCACCATGCCGAACATATCTCTTAAATCATTTCTCCTGAAGTCCTTTGAATTTACACCATCAATAAATATGTCCCCGCTGTTGAGGTCATAGAAACGCATAAGCAGTTTTACAATTGTTGTTTTCCCTGCACCGGTCGGTCCGACAATGGCCACCCTCTGACCCGGCTTGATGCTGGCCGAAAAATCATTGATTATTATACTTTCAGGGTTATATCCGAAATGGACGTTTTTAAATTCAACCTCACCCTTTACATTTTCAGTACTTGCCGGGTTTTGGGTATCTTTTGGCTCTTCAGCCTCATCCAGGAAGGCAAAAACCCTTTCCGCAGCTGCAGCCGTTGACTGCAGAATATTTGCAACCTGGGCCGCCTGCCCTATAGGCTGCTGGAAATTCCTCACATACTGAATAAAAGAAACGATATCACCAACCTTTATAGTACCTTTTATTGTAAGCCAGCCTCCAAGAATGGTTACAAGCACATAGCCGATATTGCCTATGAAGCCCATGATGGGGAACATCATACCTGAGAGAAACTGTGATTTCCATGCCGATTTATGGAGCTGGTCGTTAATGCTGTCAAACTTTTCTACCGCCTTTTTCTCTCCGTTAAAGGCCTTCATTATGTTGTGTCCGCTGAAAATCTCCTCGACATGCCCATTCACCTGTCCAAGAGATTCCTGCTGGGTTTTGAAATATTTCTGTGACTGCTTGACAATTATACCTATGAATATTATTGACAGAGGAACGATTGTCACTGATACCAGAGTCATCATCCAGCTGATTGTCAGCATCATCACAAGTGCTCCTATGAGCATTGTAAAGGAGGTTATCATCTGGAACAAACTCTGATTCAGGGTCTGGCTCACAGTATCAACATCGTTGGTAACCCTTGACAATACCTCTCCGTGTGTCATCCTGTCAAAGTATTTGAGAGGCATACGGTTTATTTTCTCGGCAATCTCTCTTCTGAGGTTGTAGGATATTTTTTGAGCAACACCCGACATTATATAGCCGCCGATAAAGGAAAACAAAGAGCTTGCAGCATATAATACAATCAAATATATTAATGTTCTTCCAATAAAGTCAAAGTCTATTGAACTGCCGGCAGCCTTGCCGACCAAACCTTCATAAAGTTTTGATATTGCATCTCCAAGGATCTTTGGACCTCTTATTCCCACTATTACGCTTCCAATGGCAAATATAAATACAATTATTATACGGGGTATGAACGGCTTAATATATGTTAACAGCTTTTTCATAGTCCCCTTGAAGTCTTTAGGCTTCTCAACCTTCATACCCATTTGACCGCCGCCCATGGGACCGCGGCCTCCTCTTCTGGAAGCATGTTGTTTTACATTTTCATTTTTACTCATGCCAATTCCTCCTTTGACAGCTGTGATAGAGCTATCTGCTGGTAAACCTCGCAGTTTGCAAGGAGTTCCCTGTGTGTACCCATACCAACAACCTTGCCTTCGTCCAGAACCAGGATCTTATCAGCATTCATAACGGTACTGATTCTCTGAGCGACTATCATTGCTGTAACCCCTTGAGTTTTAGCCTTCAAGGCCTTTCTAAGAGCTGCATCGGTTTTATAGTCAAGTGCCGAGAAGCTGTCGTCGAATATGAATATCTCCGGCTTTTTGACTAAAGCTCTTGCAATTGACAATCTCTGTTTCTGACCTCCCGATACATTTGTACCGCCCTGTGCTATTTCTGTTTTATAGCCGTCTTCTTTTTCGCTTATAAATTCCGTCGCCTGAGCAATATCGGCCGCAAGCTTCAGATCTTCTTCACCTGCCGATTCCAAACCATATTTCAGGTTGCTTTCAATTGTACCTGAGAAAAGAATTCCCTTTTGAGGAACATAACCGATTCTTTCTCTCAATTCCTTCTGCGGTACTTCTCTTATATCAACACCGTCAACCAGTATCTGACCTGCCGTAACATCGTAGAAACGCGGTATAAGGTTTATAAGCGTGGATTTGCCGCTTCCGGTACTGCCTATGAATGCAACGGTTTCACCCGGATTTGCCGTAAAGCTTATATCTGAAAGTACTTCATCTTCAGCTCCGGGATATTTAAATGCCACATCCCTGAATTCAACCTTGCCCTTTAAGCTCTTGTTAAATTCCTTTTTGCTCTTTGGATCCAGTATGGAGCCCTTTGTATTGATTACTTCTGCTATACGGTTGATTGAAACCGACGCACGGGGCAGCGTAATGGAAACCATTGAAATCATAAGGAAAGCAAATATGATCTGCATTGCATACTGCATGAAGGCCATCATATTACCGACCTGCATATTTCCCATATCCACCTGGTGTGAACCCACCCAGACTATCAACAGCGTTACGCCGTTGAGTATGAGCATCATTAACGGAAACATTGCCGTCATGATCCTGCTTACAAAAAGGTTTGTATTTGTTAAGTCTGAATTGGCCTTCTCAAATTTCTCCTCTTCCTTCTTCTGTGTGCCGAAAGCTCTGATTACCAGCATACCTGTCAGGGACTCACGCGTAACCAGGTTCAGCTTGTCGATAAGCTTCTGGATGCTCCTGAACTTTGGAATTGCCACTGCAAACATTACAAGCACCAGGCTGAGTATGGCAAGAACTGAAACACCTATTACCCAGGACATGGAAGTGTCTGTGTGCATTGCTTTCAGGAAGCCGCCTATCCCAAGGATGGGAGCGTAAAATACCAGTCTCAGGAACATTACCATGAACATCTGCACCTGTTGAATATCGTTGGTGCATCTGGTTATAAGCGATGAAGTTGAGAACTTGTCAAATTCGGTATTTGAAAATTCAACAACATTTTCAAATACATTCTTTCTCAGGCTTCTGCCAAGGCCAGCCGACACTCTGGCTGCCAGCAGTCCCACAAGTACTGCGGCAATCATGCCTGCAAGTGCGACACCCAGCATTTTTAATCCGGCAAGCAGTATAAAGTTGGACTGCATTTTTCCCGTATCCCTGCCGAGAGCTTCGTATTCACCCTTTACATAGACTACGGCACCCTGGCTTATGATACTGCCCGGCATTGCTTCAAATTTCTTATCAATGGCACTTTGCATGGCCTTAAGCTGCTCCGGAGGCAATTTTGCCAAAAGTGCAAACGGATCTGTGTCCTTCGGAAGCTGTGCCAGACTCTTTGAAAACTGGTCATTACCTTCATTGCCGGCCTCCTGGAAGGCTGCAATACCCTTCGTTTCCAGCGTGTAAGCCATTAATTCCGGCTTGCTAAAGGCTTCAATCAACTTATCGGTAGTTTCTTTTTCAATGTCATTAAGCTTATATACATCGTTATTTTTTATTTCAGGATATTTTTTTGAGTACTTGTCTAAATCCTCCTGAGAGATATTAGACTTTTCGACCAATGTATAATTGTCGAGTACCAATTTTTTATCCGCATCGTTCATGAAAAAGGTCAGTTTATCCATTTCACTTTTTCTGATCATATCGGGAACTGCATTTTCAATACCATTCTGTTGAATACCCACATTAACAATATTGGACATATAGTCGGGGAGTGACAGGTCACACACCGCCTGCAAAAGTAAAAAGGCTATTATTCCAATAATGGCTGCAACATGCGGCTTCAAATGTTTCAATATCTTACCCATGAATTACTCCTTCCTTCTTTAAAAAGCAGCAAATTTAGTAGTAGTCTGTAACATATCAATTCAAGTCAAAGACCATTAATTTTCAGAACCTATTTAATTATAAATACATAACTATTATATGTCAATAATAATTTTGATTGTATAATTATTATAAATAGTGTATTATAATAATGATATCAAATATTTTTCCTGTATCAGGTTCAGCAATTTATAATACATACAGAAAGTATTGCCACTTAATTAACAAGCTAAAGACTAACTATAATATACGCTTAACTTGTTACTAAGTCTTATTAAAATTATATAATTTTTGTTATCAACGGAAAGGGAGTTTTAGAGATGTTTACCAAGGAAGCTTTGCTTGAAATATCAAATAACATGTTTTTTTTGTTTCTGTCATTAAATCATAAAATGATAAACCGGAGCATTATGTTAAAAGGGCTGTCGGTACCGCCTTCTCATATGAAAGTAATTTTTTACCTGACCACCAACGGTCCCAGTCCCGTATCGAAAATTGCCAATGATCTTGAAATATCAAAGCCCAATATGACACCTATTATAGACAACCTGATTTCCGAAGGTTATGCTGTCAGATACGACGATCCCAACGACAGGCGTATTATCAATATCAAGGCCACTGAAAAAGCCTTTAACACTCTAAAACAGAAAAAGCAGGAAACCGTTGAGCTAGTCTCTGAAAAACTTTCGTCTCTCAGCGATGAGGATATTGAGTTATTGATGGACACAATTCCGCCGTTGATCAAGATCCTTGGAAAGATAAAGTAATTGTTTTTCTTGACTCTCCTTATAACAAGAACTATAATATATAGTAATAAATTAATTTAATAGTGTCGGATGATTGATGGAGGAGAGTTCCTTTTGCATGGCAAAGGGCACCGAAGGAGTAGCACTCTCAGGTAAAAGAGGACTTCATCAGGACGGATCTCTGGAGAGACCAATGTTGGCGCCGAAGGGGCAGTACGGATAATTCCGTCAATCTCTCAGGCAAAAGGACAGAGTACGCATTATAGCTATTTTTATAATAGTTTTATTTTGCTTTTCTTTGCAATTCGGAGGTCAAATCACACAGATTTGGCCTTTAAATATTTTTATAATAAATAAAGGAGTGTTTTTATGAACAGAGTTTATAATTTTTCTGCTGGCCCCTCAATGCTGCCGGAACCTGTTTTGGTCAAAGCTGCCGAAGAAATGTTAGATTACAATGGTACAGGCATGTCTGTGATGGAAATGAGCCACAGGTCAAAAGTGTACACTTCCATAATTGAAAATGCTGAAAGTCTCCTTCGCAAGCTGATGAAAATAGACGATTCCTATTCGGTATTATTTTTGCAGGGCGGAGCTTCAACACAGTTTTCCATGATACCGCTGAACCTTTTCAGTAAATACAGGAAGGCTGATTTTATCAATACCGGAAACTGGTCCAAGAAGGCTATCTCCGAAGCAAAACTTTACGGTACGGCAAATGTTATCGCTTCTTCCGAAGAAGCAAAATTCACATATATCCCGGAAGACTACAAGCTTTCAGAAGATGTGGACTATGTTCACATCACCAGTAACAACACACTTGAAGGCACACGCTTTGTGAGTTTCCCTGAAACCGGCAATATTCCTCTTGTTGCCGATATGTCAAGTGAAATAATGTCCAGGGAAATTGATGTCAGCAGGTTTGGCCTTATTTATGCCGGCGCCCAGAAAAACCTCGGTCCGGCCGGACTTACCATAGTCATAATAAAAAATGACTTGATAGGCAAGCATCTGAACATTACGCCTACCATGCTGAGATATGAAACACATTCCAAAGAAAAATCCCTTTACAATACTCCGCCCTGCTACAGTATCTATGTTGCCGGCCTGGTGTTCAAATGGCTGGACGACATGGGCGGTGTTAAGACCATTGAGAAAATCAATAATGAAAAAGCAGCTATCCTCTATAATTTCCTTGATGAGTCGGAGATGTTTGTAAACAAGGTAAACAAGAAGGACAGATCATTAATGAACATTCCTTTTGCTGCTCCGACAGACGAACTGAATGAAAAGTTCATAAAGGAGGCTGAACAGGCAGGTCTCAGCACTCTTCGCGGCCACCGTCTCATAGGCGGTATGAGGGCAAGCATCTACAATGCCATGCCTGTTGAAGGTGTTATAAAACTGGTTGAGTTCATGAAGAAATTTGAGCTGGAAAACAAATAATTGCATGTAATTGCATGGAAGGATGGATCACTATGTACAAGATACAAATGTTGAATAAAATCGCCAATTGCGGATTGGAACTGCTGCCGGCCGAAAACTACGAGATATGTAACGAGGAAGTCAATCCCGACGGTATACTTGTAAGAAGTGCGAATATGCTGGAAATGGAACTCCCCAAAAATCTCAAGGCCATTGCCAGAGCAGGTGCGGGAGTGAACAATATTCCCATTGAAAAATGCACCGAGAGGGGCATAGTAGTTTTCAACACTCCGGGTGCAAACTCCACCGGAGTTAAAGAACTGGTCATTGCCTCCCTCCTGCTTGCTTCAAGAAAAATCACAAAGGGTATAGAATGGGCTCAAACCCTGAAGGGTAAGGGTGATGAAGTTCCAAAGCTGGTTGAAAAGGGAAAGTCCCAGTTTGAGGGACCCGAGCTCATGAATAAGAAAATAGGCGTAATAGGCCTTGGTGCCATAGGCGTAATGGTTGCCAATGACTGTGTATCCCTGGGCATGGAGGTTATGGGATACGATCCGTATATTTCGGTAAAGGCCGCATGGGGACTGTCAAGCTCGGTTATCAGGGCTACCAGTCTGGACCATCTCCTGTCCACCTGTGACTATATAACAATTCATGTGCCTCTGACCAACGAAACCAAAAATACTCTGAATAAAGAAAAATTTGAGATCATGAAGAAGGGTATAAGAATCATAAACCTTGCCAGAGGCGGACTTGTATGCAATAAGGATTTGCTGGAGGCCATAGGCAACGGCACTGTTGCCTGCTATGTAACCGACTTCCCGGAGGATGAACTGCTTGGTATTGATGAAATAATAGCAATACCGCATCTTGGAGCCTCTACTCCCGAATCGGAGGAAAACTGCGCAGTTATGGCCGTCAATCAGATGAGGGACTATCTGGAGACAGGTATGATCAAAAACTCTGTGAACTTCCCCGACTGTGACATGACACCCACCGACAAGACCAGGATAATTACAGTTCACCGCAACATCCCCAACATGATAGGTCAGATGACCACCATCCTTGCCGCATATAAGATCAACATTGCAGATATGCTGACACGTCACAAGGATACCATCGGCTATAACGTAATTGATATAGAAGGCGACCTGAATGAGGAAGTCATAGAAAAGATAAAGGCTATCGACGGAGTGAAAACAGTCAGAGTCATATGACAGAAACAGGCACTACCCGGGCAGTATCAGCCGTATCGATATAAGTGTCTTTTTGTACCAAAATAAAAAAAAGGAGTGTTGTGCCACTCCTTTTTTATTTGGTTTTTAAGCTCTCAAGTTTTGGAGTTAATTTTTCTATCATACCCTTAGGAGCTTTCTCTTTAAACATTTTCAAGCATAAGTCCTCAGTTACTACATTGACATTATTTTTAACTATCCAATCTTCAATTTCATGTTTAACCAAACCTGAAAAAATTGAAGGAACAGCATCCATAACCAGAGCAAACATTTTTTTGCTGTTGCCCTCCCAGGTTAAATTCTCCAGAACAGAACCTCTCATATATTGCCTCCTAAATTTTACAAGTAAGTTTATAGGATATCATTATATACTATGGCAATGATATGGATTTTGTTCACATATTGGTTAAATTTTTATCCCGCTTACAGCAGTTTTTTTATTAATTCCAGGTTGCTGGCCGGTGACAAATATGACAGCGGAACATCAAATACAGTTTTTGCCCCTGTGTTTGCTTCCCTGTTCATTCTTACAGCCGCCCTGGCAAATGCCACCAGCACATTTGCCGTAAACTCAGGGTTGCTGTCAAGCTTTAACGAAAATTCTATGATCTGATTATTGGAGTTATCGTTACCTGTTTTACCGCTTCTGAATACAAATCCGCCGTGAGGCATTTTTGAATGGTTTTTCTTTAGCTCTTCCCCGGTAATAAAGTGAACTGTCGTTTCATAATCAGAGAAATAGTTTGGCATGTTCTTTATGTCAGCCTCAATCCCGGCCTTATTTGCACCTTCTTCAGCAACGACAAAGCACTCTCTCAAATGCTTCTGCCTTGTTGTCAATTCAGGATTGCTGCCATTTCTTACACTTTCAACAGCTTTATCAATCGGGATAGTATATTGAATACCGTTTTTAACTCCCGCCACTCTTCTGATTGCATCTGAATGACCCTGGCTTACACCCCTGCCCCAGAAAGTATAGTCATTTCCCACAGGCAGTATGGCGCCTGAAAGCATTCTGATCATTGAGAACAAACCGGGATCCCAGCCCACAGAAATTATACAGGTCTTTTTGGAAATGGCAGCTGCCTTGTTTACCTTTTCAAAATATTCAGGTATTTTGGCATGTGTATCAAAGCTGTCAACAATATTGAACATTGAAGCAAATTCCGGTCCCTGCTCAGGCAGGTCTGTTGCAGAACCTCCGCAGAGGATCATCACATCGATGTCATTTGCATAATCCTTTGCCCTACTTATATTAACTACCTTTGCACCAGGCGTGTTTAATGAAAAGCTATCGGCAGCTCTTCTTGTAAAAACAGCTGCAAGTTCAGTGTCCGGATTTTGCTTTATGGCAGCCTCAACTCCTCTGCCTACGTTTCCGTATCCTACTATTCCAATTCTTATCTTACTCATGTAAAAATCTCCTCTACTATGCTTTAAACATTAAATGGTGCAATAAGATCTTCAAAGGTATCCCTTCGTCTGATCAGTATTGCCTCCCCGTTCTCCTTTATCATGACTTCGGCAGGACGCAGCCTCATATTGTAGTTTGAACTCATGGCAAAACCGTAGGCACCCGCATCCATGATTCCCAATATATCCCCTTCTTCTATCTCGGGGAGCTTCCTGTGCTTTGCGATAATATCTCCGGTTTCACATATATTGCCTACAACGGTTACCTCCCCGGTGGCACCCTGATTCCGTGGCTGTCCGTTCCTATATACCTCAATGTCATGATGGGAATCATACATAACGGGTCTTGCAAGTACGTTAAATCCTAAATCTGTCCCTACATATGTGTTCCCGTAGTTGCTCTTGGTTGCATACACCGTACCAAGCAGTATTCCGCTTTCAGCGACGATATACCGGCCGGGTTCGGACTTGAATAATATTTTCTTCCCATATTTTTCAGTCCACTGTACAAGAACAGCCGACAGTTTTTCCCTGAAGCCTGACAGGTCAAGCGCCGCCTGCCCCTCCTGCTTCCTGTAGGGTATTCCGAAACCTCCGCCCATATCCACAAAATCTATGTCCTCAAACTGCTCGGCTACCGAGAGTATCGATTTCACACCTTCAATATATGAATCACCCTCCATGAACAGTGAGCCTATATGCTGGTTAATTCCTGAAATTTTAAGATTATATTTATTTGCAATCTCCTTAACCTGTGGTACACAGTCAATATTAACCCCGAATTTGGTTTTCTTGCCGGCAGTTACAACCTTTTCGTGGTGTCCTGCACCCACGCCCGGATTAAATCTTACGGCGGCCTTTCCTCCCGGATTTATTTTACCCAGCAGCTCCAGCTGTGAGAGTGAATCCACACTTACCAGGACTCCATTGTCAACTGCATACTTAAGTTCGTCCTTCGAAACATTGTTCGGCACAAAGAACAACTCTTCAGGCTTGTAGCCTGCATGGAGCAAAAGCCTGATTTCACCGGCCGACATGGCATCGGCTCTCAAGCCCTCTTCCCTTATGATTTTTATAATGTGCAGATTGGAATTTGCCTTAATGGAATAATTGGGGACAAAGTGAGGGTAATCCACTAAATTTTTCATGTCTCTGCACTTTTGCCTCAATATTTTTTCATTATACACATATAAAGGACTTCCAAATTCCTTTATCAGCTTCTCAGGGTCCGAGTTCCCGAAAAATTTCATTTTAGTTGAATAGTATTCAGTCATAACATGCCTCCGTTATTGTTTAGTATTTATATTTATAAGTCTTATCTCATTAGTAAGGGAATCCTTGATCAGGTCCACCATGTTTGAGTTCCTTGAAAACAGGCTTGTAGGATTTGTTCCGTTAAGCTGACCCGTCAGGACATTTTCCGAGTCGGTAATGAGCCGTACACTTCCGGACTGCTTATTGGAGATATAACAAATCATGCCTTCGGTTCCGGGCTGCTCGGAAGTTATTATTACCACCTTCAGCCCTCTGTCCCTGGCATCGGAAAGTTCATCCATAACAAACTCAAGCTGCTCTCTCGATGTGGAGATATATACCCTTTTTTGTGCCTGAAGTATCAGATTTTTCATTTTATCAAGTATCTGCCGGGTACCTTTTATTGTGACAAAACTATCGCCCGAAGCATTAATCTGAGGGATTTCCTCCTGAATAACCTTCATTACCCCGTCAAATTTTCTTTTTAAATTCCGAACCAGTTCTTCAGGGTCTACAGCAGTATATCTGGCTGCTTCGCCGTTGATCCTGTAAGCACCGCCCTTATCGGAGAGACCTGCAAGTCCGAGATATGCGTTTGATCTTGGAATACCTGTTAATTTGGAAGCTTCATATCCTGTAAGCTCACCTTCTCTGCACAGTGTCACATAAAGCATGGACTCATGTCTGGTGAAACCGGCTTGCATCAAGGCATCGATTATATCCACAAACGCACCTCCCAATTGGCAAAAATAATAGTGGTTCTATATAAAACCACTATATACTATTATTAATTTACTGTCAACAAAATGAAATGAATTTAACGCGTTGTGCTGATTGAAATTTTGTTTTTGCTTTACAGATAGATTTAATCAAAATCAACTGGTACACGAGTACAACTTCATGAAATAAAATGCACAGTTAAAAACAATTGCGGTAAATTGTCGATGAAGGTAAAGTGGTTTTGCCGGCAAAGCGACAGGACGTTGCTTTGAGCTTCAAATCGAGACAGGAGGTCGAGTTTGAGCGACGGCAACACCGCTTTAAATGAGGCGATACAATTTTCGCAATTGTTTTGGGTGCGTACAGGTAAAGTATAAATTAAATTAATTAGCACAACGCGTTAACTTATCAATACGCTAATCTTCCACGTATATTTTAAGAGATTTTATCTCCAATTCAGTGTCGGAAATCCACAGCTTTTTCAACATCATAATATCGTCATGGACCCCTTCCCTATTATTTCCGTTCACAACGTATTTTCTATTTCCGTTTCCGCTGTTTCTATATAAAATATTTATCCTGCAGCCTTTAACTGTTATCTGAAAGTTAAATTCTTTAAATGGAAGCTGTCCGGCGGGTTGAATCCAAAGCCCGCCAAATTCAGGCTCAAGCCCGAATACATATCTTATCAAGGTTTTCAGAACTACATTTGAACTGCCTGTCTGCCAGTCCTGCATTGATTGGCCGTCAATCTGTTTTTCTGGATTATATCCGTAGGAATTGGGCATCACAAAGGGTGAACAGGATATCTTTTCATGGGTAAACGGCAGCAACTTAAACAATTGCTGCCATGCCTCCCCGGAGCAGCCTATGCGGAAAAGTGCCATTACTGCAAAGGCGGATGCATGTATGTAGGCAGCCCCGTTTTCGGCAGTACCGGGAGGAAGCTTTTTGATACGCCCCACACCCTGGGCATGGGAACCGAAAAATGGGTCAAAGGTTTTATAACCGTATTTGCCGTCCAATTTATTAAATGCATCCAGTATGGTATCCTTAATGCCCGGATCAAGCTGGTACATTTTACTTAATATCCAGAAAGCATTTGAGGTTAATCCCACTCTGGATTTACCATCGGGATCATTAAATCCTCCCACAATATATGATCTCTTGTCCCCCCACCCGTGCACTATACGCTTTTCTCCATTATCCCCGGTGACAATTGCATATTCCTGCAATGCATTTTCAAGTGCCCGGAGAGCGGTTTTATAGGAGGTTATTTGTGAGAAATATTTGCTCGAATTGATTTTATTCAGTATTTCAAGCATCTCCTGCAGATTTTGATATACCTGAAGGGTGGCCATAACGCTTACCCCTGTCCCGTATTCCTTTTCCGGGCCGCTGCTGACGCCCAAACCATCCAGAGCATCATTCCAATCGCCGTATAGGGCTCTGATGCAACCTGTTCCTTCAAAGTCCCTGTTGGACAGCAGATAATTCATTATTTTAAGAAGATGCTCCAATACACTGTCTCGAATACTGCTTTTTTTCACAAGTGACTTTTTCTCATCAACTATTTCATAATATCCGCATTCTTTATTAAGAAATTCAAAATCATTTGTGAATTTCAGGTAGGTTGTAATGGTGGATATGACCCATACTCCCTGGTCGATAAACGGCCTCAGGTCCATTTTGGGAGCAGTGCCCTCTCTGACCGGAAGTGTATATTGTCTTGGGCATCTGCCGTCAGGGGAAATAAAGCCAAGGGCCTCCAGCATTTTTTCACGTGCAGCTGCAGGGTTCCAGAAAAGCAAGCCTTCAACTGCCTGGAAAACATCCCGTATACCTATCAAGGAGCCTTCAAACAGCTGCACATATCCTTTTATCAGAGAACAAAATTCAACCTGCTTTTTCAGGTGCTCAAAAAAAGTGTTGAAAACAGTATCCTTTACAGGACCCTCCACTGTTTCTCCAACCCGGCAGCTCAACAGTCCTCCGTTTTCCTTCTCCTGCATTTCACTCTCTTCAATTTTTGTGTCCAGCTTCTCTCCGGTTATTCTTTTTTCAAACAGTTCCGCAGCTCCGGTATCATCGCTGCAATGCTTTAAAAAGTCAAGGGACAGCTCATATCTTACCTGCCCGTGCCTGCCCATATCAAGATGAAGTATATCCCCTATAATCCCTGTTTCGGTAAAGGTACATATATGTCTGGGAGTTCCAAAGCTGCCCGACCTGAGTGCAGCGGGAGTATGCAGGCTGCTTCTGCTGCCTCCCACAAACTGGTAGCGCGAAGTAGTCTCCTGGTGCCGGGTTAGCCGGCTGTTTTGATCCGGCTGGATATTTCTAAGGACCACACCTATATTGGATACCGACGTAGTTCTGTCCAGATCTTCATTCACCTTTATTATAAAGCTTCCCAGCCTGTCCTTTTCATTGCCGCCTTCTTCATTAATGTCTTCAATGTACCTGATCTCCCGAAACCATTTGTTTTCGTCATTCTCGTTGATATTGTGCGAAAGAAAGGGGTTGAGATATGCCGATACAAACAGCTGCCTGTTTTGTGCGGTCGAGTTGCGGATAAGTACTGAAAAAAACATCCTGTTGGCTTCATCCACAAATACCCTGACTGCAAACTTCATATCATCCGTTTCAGTGACATAATAAGTGCAGCTCCTGGTAAAAACCGTATATCTCTCAACTTTTTTCCCGGAATTGTTTTCTATGAAAGGTACCGGCAGCAGAGAAATGACCTGATAATTTTCACTGTCACCGGGAAAACCGGCAAAAAAAGCTATTTTGGGTTCTTTTCCCTCATTTGCCTTTAAAAACGGAGAAAACAGCCCTTCATTGCAGTGCATATAACCCGAGGTATACGCCCAGAAATTAAAGCCGCCTTTTCCGTACGGATACCTGCTGTCTCCGTCGTCACGGGGAATACTGATTATATAATCGCCGATTGCATATACATCTCCGGGCATTTTGTATTTTTCGGCATATGAAGAATTGGTTTTCAACTTAAAATATTGTTCGGAAAAGTAATCTATTGTTCCCTGAAATAAATCCATTTTACCACCGCTTAATTATATATTTAAAAACTCTTTCATTTTTTCACAGATAATACTTGCCTTCTCTTCACTATCCATCTCTGCAAATACCCTGAGCAGGCTTTCTGTTCCTGAAAAGCGGACAATAATCCACCCTCCGTCTTTGAAATATACCTTTACCCCGTCGGAATAACTAACCCGGTCTGCTTCATATCCGAAATCCGGCAGCAGTTTGTCTGTAAACAGGGTTTTCATCAACTCCGTTTTTTTATCCTGGCTGAATCTGAAATCATTTTCCACCATATGAAAATATCCGTATTTTTCGTGTATTTCTTTTAGCAAATCCGATAAACTTTTCCCGGTAACGCTCAGCATCTCAACCAGCAGACCGGCTGCAAAAATCCCATCCTTGCCTTTTATATGTCCCCGAATGGTCAGTCCCCCGCTGCTTTCTCCTCCGATCAGGGCATTCCGGGCTTCCATCATGGAGCTTATATGCTTGA
Source organism: Ruminiclostridium cellobioparum DSM 1351 = ATCC 15832 (assembly GCF_000621505.1). Classification (GTDB taxonomy): domain Bacteria; phylum Bacillota; class Clostridia; order Acetivibrionales; family DSM-1351; genus Ruminiclostridium; species Ruminiclostridium cellobioparum. Next base: position 38,327 of record NZ_JHYD01000026.1, read on the forward strand.
AGCCCACAGGAACCTCATGGCATTCTTCACCGAAATCACGGGCTATCTTATCCAAAAGGTGGGTTGTGGCCAGATTTCTCACTGCTCCGCCCTTCCAACCCTTATACTTTAAAAGATAGTAGTACAGCAGTGCAAGAATGTTATTGGGGTGAATGAAATCACCGTTTTTGTCTATAATACCCAGACGGTCGGCATCACCATCTGTGCCTATGCCTATGTCATAGCCTTTTTCCACCACCATATCCCTTAAGCGCTGCAGTGTCTGTGTATTGGGTGAAGGCAGTCTGCCGCCGAACAGGGTGTCGTGCCTGTCATTTATAATATCCAGCTCACATCTTGCCGTTACAAGTACGGCCTGCAAACAGGTTCTTGAAACGCCATACATGGGGTCCAACAGGATTTTCAGCCTTCTTTTTTTGATTGCCTCGATGTCAAGCATACCTAGAACCGTATCGATATATGTATTAAAGGGATCTGCAATCTGAATCCTGCCGTTGTCGACACCCTGACCGAATTCAATACTCTGTATGTCCTCTTTTATTACCCGCGCAATATAGTCTTCAATAACTTTTGTAGTGTCCTCGGTTGCATCTCTGCCGCCTCGGGTAAATATCTTGATCCCATTGTAGTCGGCCGGATTATGGCTGGCCGTGACAGCAGCTCCATATTCGGCTTCGGCCCTGTTTACCGTAAACATTATTAAAGGTGTAGGGGCAATTTCATTTACAAAAAGCACCTTTACCCCATTCCCTGCCAAAACCTCTGCAATCCACCTGGCAGCCTTGTCCGACAGAAATCTCCTGTCATAGCCAACAACAAAACCTTTGTTTTGGCAATTTTGATCTTTTATGATATTTGCCATTGCCTGAGAGAGGAGCTGTACATTTTCCCTGGTGAATTCCTCACCGATCAATGCTCTCCAGCCGCCTGTTCCAAATTTGATCATAACTCCGTTCCCCTTTTTGCTATAAAATTTGACTGATGCTTTCCGGTGTTCCCACAAGATATTTTAATGTTTCTGCGTCTTTAAAAAACTGTTGGGGACTGTTATCTTTAACAAACTCAAGCATACAATACCTGACTGTATCAATTTTACATATTACTTCCATATATTTTTTCCATTCGCCGGCTATTTCTGCTAGCTCTGTCCTTTGATTGTTTACCATGCTGAAGATATGGACATTTACAAGCCACGGTGCTATGTCCCTTAACTCTTCCAGCCTTTCAGCCGGGCTTGTTTCCATATGCGTCTGCCAATAGCTGCGCAAATTGCTGTTGTTGACTTCCCTTAACAGCCTGCATGCAGACCCCGGTGTATCTGTCAGTGTATCTTCGTGGTACTCCAGGGCAACCTGTACACCCGACTTTTGAGCAAGTCCGGCAATATTGAACGCATCTTCCGCAACCACATTCCAATAGGCTTCATCTGCTTCGGCAGATGCCCTGTTCCCTGCCCATACCCTGATAACCGGAGCCTTGAGTTGGACTGCGGTTGCAAGTATCCTGTCAAAACCGTCCTTGTTTTCCCGGCCGCAGCCCAGCCTGTAGTATGACCCGTAGGAAGACACTTCCAGACCTTCGTCCATGGTCATCTTAAGCACCTCATTTGCCTGTTTGATGTCCCCGGAAGGCACATGTATGTCCCCGCCCCATTCGATTCCATCCAAACCCGCCTTACCAACCAGCTTCACTATCTCAGCAGGTTTCAGCTGCCGAAATGCAACCGATGCCAATCCTGTTTTCATATGAATCCCCCTATATTTGCTGTTCCTTTTCCCTGGTCATCATTTTATACCTTTCAAAGGTAATTTCATGCTCCAGAGGAATATTCTGAATCAGCCGTTTTATTTCCTCTATAACGGTATAGGTCATCTGTTCCTTTACAGGTGCTCCTGCCACATGAGGAAACAGTATGACATTTTCCAGCCGCCTTAAGGGACTGTTCACATCCAGAGGTTCATTATTGTAGACATCCAGTACTGCCCTGATCCTTCCGCTCTCCAGTTCCTTTACAAGTGCAGCTTCATCAACGATCTGTCCTCTTGCGGTATTGACAAACAGAGTGCCGTTTCTTATGAGCTTTAATTTTTCTTCAGTAATTAATTTTTTTGTCTCCTGTGTCAGTGAAGCATGTATTGAAATGATATTTCCCCAGGACAGCACCTCATCAAGGGGACAGAGCTCCACATTTGAATAACCCGCCAGGCTGTCCCTTGAAATATACGGATCAAACAGCTTTATCCGCACATCAAAGGGTTTCAGAAAATCCAGGAGATACCTGCCTATGGTCCCCAACCCTATCAGGCCTATCCTTTCGCCTATAAGTGTCCGGTTTTCCACAACACGTCTGGACCATTCCACCCGGTTTTTCATATCCCTGTCGTATTCCGTGACAAGCCTCAGGGCTGAAAGCATGTATGTCAGAACGCCTTCGGCTACATACCTGGCCATTAATCTGTTGGCACTGCATACTTTTATGCCCTTTTCAAAGACCATATCGGTGGCAACATCTGCAACACTTCCCGCCGCATGTGCAAGCATTTTCAACCTGCCGGCATTTTTCAGAACTTCTCCCGTAAAGGAAGGGCATGCCCAATGGGTTATACATACATCAATATCCTTTATGCGCTCGCAGAGTTCCTTTTCTGTAAATGGTCTGCTGTTTTCATTAAGTAAGACGTTTCCAAGTTTTTTAATTTCATTGATTACTTCATCCGGAAAATAAATATCTCTTTCACTGCCTTTTTGCATGGTGATTAAAATGTTCATGGAATCACTCCCCAACTCATAATTTGCCGGACCATTTTTTAAAGGTCTCCTGCAAGCGGTAATAAGCCAGTTTGGGTCTTCTGAAATAGTCCGTCACACCTTTGTGGTTTATTCCCATAGGCCTGAAGCGGGCATAATTACCGCTCTCAAGTACCCACGGACTGACTCTGAAGTCGTTGAAGGTCCAGACGATCTGTCCCACAATATAATCCTTTGATATATACATGTCGGTCAGATCGTCAAGATAGTCCGCCTGTGACTCCTCGGACCACTTGGTTTTGGCAGCATATGAGTGGAAGCCGAACATTCCTTCCCAGCCTCCCGAAGTTATAAGCACCGGCTTATCAGGATACCTTGCTGCAATAGTATCCATAAGCCTGCTCCCTTCCTCGACAGTCTGGCTTATATACCATCCCAGCCAATAGTTGACTCCTATAATGTCAAAAAACTCATAAGTTCTGTCCTCGGTGGGAATGTCCGAGGCGTGTACGGTAAATCTTGTAGAATCCAATTCCTTTGCAAGCTTTATATATTTCGGTACAAAATCTACAGCCGAATCCTCATAGGTTTTACACTCGATAAACAGACTCCAGAACATTATGCAGGTCTCATTTTTATAGTACTTTATGGTTTCCTTCAATTGATTTACGGCCAGTTCCATCAGTTCAGGATTTGAAAACTGCTCCTTCTTGAAATTCACATTAGGTACTTCGGCTATTACAAGCATTCCCATCTCACTTGCAATTGCGTACTCCCTGATATGGTGCGGATAATGACACAGCCTTAAAAAGTTGGCATTGCCCTGCCTGCACAGCTCATAATCCTTTCTGAGGATGTCAGGTGAAAAAGTCCTGCCCATAAGCGGATAGTCCTCATGCTTTGAGTATCCCCTGAGAAAGACAGGTTTGCCGTTCAGCTGTACTTTTCTGTCCTTGATTGAAAACTCACGTACACCTATTCTGTGTTTCCATATATCCATCGTTTTACCATGTTTGTTTTTCAATATCAGCTCGAAATCATACAAATACGGGTCCTCCGGAGACCATAGCTTTACATCGGGTATAAAAAGCTTCAGCAGCTCAATGTTGGTCAGTATATTGTGGGAAGAAACAAGTATGGGCTCTGTACCTTCCTTTTCAGATATTTTTATTTCCAAAGCAGCTCCCCGATCAGCAGAATAGTTTCCTATATCAAGTTTTACTCCTATTTCGCCGCTGAGCTTTGTTGTTATTGTGACATCGTCCAGCCAGGTCCCGCCTGTGCCGACCAGTGATACCTCCCTGTATATTCCCCCGTAATTGAACCAATCCACGCCTTTGGGAGGTGAGGTCATATTGTCGATGGTACTGTCAACGCGTACCGCAATAAGATTTTCCCCGTTAACATTCAGATAATCCGTCACATCCAGCTCAAAGGGTGTGGAACCTCCTGTATGCCGGCCTGCTTTCCGCCCGTTGAGCCAAACCTCGCATCTGTAATTTACCCCCTGGAAAAATAACACCTGCCTTTTCCATTCGGGGTTCTCCCGGTAATAAAAAGTCTTGTAGTACCAGGCTGTTCCGTCATAATAGAGCAATTCCTCCCTGAGCTCGTTCCAGCAGGAGGGTACCCAGATATTTTCAGTATTGTCGGGTACGTGATCAAACCATTTGTTTTCCATTCCTTCGTTGTCTTTATCGGTAATAAACTTCCAGTATGCGTCAAATGAAATATTCCCCAGCATCTTACCACCCTTTCAACAAAAATTGTATTATTTAAAAAATCTGCCTGTTTCAGCCCATAATCCAAGGGCCGGATTACTTATGTAGAAAATCTCCTCACCGTCCTCCAGGATATTAAAGCCCTCTATAAGGCGGTCAGGACGGTATTTATCACATGCTTCACTTAAAGGCATGTATTTATAATTGACCTGCTCGATTTCTTCCTTTGAAAGTTTTTCACAGGCATATACTATATGATACCTGTCATCCGAGGACCCATGGATCAAATGGGCTGCAACCGACAAATTATTTTTTAAATCCTCACATTCCCGGCATATTTCCAGTATGCGTTCTCTTCCCGTATATCCGTATTTCCTGATGACGCGGTCGTTTTCATGGTCTTCACCGAATTTTCGCACTCCCGGTGCTATTATTATTAACTCCCCACCGTCGGCCATGGCCATTTTGGTCCTGTAAACAGCCTTATTGCCCAGCCAGGTGCTTTTAAATTCCTTTTCCCCCAGGTACACAACCACTTTTTTTAACGGCTTCCCGACAAAGCTGATATTCAGCTCCTGACTTAAAGCAACTGCTTCTTCAAAAATGCTTCTGTCCCGTCCAATGAATACCCCGTGCATCACCGTCCTTTCCTCCTCCTGGGAGGTCACCGTCAGGACGTACAAAAGCGGTATATCCTTCAGATATTTGTTCTCGGCATAGTCAAAAACCTTGCGCACAGGCGAGTGATCTCTCCCCATGATTTTTTCCATTCCATAAAATGCCCCCAGCATGTGGGTCTGGTTGATCATGCTCTTTCCTCCGCAGCCCACAAATATGTTTTTGCTGTAATTGGCCATTCCCGCCACTTCATGGGGAACTACCTGTCCCACCGATATTATAAGGTCATAACTTTTGTCAAGCAGGCGTTTATTCAGCTCAACATCTATAGAGTTATCCACCAGCCCTTCCGAAATCTCCCTGACAAACTCACGGGGAACTTCACCGATTTTTTTGACATCTGTTTTCCAGTTATGATTTATAATACAGTCCCCGGGGACGGAATCTCCGAACATCGCGGCACATTCCCGGCGGCTCATGGGTTCATGGGTGCCCAGAGCAGGCATAATATCAACAACACAGGTATCTTTCAGCAAGGAATAATACATAGCGGTTATTTTTCCCGCACCCGAATGGGATCTTGTAAAATCGGGCGGTATTATCAGTACCTTTTTATAGCTGCTGCAATTTCCAAGAGATTTTTTTATTGATAAGAACAGTTCATTATCAGTTATCCCCGTCACTTCCGATTCCTTCAAAATAATTTCCTTCACAAACTCACCCCATCAATTATCAATCAGGGAGATGCGGTTAAACCGGATCTCCCTGAGTAACATACTGAATATATTCTTAGTTAATTCCTGCTTCCTTTGCTTTTGCATTTACTTCATCTATCATCCTGCTCAAGCCTTTTGCCTCGTATTCCTTTTTCACATTTTCCCACATTTGGCCTACAGGCTTGTTGCCCATCATTATGTTGAGCAAAAAGTCATGATCCATTATTGTAAACTTGTCTTTGGTAGGTGTTGAAACATATGTGAGTTGGGGCTGGTACTCAGGAATTTTAGTCTCTTTTCTTACAACTTCCATATCCTCTCTTCCTATTTCAACAACTCTCGGGTCCAGAGTGAAGTTATTAGGGTCATACTGGAACTGGTTGTCAAACTCGACCAATCCCTGTATTACCTCCAGGCTTGGCTGCTTCTTTTTAAGTTCATCAAGACTGATCAAAGTCTTGATCTTATCGCCTTCCTTTGCATAATCCACATCCTTGACGCCAAACCTGTAGGACTCCTTGGTTTCCGGTTTAAGGAAATAATCATACAGCATCAGTATTCTATCCAGCTTTTTGTCATCGATTTTGCCGCTGAAATAGCTTTCGGACCAGAATGTCCTAAATACTGCATGGTACTTGGTTCCATCGGTTGCAGGGAAGTATTTGACTCTCTTTACCGAATCCAGCATATGTGTATCTGGATACAGTTTCTTCCATCTCTCATTCATCTTTGTGCTTACATTGTCATATCCTACCTCAAGAAGAGCGGCAACTTTACCCGATGCAAACTTGTCATAGCCTTCCTGCCCTTTTACAAGTGCGATATCCTTGTCGATCAGGCCCTTTTCATACATATCTCTGGCATTTTCCAGGGAGGGAAGTGTATTTTTTGAAAATGCTGCCGGAATATACCTTCCGTCTTCCTTTATCCACTTGAAATCGCTTCCGCTTCCGTCGCTCATTGCTGCCGGATTGCTGTAAAGCCAGAAGAAACCGCCCAGCTGTTTAACATTTACAGCTGTCATGCCACCGATTTTTTTCTTTTCAGGATCTGCCTTTACAATGGCAGTCAGCATACTTTTGAATTCCTCCCAGGTTTCAGGCTCTTTGGTTATACCTGCTTTTTGTGCCAGATCCCAACGATACCAGACATTCCTGTCGTGAGCACAATAATCAAGGGAATCATAAAGACCACGGGGAACACAGTATAATTTGCCATCCTGTTTCAGAGCCTGGATATCTGGATTGCTCATGTATTTTTCCAGAGTCGGGTATTTTGAAAGATCCTCCGGCAGAGGCTTTACAACCCCCTGCTGGGTCCAGTTCCTGTAATACTGGGTTCCTATGGCATCTATGGAGAATATGTCGGGGAGCTGACTGGATGCCGCCCACATCTGGATTTTTTGTGAATAGTCATCCCAGGTTATGTTTATGGGCTTTAAAGTTACATTTAAATCCTTTTGTACCTTTTGAATAAATTGATCCTTCTCTGCATTGGCAAGTGCCTGGTCTATATCCCAGAAGGCTACCGTCAATGTCATAGGCTCTTTAGGTATTGATCCGCTTTCTTCTTTTGAAGTATCCTGTTGCTGGGCATTACCTGCTGCAGTACTTGCTGCAGTACTTGCCGAAGTATTTGTCTGCTTTGAACCTTCACTGCCGCTGCCGCATGCTGTCACCGCAGTCATCAGTACTGCCGCCGTTAACAAGACAGCCATCAGTTGTTTTACTTTTTTCATGTTATTCCTCCCTTATTTTGTTTAATTGATTATGTAATAAAGAAAAAAGCCATAAGCTTTATTCCTTTATCGATCCTATCATAATACCTTTTGCAAAGTGCTTCTGAAGGAATGGATAGATGCAGAGCATCGGAATTGCCGAAATTACAATAGTAGCCATCTGCGTGGTCTGAACAAAAATACTTCGTGATTGGTCAATAACCGCCTGTGCCGAAGAATTGAGCTGGGTATTGAAATTGATCAGCATTTCTCTCAGAAATATCTGTAACGGAGCCTTGGCCGTGTCACTTATGAATATGAGGGCATACCACCAGTCATTCCAGCGGTCCACCGCATAGAACAGGAGAAAGGTTGCAATAAAAGGCTTGGATATGGGCAATATTATTTTTATAAGTATTACCAAGTCATTTGCCCCATCAATTTTGGCTGATTCTTCAATACTTTCAGGCAATGTATTAAAATAGTTTTTCATTATTATCAGATAGGTGGTTGACACTCCTGTCGGTATTATCATTGCCCAAATACTGTTGACCAATCCCAGGGATTGAACTACCAGGTAATATGGTATCAAGCCTCCGTTGAAAAACATGGTAAAAAGTATGGCTCCCAGAAAGATATTCCTTCCCGGCATGCCCTTTTTTGACAGAGCATAGGCTCCGGACACTGAAAGCAGCATATTAAAGCTGACTCCAACCACAGTAACAATAACCGAAATCAAAAACGACCGGTAAAAGCTTTCTTCCTTTATAAGGTTAACATATCCTGTCAGATCAAAGGCATATGGCAAAAGGTACAGACTGTGCTCCGCCAGGGAATTCATACTTGCAAAGGATACAATTACAACATTATAAAAAGGAAAAATTGTGATTACTGCCAACACTCCGATGAACATAATAATCAATATATCACTTATACTGTGCGATTTTTTTATTTTAACGGTATTTTCCATGTATTTCATCCTTTCTTTCTGCTCCAGTTAAACTGTTTTCAAGGTTATAAATCCAATATTCTAAAACAAACCCTGCTCTCCTGATTTTTTTACTATGGTATTTGCCGTATAAATCATTACAAGATTTACACTTGATTTCAACAGTCCAAGGGCCGTCATATAGCCGAAATCGGCTCCTGTAGTAAAGGTTGTACGGTAGATAAAAGTATCTATGGTGTCTGCAACACTATATACCGGCGAGCTGTAAAGGTTTAAAATCTGGTCGAAGCTTCCTCCTATATTTAGCATGTTTCCCACATACAGAATCAGCATAATTGCCACGGTCGGCCTTATTCCCGGCCAGGTCACATTACAGATTTTCTGCCAGCGGTTTGCCCCGTCAATATCCGCCGCCTCATACAGATCCGGGTTTATTCCCGCAAGAGCCGCCATGTAGATAATGGAATCCCATCCCATCTCCTTCCAGATGTGTGTAATATATATTACGGGTCTGAAGGTATCGGGATTGGATAAGAAGTTTACATTTTCCATTCCAAAATGAGTAATAATTTGATTAACTACTCCGTTTTGGCCCAGAATATTTGTAATTATTCCTGCCAGTACCACCCAGGAAACAAAATGAGGAAAAGTCAGTGTTGTCTGGAAGAATCTTTTGGCTCGCTGTTTGGTAATCTCGTTCAACAGTATTGCAAGTATTATGGGTATGGGGAAATGTAGTATCAGCTTGCCGAAACTTATAATAAGAGTGTTTTTAACAGCAGAGATATATTGAAAATCCGACAGAATTTCTTTAAAATGTGCAAAGCCTATCCAGGGGCTCCCGACGATTCCCTTGCTGTAGTTATAGGTTTTAAATGCAAGTGTGGTCCCATACATTGGTGCGTAGCAAAACACTATATACCAGACTAATATCGGTATTAACATTATGTAAAAATATTTGTAATTCAGAATTGCTTTAAGAAGGGATTCCCTCTTTTTGGACTTCAGGTACTTTCTGTTTGCAGGAATAGCTGCTTTATCCAACATTACGTTCTCTCCTCGTTTATTTATTGTGTATGCAATTCCCAATGGTGTGAATAACATAACGCTTTGTTCCATGGTAAGAGTTTAGCAAATATCCCTCTCTATTCAAATAAATAGGTTTTATGATAAAAATAGAATATTTTTAGAAGATAGGCATTTCAGGTGCACCGGATAACTTTTGACAAGCCGAACCAAAACCAAACCTAAAATTAATCCATACACAATATAAAAATTTTACATGTTCAATGTTTACTTTAATATTAATAATATAATTAAGCATTGTATCCCAATAAGTTTACGCTAAAAAAGGAATGTAATATAATTGATTACAGAAGTATATTTTTCGACATAATATGCATAAATAATACAAGTATTAAAAATGGGGGTTGTATGAATTTTTTCAAGAAATTCTCCATAACTACACAATTAGTTATTAACGGTTTGCTGACAATCTTGATTTTTGTATCTATGATCCTGCTGACTTATTCTCAGATCAACAATATTATTATAAAGAAAAACAGGAACTATACCATAGAAATCACCTCTAATATCAAACAAAATATGACTACATATTATGGTGAGATAAAAAGTATGATGAACAACCTGGCATACGACCCCATGATTCAAAATTACATAATGGAATCCGATCCCTATGAGCTTTATCTGGCAAATAAGGATCTTACCACCATATGCAACAATGCCATAACCGTGAAACAGGAAATAATAGATGTAGTATTGTTAAGTGATAACGGAAAGTACTTCAGCCTGAGAGGAAGAAGCGAAGTTGCCAAAAGCCTCAGAGATACATCATATACTGATGGAAAAGTTCACGTGACCAGTCTGCAGACACTGCACACACCCAGTTCATATGACCCCATATTCATTCAGTTCGGAATGAATATTTATTCTGCATCAAGTTCAAAAAATTACAGGCAGAAAATTGGTTACATTGCCGTACTGGTTGATATGAAGCCTATTTTTAAGGAAATAAACAAGTTTTCCTCAAATACCGAAATCAAGTACTACCTTGTTGATAAAGCCGGCGGAATCTATTCTGAAAATGACCCGTTAAATATCAATGACAAGCCCTATATATTCAAGGATGTTATCAATAATAAAAATAATATTGTAAACGGTAATAAGGTCACAGACATAAACGGTTCCAAAAACCTCGTGCTGGTATATGACATTCCTGAAATCGAATCAAAAATAATCAGCTTTGTTCCGGAAAAGGAATTGTTTTCAGAGGTATCCGAAGTCAGGAAAAAAGTCATCTTTTTTCTGGTTATTGCCAATACCCTGCTTGCCGTCCTGTTTTTACTCATTATAAGGAATATCACACAGCCTGTTAAAAAGCTGGTAAACTTTATGAACAGTGTTAAATCAGGTAACATAAGGAACATGAAAAACAAGGTACAGCTGGAGGGTTACTCCGAAATACATGTCCTGTCCCATGAGTTCAACGAAATGATGGGGGAAATATCAAATCTGACACATAGACTGCTGGAGACAAGCTCCAAGCTTTATGAAGCCGAAATAGTCAAGGAAAAGGCCGAGCTTGCCTTTCTCAGAAGCCAGATCAATCCCCATTTCCTTTATAATACCTTCGAGGTAATCAAAGGTATAGCTTCGGAAGAAAACAACGAGACAATCTATGAAATGACCAGAGCCTTGGCAATGATATTCAGATACAGTGTAAACGGGTCAAATGAAGTGCTCCTGGAGGAAGAAATTAAAATTATTCAGGCTTATGTGCATATAAATAAAATCCGTTTCAGTGAAAGAATTGACATTTTTTATGAATTTACCAAAGAAACCTTGAATGTCACAGTCCTAAAAATGATTCTTCAGCCCATAGTTGAAAATGCCATATTTCACGGGCTGGAACCAAAAATGGTCAAGGGAAGGCTGTGGATCGGAAGCAGGATTTCCGAAGGAAAGGTTATTATATGGGTTAAAGATGACGGAATGGGTATTGATGCCGAACAGCTTCAAAAAATGCAGCTGCAGTTTAAAAATCCATCTGCGCTGGAACAGCCCGGGACAAGCAAAAAATCAGGAATCGGCCTGTGCAATGTAAATAACAGGATAAAACTCACGTATGGTAATGAGTACGGTCTTTCCATCAGCAGCATGCCGGATACCGGTACTGAGGTTAACATTACTATCCCTTTAAGGAGGTAGCAAAATGTATAAGATATTTATAGTTGACGATGAGGAATATGTTATAAAAAGCCTTATAAAAAGTATTCAAAAAATACAGAGCGGTTTTGAAGTAGTGTATACCTCAAATAACAGTATAAATGCACATGATGCCATACTTAAGACAATGCCCGACCTGGTTTTTACGGATATCAGAATGCCGGGTATGAACGGTTTGGAATTGATAAAAAGCGTTAAGGAGGTGCTGCCCGGTACCATCTTTATTGTAATAAGCGGATATGCGGAATTTGTATATGCTCAAAAAGCAATGAACTATGGAGCTATCGGCTACTGCCTCAAACCCTTTGATGATTCTGAAATAACCGATTTACTGAAAAAGGCAAAAGGCATGCTGGACATGTCAAATTCCCAGCCGGAAGAACCCGACCTGATTTCTCTGATTGAAGAACCCAACGATAAAAGCGGTCCGGTTATCAATCAATACTTTGCAGACAAGGGTATAGATATTTCAAAGAAAGTGGTAATAGCTGCTTCAATGGGCTACAAACAGCTGGCCTTTGAAAAAAATGTAAAGCATGTGCATATAAAAACCGGAAATGCAAAGCACTTATATTTTTTCCAGTACTCAGGAGAGTCCGATATCCGGCAGTTATTTTCAGGGAAATTGCATGACGGTATCAAAGGCATCGGTATCTCAGGTTCCTTTAATACTATCGACGGTATAAAAAACAATATTGAGGAAGCAACAAGTCTGGGATACCAGTACTTTATCACCGGAAAACACAGTCTGTATTTCAAGCCCCAAACAGATAATTCCCATATTGACGGCCTGCTGAGAAAGCTTGAAAAAAACATATCAAATCCCGATATTTTTGAAGTCAACAAGACTCTTACAGAGGTTAGGACTATTGTGGCCAACGGACGGCTTAATGTCAAACAGGCTATGAAAATATACAATTATTTTATCAGCCTCTCAAACAACCTGGACTGTGAATATTACGGAGAATATATATACAGCATCGAGGAACTATGCTCTGCCTTCAAGGATGTAAATGCCATGCTAATGCAGCTGGAATCAATGCTGCTGGACGCTTCCAGTAAAAAACGGGGAGATATGAAGGACGAAATAAAAAATAAGTATTTTCTCAAAATACTTGATTATGTAAATTTAAATTTTCACAGTGAGATTTCAATACAAAGCCTGGGTAAGATCTTTTCAATCAACCCCAGTTACATCAGCCAGCTTTTCAGAAAAGAAGTATCCATGACCTTCACGGATTATATTACAAAATTGAGAGTTGAATATGCCTGCAGTTTACTTCATAGCACCAAATACACTATCGAGGATATTGCAAATAAATGCGGTTACTCCGATTACTTTTACTTCATAAGGGTTTTCAAAAAGTCAACCGGTGTCACACCGGGACAATTCCGGAAATCCTGAGATTAGACTGCTGCTGGCTAAGACCTGCATGCAGAGTAAATTATCAGAGGGAGTTGACAGAAGAATGATCAAAGGAAATTGTCAGACTAAAAAGACAGAAGACACACTCTATCGGCCTCCTGTCTTTTTACCTTATGATTAAAAGCTGCTCAACAGCTTCCATATATTTTTGCATACAGGTTTTTAAAATTCCCATATGCATCCATATACACCCTATTGTTTTCTGTTATGGGTCTGATAATTTTCTGAGGGTTCATACATTTCAGCGGCTGCTTCAGGCTGTTAACGGCACCGACTGCAGCCATTGCAACATAAGCCGCTCCAAAGGCGGCGGCTTCACTTACCCCTGCCACGGCGATTTCCTTGTTGAAAATATCGGCCTGCATCTGCAGCCAAACCTCTGAGTTGGCATAACCTCCGTTAGCCCTTATCTGTTTTACGTTTGAAGTTATCTGCGTAATTACTTCATAGACTGAAAACATCCTGAACATAATCCCCTCCATGGCAGCACGTATGAAGTGCCTTTTACCATGCATAAGCCGCAGGCCGTGGATGGTGCCGGCTGCCGATGCATTCCAGTTGGGGGACCTCTCCCCCGTCAGGAACGGAAGGAAGATCAAGCCCTGACATCCAGGTGCAATCTGTGAGGCATATCTGTCGAACAGCTTGTAAATACTGTCCATACCCTGGTCCAGCATCTCTTTTTCATATTGGCTTTTATAGTCATCCCTGAGCCATTTTAAAACAATACCGCCATTGTTGATGGCACCGCCTGCAACCCAGGTATCTTTTGTAAAACAGTAGCACCAGGTCCTTTGCTCCGAATCCAGAAGCGGTTTCTCCGAGGCAATCCTCAAGGCCCCGCTGGTACCTATGGTACTTGACATTGAGCTGTCGTCAAATACTCCGCAGCCCACATTTGCCAGCATTCCGTCCCCAGAAGCCACGACTACCGGTGTACCGGCATTTATTCCCATGAGCACGGCGTATTCCTTTTTAATGTTCCTCAGTACATGAGTGCACTCCACAGGTGTTCCAAAATATCCGGAATCAAGCCCCAATACATCTTTTAATACCGATTCATCCCATTCCATCCGGTGAATATTGAAATACCCCATGGAAGATGCATCGGTAATATCAATTACATCCTCATTGAAAAGCCTGTGCACAATATATTGCTTTATTGTTATAAATTTTTTGACCTTTTTGAAAATTTCGGGCTGCGTATCTTTCAGCCATAAAATTTTGCTGATGGGATACATGGGGTGCTGAACCCTGCAGCCGGTGCGGTTGTATATTTCCCTGCAGTCAAAATTCTCCCTTATCCTTTCAGCATGCCTTATGGACCGGTTGTCGGCCCATGTAATCAGATTGGTAAGACAGTTTCCGGCTCCGTCCACGGCTAAAAAGCTGAAAAGCTGGGTAGACAGGCCAATGGCTGCAATGTCATTTTTATCTGCACCGGCCTCTGCCATGCATTCTTTAACTACCTGGAGCAATGAACCGAATATTTCATCGGGGTCCAGTTCAGCCATTCCCTCTTCATGGCATTTCATCAGATATTCCTGATGATACAGGCTTTTCTGATTTCCGTCCATATCAAAAAGTGCCGCCCTGACACCCGAAGTTCCTATATCTACACCCATAAACAGATATCCCATACCTGCACCCTCCGTCCGGTCTTCCTAAATGATTTTTGCAGCACTGTCCATATCTGTATATAAGGTTGCATTGTTATGGATCTTTAAGATTGAAGCAGGACATTTTTCAGATATGTCACCGGTAACAGTATCAAATACCGCCTGGGCTTTGGTGCTTCCCGGAACCATACAAAATATGCAGTCAGCCGCTGCAAGCGCAGGTATTGTAAGTGTCAGCGCATGAGTAGGAACATTTTCCAGACTTTTGAAACAGCCGTCGTTCACCTGCTGCCTCCTGCATTTTTCATCCAGTTCAACCACCTTTACCAGCTCGGGATCGTCGAAAAATGCCACATGAGGGTCGTTAAAGGCTATATGTCCGTTTTCGCCGATTCCCATACAAACAATATCAGTGGGAAATTGCTTCAGCAGCCCGGCATATCTTTTGCATTCTTCATCAATATTGCTTACGTCGCCCTTAAGATAATTTACAGACTTGAACTGCTGCTTCTCAAACAGCCTGTCTCTGAGAAAATTCCCAAACCCCTGAGGTGCTTCAGGATCCAACCCGATATACTCATCCATATGGCAGGCGTTGATTCTGCCCCATTCTATTTCCTTATTGTTTGCCAGCACATGTATAAATTCATTTTGTGAAGGCGCTGCTGCAAATACAATGTTTATTTCACTTTTTGTTTGCAGCAGTTGCTTTACTCTGGCTGTAAATTCTTTGGCAGCCTCCTCGCCAAGTGCTTTCCTTGTGTCATAAATATTTACTTTCAATTTATCCGCTTGAATTGTTTTTATAATTCCCATTGCAATATCCTCCCTTATACTCCTCCAAAACTTGAAAAACCGCCGTCCACTGGAACCGTGATGCCCGTCACAAAGGCTGAAGCCCTTGAAGACAGCCATATCAGCGTTCCTATAAGATCACCGGGGTCTCCGAACTTACCCATGGGTGTATGCTGTATCACCTGCCGCCCTCTTGGAGTCAACTCTCCGCTTTGGGCATCAGTCATTAAAAATCTGTTCTGATCTGTCAGAAAAAAACCCGGAGCGATGGCGTTAACCCTGATTTTATCCCCATACGCCTGCGCCATATAGACGGCCAGCCATTGCGTAAAATTACTGACCGCCGCTTTTGCTGCCGCGTATCCCGGTGTACGTGTCAAAGGCCTGTAATAATTCATGGAAGAAATATTTATTATCACTCCTCCAGCTGCTTCAGCCATTACACGTCCGAATACCTGTGAGGGCAATACCGCTCCGGCCATTAAATTCAGGTCAACCACCTTCTGCAAGGCATCAGCTGAAAGATCAAAAAATGAGAGGGCGTCGGAAGTTGTTGCAGCCTGCATATTTCCGCCCACGGCATTTACAAGAATATCTATATGGCCGAACTCCTTCCCGATCCTGCCGCACACCTCCCTTATGGAATTTATGTCCATGGCATCCATCTGATAACCCTCTGCCTTTACATTATGCACCTGTACGGTACCAGCCACCTTTTTGGCCATTTCCTCCCTTAAATCACAAACTGCAATGCAGGCCCCTGCCGAAGCCAGTCCCTGTGCCATGTCGGTGCCCAAAATTCCACCGCCGCCAAGAATTACGGCGTTCTTCCCCTTTAAGTCGAATAACTCCATTTTAACTTTATGCCTCCCCTTATGATTCATTTTCCAGCATCCTGAGCAAATTGACAGCCGATGCCATAGCCATCTTCTCATTGGCTTCCTTTGTAAATGCTCCTATATGTGAAGTCAGTATGAAATTGTCCAGGGATAAAAGCCTGTGTTCCCCGGGCGGTTCCTTTGAAAAAACATCCTCTGCCGCGCCTGCAATAACCCCGTTGACCAGGGCATTATACAAATCATTTTCCTCCACCAGCTCTCCCCTGGAAGTATTTATAAGATATGCCGCCGACTTCATTTTCTCCAGAGCTTTCCGGTTGATCATATGCTTTGTTTCATCAGTCAGAGGCATATGCAGAGTAATAAAGTCGGAGTTTCGGAGTATTTCCTCAACTCCGGTCATCTCTATTCCATATCGAATAATATTTACGTCATTTGCATTCACAAACGGGTCATATGCTGAAATTTTCATGCCAAGGCCATCAGCCATTCTTGCGACCTCCCTGCCTATGCAGCCCAGCCCCAGTATCCCCAGAGTTTTACCGGTAATTTCAACGCCTTTTTTTCTATCCCAGCCGCCTTTTCTGGTGCTGCCTGCCGAATAGGGAATATCTCTGGCAAGAGTAAACATCAAACCTATGGCCAGCTCTGCTACAGACGTGGCATTGGTTCCGGCAGCTCTTTCCACTGATATTCCAAGCTTCCTTGCGGCCTCCAGATCAATGTTGTCAAGCCCTGCACCATATTTTGACACCGCCCTGAGTTTATGTGAACTTTTTAAGACCTTTTCGGTTACAGGATCAATGCCTACAATAATCCCGTCAGCACCGGCACATTTTTCAATCATCTGTTCTTCTGTAAATGCCATCCCGGTGTCATTGATTATTGTTTCAAAGCCCCGTTCCTTCAAAAGCCTGCAAGCAGGTATACCTGACTCCTGAAACGACCTGGGGGTAATAAGCACTTTTTTCACCATCTTCACCTACTTTACAATGATTTTCTTATTGATCATTCTGATATTTTTGTTGGGACAGCGGTTAAAACACATTCCGCAGGCTACACATTCTTCACTGTTGATTTCGAGCCTGTCGGGTTCTCCGACACCGATTGCAAACTCACCGCAAATGGATTTACATAAGCCGCAGCCTTCACCGCAGCCGCAGTTCAGGCATTTTCCGGCCTCAGCTACCGCTTCTTCTTCACTGAGTGTTTTTGTGTTGAGTTTGCTCTCATCCTTGAAATATCCGGTTCTTTTCAAGACATACTTTTTGGAAATCACGGGGTATTCAGGTTCAAACTCGAGCACCGCAGCCTCTTTTGCCAGAAATTTATCTATTGAGCATGCGGCACGTTTTCCATCTGCAATGGCAGAACTAACCGAATCAATCCCTCTGATATTTCCACCTGCAAAAACTCCTTCAATATTTGTCAGATTGGATTCTTTACGGCAAATCAGTGTTATATTTTCATCCAATTCCAGTTCAGCCGTACAATTGTCGTCATACCTCCTGTTACCGGTTAAAATAACTGTTTCACAGGGGATTTCATAGGAAGCAAATGCAGCCTTCTCCGTTTTTCTCCGACCGCTTTCATCAGGGCAGCACAATACCAGATTAGTCATATGTATTCCTGTTACTTTACCGTTCATAGTTTGAATAGCCTCTGGAGCCGAAAGATTCATAAGCCTTATGCCTTCCTCTTCGGCATGTTCAATATCCTCCTGTGTAGCCGGAATTTCATCTCTGGTACATTCATAAATGACATATACCTCTTCTGCACCCAGTCTTTTGGCTGTCCTGGCAGCATCCAGTGCAGTAAAATCATTTCCGGCGACAACCACTCTGCCCATCAGCTTATGAAGCTTCCCTTCAAATACATTTTTCATGAAGGATATGGAGGATAAAGCACCGTCGGCATCACGGCCCGGAATATTTCCTTTTACTCCGGTTCCGGCTCCCATTCCAAAAAATATGGCTGCATAATGCTGCTTCTTAAGTGACTCCACGGTGTAATCCCTGCCCAAGGCCTTTCCGGTAACAAAATTCACTCCAAGGTCTTTAAGCATTTCGATTTCAGCATCCAGAATTTCATGGGCCATCTTAAATCCGGGCGTACCATATCTTAACGTTCCGCCGGTATAGCTCTCCTTTTCAAACACAGTTACAGCATATCCTGCCGTAGCAAGATAATATGCACAGGACAGTCCGGCCGGCCCGGAGCCTATAACCGCAATATTTTGATTTTTTTTATCCGCCGTTGGTTTTCCTGACACCCATCCGGCTTTTTTCCCATAATCCAGTACAAATCTTTTTATTTCGCGTATATGCACCGGCTGGCCCATATCTCCCCGTGTACATGCAGCTTCGCATGGATGATCGCATATGTGGGCACATACCG
The DNA here is from genome assembly GCF_000621505.1 of Ruminiclostridium cellobioparum DSM 1351 = ATCC 15832. GTDB lineage: Bacteria > Bacillota > Clostridia > Acetivibrionales > DSM-1351 > Ruminiclostridium > Ruminiclostridium cellobioparum. The sequence continues at coordinate 57,118 of NZ_JHYD01000026.1, forward strand.
ATTGCAGGGGATTCTTACCCATTATCAGGTCAAAAGCCGCTCTGAAGTCTCTTTGTGCCACTTTTTGTATGTAAGCCTGTGCAGGTACATGAAGCGGACATGCTGCTTTACACGGTGCTGCCAGGTTGGGTTTTGATATTTGGGCATATCCGTCATACAGCGTCAGCTCAGGTGCACTTTTTACCTCGGGTACAATGAGATCGCGCATATCTCCCGCTGCTTTATATCCGTTTTGAAGCATGAATTTTTTCAATGCAGCTATTTGCCCCTCAATAAATCCAAACCCGCTTATGAGCGTTTCGGAACATATACCTACCAGATCTGCTCCCGACATGATCATCTCGGCAGCATCCTTATAGTTTCGTACTCCGCCGGCCTGCATGATTTTGCCTTCAGGTCCCAGGGCTTTCCTCATTTCATATGTGTCCCTTAAAGCAAGGGGCTTCAGCCAGGCTCCGGAATAGCAGGACATACTGATCTCCTCCTGCAGATGGTAAGCCGACTTTTTAGGGTCTTTCAGGTTGATGGGGGGAATTCCGAGACGGTTTGAGGTTCCTCCCACCGCATCTGCTCCGGCCTCATATGCCGCCCTGGCAATTTGTGCTATCCTGCCGCCTTCGGGAGTAAGCTTTACAAATACGGGTATTTTTATATTTTTTTTGATCTCTCCAACAACCTCCGCTACGACTTCGGCCTGCTGTCCCAGGCTGGCTCCGGTGCGTATGCCGCAGCCGTTGTCCCCGCCTGCCGAGAGTTCAACATTAAATGACATGTTGGGACAGCACATATTCAACTCAATAATATCAGCGCCTGCCTCTTCAAATTTCCGGGCCATATTAACCCAGCCCTCAACACCCCTGTCACCTGCATATGTAATATTAGCCATCAATATCAGTTCTTTCAGCACCTTTTTTGCATCTTCCACCAGCTTTAAGCCTTCAAAAAATTTTAATCTTTTTTCTGCCGTGAAGCACAGTGCATTTCTGTCCTCGAATACCGCATATCTCGGCACCCTGTTTATATAAGGTTCAGGATCAATGGTAAGCTTGATGCTGGCTGCCGCCCATCCGGTCTCCTCGATGCGGAGAAGCTGTTTGATCGATTTGGTGGTCGGACCTGATGCCACATAAAACGGATTTTTAAAAGTAATTCCTCCGACTTCCACAGGTAAATACAAATCATTTTTCACAATAGCTACTTCCCCTCTGCTTGCTGATCAACTTAGGATTCACGATTTTTATTCCTTCTCTGGCCGATTTATATATCAAATTGACCACTTTCAATGCCTCAAGCCCGTCAATACCTCTCAAGCCGGTTTTTGCATCTTGATTTTTCAGGCAGCATTCCATAAAGTGTCTTATTTCGCCTGCATAACCCAGGTTGAACTTCTCGTCTACGGCGGGTTTTGACCAGCCGGTGGTTATTTCGGCCTTTTCAACTGTATAGCTCAGCCCCGGCATGGAATAACAGCTTATGGCCGATGAAAATGTCAGGTCAATATGCATGCACCCCTCGGTACCATATATATCTATAACATCCTCCATACCGCCCGTTGTAACATAATTTGCCTCCAGAAGCGCCGATGTTCCGTCTTCGAATTTGATCATACAGGCCGACCAGTCCTCCCCTTCCATTTGCTTATGAATCAGGTTTGTTTCTGCTCCTCCTGAAGTCATTGCAACCAGCTCGGTCCAGCTTCCCTCCTTTAAGGCAAGCATGAAGCCAACCGGATGTATCCCCAGATGAACCATACAACCGCCGCCGCAATACTTAAGCGTTTGAGCAAACGGCGAATGCGAACCGCAATGGCACTCCCTCGCCCTTATGTACAGCGGTTTTCCTATACCGCCTTCCTTAATTACAGCCAATGCCTTGTTCATAGCTGGTGCAAACAGCCAATCCTCGGCATAGAACAGCTTTTTCCCTGCTTTTTCAGCTGCTTCCACCATTCGGGCAGCCTCTTCCACCGTTGTGGAAAGCGGCTTTTCAGATATTACATGCAACCCCTTTTTAAAGGCTGCAACAGCTGCATCACAGTGCAGAAAATTGGGCATACAAATATCTGCAATATCGCAATCCGCCTCTGCTATGGCCTTTTCATAATTGTCATACACCTTGTAATTCCGAAGACCGTACCTCTCGGCAAGAGCTTCCACTCTTGATACATCCTTGTCACAGATGGCTGTTACCTCGGCAATATCAGTGCATCTTGCATAGCCGTCCATGTGCAGGTCGGCACTGAAGGCAGCACCAATCAGCAATACCCTGACTTTTTTATTCATTATTACTTGTCCCTCCAATATAATCTCCGTTAAAGGTATTAAGTTAACATAAATCGGTGTACATTATTCACATGCAGCAATGTAACCGGTGATTACATTGTAGTGGAAGGAGTATTCTTTTCACATGGATTCATTTTATATTTACTATGGATTTGTTTTATACCGGTAAAAATAACTGACGGGGTAATTACTCAAATAAAATTTTTACATTTATGTTATAAAATCGCTCCATACTTTTCCAAATTCAATTCAACTAAAATTAAAATTACATTCTAAATAAATTAACCAAAATTGAAAGGGGAATTTAAAATGAAGGGGAAAGTGTACAAACTATTGAAGGCACGGCTTCTGCCGGTATTATTATCTGCGGCCGTTATTGTCACCATGCAGTTATCTCTGCCCGTTTATGCAGCATCTGCCAATGCAGCCGCAGGCAAGACCGTGACTGCAAGTACCACCATGACGGGCTCGGCAGCATTAGCAACGGACGGTAACAAGGACACTGCCAATCATCTGGGAGTCAATCAGGGTCTGCAGTGGATTCAGATTGATCTGGGAGCTGGTTACAGTATCAATAAAATCAACCTCTGGCACTATTTCGGCGATGGCAGGACATATCATGACGTAATTGTAAGAACTTCAACTACAGCAGATTTCAGCAGCGGAGTAAACACCGTTTTTAACAACGACACAAACAACAGTGCAGGTTTCGGGGCCGGATCGGATACGGAATATGCCGAAACCAGCAGCGGAAAAACCATTAATTTCTCTCCTGTGAATGCAAGATATATAAGGCTGTATTCAGACGGAAGCAGTTCAAATGCCTTCAACCACTATGTGGAGGTGGAAGTCTGGACTGCCGATGTGCAGGCACCCGCCGCTTCCATATACGTTCCCTCGAAAAATGAACAGGGTACGTGGATCTGTCTTGACGGCTCAAATTCCACCGGTACCAATCCAATGGGCGTCAGCGGAGACTTCTCGGGTATAAAGTCATACAGCTGGAATTTCGGCGACGGCTCACCGGTTGATACGGGGGCATTCAATAACACTATAACCCATAAATACGCTTCAGCCGGAACATATAACGTGTCACTTACCGTAACCGACTATAACAATTTAACAGCAACAACCACTGCTACAGTCAATGTGGCAGCTTCTCTTCCCAAAGCTGTACCAAACGGATTTACCGCGTCCGATATCAACAATGCTATAGCATCCCTTAATGGAAACCCCGGCATTGTGAACCTGTCTGCAGGTACATATTCCGTTTCAACTACAATCAAGGTTCCTGCAAATGTTGTTTTACAGGGTGCCGGAACCACAACCGTTCTGAAAAGTACTGCCGATCCGGCCATTTCAATAACAGGCAGCAATGCAAGGATTACAAACCTGAAACTTCAGGGTCCGGGACTGGAGACCGAAGGTATAGCCGCATCGGGCTTTAAAAATGTAATGATCGATCATTGTGACATTTCAAACTTCTCCATAGCCAATACTGCAGGAACCTACAGCTCGGTCACATATGAATTCAATACCATTCATGACAATACAAAGGATGGGCTTGGCTATGGCGTAATGGTTGTTTCGGGAGCCTATGCCATGATAAGAAAAAATGAATTTTATGATAACCGCCACTCTGTTGCAGGGGGAGGAAAGGGATCACAGGCAGGCTGGAAAACCTCCTATGACATTTACCAGAATACAATCGGCCATGCCGACAACAGTACGGCAGATGTGACTGTTGATGCACATGCCGGAACACAGGGCAGAATCAGAATAAACAATAACACCTTTAAAGACCATCAATATTCCATTGGTCTGAGAGACGGCTGGGGTGAAATAAAAGGAAACAGCTTTACAAACATAAACCAGTACATCTGCAAATTTGACAAACCCGTATACAGCGACGGTGTTACTATTCCCGGTGCGGGCTGCAATAATTTTGACATTTCCGGAAATACCATTACAAATTGCAATGTTTACTGGCGTATGCTCTATGGAGCAGGCAATATTGTCTTGAACGGAAGGAATATAGACAGCATGATCCCGTATACCGGAACCGGAATATGGCAGTGATGAGACTGATTTGGCATGAAATTTTTTTAAAATAGTAAAATGAAATGCCAAAATGAGAGAATTGTAAATAATGCAGTACCGATAATAGTGCGCGAGTGCAACTTCAAAAAATGGGAAGCTCTATTAAAAGTACATGCCTGAAATTATTGGCGAAACACAAGTGTTTTTGCTGGCAAATCGGCAGGAAGCCGATTTGAGCAGAACCCCGAAACAGGAGGTTGAGTGTTCTGCGACAGCCAAAATACTTGTGATGAGCCGTACAAATTTCAAGCATGTACTTTGTGAGCTATCCATTTTTTGATGTTAGCACGTGAGCACTATTATAATTTTTCTGCATATTTCAATTGTATTAGTTTTGGCGGCATCCCCTGCTGTTCTCCTACTCCATTCAAGCAGCAGGAAACTGTAATTATTTAATGCTTCAGCAGCTTTTCCTCCAGCTGGCCGAGCTGCTCCTTTGAAGGCGCGGTATTGTCATACCGCGCCTTGTCGTAACATTCGGCCAGCAGCGCATTAAACTGCTCTGGCACAGGAGATATGCCGCCTGCATCACGGCATATCTCCTGTGCCGTGGAAGCATTTGTCACTTTTACTCCCGACTTTCCTGCCCTGCCGATAAAGTATTTCATAAGCCTTCTGACTTTAGCGGTATCGTCGGGCAATTTATCATAGGGGACTTCCCTTTTAAGGATACCCGAGGCCAGGTTTTGAAACCTGGAAACCAGATTTTTCAGGTTTCTGTCCAGCAAACTCTCCTTTTCATCGGTGTGGCCGTTCTCGGTAACCATTTCAATTGTATGTTCACCGCTTCCAAACCACTTGACAAGTTTAATAAACAATCTGATTAAAAGCTTCAGTACATGATAAATGCAAAATACAATAAAACCTATAACCAGCAGGGTTCCGATAATATTAACCAGCATATAGATTATCTTATCGAACAGGGAGGGGTCCTTTGCCTCCTGGTTGAACATAAAGTCCTGCACCTGCTGTTCGGGAACCGTCATATCCTTGCTGCCTCCCGACAGCAAACCGGCAAGCAGGGCAAAAAACCTCCCTATGAGGCCGAGTGCGGATTTATATAGGGTTGTCACCTGTCCAAAGGAACCCACCAGGAACAGGACTGCCAGTATAATACCGGCAAATATCTGATTATTCTTGCGCTGAGTGCTGCCGATATTCATACTGTTTTTTCCGAATCTCCTGGATTCGTCCACCTGTTTGACTATCAAAATTATAATTGAAGTAACAATTGAGATACATATGGCGGTGTAGCCAAAAAAGGCCATACTTGCTGTATTCGTATAAAAAAAGATCAAAGCAAGCAGTATATTTGTAATCATGGTGGCAGTTGCAAGCTGTATCGCAATATCCCTGCCGGTGGTAATATTGGTTTTAACACGGCTGAATATGAACATGCATATAATGGCTGTAAATAAAGCCGCAGGACTTATTCCGGCTGCAAACAGTGCTGCCAGTACCGACAGTGCCAGGGTTATTGCTTTGTAGACAAAGGGACCCGGCTTGAATCTGCATATTACAATTGCAGTAAGAGTTACAAGATTGGTAAGACAGGACAGCATAAATGCCATGGACGGGGGCATAAAGAACTGCAGCAGCATATAAAATTCCGGCAGCAAAACCAATATTTCAAAAATTGCAGTTACTGAAAAAATTCCAAACATCATACCACCCCACTTTCGCCGATGACAAGAGTCTCAACCTGATGCCCGTCACGCCGGAGGTGAAATATTTCCTCCTCTATACTTTCATCCGAATAAAGTGTAACTATAAGTATGTCGGTATCCTTGGGTATGGAACCCCTCATGTTTTTTATCATGGTATAAAAGGATAGAACCCTGTGAAGCTGAAGCTTTGCCATTGCCTCTAAAATGGTAAAGAGCTGAGGCTGGCTGCAACGGGCTGGAATGCTTACAAACTCGGTCATATCCCTGAAATGCCCGTTTGAGCAAAAACCGGTGGCTATTCCCTGCTTTATGGCCCTTTCTACCACCGCGGCACAAAAATGTATGCCGAATTCAATCTGCCGGCACTCCTCCTCGTTTGGAAACGGGTCCTGCTTGCTGCTGCTGTCAATGTTAAACAACAGCAGTATATTGGAATTTGCGGTGTAATCGTACTTGAACACCTGCATCGAATTAGTTCTCGCAGTTGCCTTCCAGTTCACCCATGACATGGGATCACCCGGCTGATATTCTCTGACACCCGCAGCCAGAAACGGGTCCGGATTTATAAATCTCCGGACCACGACATCCCCCTGCAGCGAATGAAAACATTCCATCAGCTTGTCGTGCTTCAAGGGATTTGGGTATACCAGCAGTCTGGTTTCATTGTCATATGAGGTAATTTTCGATACAAAGCCAAAAATATCTCCTGACGTTATTGTCACATTCCCCACATTGTAATCGCCTCTTTTAAGGCAGGTGACCTCATGTTTTCTCTTTATCCGGTAAAACGGCATAATGGAAAACACACTTCTGTGGTAGCCGCCCTCTTCCTGTTCCATGTTCTTTGCAGAAGCAAGCTGTAAATTCGGGCTTATTCTCGACTCAGCCTTCATCCAGGGTATGGGCAGAAGGTTGTTGTTCTCTATCTCCTCTATAAGAAAAAGCTTTTGCCCCTCAAAGGCCGAATTCTCAGATATGCTTCTTCTGTAGACCATACCTTTGAGTAAAAATTTTCTGTAAAGAAACATCTCTACAAACATTATCAGAGGCAAAGCCAGCACAATTTGCAGAAACAACATACGCCCTCCTTTATTCGGCCTGCTCAAGCGGAACGGCAGTATGCGCAAGAACATCCGAAATAATCTTATCGCTTGCACTGACATTTTCGGTGGATAATCCCTTCGGAATGATCCTGTGTGCCATAACCGGTGCTGCCATGGCTTTTACATCATCCGGCGTCACAAAGGTCCTGGCTTTCAGCAATGCATACACCTGTACGGCTTTGAGCAGTGCCAGGGCTCCTCTCGGGCTCACTCCCAGATGTGCATTCGGGTGCTTTCTGGTAGCTTCGGTTATTTTTGTTATGTACTCTAAAATATCATCCGAGACTTTTACCTGTGAATAAAGCCTGGAGGCTTCGATTATTTCAGAAGCTGCGGCCGCTGCCTTCAGTTCTGCCAGCGGATTGTTCTCTTTAAATCTCTTTAATATGTTAATTCCTTCTCTTGTATCGGGATAACCCATTGAAGTTTTCATCAGAAAGCGGTCAAGCTGGGCCTCCGGCAGTGGAAATGTGCCCTGTATCTCCACGGGATTCTGGGTTGCCATCACCAGAAACGGTGCAGACAGGCCTCTGGTCTCCCCGTCTATGGTAACCTGGCGTTCCTCCATACATTCCAGCATGGCTGACTGGGTTCTGGGAGTTGCACGGTTTATTTCATCAGCCAGTACAATATTTGAAAATATGGGACCGGGTCTGAATACAAAGTTATTTTCCTTTTGATTAAAGAAGTTGATGCCTGTAACGTCTGACGGCAGCAGATCGGGAGTAAACTGTATCCTGTGGAAGGAACAGTCGACGGATGACGCCAGTGCCCTTGCAAATACTGTCTTTCCGGTGCCTGGAACATCTTCCAGCAGCATGTGTCCGCCGGTTATCAGGCATATCATCGCCAAATCAATTATTTCTTCCTTTCCGACTATGACCTTTGCTATATTGTCCTTTATTCTCCCCGCTAAACTTCCTATATCCTGCAGCTCCATGTTCATCTCCGTTTCCGCTCCGGGCCGATAAATTATTCCTCTACATAATGGATAAGCTTTATTTCAATGCCCGCGCTACTTTATTTTTATATGCATAAAACCGTCCATAAAACATTTTATGGAATGGGTTGTCCATACTGGAAAATTACTGTAATAATTATATCACATCGGAATGGAGCTATTGTCTGGAAAAAGTCCCTAAAATCAGAATCCCTTAATTAAGCAGAATGCCCAAACTGATCTCGGTAAAAATCATTTAGCAATTACAGCTGTTTTTATACAGCCCCTGCCATTAGCAACGAACCTCAGGTGTGATGTTAGAAAAAATACCAAAACAACCATATAAAAATAACGCGTTATAGTTGTCAAGTTAACTCCCAACTTCGCAGTTAAATAACTCAAGTTATTATAACGGTACGCAAGTATTAAGCAAGCACTTTGCGTTCAATCACCGCTTGAAAAAAACTCCGGCTGCAAAACTTAATTAATCAATTTCTGCTTACATATTACACCTGCGAGTACGAACTCTCCAAAATAGCGAGATGGTTAGAAAATATAAATAAAGTAATTTTCAACTACTTTATTTATATTTTCGTATCTCGCTATTTTGGAGAGTTCTGTACGGAAAGGTGCAATAGTAAAATTCTAAAATTGATTATTAAGTTTTAGCTTTCCGTGTTTTTTTCTTTCCGCATATCTCATACAACCCCATACCCAGCAAAAATATGCCGAAGCCCTTCCTCAGTATCTGCCCGTTGATGGCCAGAGCTATATAAGACCCCAGAACTGCTCCCGCCAGCCCGAAAAGCACAATTGGGATTCCGGTTTTAAAATCAACACTTTTGTGTTTGATATGTATTGATAACGCAACTATGGCAGTTGGAATAAAAAACAGCAAATTAGTACTCTGGGCCACATGCTGTTCAGGTTTCACAAACAATACCAGAGCCGGTATAAGGATTGCTCCGCCGCCTATGCCCATTCCGCTTATTATGCCTGCTGCCAGACCTATCAAAATTACTATCATAGCCATACCTTTCCTAAAACATTGTTTATACACATAATTGCTTACCAGCATATGAGATTAGTATTAGCACCGGATCAGAAAATCATCCTGAATGCTGCAATTATCATAAAAATGCCAAATACCTTCCTCAATAAATCCGAAGGACATTTATTCAGAAGAAAAGCTCCTATGATCCCTCCTGCAGCTCCTCCGGCCATGGCTTTCCAGGTCAGGTTCCAATCCACAAAATGATTCGCCAGATAAAAGCAGCTGCTTACCAGGGTTAACGGCAGGATTATCAGCAGGGCGGTTGCATGCGCACGATGCTCCTCTTCTTCCAGCAAAAAAACCATAGCTGGGACGGCAATAGTGCCTCCCCCAGATCCGAAAAGGCCGTTTGCCGCTCCTGCTGCAAGGCCGATACCAATATATTTAAGTATTTTCACAGTTTTCTCCGACTTTATCATAGCTGCCTCCGACCTGCCCTGAGAAAAATTTCCCCGACGGACAATATACGTTTTAGATATTACAGACTACTAATGATATTGTTTAATAAAATCATATTAATATTCAGAATTTCTCTTGACATTTGATTAGCTGATGGAATATCATAAAATTGTAGTGAGTACTCACTCATTTTAATAATATATTAATTATTCAGCTAAAAGAGTAAGACAATGCGTTAATTTAAATACCCCGCCTGTTGGCAATACTGCGCCATATGGCAAAAGAAAGGATGCATCCGATTTCATGAGTAAAAATGTTGATTTATCCGAACTGGATTTGCCGGACAAAGAGAAAAGAATTCTTGAGGCGGCAATCCAGATTTCAAATGAGAAGGGCTTTTCCTCAACTACCACCAGCGAGATTGCAAAAAAGGCAGGTGTTGCCGAAGGGACAATTTTCAGATACTTTAAAACAAAAAAGGATATTATGCACAGTATAATGCTGCAGGGTATAAAGGTTGCGGCAGACAAAATCCTTATCGACTCCCTGTATAATATCTTTAAAAATGAAGAACAAAAGGATTTAAGAACGGTACTTAAGGACATACTTCTGGACAGACTTGAGCTGGTACAGAAATTTTTTCCCATGTTCAGGGTAATAGTCAGTGAAGCCCTCTTCCACCAGGATATAAGGGATGTTATGTATCACAATCTTATCACTAAAATACAGCAGCAAATACTTGCATTCTTTGAAAATATGGCTGCCCGGGGTCAAATACGTACAGATATTGATCCCATGATGATAGTGAGGAATATCATAGGAAATTTCGTGGCCTTCATAGCTCAGAAGATGCTTTTTACCGACAACTTTAAACTTTCGGAATGTGAAAAGGAAATTGATGACATGATTACGCTGATAATCGACGGAATCTCGCCCCAGGACACATAAAAGAGGGTCGGAAGGGAAATTCCCTGAGTCGGCAGATTGGAGTTATTATGGAATATGCTATTTATGTTGAAAACCTCACTAAAAAATTTGGTAATTTTACTGCTGTGGATAATATAAATTTTTCAATCCCCAAGGGAACCATTTTTGGTTTTCTGGGGCCAAACGGTTCAGGTAAGTCGACAACCATCCGTATGCTTTGCGGAGTACTCCGTCCCACCTCCGGAAAAGCCCTTGTCATGGGCAGGGATGTGGCCAGGGAAACCGATGCTGTCAGACAGAACCTGGGCTATATGAGCCAGCGTTTCAGTCTTTACGAGGATCTTACTGTAGAGGAAAATCTCGACTTTTACGGGGGCATTTACGGCCTGCCCAAAAAGGTTACAGCCGAAAGGAAAAAAGAGCTTATTTCCATGGCCAACCTTACAGGCAAGGAAAAAAGCCTGGCAGGAACACTTTCAGGAGGCTGGAAACAGCGTTTGGCTCTGGGCTGTGCCCTGATACACAAACCCAGGCTTCTTATCCTTGACGAACCCACGGCAGGAGTTGATCCTGTTTCCAGAAGGGTTTTCTGGGAAATTATACATTCGCTGGCCAGCCAGGGTATCTCCATTCTTGTAACTACCCATTATATGGATGAAGCTGAAAGCTGTGATACAGTGGGCTTTATATTGAACGGCACGCTTATTAACATCGCCTCTCCCAGACAATTGATTGATACGGAGGGTGCGCGGAACCTGGAGGATATATTCATCAAATATGTTGAGCAGACAACCAATCAGAAGGTTGCGGGCACTATAGGAGATCTGAATTTTCTGAAGGGAGATGATATAAATGAGCAGCGCTGACAACCGTTTCAGTTTTCAAAGATTCATATCCATTATAAAGAAGGAATTCATACAGGTAAAGCGGGATCCCATCAGCTTGCGGCTTCCCTTCATAATGCCCGTTGTCATGATGCTGCTGTTCGGTTATGCCGTTAATACCGAGGTGGATAAAATCCCCACTGCCGTGTATGATCAGAGCAACACTGAAGAAAGCCGGGCCTTTCTCGATAAATTTACAGAGTCGGATTATTTTATGGTGTATGAGACAGTGCAGTCGGAGGACAGGATAGCCCAGCTTGTAAAAAGCGGAGATGCCAAAGCCGGCTTGATCATTCCGGAGGATTATTCCGACAAGGTAAAGAGCGGTTCAAATACTGAAATACAACTGATAATAGACGGCACAGAGCCAACCACCGCCAGGACGGCAATGAGCAGCGGGCAGCTCATTGCAAGGGGCTTTTCACAGAAGTATACAGCTGAAAAGCTGATGAAATACGGTATTACTCCTGACAAGCTGACCGGAATATCTCTGAAAACGGATGTATGGTTCAACCCGGATATGGAGAGTACAAAGTTTACCATACCGGGCCTGGTCGGCCTTATCTTGCAGAACGTAACCATTATGCTGACGGCTTTTGCTCTGGTCAGGGAAAAAGAGAGAAGCACCATAGAGCAATTGATAGTCACGCCCATCAAATCCTCCGAGCTGATACTTGGAAAACTTATCCCCTATATCGTCATAGGCTATTCGGGTTTCCTGTTCTCTCTGGCCATGTGCATCTGGGTCTTCAAGGTCGGTATAGCGGGCTCCGTGGGTTTGCTGCTGCTTTTGGGATTTCTTTTTGTATACTGCTCGCTTTCAATCGGAATGCTTATATCCACCTTTGCCAAAAACCAGATGCAGGCAATGATAGTGATGGTATTCTTCCTCCTTCCAAGCATCCTGCTGTCGGGCTTCATTTTCCCGAGAGAGGCAATGCCGGAAGCTATCAGCTATTTAGGCTATATTATTCCGCTGACATATTTTCTTGACATTATAAGAGGAATTGCCCTGAAGGGTATCGGACTGGATTATTTATGGAAGGATACCGCAGCTCTTCTGGGCTTTACCGCAGTTATCCTTTTCATTGCAACAAAGCGGTTCAGAAAGAGTTTGGACTGATATTCCTGAAATCAGAGGGTGAATACCCCGTAAGGCTTTTAAAGGACCTGGAAAAATAGTATACATCCAGGAAGCCTGTGCCGGCTGCAATCTCGTTGATCTGCAGGTCGGTTGTCCTTAAAAGGTATTTGGCCCTCTCAATCCTCATTTTGTTGATATATTGTATTGGGGGCAGCCCCATGTATTTCTTGAAAATACGGGTAAAATAGTTGGGATGGAAGTGAAAATGCTCGGCCAGCAACTCAACCGACAGATTCTCTGAAATGTGGGAATCTATATATTTCACCACGCTGTCGATTTTCTCCAGGGAAGTAAATCTGGATATTTTGAAATCCTCAACATTTGCCTTTTCAATGAAACAGGCTATTATTTCCGTCATGACAGCCTTTTCTCTCAGCATTGCCGACAGCTTTTGATCATTGTGAAGGGCAATGAGCTCCTTGAACAGCTCCTCAAGCTTACTGACATTATCAATGTCAATAACATAGGGTACGTCAAAAAAATCAAAAACATTGATGTCTCCGATTTTTGCCGTAAAATGGCACCAGTATTTTTTAAAGGTATCCTTACTTATGGTGGAGTAGGACTGGCGGATGCCCGCAGGCATCAATACCAGCTGCCCCTTTTGCGGGTAGAACTCCTCATCACATATTTTTATAAGCCCTTCCCCGTCACAGATAAAGTAGAACTTGTTGAAATCCGGTATATAGTCAAACTCCCTCCAGCCCTGCCAGCAATGTGTATATGCCGAAAAAATAATATTTACACGCAGGTTATCCAAAAAGTCTCTTTTAAATAGAATATTCTGCCTGCTCATGATCTCCTCCGAAATAAATAATCAGTTTTACACAAAAATCCGTTTCGTTTTTCCATTCAATTCTAGCATCTATTTTATAAAATATAAATATAAATACAAACTTAATCGGGAGGAGTATCCTTATGCAAAATTCAAATCCTGTTATCAGGGATAGAAACCAACGGACCGAATGGTTTCTGGAAGCCCGCTTCGGAATGTTCATCCACTGGGGCCTTTATGCAATTCCGGCACGGGGGGAGTGGGTCAGAAGTGTTGAAAAGATAAGCAATGAAGCTTATCAGAAATATTTTGAAGAATTCGATCCTGTTGCATATGATCCGGGAGCCTGGGCAAAAGCCGCTAAAAAAGCGGGCATGAAATACGCCGTTCTGACAGCCAAGCACCATGACGGCTTTTGCCTTTTTGACAGCAAGCTTACCGAATATAAATCCACCAACACCAAATGCGGACGCGACCTTGTAAGGGAGTTTCTTGAAGCCTTCCGTGCCGAGGGTCTGAAGGTGGGCCTGTACTATTCGCTTTTAGACTGGCATCATGAGGATTATCCCGCCTTTGGAGACCCCTTTCATCCCATGAGGGAAAATGAAGAATACAAGGACAGGAAAAGAGATTTTTCAAGATATGTGGATTACCTGCACGGTCAGGTTAAAGAGTTGCTTACAGAATATGGCCATATTGATATAATGTGGTATGATTTCTCATATGACAATATGACCGGCGAGACCTGGAGGGCTGCCGACCTGGTCAATATGGTACGGCAGCTGCAGCCTCATATTCTGATCGACAACAGGCTTGACGGCAGCCAATCCATTAAAACCGGCAACCCCTTCATATATTCCGGCGATTTTGCTTCACCGGAACAATTGATACCTGCCAACGGCGTTACGGATGACAGTGGAAACCCTGTTCCCTGGGAAGCCTGCATCACCCTGAACAATAACTGGGGCTATCATTCAGGCGACAGGAACTACAAATCCCCTGCGCTTATAATCCGTAAGCTTGTGGAATGCGCGAGCAAAAACGGAAATATGCTGCTCAACGTGGGGCCGGACGCAAAGGGCCAAATACCGGAGGAATCCCTGTCCATACTGGAGCAGGTCGGCAGCTGGATGCGGCAAAACGGCAGCAGTATATACGGCTGCGGTAAAGCCGGGCTTCCAAAGCCTGACTGGGGGCGTTTCACCAGGAATATCAAAACCGGTAAAATATATGCGCATGTGTTTGAACAAAGTATTGGTGCCGTATGTGTGGAAAATCTCGCAGGGAAAGTCGGAAGTATCAGACTGCTGAAGGATGGTTCCGAGATTCCCGTAACCAGACCCTGGAATACTCATGATTATCCGGAGGATTTGTTCTTTAATTTTGGAATACCGGATGGAGCGACCTATCCCCTTCCGGATGCTATTGATACGGTGGCCGAACTTGAATTAATATAATTTGTATCCAAATGCTCCAGGTTTTTGATATAAGCGGAAACCCGGAGCATTTTCTGCGTTTTGTTGATTTTAATACCGGCAGTAATATGATAAAATTAAAAGAAAACGCCCGGGAGCCTGAAATATGACTAAAAGACAGCATTTCTGCATAAAATTTATCATAGCCGCCATCACAATAATAATGTGTATGAATATTGCCGGGGTTACTTCGGCAGAGGCTGCACAAGCCGCTATCAGAAAGACTGAGCTTGTGCTTGTGGAAGACCACAGCAAGGACTTTGCAATTGATTTGAAATATGCCACCTGCGACAACTTTGTCCAGAAAACCCTCTACCCTTCTCCTACCTGTGTCCTGACTAAAGGTACACTGGATAAATTGATAAAAGCAAACAACCTTGTCAAAAAACAGGGATTTTCCATTAAAATCTGGGATGCATACAGGCCGCTGAGTATACAGAAAATAATGTGGGAGGCCACGCCGGATAAAAATTATGTAGCCAACCCATATCGTTCAGGCTCTAAACACAACCGGGGAGCCGCTGTGGATGTTACTCTTGTGGATAAAAACGGAAAGGAAGTCATTATGCCCACAGGATTCGATACTTTTTCAGAAAAGGCTTCACCCAATTATAAAGGCATGAGCGCCGAGCAGCGAAAAAACCTGAACGTTCTGTCCAAAGCAATGACAGCCTCCGGCTTCAAGCAGCTCAGCACCGAATGGTGGCATTTTGATGATACCGATTATAAAAATTATAAAATACAGGATGTCTCCCTGGACAAATATGACAGGACTGAGTACGGCTTGAGCGGTAAAACCATTTCAGAACTGAAGTTTATGAAAAACAAAGATACCTCCCAGTTGATTGTTGTAACATCCAAATTAACCAATTCCTCAAACGTAGTAATCAATACATATGAAAAAAACAAAAACGGCTGGGTGAATGTACATAAGAATCTGAAGGGATATATAGGACAAAAGGGGTTTACAACCTCCAAAAGCGAAGGGGATAAGAAAACCCCCGTGGGTGCATACGAAATCGGAACCTGTTTCAGTAAGACCTCCGATGTGAAAACAGGACTTGAATTATATAGATATGATTCAAAAGACGTCTGGGTAGATGATCCTGAATCCCCGTATTACAATACTCATCAAAGAGAACCCGCAAACGGCCGCTGGAAGTCTGCAGAAAACTTCAGCAGTATGAAAAACGGTGTTTATGACGTTTTTTTTGATATAGGCTATAATCCTCAGAATATTAAAAATAAAGGAAGTGCAATATTTTTTCATATAATCAATCCCGGCATGGTGCTCAAATACACCAGCGGCTGTATAGCTGCCGACAGAAAGGATGTCCTTGCCCTGGTGAAATGGCTGGATAGGGATAAGTCTCCAATGATATTGCAGGGGCCGCTTTCAGATATTGTAAAATATTGATTGTATATTTTTTCATTTAACTCTATAATTTATGTTGACAAGGCACATAAGTGGGCGCCCGCTGCGCGCATAATATAACTATAAAATTTATTTACGAGGTACCTATGGATAACAAAACAAATTTTGTGTTCGGAAGTAAATTTTTCAGGTATGGCTGTTATTTACTGCTAACACTGCTGATAATATTTATGTTTGGGAAAATAGACTTCTTTTTTTCTCCCATCCTCAGCTTTATTTACTCTATAATATTCCCTCTTCTTTTCGGAGGGCTGCTGTTTTACATTCTCAGGCCGCTTGTAAACTTGCTCGAGAGAGGTAAAATACCTCGCATTCTGGCAATAATACTGGCTTTTATCATTGTGCTCTCGGCAATAGTTTTATTTTCTTCGTACACAGGTTCACTTGTAAAAACCCAGTTTACAGATTTCGCACAAAGTCTTCCCAGTCTGTATGAAAAGGCTGAAAACACCGTCAACAATCTGCTGAGCAGCAATATATTCGGTTATTTTGACCTTTCACAACTGCAAACTCCCGACATTGCCAATAAAATATCCGGGTTTGCCCAGAACCTGGTTAAAAATATCGGGAAAGGCACCATTAATTTCATCGGTACCATTACCAATGTGGGGTCAATAATAATTATCATCCCCATCATATTGTTTTACCTGCTTAAAGACGGCCGCAGGTTCACGCCCAGCGTTGTGAGGTTTGTGCCTGCCGCGCATAAGGACAATGTCAGAAAAATCCTGGCAGACATTGATTATGTATTATCCAATTATATTGCCGGTCAGCTTCTGGTAGCATTTTTTATCGGACTGCTCATGTATATAGGTTATCTTATTATTGGACTTAAATATTCCCTGATTCTGGCCATTTTTGCCATGGTAACCTGCATTATTCCGTTCTTTGGCCCATGGCTGGGTATAATCCCTGCCATACTGCTGTCTCTGGCTGACAATCCGTTTACGGCGGTCAAAATATTTATTGTGATGACAATTGTACAGCAGATAGACAATAATTTCATTTCTCCCCAGGTAATGAAAAAGAGTATGGATATCCACCCTCTTACCGTAATACTTCTATTGATGGGCATTATTCCGATATTTGGCTTAATCGGCCTGATCATAGTAATCCCACTGTACTCTGCCATAAAAATAACCTTTAAAAATATAGTTGAAATGTATTATCCCAAATACGCTCAAACCCTTGAACTGGATAAACCGGCCCAACCGGTAAAGAAAAAAAACAACTGGAAGTTTAATTTTCCCAAGAAAAAATAACTATAAAAGGCTGTCACCACAGCCTTTTATAGCATATCATTCGGCAAAATCAATATTAAGTTTAATAATTTCGGATTGGCTGCCAATCCTCACTGTCGGCCCCCATGTGCCATATCCGCAGGAAACCACCAGATTAAAGCCGCCGTCCTTTAAATATCCGAAATCCTCTTCAAACATCATATTTGTAACCAGGCTTGCAGGGAAGAACTGTCCGGCGTGGGTATGCCCCGAAAGCTGCAGATCCACCCCTGCTTTCCTGGGCTCGTCCAATTTTGAGGGCTGATGGTCAAGTACAATAACAGGCAGGCTGGTATCCACTCCCTCAAGCAATTCCGTCAAACCGGCTCTTTTATGTCCGAATCTCTGCCCATCCATATCTTCCCTTCCCACAATGTACAGGCTGTCATTTATTTTTACCGTCTTATCCCTTAACACTGTAACCCCGGTTTCTTCTATCATTTCAGTTATTTCCTCCACAGCATTTGAGTAATGCTCATGGTTTCCGGTTATAAAGTAAGCCCCGAACCTTGCTTTAATGCCTTTAAGCTCCTCCAGCATGTTGCCGTTCTTAACCGGCTTGACAGACCCATCGATCAGATCACCCGTTATGAAAACCATATCAGGCTCCATACCGTTAATTAATTCAACAGCATTTCTAAGCCTGTCCCTTCCCACAATTTCACCCAGGTGTACATCAGAGATCATTGCACATTTCAACTGCTTTATATTACCCGCTTTTTTATTTATCGTTATATCATATTCCGAGATTTTGGGTACTATGGCATTATAGGTGCCGACAGCAAGCAGGATTGCCACGGCCGCTATTACGGCAAATGCAATAAACCAGGTATTATTTTTAATAATTCCCGGAATCATATCCAGCTTTCTCCCAATAAAGCCCAGTATATCAATAATTACTACAAATCCGAGTAAATAGACAAAAGCAGCAATCCAATATCCGCCGACAGTATTTAATATCCGTCCTACAGTTTCAGGCAAATGATTTCTTGCTGCCATACCAATTATATAGGAAGCTGCAAAAAAGACAAATATTATCCAGTATAGAAGCCTGTTTACGGGGATCTTTGCACTTATGCCGTTGTATCCCCGAATCCCTATATAGTAGTTCAGCAGTCCATAAATAATTACAAAAACTCCTATAAAAATTAATTGCATTATGTAACCCCTTTTATTCATATGTTTTACCTTTTTCTTAGTAAGATACTTACCCATATTTATTGGTTTGATTCATAGAGTTATAGAAAATATACCATATTTAGGCTTATGCTGACAATATGCTGCTACTTTTTCATCATGGTTTTATTTTTAAAAAAAACACTCCGTCCGGTATTATGGTCTGGAGTGTTTTTTATCAGGAAGAATTTTTCAATTATATATATTTTACATATTTTATGTATTACTTGTCCGTTCTATATACCCTTAACTTCTCCATCTGGGCTTTAAGTTCATCGACGGTTGTTCCCTTTTTTGCCGCCATTTCCTCCAATCTCTTCTGTGTTTCAGCTTCAATCTTTGCTTTTGCGTCATCATAGGCCTTTATAACCGCATCCTCTTGAGCCTGGGTTATGGTTCCGGCTGTTACAAGGCTGTCCAGTAAATCCTTCGTTGTCTTATCGGTTCCCTTCTGAGACCTTAGAGCCTCCTGAACGGCTTTTTGCTGATCTGCTGTTATAGTACCTGCTTTCACCAGATCAGAAAGAACATCAATGCGGTTTCCGGCTTTATTTCCTTTTTTGGCTGCCATTTCCTCCAGTCTCTTTTGCATTTCAGCTTCCATCTTTGCTTTTGCGTCATCGTAGGCTTTTATAACCGCATCCTCTTGAGCCTGGGTTATGGTTCCGGCTGTTACAAGGCTGTCCAGTAAATCCTTTGTCGTTTTGTCCGTTCCCCTTTGAGACTTTAAAGCCTCCTGAATGGCTTTTTGCTGATCTGCGGTTATAGTACCTGCCGCTACAAGCTCCGAAAGCAAATTCACATTTTTACCCTCGCCCCAGCCTTTGAACTGCGTCAATTTCCGGCTTTCAGGTTTGCTTGTATCGGCTGTTTGAGTCTGATTGTCAGCAGCAAATGCAAATCCCATTGAAGTCACCAGAACTGCCATACTTAAACCCAACCCAATAATCTTTTTTGTTTTCTTCATTAAACCACTCCTTTTATGTATGATTATAGATTTAAATCTACAATTACAACTATAGCAATGGAATATGTTGTTATGGTGTTGTATTTATTAATAAAGTTTGAATAGGGAATTATATTTTTATTACAATAACTTTTAATTATTAACCTGCACTTGTTTGAATATATTATAGAGTAAGTCGTCCACTTTTTACAGGACATTTCATTCACGACAGAGAGTCTTTAATTACACTTGACGACGTGATCAGGTACATGGCTTGGGAGGTTAAAATGAGAATATTAACAAAACGGTTACTTATAATATCAATATTTTTACTGGCTTTTTTCATTGGGGCAATTTGTCTGAGAGTTGGTAAACAGGAGGATGATCATAAGGATTATGTCCTGGGCGGCATGTTTACCGGGAAAAAGAAGGACGAAAACATAGACTTGGCTGCCTCAAGCCTGTCACGGCAGGCTATTCAAATAATGAATAAACAAATGTCAAACCTGAATGAAACTTATTTCCGTCCATCAAATCTAAAAGCCCTTAACAGCAGATTTATGAATCTTGAAGCTTTTTCGGAAAACTTTAAAGACGGGAAGATTCCCAATGAACTTCTGAATACACCCGGAAAATCTGCAATAAATTATTTCAGTGTACTCCAGCAGGCCTCCAATCTTACAATGGAAAAGAACGGGGGCTGCGGAACTGTGGGTTACGGCCTTGAACCCTTTCCAATTGCATACTCCTTTCTATCGGAAAACAACAAAAAATCCATGAATTATGATGTATTTTTAAGATCCTTTGAAGGTATAGGTCATATAAACCTTATCAAACTGCTGCCAATCACTGTTGATTCAATGGATATGAGCAGATTTTTTGTTGAGCTGGAAATACTTGAAGGAAGCAGTGTTGGAGTAACTACCTTTAATTATTATACAGGTGAACTTGATGTGATAAAGGTAAACGGTTTGTATTATATAGACGCCCTGACATTGACCCCGGAGGATTTCTTCTGTGCGGCCTACCACGGCTGGGCCCATAATGCCGAATCATATGTTGAGACGGTTTACGGCAACTGGTGCGGACTTATAATGAAGCAGTATGCCCCCGATCAGGATGAATATATGAAAAAAATAGTAATAGACGGTGTAGATAACAGGAAATACATGTTTGAATTCGCTAAACTCACAAACGGGACAGATCTGCTTATCAACTCCCTTGTCAAAAAGAAAGGGGATTGGGTGCCTGTGCAGATCGATGTTGAGAAATGCCTGGATAAAAACAAGGCGCAATTTTAATCTTTACGCTTTGTGGAAACATTATTTGCATCTCTTTCGTGTGTAAATCGTTGACGGATACCAAAAAATGTATTACAATGTTTATTGAATGAATGGTTCAGTCAAGAGAAGGAGATGTGCAATGGAAAATAGAATGAGATCGATATTTGACGCCGCCAGTCATTTATTTATCAACAAAGGGTATGCAAGAACACAAATAAAGGATATAGCAAAAGAAATTGGTCTATCAACAGGAATGCTGTATGTTTACTTTACAGGAAAACGGGATATCTTAAATTTCATTCTCAAAGGCACAATCGATCAGGCATTTATTACGCAGGAATTTGAATTACCAATCCGTTCTGAGTTATTTGATTCCCTGGATAATGAGATTATAAATGCTTTTGAAGAAAATACAAAAGCATTTTCTTCCCACCTTGACAATATTACAGATTATCCTTTGGAACAAATGTTGTCCGATGCGTTTGAAGTCATTTCAAAATACGGTATTGGCTGCTTGTTGATTGAAAAGAATCCTGATGATCTGAGAAAACTTACAGCCTATTATAAAGAATACCGAAAAAAATTTTATGGTCAGGTTTTATCATATATTACACAGTACATGCAAACAGGAACCTTTCGTCAGGTGGAACATCCACAGTACATTACGCGGCTGATAATTGAAACCTTGTCATGGTGGGGAATGCATATTACAAATGATGCTTATGAAATACAAAAAGATATTCCAATTGAAACAGCTAAAGCAGTCTGCATGGATAATTTACTCCACGCATACCAACGATAAGATTTTTACGGAGCATTTGCTCCGTAAAAAAATACCATGTTATTAAATGAATGATTCAATTAATGAAAGGAGAAGCTTTATTATGAGACAAATTCTAATCGCATTTGCCTGCACAGGCTTTTTACTTGTAGGGATTTTATCGGGATGCGGAAGCCAGAATGCAATCACACTGGTAAATACTCTTACTTTTAGCATCGGAGATTTTCAAAGCCTTCGGCTTGATTATGAT
This sequence comes from Ruminiclostridium cellobioparum DSM 1351 = ATCC 15832, assembly GCF_000621505.1. Taxonomy (GTDB): domain Bacteria; phylum Bacillota; class Clostridia; order Acetivibrionales; family DSM-1351; genus Ruminiclostridium; species Ruminiclostridium cellobioparum. The sequence continues at coordinate 79,019 of NZ_JHYD01000026.1, forward strand.
GCAGATGATATTCAAGTTTTAGAAAGTGATAATAACAAGGTTATATTGAAGGAGTATATGAACGAGGACAAAAAGAGCTACCATGCCAGAACAAGCACTCAAAATGGTGAACTGCTTATAACAGAAGGTGACCGGCCTGTACATTCCAGGTTTGAATCTTACATTGAAATTTATATTCCGCAGGACTATATCAATAGCCTTTCCCTGCATTCCACAAGCGGAAAAATAAAATCTGAAATTGCTCTGAATTTGTCGGGTGATTTCTGCGTTGATACCACGAGCGGCGTAATTGATGTATCAAATACAAAAGTATCCAATATAAAAATCACCAGCACAAACGGTAATTTGAGCTTTGAAAATATAGATGCGGCTGCGATAGAGATACGAACCACCAATGCCGCAACCTCATTTAATCAAGCAAACGGGGTAATGAGTTATCAATCAACGGGAGGAAAGCTGACTGCTTCGGGTATTAATGGCTCCGGCTCCTTTAACGCTTCCGGGGAAGGCTCCATAGATATTTCCTTTACCAGTGTATCGGGTGACATTTCTGCATACTCAAAAAACGGAAGTCTTGCGGTGGGGCTTCCAAGCCAGCTTGCATTCAAATTTTCTGCAACAACGAAAGAGGGTTCTATTGACACCTCCTTTGCAAACCAGCTTACTGTTACTGATAACACCTCCGCCGGAACTGTCGGCGTTTCTCCTGAAATATTTATAGATCTGGAAACCCGAAACGGAGATATTAAAGTCTCAAGATAACTATGCAGAAGTTTTAAAGCCTTCCGCAATTATACATAAAACATTTGGTATTCATTTCATAACAAAAACCCCGCCATACAGCTCTCAATACATGAGGTTAAAGCTGTACGCGGGATTTTTCCTGTTCTGTAATTAAACTTTTATACTGCCGTATACTTTCCTTGCGTATTCCCTGGCAGCCTTCAAATCATTTGCATCGGGCTTGTTTCTGTTAAAGAATATAAAGTTCTTACCCTTACAGGCAAAAGATTCCTCAACAACATTTATGCCCTTTTCCTTCAGAAGAGCTTTTACTGCGGCTATAGCCTTGCCTTCGGCATTGCCTGCTCCGCTGGTTCCAAATACTGCTGCATTTTTTACTCTGTTTGTGTTCAATGTTCTGATGAATTCAATCATCTTCGGATCCGGTTTGCCTGCATATTCTGCTGTTCCAAGGAACAGAAGGGCAACATTTTCAGGCGGATAAGCCGGTGGTATCTGTTCGGACTTCTGAACGTCCTCCAGCTCCTCAGCTATTGCGTCAGCAATTTTCTTGGTGTTGCCGCTTTTACTGTAGTACAATACCCATGTCTTCATTAAACTTTTACTCCATTCTACATTTTGTTTCTTAAAAGCTTTATGCTTTTGAATTATATTTATATAAATGATAATTCATTTCAGACACAATTACCAGCCCTTATCCCCGTTTAATTGAAAATTTAACGATTGCCGGTCTTATTCACCTTTTATATACCTGTCAATGGCCTCGGCAGCTTTTTTACCGGCACCCATTGCCAATATAACGGTAGCGGCACCTGTAACGGCATCTCCGCCGGCATAGACTCCGCTCTTGCTGGTTGCACCAGTCTCTTCTTCTACTATGATACCGCCCCAGGACTGGATATCCAAACCTGGAGTAGTTGAAGATATGAGAGGGTTTGGAGATTGTCCAATTGACATAATCACTGTTTCCAGATCGATTATATGCTCTGAGCCCTTCTTTTCAACAGGTCTTCTCCTTCCGGACTTATCCGGTTCACCAAGTTCCATTTCAACACATTCCATACCTTTTACCCAGCCGTCCTCTGTTCCCAGAATCTGCTTTGGATTGGTCAGAACCTTCAGTATTATTCCCTCTTCCTTTGCGTGATGGACTTCTTCAAGTCTGGCCGGCATTTCAGCTTCGGAACGTCTGTAAACTATATATACGTTCTCGGCTCCAAGACGCTTGGCGCTTCTGGCAGCATCCATGGCAACGTTACCGCCGCCCACCACAGCAACATTCCTGCCCACAAATACAGGAGTATCGGTGTCAGGGAATTTGTACGCACTCATAAGGTTGATTCTTGTAAGGAATTCATTGGCAGAGTAAACACCATTGAGGTTCTCCCCGGGTATTGACATAAAGCTTGGCAGCCCTGCACCCGAACCGATAAATACCGCTTTATAGCCCTCGGACTTAAGGTCGTCTATTGTGAGTACCTTGCCTATTACCATGTTTGTCTGTATATTGACTCCAAGATTTTTTACAGTCTGTATTTCCTTCTGCACAAGTGCTTTGGGAAGACGGAACTCAGGTATTCCATACATCAGAACTCCTCCCGGCACGTGGAAGGCTTCGAATATGGTCACCTCATAGCCCAGCTTTGCCAGGTCTCCGGCACAGGTAAGTCCAGATGGTCCGGAACCCACAACGGCAACCTTGATACCATTGCTCCGGGGCCTGGTTTCATCTGTTTTGCAGTTCGCCATGTACCAGTCGGCTACAAAACGTTCAAGACGTCCTATTCCTACCGACTCGCCCTTTTTAGCTCTTACACAGAGCTGTTCGCACTGTGTTTCCTGAGGACAAACTCTTCCGCATACTGCAGGCAAGCTGTTTGTCTCTCTGATTTTATAGTATGCTTCTTCAAATTTCCCGTCGGCTACCAGTTGTATGAATTCAGGTATTTTAACATTTACAGGACATCCTGCCACACATGGCTTGTGTTTGCAGTTCAGACATCTCTGAGCCTCCTCCACTGCCATTGCCTCATCGTAGCCCAATGCAACTTCTTTAAAGTTTTTGTTTCTTATATCAGGATTCTGTTCCGGCATCTTTACTTTATTTAAGGCCATATTAGGCATTGGTAACACCCCCCAGTTTACAGGCATGCAGTTCAGTAGATTTGCCTTCCTGCTTTTTATACATACCCTGTCTTCTCATTGCTTCATCAAAATCAACTTCGTGTCCGTCAAAATCAGGTCCGTCAACACAGGCAAATTTTGTTTTTCCGCCTACGGTGAGCCTGCATCCTCCGCACATACCGGTACCGTCTATCATGATGGGATTCATGCTGACCAGGGTCTTTATACCGTACTCTCTTGTCAGATTACTTACTGCTTTCATCATTACAAGCGGACCTATGGCAATTACAAGGTCATATTTATTGCCTTCCTCAATCAACTGCTTCAATACGTTTGTCACAAAACCCTTATTGCCGTTGGAGCCGTCATCTGTGGCAACTACAAGCTTGTCACTGACAAATTCCATCTCTTTTTCAAGAATGATCAGATCCTTGTTTCTGAAACCTGTTATAGCATGAACTTCTGCTCCCAGAGCATGGAGTTTTTTGGCCTGTGGGTAAGCAATAGCAGCTCCAAGCCCCCCTCCGATAACTGCAACCTTTTTATAACCTTCAAGATGTGAAGCTACTCCAAGCGGGCCGACAAAATCAAGAAGGGCTTCACCTTCACTCATTTCAGCCAGAGCCCTGGTTGACTTTCCAACTATTTGGAATATAATCGTAACAGTGCCCTTCTCCCTGTCATAATCAGCTATGGTCAGAGGTATTCTTTCCCCCGCCTCATCTATCCTGAATATGATAAATTGTCCCGGTTCGGCTTTTCGGGCAATGTACGGTGCCTCAATATCCATAAGAACAACAGAAGGATTCAATATCTCTTTTCTAACTATCTTGTACATAAATAACCCCCATTTTGCGTCAGATGTTAATTGATATCATTAGGAACATTATACTCCATATGGACCAAATTATCAAACGTGGTGTCAGGCGTGTTTCGTATAATTGCCTCAATAAGCTCCTGCTCCGTCATCACCTTTATCACTTTCAGATCATCATCCAATACATTAACTATGTGAAACCTGTCCACATAGTCACAAGCCTTGATAACCTCAGTCAATTTAACATGTTTCAACACAACGATTTCCCGTGCGGGATAAATACCCTTTTTAATAACCCTGGATTTTCTGAACAATAAGCTTTTGATATTCATAAAGGCTGTCTCCTCCCTGTTTGTTTTGGCGCACATTAAAATATACAGACCTATTATTACAAGGCTTACATTTCTGCGGTTGTCAATGAATACAGCAATACCTGCCAATACAATTCCTACCGAGATTAGGAACGAGAACAGCTGCAGCACCTTTCCCGTCCTGAAAACGCCAAATTTCGCCGCGAGCAGCTCCATTGCCAACTTCCCGCCATCAAGAGGAAGAACCGGCAGCAGATTAAATATCCCAAGATACAGGTTTGCATATATCCCCAGTCTTACCAGTGAATTCGTTATGTTAAAATACATCAATATCGCAGCCAGAACAGCCAGCAAAAAACTGACACAGGGACCTGAAGCAAATATAAGGATTCTCTGTCCTCTGCTGCATATGCCGTCATCAATCCCTGCATTGAATCCTACGGGCAATAACCGGATACTATGCACTGTTGCCCTTGAAAGGACCGCAGCAGCCATATGTCCGGCTTCATGGACAAATATGCACAGGAGGGTCAGCAAATACTCCGGCAGGGCTCCGGCAAGTATGGCTGCAGCCACAAAAAATAAAATAAAAATATTAACCGAAACCTTTATACTTCCTATATTTTTATGTATTGAAAACACAGCTTTCAAGTCAAGCTCCAATCTATCCGATATTTTAATTAAAAAGAGACTGTTTCGATACAGCCTCTTTTAATACTTTACTGATTTAATAAATTAAGAAGTTTCTCAGGGTCAGCAGCCTTATCCCCCTTCCATACCTCAAAATGGAGGTATGCGCCCGGTAAGCCCTCAGTGTCTCCGACCTTGGCAATAACATCTCCCTGTTTTACCTTCTGCCCCTGTTTAGCCACCAGGATGGAGCAGTGTGCATATACCGTATATACCCCCTCATCATGTTTCACTTTTACGTATTTATCGTATTCGGGACTTGAGCCTACCTCGGTTACTTCACCGTCAAGTGCCGCCTTTATGGAAGTTCCCATGTTGGCCTTTATGTCTATACCGCTGTGAAATACCGTATTGCCGCTTAATGGGTCGGTCCTGACACCAAAAGGTGAATCTATTTGACCTTTTATGGGAATGACAAAGGAATATTTATCGGCCAATGCTTTTATCTCTGCTTCTTCGAGAACCGGAACCTGGGATATGGCCTTTATTGTATCACTGATTGAACTGCTGACAACCTCTGAACCGGTTTCGGTGCCCGGGATATTTTCATGGATTGAATCCGGTATCTGGCTGCTTTGAACAGAGCTTTTCATATCCGCACCATTTTGATCGGATATCTCCTGCTTGCTGCTCCCATTGCCCGCTGTCTGTTCAACCGACCCGCTGTCAGTGGAAGGTCCTGTAACACTCCCGGCTGCGGCATTCTTTTCGGGCAGTTTTACTCCCAGCGCATTTGCCGCGCTCAATAAATATTTGTTTGCATCAAAATTCTCTGTGGTAATTAATTTAACCTTTGAAACGAAATAGTTCGTGGTGGGTGTATCGGCAGCTTTACATAAGGCAAACACCGACAGGAACACCACCACAGCCAGCATCTTGGCAGCAAATATAGTGGACATCATGTCATTTTCATTCTGTCTCCTGCTTTTTCTGGGTGTACCGGTCTGTCTTGAGTATTTAGGTCTTACAATCATTTCATCCATATTAACCTCCATGAGCCGCAATAGCGGCCACAAAATGTAATGAAAACCTATATCCTTTATCGCAATGTGGCGAATAAAGGAGGTTAATTGGCCATGTATGGCTTTGAGCCCGCATATATTATAGGGGCACTCACATTCTTGTCCTGATTGGCCATGCCTATAATTATTTATATTTTATATGGATGAATATTATTACAGGGCAATGTAAAAAGCCTGGATTGCTCCAGGCTTTTTTGTAATCACATTTAAACTATTTATCTCAGCAATTCTCTCCATGCCAAGTCTTCACGTTCCAAACCTTTTATGAGAACTTCGGCTGTTGCTATATTTGTCGCATACGGTATATTATTTGCATCACAATGCTTAAAGAGCAGAAATGTATCAGTGTCACTTTCAGTATTTGCATCCCTGAAGTAAATAAGCAGGTCTATTTCGTCGCATGCAATCCGTGCCCCCAACTGTTGGGCGCCAAGACTCCCATAAGCCAGCAGATTGATATTCAGTCCGGTTGCCTTGTTAATAACCATACCTGTCGACCGGGTGGCAATAAGATGATGCTCCTGGAGAATGTACTTATAGGCTATGCAAAAACTGGCCATTAATTCTTTTTTATTATCATGCGCTATGAATGCAATGTTCATGGTTAAAAATCACATACCTTTAATTTTATTTACCTGCATTTTTTACACTTTTAATAGGTATATTAGCCACCAATGCGGGAACTATCCTATCGCCCTCATCGCTTTTAGTTCTAGTAAGCTGTATATCAAGAGCATTTTCGTCAATTTCCATATAGTGCTGGATGACCTTTATAATCTCTCCCTTCACCATTTCAAGAAACTCAGGAGAAACATTGGCTCTGTCGTGTATCAATACCAGCTGCAATCTCTCTTTGGCTACATCCTTTGACGGTTTAGATCTGCCAAAGATCTTTGAAAAATCAATCAGCATACCCTATTCCTCCTTATGTAGTTTTAAATCCTAACATTTTTTTGAATTTGCTAAAAATGCTGTCGTCTGTTTCAAGGTTAAGAATAGGAACCTCTTCTCCCTGAATTCGTTTTGTAATATTTCTGTAAGCTTGTCCGGCCAAGGATTTGTCGTCGTTAACTGCAGGCTCTCCTCTATTTGTAGAAATAACTATTTTTTCATCATCCGGGACAACACCTATCAAATCAATGGCTAAAATATCAATAATATCGTCAATACTCATCATATCGCCGCGCTTTACCATGTCAATCCTGACTCTGTTGATAATCAATTTGGGATTTCTTAACTCGTTGGCTTCCAGGAGTCCCACTATACGGTCGGCATCTCTGACGGCCGAAACCTCCGGGGTTGTAATAACAATAGCCCTGTTGGCACCGGCTATGGCATTCTTGAAACCCTGTTCAATACCTGCCGGGCAGTCAACGATTATGTAATCAAATTCTGTTTTTAATTCATTGATCAGATTAATCATCTGTTCCGGTGTTACGGATGACTTGTCCCTTGTCTGGGCTGCAGGAAGCAGATATAGACCTTCGTATCTTTTATCCTTTATTAAAGCTTGTTTTACTCTGCATACGCCTTCAACAACATCCACAAGATCATAAACTATCCTGTTTTCCAAACCCATTACAACGTCGAGATTTCGAAGTCCTATATCAGTGTCGATCAGTACAACCTTATGACCTGACAATGCCAGGCCCGTACCAATATTGGCAGTCGTTGTGGTTTTTCCAACGCCGCCTTTCCCGGATGTAATTACAATTACCTCGCCCATACAGCTTGCCTCCAATTCTTGTCCAAGAAAATGATATTTACAAAAATTTACTTATTATTAATTTAAAGTTATACACATTAAACTATATATTTGTTTTAAAGTTTTGTCAACTTATCTTTGCGGTAAAAACCGCTCTACAAAGAGCATATCACCCTTGACATAAGCCAGTTCCGGAACTTGGTTTGCACTTGTACCCTTTTCATCGGGAGGTCTGGTTATTATATCGGCAATTCTCAGCTGTGTGGGATTGAGTCCAAGGGCGGCAACGATTGCTTCCTTATTTCCGTCACTCCCGGCGTGGACCACACCTCTCAGCAAACCCATAACCACAATATTTCCCGTGGCTTCGATTACTGCACCGGGATTGACATCTCCAAGGATGACAAGGTTGCCGTCAAAGGTAATGAGCTGGCCGGATCTTATTGTTCCGCGGTAAAACTTTGTCCTACCTTCCTCTATTCCTTTGAAAAACATATATTTTTTTATCTGATTGTTTCTTTCAGAGACCGGCGGATTGCTTTTTTGACACACGCTGCTGTTATCCACAATCTCCTCTTCGAAGGATAGTATTGTTGCGCCGCTCTCACTCTTTAACAACTCATGCAGCTGGCTTTTTTCGGTCTCGTTGAGCACTCTGCCTCTATATCTGACAGCCAGTTTTGCCCCCCTGAAAAATTTCCCTGCGCTTTCGATTTTCAGGCGCATACTGTCAACAACTTCCTCAAAACCGGCTTCCGGCTTTATTATAATTGTAAGGCCGTTAACAGTTCCCTTAAAAGTTACCGTATTTTCGGACATATAATTTTAATCTCCCAATTGAATTATTTAGTCAGTTCCACTATCTCACTCTTTATTGCAATATCCTCAATATTTGAACCGTTATTGTCAAAATAAGCTTTTAAAATATCTTTGGCAATGGGTGCCGTATATGCTCCAAGTACTCCCTTTTCAACAACAACCGCAACGGCTATCTGGGGTTTGTCAGCCGGAGCATAGCAAATAAATAAGGCATTTGAGGACTTGGTCTGGTTTGTTGATTCGGTCTCGGCTGTCCCCGTTTTACCAGCAACCTTTATAGGAAGCAATTCATTAAATGCATTGGCTGCCGTACCTCCCCTGTCTTCAGAGTTGGCAACGGCAATCATGCCTTCCTGTATTATTTTCATATTTTCTTTTTTTACAGGCAGCAGCTCATATTCCGGTTTTGTCTCTGTCACTATGGAACCGTCATACTTTACAACCCTTTTTATAATATGAGGTTTAAAGTGCTTGCCTCCATTTGCAATTGTAGCACAATAATTGGCCAATTGAATGGGAGTGAAGCTGTTGTCAAACTGCCCGATAGAGGACTGTGCTGTATCGGCACTTCCGAATATATACGGACTGTAGGTTTTCTTATATGCCTTAGACGCAAGTATTCCCTTGCTTTCGCCCAGCAGATCGATTCCTGTTTTTTGTCCCAGGCCGAATTTAGTGGCCCATTTGTCAATATTATCTATGCCGACCTTTACACCAAGATTGTAAAAATAAGGGTTACAGGATTTTTGAATTGCCTGTATCATGTTGACCGATCCCAGACCGGATTTGTAAGTTCGGTATTCGATAGATCCCAGAAGCAATCCGTCATAGATTTCATAACCTCTATCAAAATACTTGTCGTAGGGGTTTACCTTTTTTTCCTCCAGGCCGGCAAGCCCCACCAGAGGCTTAAAGGTAGAACCTGGAGTATAAGTACCAGCTATAGTCCTGTTGAATGCCGGTCTGGCCGTATTTTTAGGATCAAACAGGTTTTCTATTGCCTTTTGCGCCGCCTTATCTTCAGGACCTGCCAGAAATATGGACGGATCATAACTTGGATAGCTGGCCAGTGCCAGAACTTCTCCGGTATTGACATCAATGGCAACCGCTGCACCGGCATCTGCATCTTTGAAGTTCCTTGACTGCGGTTTCTGTCTGATTAGCTGGATATTCTTCTCAAGTGATTCCATTGCAACCTTCTGCAGCCTCATATCAATGGTGAGGACAACATCGCTGCCGGGCTTGACAGCCTCTTCACTTATGGTCTTTGTTTTCCCGTTCTCGTCTATTTGAATTCTTCTATAGCCGTTGGTACCTCTCAAGTATCCCTCGGCAGTGAGCTCAATACCGGATTTTCCGATTATGTCATCGGGCTTATAGCCCTCATCGGCCCTACTGGCCAATTCATTTTCATCTATGGTCCTGACATAACCGATCAGGTGTGCGGCATACTCTGCATCAATATATTTTCTGCTGGGGACCAAATCCACTATTGCTCCCGGAAACTCATCGGTTCTCTCTTCAATTTCGGCCACTGTTTTTTCGTTGATGGACTCGGCAACAACCGGGTTGTTGCTGAGGATCAGGAACCTCAGTGCCATTATTTTATATATCTCCGGTTCCTTGTACTTGTCAGTGTCTATTTTAAATATAGTATCGCGGAAATACTCATAAAATTCTTCGGGATCCGAGTCCTGATTCAGGTCTGTAAACTTATACCCGGTGGCATTTTTCAGCACCTTGATCCTATCCTTGCTGTTGGCAAGCATGGACCCGAATTTAACAGGTTTTTCGCTTAGATACTTGGAAAAAATGTTGTTATACTTATCACCATTCTTCTCAAGTATCTTTACCAGCTTGGACACCATATCATTCAGTTCGTCGGAAGGCCTGCCGGTATTCATCAGCATGAGATAGTAGCTGGTGGAGTTAACAGCTATAGGCACGCCGTATCTGTCCACTATATTTCCTCTTTCGGCCAGAATCGTCCGCGACCTCAGATTAAAGACCTGAGACTGCGTGAAGTAATTTTCTCCTTGAACCAGCTGCAGATTGGCCAGCTGATAAACAATCACAGCGAAAACCAATACCAGCACTATACTTACAATATTATGCCTGTCTTTAAAAAAGCGTTTCATTCTTCAACCACCACTCAACAATCAATATTTTAACTTTCCTTTAATATTTGTTTTTGACATCCATACTTATAAATTTTCTGCTTACCCTGACAATAAGTAAAAAGATTATTACACCCAATATGGTGTTTATGGCTGCTTCTGGCAGGATAACCTCCTTCAGGCTTTCTATGTAGTTCATTCTGAGTCCAAGGATATATGATACCAGAATAATCGCAGACTCGAACAATATGGTTGAGATAAAAGTACATATCCCCATTACGAAAATATTCTCTTTAAAAAACCTCTTGTTTATATTGCCCAGCGATATACCAAGCAGCATGCCTATCAAGGCATGATAGCCCAGCGCAACTCCGATAACCGCGTCAAGGCAGAGTCCCGCAAAAAAGCCCACGGTTCCGCCCTGGTTTCTTCCCTCCAGCAGTGAGATACTTACTATCAGTATGATTATCAGGTTGGGTCTCACCCCGAATATTTCAATGAAGTTCAGGAAAGTGACCTGAGTAGTGACAAATATGAATATAAGTATGGTGTAAATAATTATTCTGGCCCTCATTTATCGGTAATCTCCATTTCTGAAGATATGGCAGGCATATTCTTTTTCAGAATAACCACCTGACTGAGCCGTCTTAAATCAACAGCCGGCTGTATTATAGCATACCTGTCCAGATCGCTCTCACCGGTTCTCACTTCTTTTACCGTTCCTATTATTATACCCTTGGGATAAATCCCTCCCAGTCCTGAGGTCTCTATTACATCACCCTGGGTAAGGTCAAGGTCGTTTGGAATATATAACAGTTTACAAAGACCTTCCTTGCCCAGTTTCAAATCTCCTTTAACCACCACCAGATCTCCGCTTTTGGCAACAATTGCGCTGGCCGCACTGCCATCCTCAATAATACTTGTTATTTTTGAAGAAAACGGCTGCGAGGAGGATACCTTTCCGACCAGGCCCTTGCTTGTAACCACCGGCATATTATAGGATATACCGTTTGTTACCCCCTTATCCACCAGGAATATGTTGAAAAGGTTACCCGAATCCTTTGCAATAACATTGGCCCCTGCCATATCAATGCCGTCAAGCTGATCCTTAAGCTTCAGAACATTCTTAAGATCGTCGTTTTCGGTTTTAAGCCTGACGTACTCGGTCCGCTCATTGTTTAATCTGTCAATTTCCTCTTTTAATGCCTTATTTTCGGCTCTCAAAACCTCTACATTATTAAACAGGCCCACTCCTGCCTCAATTTCCTGCCCTGCATAGGTAAATACCTTTTCTATTGAGGTAAACGGAACCGAAATAAGATTTCCAAACCAGTTTACACTGCTCAGCGGATTTATTGTCAGACCTATGGTTACAATAAGTACCAGGGATACTATCAATACTATCAATGCCCTACTTTTAAAATACTTCAAGGAATACTTCTCCTCTCTAACCCCTTAAAACTTCCACAAAATTATTTCAATCTTTTTGGTGAAAGCAATACCTTTTTTAAGGTTTCTATTTCTTCCAGGACCTTGCCCGTCCCCAGCACAACACAGTCAAGCGGTCTTTCGGCAATTGAAACAGGCATACCCGTTTCCTGTTTTATCAATTTGTCAAGGCCGTCCAGAAGTGCACCTCCGCCTGTGAGCATAATTCCTCTGTCCATTATATCCGAAGCAAGCTCGGGAGGAGTTTTCTCAAGTGTGTATTTTATTGAGTCTATAATTGCGTTGACAGGTTCTCTCAATGCTTCGTTTATTTCGGATGAAGTTATTTCAATATTTTTTGGAAGTCCTGTTATCAGATCCCTTCCTCTGATATTCATTCTTTCCTCCTTGGTTTTTGGGAAAGCGCCGCCTATTGTCACCTTTATTTCTTCTGCAGTTCTTTCACCTATCATCAGACTGTATTCTTTTTTGATATAGTGGACTATTGCTTCATCCAGTTCATCTCCTGCTACCCGCAGGGATTTGCTGGTAACTATCCCGCCCAGTGAAATAACCGCAACCTCACTTGTGCCTCCTCCAATGTCAACCACCATACTGCCCGAAGGCTCCTCAACCGGCAGCTCGGCACCTATTGCCGCAGCCATGGGTTCCTCGATCAGGTAAGCTTCCTTGGCTCCGGCCTGAAGAGTTGCATCTTCGACAGCTCTCTTCTCAACCTCCGTCACTCCCGAGGGGACACATACAACTACCCTGGGTTTGCTGAACACGCCGTTTGACATGGCCTTTTTTATAAAATATTTTATCATGTTCTGTGTTATGTCAAAATCTGCAATAACACCATCTTTCATAGGCCTTATGGCAACAATGTTACCCGGAGTACGCCCGATCATTTCCTTGGCTGCCTCACCTACAGCCAGAACTTCATTATTTTTTATATTAACAGCAACCACCGAGGGCTCTCTAACAACTATGCCCTTTCCTTTAACATGCACCAATGTATTTGCTGTCCCCAAATCTATCCCAATATCCTTTGCAAACAAACTCATTCCAGTCTCCTATCCGCGTACCCAACGCCATTTTTTAGTTGAGAAAAAGTCAACTATATGTATCCCTTTTCCTTGAAGCTGACAAATTTGCCGTCACCCACCACTATGTGATCCAATACTTTAATCCCCAATATACTGCCGGCTTTTTCAAGCCGCTGGGTAGTCTGCAAATCCTCCGCACTTGGCGTCGGATCACCGCTGGGGTGGTTATGGACAAAAATTATGCTGTTGCTTCCGTATTTTACTGCTTCACTGAATACTTCCCTCGGATGAACAATGGAGGAATTCAGGCTGCCCATTGAAACATCCACAATTTTTATTATCTGATTTTTGGTATCGAGTAATAATGCTTTAAATATTTCTTTTTTTAAGTACCGCATTTCTTCCATCATTAGATTATTGACATCATTAGCATTTTTTATAGTATGATGAAGCAATCCGTCATTTGTGGCCACTCTCTTGGATAATTCAAGAGCGGCTTTTATCTGGATGGCTTTAACCCTACCTATTCCTTTTATCTTTTTCAGTTGTTCAATGGACAAGTTATTTAAAGAAGACAGCCGTCCGTCATGAGACAGCCTTAATACATGCTGTGCCAGTTCAACCGCAGTATAAGACTTTGTTCCGGTCTTAATTATTACTGCCAGCAATTCCGCATTTGATAAATGCTCCGCACCGACAACTTCAAGTTTTTCGTATGGCCTTTCACCTATCGGAAGTTCTTTTATCTTCAGTCTTTCCATACTTTACTCCCATATGCATGCATTGCACGCAAACAAATAGTAATTTATTACCTGAGTTTTATATACTCAGATTTTTTAAATTTATGCCATGACCTAATTGTTCAAACATACATGACAATCTGTAAATAGGGAGACCCATAACGTTAAAATAATCCCCCTCTATTTTTTCCACCAGCAGGGAGCCATAGCCCTGGATGCCATAAGCACCGGCCTTGTCAAAGGGTTCTTTTGTAGCAATATATGCCAGGAGAAACTCTTCTGACTTTTTAGCTATTTTTACCCTGGTAGTTTCAAATTCACATAGGGTTTTCATATCGGTTGTTCTGCACAGGCAAACTCCTGTAACGACTTCATGCCATTCACCGTTAAGATTTTTAAGCATTTCAAAAGCTTCCTGTTCATCCTTTGGTTTGCCCAAAAGTTTATTGTCCTTAACAACGATTGTGTCTGCCCCGATCACTAAACTGTCATGTTTTGTCTGTGTAGCAATATCTACGCATTTTTGCCTTGCAAGAGATACTGCTACCTGATGGGATTCCAGGTTCCGGTCCATCACTTCGATTACATTTGAAGGGGACACTGTAAATCCAAGTCCCATCTGGGTCAATAACTGCTGCCTTCTTGGAGACGCCGAAGCTAATATAATTTTATCCATTTTTCCACCATATTTTATTTTTTCATATCTTTACACTAAGCGACAAACGCAGCCATATTTATTATATATTTTTATAGCCGATTTTTCAAATAAAAAGCTAGGTAAAAATTTATATATATTATCTGTAAAAAGCTTATTTTTATTAAAAGCGCTGTTTAAGTACTCCTTTGCGTGATTGCATACGGTTAAAAATGGCTCCGTGCTTAAATATTACATCTACTATTATGAATAATATTAATAAATATCACTTCTCAATTCGGGTTTTTAGAAGTATAATATAGTAAAACTATATTCATCGGTCGAATTACGCAAGTATACACAGGCGTATTTGAGTTTGGTATGGTTAATTAATTATCGGAGAGTTGGTGATTATATGAGAATTGAAAAAATTAATGAAAATGTATTGAAGGTCACAATAACACTGAATGACCTTGAAGAAAGAAATATTGATTTAGGCTCTTTGAATTATAATTCGCCTGCTGCTCAGGAACTATTCTGGGATATGATGGAGAAAGCCGAGGAAGAGTACGGCTTTGCTTCGGGTGAATCCCAGCTCATATTCGAGGCCTCTCCTGAAAACGAGGACGGTTTTGTTGTAACCATCACCAAAGTCGATGCCGATGGAGAATTTGAGTCAATCCAAAAGTATATAAAAAGCAAATATAAGAATTCGGAATTAAAACAAAAGAAAAAGAAGAGCAAGGTTTGTTCAACCTTGAAAATATATTGTTTCAACAATCTGGATGATGTGTGTAAACTGACTAAACGTATTACTGCCGTCTACCAGGGGGAAAGCACCCTGTTCAGATGCCGTGACAGTTATTATCTTCTGCTCAGCGGTATTGCCACAGGCTCACAGTCCCTGGAAATTATAATGTCCGAATACTCTGTCCTGGTTGGGAATCCGGCATTTTTTGAAGGCTATCTTAACGAATACGGTGAAAAGGTAATAAGCGACAATGCAATAGAAACTTTAAATACTTATTTTTAGACTATAATAGATTTAAACATACAAATACAGATAGATACGGATAAATACCGATAATCGATGATATGAGTCAGGCTTCCCGATAAGGGAAGCCTTTTGTATGTCTATCTGTTATTCATAACCAATTCGATTACCTTACCGTTTGATTTTGCTATTTCAAAAATAACATCATCTATGACAGTATTTTCTTCTATCAGTGTATTTCCGTCATTATCAAATATTGTCTTGGTAGCAACCTTACCGTTGAGATATTCACGGTGCTTTGTTTCCATCATATCAGCTACGGCATCGGGCTGAATATCATCTTCTGCAGGAACACTGCCGTCAATGTCAGCTATGGCTGAGGTCTCAAAATTTTTTTTTTCTGAATCCACGTCCTCATCCAATGCCAGGTCGGCTGCTCTGTCCAACAATCTGGATTCCACATCTTCCTTTACAACTACCAGGTTCTTTCCAAAGGTAATAATGCTGTCTCTCGGTATGATTCTGATACTCTTTTGCGTAATATCGGCAATGTACTCAAGTCCTACGATTGAACAGTTATCTTCTTCGTTAATATATATGTCCCCGATTTCACCTATTAAACGTCCCTTTTTGGTAAGTACTTTTGTACCCTTAACCTGGATATTTTTTTGCAGAAGATCAATAGCAGCCGGTATTTTACTTATGTCGTTAATGGCATCTTCATTTTCTATCGTCAATGCGTATTCACCGATTCCCAACACATATTCCGTGGGAATCACCTTGGCACTTAGTATTTGAATGCCGCTATCAACAACAACATAATCAATAGCACCTTTTTCAGCATTGATAATAACAGTTTTGACTTTACCGACCTCAATACCGTCTGATATGCTGATTATAGGTAAACCCACTATTTCCTTCGTCTTTTTCATTTTTAAAAGTACCCCCTCAAATTCCTAAAAATCTTTTTAATCAAATTAAATTATTTTAGGTTTTTAATAATTTCTTCTTTTATATCAGGCTTGATAACTGATCCATATCTCTCAACAGTTCCTTCCAGTATGCTCTTCGCCAGTTCGGTGAGACCTAACTGCTTGTATAGAGCGCATACGTCCAATACTATCCAGAAAATCATTTCCCTGTCGGGCTGATGCGAAAGAGCCTGCAAATAATACTCTGCCGCCTGTTCCTTCCTGCCCCTGCCCTTGCTTTCAAATGCCTTGTCCACAAGCGACCGTGCATTTATTTCAACCTGGTTTGACTGCACTTCTTCTATTATGTATTCTATTTCTCTTATTTCTTCTACTATTTCTTCATGATTCGCAATGTCAGGAGTAATCGTTATTTCATTTTCAACCTGCTCTGTTATTTGCGGGCCGGCATCACCGGTTTCCTCCATGGCAGATTCAGACGCAGCCCATTCCGGCATAACCGGTTCAGGCAAAGCCTGTTCAAGCACAGCCGTTTGAGCAATATCCGTATCTGTTACATCTGCCTCCTCACTGACTGTACTGCAGTCCTCAAAACTCCCGACTTCCTCAACAGCCCCGGCAGCATTGGCCTTGTCAGGCTCTGCAACTGCCGTAACTGCTGCAGCGGTTTCGACAACTTCATCAACTAAATTATTGCAATTTCCGGAATTTTCCAGCAGAAAACTTCCATTTTCACTATTTTCTATTCCCATTGTATCAATTATTTGTTTAGTGTCAACTGGTTTTTTCAACTTATTTTCTAAATTATATTCATCTTTTACATTTTCTTGCATTATTATGCTTGAATTTCCACATTCCGCAGCCGGTTTATTGAAAAATCCCACCTTCATATTTTTAATATTGCTGAAAAATCTGTCAATATAAATACCGCAATCTATAGAAGAAAATTTCTTTGGAATAGCTATTGATATAATCATGCTTATTATACAAATAAATAATAGAAATATAAATAAAACAACGATCAGAGACAAAATCAGAGCAATTTTTTTGTTGATATTGATACTTTCACTTAAGGCTTTCAGCATGAATGTAAAAGCAGGATTAAAGGAAAATCCCAAAACTATGGATCCTGCCGTTATGGAAAACAATATGCCAAGGTTCAATTCTTTTGACCTGTATAGCAAATAAAACGCTGTCAATGCGGTGACCAAAATTGTAATAACAACCGAAATCCAATAGTAGGACATAAACCCCTCCAGAATATACGTGTATTTTATCTTTTGTACGTAAAAATATGTAATTTTTGACTAATAGTCTTTATTCGATATAAATCAACAAAATTCCTTCTATTTTATTTCAGAAATACCGGTAAATTTTCCTGATTACTCCTATACACATAAAAATCGGCCCATAGCTAAAAAGCCGGCCGATTTTTTATTGATTTTTTCAAGCTTTTATCAGTGCATTTTTTAGGACAGTTTTCATATCCGAAGCGCAAATAAATTTCAAAGATTTTCTTACGTTCTCCGGAATCTCGTCAATATCCTTTTTGTTATCCAGGGGAAGGATAATAGTTTCAATCCCGGCCCTGTGGGCTGCCAGCACCTTTTCCTTCAGCCCTCCTATAGGGAGCACCCTGCCTCTCAGGGTTATCTCACCTGTCATGGCAACCTTACTGCTGACCGGAACACCCGATAAGGCCGAAACCATGGCAGTCGCAAGAGTAATACCTGCTGATGGACCATCCTTTGGAATCGCTCCCTCCGGAACATGTATGTGAATGTCCCTGTTTTCATAGAAGCTTTCGTCTATCTTCAATTCCTTGCACTGGGATCTGATATAGCTCATGGCAGCTCTTGCCGATTCCTTCATCACATCTCCCAGATGCCCTGTCAGCTCCAGCTTTCCATTACCGTTCATCAAATTGACTTCTATGGACAGGGTATCACCTCCGACAGGAGTCCATGCCAGACCTGTGGCAATACCAATCTCATCCTTTTCATTTGCAAAATCAAAACGGTACCTTTTTACGCCCAGATACTTTTCAAGGCTGCTTTTTGATACGGTTACAACGCGTTTGTTTTCTGAAACCAGGGTTTTTGCAACTTTTCTGCAGACAGAACCTATCTCTCTTTCAAGATTTCTGACACCTGCTTCCCTGGTGTAGTAATTTATAATATCTCTTATGGTCTCTTCGTCGATCTTAATGTTTTTCTGAGTCAGTCCGTTGAGTTCTATTTGCTTGGGAAGCAAATATTTCATTGCAATGTTTGCCTTGTCTTCTTCGGTATAACTTGACAGGGTAATGACTTCCATTCTGTCCAGCAATGGCCTGGGAATTGAATCAAGGCTGTTGGCGGTAGTCAGAAATAATGCGTTCGACAGATTAAAGGGCAGTTCGAGGTAATGATCCCTGAAAGCGAAATTCTGTTCTGCATCCAGTACTTCCAACATTGCCGAAGCAGGGTCCCCTCTGAAATCGCTGCTCATTTTATCTATTTCATCCAGGAGTATCAGCGGATTATTGGACCCGGCCTGCTTGAGAGCGGATATTATCCTTCCGGGCATTGATCCCACGTAGGTACGCCTGTGTCCGCGTATCTCCGACTCATCTTTGACACCGCCCAGTGAAATCCTGACATAGTTCCTGTTAAGAGCCTTTGCAATGGATTTTGCAATGGAGGTTTTTCCCACGCCCGGTGGTCCCACCAGGCACAGAATAGGTCCTCTGAGATTGTTCTTGAGTTTATGGACCGCAAGGTATTCCACAATACGTTCCTTAACTTTTGTCAGCCCGTAATGATCCTGTTCCAGAATTTCTTCGGCCCTGGCAAGATCAATATCCTCCTGGGTGGATTTATTCCAGGGAAGATCAAATATCCAGTCAACATAGGTCCTTATTACACTGCCTTCGGCAGAACCCGAAGGCATCTTCAGAAGCCGGTCAAGTTCCTTGAGCACCTTCTTCTCGGCTTCTTCCGGAAGGCCGGCGTTTTCCAGCCTTGCCTTGTATTCTTCAACCTCTCCGGTGACTCCGTCCCTGTCCCCGAGTTCATTTTGAATAGCCTTCATCTGCTCCCTGAGGTAATATTCCTTCTGGACCTTGTCTATCTGCTTTCTGACCTTTGTATTTATATCCTTCTCAATTTCAAGTATTTCAGTTTCCTGATAAATAATTTTCAGGAGCCTTTCAATTCTTCTCAGC
Organism: Ruminiclostridium cellobioparum DSM 1351 = ATCC 15832; assembly: GCF_000621505.1. Lineage (GTDB taxonomy): Bacteria > Bacillota > Clostridia > Acetivibrionales > DSM-1351 > Ruminiclostridium > Ruminiclostridium cellobioparum. Next base: position 98,350 of record NZ_JHYD01000026.1, read on the forward strand.
GGGTGGAATTCGGATAAAATTTCCTGCTTTTGCTCAACCTTAAGCGGAATGTTGTTTGCAATGATATCCGATACCTGGCTGATGTTGTTGATTTCCGCAACGGTCAAAGCCGTATCCGGAGAAACTTTTCCGCTTAGCTTCACATAGTCTTCGAATACGGCAACCAGGCGTCTTTTGAGGGCTTCAACCTCATTGTCCTCGAACTCTTCCTCCGCCTGTCCCTCAACAACCTCCACAACGAAAAAAGGTTCCCTCTGAACTATGTTTTTTATTTCGGCCCTGCTTATACCTTCAACAAGCACCCTGATAGTATCGCCCTGAAGCTTAAGCAGCTGCTTGACCTTTGATATTGTACCGATATCATATATATCCTCTTCGCCGGGTGAATCGGTGGAAGCATCCTTCTGTGCAACCAGAAAAATCAACTGGTCATTGATCATAGCTTCTTCCAGAGCTTTTATGGATTTTTCTCTTCCAACATCAAAATACAAAGTCATAAAAGGAAATACTGTTAAACCTCTCAGAGGTAACAGCGGTAATGTTTTAGCCATATTTATCCTCTCATTTACAAAAAATAATAAATCTAAAATTAATACTCACATCAATTGTTATTTATTATTCTTGTTATTATTATTGATATACAGACCTTTAATCACATCTAAGTACAAGACCTCTTTCGGCATCTACCGTCACTACCGAACCGGTCTTTAAAATTCTGGTGGCATTTTCAGCTCCCACAATAACCGGCAGATCAAGGGCCAGTCCCACGGTGGCAGTGTGGCAGGCCAATCCGCCTTCTTCCACTATGATAGCCGAAGCCCTTTTAATAACCGGCAGCATTTCGTTATTTGTAAATGGAGCTACCAGTATATTTCCGTCTTCAAATTTATCAAGTGCCTCCCCGGCTGTCTGTGCCACGCACAATTCACCAGTAACGGATGCATCTCCTATTCCTGTTCCCTGTACTAATACTTTACCCACAATATGAACTTTCAATGTATTTGTAGTTCCGCTGATGCCTGCCGGTACTCCTGCAGTAATTACAGCCAGTTCGCCGTTTTTTACAAGACCTGATTCAAGAGCCTTTTCAATACCCATATCAAACATTTCATCGGTGGTATTTGCAACAGGCACCAGATAAGGCAGAACTCCCCAGGAAAGGCTGAGCTGCCTCTGAACTTTTGGATTTACAGTGGTCGCAATAATAGGGCACGCAGGACGGAATCTGGAAATCATCCGCGCAGTGTGACCTGACTGTGTTACGGTAATAATTGCAGCCGCTTTCAAATCAAGAGCCGTGGTACAGGTTGCATGGCTGATGGCATTTGTAACGCTGGTATTGATTTCAGTCTGCCGGGTGGTGAATCTCTTCCAGTAGTCCATGGAGCTTTCAGCCTTCTGGGCTATTCTTGACATGACCGCTATAGTCTCCAGAGGATACTTGCCTGCGGCGGTCTCACCCGAAAGCATTACTCCGCTGGTCCCGTCATATATGGCATTGGCAACGTCACTTGCTTCGGCACGGGTCGGCCTTGGATTTCTGATCATGGAATCAAGCATCTGTGTTGCAGTAATAACAGGTTTCCCATTGCGGTAGCATTTTTCAATGATATTTTTTTGAACGACAGGCACTTCTTCAACAGGTATTTCAACCCCCAGGTCACCTCTGGCAACCATTATTCCGTCCGAAACCTTTAGTATCTCGTCAAAATTTCTGATACCCTCCCGGTTTTCGATCTTTGCTATAACCAGAATATCGCTGCCGCCATTCTTTTCAAGCACTTTTCTAATTTCTATGACGTCGGAAGCCTTTCTAACAAAGGATGCAGCTATCATATCAAAGTCATTTTCGATGCCGAATTTTATATCGGCTATGTCCTGGCTGGTTAAAGCAGGCAATCTTATATCGGCTCCCGGAACATTTATACCCTTATGGTCACCTACCACGCCTCCGTTTTTTACTCTGCAGTAGATATCCTTATTCCTGATCTCCATTACTTCAAGTTCCACAAGACCGTCATTTATCAATATCCGGCTTCCCTTGGCCACATCCATGTACAACTCTTTGTAGGTGATGCTGCAGCTTTTTTCATCGCCGATAATATCTTTGTTCACCAGGATAAAATCGTTATTCTCCTGTAATGTTACCTGACCGTCTTTAAAATCACCTGTTCTTATTTCAGGGCCCTTGGTATCCAGGAGCAAGGGAATGGGCAGTCCCAATTCATCCCTGATTTTCTTGAATAAATCAGCTCTTTTTTTATGCTGTTCATGGTTGCCGTGGGAAAAATTCATTCTGGCTACATTCATTCCGCCAAGCATCATTTTCCTGAGAATTTCTTCATCGTCAGAGGCAGGTCCCAAAGTACATATTATCTTAGTCTTTCTCATAAATTAAACCCTCCAAAAGCAATTAACTGTTTTTATTGTTGCAAATATATAATTTGAAATCTCCTATAAGCGTCATTGCTAATATTTGAAGATTAAATCGCAATATTTCAATATGAAAACATCTAATATGATATTTTATTTTTAGCTGATTGTCTACCATATATAATTTTTTAACAAACTTTTAATCTTGTTATACCCTGTATTTTATTATTTAATCTATTAGTTTGAATTTTTTGCATCTTGTATTATAATAAGTATTCTGCTAAAAATATTATCATTATTTTTGATATTTTGGCAATCAATTTGGGTAAATCCTACAATGGAGGTTATATGAAAAATAAGAAAACGGCTTTTGAGCGCGAGCGTTTTTCAACCGGTCTGGCAGTATTTTTTGCCACTCTGAGCTCTACCGTGGGCCTTGGCAACATATGGAAGTTCCCGTACTTAACGGGCAAATACGGCGGCGGAGCTTTTCTGATCATTTATTTTTTTTGTGTGCTTTTCGTGGCGCTCCCGGTTATGATAAGCGAGATGTTTATTGGCAGAAGAACAAGAAAAAATGCTATCGGAGCCATAAAAACCCTGACAAAAAAACCGTTTTGGAAGATCATCGGCTATATGGGAATAGTTTCGGCATTTTTTATACTGTTTTTTTACAGTGCTGTTGCAGGTTGGGTTTACTCTTATATTTTCAAGGCAATTTCAGGACTTTTTAAAAATGCTACCATGGACGGGGTGGAAAGTATATTTGGTCAAACAGTTACAGGACCGCTTCCTCCAATCATCTGGCAGATTGTTGCAATTGCAGTGGTCTCCACCATTTTGCTCTTTGGAGTAAAAAAGGGTATAGAGAGAATCACCAAGCTGTTGATGCCTGTCCTGCTCATACTGATCATTATTTGCGACATCAGGGCATTATTGCTTCCTGGGGCCATGGAAGGGATAAAGTTCCTTTTTAATGTAGATTTTTCCAGTGTGACAAAAGAAGTGGTTTTGATGGCTTTAGGACTCTCATTTTTCAAGCTTTCACTTGGAATGGGCACCATTATTACCTATGGCAGCTATTTTACCGCCGACAATAATATGTTTGCAACCTCCGGCAAAGTTGCTCTGGCAGATACGATAGTATCTCTGCTGGCGGGACTGGCCATATTCCCCGCGGTATTTTCCTTCGGCATGAAGCCTGAGCAGGGCCCCGGCCTGCTGTTCATGACAATTCCCCTGGTATTTTCAAAAATTCCTCTGGGAGGATTGCTTGTGGTCCTGTTTTTCATTCTGACTGCAATTGCAGCTACAACTGCAATGATGTCTATTTTTGAAGTGGTAATAACTTTTATAACCGAAGAACAAAAGCTTTCAAGAAGAAAAGCGGTTATAATAACCGCCGTCATTGTAATGGTATTTGGCATCCCGTCAGCACTGTCTGCAAACGGCACAAGCCTGTTAAGCAATATAAAAATATTGGGGCTTACCTTTTTTAATTTCTTTGACAGCGTTTCGTCAAACATTCTTCTGCCGCTGGGCGGTCTGCTGATTGTAATTTTTGTAGGATACTTTTTAAACAGACAGGATGTCGCCCAGGAGCTTTCCAACAAGGGCACTCTGAAGAATGGAGGCCTGATTAAAGCCTATCTTTTCCTGTTGAGGTTCATCACACCCATACTGCTTTTGATTGTGTTTTTAAGCATGATTGGACTCATTTGACGGATACGGATACACGCTGAGACAGCTGGTGAAACAGCTCATCACAAGTGTTTCATCAGCTGTCTCAAGCGTATTTTTTTATGGGAAAATCAATTATTCTCTTTCTTCCAACGGGATAAAGGGCTGCAGTTTGGAAATGCTCTTGTAGGCAGGTCTGATTATTTTCTGCATGCATACCACCTCTTCGATCCTATGTGCACACCAGCCTACTATCCTTGCAACAGCAAATAAAGGAGTAAACAGTTCGGTAGGAATTCCCAATGCATTGTAAACAAATCCCGAATAAAGATCCACATTTGCACAGATGTTTTTGGAAGTCCCCTTTTTCGCAGAGAACACCTCAGGACCTATTCTCTCCACGGCGTCATAAAGGAGGAATTCCTTTTCGCGGCCCTTTTCTATTGCAAGCTGGTGAGCCTTTTCCTTGAGAAGTATGGTTCTCGGATCGGACAAGGTGTATACCGCATGACCCAGGCCATAAATCAGGCCTGCCCCGTCAAATACTTCCCTGTTCATCATTCTGGTCAAATAGGACTTGACTTCATCATCGTCGGCCCAGTCGGATACATTTTCCTTTATATTTTCAAGCATCTGCATGGCCTTTATATTTGCACCGCCGTGTTTTGGGCCTTTAAGAGAACCAACGGCCGCCGCAATTGCAGAATAAGTGTCGGTTTCGGTAGAGGAAACAACTCTAGCCGCAAAGGTGGAATTGTTTCCTCCGCCGTGTTCAGCATGCAATACAAGGGCAAGGTCAAGAATCTCGGCCTCGGTCCTTGTATATTTATTGTCAGGCCTGATCATGTGCAGTATGTTTTCGGCAGTTGACAGGTCAGGTCTCGGCATGTGGATATAGAGACTCTGTCCGCCGTAATAGTGGGATTTGGCCTGAAAGCCATAAGCCGCCATTGTAGGGAAACGGGCAATGAGCTCCATGCTCTGTCTCAATAGATTCTTAGGGTCAATGCTGTCGGGATCATTGTCATAGGAATATGAAACCAGCACGCTTCTTGCCAGCTTGTTCATAATATCTGAACTTGGAGCCTTAAGGATCATATCCTCGGTAAAACCGTTGGGAAGAGCCCTCAGATCCCCCAGCAGCCCGTTGAACTCACCCAGCTGCTCCTTGTTCGGCAGTTTTCCAAACATGAGCAAATAGCAGACTTCTTCGAAACCAAACCTGTGTTCAGTCTGGAAACCTTTCACCAGGTCAACAACATCAATACCCCTGTAAATAAGGCGGCCCTCATCTTCCTTTCGCTCACCTTCATAAAGCACATAACCATGCACTTCACCTATTTCGGTAAGGCCGACCAGCACCCCCGAACCGTCACTGTTTCTAAGTCCTTTTTTAACATTATACTTGCTGAAAAACTCTGCATCTATTTTATTTACATCATCTATAGCATTTACCATTTTTTCTACATATGCATTTAATCTCTGTTCCATAGCATCCTCCTAAATATCTCAATGAAATATTCAACTCCAAGTCATTCATATTCTATTGAAAATCTACCCCAATTTTATAATATTTCTTAATATATTGCAAGTTGTATTTGTTAAAAAATCATCATTCTAATGCCTGTGTAATTTTATATATCAACTGGTAATTTCCGTACCAACTTCATGAAATAGGACACACCAAACACAATTTTAATCAGCACAACACATTAATTTACCATTAGCCAGGGAAAATATGGCACCCACATAAATTAAAAAAGCATATAAGCAAACCCTTTAAGCTTTGCCTATATGCTTTTATACTAATTTGCAATATCTTCAAGTTAAAATAGAACGCCGGTTACCTATTGGCCGCAGCACTTTTTATATTTCTTGCCGCTTCCGCATGGGCAAGGGTCATTTCTGCCTACTTTATTGCTTACTGCCATCCTGGAAGTTCTAAACTCCTTGGTTATATCTTTTCTGGCATCTTCAGACAGGATATTGTCCCACTCGGACAGATTGTACAGCCAGTCGGCTTTTGCATCCAGCATATTGAAATAAAGCTTTTCATAATCTATTTCAACATCAATTATGCTTGTTTCCTCAAGAGAATCAAGCTCAACCTCATTTACCAGACTGGTGTTTATTCCATCCAAAAAGCCCATAAAAGTGACGGAATCCATATTGAAGGAGCCTGCAACTTCAGACAGCTGACCTTTTATAGTTTTCAGGTTATTTGCCAATATATAAGCATAGTTGTCTTTTTCTTTTAAGAAATATTCCTTCCAAAAAGCTTCATTTTCTTGTGGGGTTCTTTCCTTATCAGCGATTTCCCTCCACTGATCATTTAATGTCATAAAAATTACTCCTTTTCATTAAATCAAAGTATTGCTCGCAGCATTCAGCATACGCCAAATGTTATAAAAAGACGCCTGCGGCTATCATCCCAAGGAGTCCGACGGAAAATCCCACTTCTTTCCGAATGGACTCCATGGTATTATATCACAGGAAAAAGTGTGCCGCAAGTCCGGCACAGTCGGTGCCGGTGTCTGATATTTATGTTAACCCTTTATATTAATAGCGCATATATTGAAATAGAATAACAATTTCTAAATATTTTTCAGGTATGGTGGTGAAATTATGACAAATGAAAGTTTCTATTACACCGAAGATTATCTGGATGAAAGGCAAATACCCGGCAAATCATATATAAGGGTTTTTCACGCTGCCCCTGGCGCCCCCGAGGCTGATATTTACGCGAATGGAACACTCATCGCGCGCAGGATTGCCTTTGGACAGTTTACGGATTACATTTCCGTCGATGCAGGAACATATAACATTGAAGCTTTTCCGGTTGGCTTGCATACGTCTCCTATCCTGAGAGTAACTCTTCCGGTCGAAGCTGAAAAAGTATACACTCTGGCAGTTATCGGTATCCTTCCCAGGATAGGAATCCTGCCGGTAGAAGATGTCTATGAGCCGGTGAATCCGGGAAGGACAAATGTAAGATTCATAAATCTGTCTCCCAATGCTCCGGGGTTAAGCCTGGCATTACGGGGAGGGTTGGAGCTTTTTTCAGACATCAGCTATACCGAGGTCAGCGATTACAGGGCAATGCTCCCCGGGCGGTATAACCTGATAGTCACTCACACCGGAACACCCACTGTGGTTGTCAATCTTCCAAATGTCACTCTGCGCCCGCGCAGAAATATTACTTTTTATGTCGTAGGAATGTTCGGACAGACTCCTTCTTCCCTGGAAGTATATATTCCGATGGACGGTACTACCTATTTGCGGGAGGATTTTGACTTTTAAAGCCGCTGCTTAAAAGCTGAACTATTAAATACATGTGATAAATTATGTAATAATGCCCGGTTATAAACTCCAAATAGACGAAACACCCATAAAATGCATCTGTTTCCGGTGTTTCATTTATTGAAGCTGTACCCGGGCACTGTGATTACTTAACCAATTTTTATTCTTCAGATCCATCTGTTCCTATCCAAACATTGATATGAAGAAACCTGCCGCTACAGCAGAACCTATTACTCCGGCCACATTAGGCCCCATGGCATGCATCAGCAGGAAGTTTGCAGGATTGGCTTTCTGTCCTTCAACCTGTGATACTCTTGCTGCCATCGGAACAGCCGATACACCTGCAGATCCGATTAACGGATTTACTTTTCCGCCCGAAATCCAATACATTACTTTTCCAAATAAAACACCGCCTACAGTGCTGAAAATAAAAGCCATCAATCCAAGCAGGATTATTTTGATGGTTTCGGGAGACAGGAATTTTTCACCCACCGTGGTGGCCCCAACTGTAACTCCAAGAAATATTGTCACTATATTAATCAATGCATTTTGTACTGTTGAGGACAATCTTTCAACAACACCGCTCTCCCTGAACAGATTGCCAAGCATCAGAAGTCCTATTAAAGGAGTTGCCGACGGTAAAAGCAAGCATACCAGAATAGTAACTGCTATTGGGAATATTATTTTTTCCTTTTTGGATACCTCTCTTAATACCTCCATCTTTGTTTCCCTCTCCTTTTGAGTGGTAAACAGTCTCATTATGGGAGGCTGGATCAGGGGTATAAGTGCCATATATGAATACGCAGCTATTGCTATGGGTCCCAGCAGCTGCGGCGACAGCATGGAGGTTACCAATATTGCAGTAGGCCCGTCAGCCCCTCCTATTATTCCTATGGAAGCAGCCGCTTGCGGTGAAAAACCTAAAGCAATTGCAGTGATAAACGCAATATAAATACCAAATTGTGCCGCCGCCCCCAGAAACAGGCTGGAAGGCCGTGCTATGAGCGGCCCGAAATCCGTCATGGCGCCAATTCCAAGAAAAATCAGAGACGGATACACACCTTTTTTCACTCCAAGATATAAATAGTAAAGCAAACCGCCATTGGAGGTCCCGGTAGGCTCAGCCATCAATCCCGCCAACGGCAGATTTGCAAGTAATACACCAAACGCAATAGGTAAAAGCAAAAGAGGTTCAAATTTTTTGACAATAGCCAGGTATATAAGAATGCATGCTATCCCCAGCATAACAAACTGCTGCCAGCTCATTGCAAAAAATCCCGACCCGCTGATAAGTCTTTGTATGGTTTCAACAAACGAAAATGTCATATTAGCCTCCATTCTTCGTATTAAAATCTCCGTATTATTTTATTACTGCAAGGATATCCCCGGTACTCACCGAAGCCCCTTTACCGGCCAATATTTGAGTGACAACTCCGTCTCTCGGTGCCACAATCTCATTCTCCATTTTCATGGCTTCCAATATAAGCAGTAATTCTCCTCTCTTCACGGCAGAGCCGCTGTTGACCTTTACTGCCAGAATTGTGCCCGGCATAGGTGCTTTTAACGTTTCACCGTCACCCACGACATTCTGGGCAGGTGCAGTTCCCACCGCAGTCTGCGCCCCAGCAGGGGCCACCTGTATGGAAGCAGGGGCCGGGGCCGGTTCAAACTGAACCGCATGTGTGGTTTTGACAACCCGGGCCTCTCCCCTTTCAACCTCTACTTCATAGTTTTTATCATTAATGGAAACAATATATTTCATACTTACCTCCGTTAACCGCGCTGCGGTTCAATTATCCAAGAGTTTTATCGACTTGAACCGCAATTCCGACAGGGGAATTTGTGATTCATCACTTACTATGGCCATAATCATTGCAGCAGTTTTTTCATCAACACCGTAAAGTTTTAATTCTCCGTAGCCCATGCTATTGTCTATTTCATTTTGATTATTACCCGGCAAATTCTGCCCGGCTATGCCGGGTTGTTTTATGTCATTGTGATCGGGAGTCTTCCCGGCACCTCTGTCAAATATCCTGATTACAGCTGATAAAATCTTTATACACAGAAATATTAAAGCCAATGTTACAAATACAACCAAAAAGCCAGAAAAAGATATCCGTAGCGAAGTCAATATATCCATACAATCACCTAAACTTTCATAATCTTGTAGCTTACCTTCAATGCCGTGCTCTCCTGCCGTTCATTAAAGAATTTTTCCGCTATCTGAGGAAATAAAATATATGAAAGCACATCTTCGTCGCTTTGAGCAACACCCTTCAGCTTTTCTTTTATTTTTTGGAATTCGGGCTCAAGTGTGTCTGCAAATCTTTGAGTGATGGGTTTTTCATTTCCCAGTACTTTCTTTTGAAGTTCGGAATCTATTTCTCCGGGGGCCTGCCCGTACTCTCCGCGCAGATATGCCTTAACTTCCTTGGATACATTCTTGTACCTTTCACCTGCCAGCACATTTGAGGCGGCCTGAACGCCTACCATCTGGCTCATGGGTGTCACCAGCGGAGGATATCCCAGATCTTTTCTTACCCGGGGTGTTTCCTGAAGAACCTCATCCAGTCTGTCCATTGAATTCTGGGCTTTCAGCTGGGCTATAAGGTTGGACAGCATACCTCCCGGAACCTGATAATTAAGTGCATCAGTATCAGTACCCATTACAAACGGATCCATAAGTCCTGATTCAATATATTGTTCTTTAAGAGGCTTAAAAAAATCATTTATCTCTTTTAATACTTTTACATCCAGACCTGTTTCATAACCCATCTGCCGGAGGGCATAATGCAAAGTTTCTGTTGAAGGCTGGGAGGTTCCACCGGAAAATGAGGAAATAGCAGTATCAATTCCGTCACAGCCCGCCTCTACAGCCTTAATATATGTGATGGGCCCCAATCCTGTTGTAGAATGTGTGTGAAGGAATACAGGCAGCTTTACAGATTCCTTCAATGCTTTCACAAGCTCATAGGCCTCCTGTGGTCCCATAATACCGGCCATATCCTTTATACATATTGAGTGGACCCCCATGTTTTCAAGATCCCTCCCCAGTTTTGCGTATTTTTCAAGGGTATGAATAGGGCTTGTTGTGTAGCAAATAACTCCCTGAGCGTGAGCACCCCGCTTAATTGTTTCGTCAACGGCAACCTGGATGTTTCTGAAATCATTCAGGGCATCAAAAATCCTGAAAATGTCCATACCATTTTCAACTGCATGGTCTACGAACAGCCTGACAACATCATCGGGGTAATGCTTGTAGCCGAGGATATTCTGTCCGCGAAGCAGCATTTGCAGCCTGGAGGACTTTAATTTTTCCTTTAACAGCCTTAACCTTTTCCAGGGGTCCTCATTCAGATACCTCAGACATGAATCAAAGGTAGCACCTCCCCAGCATTCAACTGAATAGTAACCTGCCCGGTTGATGGTTTCAAGAATCCCCTCGAAATCAGAAAATGGCATTCTTGTGGCAATAAGAGATTGGTTTGCATCTCTTAAAACCGTTTCGGTAATGTTAACCTGCACCACAAATCACATCCTTTTTTAATATTTATATTTAATTTTTTTAATGATTGTCTAATTTGATTACTTTATTTATTATTTAAAGAAAAAAATTATTAATGTGAGGTAAGATTGTATCGATTTCGATAATTATGGTATTTATATACCCAAAAAAATGCTTCCCAATCGGAAAATTTAACAAAAAAAGAACATTATGCAATGTTCTTTTTTTGCTGCCATAAAATTATTGATAAGTTGTTAATATATTTATTAAAACTCACAGTTTCCTGTTGTTCTTGGGAAAGGAATCACATCCCTTATATTGGTGATACCGGTCAGGTACATAATAGCTCTTTCAAAACCAAGTCCAAAGCCGGCGTGTTTTGTTCCTCCAAATTTACGCAATTCAAGATACCACCAGTAGTCCTCTTTATTTAGTCCCATTTCTTCCATTTTATTTTCAAGGATCCCAAGACGTTCTTCCCTCTGACTGCCGCCGATTATTTCACCTACTCCCGGCACCAGCAAATCCATTGCCGCAACCGTTTTATCGTCGTCGTTTATCCTCATATAGAAAGCCTTGATCTCCTTTGGATAATCGGTAACGAACACCGGCTTCTTAAATATCTGCTCGGTAATATATCTTTCATGCTCTGTCTGCAAATCACTGCCCCATTCCACCGGGTATTCAAAATTCTGCTTATTCTTCTGAAGCAGTTCTATGGCTTCGGTGTAGGTTATATGGGCAAACTCCGAATTAACGACATTATTCAAACGGTCCAGCAGGGTTTTATCTACAAAATTATTGAAAAACTCCATTTCTTCAGGAGCATTCTCCATAACATAACTTATAACATACTTGAGCATATCCTCTGCAAGCATCATGTCATCCCTGAGATCGGAGAAGGCTATTTCAGGCTCTATCATCCAGAACTCGGCGGCATGGCGGGCGGTATTTGAATTTTCCGCTCTGAAGGTGGGCCCAAAAGTATAGATATTCTTGAAAGCAAGAGCATATGCTTCCCCCGTAAGCTGCCCGCTTACGGTCAGGCTGGTCTCCTTCTCAAAAAAGTCCTGTGAATAATCTATTCTGCCGCTTTCCTGCCTTGGAGGATTAACGATGTCAAGTGTGGTAACCTTGAACATCTGACCAGCACCTTCTGCATCACTTCCTGTGATCAGGGGAGTATGCACATAGACAAAGTTTCTCTCCTGAAAGAATTTGTGTATTGCAAAGGCAGCCAGGGATCTAACTCTGAATACTGCCGAGAAAGTATTTGTTCTGGGTCTTAAATGTGCTATGGTTCTCAAGAACTCAAAGGAATGCCTCTTCTTCTGAAGCTGGTAGTCGGCAGGACACATATTTTCAATGGCAATGCGGGTTGCCTTGAGCTCAAAGGGCTGCTTTGCATTGGGTGTCTCCACCAGCTGGCCTTCAACCTCGATTGCCGAACCTACAGACAGCTTTGCTACCTCCTTAAAGTTTTCCAGTCTGCCTTCCTCGAATACAACCTGAAGGTTTCTGAAAAATGTTCCGTCATTAAGTTCAATAAACCCAAAGGTTTTCGAGTCACGTACAGTTTTTACCCAACCGGGAACGGTTATGGTCTTGCCGGTATAATCCTGCGGTGCTCTAAAAAGTTTCTTTATCTCTGAATAACTCATTGTTTGACTCCTTCATACCGTCTTAAATGTATTCCATAGATTATAATATTCCAAAAACTATTAAATTTAAAGTAGTTGAATAAATTTTGTAATCCGCTCGGTACAGTCTGTATAAACCAAAGCTGTACCTGCCGTATATTTGATTTGAATAATATCCGGCAGATTACAAGAGCTCAATATTGTTCTCGGAGCATTCCCTTATCATTTCATCGCTCCATACCGATGCCTGTACCTCTCCAATATGCGCCTTTCCAAGGAAGAACATACATATTCTCGATTGACCTATTCCACCGCCTATGGTATAGGGAAGCTCTTTTTTAATGAGCTGGGTGTGGAACGGAAGGCTCTTCCTGTCTTCGCAGCCGGCCTTCTTCAATTGGGCCGCCAGGGAATCCTCATCAACCCTTATGCCCATGGATGACACTTCATATGCAATATCCAGCACAGGATAATAAAATACAATGTCTCCGTTCAATGCCCAGTCATCATAGTCCGGTGCCCTTCCGTCATGTTTGGTTCCCGATTTAAGAGTATCGCCTATTTTCATTATAAATACAGCCCTCTTCTCTTTGGCAAGCTCCCTCTCCCTTTCTTTGGGTGTCAGGCCAGGATACATATCTTCAAGCTCCTGTGTCGTAACAAAGAAGATATCCTGGGGCAGAAAGCGCCTAAGTGATGGATATATCCCTGTTATATAGTCCTCGGTCCTTTTGAATACCGAATAAATTTGTCTGACTATACTTTTCAAGGTTTCCTCTGTGCGCTGGCTCTTATCTATTATTTTTTCCCAGTCCCACTGGTCTACATAGACAGAATGCAGGTTATCCAGATCTTCATCCCTTCTTATGGCATTCATATCGGTGTATAAACCCTCACCCGATGAGAAGCCGTAACGCTTAAGCGCCATTCTCTTCCACTTTGCCAGGGAGTGGACGACTTCAACCTGATCTCCGTCTATCCCCTTTACATCAAAAGCAACAGGCCTTTCAACTCCGTTCAGATTATCGTTCAACCCTGTTTCGGGTTTCACGAATAATGGTGCCGAAACTCTTGTGAGCTTCAATTCCCTGGCAAGTTCATCTTCAAAAAAATCCTTGATCTGCTTGATGGCAATTTCCGTCATACGGATATCAAGGCCGGATTTATAGCCGTTTGGTTTTGTAATATTACTCATAAAATTCCTCCTGATTTACATTTTGCTGATTCAATAAATTATTTTATAAATTAAAAATAATTGCAAGAAGCCAAATTATAAAAATCATTTTATCACATATTTAAACATAAATAAAACAACAATAAACAAATCACGACTGCAAAATAATAAAACAGACACCGGTAAAATAAAAATATCTGATTTTTTTACCTGTGTCTGTTTTGTTACTGTCAAATTATTTACTTTTCATTTAACGCATAACGCAATCTATTTGGTTCATTTAATGCATTCAAGCACTATTACATGGCATCAAAAGTCTTTTTAACTTCCTTCAGGAAATCTTCCGTGTTAACAGTTTTGATTTCTCTTAAATCCGAAAGGGCTGCAAGGTCTTTTGTCATTATTCCGTTTTCGATTGTCAGTATGGAGGCTCTGTCCATTTTGTCAGCAAACCCGACAAGTTCGTCTATGCCGTCAAGTTCCCCTCTTTTGCGGAGAGCGCCGGTCCAGGCAAACAGTGTCGCCATTGAGTTGGTGGAGGTTTCCTCTCCCCTCAGATGCTGGTAGTAATGGCGCTGCACTGTTCCGTGCGCCGCCTCATATTCATAATAGCCCTCGGGGGAAACCAATATTGAAGTCATCATGGCAAGGCTTCCGAAGGCGGTTGCCACCATATCAGACATAACGTCTCCGTCATAATTTTTACATGCCCATATAAATCCGCCTTCCGATCTGACCACACGGGCAACCGCATCATCAATCAATGTATAGAAGTATTCTATTCCGGCAGCTTTAAACTTTTCGTCATATTCCTTTTCGTAAATCTCCTGGAAGATATCTTTAAAGGTATGGTCATATTTCTTTGAAATGGTATCCTTGGTGGCAAACCAGATATCCTGTTTCTGATCCAGCGCATAGTTGAAGCACGACCTGGCAAAACTTTCGATTGACTTGTCAATGTTGTGCATTCCCAGGATGACTCCGGCTCCGTCAAAATCATGTATGGTCTGACGGGTCACTTCACCGTTTTCATTTGTAAATACCAGTTCGGCCTTTCCAGCACCGGGCACGCGGTATTCCACATCTCTGTATACGTCGCCGTATGCATGCCTTGCAATGGTTATGGGCTTAACCCAGGTCTTGACAAACGGCTTTATGCTGCTCAGGAGAATTGGAGCGCGGAATACGGTCCCGTCCAGGACAGCCCTTATTGTTCCATTGGGACTTTTCCACATTTCGGTGAGGTCATATTCTCTGACTCTTTCGGCATTTGGAGTAATAGTGGCGCATTTAACCGCAACTCCGTATTTCTTGGTGGCAATTGCGGAATCTATGGTTACCCGGTCACCTGTCTTTTCTCTGTATTCCAGCCCCAAATCATAGTATTCGGTCTTAAGATCGATATAAGGCAGCAATAATATATCCTTTATCATTTTCCAGATCACTCTGGTCATTTCATCTCCATCCATTTCAACCAGTGGAGTTTTCATAATAATTTTTGCCATAAAACATGCTCCTTCTCAATTAATTAATTTTATTTTAAAACTATTTCTTAAACATTATTGTTATATTTTTCACACATGGGAATTTTATTGTTTGGTTATTCATTAATATAGCACATTAGAGGGCTGAATGTAAATGCACAAGCAAGAAATTATCGTCAGAACCGACACCTACCCGAAAAACCGATTGACATTGCCATTAAAATCCAGTATAATATAATTAGCTAATTTAGCTATTTGTAAATTGTTTTTTATTAATTATTTTAGCTAATGTTTTTTATGGGAGGATTGACTTTATGATTGTCAACGCTACGGATCTTAAAAACAATCTGGGGAAATACCTGAGAGCAGTGGAAAGAGAGGATGTCATCATCACCAGCAACGGCAGAAAGATTGCCAAACTGACTGCCTATACCGAAGAATATACCGCTGACCCCGCCCTCACAAATGAGACTGTAAAGGAGAAAGCAGAAGCTTATTCCCTGTTTCCCCGGGAAGCCACCTTCGAAGAGTTTCTGCAGCTGTCGGAGCACGGCGAGGACCGGTATGAGTACATTGACGGTGTCATATATTTTCTGGCTACACCCAAAACAACTCATCAACAGGTTCTGGGAGAGTTATTCGGAAATTTTTACAATTGGTTCAGCGGCAAGAAATGCAGACCCCTGCTGGCCCCCTACGATATAACCCTTAAGAGAAATGCTGAAAATATAAATATAGTTCAGCCTGATCTCATGGTTATATGTGACCTGGAGGACAAGCTGAATGAGAAGGACAGTTACATGGGTGTTCCCTCTCTTCTTGTGGAGATTTTATCAGAAAGCAGCAGGGGAAAGGACGCCGTAAAAAAACTGGATTTGTACATGTCCACAGGCGTAAAAGAGTACTGGATTGTAAATCCTTTCAACAGGGAAGTAACGCTTTTCCTCTTTGAAAATAACGACGTTCTTAAAAACACAACCTATAAAAATAACGAAACTGTTTCATCATATATATTTGAAGGTTTAAAAGTAGATCTGAAGGATATATTTTAGCCGTATTTCATATGGGCAAATAGAGACCGTCCGTATGGGCAAAAGTAAAAACGACTTACTATGCTTACTGGAGTACTATTATAATATTTTGTACCTGTGTTAACCTGCAGTTCTGATTGAAATTTTGTTTTGCTTTACAGATAAATTTAATTAGAATCAAATGGTACCCGAGTACAACTTCATGAAATAAGCTGCAATGAGGCGATAGATACAATTTCCATAATTGTTTTGGTGAGTCCTATTCCATTAAATTAACCTGTTATGCTGATTGAAACTTTGTTTTGATTTACAGTTAGATTTAATCAGAATCAAATGGTACGCGAGTACAACTTTCATGAAATAAGATGCACGGTTAAAAACAATTGCGGTTAATTGTCGACGGGTAAAGTGGTTTTGCCGACAAAGCAGCAGGACGCTGCTTTGAGCTTCAAATCGAGACAGGATGTCAAGTTTGAGCAACGGCAAAACCGCTTTAAATGAGGCGGTACAATTTCCGTAATTGTTTTGGGTGCAGCCTTATTTCATGAAGTTAGTACGGAAGTTACCATTTGATATAAAAATTTTTCACAGGTAAAGCAAATATTAAACTAACCAGCACACCATGTTAAATTATTGCTTCTATTTTATGAACTTTTCCGTCATCAACTAATTCAAATCTGTTTCCTTCGATGGTTTCTCCGTCGGAAACCATTTTCTTGACATTTGTATTTTGGTGACTTTCGTTCTTTACGGTTATTTCGTATACAGCCGTACCAAAAGTGTATTTGACAGTATATCCGTTCATTTTCTTAGGAATGCACGGATCGATCATCAGATAATTCCCCTGCTTCTTAATTCCTAAAATATGCTCTATCCCAATGCGGTACATCCAGCCTGCGGCACCGGTATACCAGGTCCAGCCGCCCCTCCCCTCATTGGGATAAACGGCATATACGTCGGCAGCCATGACATAGGGCTCTACCTTATAGGTCATCCGTTCCATACCGGTTCTGGAATGGTTGATGGGATTGATCATGTCAAACAACTCCCAGGCCTGTTCTCCGTTTCCAAGTCTTGAGAAAGCATATATCACCCAGGTGGCAGCATGGGTGTACTGACCTCCGTTTTCCCTGACTCCGGGCAGATAGCCCTTTATATATCCCGGATTCAGTTCACCGTCATAAAAAGGCGGAGTGAGCAGCTTGATCAGGCCGTTCTTCCTGTCTATCAAATACTTCTCCACGGCGCTCATGGCTTCTTCAACCCTGTTCTCCCTGCCGGCTGCCGATATGGCAGCCCAGGATTGTGAAAGGGAGTCGATCTTGCCTTCATCGTTCCCGATAGAACCCAGAGGTGAACCGTCGTCAAAATAAGCCCTCCTGTACCAGCTTCCGTCCCAGGCCTCCTTTTCCAGTGCTTCAATTATTTTTTCGGCTTTTTCCCGGTATTCTTCCGCTCTGCCTTCATCCCCCATATACCTGCACACCGGTATCATACGCTGCAGAACACAATACAGGAACCATCCAAGCCACACGCTCTCCCCCCTGCCGTTGACACCAACCAAATTCATGCCGTCATTCCAGTCTCCGCCTCCAATCAGCGGAATACCATGGGGACCAAACCCCAGTCCCTTTTCGATGGCTTTGATACAGTGCTGGTATACGGTTCCGCGTTCCCCCGCCAAAGACGGTATTTCATATCTCTCGTGCTCATTCTCTCCCAGAAGAGGAGAACTCAAATACGGTTCAGCAATATTTAATATTGAGTAATCACCTGTAGCATTGATGTAGTCACAGGTTACATACGGCAGCCAGAGCAAATCATCGGAATACCTGGTCCTGATACCGTTGATCCTTTGTTCATGCCACCAGTGCTGCACATCCCCTTCAATAAACTGGTGCCTGCAATGCAGTAAAATCTGATTTTTAGTGATATTGGGCATGGTGTATACCACAGCCATTACATCCTGAAGCTGATCCCTGAACCCAAAGGCTCCGCCGGCCTGATAGTAGCCCGATCTCGCCCATAGCCTGCAGGAGAGCACCTGATACTGCAGCCAGCCGTTAAGCATAATATTTACTGTTTTATCGGGAGTGTCAACCTGAATCTGCTTAAGTCTGCCCGTCCAGTTCTTCTTAACTCTGTCAAGCTCGGCAAGAGCCTGGTTTTCAGATCTGAAATTATCAATCAGTCCTTTTAACTGTTCCGGCCTGTCCTGCCCGAAAAGGAAAACAATATGCCTGGTCTCACCGGGCATAACATGAATCCTGGTCTTAATAACCGCGCAGGGATCAAGTCCGGCTCCCACCGTACCCTTTAAATCGGTTCTCATTCCTTCCGGGTCTGATAAATCCATCTTTTCGCCGATGAATTCCAGTCTGTGCCCCGTGTAGCTGAGCTGGGTCCCGGAGCAGCTCAAAAAAGCACTTAAGCCGCTAAAGTCAGGACTATACACATTATCTATCAATAACGAGGCCAGTTCATCCTTAAATCCGGTGACTATATAAGGAGTTGTCTGTCCCGGTTCGGTTCCAAGCACCGGCTTTAAATAATAGGCTGCATCCACTGCCGCCTCTGCTTCAGAAATATTTTTCAGCTTCAATATGCTTATTTTTACAGGAGCTTCAGCAGCAGTGAACTGTATCAGTTCCTGCTCCAGGCCGTGGCTTTTCTGAGAATAGACCGTATATCCGAAGCCATGACGTATTATATATGGATTCTTTTGCCTAACGGGCAGCGGTGTGCAACTCCAGACAGCAGCATTCCCGTCCTTGTGCAGATATATGATTTCTGAAGGCGGGTCCAGGACAGGGTCGTTGGCCCAGGTCGTCAGCTTGTTCTGGCTGCTGTTCCGGTTCCAGGTATACCCCCCGCCGGCCTCGGTACAGATAAAGCCGAAGCTGTCGTTGGCTATGACGTTTGACCAGGGCGCCGGCGTTGTCTCCCCTGCCTTGAGGCAAATCACATATTCCTCGCCATTTTCGGTAAAGCCTCCGATTCCATTGAAAAAATTCAACTTTTCGGTTATGCCGGCAAGCTCGTGTTCACCGGTGTGGGTCTCTTCGGGCTGGATTTCACCAGCCTGGACTTCTATATGGGCAATTTCCCGGGCAAATTCACTTTCAGCCGATTTTACGGCGTACTTCGCGATTTCCCCACGCCTGTTTGCATTCACTGCCTGTACCATTTCATCCGAATCCAGAGCTTCATCTATAAAATCAGCCACTCCGTCATCGGCATTGATTATTAACTTTGCACAGGTAAAGAGCAAATTTCTCTGTCCGGGAGTCATCTGCCTTGTATTTCTTATGAATATTCCGCCCCTCTTATCTATCAGATCACAGGAACGGCCTGAAACAGCCAGGTCCCTGATCATATCCAAAATCGGCTGTATATACGACTCTTCATCTGTTATAAGGATCACAAGGTCAAAGCTTATACCCTTCAATCTCATAAAATCATGTAATTTCAGGGTCCAGCGAATCTCTTCGAAACTGTCCCGGTTATGCACTGTCACAAGCAGTATGGGCAGATCTCCCGAAATCCCGAAAGGCCACAGGTCCGACTGGCTGAGGTTATTCCTCATAATATATTGGGCCTGGCTTCTCCTGACGGTACCGTATAAAAGTTTTGGAAGCAGCTTAAAGTAAGCCCGTTCATCATTGCCGCTTATATTTATGAAGCCGGCTTCAACAACGCTCCGTGTCCAGGCCATTTCAATCACTCTGTCGGCAGCGCTGACATCACTGTACTTCTCAAGCATGTCCAGGGCAGCGCGTCTGGTATCACAGGTACCCATTGCAAAGTTGACCACGACAGATTCACCGGGATCAATGCGAACTCTTATTCTAAGGCTGAAGACCGGGTCAAGCACCGGGCCCACAGAATTTGTAAGAGGCTGATCCGGATCCATAGCCCTTGGAAATGCAAGACTTCTGTTTCTTCCAATAAACTGTGAACGGTCGGTCTCAAACTCTATATTCCCTTCCATAACACCGTTTGTTGATACTGTGTGATAACCCCAAACGGTCTGCTTGACATCATCCCTCTTTCTTCTCATGGCCAACAGGCCCTTATACTCACTCATATATTCAGTCTTGACGAATAGCTTGCTGAAAGCGGGATGAGCAGTGTCCGATTCAGGCTGTGTCAGTACCACCTCCATATAGCTTGTCAGTTCCACAGTCCTTTTTGCTCCGCTGTGGTTATGGATGCTTACCCTTCTGATTTCGGTATCGTCCTCGGCACTTACCAGTACCTCGGTATTTGTCTCAATGTTCCCTTCTCTCCTGATATACTCCGCCTTATGAGGCGAGAAAATGACCTTGTATATCTCGGGTACACTGCTGGTAGGATTAAAGGTTGTTGACCAGAAATCGTTGGAATTTACATTCCTCAGATAAATAAACGCGCCGCTGCTGGCCATATAGTCGCCGGACCACCTGTATACCGCAAGGGAATGGCATCGCGCAAACCCGCTGCCCCTGTCTGTGAGCATTACATTATAACTGCCGTTGGTCAAAAGATGCAGGTTGGGCACAGGCTCAAGTCCGGTGAAGCTGCGGATTACAATTTCCTCTGAATTTGCCTGTTTCCGGTAAGTGAACATGGGTTTTTCCCTATGCTCCTTCGAAATCACCACATGTGCCGGGAATTTCTCCTGAATCAATGAATCCACCGCTTTTATCTGGGGATTTGCATGAAACCTCTGCTGCATTATGTCCTGCCTGAAGAAATTAACCAGGGCCAGCATACTCATTCCCTGATGATGAACCATGTAGCTCTTAACTATTGCACATCTTTGTCCCTCATCCAGCCTTGAGTCGGTAAAATCCAGGGCCTCATAAAGTCCAAACCGTCCCTCTGCTCCGAATTCCCTGAGACGTTCTATATTCTCCCAGCATTGCCTCGGTGCTATATCAATTGCCATTACCGTAGCATAGGGTGCTATAACAAGATCATTGATGAGCCCCCGCTTAAGTCCCAGATGAGGGACCCCAAAAGCCCTGTACTGGTAGTTTAGAGCTATATCAAACGCATGATAGCAGGATTCCGAAATTCCCCACGGAACATTTTTACTCCGGCCGTATTTGATCTGGGTGTTTACTACAAAGCGATAGGTCTTCTCAATCAGTGTATTCGGATAGCTCTTTACAACCAGTCTTGGCATCAGATACTCGAACATGGTGCCCGTCCAGGATACAAGTCCCCTGTCTCCGTCAACCCGGGTCAATTTTCTGCCCAGCTTGAACCAATGCTGTTTTTCCACCTCTCCTTTTGCTATTGCAATCAGGCTGGTCTGCCTTGCCTCGGATGCAAATAAATCATAGTAGGATTTGCTGGGGTGACCCTCCTCAACATCAAAACCGATTGCAAATAAATTTCTCCTGGGGTCATACAGGCTTTTAAAATGCATACCGTCAATCAAAGACCGGATTCTTTTTCTCAATTGTTCCAGCTGAACCTTAAGTTCTTCTATATTATTGAATTTATCAAAAAGCTCTTCTCCAAATTCCAGATGCAGAGCCTGGTATACGTCAAGAGCCGCAATAAGCTTCCTGATCCAATATCCTCTCTTGCTTTTCTCATCAAGCTCCGAAAGATATTTTGCAAGCGTTTCGGTCAAATGTCCAAAACCTCTCTCAAGCCTTTTACCTTCCTCTGTTTGAGATCCATCCGGTGTATTTTCATCAAACACCAATTTTCTCAGGACTTCTGTTTCGAAATACGGTTTATCCCTGTTGATTTCACTGTTGCAAAGTTCAAGCAAATCAAGGAAAGCCTCCAAATGCACTGCCTGGTATATGGGTTTTTGCCCATACTGCCCCAGTCCCTCATCGAGTACCATTAAATATCCGGCAAAATTTCCGCTGTCTACGGTAGATATAAATTTTGGGCGCAGCACCTCAAGATTGACGGTATTATACCAATTATAGAGATGGCCGTTCCACTTCTGCATTTTTTCAATTGTATCAACAGTGTTGCCAATCCTCTGCAGCAGGTCAATGGAGTTAATATATCCCAGATCTCTTGCAGCAAGGTGGGAAACCATCAGTAACCCGATGTTTGTTGGAGATGTACGGTGTGCGGCTCCTTTATACGGCTCCTCCTGATAATTATCGGCCGGAAGGAAATTTTCCTCAGGACCGGCAAACTCATCGAAATAGCACCAGGTTTTTCTTGCCAGTAATCTGAGCTGATCCAAACATTCCCCGGGAAGGCTTTCTCTTTCCTTACCTGACGGTTTGCTTATATAAAAAGCCGCCCAGGGCGAAAGGAGCCACAGTATAAATGCTGCGAAAGCCAGAGGAAAGTATCCCTGGTACATGTATCTGACGGCTGCCAGTACTGCGGCACCGTATATGGGCGCAAACCACATTCTTCTGTAATAGCTGGGCAGATCATTCTTTAATGCCAATTCCATATCTGCAGCGGTTACCCATTCCAGCAGGTTTTTCTTTGTGGCCAGAACTCTGCCAAGCGTTTTTATTATTGCGTTGGCCATTAAAAAAGCCTGGTACGGGGCAAAGGTAAGCATCAGGCCAACCTGCAGCAGTATTGCATTCAAGCCTGTGATTATCGTAGCACTTCTTTTTGCCACATAAATTCTGTAGTCACCCACAAAAATCAGATATACAAAATAGCTCAATATTGGTGCGCACAAGGAAAATAGGCTTAGCCAGATCCAGCCGCTGGTGCTTTTGGGCAGCACAAGCAGGCTTAAAAGTATTATAACCGCCATTACGGGATATACAAGGCTTCTTCTCAGGTTATCAAACATCTTCCATTTTGAAAGCAGAGACAGCTGATTTCTGCCGAATATCCAGGGCAGCAGCTGCCAATCCCCTCTTGTCCACCGGTGGAGTCTCATCATGAAGGAATTGTACTTTGCAGGGTAGCCGTCTATCAGCTCAATATCCGTGACAAGTCCTGTTCTCAGATAGCTGCCCTCCAAAAGATCGTGACTGAGCACGGTATTTTCCGGAATAACCCCATCCAGTGCCTGTTGAAAAATATCCACATCATATATACCCTTGCCGGTGAAAATACCTTCTCCGAAAGCATCCTGATATACATCCGAAACAGTTGTGGTGTACGGATCAATACCGCCCTGTCCGGCGAATATTCTGGTAAAAGCCGATGAGCCGGCACTTTCGATATTGACATCAATTCGCGGCTGGAGAATACCATAGCCTTCTGTTACTATGCCCTTTTCAGGGTCAAAAACTGCTCTGTTCATAGGATGTGCAATTGTTCCCACCAATTGCCGTGCAGCCTCCAGAGGCAGCTGAGTGTCGGCATCCAGAGTTATGACATATTTCACCTGGGGAATTTCTTCAAGTTTGCAGCTGGTAAACACGTAGCTGGTATTTCTGTCTCCCCGCAGTACTCTGTTAAACTCTACGATGGCTCCCCTTTTTCTCTCCCAGCCCATCCACTTCTGCTGTTTTTCATTGAACTGCCTTTTTCTGCACAGGAAATAAAACACAGGTTTGTCCTGGCTGCCGTATTTTCTGTTAAGCTGTTCTATCCTGCCCGTTGCACTGCTGATTATCTCGGAATCTTCGGGCATTGTCTCTTCGCTTGTGTCTTTAAAATCCCCGACCAGAGCAAAATAAATATTGCTTCCCTTATTGGCCAGATAAAATACTTCCAGATTGTTAATCAAATCAAGAGTTCTTTTAACATTTGGAACCAGTGTCGGAACAATAACCATTGTGGACATTTCCCCGGGAATCCCTTCCTTGAGTTCCAGCTTGGGAAAACGCGCAGGAGTGATTATTCTGCTGAGAAAGCTGTTAACCAGGGCAGTGGCGATTTCACTTGCGGGAATCAATCCCAATATGCCTATGACCAATACTAACAAATAAGAATAGCGTGCTTCACGGTTTAAACCGGAAACCACAGGTATTGCCGCAAAGATTAAAGACAGCACAATGACGGCTGCAATAAAAATCTTAACGGAATGTTTCTTTACAAAGGGTGTATATTCGTCTTCCTGCCCGCTCTTTTTATTGAATTCACGGTATAGCCTGTTTTGGCCCTTACCGATCAGATAATAGCCCACATGATTGTCGGGAATGCCTGTATCTTCCGGGTTATTGGTCCCGGCCGCAAACTCGCAGCTCAATCTTGCAATATTTATTTCTGTGGTTTTATATTTTTCAGCAAGCTCTACTATAACATTTCTGTAGTAATTCCTGGAGTTAAAATCCATCCTGTTGTAAATGCCGGAAGGGTCTTGCTTTAAAATCCTCTCCACCTCACTGAGACTCTCAAACAATGCCGTACTGTCATAGCCTGCCAGCGACCGGAGACTGTTGATGACATTTCCGGTAGAGACCTGGATAACAGCCTGATTATGGTGGTCAATAGAAATATAACTATCGGTGTTTGCACTTTTCTGAACCAGTATGCTATCTATGCAGTCAATCATCCAGAGAGTCTTTGAACCCTCTTTTCTGAGCTTTTTGATCAAAAATTCCACAAAGGCAGGAGATAAGTCCTCAAGTCCTGAAATTTGTTCTTTAAATGCATCACAGTCATGCTCAAACTTTTTTACCAGTCCGGCTATCTCCTGGGCCTTGTACCAATCCCTGCGGGTGGAGTTCATCTTGTCGCATACCACCCAAAGCTTCTCCATTAATGCGGCTTTCACCATAAGTGTAAGCATCCACAGCTCTTCAATTGAAAGAAAGGTATATCTCTGGTATGCCGTTATAAAGTCTCTGATTGTTTTTTCATTTGCATTTCCGTCCACATGGGAAACAATCTCAACCGCGATGGAATATATCCTGGGAAAGCCCCTGTAAGTACCTTCAGCGATTACTGGCACCGCTTTTCTTATTTCATTCAGCTCTTTAACAATAATGCCCTTCTGTTCCTCGATAATATAAAAGTTGTCCAGCAGCCATTCTGCCGCAGGCGGAATGGGAAATGAAGAGGAAGCATCCCTGTTCAGATTTTCATAAGTGTCCAGTATATTTTGGAATTTTGCTTCAATCCGTTTTGAGACCCTGCCTATACTCCGTTTTTTTATCAATGTCGTTTGAGATTTTGCAAGGGCTTCGGCATGTCTTTCAAGCTCATCATTGCACAGGGCAACATCCTCTATCTGAAACTCAAAAGAGGAGTGTCTGTTTATCCATATGATCAATGCCGCCAGTATTGCTGTCAATAAGATTATAATGAGAAAAATCCATATATTCATATATGTATATCACCATTTATAAAAATTTTTAAAAAAATAGTACTAATTAGATTCTTTAGATATATTGCCCCAAATTCAGAATCTTTAGTACTATTTGTTAATATTTTTATTTATAGTGATCAATATGGCTGACAATGGCCCTGGCCTTCAGAAAGAACTATCCTTTCCTGCCGGTGGTCAAAATATTTTTCGCCTTCTCCACCTCTTCCTTTGAAGGTGTGGGAACCCCTTCCAGCGGGTAATCAAGACAGAGCTTTTCCCATTTTTCCTTTCCCATGGTATGGTATGGCAGCACTTCTATTTTTTCAATATTTTTAAAACTTCTGAGATAATTATAAGCCGCCATAAGGTCTTCTTCAGCGTCAGTATAACCGGGAACCAGAACATACCTGATCCACACAGGTTTGTTGATATCGGCCAGGTATTGCGTAAATTGCCTTATCCTCCCGTTTTCAACTCCTGTCAGCTCTTTGTGCTTTTCTGCATTTGCCTGCTTCAGATCCAGCAGCACCAAATCGGTGTATTCAAGCACTTCTTTTACATCCTCCAGATTAACATACCCGGAAGTGTCAACAGCTGTATGAATACCCTGCTCCCTGCATTTTTTAAACAATTCCCCGACAAATTCAGGCTGTATCAAAGGCTCCCCGCCGCTTACAGTTATCCCGCCTCCTGATGAATCGATAAAATTTCTGTACTTTTTGACTTCGCTTACAATCTCCTCCGCAGTATAAAGTTTTGCACCCTCCGAACTCCAGGCATCTCTGTTGTGGCAATATTTACAGCGTAAAGGACAGCCCTTGAGAAAAACTATAAACCTGATGCCTGGTCCGTCAACTGTGCCGAAGGTTTCAAAAGAATGGACCCTTCCTTTTATCTCCATAATATTACCCCCTTTGCCGTTACGAATACCGGGTTTGAATGGTGAAGATGTACCGCTCTCCTTCACCATTCAAGCCAACATGTTAAACATTCTCGTGAATAGTCCTGTTGATAACATCAAGCTGCTGCTCTCTTGTCAGCTTGATAAAGTTAACCGCATACCCCGATACCCTGATCGTGAGCTGCGGATATTTTTCGGGATGTTCCATGGCATCCAGCAGCATTTCTCTTTCAAAAACATTGATATTGATATGATGTCCGCCTTCCTTGAAATATGAATCAAGAAGAGCAGACAAATTGTCAATCCTTGATGTTTCATCCCTTCCCAAAGCTTTCGGAATAATAGAGAAGGTATATGAAATACCGTCCTGGGCAAACTGGTAAGGAAGCTTTGATATGGATTTGAGTACGGCAAGCGCTCCGTTTAAATCTCTGCCATGCATTGGGTTGGCACCCGGCCCGAAAGGTTCTCCGGCTTTTCTTCCATCAGGAGTATTCCCTGTTTTGGCACCGTAAACAACATTTGAGGTAATGGTGAGAATGGAAAGGGTAGGAACCGAATGCCTGTATGTCCTTTGCTTTTCAAGCTTTTCCATGAATCTCTTAACCAGCATGACAGCTATATTGTCAACACGGTCGTCATTATTTCCGAATTTTGGGTAGTCCCCCTCAATGTCGTAATCAACAGCAAGCCCTTCTTGGTTTCTTATTACCTTGACTTTGGCATACTTTATGGCACTGAGAGAATCTGCCACAACCGACAATCCGGCAATACCGCAGGCCATAGTCCTGAGTATGTCCTTATCGTGCAGGGCCATCTGAAGTCTTTCGTATGCGTATTTGTCGTGCATATAGTGAATAATGTTCAAAGTATTGATATATAGCTTAGCCACCCACGTAAGTACGGCATCGAAACGTTTCATAACATCATCGTAATCCAGGAATTCGGTTTCAACAGGAGTCAATGCCGGTCCGACCTGTACGCCTGATTTTTCATCACGGCCACCGTTTATGGCATAGAGCAGCGCTTTTGCCATATTGCAGCGGGCACCGAAGAACTGCATCTGCTTTCCGATTCTCATGGCAGATACGCAGCAGGCGATGCCATAGTCATCACCCCAGTAATATCTCATTATGTCGTCACTCTCGTACTGGATGGAGCTCGTCCTTATGGAAGTGTCGGCACAGAATTTCTTAAAGCCTTCCGGTAAATGTACCGACCATAAAACCGTCATATTTGGTTCAGGAGCGTGCCCGAGGTTGTGAAGGGTATGGAGCATTCTGAAGGAATTCTTTGTTACAAGGGTTCTGCCGTCCAGACCCATTCCTCCGATGCTTTCGGTTACCCAGGTGGGATCGCCCGAGAACAATTTTTCATATTCGGGAGTTCTCAGGAAGCGTACCATTCTGAGTTTCATAACAAAATGGTCCATTAACTCCTGGGCTTTTTGCTCTGTAAGTATTCCCTCCTCCAAATCTCTTTCAATATAAATGTCCAGGAAGGTTGACACTCTGCCCAGGCTCATAGCCGCCCCGTTTTGTTCCTTTACTGCTCCAAGGAATGCAAAGTAAAGCCATTGGAAAGCTTCCTGTGCATTTTCGGCAGGTCTCGAAATATCAAAACCGTATTGCTGAGCCATCTGTTTAAGATATTCCAATGCTTTGATCTGGCTTCTGGTTTCTTCTCTTTCCTGAATTGTCTCACCATCCATATAGTCCAGCTCAAGACTTTTCAACTGCTTTTCCTTTTCTTCAATCAGCCTGTCAACACCATACAGTGCAGTTCTTCTGTAGTCACCTATAATCCTGCCTCTGCCGTATGCATCGGGAAGTCCTGTTATAATCCCGGCCTTTTTAGCTCTCATCATCTCGGGAGTATAAGCATCATAAACGCCGTCATTATGAGTCTTTCTGTATTCAGTAAACGTCTTTACCACACTGTCATCTATTTTCTTGCCGTATGCTTCGCTGCCCTTAATTACCATTCTGATTCCGCCAAAAGGCATGATGCCTCTCTTTAGCGGTTGATCTGTCTGCAGGCCGACTATCTTCTCAAGATCTTTGTTTATATATCCCGGATCATGGGAGGTCATAGTGGAGATTATTTTTGTATCAACATCAAGAACTCCTCCGCTTTCCCTTTCCTTTGTCAGCAAGTCACTGACCTGACCCCACAGTCTGGTTGTATCCCCGGTAGGACCCTCCAGAAAAGATGAATCTCCTTCATAGGGTGTATAGTTGTTAATGATAAAATCCCTTACATCTATTTCTTCACACCAGTTGCCGCTCTTAAAATTTCTCCATGCTTCCATGAAAATCACCTCTTTGTTTAAAAATATTATTTTGGTTAATTAGTATGAATAGTATAAACAAAACTGTTATGTGTTATTTATACCACAAAAGAGTGGCCTAAACCAGAAATTTTTTCAGGGAATAATTAACAAGCCCGCATAATCCTCTGATCATGCGGGTTGTAAAAACGAAAAAAGTTTATTGTATACAAGATTTACTTGGCTTCCTTCAATTTTTCGGTGATAAATCTGTCGGCAAAGCTTTTACTGAAAGGCAATTCTATACGCGTACTGCCCGAAACTAAAACGGTTTTTGTCCTGCCATCCTTTTGTTCGGTAATAACTTTGGCCTCCTTCACACTGACAGTATGCTGCTTGCCGAATAAATCAAGGGTTGCTGTTCCGTTATTTACAGTAAAGCTTGGCAGGTTCATATATATTATCACCCCGATTGCAATTACCGCCGCCAGAACCGCCAGCTTAAGTATACTTTTCGCAACCTTTGCAATAATCAGTATTATCACAGCCACAACTATAACGGGTATTAAAAATGACGTGTCCAAAATTCCAAGTCCCTTAAGTAATTCCATAACTTTATCCCTCCAAAATTGTATTCTCTCACATAATAATCAAGAAAATTTTTCCTGTCAATACAACTTTATTTCAGCCATAAATTAACGTGTTGTGCTAGTTAATTTATGGCGCTTTTCCGGGTACTTTCCTGGTTAAAATCTGGTTATACAGACCCATGGGGAACAACTTTAACTCATGTCTGTACAATCAATTTCTTCATCTTTATTCTCATATGCTATATTTTTATTAGTACTGGTTATTTCTACTTTTCCAGCTTATAAATTAAATTAATTAGCGCAACGCATTAATATTATATAAATGATTTATTTATATTTAATATACTTCTGATATTTGAGAGGTTCTCCTTTTTCCCAGGGTCTGTACTCGTTTGCAAAATCAACTCTGAATTTGTAAGTGGGATGGTCATAGTTCCACAGCATGTATACATATCCCGGCTCAGGCATTGCCAGGCTCTGCTGATGCATTTTGACGGTTGCGGTTGCAGTAGCAAAATTATTCTTTGTCAGCTCAATTTCAAACCTGTCCGCTTCGGTTTCTATATTTCTTGAATAGGCATTTATCACCGGTGAAGTGATAAACAGCATCACATTTATCATCAGCATAATAAGGGGTAAAGCGGCAATGTCGGATAGCTTGCCAAAACCCCAGCTTCCGTTTGATTTTGCAAGAAATCTGTTTGAGAGTCTATAGACAAGGTATAACACCAGGATGCTTGAAAAGCCGCCGAAAACAATGGACTTCCACACGTGGCCCATCAAATAGTGGCCCATCTCATGGGCTACAACGCCCAGAATTTCATCCGTGTTCAAATAATTTATCGTGGTATCCCATAACACGATTCTTTTGGTGTTGAATACACCTGTCATAAAGGCATTCATCTGGTTGGTCTCTTTGCTTTTGTCCACCTGCAGCATCTGACAGTTTTCTATATCTGTTTTTGCAAGCAAATTATCAATTTTACTTGAAAGCTGAGTATCTTCAACCTGCTTATATTCATTGAAAATAGGGTCGATAACCACAGGCTGGACATAGGAGCCAATCATCAGGTATGGTATTGAAACCAACCCAAGATATAACCACCAGCGTTTTGGAGATTTCCTTATTATAAGAAAAGGCACCCATATGACTACCGCCGTTATAACCGTATTTACTGTAAAGCTTTTTATCAATTCGACCGCCCATTGTGTCAATGTCTGATTGGAAAGGCCGTACCGGTGCATTCTGAAAAAGCCTGTATATACATCCAGAGGTAAATATATAAGTGTTTCTATAAGTGAATACAATATGAAATATAATATTACCATCGACACCCAGCGCTTCGTTCTGCGCGAGGCCCAATCCCTGAGTCCTGCAGACAGTTTGGAAAAAAGAAAAAAAGCAGGTACCGCAAAGCCTAAAAACAGCCTTATCAACCAGGTCGCAGCCTTGCTTTTCTGAAAATCAAAGGCCTCCTGTGAAGGCTTTGAAACCGACACTATATCAGGAACTGCAATAGATACCTTGTCCGGATATGTATTGATTATATTTGTGTTATTGATACTTTCAGATATGATTACCGCAAAAACAAATACTGCAAAAACAGCAAGAAATATTAAAACAGATCTACGAATTTCCTTATTCAACAAACTCAACTCCCTTTAGGTTTTTTCTATCATAATTATCATACAGTTGTCCTTTTTAATTATATGATAGACTCAAAACAATTAGGAGTATTTTATACCTTTTGCAAATACAGTTTCAATATTCAGGTCCTTATCGCATATCACACAGTCGGCATCCTTGCCTGTTTCCAGACTGCCTTTCTGTTTGTGTATTTTAAGCACACCCGCTGCATTTTTAGTAACAAGGGATATTGCTGTCTCAATAGGGATTCCTTTCTCTTTTATGGCTACCTTGAGCTCATCAAAGAGGATTTTGGTGGTAACCGTATCTGAGGATATTACATTTCCCAGTCCATCAAAAACAGGTACACTGCCATATGCGTCAGAGCTCATTGTAACCCTGCCTATGTCTGCTCCGGTATCCACAAGTTTTTTCAGCGCATCATAGCTGGCAACGCAATCGGGGTCTTCCTTGCTGGGAATGAAACCTGCTGTGAGATCTATATATCCGCCCTTTTGCAGATAGCTGCAGGCCTGTTCGAACAGCATGCCGGTTCTGTTTACGTGAGTCGGGAGAAAATGGGATACAGGTATCAGCGTTTCATTCATCATCCTGAATAAATATTCCAGCCCGGTTTCACCCAGGCCCATATGGAAATGAACCAGGCCTGCCTTCCCGGATATAAGGGCACCGTTTCTCGTTTGAGCGGCTATTCTGGCTATTTCGTCAAAAGTGGGCTGGAACGCTCTGTGATCTTCCAGGCAAAGCTCTCCCACACCTATTATCTTGTCCACAAAAACAATATCCTTTTGGATGCTTCCAGTCAAAGTTACAACCGGTACCTGATAGGAACCTGTGTACATGTAAGTGGACAAGCCTCCGGCCTCCAGCTGCTTTGCCTGGGCATACAGATTTTCTACGCTTCTGGTTACACCGTCGGCACCCAGAACTCCAACAACAGTAGTAACTCCGGTTTTGAGGATTTCATCAGCCTTCGCTGACGGTGTCCTTGTAGAAAAACCGCCTTCCCCGCCTCCTCCGGCAATATGAACATGCAGATCTATAAAACCCGGAAAAATAAGCTTATTGCTGCAGTCTAAAACTTCAACGTCATCAAGTGCCGATGGGTCCATTGAGTTCTTGATTGCAGCAATTTTATCAAAGCAGAACAGTATATCCTTTTTCCCCAGAAAATCCGGTGAGTATATGGAAGCTTCCTTTAATAATGTAAACATAAACCCTCCCGGAGGATTTTATATCCTCCTAAAGTACCTTGCTCAAAAATTCCCTGGTACGTTCATGCTTCGGGTTGGAAAATATCTCTTCAGGCCTGGCTTCTTCCTTGATTTTTCCTTCATCCATAAACAATACCCTTGTGCCGACCTCACGCGCAAAACCCATTTCATGTGTAACCACTACCATGGTCATGCCCTCAGAGGCCAGCTCCTTCATGACCTCCAGAACTTCTCCCACCATTTCGGGGTCCAGGGCCGAGGTCGGTTCATCAAACAGCATGACATCGGGGGACATGGCAAGAGCACGCACGATTGCAATTCTCTGCTTCTGGCCTCCTGAAAGCTGGGCAGGATAGTTATTTGCCTTTTCTTCAAGTCCTATGCGTTTCAAAAGGGACATGGCATTTTTTTCGGCCTGTTCCGGCGTCTCACCTTTTAATTTTCTTGGACCCAAAGTGATGTTCTCAAATACGGTGAGATGCGGAAAAAGATTAAAATTCTGAAAAACCATCCCCATCTTTTGCCGCTGTTTGTTTATATCATTCCTTTTATCGGTGATATTAATACCTTCAAATATTATCTCACCATCACTGGGCTGCTCAAGCAGGTTTAAACATCTCAGGAAGGTACTTTTCCCCGAACCGCTTGGTCCGATTACTACAACTACCTCTCCTTTTTCAATCCTGGTATCTATTCCCTTTAAAACATGCAGTTTTCCGAATTTTTTATGCAGATTTTTAACATTAATCACCTGTATGCATCCTCCTTTCAGCTATTCCCAAAACTCTCGACAGTGTAAATGTCAGAATGAAATAAATCACCGCAGCTACCAGCAACGGTTCAAAAGGTCTGTAAATAGCCGACTTTACAATATCAGCACTTCTCATCAGTTCAACAATGCCTATTACCGAAAGGATTGAGGATTCCTTAATAACAACAATAAATTCATTACCCAGGGCAGGAAGGATATTTTTTATCGCCTGCGGAATTATTATATACCGCATGGATTGACCCGAGGTGAAGCCCAAAGACCTGGATGCCTCCATCTGTCCTCTGTCAACAGCCTGGATGCCGGCTCTTATTATCTCGGCAACATATGCACCACTGTTTATGGACAGTGCTATAACACCGGGTATGAATCTTGCCATTTCCAAGCCGAAAAGTTTAAAATCAGGAATTTGTATAAGATAGAAGAATATCAAAGCCTGTACCAGTATTGGCGTTCCCCTGATAAACTCTATATATGCAGAAGCTATGAATTTAAATATGCCATTGCTTGATATTTTCATCAAAGCCAGAAGAGTTCCGATAACAACACCGAATATAACTGTTAAAAAGGCTATTAATACGGTATTGACCGTACCCGTTAAAAAATAGTATGAGTAATCCGATAAAAAACTAAAATCCAAAATGGTTTCCTCCTGATAAATTCTTTCATTACAATACTATATAAAACTATCCAAAAATGCAAACAAAAATGAGGGCTGTCTTAAAGTCAGAAGAATAACGACTTTATAAAACAGCCCATCAAAGATGTTAATATATCAGTACTATTTTCCCTCAGAAGTCACATTCATTTCATTGGCTTCCTGCACGAACTTGTCAATTGATCCGTCCTTCATCAGCCTATCCAGTGATTGATCAATCAATTTCAGGAAGTCGGAATTACCCTTTTTAACGGCTATTGCCGACCCGCCGGTGTCTTCCTTAACGGTTATTTCAGATAAGGTAAGGTCATTATTATTTTTTACATATCCGTTGGCAACAGGCAATTCTACTACCAATGCATCAATTTTCTTGTTTTTCAGTTCCATAACCAGATCGGGAATTTTGCCAAGTGAAATAAGATCAGCATCCTTTATTTGCTCTTTCGCAATTTTTTCCTGAACTGTGCCGAGCTGTGCACCGACCTTTTTACCGCCGAGGTCTGCAATGCTCTTAATTTTGTCCTTATCTTCGGTTCTTACCATCACACCCTGTTTGGCTTCATAATATATCTTTGAGAAATCTACCGCTTTTCTTCTTTCTTCATCAGGATTCATACCCGCAATAACAATATCTACTTTATCGGTATTTAACGCAGCCAGAAGTCCGTCAAAGCCCATATCCACTATTTCAAGCTGTACTCCAAGATCCTTTGAAATCTCCTCGGCTATTGAGATATCTATTCCTACTATAGTATCCTTGCCATTTATCATCGTATGGTACTCATACGGAGCGTAGTCAGCACTTGTGCCTAATACAAGCTTTCCGCTCTTTTCAATTTTTTTCATTGTGGCACCGTTTCCGCAGGCAGCCACTGAGATGGCAAGTGCAGCAACCATTGCCATGCATAATATCTTCTTCATAGTTCCTTTCATTCTTTAATAACCCCCTGTAACATGTTTATGTTTATATAATCTATATGCAACATTATAAAACAGAATGCATAAAAATTCAATAATATGCATAAATATTTTGTTGAATAATGTCGCTTTTAGTATATCAAGGTATAGCGTTACCACATTAAATTAGTAAATGAGAATAATATTTTATCTCAGGAAATACTTTTTTATTACATTCTTTGCATAATTAAAGGCGTAACATAAATGTAAATCATTTTTTTCTCAAAAATGGTAATTTATATTGACCTGCATTCGTAGAATGTATATATCGACTTTATTAATTTTCAAGGGTGGGCAAAATAATGGGTAAACGAATTTTATGTATTGTTACTCTCTCTCTATCCCTTATCCTTCAGAGTTCAGCCGTGAGCTTTGCAGAAGACTATGCGGTACCGGGGGGAAATAGTTCTGAAGCAATAGTATCGGCTGCCGCTCAGGAACAGCAGAACCAGCTAAGTGAGGAGGAAATTCAAAGACAGCTGGAGCAGTTGAGAGAAGACCAGGAACAGTTGAAAAAAGATCAGGAACAATTATTTAATGATCAGTATCAGTTAAAAAACGGGCAGGAACAATTGATAAAAGACCGGGAACAGCTGAATAAGGATCAGGCGCAGCTAAAAAATGAACAGGAAAAATTAAAGAACGACCAGGAACAGTTAAAGAAAGAACGTGCGAAGCTGGAAGGTCAGGATAAACGCAAGAAGCTTAATGCCGAACTTACCAGCAATACATATTTGAAATATATTAAAGAATTGGGATACTATAAAGCCACCTCGAAAGATGAAACACTTAATATCAGAAATGCAGTATTGCTCTTCCAGAGCGACCATAACATGAGTCTTACCGGAGTATGGGACAATGCCACAAAAGATATGCTTATCAACAGGCTGGTGAGTAATGTCTTTTCTTATGCCGACAATATTACCAATGCTCCCGCAACCGGTAAATGGATTGTAGTAAATAAGACCAAAAGAACCTTAACCCTGTATGAGGGCAAAAAAGTCATAAAAAAATATCCCGTAGCCGTTGGGAATCCTCACACATTGACAAAATCCGGCAAGTTCATGATCAATAATAAAATTATAGACCCCGACTGGGGCGGAGGCGGCTTTGCAGCTCCCGTAAAGGGCGGTACTCCAGAAAATCCTCTTGGCAGCCGCTGGCTGGGTATCAATAGAACAGACGGCTCCTACGGAATCCATGGGACAAATTCCTTCTATTCAATAGGCAAATTTATCTCCCATGGATGCATCAGGATGCAGAATTACTGCGTCGAAGAACTCTTTCCCCTTGTACCCATGAAGGCACCTGTCTGGGTTGGCACCGAGGCCGAGTTGAAAGCGTGGGGTGTTACTCAGAATGCGTTTACTGCAAATTGATAAGATTATATTGATTTGTTATTGGTGTGCTACCCCTATATGGAACAACGAAAAATAAAAGTCTTATGTGGAGTGATATGCTCCCTGTCAACTAGACAGGGAGCATATCAAACTGTGTGACCTCTTAGGCTTACTTGGCTTAACATTCCTAAATATCGATTTTCTTTTCTATGATATAAGTATCACCAAGTTTAGCTTTAATAAGGCTTATAGCATGTTCTATATTTTTCAGAAATTCTTGTCTATCCGAGTCATTTTTAAACCCAATGTATTTAAACTCAGTTGAACTATCAAGGAATAGACCATCATAGATATTTTGAATTTCTACGAAAGCATCGTCTACTTCCTTATCTCCTGATAGTTCCTTGGGTAGGTCGTTGTTTATCAACTCTCCATTATCATCATAAATCCAGACAGGAAAACAACGATAATCTAAATAAATTTTTACCTTCTTCATGTACGCTCCTCCTATGGCCATGTTGTAGGGTTGGCACCAACTATAAATCCATTATCACCTACAGTTATTGCTGTATGATATGTTTCTCCTCCGAATGTTACTTCGTAGATTGGTCTACCTGTTCCCCTTCCCTGATATCCTACAACTTTTCCGTTGGTTAGTGATTCCATTACTAAGTCCTTAATTTGGTTTTGTTGAATGCCTTTTTTAGCAAAATCATCTGCATGATCAAGAATATGCTGCATTCCAGCTTTTGAACTCCCTGATTCAAGCCATACTAATTTACCATTTCCTGTTTTTGTTACTGCTAAAACATCATTAGGATTGTATTTAACACCACTACTTGCCAGTTCATCAAGTAAGCCAGCATTCTTCCGAATCAGGAGGTGTATGATGTACTCACTCGAACAGTAAAAAAGCTGTGGTGCTTTACAGACAGTTCTATTTGGAATCAACAGGTAACGTGAGGACAACTTCATAAAATAAGATGCACGGTTAAAAACAATTACACTAAATTGTCGCCGAAAGTAAAGAGGTTTTGCCGGCAAAGCAGCAGGACGCTGCTTTGAGCTTCAGATCGAGACAGGATGTCGAGTTTGAGCGACGGCAAAACCTTTTTACTTGAGGAGATACAATTTTCGTAATTGTTTTGGGTGCACTCTTATTTTATGAAGTTAGTACGGAAGTTCCAGTTGATATAAAAATTTTCACACGGGTAAACCAGAATTTAATTTAATTAGCACAACGGGTCAAGTTGAATGTCATATTCCTTCCGATGCAGTTAAATTGACAAGAATTACGCACTGTAAAACTCATTAATATGTGTTAATATTTATATTGAATTTTAAATTCCGCTATGGTAAAATACACAGTACAAGAACAAATGTCATTCAATGGCGGACAAATTTGTTGAAACTTTAAAAAAATCTATCATATTATATTTATTAATAAAAGAAAATTGGATTGGAGGCATATAAGCAATGTCAAAGTTAAAAGTGGGTATTATTGGTGGCACCGGCATGGTGGGACAGAGATTTATATCTCTTCTTGAAAACCATCCGTGGTTTGAGGTCGTTTCAATAGCGGCAAGTGCAAACTCAGCCGGAAAAACATATGAACAAGCCGCAGGCAGCAGATGGAAGCTGTCAGCTCCAATGCCTGACAGCGTTAAAAATATTGTTGTCAGGGATGCTGCTGCACATGTAAAGGAAATATGCGCGGAAGTTGATTTTGTGTTCTGTGCGGTTGATATGAAAAAAGATGAAATTAAAAGGCTTGAAGAAGAATATGCGAAAAACGAAACTCCTGTTGTTTCCAACAACTCTGCTCACAGGTGGACACCTGATGTTCCCATGCTGATTCCTGAAATAAACTCCCAGCATGTCAAGGTTATCGACAGCCAGAGAAAAAGACTGGGAACCAAAAACGGTTTTATCGCTGTCAAGCCGAATTGCTCAATTCAGAGCTATGTCCCTGCTCTGGCTCCACTTTTGAAATTCGGTATAAAAAATGTAATTGCATGTACTTATCAAGCCATATCAGGTGCAGGAAAGAATTTTTCCGATTGGCCTGAAATGCTTGATAATGTTATACCATATATTGGCGGCGAGGAAGAAAAGAGTGAACAGGAACCTTTAAAAATCTGGGGTTCGGTACAGAACGGAGAAATCGTCAAAGCTGCTTCTCCCCTCATCACAACCCAGTGCATCAGGGTTCCTGTAACAGACGGTCACCTGGCTGCAGTATTTATTTCCTTTGAAAACAAACCTTCAAAAGAAGAAATACTCGAGCTCTGGGAGAATTACAGCGGAGAACCTCAGTCATTGCAATTGCCAAGTGCCCCGAAGCAGTTTATAAAGTATTTTGAAGAAGACAACAGACCTCAGACAAAGCTTGACAGAGATATTGAAAACGGTATGGGAATCACTGCCGGCAGATTGCGTGAAGATCACTTATACGACTACAAATTTGTCTGTCTCTCCCACAATACCATCAGAGGTGCCGCCGGCGGAGCTGTCCTCATGGCTGAGTACCTGAAAGCAAAAGGCTATATTCAGGCAAAATAATGCTATTAAGAGGATTGTTAATTTGAAAAATCTGATAAATTTCTGCTTAACATTGAATTAATATGTAATTAAAATCCATAAAAATGCCGATAAAAACCTAAAGGGCTGATAGGTGAAACTATTCAGTCTCTTGGGTATTTAGTCCGGCTTTTTTTATTTTTACATATAGTGTATAATTTATTATGTTAATGTTCATCAACATACCAATGAATCCGCCCAATGTTATATATCATTATAACCGGGATCAATACACAAAAGGAGAACCAATATGAGCATAAAACCCGACTTTGCAGGTCAGTATTCATCCATTCAGGGTGAACTCTTAATATGTGAAGGCGATAGAACCTCCTCAGTTGTTTTATTACTTAAAGGTAAAATCGATGTTTTTTTATCACCTTTTGATGATATTTTTAACAATAATGAATTGCTTATATCAAGAAGCTGCCGGTTATTTACACTGGAACAGAATACCTTTCTAAGCATCAACGATGTTATAAGGAACGGACAGAATTCCTTCAGTCTGTTGGCAAGAGATGCCTGTACCCTGTATTGTTTCCCTGCAAATTCGTCAGCAGAAATAAGGAACATAATCTCTACCCAGAAGGATTATTCCGCTTACCTGGTTTCTTCTCTGGCCAACCTGATTGATTTGAGCTATAATTCCTACCAGAAGCTGCTGCCTATCTGTCATAATATTAATGCTCTAACTCAGAATTTAATGACCTATTACTGGGCCATTAAAGACAAGTTTTACTTCAGCTATGCACCTGATATGGAAATACTTAATTCATATCAGAGTATTTATGAAAACCTGAAACAGGATGGCTACAGATTTTTCCCTCTTGATCCGGATTTTGCATTTACTCATGATATGGCAGATACAATAACAGATTCGCCTGAGCTGGATACTTCAAGTATTGAATATTTTACAAGGTTATTAAACGTCCCGTTGGACAACCGCAAAACTTTCTTCAACAGTGATAGCTTTATATGTGAGTATCATATTCAAAAGGGCTCTGAAGTATTGGATACCATAATAGGCGAAATAAAGAATATCTTTTCTATATTATGTAAGAATATGGAACTTTTATA
Organism: Ruminiclostridium cellobioparum DSM 1351 = ATCC 15832; assembly: GCF_000621505.1. Lineage (GTDB taxonomy): Bacteria > Bacillota > Clostridia > Acetivibrionales > DSM-1351 > Ruminiclostridium > Ruminiclostridium cellobioparum. The sequence goes on from NZ_JHYD01000026.1 coordinate 137,730, forward strand.
TTTATCGCCAAATAATTTATTGACTACATATGGCAGAATAGCCACTGATTCAAGGGATGATAAGGAAGCTGCATTAAATATCCTGAACATTTTGACACAGGCCATCGACATTACAAGTCAATGTATAGATAAACTGCAAAATGAATTCGACAGCTTCACAAACATTGATATTAAGGAATTCTCAGACCTTATAGAAAGTGTCCGGGCAAAAACTGCTATCGGTACAAGCTCAACGAATCCTGCAGATATTGCAGCAGGTTCGGAATTGCCCTCCGAGCTGGAGAACAGCCTGGAGAAGATAATGAAGTATTGCTCCTGCCCACAGGATAAAATCGACAGCTTGAACAAGCGGTTGAGCCAGTTCAGGGCTCTCAAGGACAAAACATCTGCAGACCCTGAAATAAGGGAACTCCGTTCTTCTATTGCAAGCGATTTCTTTGTCATTTATGATGAAGCTTTCAAGAGAACCCAGACCGACAACAGCTGTCCAAAACTGATAAGCATGTTTCTAAATTTCGGATACATGGACGAACGCCTGGTTACCAAACAGCAGGCTATCGCGCTATATAGGCTGTGCGACAAGGAATACAGCTGTTCCGACTTCAACGTTTATAATACCAAAAAATGGCTTGAACTGATCTATAACAATAAGAAGGAGCCCTCAATCAACGATTTCGGTCAGGATTACTCCGATGTGTTCCGTGATATGAAGAAAAGGAAGATTGTAAGTGATGCCGATAAACCCGCTTATGACCGTGATTTCAAAGCCAAGGTCAGCTTTGAAGTCAATAACATGCTCAAGACAAACCAAAAAGTATGTCACGGCCATATGAGCAGTTACTTCCCCATACTTCACAAGGATATTATAACCCGCGATCTGGAAAAAGCCGTTGTTACACCTACCAGACTGCAGCAGGCCATAAATAATTTACTTGCAATCGATTTTTCAATATTTTACAGGGAAATCTGGTATAAGAACGACGTAAGGGGTATAGAAAAAGAACCCATAATGAAAGAGATCCGACCGGATATAATTATTGTGCCTACCTTTGGTTCCAGAGTTTCCATGTGGCAGGAAATAACGGGGAAAGCGAGAAATACGCCCGGCAGATTCATAGTTCCGGCCTTTACAGATGAAAATCTTTCTGAATTGGTGCTTAAATTAATCGGAGCCTTCCGTTGGGAACTGTGCAGAACCATGATGGGAGTGGCATGGAATGATATTACCGAGAAGTCTTTGACTTCGGAATATACCGACTACATACAGTTTTTCAAGAAGAATCACGACCTGACCGAGGACGCAAAGGAAAAAATCAAAATTCAGATACAGAAAAACAGAAATGTAATGAGGGAAATTTTTACCAGCGATTATGAAACCTGGATCAATTATGAATCCAAAGGCATACTGAGGTTAAACAAACTGGCGCGTTCAATCCTGTTCAGGTACTGCCCTCCTCCCAGGGAAATGCGCAACGCTCTGGCAAAGCAGCCGGCCTTTACCGATCTTTTGACACAGCTTAACAACTCCAGGGCCAAAACCGCCAAATCGCTGACGGGAAAATACGCCAAACTGTTTAAAAATGACCCTATAGACAGGGATATGGAACTTAATTTGATATTTTACAGGGATATGTAAATAGTGTTACCATAAACGTTATGTTACTGATTGCCTGGAGGCCTGCATTTTCACATGCAGGCCTCTTATTTTCGTCATTATTCCTTTTCCACAACAACCAGCTCAATAACTATTACGTTTAATAAATATTTATTTCCAATCCAGCTATAGCTATATTACCGCCACACACTCAATTTCAATAAGTACATCCTTGGGAAGCCTCGCTACTTCCACACAGGATCTGGCAGGAAAATCAGATGTAAAAAACTTCTTGTAAACTTCATTTATTACTGCAAAATCATTCATGTCTTTTATAAAAACAGTAGTTTTTATAACCTTATCAAGGCCTGCTCCTGCGCCTGCCAGAACTGCAGCCAGGTTCCTGATAGCCTGCTCGGCCTGTTGGGCCACTCCTCCGGCAACAACTTCTCCGCTCTTTGGATCAACAGGAATTGCGCCGGAGGTGTATACAAAGTTTCCGACTTTTACTGCCTGTGAATACGGGCCTATTGCTGCCGGCGCCTTATCGGTAGAAATAATTTCAAAGCTCATAACTAATCTCCCCTTTTTTATATATCCTGAATTTTCTTATTCAACTTAACATGTTTAAAGCTTTTTCTGTCATTGGCATAGTCATCTACGGTCTGACCGTTTCCAACAAGCATATACTTATAGCTCAACAGTCCGTCAAGTCCTACCGGACCTCTGGCATGAAGCTTGCTGGTGCTGATCCCCACTTCGGCGCCAAAGCCGTATTTAAAGCCGTCGCTGAATCTGGTTGAGGCATTCCAGAATACATTTCCAGAATCCACCAGATTCATAAACTTCAGCGCTGTCTGCCTGTTTGAAGTAACAATACTGTCGGTATGCCCGGAACCATAAGTATTAATGTGTTCGATAGCCTTATCCGCATCGGGAACAAGTTTTATTGAAATGGTGTAATCCAGATATTCTGTTGCCCAGTCGGAATCACTGGCCGCCTTTACCTGTATGATTTCCCGTGTGCCCTCGTCACCGTAGATTTCAACGTTCTTTTTATCCAATTCGGCCTTTAGCACAGGCAGAAATTTTGCTGCTGCCGCCTCATGCACAAGTAAGGTCTCAGTTGCATTACATACCGCCACATACTGGGTTTTGGAATCAACTGTTATTTTTACCGCCATATCCAGGTCGGCGTCCTTATCCACGTATACATGGCAGATTCCGTCGGCATGCCCCATTACGGGTATCCTGGAATTGTCCATGATGTAGCGGACAAACTCATTTGAACCCCTTGGAATTACCAGGTCGATATATTCATCCATTTTAAGCATTTCATTTACATCGTCACGGCTCTCCAGAAGAGTGATCCAGCCTTTGGGAAGACCTGCCCCGATGGTTGCCCCGTCAATTATGTCGGTCAGGGCTCTGTTGGTTTCCACAGCCTCTCTCCCGCCCTTGAGAAGTACGCTGTTGCCGCTCTTGAGACAAAGGGTCGATATCTGTACCAGCGCATCCGGCCTGGATTCAAATATAATACCTATCACACCTATGGGACAGGTTACCTTGTACAGTTCGAGTCCCTCATCCAGCATTGTGGAAAGCAGGGTGTTCCCCACCGGCTCCTCCAGCTTAATAAGGCTTCTGATGCCTTCCACCACATCGTTTATTTTTTTTTCATCAAACTTCAGTCTTTTTAAAAGCGGTGCCGCCAGCTTTTCCTCCTCACTTCTTCTCAAGTCAACAGCATTGGCAGCAATAAGTCTGTCTTTATGTTCAAGCAGCGCATCAGCCAATGCCGACAGTGCTTTATTTTTGGCAGTACCGTCAAGTTCGGCCATTCTTATGGAAGCTTCACTTGCCTTAATACAGACCTGCTTTATATCCATACTAACCTCCATCCCGCTGCTAAGCAGCGACACAAATAGAAATAAAAAGCCGCTTGCGCTTTTGTATTACTATAACACATTAAAATGATATAGTACACTTCCTTATGATAATTACACAAAAATTCCGCCAAATCGGAAGCTCTGTGCACACCTCTTCACTGGCCTATAAATCCCACTTCATAGAGCGCTCTACCGCATTTTTCCATTTTAAATATAACGTATCAAAATGCTCTTTATTATTTGAAGGTCTGAATATTGTATCCAGGTTCCAGCTGTCGGCTATTTCCTCTCTGGATTTCCATATGCCAACCCCAAGGCCTGCCAGATAAGCCGCCCCCAGCGCGGTTGTTTCCCTTATTACCGGCCTGAGTACGGGAATGTTCAGTATATCGGACTGGAACTGCATCAGAAATTCACTTACACTTGCTCCTCCGTCAACCTTCAGCATATTAAGTTCCATGCTTGAATCCTTCCTCATGGCTTCAAGGACATCTCTGCTCTGGTAGGCTATGGCCTCCAGTGTTGCTCTGGCTATATGCATTTTATTGGTTCCTCTTGTCAGGCCTATAATTGTACCCCTTGCATACATATCCCAATAAGGAGCACCCAGGCCCGTAAATGCCGGAACCACATACACTCCGCCGGTATCCTCCACCTGTTCGGCCATCATATCGCTCTGCTGCGCACTATCAATAATGCCCAATTCATCCCTGAGCCACTGAATTGCCGCACCTGCATTAAAAACACTGCCTTCTAACGCGTACTCAACTTCGTTGTCTATCCCCCATGCTATGGTGGTCAGCAGATTATTTTTGGATTCCACCGGAGTTTTACCGGTGTTCATGAGTATAAAACAGCCGGTGCCATATGTATTTTTTGCGTCACCGGGTTTGAAACAGGCCTGGCCGAACAGGGCCGCATGCTGGTCTCCCGCCATTCCCGAAACAGGTATCCCGGCGTCCAATATATTTTTGACAACCCTTTCCTTGTAATCCAGACTGTCATCAGTCTTTGATCCATCTGTCCTGTATTTTGTATATGCGCATATGCCGGAGGAGGGAACCACCTTTGGCAGCATGCATTCCGGAATATCAAGCACCCTGAGCATATCTTCATCCCATTGGAGCTCCTTTATATTATAGAGCATGGTCCTTGAAGCATTTGAATAATCGGTTACATGGGTCTGACCGCCCGACAGTTTCCATACCAGCCAGGAATCAATGGTTCCTGCCAGAAGTTCACCTTTTTCGGCCTTTTCCCTGGCACCTTCAACGTTATCAAGTATCCATTTGATTTTAGTTCCTGAAAAATAAGCATCTATTACAAGGCCGGTTTTTCGCTTGATATCAGCCACCAACCCGCTTATTTTCAAATTGTCGCAGATATCGGAGCTTCTCCTGCACTGCCACACGATGGCATTATAAACAGGTTTGCCGGTGGACTTTTCCCATACCACCACTGTTTCCCTCTGATTTGTTATGCCGATACAGGCAATCTGCTCCGGGCTGACAGCAGCCTCTTCAATAGCTCCTGTCATTGCCTCCAGCTGGTCATCGTATATGACAGAGGGATCATGCTCGACCCAGCCCGGCTGAGGGTATATCTGTCTCAAGGGAACGCTCTTCATACCGGCTATCTGACCTGTCAGGCTGTCGAACAGGACCGCTCTGGAACTGGTAGTTCCCTGGTCCAACGACAAAATATATCTCTTCTGCATAATGTCCTCCCATATAGATAAATTATAAATATATCACTAATAATATAATATTATACCATTCTTACCAATATCAGCTCACATACGTATACCGCTATGATGGCACAGACAGCCACCTGCAAAAGTCCTCTTTCAAAGTACGCCATGACCGAAGCAATTACAAGGCCTGCTGCTGCAGACGCCAGATGCCCCGTAGAGGTCAGTATGTCGGGAAATATCATTGCCCCCAGAACGGCATACGGCACATAGCTCAGAAAAGCCGTAAGAAAACGCGACCTTATTTTATTCTTGAAAATAGCCAGGGGCAGCACTCTGGGCAGGTAGGTGACCAGCGCCATCAGCAGTACTGCTGCCAACACCTTATCCATATAAATGCCCATGCCCAGCCTTTTGCACAAAACATAATGATAGAAATGGCATGGGCCCGGTACCTCCTTTACTCATTTTTATAATTTCTTTCAACCTTTGAGCTCCTAATCCATATTATGGCTTTAAGCCGCACAGCGGCCGCAAAATTTTGATAAATACTTCTCATTCCCGGTCTGTTTCGGCATCCTGAGGCGGAAACATTTTAGCTCCCAGAGTACAGGCTATTGCCGTGGCAATTATTATTCTCCAGCCCCCAGAAATAAACGAGAAAACAGGAATCCATTTGATAACGGTACTTATTATTATAGCGCAGCCTGCCACCACCAGCGCAGCTCTGGATTTTTTTGCAGCCGGAATTACCAGGGCAATAAACATTGCGTACAGTGCTATGCCCATCGAGTCCTGCAAAGTTTGGGGCAGCAGGGTACAAACCATTGCGCCCACTGCAGTACCGGCCGACCAGCCAATATACGGGAGCAGCTCCAGCCCTGCCATGAAGGAAAAACTTATATCCCGCTTTTGCATTGCTGCCACAGTGAAGGTTTCATCGGTAACAACAAAAGCCATTATCAGCCTTTTAATGCTGGAAACCCCTGCAACAAGCCTCTGGGAAAGTGAAAGGGACATCAGCATATACCGGATGTTTATTACAAAAGTTGTAACAGCAATTTCGGTAAGTCCTGCACCTGCTATTATCAGATTTGTTCCTGCAAACTGTCCCGCTGATGTGATATTTGTCATGGATATTAGAATTACTATCCAGACAGGAATACCACCTCTGACGGCCATCAGGCCAAAAGTAAAGGATACAGGGAAATATCCCAGAGCAATGGGAATACTGAGCCTGGATCCTTCCAAAAAATCTTTAAGGATATTGCGCTTTTTGTCCTGCACATTAACGGTAGTCATTTATGTAAAACCTCAAAATATTCAAAATAACGTTTGAAAATAATATTTGTATTATAGCACAAAGCCGCAGTTAAATCATATAAACAGCAGTGCATATACGCATACTTTCAAAAAGCTTACCCGCCTGACGGCTATGCAAATGGATTATAGAACCGGCTTCCGCCCGCAAAGGTTATGATAACTGCAATTACCGCAAGTATGACCAGGGCCGATATAACTGCAAAATCCAGCCTTTTCATTTTTCTGGCAGCATACCAGGTTCTTTTGTTTTTCTTTCCGAAGCCCCGCAATTCCATTGCATTGCTTATGGTCTCGATCCTGTCCATACTTGAAAAAAACAAAGGTATCAGCACCGCAGCCACATTTTTTATTCTCTTCAAAAGGCTTACCTTCCTCGACATGTCTATACCCCTGGCTTGCTGGGCCTGGGATACAGTGACATAGTCCCGCTGCATATCCGGTATGTAGCGCAGGGTTATGGCCACAGCATAACTTATTTTATAGCTTATACCGATCTTATTTAAAGCTGAAGCAAATTCACTGGGGTTGGTGGTCAGTATGAAAAGCAGTGCAATCGGTATTATTGTGAAATACTTCAGTGCCACATTCATCTCATAAAAAAGCTGCTGGACGGTAAGATTGTAATTTCCGAATAAATGTACAATCAGGGTTCTGCTCTGATAAATTTTCACACCCTCTTCAGGCGAAAAGATAAAGATGGCTATCAGGTTGATACAAAGGAATACCAGTATCAGCTTCAGGACAAAGGCTATATCTTCAAAATCTACTTTCGAGACCCTGAATATGACCAGGCTCACAACAAACATGAATAATAACAGCCTGGTGTCATATGTGATCATACTGGCCAGAGACCAGATCAGAAAATAAAGAAGTTTGGTGGTCCCGCTCAGTGAGTGGATGACACTTCCCTTATCGCTATAACTTAACATCCGCGCCATTTGACCGTATCCTCCTGTCATAATCAATGAAATGCTGCACAAAGGCACGTGAGTCCTTTATCCCCGTTCTCATGGCCAATTCATACAGGGAAGTCCTTTTCAGGCTTGCCTTATTTATAATTTCATCATTGGTGAGAACCAAGGCAGGTCTAGCATCTGCAATTACCCTTCCGCCCGCCAATACAACCGAACGTTCGGTATACTCCAGCAAAAGATGCATGTCGTGGGTTATCATCAATATTGTCGTACCCCTCTCACGGTTCAATTTCAGCAAAAATTCCATAAATTCGGTATAATGCCTGAAATCCTGGCCTGCAGTGGGTTCATCCAGTATTATAACCTCCGGCTTCAACACGAGGATCGAGGCTATTGTCACCCTCTTCTTTTGTCCGTAACTCAGTGCTGAAATGGGCCAGTTCCTGAACTCATACAAGCCGCAGATCTTTAAGACGTCAAAAACACAGCCGTCAATTTCCTCCTTGCTTTTGCCTCTTGTGACAAGTCCCAGGGCCACTTCATCAAAGAGCATGGGCTTTGAAAGCATATGGTTTGGATTTTGCATTACAAGCCCGATCTTCTGTGCTCTCTCTGCAATACTGTCTGTATCCAGACTCTTTCCGTTGAGTGATATGGTGCCGGCAGAAGGTTTTTCGAAGCCGCATATTATTTTTGAAAGAGTGGATTTTCCCGCTCCGTTCTGCCCCACAAGCCCCACCATTTCACCTTTATAAATGTCAAAATTAATATCCGTTAATACCGGTCTGTTTTTCTCATAGCCGAAGCTTATATTTTTCAATTCCAGAAGCTTTGAACTCTGAGGTTCATTAAGCTCCGGAATATTATTCTCATGCCATTTGACAAGCTTGTCTTTTAAATCCTCCAATACTATGGAATCAATATGCTCAGGACGAATTGAGGCCGAAATATCGCAGCCGGCATACTTCAAGGAAGTGATATATAAGGGTTCCCGGATTCCCGTTTTCTTTAGAATATCTGAGGAAAGCAGTTCGGAAGGAACCGTATCTGCAACAATCCGCCCTTCGGTCATAACTATGACCCTGTCCACATTGCAGTGAAGCACATCCTCAAGCCTGTGTTCCACTATCAGTATGGTAGCTTTTGAATCCCTGTGTATCCTGTCGATCAGCTCCATTGCATATTTTCCCGTTGCGGGGTCAAGGTTTGCCAGCGGCTCATCAAAAAGTAATATATCGACATTGTCCACAAGCACGCCTCCAAGAGACACCCTTTGCTTCTGTCCTCCAGACAGGGCCTGGGGAGAGTGGCCCATATATTGGGTCAATTCCACTATTCCGGCAGTTTCCGCCACCCGCCCCAGCATTTCGGACTGTTCCATACAATCATTTTCCAGTGAGAAAGCGATATCCTCTGCTACGGTAAGGCCCACAAACTGTCCATCGGTGTCCTGAAGAACCGTTCCTACCAGTTTGGACAGCCCGAATATGCCAAGCTCGGCCGGGTTCTGATCCTTGATCCTCAAATCCCCCTCTGTTACGCCTGCATAAGAAAAAGGCACCAGCCCATTTATGCAATTTGCCAGTGTCGATTTGCCCGAGCCGGAAGGTCCCACAATCAGAACCTTTTCACCCTCATATATTGTTAGATTTATATCTGACAGAGAAGGTAACTTTTGAACACGATATTTGAAAGAAAAATTTTTAAATTCAATTACAGCTTTTCTCATAGTTTCCTCTGTGTAAAAAAGTGGCTGTATCAAACAACCACTTTTAATGTTTAATAATTATTATTTCAGTAAACTGGTATGTATCTACTATGTATCCGCCATATTACTATGCATTTGCCATGATTTTTCCACATATCTTTCCGGACTTGCTCCTGCAGGGAGGGAATGCCTCAGGCTTCCTTCTCCAGGCTTGAGTTCTTTACACGTATTTTGGAATACGCAAACGCAAGGATGGTTCCGACAATAAGTGTTACGGCCCCGTTAACCGCAAATGCAGTCACACCCTGTGCAAAAACCTTGTCGGAGGGTTCCGCATATATCAGTATGTCAAGTACGGGTGCAACCAGTATCCACGCAACAGCATTGGCTAAAAATTGGTTGATATTAAATATGAGAGCCTGCTTGCTTCCAAAACCGCCTTCATAAATTTTCAGCTTTTTAAAGGTTAAACCAACCAGCAGTCCGTATACGGCATCAGCTATTACCCAGCTCCACCACACTCCGCCATAAAACAGCGCATCACCAAGTGTATGTGAAATCAGCCCTGTGAACAATCCTGCCACAGGCCCGAAAATAGCACCTATTATGGCGATAACTGCCGCATTGAACTGAAGTCTTGTGTTGGGAATAAAACCGACAGGAATACTGACCTGGTATATGGCAACAACCAGAGCCGCTCCTATACCTATTGCAACAATTGTTTTAATTGCCAGACCTCTTCTTCCGGTGTTTAAATTGCTCATATTAACCTCCATGAGCCGCAATAGCGGCCACAAAATAATAATGAAATTTGTTCTCTCCCTCATCCGCTATAAGGTGAATAAAGGAGGTTAATTGGCCATGTGCGCTTTCAAAGTATTGG
>NZ_JHYD01000027.1 GCF_000621505.1 Ruminiclostridium cellobioparum DSM 1351 = ATCC 15832
GAGAATGTAAAAATTTTTGATGGTTTGAACTAAGGAAATAGCTCCTTCTTGGCAAGAATTTAAACAAATGCTGAGGAGGAGATTTTTTATGAGTACAATTCCTAAGAATGTAATTCGGGAAATAATCAAGGAAAATGACTTTAAAAATCCAGGAGAGATTTATGCTTACCTGAGAGATGGATTTAAAGATATCATTCAAGAAATGCTTGAAGCTGAAATGGATGTTAATCTCGGGTATGATAAAAATGATGTTAAGAATAAGCAGACAGATAATTACCGAAATGGCCATACTCAGAAAACAGTTAAGAGCCAGTATGGTGAGTTTGATCTGAGTATTCCACGGGACAAAAACGGCGAATTTGAACCTAAAATTGTTCCTAAGTACAAAAGAGATATTTCAGGCATTGAGGAAAAAGTGATATCACTTTATTCACGAGGAATGTCAACAAGGGATATTCATGACCAGATTAAAGATATTTATGGTATTGAGCTCTCTGCTGAAATGGTCAGTAAAATCACCGAGAGAATAGTTCCTGAAATAAGAGAATGGCAAAATAGGCCTCTTGATCCAATATACCCTTTTGTATTTATGGATGCAATCCACTACAAAATAAGAGACAATGGAAGCATTGTAAGTAAGGCAGCGTATGTTGTCCTTGGCGTTAGTAGTGAAGGCAATAAGGATATTCTGGGAATATGGATTGGTGAGAGTGAGTCTTCAAAATTCTGGCTAGGTGTATTAAACGAACTAAAAAACAGAGGAGTAGATGATGTGCTTGTATTTTGCGTAGATGGATTAACAGGGTTAAAAGAAGCAATCTCAGCTGCTTTTCCAAAATCTGAAATTCAGAGATGCATAATCCATCAGCTTAGAAATTCATTTAAGTATGTATCATACAAAGATTCAAAGGCATTTTCAAGAGATTTTAAAGAAGTATATACTGCAGCAAGTGAGGAACTTGCGTTGGAAAAACTTTATCAGCTTAAAGATAAGTGGGGAAAACAATATCCATTTGCTATTAGAAGCTGGGAGAGCAACTGGGATGTACTGTGTCCGTTTTTTAAATATACAGAAGAAGTTAGGAAAATCATTTATACAACGAATATTATTGAAGGCCTTCACCGTCAATTCCGTAAGGTGACAAAGTCGAAGACCGTATTTCCGGCAGATAGTGCTTTGGAAAAAATGCTCTATTTAGCATCCCTTAATGTTATGAAGAAATGGACCCAGCGATACAAGAATTGGGATAGAGTATTAAGTCAGCTAATGATAATGTATGAAGGACGGCTTGAGCCATATCTTTAAAAGATTGCTCCCACTGCCCCCCCAAGGGCCGTCCTCATTGCCGGACGGGCTAGACCCCACGAAACAGGGATATTTATGCTCAAAACAAAATATTGCCAGAAAAATCCTTAAAAGATGCATATCTGATAGGATTTCTGGCAATACCTAAATAAAATAACAATAAAATTATCTTGCCAAAGAAGAAACTAAAAAATTCAAACCATCAAAATAATTTACTCTCCCAAGAAGTTGGAACCAATTGATCTTTCTCATCATAAAATATGCACCCCTATATTATTATATGCGGGTTCTGATTCATTTATTTGTTTAGTTATTAGACCTCTTTGTTCTAAATCAGCCTGTCTTTGCGGAAGCCCGCCGTTAGAAAACGCCATGTAGCCTTTCTGTTTGTCAGCCAAGCGATTTGAGCATTGTTCTTAGTATTGGTGAGTATTCTTGGTATGAAAAATTTTGCGACATTTTCAGGTTTGTCGGCCAATATATTGAATATCTTTCTGAACTTCTCATCTGCTATGACCTCAGACTGCTCACCATCGGGCGTTTTTGTGATAAAATCAGTCAGCATCATGCCCGGAGATAACCTACCCGCTATTATTCCCGTGCCTTCCAGTTCCTTGGCAAGCCCTTTCATAAAGTACGTTAACGCATGCTTGGTGGTACCGTACAGTATTGTTTTAAGCTGTATCATGTTGTTGGAGCCCAAACCCTCCATGCTATATATCGCGCCATGCCCCTGTTTGATCATCCCCGCTGCCGAAATCTGTGAGCCGTATATCATACCGGTAATATTTGTCTCAATAATGTTTTCGGTGTAAGTTTCGCCCGTTTCCCACGAAAACATGTGCGGCGTGTTTTGCCCTGCGTTATTGATCCATATATCTATCCTGCTCCATTTTTCCAAAGAAGCGTCCCAGAGGTTTTGCAGACTTGCTTTTTTCTGGACGTTGCATGGAACATAGATGTATTTCCCCTTAAAGAGCGACAGTGAAGCGCTGGTCGCTTCCGGTAACGCTTCACCCCTGCCGGACAGCGTAACATTACACCCGGCTCGCAGAAACTCCGTTGCCATAGAAAACCCAATACCCCGTGTACTACCGGTTATTACTACATTTTTCAAAAAAAGCCCTCCTTTACCTTGTATTCAACCATTCCAGAACAGGCTCGAGATTTTCCTCTTTTACGCCGTCAAAACCGTTTTCAATGATAGATATGGCTTCTTCGCGCTTCTCATCTTTGTCCCTGCGGCTTTTAAGCATCTTTAAAAACATGGAAAGCATGATTTTATCCATGCTCTTTAACTCTTTCAAAGGGAAACATCCACCGCGCAGATAAAAAAATGGTTTGCCTTTGATCTTATTCCTTGTGATAACTGCTTCGGTATCGGGCTCAGCGGTTCGTCCGGTGCCCGATCCACAAACAGCTTTGACGTTATATTTTCGTAGTTTATCAAGACCCTGTATCTTCCCGACTTTCATCCAGCCGAGAAAAATGATTTCTTCGTCTTGATTAACCTTTGATAGTTCTTTTACCCGGAAAACCTTTAGACCCGTCTTTGCAGCGAGCATATCAGCATACCTCTTTGTAAAACCCGTTTTTGATTCATAAACAATTACCATTTTAACTTAAACCTCCTTTAACTCAGCATCGCTATTGGATAAACACAAATGCTGCCGGGAATCAAAGCCCAAATTCTTGAACTCTGAACACAAAAAGTCAATACAAGTTGGTGTAACTTTTATGAGGTACAACATGGCCGGCAGCTTTTTCAGGTTCTGGGCAGGAATCTTCTTGAACTCCAACAGGTCCATGTATTCACCCGTCCACGGCTCCACGAGGTCTGCGGTGCCGGTGATCTGCATCCCGCCCAATTGATCGAAGCCGGTATAGCCGTCGTAGATGGCAAGGCAGACGTTTTTGTTGCCTTCCAGCCCATAGAACTTCAGACCTCCCTCAGAAAGTAGCCAAAAACTCTCGTCCTTATAGTTGTATTCGATGGGCGTGCAGCGTACAAAATCACCGCAGCCTGTGGCCAAGGCGCAAGTATTATGCGCCATTATGAACTTCTCTATCCATGTCAAAAGAGTGTCACGATCCATAGGGACCGCCTTCTCGTCCTTTTCAATCCAATAGGAAGCTGCTTTCTTATAATCCATAAAAACACACCCCTTATATCTATTACCCTTTAATTCGAATTATTCGCTACATCCAACCTGCTCTCTCGCCGAAAAAACATCTAATCTGTTCTGTCGTGAGAACCAAACATCTAACATGCTCTGTCACTAGAGTAACACATCTAACCTGCTCACTCAACTATAAAATGCATTTTCTTGGATATATTCCCACATAGTAATAAAAAAGGAATTTTCGAGTTCCAGTTCCTAACTGCAAAAATCTCGAAAGCCCCTTGTTTCATGCCATTCCAGCCCTATTATTTCTCCGTCCCTGTTATCAACACTACCATCTTAACGTGACCATACATGAAAACATATCAATTTTTCTATAATTTATTGAAGAAGATATAAAACAAATTTAACATGGGTTACTTGTGAGATAACGAAGAAAACTTTAGTTTCTGACATCAGATTCTACTCTATATCCCCATATTCCTCTGAAGCTAATTACGCATTATGTTCGTTTGATTTCAAGTGGCTTATATAGGATTATTTTGTGCTCTATAGGCATTGTTAGAATCTGCTCCTATGATTTTAACTTTTTTTGAAAGAGAGAAAATCTCCCCGCGCAATACTTTACATTCATTTGTTTTTTCTTCAAGGCTGGTTGTTAACCTGGCAATTCGTCTATCCCTGTCTTTTAACTCCTCCTCTAATTTCTGTATTTTATGATTGGCCCGCAGGAGCTCTTCCTCCATTGTTAAAGCAAGTGTTCTATAGTCTTCATCAGAGTTAGGAACAGTCTTTGACTCCCTATAGATTCCGATTTTATTTTCTTTCAGAATTTTTTGTACATGCGGCTTTCTGAAAACAGATCGACATAGGCCTGTTCTCTCTACCAGATGCTTAATTCCAATCAAATACCCCTCGGCCTGCAGGTCATTGATTGCATGTTGAATTTTCTTAATTGTTCCTTGTCTTGTCTGCTCCTGCTTTTCCTTCAACTCAGAAGAAATATCTTTCATATACTCTTTGCCTCCGTTCCTGCCATCTCCTTGATTCGCTTGACTATATCCCTGTTCATTTTCAGGTTGTAGAGGGCATTCTCAAGTTTATACGTATGAGTCTTATATATTTCGGCTCTGCGCTCCCACTGCAAAACTTCATTTTCAAATTCCAGATCATTTCCATCCGGTATGAAATGCCTGCACGAAAGACATTCATACCGTTTATCATTCTGGCAGCTTGTAACATCACTACATATGCCATGTTTAAGCCTATGGGTACGCAAATTCTTCAGTAACCTTTTTTCAACCTGTTCATGAAGATTGAGTATTCTGCCTTTAAAATAGGTTGGCGTATAAGCTTCTGCTTTTGAGCTTTCCATGTGCACAAGCGCTTGCTTGGCGGCTATTTTATCGGGCATCAGGTTCATATGGTTATATGCCTCTAAAATCATGGTATCACTTTTTTGTGCCATCATATATTTTATTTCTACCGGACTAAATCCCTCATAGAGCCTGTCGGTAATTCCATTGTGCCTTAATTGGTGGGAAGTGATAACGTAGGGTGAGCCATTTTCCCCTTTCACCCCAAAGTGCTTGCTGACATTTGTTAAAAGCCGTGAAACTATTTCCTTGTTTGCTATATGTAAAACATTCAGGTTGTCATAAGTTACAATTCCTGCTTTTTTATATTTGGAAACATTCCTTTTATCTCTTCTTTGTAGCATTTAATATCACTATACCAATATACATAATTCACTCCAAATACAATATTTATCAGCTTTTCATATGTTACAATTTCTCTTCTATTGGTAAATCCGCTACAGTGGTATTTAAAGTATTTGACCGTCAGGTCATGGAACGCCATAAAGCATACCCGTATAATCAAATTCTTAGATACCCTTTTCGCCAAATCAGCAAAAGGGATCTGCCAACTGTTTCTGTTGCTTTTGCTATGGATTTCGTAAGATTAATATCATCATCACTTGGTCTTGCTGACCCACTTGGGTGATTATGCGATATGATAATTGATCTGGAATCAAACATAATAGCATTTCTTATAAATTCTCTTGGATATATAAACACTTCACTTACAGTTCCGTATATATTATCAGTTGAAATAACATTGTTTGCTGCATCTAAATAAGCACATACAAATAGTTCCTTATCCTTTATATCACACAAGTAATTTTTGAAGTATTCCATTGCAATATTTGATGATCCAATACAGTATTTAAGGTTATGGTCTTTTAGATTATTATATAAAGAACCCAACATTTTCAACTGATGAATCTTGTTTAATTGTGCGGGGAGTACTCCTATTGCATTAGGATGCTCGAATAACATAGATATATTATGTTTTTCTAAAAAGGACATAAGTTTTGATTCACTTAAACTTGTAAACGATGAAAATAGTTTTATAAAGTCGACTTATCTTCTATGTATTGGTTATCCATTGAAGCTCCTCCCTAGAAGATTTTTCAGCTCACTTATTCTTTCTTTTTGTACTTCTGTCACTCCAATAATGTCTGGTTCATTAATCCAAGCGAACCCTATTCTATCAATAAAGAATGCAACTTTTTTACTGTCCATGTCTATGAAATTAGCTATTGAATCAATCAAATCTGCTTCAATACTACTTATAAATATGTTATGCTCATTTGTATTTTCTTTATTTAGTCCATATTCCATATATTTCTCCTTTACCTTATTGACATGTAATTCATTTTTTCGCAATAAAAAACCGCAATTCATTTAACTGAATATGCGGTAATAGTTATATTATTCCTATGAAATATAACCTATATTTCTATTCTAGATAAAAAACTTAATATAATTCTTACGCTTAATAGGACACTAGACAGTATTAATGTGATGTTTGGTAAAGCCCTCGATCTATTTGGTCTTTTTAAATCAATAATTGATAATATCAAAGAAACAATGGGAGCAAAGATAATCCAATTCCTAACTATTAGAGCAAAGTCATGATCCAGCTTTATTATTCCAAACCTAACTGCCAATATAGTTATAAAAGGAACCAACATTGAAATAAAAATAATAAATGTTATAACACCAAGTTTTGAATGTTTTACTTTTTTAAACTCATTATTCAACTCTAAATCAAGACTCATTAAAACATACCTCCATCCTCAAATATAAAATCTTTTGTACATATTTGGATATTACTAAATAATACTATATCTGGAATGTTCTTTAGTCAAGTTAAATGATTAATATGATTACCACACTATTCAGTTTTCAAAGATTAGCATTACTTTATTTACGCGTCGAGTAGGTAGAGAGCCTTTCGGCTCTTTCCCCCCCTAAGAACCGTACTGGTATGTTTCCATACATACGGCTCAAGCCATCTTTTTACCTCAAACAAATTGGTACTTAAATCTTTTAAATGATTTCCTCATCAACTTGTAACCTTCTTGACTGTTCGGTTCAACTCCGTTTTTTTCGAAGTAATTAAGTACTTTTGTAAGCGTTTTTCCTCCGCCGTACTTTTCGAGCAGTTGGAGATGCTGCCTGTGGCAGCTTTGATGTAATAGTTCATAATTGTCGTATTTTTCATCTCCACCTATCAATTTAGGTATTACATAATTGATTTTTAAAGGTTCTTCATCCACTAATGATTGATTGCACACCCTGCATTTATAATTACTTCTTTTCGCAATTTTCCTTCTGCTTAGAACATTGTTTAATATAAACTCTTTTTTATCTCTTCCATCAAAATAATCTCTTAGGCTTGCATCGTCAGGGCTGTTTCTGTATTTGATTAACACATGCCTTATTATGGGTATCCATTGCATTTTGAATATCTGTGTCATTTCATCATGTGGATCAGTAAGTAGCCATCTGTCTTTACTAACTCCTGTGTAGTCTGGCTTAAAGTATCTCTTACGTATCCATTTGAAGGATTTCTTCGGATGAAGAATTTTAAGATGTTTCTTAATCTTTATCCATACATATCTATCCATAATACGGTATGTCACTTTTGATGCTTGACCCGACCAGTAGTTTCCCAAACCTCTGATTATGGGGTTCAATTGCGTAATGATGTCTTTTACTGGGTTACCTCTAAGCTGTTTAAATACAGCCTTTATTACTTGTTTAGCTTTTTTAACACTATCTTTGGATGGTTTAATCAGCAGTACTGTTTTTGTTTTCGTTTTGTACTGTCTTAGATTGAACCCTAGAAAGTCGAATCCCTCACTGATGTGTGTAACCTTCGTTTTATTCTCAGCCAGTGTTAATCCTCTCTTATCCAGATAGGGACTAAGTTTTTGGTACATTGATTCAGCTTCTTTATTAGTTTTACAGATGATTACAAAGTCATCCGCATATCTTATTACACCCACTGAATTCCTTCCCAATTTGTGCCCTCTATCATAGTAAAAGCTGACTCCCAATTCTTCCTCCATTCCATGTAGTGCTATGTTTGCTAATAGAGGAGAAACTATTCCTCCTTGTGGAGTACCCACATTTGTATCACAAAAGGAATTATTATCTACATAGCCAGCTTTGAGCCACTTGTTTATAGCATATTTTGCTGGGAACTCAGCTATGCAGTCCATGATGTACTGATGATTGAGATTGTCGAAACATCCTTTGAAGTCACCCTCAAATATCCATTGTCTAGTGCTTCCCGCATGCAATTTTAGATATAGATTCGTTATTGCATCCTGTGCACTTCTTTTGGGTCTAAATCCATATGAAGTTGATTCAAATTTCGCCTCCCATTGGGGTTCAAGAGCATTCTTCACAATGTTCTGAAAAATTCTGTCTCTGATAATCGGGATACCAAGGGGTCTCATTTTTCCATTTTTCTTTGGAATGTATACCCTTTTTACAGGTTTAGGTCTTATGTACTTAATATCATAATCTTTTATTTGGTTGTAGAGCTTTTTCCTATCTTCTGATGTAAGTACAGTAGAGCCGTCTATACCTGCCGTTTGTTTTCCTTTGTTAAGCTGTGTGACCCTTTTGATTGACAGTAGTAGGTTGGCTTTGCTTCTAATCATTAGTCTTTGAAGTTTTCTTACCTTCCTTTTTTGTCCAAGCTGTTCGGCACGAAAAATCCGTTGACGAAGTTTCTTCACATACTCATTAATTTTCTTCCAGTTGACTGAGTTCCAATTCGTAATATGTGGAGAAACAGCCGACGTATTAAATTTCTTAATAGTTTTCATAACGTATTCCTCCTTAAAGAGCCTTCTTTCCATTTTCTTCCGTGTTGATGACCATGTGGAAGTCTGCCCTCTTTCGAGTGAACCATATGGCACTATCTGACGAGTTATCTTTTCCTCTGGGCTTTCGCCCTGTCAGCTTTCGCTTTCTCCACATTCCTTTACCCTCTGGTGTTGTAGCTTTCTTACGATTGCCCTACCTCTAAGGGAACACAAAGGGCTTACCAAGTTCCGCTATCGATAGAAATTAATGAGTTAAGCATCCTTCTTTACTCCGATGGATATATGGGTCACTACATGACTGCAAAACGATTCAGCCTTTCCTATCCATATTAAGCTTGTTCAACCACAGTACACTTATCTGAATTAACGAAGATTACAAAGGTTCAACTCTCGTTTATACTTTCTCATTCTTTCCTCTAACCCTGCACAAGCCCCTGTGTAAAGTTTTGCATTAGGTATTTAACTCTCCTGCAACCCACATTCTAATTACTCAGAATGCAGTTTCGAGCGAGGACATACTCAGTAACTAGTATGGTTTCATTATCTTGAAACACTATCATTTAGCGACTTCTTGTCGCACCGTTTTCTATTCATTTTGCGTCGGAACTTAGACGCAAAAAACCGCACTTTAAATTCTCAAATAGTGCGGTAGTAATTTATATGATATTTACTTGAAGTTTTAGCTCTAAACTGTGACTACAATAGGATCATAGAAAATAAGATGAAAATCAAATAATTTAGTCAACTTCTCTATGAATTTTATTATGTTCTAACTTCTTCTAAATACCTATTTATAGTTTTTAAAACAGTACTTTTTTCAGTCTTCTTAGCAGCACATAGGCGATATGCAGCTACTGCAACTTCCCATTCAGCAATTTGTTTTATAGTTTTTCCTGATAACTTTAAATATTCTTTAGTGTATATATTACTAAACCTATTTCTAATAAACGTAATTATAGTTTTTGTGAAAATGGAAACATTCTCAGGAAGTTCCGCAATTTTTAATGTCAATAGAGTTCTTGCCACATCTGCACATGGATTTCCATTACAGCAATCTGCCCAATCAATAATGTAGTCATCATTTTCATTGCTAAGAATGTTGTCTGGATGAAAATCGCTATGACATAGGCAATCACCGTCTGGCATATTGTCAATTAGTTTATATAACCTCTCTTTTTTATCATCGGTTAAATCATCTGCATATGAAATACGTTCCTTAAAGTATTGTTTTTGTTCTTTAACTCCATTTACATGATTTTTGTGAATCTCAAAATGCAGATGGGCTAGCTTTTCAGCATACTTTTTATAAGAAATCGGGTTTGCCTCAATCTGTTTTAAAATAGAAGTACCAACAATTTTTTCATATATAATAGCACGTTTCCCCTCAT
Source organism: Ruminiclostridium cellobioparum DSM 1351 = ATCC 15832 (assembly GCF_000621505.1). Taxonomy (GTDB): domain Bacteria; phylum Bacillota; class Clostridia; order Acetivibrionales; family DSM-1351; genus Ruminiclostridium; species Ruminiclostridium cellobioparum. The sequence continues at coordinate 10,006 of NZ_JHYD01000027.1, forward strand.
ATTCAAGTCTTTGAATAAACTTTGGGTATTTAAAAGAACAGCTTTGCAAGGCTTTTGTATTATTGATTTCTTGTTCTATAGCTATATCTGATTCATAATCGTTAAATATTTTTATAATTGTGCACTCTGTCCAATCAAAAACATCTGCAGTAGCACCACTTCCAATTAGTTCACCTTTTACCATACTATTTACCCCTGCTATTCTAGTCTTATTAATGCTTTACCAGTAGAGATAACATCTCCTTAGACATTAAATTTTAATTAACTAACCTTTGCGTATAAGGCATATATCATAATATTTAACAATCCCGTTTCAAAGTAATTGATTACAAATAATACTACATCCGGAAGATTGCTATGTCAAGTTTCACTCATCACCGCACTATTCATTTTTCAAAGAACAAATTTACGTCGCAATAGACTGAAAATGTCTTTTCCCAGAACACCGGCTTAATATTTTAAATAGCACATATTAAGATATATAATTCTATTGGTCTAATGTATCTTCATTATTGTATAATTCCTGGCTCCCCCTGCATTCGCTTTCCATTGACATTTTCTCAATACCAGCTACCATCTGAAATAATGCTATATCTCTCTTACAGAGAAGATCATACTGCTTGACCAGCATCCTATCGTAGTTTTGCAAAATCTCAAGTCTTTGGTTATACTCCGGTGTACGTTCACTATTCTCAACCTTATATAATCGGAATATTTCAGTCCGTACCCGTCTTTTTTCTTCGGTAACCCTATCTTTGTCCAGTGAAATTTTAGTTAATTCGCAATCAATGAAATCCTTCATTTTTTCATCAACTATATGTGTCATGATCACATCCATCCTTTCCTTTATCATAATTCAAGTACTTCATCCTGCTTGTTAATATCCAGCTCCATATTTAGTTCGGCCTGGCGGGTAAGCTTAGCCTTATATTCTTCTTCGAAACGCCAGGGTTTCTCATATTCTTCCCTGGCTGTTTCGAGATCCTGTCTGAGCTGGACCAATTGATTATCACACTGCTTCAATTTCTGCTCTATAAACTCAAGTTATCAATACGAGTTAAGTTCCCTAGAACATTTCCCTTTAACTCAATCTCATACCTATATCTGCCGGTTAAATTCAAACTGAACTCACTTCCAAATATTGAGTGATTGAGAGTTAGATTGAAGCCTTTATATTGCCCGATTTCGACATCCCTCCAATTCTCTTTTTTAGCCTGAGAACATAAAATAAGCAGGTATTCACCCGCCTTCTCTTTATCAGTAAATATTTGATTGTTTAGAATAATCCTGAATTCATCGTCTGGGAACCTATTATTATCCCTGAGCTGGATATCCTGCTTGAGTGCTTCAATATTCTCTTCATCTGCCCATTTTAGAAGTATATCCCAGGATTATTCTTTTCTCACCGGTCCGCATTGCCGAGAACATGTTTTCCTGCTGTTTCTTTGTTTTTACGTCATGTATAATGCATGTTTCATTTTCCAGAATCCCTACATTTAACTGTGGCGGTGCCCCTGAGTGTGCAGTATGACCATGGTACTTTATTCCATTAACTTCAAATCTGAATAGTTTATACAATAAAACACCTGCGTATGTAAACATTTATTCTAACTGTTTACATACGCAGGTGTTTTGTTGGGAATTTTAGCAATACATTAATATTATCAATATATTTTTCTGTTATTACCCGGGTTGTTTCCCTATATAAGCCAATATTCCCCCATCTACATAAAGTATGTGACCATTTACAAAATCCGAAGCCGGGGATGCCAGAAAAATGGCCGGTCCCTGTAGATCAGCAGTTTCTCCCCAACGTGCAGCCGGTGTTTTAGCTATTATAAACTGGTCAAACGGGTGTCTGGAGCCGTCGGGCTGCAGTTCGCGAAGAGGTGCGGTCTGAGGGGTTGCAATATAACCGGGGCCGATACCGTTGCACTGAATATTGAACTCTCCATATTCCGAGGCAATGTTTTTAGTAAGCATTTTCAGTCCGCCCTTTGCGGCTGCATATGCAGCTACCGTTTCCCGTCCAAGTTCACTCATCATTGAACAGATATTTATTATTTTACCGTGTCCTTTTTTTATCATTCCGGGTATAACTGCTTTTGAAACGATGAAAGGTGCATTAAGATCCACATCTATAACCTGTCTGAATTCTTCGGCACTCATTTCACACATGGGAATGCGCTTTATAATACCGGCATTATTCACAAGAATGTCAACTGTTCCGACATCATTTTCAATCTGTGCAACCATGTCATTTACTCTTGCTTCATCAGTTACATCACATACGTAGCCATGTGCTCCGATACCCTTTTCCGCATATGCCGCAATTCCCTTGTCGACGAATTCCTGCTTTATATCATTGAATACAATGGTTGCTCCCGCTTCTGCATATGCGCTTGCAATTGCAAAACCAATTCCGTAGGACGCTCCTGTTACCAGTGCTATCTTACCCTCCAGTGAAAACTGATTTAATAAACTCATTGCCCTCTCCTCTCAAAATACATGCTTTTTATGTATATAAGCATTTAATTTTTTATTTTAAATCCTTCATGGCCACGGCATCCATATCATTGAAGGCCTGATTTTCACCCGCCATACCCCATATGAAAGTGTAGGCTCTGGAGCCGGCTCCGGCATGTATTGACCAGCTTGGCGAAATAACGGCCTCCTCATTCCGGACAACTATATGCCTTGTCTCAGCAGGTTCTCCCATATAATGCATAACAAATGCAGTCTCGGGTATATCAAAGTACAGGTAAACTTCCATACGCCTGTCATGGGTATGGCAGGGCATTGTGTTCCATACACTTCCGGGTTTCAGGGAAGTCATTCCCATAACCAGCTGACAGCTTTCCACCTGGCCCGGAAGGATATATTTGCAAATGACCCTGTGGTTTGATTCTTCCAGACTGCCAAGTTCAACCTTGTTCTCAGCCTTTATTATTACGACACCTTCCCCGGCATTCCCCTCCCTTTTTATCAAAACCGTGGGGTAAGCCTTGTGAGCAGGGGTACTGTTTAGATAGAACTTTGCCGGATTGCTGCCGTCCCGGCTGGCAAAAGAAATATCCTTCGCCCCCAGCCCAATGTACATGCCATCCCTGGAATCCACTTCATAGGTTCTGCCATCAATTGTAATTTCACCTTTCCCCCCGATATTGATAACTCCCAGCTCTCTTCTCTGAAGGAAATAGTCGGCCCGCAGTTCCCCTCCGGCCGTCAGTTGCAATTTCCCGGATACAGGGGTTGCCGTCCCGGTTATGATACGGTCTATATGGCTGTAGACCAGCTTGATTTCATCGGATCGAAATAATCCCTGTATCAGGAACTCCTCCCGCAATCTTTCTGTCGTGTAATTTTTCACATCTTTAGGTGATGCAGCTGTTCGAATTTCCATGTTATCTCACCACAACCTTTCTTATGTTAATAAATTAACTGCAAAAAAATTTTTATAACTAAAAGTCTTTGCAATTTCAGTATAGCAGTACGGTTATACTAATTCTTGTGATAAATTTTCATAAATATTGCAAATATTGAACAAACAAATTATAATTGAGTTAATTCTTAATCTTATTTATAGGAGGAAATTTAATGAGAGAATTTTCTTCATGCAAGCAGGCAATCAACTCCTGCATTTCACAAAAATATTTTTCCATAGCCCATCTGTACAACGAAGAAAAAACCATGGACATGCATATACATGATTGCTATGAGATCTATTATTCGATTTCCGGAGGTAAGCAATTTCTCATTGATAATAGATTTTATGATATAATCCCCGGCGACATTTTTTTAATAAATCAGTATGAAAGTCACTATTTAACCCAGATAGACAAGGAGGTTCATGAGAGGATCGTTTTGTCCATATTTCCCGACTACCTTTTAAACCTTTCCTCTGAAAAAACCGATCTGAACAATTGTTTTAAACACAGAGAGTCCTCTGCTGCCCATAAACTGCATCTTGACCCTGAAGCCCAGAAACGTTTTATGTATTTTATACATAAAATCCTTGACTCGGGCGGCTTTGGCTCCGACCTGACGGAACAGGCTGCATTTATTGAACTAATGGTATTTTTAAATAAGATTTATAACAAGAATTGCAATAATCAGCATACAGAAAATCAGTCAACCCATAATGCCCAGGTCGACGATATTTTAACCTACATAAATCAGAATATTCAAAACGACCTGACCATTGAAACGCTTTCAAACCACTTTTACATAAGCGGCTCATATCTGTGCCGTATTTTTAAGGCCGCCACCGGCACAACAATAAATAAATATGTTACTGCAAGAAGAATAACCATAGCCAAGTCTTTGCTTAACGAGGGAAGGTCAGTGACAGAAACCTGTGAAAAATGCGGCTTCAACGACTACAGTAATTTCCTGAAAGCCTTTATTAAGGCTGTCGGAATCTCTCCAAAAAAATATGCTCAATTTAACAGATAAAAACTGTCCGGAATAACTAGTAAAATATTAAATCCGGCGGGCCCGACGGTGAACTGGCCGCTTCTCTTCGTTACCTCAATCAAAGGTACACCATGCCTTATAGGGAAACCAAGGGCGTATTGACGGATATAGGCACCGAGGAGTTAGCTCACATGGAAATAATCTCGGCTATTGTTTATCAGCTGACCAAGGATTTAACAGTTGATGAGATTAAGGAAAGCGGCTTTGATACCTATTTTGTCGACCACACACTTGCACTGTATCCCGTAGCTGCATCCGGCATGCCATTTACAGCTACCTATTTCCAATCAAAAGGCGATCCAATAACAGATCTTATTGAGGATCTTGCAGCAGAGCAGAAAGCAAGGACCACCTATGACAATATTTTAAGGCTTGCGGATGACCCGGATGTTAAAGATCCCATAAAGTTCCTCCGTGAAAGAGAAGTAGTCCACTTCCAAAGATTCGGCGAGGCTTTGAGAGTGGTTCGGGACCATCTGGATTCCAGAAATTATTATGCCTTTAATCCTGCGTTTGATAACAAACCCAGATGATTTATTTTTATATTTTGTAGCATATTTCAAACTTCCATGCTGATGTTAGAATTAATATCAATTATGGAGGTTTTTATTTTAAGGAGCTCAGATTATTATGAGTAACGGGGGATTCAAAAAATAACCGGCCTATCCGGCCGGTTATCTGAACAATTTTTCATATTTTACTTTCTAAGAATCCACACCAGCATTTCACCGGGCTTCCTGTTTCCCCACATAAAGTATGGAACTGCTTTGAAATCCACTTCCTTTTCATTGTCCGAATAAGTTTTGTACAAAACATCTTCCCAATTTTCTTCACCTGTCCTGAATGCCTTTCCTTTTATGACAACTGCTCCCTGGGTCAGACTTTCGTCTGTTTGGGCAGACAATTGTGAATTGACATCTATGGATATGGCAGACAGTATCCCACCGTTGTCTACCTCCTCCAGGCAATATACCAGCGGTCCTCTTTGAATTGCCACTCTTCCTGCATTTGCACGGACTTTGGGATTTGCATGAATTATGTCAATGTTCATATCCAGACAGAGTTCAATTTCGTCTCCGGCCTTCCAGTTATCCGTAAAGAACGCATAGCCGTTTTTCAATTTTGCAACACCGTCGGCTTTTCTACCGTTTACGGAAGCAGACCAATTTTTGCACCAGCCCGGTATCCTGAAAGCAAGTGATATGTCTCCGGCAGTTGAGGCCGCTACTGTCATTTTTATTCTGCCATCCCATGGATAGCTGCTTTCCTGTTTCAGCTTTATATTCCCCGCCGCAAGTCCTATATCAGCTTCCCCTCCGATATAAAGATGGGTATAAACTGTATTTTGATTATAAGAATAAATATACTGGTTGAGTGAAGTTAAAAGCCTTGCAATATTCGGCGGGCAGCAGGCACAGCCGAACCATTTTTGCCTTACCGGCTTCACATGGTGTTTTCCCGGATTCTTTTCGGAAGCTTCGGGCCAGACCTCAAGTGGATTGACATAGAAGAAATGTCTTCCGTCGCGGGACATTGCACCCAGCACCGTGTTGTACAGGGCCCTTTCCATGACATCTCCATATTCGCCAAGCTGCTCCAGCTGCAGCATTCTGTGGGCAAAAAATATCAGTCCTATCGAAGCACAGGATTCAGCATATACTGTATCATTGGGAAGATCATAGTCAAATGAAAATGCCTCTCCATGATGGGTCGAGCCTATTCCTCCGGTTATATACATCTGTTTGTTTATCATATTGTTCCATAGACGTTTGCAGGCATCCAGCAATGATTGGTCACCGGTTTCTCTTGCCAGGTCGGCCATGGCAGTATACATATAAACAGCTCTTACAGAGTGTCCCACTGCCGCCTCCTGCAGACGAACAGGCTTATGCGCCTGATTGTATTCAAGCTCGGGTGAAGGTAACTGTCCTTTGGCCCAGTGAGAATATCCTCCTCTTCTTTCCCATTCTTTTATAAAGAAATTAGGTTCTTTTCCCCTCTCATCTATAAAGTATTTACTCAATTTCAGATATTTTTCATTACCGGTCGCTTCATATAGCTTTACAAGTGCCAGCTCGATCTCCTGATGTCCGTCATATCCCTGAAGTTTTCCCGGCTCAGGACCAAACACAGAATCAATGTTATCTGCAAAACGGCACATAACATCCAGCAGTTTTCTCTTCCCTGTGGCTTTATAATAAGCAACGGCTGCCTCCATCATATGACCCGCAACATATAATTCATGACACTCATGCAGATTTGTCCACTTTTTCCCTGGCTCTTTCAGTATAAAATAAGTATCCAGGTAACCGTCGGGCTGCTGCGCCTTCTCAATAATATCAATAATTCCGTCGGCTATTTCTTCAAGCTTCGGATCAGGGTGGCTCTGAAGACTGTAACCCACTGCCTCCAGCCATTTGGCCATGTCGCTGTCCTGGAAGACAAGTCCTCCGAATTCGCCGTTCTCAAGCCCTGCAGCAATCTTAAAGTTCTTTACGGCAAAACTTGGTTCAGCATCCGGTATACGGTCATTTAAAGCCTCCCACTGATAAGGTATCACAGTATTTCTTACAAGTTCCACATATTCCGACCAGAATGGGTCGGAAACAGTCACGTTTTTAATTGAAACAGGCTGAGACGTAATAATTTTATCCATAGAAATCCCTCTCCTTTTTAAAGGTGTATAAAAACTGCATATTGCTGTTATGCCTAAATGTCTTTACAATATAAGTATGACAAATAAAGCAGTAATTGTAAGTAGATAAAATACACAAAAGGTGGATAATATTAACCTATGTATTATTTGAAAACAGACATAACAAAACCCTTGCAATTCTTATCAGCGGGAATATTTACCTCCGACACGGTCTGGAAGCACATGGAACGCGTTATTGACAGCTTTGAAATTATTATTGGTATACGCGGAAACATATATATGCAGCAGGACGACGAAAGGTTTGTTTTAAGCGAAGGCGATTTTCTGCTGCTGCTTCCCGGCCACACCCACAGCGGATATGACGTTTCACCAAAGGGAACCTCCTTCTTCTGGCTGCACTTCCAATGTAATGAGGATCATATTATTCTGGATGAGAAAGAGGCGGATGAAGATATAAAATTAACAAATAACAATCCCTATTTTGCAGGGTTTGAGGACAAAGTCCTGCTGCCCGGCTTTTTTCGTCAATTTAATCGGGAAAGACTGAGTATTTTATTTCACCAGCTGCTTCACGTCTCAGAGTCCAATTATTATACAAGACACAGCATGAATTACTTTTTGACCTCACTGGCTATCGAGCTCACAGAACAAACCCTTTCCCAGGCATCAGGAAAAAAAGGGAACATGGACGGAAAGGAAAAGCTCTCAACGATTATAGAATGGTTAAATACTCATTACACCCGTCATATATCACTGAAATCAGCAGCATATGAATTTAATTACACTAAGGAATATCTGGCACGGTACTTCAAAAAGCATATGGGAATGAGCATGCAGGAATATATAAACAAGATCAGAATTGCAAAAGCAAGGGAACTGCTGATCCAATCGGATAAAAATGTGAAGGAGATCTCTTCGGAACTGGGTTTCTCTGATGACAAGTATTTTTTAAGGCTTTTCAAGCAGCACGAAAAAATAACCCCCCGGGAATACCGGAGGGCATATTACAAACTCCATATGAATAATATTTGAGAATAGCTGCGACACTGCAAGCTCTGTTTACCATGAAGTATTAGCCTAACAATTTAAGAAACACTTATATAGTATTTTTTCCCTTTCAAGGTATTGAAATACAATACTTCTCCATTCAAAGATGTTTCAACCACCTTTTTTTCCTCATCGGTCACCTTAAATTCCTTTGAGGTGAATATATTACAGTTTCCGCCGCAGTGTGACAGGATAGCCGCCTGGCTGAGCCTGCCGTCCTTCCATTCCATTTCTACTTCAAAGCCGCCGCGTGCAACCAGCCCCTTTGCCCTTCCCTCGCTCCAGTTATCCGGAAGAGCAGGCAGAAATTCAATACCGCCCTCATGGCTCTGAAGCAGCATTTCTGCTATACCTGCTGTACCTCCGAAATTTCCGTCGATCTGGAAGGGCGGATGGTTGTCGAACAAATTTGGAAGAGTAGATTTTTTTAACAGCTCCATAATATTCTCATATGCCTTTTCTCCATCCTTCAGTCTTGCCCACATATTTATTATCCAGGCTCTGCTCCACCCTGTATGACCTCCGCCATGGGCCAACCGCCTTTCGAGAGTTTTTCCGGCGGCGGCTGCCAGATCGGGTGTCTTTCTTTTACTGAACTGCTTTCCCGGATGTAAGCCAAATAAATGTGAAATATGTCTATGTCCGGGCTCTTCTTCGTCATAATCCTCCGACCATTCCTGAATCTGCCCGTACCGTCCTATCTGAGGCTTAGGGAGACTGTCCCTGGCTTTTATCAGCTTCTCTGCAAAAGCTCTGTCAGTATGAAGAATATCCGAAGCTTCCATACATCCGGTGAAAAGTGAATATAATATCTGGCTGTCCATGGAAGGGCCTGTACATAAACAACCCTTCTCACCGTTTTCCAGTATATATGTATTCTCCGGTGAAACAGAAGGACTTGTTACGAGTCTTCCTTTGCTGTCCTCGATTAGAAAGTCCAAAAAGAATTCCGCTGCCTCTTTCATTATGGGATAGGCACCTTCTAAAAATTCCTTGTCCCTACCAAATTCATAGTGCTCCCACAGGTGGAGTGAGAGCCAGGCCGCACCCATTGGCCAGTAAGTTGCCGGAATGTATATATCCTGTGGAGCCGTGTCCCCCCATATGTCGGTATTGTGGTGCGCTACAAAGCCGCTGCAGCCGTACATTACCCTGGCCGTTCTTCTGCCTGGTGCTCTCATCCTGTCAAGGTGATCAAAGAGAGGAATGTGGCACTCGGAAAGATTGCAGGTCTCAGCAGGCCAGTAGTTCATTTCGGTGTTTATATTAATAGTGTATTTGCTGTCCCAGGCAGGCAGCATATCCTGATTCCATATGCCCTGCAGGTTTGCAGGCAGGCTTCCCGGACGGCTGCTGGATATCAGCAGATATCTGCCGAAGCAGAAATAAAGGCATACCAGTTCATGGTCGACTTTTCCTATTTTTAGCCTTTCCAGCCTCTCTGCCGTATCCAGTCTTTTAATTTCCTCACTCTCTTCAACGTTGGGAATTTCAAACTTAACTCTTTGGTACAGCTGCGAATAATCCTCAATGTGGCTGGACATCAGCCCTGCATATGTTTTTTCTCCTGCTCCCTCAAGATATTTCAGGCACTGTGCTTCGTATTCCTTGTGATAAAAGCTGGTAGCGGCAGATATGAGCAGGATTACGGCATCTGCTTCCTCGACAATGAGGTTTTCACCGATGGTATTGACTTTTCCTCCCTCGGAAACCGCCCTGACCATTGAACAAAAGCTGACACCCTTGCCGGTACCGCAGCTTGCATACATTCCTATGGTTTTACCGTCTATGGCCCCGGAATTATCAAGGAACCTGCCCCTTCTCATATTGGCTGTAAAGCTTATCCTACCGGGAGCATCGGCTGTCAGCCGGACTACCAGGACCTGATCGGCAGCACTTGCAAAATATTCTCGTGTATACTTAACTCCCTTTGAAACAAATTTTACAGCAGCACATGCCTTTTCAATATCAAGCTCTCTGCGGTAATCTCTTATATCACTCTCATCTATATCAAAATTGAGTTTCAGGTTTCCCAAAGTCTGATACGGTCTCTGACTTTCGGGTACTCCGGAAAGTGCAAGAGCGGCCAGTTTTTCGGCTTCTTTTATCCTGCCCTCAGCCAGCAGTTTACGTATTTTGGGCAAATTGGACAGCGCATCAGGATTGTTTCTGTCTATGGGATCACCATACCAGATGCTGTCCTCATTTAGCTGAATGTTTTCATTTTTCACACAGCCGTATACCATAGCCCCAAGTCTTCCGTTACCTATGGGCAATGCTTCATTCCATTCCTTTGCCGGTGATTTGTACCAAAGTTTTTGCTTCATTTTGTTTCCTCCTTTAAGTCTTTCATTAATAATCAGGAAATTTCCATGCGGTGTATGCCGTCTATGTCAATATAGTCAACTACACTCCAGGCATGTCTGTCAACAATAAAAACTTTTTCCGCATGCATTTTCAGATAAGCTTCTATTTCACCCAACAACCTTACAGTTACCGCTCCCCGATGTATGTAACAGGGATTGTGATCATTAAAAAATTCAATGCTCTTACTGATTATCACAGCCTCCTTTATGGGTATCGAATCCAATTCTCCGTTGAACAGCAATTCATTATTACTACTGAAAATAGATACTTGAGCTTTTGGGTCTTTGTTTTTTCTCTTTTTAAACATAGCCGACTCTCTCCATTGATTACGTTTTTGCATGTTTTGTATACTCAGCCGCTAAATAATGTATGTAACAAAGATAAGTCCAAATATAAGAAATGTCACTCCAAATATGATCTTTATTACAGGTAAATGCTTTCTTACAAACTCTGAAACCAGCAATAGCCTTTTTGTCCTGTTCACAAGGATAACCAGCATAATCAACGGCAGGGAGGCTGCCAATATATATATAACAAATGACAAAACGGTAGTTCCCGTCAGCCCCGAGGTATTCTGAGCAAGGTATACAATTGTAGCAACATATATCTGACCTGTGCATAAAAATTCCCCGAGGGAAATTATAACTCCCAAGACGAAAATAACAAAAACAGTCCAGCCTGAATCAGCTTTTTCGGCAAAAAATGTTATAAGCCTGTGGTTATACTTTCTTAATGAGCCCGGCAATTGCATTTTTACATTATTATATTTTTCTTTCCTGGCCCAGTAGGCATCTCTGAAATTCAAAAACGCCAATATCAATGATATTATAACCATGAAAATGCTTATTCCGTATTGAACATTTCTGAATGCCGTTGAATCCACTACGGTGATAATTTTGTAAGCAGCTATTCCAAAGGAAAAATATGCTGCCATCTTACCCGCAATGTAACTGAAGCCATATTTAAATATATTTGACTTTTTAGAAATAACAAGGGATAAAAGCAAAAAAAGCATGGATATGGAACAGGGATTAATACCATTTATAAGCCCGGTAAGGAATATACCCGGAATATTTTCAGGCGTCAGGCTTTTTATATTATTTTCCCTGTTAAGCCTGTCATAATCAAAATTTAAAGCCTCTCCCCCAATTATTATTTTTTCCATATTCTTTTTTATATGGTCGTATCCGCTGATATAACCCTTTGAATAAAACATAACAGGTACTTCACGTTTGTCCTCGGGTACATCATAATATTCAAAAAGACTTTGCAGCAATGCCAGATTATTTTCCTCAGTAATATTTTTATGTTCTATTACCAGCATGGAATTTACAGTCTTTCCTTCAATGTCCAGCTTGTATCCGCTGGAAAGTGTTTTTAAAAACTCCTCGGTATCATTACAGTCTTTGCAGGATGATGTATTGAAATATATAAAATATGAGCTGTCTTTGTCCGTCGTACCCTGTATGCCTTTCCGGGTGTTCAACTGTCCGGGGGAGTTTATTGCGGGTTCTTTGCTTTTCTTGTCCGGACTGAAGCTTTTTTTATTGATGCTGCTCAGCAAAAGCTCTCTCATATTTTTTTCTATATCTTCCAGACCCATAATATAATTATTCCCGGAGGTAAGCATAGGGTAGCTGATATCTTCAGCTTTCATATTATTGGCCTTCAGAAAAAGCATAAGACTTTCAGGCATTGCTTCCTTAAAAATGTTAACTGTAATAATTTCATATTCGGAACTGTCAATGCCCTTTAAAACAGAACTTGCCATATCATAAAACTTGCCGCTTTCATTACATGCCCCGCAGGCATTGAAGTAATAATAATACAGTTTTACAGGCTCACTTTTTACTGAGCACCCGAACAAGGCTAAAATGGACAAAAAGCAAAGCAATAAAGATATATATCTTTTCTTCATGGGCTACCTGCCTAGTATATGGTATTGGTATCTATATTTAATCACATTAATTCTAAAACTCCAAATCGTGTGTGCAATTATTTAAATAAAGCCCTTACAAAATCCGTAAGGGCTTTATCGGAAAATAACTATTATTCCTATTTACCTAAACTTTTAGCATATTGATCGTAAGCATTCTGCTGAATTGCCAGATATCCCGCCAAATCCATACTGTTGATCTTGTCTACATAAGTCTGCCAGGTATTAATATCCAGATCACCTGTTATAAACTGAACTGTAGCCTGATTTACAAATTTGCCTATAGAAACTGTATAATCAGCAATTTTTTTGGCATCTTCTTCTGTGTAGGCAAGATTTGGAAGCATGGTACTGTCGTCAGGCTTGTATTTTGAATATGCCTTACCGCATTGATACAGCAATGCCTCAACGCTGGTCTTGGGATTAGCGCAGTACTGGCTGAGTCTGAAATCATTTGTATTGTGGGTCATAACTGCATCAGGATCCCAGACATATTTTACAAAATTCAAACCTTCATCGGTATAATCCGGAATCTGACTGCTTCTTAACTTCTTGGCAGGTATTTTCTTCCATTTAGCTTCTCCTCCTGCAATTGAAGTACCTTCCGATACATAATCCCATGCTATACCCTTTGGTCCATTCTGTGTAATCAGAGTCATTTCTTGCGATGCAAGGAGATCAAAGAATTTAACAGCCAGTTCAGGATTCTTACAGTCTGCAGATACTAAACCATAGTTGCTCTGGAAGTAATTTGTCGGATAGTAGGCAGCCAGCTGTACTCCCTTGGGTCCTTTTACAGGTTCTAAAACCACCCAGTCTTGATATGAACCTTCCTGCTCCTTTACAAGAGCATCTGTGTTGCATGGCCACCAACCGCCCGGTGCCATGGCAGCCAGTTGAGGAGTGCCCTGTACTGTAGCCTTCTGTTGGTCTGCATTTTGGGTAAAGGCCTGTGAATCCAATAAACCTTCTTTATAAAGCTTGTTTAAGTATATCAATGCATCTTTGTATTCGTCTTTTGTAAACTGATATTCTACTTTACCGTTATTTACAACAAAGCCTGCACCAACTACAGGGTTGGTATTTGACAATATGTTATTATTCTGAATAAATGCATTTGTTATAAAGGTTGTGGGGTCAGTTGCCCAACCTCCAGCAGCAATATTTCCGGTAAATGGAATCTCATCAGCCTTTCCGTTGCCGTTAGGATCTTTTTCCTTCACAGCCTTCAGGAACGTATACAATTCGTCTGTAGTTGCAGGTATTTTTCCGCCTGCCAGTTTGTCTACCCATGGCTTGTAAATCCACATTCTTGACTGATACATGCAATGGAAGCATTCGTTATCGTCTCCATAGCAATATATATTTCCGTCAGGCATTGTTATATCTCCCAATCTTAACGGACTAACCTTATTTAATTCATTCCAGTTAGGTGCATCTTTTAAGTAATCGTTCAACGGAATAATCAGGCCTTGCTTTCCATAAAGCGTGGTTTCGGCTTTAGACCATTTTGTTGATAAGAATATGTCAGGCAATGTTTCTCCGCTTGCCATAAGCAAGTTAAGCTTGGTTTTACCGTCGTCTCCGGTTACAGAGTACTTGAAATCAATTTTGATATTTTGCTCTTTCTCCAGATAGTCGGTAACATAATTGTTGGTATAGTCGCCGTTTTCTCCAGAGTAAGGAGTCATTACGAATGCAGTTAAAGTGGCTTTCTCCTTTAATGGAAATGTAATGTCAGACTTTTGCGCCTCAACACTGGAACTTCCGGCAGTAGAACTTGCAGTGCTTCCAGTATTGGTCCCTGATCCACAACCTGTCAATAACAGGGCTGTGACCGAGGCACAAATAATAGCTTTTGATACAAACTTCTTCATGACTTTTCCTCCTAATTTGTTTTTATAATAATAAAACATTTTCTTTGAGCTCATAAGAAAATATTTTAGTTATTCATTTTTTAGCCTTTTACCGATCCTATCATGACTCCTTTTACAAAATACTTCTGAACAAAAGGATAGAGTATCATCAACGGAAGGCTGCTGACTACTATGGTACCGTATTTCAGCATTTCACCAAGATACTGGTTCCTGAGCCTTATTTCGGGATCAACCCCCGATTGTGACAGATCTGTACTTCCCATGATAAGAATTCCTCTTAAAATAAGCTGTAAGGGATATTTCTCTTCGGAGTGCAAATATATCAATGCTGAAAAGTATGAATTCCACAATGCTACTGCCACCCAAAGACTGATTACTGCTATTATGGGCTTTGACAGTGGAATTACTATTTTAAGCAAGAACCTGAAATCGTCACAGCCGTCCAATCTGGAAGCCTCCAGTAACTCCAAAGGTATATTCTGTCTGTAAAAGGTCCTGGCAACAATGACATTATATGCACTTAAAGCTGTGGGTAATATAATAGCCCAAATGGTGTCAATCATATGCAATTGTTTTACCAGCAAATATGTTGGAACCAGTCCGCCGTTAAACATCATGGTAAATAGGAAGTATCCCATGAAAAGCTTCTTTCCCTTAATGTCATCTCTGGAAAGCGGGTAAGAGGCCATAATGGTTAATACTACGCTGACTATGGTTCCCGACACCATGTAGATAAGAGAGTTCAAATATCCAGTCCATATGGGACCGTAGGCGAATACCGTTTTGTATCCCAAAAGTGTGGGTTCAACCGGCAATATTTTGACTTTTCCGGTCATCAATGCGTCTCCTGAACTAAAGGAGCAGCTTATCAAGTAAATAAACGGGTACATGACAGCCAATAAAAATACAGCCAGAAGAGTATGATTTACAATATTAAATATTCTATCCTGCAAACAATATCTGGTTTTCATTCCAAATCCACCTTTTATAATAAATTAGTCTTTATTTTATCAATACCGGAAAGTTTACCATAAGCTTTCACTGGTAAGACCCTTGCTTATTCTGTTCACGACCAGCAGCAATACAAGACCTACTCCCGACTGGAACAAGCCTATTGCCGTTGAATAGGCAAAGTCCGGAATTGATGACACCAGCGCAATTTTATAGGCATAAGTGGATATTATCTCCGATGCACTCAAATTATTAGGGTTCTGCATTGCCAGTACTTTTTCGTAGCCAATATTTAAAATTCCGCCAACATTAAGAATAAGCAGTATCACAGCTGTTGGAATTATAGCGGGCAGATCGATATGCCTTATCCTCTGCATTATGGTTGCTCCGTCGACGGTGGCAGCTTCATGAAGCTGCATATCCACTCCCGACAATGCAGCCATATATATGATTGCGTTAAAGCCCACCGACTGCCATATACCCGACCATACATACAGTGACGGAAAAGCCGAGGCACTGGCCAGGACATTTGTACCGGTAATGCTGTAAATAATGCTGCCAATGGCACCTGTCTTTGTATTAAAAAGAATATTGATCATACCCACAAGTATTATTGTTGATATGAAGTAAGGAAAATATGATACGAGCTGTACTGCTTTTTTATATCTGACATTCAAAATATAATTAAGGCTTAAGGCTAAAATGATTGCACACGGAAAGCTTACCAGTATTGTGTATACAGAAATCCACAGGGTGTTCCGCAGGCACTCAATAAAATTGTAATTCCCGAAAAATCTTATAAAGTTAGCAAGCCCGAAATTATCTGCCCAGGGGCTTCCCAATATTCCTGCTCTTATATTATAATTCTTAAATGCTATTATAGCCCCGTACATGGGATAATAATTAAACACGGCTAAAAATATTATTGGTAACAGCAATAAAGTGTATAACTGCCAGGTCCCTTTAAAATGTTTTGCCAAACTATTACTTTTCCTGATGTTTACCTTTTCAGTTCCAGGTGCATCCATGTCTCTCGTTGTTTGCATCAAACCAGCTCCTATTCCAGCAGTAAAAATCTGCTAATAATGAAATTGTAAAGTGAAATGTTCATAGACTATCTGAGCCTAATTTAAACATCAAAAATTAGTAATGTAAATATTCAAAACTTTATTCATTGTGCAAATATTTTTATGCAATTGCTTCTACCTGAACCCTGTATAAAATGCCGGCTTAATTCGAAACGGGGACCTAAAAAATTGTATTTGCATTTTTTTAGGTCCCCGCTTTAATTTAGATTTAACTAGTCCTGCCCTTGTATCTGCCGGGCAAACCTGATATTTTATGTAAACAAATACAAATTTTTGATTAAAAAATTTCCCGCCCGACAATACACATTTCAGATGTTACAGACTGCCGGTTATATTAATTATCCAACTACCTCCATTAATATCTGATAATGATAACAACCTTTTCCGATGCGGTACTCCGGATGAATATTTTTGGACCAGCCGTTATCTCCGCCCAAGCCGGCATGAAAATAGTCTATATTAAGATGTACATATCCATCCTTTAAAAGTTCCTGCTCATACCTTGCATTATCGCAGACCTCCACAGAGTAATCATGAATATCAAAATGGAATGGGGTGGCGCCTGAAATGCGTAGACCGCGGCCTGCCGGATCCTTTACAAGGAGGTATCTCACATCTTCTTTTCCGCCGCATTCCACAGGCTTCACATAGGGTGTATACTGTTCCTGGACGGTACTGCTGTAACAGCCTATAAGGGCTGCTTCCTTTCTGTCGGCGTAATTCTCCCAGGGTCCTCTCCCATACCAGTTTATTTGCTGTTTATCCTCCGGAAGCATCAATGAGAATCCGATTCTTGGAATTGTTTCACCCGGACAATTATTTATGACGGTTTTATCAACCTCCATACCTCTGCTGCCAATCCTGTACTGTGTGGAAACAAGCAATTTATCATTATTATATGAGACATTTGCAAATATAAATATCTGCGAGTCAGAAACAGCAGTGTCAATGTTAATAACCTTTATTTTCAAGTCATTTAAACCCCAGGCCCTCCAGTCGGTTGCATAATTGCCGCCGGGATTCCTGCAGCCTTCGTCGATTCCCGTCGCAGCCCGGTAAAAATTGTCCCGGCATCCCCAAAAGCTCTCAACTCGGTTAAAAACCGCCTTTGTAAATATACAGCTTTCCTTGTCAAAACGTACTTCTGTATTTTCTCCCAGTATCAAAATTTCTCCGGCAGTTTCCTGCATTGTCAGCTTATTATGGTTGATGCATACCTCCTGCCTTTTTAACACCGACTCCTGCAGGGGGATTTGATAAGCATAAATAACATGTCCTTTTTTTGCATAGGGCACATCTCCGTTTAAGGAGGCTGTGATGTTTACAAAAGCTTCACCGGAAATATTCTCCCGCTTCAGGACATATTCCAGAACATCAGACTGTCCCGGAGCTGTGAAATATTGTTTCATCAGGCCGCCATCCACCACTTTTCCGTCGCACTGCAGCTCCCAGGCAAGGCATAAATGACTAAGATTCCTAAACATATGGTTATTCTTTATTTTATAGGCACCGGCTTCAGGGTATGGGCTTCCATCATGAAAAATTGTTACCGGAGCCTGGCAATTCCTTATTTCAAATGCAGCCGGTTTCCAGCTTAAATCAGGCAGAACCACTCCGTTCAGGCACATATCCTCTATGGGGTCAACTACCTCCTCATTAAAGGCTCCTCCGTATACATATCTTGAGGTACCGTTTTCCCGCTGCTGCACCAGGGCCTTATCCTGGAAATCCCATATGAACCCGCCCTGGAAACGGGGATACTTTTCCACCAGGTCCCAATACATTTTGAAATTTCCGTTGCTGTTGCTTTTTGAATAGGCATACTCACACATTATAAAGGGTCTCAGGTCCTCATGCTCCGCCATCTTTTGCTCTACCCAGTCACTGGGCGGGTACATGGCGCAGATTATATCGGTAATATTGCTTTCAGGGTTGCAGGATTCATACTGGACATACCTGGTCCTGTCATATTCTTTTATCCAGCCATACATAGCCGCCTGATTAGCCCCTGCCCCCGATTCGTTTCCCAGGGACCAGGTAATTACAGAGGGATGGTTTTTATCCCTGAGTACCATCCGTGTAGCACGTTCAATAAATGCCCCGGTCCATTCGGCCGAGGAGCTTAACTGCCCGCCGAACTCATGGGTTTCAAGATTTGTTTCATCCACTACGTATATTCCCAGTTCATCACAAAGTTCATACCATTCACTTGCATGAGGGTAATGACTGGTCCGGACAGCATTGAAATTCAGCTGTTTCATGCCTAAAAGCTGCTGTATCATGTATTCCGCCGAAACATATCTGCCTGTTTCGGGACAGAATTCATGCAAATTCACTCCCCTCACCAGCAGTCTTCTGCCGTTTAAATAAAGTACACCGTCCCTGCCTATTTCCACTTTGCGGAAGCCTACTTTAGTACTTTCAATATCTGTGACACATCCGTTCTTGTCTACCGTCTCCAGAACCAAAGTATATAAATACGGCTCTTCTGCAGACCATAAATGGGGATTTTCCACAATGGCAGATGGGAAAGCGGTAAATTTTGGCTCCAGATAGACACCGCATCTGGCATAGGGTTGACTTTGAAAAACAATAACCAATTCTTTTTCGGCGTTATAGAGACTCAATCTCACATGACATTCTCCATAACCCCTGACTCTGTTGTTTGGCTGAAGCATTACCCTCAGTTCGGCTTCTTTAAAATCGTTTTCCTTAAACAGAGTTTCTACCTTGTAGTCAAGCAGCCGCTGTCCGGACTTTGCATAAATTCTCACGTCCCTGTAAATCCCCGACAAGTGCCAGTAATCCTGATCCTCAAGGTACGAACCGTCACAATATTGAAGTACCTTTACAGCCAGCTCATTTTCACCCCGTTGAACGGCATGTGTAATATCAAAGGAAGCATCCAGCTTGCTGTCCTTTGAGAAACCTATTTCAATTCCATTGACCCAGAGGTAAAAACAGGCCTCTACTCCTCCGAATTCTATAAAAACATCTTTTCCATCAAAATAGTCCGGTACTTCAAACACAGTCCGGTAGCAGCCTGTCAGGTTTTTTTCGGGCACCAGGGGTGCATTGAGCTCCACCTGCCCCTCGGCTATCTCTATCTCGTAATGGGACCCGGCTCCCTCCCTCTTAAAGGGATATTTAATATTGGTATAAACCGGCTTGCCATACCCATGCAGCTCCCAGTTTGAGGGCACTGGTATATCCTCCCAGCCGGAAGCATCATAATTTAATGCGTAGAAACCTTCCGGCGCCTGCCGGGGATTTTCGGCAAGCTTGAATTTCCAGTTCCCGCTCAGGCTTTTTACGTATTTTGAAGCCCAACGGTCACACTCCATAGCCTGCTCAACAGATTCGTAAGCTCCATATGGAGAATGCATCGGATATCTGTTTATTTGTGTTATATACTGATTTTCCCATTCTCTGTTCATAACCCGCTCCTTTTATCATATCTGGTATAAAAAAATATTATTCATCGCTATAAAAATACAATTGTATATGCGGATATTATATGCTATTTTAGAAACAAACAAAATATTTCTATTGGTCTTTATTTTATCCGTTTTGGTATAATCCCAGACTGAAAGTATACCTTTAGGAGAGGATTAAGTTATGGAAACAAAAAAAGATGTTGTTTACCGTTGTATAGGACCGGACCTGACAAATGGAATACTGGCCTGCGGCTTTATGCCCAAAGCGACAGCGGAACAATCACAGTACAATTTTATGATTGACTATTACAGCGGCTTCCTGCTGTTATCCGGGAGCGGCCGCTATTATACCCCGGACAGGGAAATAATCCCCATCCGGGCCGGTGATTTTGTACAGCGTATACCTGGAGTCTGCCACTCCACAGAGATAACTCCCGACGGCAGCTGGGTTGAATTTTTTATCAGTTTCGGCCGTTCCACCTACAATTACCTCTGCAGTCTGAATCTACTGCCGTCAGACACCCCCGTAATTCATTCACACTGTGATGAAAACATACTCCAGCAATTCTCACGGTTTTTGTATCAATTAAAAACGGCAGATGACAAGGAGCTTCCTTTTATAGCTCTTAAAGCCCAGGAAATAGTGCTGTCCATTGTCCAACGTACTTCCGGAACCTTCTCTGCCGATTCCGAGAGGGAGGCAGTTGAGCAAGCCTGCCGCCTGCTGTCCGGCGACATTCATACGGCGGTTTCCCTTGAAGGGGTGGCTGCCGCTCTGCACATGAGCTATGAAAACTTCCGGAAGCAGTTTCGCAAGCATGTTGGTGTCTCACCTTTACAATACAGAATCGAACAAAAAATGAAATATGCCAAGCTTATGATTTTATCAGGCGTTTCTATTAAGGAAACAGCTCAGCTTACCGGCTATAGTGATGCTTATTCCTTCACAAAACAGTTTACCCGTTCGGTTGGCATCTCACCGGGCCGCTTTAAGCAAATGCCTTAAGTTCAACCTGCCCCACTGGCCCCATATCAATGAATCTGTTTACTGCATTATTCAGATGTTTGCTTTTTTAAATTTTTATATTCAATTCTTTAATGTTAATTGACTAGTTATGTTTTCAATGATATTCTACCAACAAATATATACTCTTAAAACAGAGTTCAAGAAGAAGGAGTGAAGGTAACAAATGAAAAAACAAGGTATTAATCCATATCTCCCGTCCTGGGAGTATATTCCTGACGCCGAGCCTTATGTTTTTAACAACAGGGTTTATGTTTATGGTTCACATGACCGATTTAACGGATATGTATATTGCTTAAACGATTATGTCTGCTGGTCAGCACCGGTTGATGATCTCGGCAACTGGACATATGAAGGGGTTATTTACAAAAAGACCGATGATCCTCTCAATCCCGATGGCAACATGTGCCTTTATGCGCCGGATGTCACTGTAGGCCCCGACGGAAGATATTATTTATACTATGTACTGGACAAGGTTTCAATCGTGTCGGTTGCCGTCTGTGATACTCCCGCAGGTAAATATGAATTTTACGGCTATGTACATTATTCCGACGGAACCCGTCTGGGTGAAAGAGCAGATGATCAGCCCCAGTTTGACCCAGGAGTGCTTACCGAGGGCGATAGAACTTACCTGTACACAGGCTTTTGTGCAGTAGGAGACAAATCAAGAAAGGGACCAATGGCAACAGTGTTGGGACCGGATATGCTGACAATTCTTGAAGAACCGGTATTCTTAGCCCCAAGTGAACCTTACAGCAAGGGCAGCGGCTATGAAGGTCATGAGTTTTTTGAAGCCCCTTCCATCAGAAAGAGAGGGGATACCTATTACTTTATATATTCCTCGGTTGTATTTCATGAACTTTGTTATGCTACAAGCAAACATCCCACAAAGGATTTTAAATACAACGGAGTTATTGTAAGCAACAGCGATCTTCATATTGATACTTACAAACCTGCTGAAAAACCTATGTTTTATGGTGCCAATAACCATGGGAGTATTATTGAAATCAATGGGAAATGGTACATTTTTTATCACAGACACACCAATGGAACAAATTTCAGCAGACAGGGCTGCTGCGAACAAATAGAATTTTTGGAGGACGGAACCATTCCTCAGGCGGAAATGACCTCCTGCGGCTGCAACGGCGGACCGCTTGAAGGACGCGGCGAATATCCCGCCTATCTGGCCTGCAACCTGTTCTGCGAGGAAGAGTCGGTGTATACCGATTGGACTGCCTCCTGGATGAACAATCAGTTCCCAAAGATAACTCAGGACGGAAGAGACGGAGACGAAGAGATCGGGTACATTGCCAACATGAAAGCATCAGCTACAGCTGGATTTAAATATTTTAACTGCAAGGGCATTACAAAGGTAAAAATCAAGGTTCGTGGATACTGCCAAGGCGACTTTGAAGTAAAGACCTCATGGGACGGTTCTGCCCTTGGAAAGATACCGGTGGTTTTCACAAATGTATGGAAGGAGTATTCTGCCAATATAACCATTCCTGATGGAATACAGGCATTATATTTTACTTATACTGGTCAGGGAAGTGCACATCTGGCCTCATTTACTCTGGAATAAATTCTTCTGCTGAAACGGTTACCGGACACTTAACTGCGCTACGGTAACCGTTTTATTTTTCCGTTCCCGTCCTACATCCATATAAAAATACAGTCCCTAGGAAAATTAACAGCAATATAGTAGGTATTTCTAGAAATTAAGTTTGTGTTTAATAATTCTGTTCATTCCAGCAATACCCGCCACCAGAACCATCGCCGACACCATAAATATCAGCTGCAGGCTTCCAATTGAAAAGCCGTGAACAGAAATGCCGAAAGAGGGAGTGAGCTTTATAAAATAAGAGCCTGCCAGAGTCCCGGCAAATCCGAATAGTCCGTTGACAGCTGAAGAAAACCCCATATAAACCGACTTGTTCTCAGCCGGCGCAAAACTATACTGTATATTATTGATTGAAATATTTATTCCTGAAATAGCTGCTCCGCCTAAAACATGAGCAATTGGAAGTAATAGAAGTGCCGTATCAACATCTATCATAAACCATATAAAATAGTATAAGACCTGAATAAGCATCATCATTTTTAGAAGGTATAACCATGACTTTTTATCCGCCAGCCTACCCCAATATCTCACCGAAACTATACTGGCTACTGATGCCAGAACAAGCATGAGCGTTATATAGCCGTAGCCAAGTTCCAGCTTTGAAACCATATATACCGAGGTGAATGGGGCTGCCAGCTGGAACCCGACATTCCAGATAAGCATAACAAAAACAATTCCCCTATACCTCCCGTTTCGTAACGGCAGAAGGATAATTTCCTTAACCTTTAAATCCCTGTCGGCTTTAGGATAAGGGGGCTCCTTCATGCTTGAAAATAAAACAAAATTCACTATTGCTGCAGTCATTACAAAAATATATATTACTAAAAAGCCTGAAAAAGCCTGTCCGGTTTTCTGAAATTTGTCCAGAACCTGTCCCATAAGCAGGGTTATACAGGTTACCACTCCCAACACAATAGCCTCTCTCCGGCCGAAGTAGGAGCCTCTGATGTTCTCTGGAGTAATGGACAGAAGCCATGTCTGTGATGCAGGTATTGTAAAGGCCAGAAAAAGGTTTGAGGCCAGAAAAGTAATCACTAATAAAGAAATTTTAATAGACTGCTCAACCCTTATCATCGGTATAAAAATCATCAGGCCCAGCAAAAACCTTCCAATAAAGCAGAATAGGCAGGTAATCAGCTTTCTGTTGGGTATTTTTTCAAATACAACCGGAGAAAAAGCCGATATTATTCCGGCCAAAACAGGTATGGCTGCAATAATTCCGGCTATTTCATCATTAGCCCCCAGATATTTTGCAAAGCCGACCAAAAACGCTCCGCTTGTCAAGGTAAGAATGCTTCTTGCTGTGCACCCCTCAAATATGGAAATGTTTCGTGAAAACCGCATTTCAGCTTCATTAAGGATTCTACTGTCAAAGTATATTTTTTTGATAAGCCCGGATATATTCACAAAGACCCCCCTTAAAGTTCAGAAAATATATGCCTGAAATTTGCGGCTTCCCTGCAAATTCAGGCATATATTTTTAATGGTGCTGGCAAATAATTAACTTTTCTACGAGTACACTATTCTACCACAACACCCTTTTTTAAAATAATATTGGCGTAGAGAGCAGCCTCGCTGGTTGCTATAACTGCATATGCGCTCCTGGTTCTTTCATAGAAGGCAAATCTTTCGATGTTCTCTATCTTGTTATTCTTGGGTTCGTGCTTATTAATAATATCTCTGTAAACCTCCCAGATGGGAGTCTCTACTGTATCCCCCGGAACCACTTCCATAAGAGCCACAGGCTTTTCTACGTATGGGTCAAGGGGGAAAAACTTAAGTATTGCATCCAATACCTCAGGAACACCATGCCCATCCAGTCTTATTACTTTCTTTCCAAATGTACCCGAAGGAAAATTTCCGTCGGCAATAACTATTTCATCACTATGCCCCATCTCCATCAGTGTCTTAAGAAGTTCCGGGGTTAAGATCGAAGGAATTCCCTTTAACATATATCCTCCTTGCCGAAGCGTATAAAATTTTAGTTTATTTAATTTATTCCGTTAATTATTTGGTTATTTCTCCGTTAAGATCCCACAGATCAGTCCAGTCTTTAGCTCCATCCCACAGGAAAACCTGACCTTTGATCAGACGGCAGTTCTTATCAACACCCTCGATTTTTTTCATTTCCTCTTCTGTAAGAGGGTCTTCCACCGCACACCTGAGGTTGCTTGCATACTCGTTTCTGTAGATTGAGAACGGTATTGGAGTCTGTCCTCTCTGAACAGCCCATTTAATACATATAACTGCCGGATGAACATTATGTGCCTTTGCTATTTCAATAATAACCGGATCCTGAATATCTACATAGTCCTCAGCAGTCTTATCACGGTCGGGTCTTGTTGGTGAACCGATAGGACAAAAGCCGATAGGCTGAATACCATGGTCAAGTGCAAACTGGAATAATTCAGGCTGCTGGAAGCATGGATGGAGTTCCATCTCTATGGCAGCAGGCATGATGGTAGCATGTTTGAACAATTCCTTTAATTTCGGAACTGTCATATTGGAGGCTCCAATGTGCTTTACATAGCCGGCCTTCTGAAGTCTTTCCATCTGGTACCAGGTTTCCATGTACTGTTCAATTGAAAACGGCCTTGCATCCTTATTATGATAGTCGGGTGCGGCTCCCTTGGGATGGAAATTTCTGAAGGGCCAGTGTACAAAGTATAAATCTATATAGTCAAGGCGCAAATCCTTCAGGGTTTTTGCACAGGACAGCAGCACATCTCCTTTGCCGTGCATGTCATTCCATACCTTTGAGGTGATAAAGAGTTCCTCTCTTTTAATTCCTGATTTCATTATGTCTTCGAAAACTTCTCCGATCAAATGCTCATTTCCGTATACAGCTGCACAGTCAAACAATCTGAAGCCCACTTCAGCTGCACCTTTTACTGCCGCCGCAATATCTTCGGCCGTAAATCTGTCCGAGCCAAAGGTTCCCATGCCTATTCCAGGCATCTTATCTCCTCCGCGCAGTACTCTCTGCGGGACCAAACCCGGATCGATTATATCGTTAGTCATAATACTATCTCCTTTATAAATTATTTTTTTATATTTAATCCGGTACATCGCAGCTTCTGCTTTTACCGGATACAACTCCATTACTTTGCCGCCAATATAACTTCAGTAGCATATAAATAATCATCAATACAGTTTACAACACGGTCCTTTAAGAGACTTTCAGGCTCATTTGCAAGCTCTCCGCTTCTTACTTTTCTGTACTGAATAGGCATATATTCGCTTAATAAGGAATACGGAATAGTTACAGTTTTCAAATTCTTTATTAACCGCTTTACTGCATTCTGAACATTTGAATCAGGCAGGTAGTATCTGCATCTGTCCGAAAAACTGTATTTCCTTGCAAACCTGACTTTTGATCCGTTGCCATGATAGTGCTTTCTCCAGTTTTCAGGGTTCTGTAGCATTGCTTCATCAAATACATTAATCAGATTTGACAAATGAATGTCAGGATCGTATTTAAAGAGTTCTTCTTCTATCATACTCAGGGCAAACAAGCCTTCCCTCAATGCAAAGGTCAAAGCCGGCCCTACCTTCAGAATAGCTATTCCGTCCTCAACCATTTCCTTAAGAGCTGTGGGAGTCTGATAATCTGTAGAGTGTCCTTCAAAAACCAGGTTAGGATACTTTTTTAAAGCCTGGCACAGCTCTTTTGCAGCATCCCGGTCATATTCATGTATTGTTTCATCACCGAATTCAACTCCCGGCTGTACTACAACAGCAATAACATTTGCCCAGGCCTTTTGCAGCCCCAGCTCATAGAATGCCTGCCGGAAGGTTTCAACGGTGGATTCAAAATCACTTACCCTTGTAACCTGGATACCCTCTTCCTCTTCCTGGCTTCCCCCGGGAATGGGCACTTCACTGCCCACAACATATACCGGCTGCAAAGCATTTTCATCAGTTTTTAAAAGCTCGGCATATGCTTCCTCGGCTACCTTGCATAGCACCGCCCCCCTCTTGGCTATAACACCTGTATCAAGCTTTTGATTAATATTGTCATCCGCAAGATGCATGCTGGTATCTATATGAATTTTTGTAAAACCTGCCAAAACGTACTGTTTTAATAACTCACAGGATTTTTCCATAGCTGTGTCGGACTTTTCATTTTTCCATGTCAGCGGTCCCAGGTGATCTCCTCCAAGTATGAGCTTATCAGCTGGAAATTGAATTTTTTCAGCTATTTTGCATACAAAGGCTTTAAAATCCTCCGGCTTCATGCCGGTATAGCCTCCAAACTGGTTTACCTGATTTGCTGTTGCTTCAATCAGCACTAAACCTCCGGTTTTAAATGCTCTTTCCATTGCAGCCTCAATTACGTATTCATTTGCACTGCAAGCCGAATATATTCCAGCCGGAATTCCCTGCTTTTGTTTTAAAACCAAATCCTTTAGCGGATGCAAACCTGCCATTGTCATTTTCTCCCTCCTATTCGTTCACTATAAGTACTTTTCCTTTAACGGTTCCCGGTACCTTGAACATATCAAAACCATCCTTGATTTTACTGAGCGGAACTTTTTTGAATATAAAGCTTTCATCAAATTTCAAGGCTCCCGTCGAAAAATAGTGAGCGGTCAAATCCCACTCCCTACCCGGAAAGGGTGCGCTGTAAGACATCCATGAGCCGGTGAGTTTGAACTCCTTCCGGTTCATATTTTCAAACAGCCGTGGTGTGAATACCAGATCCTTTGTTGGTGTTCCTATGAAGCAAACTCCGGATTTATTTCCTGCCAGTTCAAAAGCAAGCTTCATGGTTATATCAACTCCTGCAGTTTCATATACAAAACCGAAGCCTTTTTTGTTTGTAAGTTTATCCACCTGCTCTTTAAAGTCCTTATCCAGAGTATTAACCGTCACATCGGCACCAAGCTTTTTAGCCAGTGCCAATCTGTCATTGTCTATATCAAAGACAAAAACCCTTTTAGCACCGAATATCCTGGCCCATTGAGCCGTAAACATACCCACCGTACCTCCGCCAAGTATGGCAACATCCTCTCCGCCGTGATAGTCGGCACACAATAATCCGTGCAAAGCTACAGTTGCCGGTTCAAAAAAGGCTCCCTGTTCAAAAGACACACTGTCATCAAATTTAACAACATTTCTTTCAGGCATTTTCACGTACTCTGCAAAGCTCCCGCTTTCCCTGGAACCAATAAAGCTGTAATGTTTGCATAAAGAATAATTTCCCTTCTGACAATCCTCACACTTCATACAGGGCACCAAAGGTACTCCGGCCACTCTGTCTCCTACTTCCACAGAAGTAACTCCTTCACCGATTCCGGCCACTTCACCAGAAAATTCATGTCCCAGAACTATTGGAAAAAAATGTGCACCGTCACCCAATACTCTTGGGATATCAGATCCGCATATACCTGTGGCCTTGACTCTTACAAGCACTTCTCCCTTTTCCGGTACAGGTGTCGGAATCTCCTCATATCTTAAATCCTCCCTTGCGTGCAATACTCCCGCTTTCATATAACCCCCCCAATCGTTTTAAATGTCATATTTTTTGCATTGTATCTTTCAATTTTTCATACAGCTCAATATATATTTCATAATTTCTTTTGTAGGTTTCATGAGCTTTCATATCCGGCTCATGGGTACGCGTAATAACAATGGTATCCCGGACGGCCTGGTCAAAGCTCTTATAAAGACCTGTTCCAACACCGGCAAGAATTGCTGCTCCAAGTGTAGTCGCCGTATCTGAAGTTGGGACCTTGATTACCCGGCCTGTAACATCAGCCTTTATCTGTGTCCATAAGCGGCTGTTTGCCGCTCCACCCATGGCTACTAATTCTTCCACCGTTACACCTGCTTCCTCTGCTGTTCTCAGGTTGTGCTGCAGAGCAAAGGCACAGCCCTCCAACACAGCTCTGATCATGTGTGCCCTGGTTTTGTCATAGCCCAGTCCGAAGAATACACCTTTTGCATTTTTATCCCATAGAGGTGATCTCTCTCCCGCCATATAAGGCAAAAATACAAGACCGTCTGAACCTTCAGGTATTTTCTCAGCTTCATTATCCATAATCATAAATGGATTTGACCCGGCTGCTTTTGCAGCAGAATTCTCAAAAGCTCCCAGTTCCTGCATGAACCATTTTATAGCCCCTCCACCGCCAACGGTACCGCCCTGCAAAAGCCACAGCTCCGGTACAACATGAAAGCCTAAAATGAGTTTCGGATGGGCAACAGCAGCCTCAAGACATATGCTCATACCTCCTGCCTGCCCTCCCTGCTCCTGCGTCTGCCCCACCTTTACCACTCCCGCACCAAGAGTTCCGCAGGAGGCATCCAGTCCTCCCGCCACTACCGGTGTTCCGGCAGACAGTCCTGTTACGGCTGCTGCCTCCACCGTAACTTCTCCGATGACTTCATGACACTGGAACAGCTCGGGAAGCTTCTCCCTGTCAAAGCCCAACTCCTCGCAGAAGCCGTCTTCCCACTTGCCCTCACTCATATTAAAGGCATGCACTCCGTAGCCTTGTGATATATCCTGAGTCATTTGTCCGGTAAGTTTGAAGGCAATGAAGCTGTTACTTTGTAAAAATTTATAAGTGGAGTTATAAATTTCAGGCATATTTTTTCTGAACCAGACAAATTTTGGCGTGGAATAAGAGGGCTCAAAGGAATTGCCGCTCAGTCTAAAAATTCTGTCAAAGCCAACTCTTTCAACAGTATCCCTGCATATATCCGATGCTCTTGTATCCATCCAGATTGGTGTATTATGTAATACCCTGCCGCTTTTATCGATCGGTATGGCAGACCAGCTCTGGCCGTCAATTCCTATACCTCTTATCTGCTTTGCATCAATTTTTGCCTTGAATATTGCTTCCTTTGTGGCCGCACATATACTATCCCACCATTCATTGGGATTTTGCTCCACATGCCCCGGAGCGGGATAATAAACCTTGTATTCCTTGGTCAACTGCGCTATTACCCTTCCCTGCAGATCAAAAATTGCCACCTTGCAAGCCGATGTACCAATGTCTATGCCTAATAATAATTTTTCCATGCCTGTCTCCATTTCTGAAATCTATTAGAATCCTGTTACACGACCGCACGAGCGTTACGTTATTCTTTTTTTAACATTAGTGTAGCTAAACGTTTAGCGCATGCTCAAAAATATTCGAGAAACACTTCCTGTTTCTCGCAAAAGCTTTTCTTTAGCCAGTAGTCTGTAACATCTAAATTCATATATCGCCGACGGTAAAATTCTGCCAGAACTGCGTTGTCGAAAAGCACTGCTTTGCAGTACTTCGTTGGAATAAAACAATTATTCCTCCCTCCTCCGCCTTGCCCTGAGAAAATTTTCTTCGCCGGACAATATGCGTTTTAGAGGTTACAGACTACTGGTCTCCAATTTTTTTACCGATTCCTTCATGATTAGTTCGGTTTTCAGACGAATCATGGACGGGAAGTTTGAGGTATCTCCCTTAAGTCTTTTCAAAATAGTATTTGCAGCAACTTCACCAATTTGCTGAACCGGCTGAATTACTATAGATAACGGAGGTTTTACGACTTTTGATAGCTGAAGGTTGTCGAAACCAATAAAAGAAATATCCTCGGGAATCTTAACGTTCCCTTCATTTACTGCCATCAATGCTCCCAGAGTCATTTCATAATTTGTAACAAGAATTGCAGTCGGAGCCTCCTCCATTTTAATCAGTTCAGTCAGCAGTCTGTACCCGCTTTCAACCTGATAATCACCTTTTTTGACCAGGCTTAAGTCAATAGGCATATTGTAATCCTCGTGTACTCTTTCGTACCCCTTTAGACGCTCCTGAGCAGTATATATTTCATCGGGGCCGCAAATAATGCCTATTCTTTTATGACCAAGAATAATTAACTGTTCAACCGCATTATAGGCTGCGTTGAGATTATCAACCAGCACGGTATCACATTCAATACCTCTCAAGGCTCTGTCAATCAGAATTACGGGAATATTTCTTTTGATAACCGAGTTAATTGCTTCGGAATCATTTCCCATGGGCATTGTTATAATGCCGTCGACCATTTTTTTCAATAAAAAATCAAGCTTTTGTTTTTCCAGATCCTTATCTTCTTTATAGTCACAAATAATTGTACTGTAGCCGCTTTTAATCAGAACGCTTTCAATATTTGATACAATGCTTGTAAAAAATATATTTTCAAGACTGGGGATTAATAAACCGATAGTCATTGTCTTGCTGGTTTTAAGTCCCCTGGCTATTTCATTTACCTCAAAACCAAGTTCCTTGATTACTTTGTCTATAATTTTCCGATTTTCCTCAAGGACATTACCACCATTGATATATTTGGATATTGTTGCAATTGAGAGTCCTGACTTGCTGGCAACATCCTTTATTGTTACAGAGATAAAATCACCTTCTATCGCGAAACGTTTAACTTTAAATATATATTATCAAAATAGTATTTAAAAGTCAATAACTTAATGCGTTGTGCTAATTAATTTAGGATTTGCTTTACCTGTGTAATTCTTTATTTCAACTGGTAACTTCCGCACTAACTTCATGAAATAGGTTGCAACCAAAACAATTACAAAAATTGTATTGCTTCATTAATAAAGCGATTTTGTCGTCGCTCAAACTCGACATCCTATCTCGATTTGAAGCTCAAAGCAGCGTCCTGCTGCTTTGCCGGCAAAACCGCTTTACATTCGTCGACAATTTATCGTAATTGTTTTTAACCATGCATCCCTATTTCATGAAGTTGTACTCGCGTACCTGTACAGCCGGCAATTTTACCCCACTATCCTTTGTACAAAAGTAACCTTTTCAGGCATACCGGGATACTGTCCTATTCGTGGATGGACGGTAAGCTTTCCTTCACTGTCCGACCAAGTTAATTCGGTTGTGGCAAATTTGCCTTCTTCATAACCATACCCATTCCGTTCATCCTGATAAAGAGTAAAGCTTCCGTCGGCTCCCGGATATACAGTCAATTTAAACCAATCATCTTTCATTTGTCCGGTATGCTGGATCTGTTCAGACATAGGAAGAATTGATCCAGCCTTAACATATATAGGTATCATGTCTATTGGAGCCTGCGCCTCAACGGTTTGACCTCCCTTAAACCGCTTTTCACTCCAGAAATCATACCAGTCGCTGCCGTCAGGCAAGTATACTTTTCTTGTCTTAGCTACCCCTTCAATGGGCTTACTGTTTGCTTCATAGTACATGGGGACGGTGACCGGACATATCATCAAGCTGGGACCAAACATAAACTGGTCGTCAATATTATATACATTTTCATCGTTAATAAAATCAAATGCAAGCACCCTTAAAATTGTTCCGTGCTTCTGAGAAACCATTCCTGCGAGTGAATAAATATATGGCATTAGCTGATATCTAAGGTGTGTTATCTTCTCTATGGCATCGTAAAAAATTTCACCCTTTTTACCATAATTCCATATTTCTCTCCGACAGTCTGTACCATGAGCTCTGAACACCGGCAGGAAAGCTCCCAGCTGACACCACCTAGTGTAAAGTTCCCTGTAGCCCAGGTCGCCGCAGCCGTTTTCATAATCACCGTCCCAGAACCACATATTTCCGCGCTTCACAAAGAATGCTCCTATATCCAGTGTCCAGTACGGCAAGCCTGACGCACAATAGTTCAGACCTGCAGGAATCTGCTTTTTCAACGTTGACCATTTGGCACTGGTATCACCTGACCACAGAATGGTTCCGTACTTTTGTATACCTGTATAGCCACTTCTTGTCAGATTAACAACTCTTTTTTGCCCGTCGGTGTCCCTCTGTCCTTCATATATTGCCTTGGCATGCATAAATGGGTAGGCATTTGTATATACCTCATCCATATATGTCCTGCAGGTGTTGTGAAAGGCTACAAGGTTCTGATCCGGCTCAGGTTTGTTAGGATTGTTCCATTCGGGAGTAAACGGTTCACTGGAATCACACCACCAGGCATCCACTCCCTTTGAAAACAAACCTTCACGGGCCTGCTTCCAATACAATTTTCTTGCTTCGGGACTAAAAGCATTATATATTTCAGATCGTTGGAATAAACAATCATTAGCTTTCATTTCCTTGTGATTTTCGCAATGGCTAACCATAATTGGCCAGATTGATATCATAAGGTGTGCCCCTAGCTGGTGCAATTTCTCCGTCATGTTTTCAGCATCGGGGAAACGTTCGGTATCAAAGGTTTTCTGTCCCCACTTTCCGGCTTCCCAGGACTGCCAGTCAAGCACAATACTGTCCAGTGGAACACCAAGCTCACGGTAACGCTCAACTGTGTCAATAATCTCTTGCTGGGTTTCATACCTCTCCTGCGATTGCATAAAACCAAAAGCCCAGAGTGGAAGCATGGAAGCCTGGCCAGTCAATTGACGGTAGCCTCCGATAACTTCGTCAAAGCTCTCTCCATTAATAAAGTAATAATCCAGTTCTGTTGAGGCTTCGCTGTACAGGTATGATCCAAAGCCGTTATCACAGAATATAACCGGAGCATAGGTATCCAGCAGTATTCCGTAACCGTTGGTAGACATGAGAAACGGCATGGCTATTTTCATGTTGGCCTGATGAATATACTGGCGGGTTCCTCTCAGATTCAGACAGCCTTCTTCATTCTGCCCCATGCCGTAGAGGGCTTCGTCACTCTCCCATTCAAAATGAAGCCTTGTATGGTATAGCTGACGGTCATATTTTTTCTTTGAATCCAGTACAACTTCCTTTACTCCGTCTGGAGTTTCAATTTTTTCAACAACAGCCGTATCATCCAGAATTGTTTTGAAGGAATCAAAAGCAATCAGCTCTTTGCCGTTCTTCTCAGGCTCCCCGGTCAAGCGTCTGCCTTTTCCATCGAAATAGGTTATACGGCTGTCGGATTTTCGAATCAAAAGCTGTAGCTTTGAAGTATCAAGCAGTATTGTTTGTTCATCCTCCCTGAATTCCCAGCTTTCAAATACCTTTTGAGGTTCAATTCCAAGACCCCTTACGGCAGAGAATTTGTCTGCCAGTGTATACACTACCCTGATTATATTGGTATCTACAGGTTGTATTTTTAGCAAACCATTTTCAGTATTTAGGACAAGAGCACCTTCGACTCGCTGGACTCCGGTGACTTTTGCCAGTTTGGGTTTAATTGCTTCCAACATATACTTTCCTCCTTGTTTGACGTAATTATGTTTGTATGATATTATCATTTTAATTCCGATAAAATAATTAAAACACTACTAATTCAACTATTTATCTGTCTTATTTGAACATTTATTATTACGTTCAGGAGATTTCTATGGAATTCACAAACGCTGGAAATTTTGAACATATTACTTTTGAAGATATTACATTTCCATTCAATTGCTTTTATATGAAAAATTCAAATACTCTTCCCCATTGGCATAACCATTTTGAAATGGTATTTTCGGAAAAAGGCTGCTGTACGGTATATATCAATGGCTTAAGCTTTCTGATGTCGGAAAATCAACTAATAATCATTCCTCCCGGAAGCCTTCACAGCATTTTCCCTCAAGGCTCCTGCAGCTATTGCGCTATTGTTTCCGGAGAAAGTTTATT
Source organism: Ruminiclostridium cellobioparum DSM 1351 = ATCC 15832 (assembly GCF_000621505.1). Lineage (GTDB taxonomy): Bacteria > Bacillota > Clostridia > Acetivibrionales > DSM-1351 > Ruminiclostridium > Ruminiclostridium cellobioparum. The sequence continues at coordinate 44,038 of NZ_JHYD01000027.1, forward strand.
TGAAGGGCTTGGTGCAGATCCTCATATTTTGGAGGTATTAACTCCATTTATGTCAATAGGCCTGTACCCTCCGGTTCACCTTTCGGAAAAGGATACGGCTTTTAAAAAGTGCTTCTCACTGCTAAACGAACTGCAAAAAGAAAATGCTCAAAAAAGAAACGGGTACAGGGCCCGAATTAAAAGTCAGATGATAATACTTTTTTCTGTACTCTATGAAAGCCTGCCGCAGGCATTTTTCAAAGAGAGCAATTCGCCTGATTCAACCCGACTGATTAAGTTGTCTCTGGACTATTTGCGTCTCCATTACAGTGAACGGATTACTGTTAACGACATGAGCATGTACTGCCACCTAAGTATTCAGCATTTCTGCAGGCTTTTCAAAGCCTGTACCGGAAAAACCTTCGTTGAATACCTTACCCTGTTGCGCCTGGAAAAAGCGAGAAAAATTCTTGCCGGCACCGATATCCCAATAACCCAAATTTCCGATCTGGTTGGATTCTGTAATAGTAACTATTTTTGCCGGCTTTATAAAAAATATTACGGCCATCCTCCTTCCAGGGATCGAATTAACCCCCCGGAAGATGGATAACCGCTATATCAGAGGGGCTGTTGCAAAACGTATAAATATGTATAGTTGAAGGGGAAAAGTGCGGTTTAGCATCCATTTTTCCAAAAATGGATGCTAAATGTGGGCCTTAGCGTTTGGCCCACAAGCAGTTTTTCTATAGGGAGTGTTGACCCTTTGTCTCACTGCACCGCGGTAGCCTTCATTTGTTGGTATCAGGTTTCCCTTGGCAAAGCTCTCTTTGGCGGCTTTAATACCTTCAACATACTGAGGAAGCCATTTTTCCTGAGCTATGAGCATTTCATCAATCATCTGCCATATTTCAGGAGGATTGCATACCGCTCCGGTAAGCGGGTCCATCAAGGCTGCCTGTTTCAGCAGATTTACGTCACCTGATACAGCCGCCCACATAACAGGGGACTTCGACCACCGACTCATCCGGAAGGTTTGTAATACAGCCTTCATTCATCACATTGAAATGAGCTCTGTATATTCTTCCTGTTTCCAAAGACTCTATATTGTTGTATTAATTCTCTTTTTAAATTAATATTAAATTAACGGGTTGTGCTAAATAAAAAATTGTGTTTTGCTTTACAGATTGATTTAATTAGAATCAACTGGTAACGCGAGGACAACTTCATGAAATAGAATGCACGGTTAAAAACAATTGCGGTAAATTGCTTTGTAATGATGCGATACAATTTTCGTAATTGTTTTGGTGCTTCCTATTTCGTGAAGTTAGTACGGAAGTTACCAGTTGATATAAAAATTACACAGGCAAAGCAGGTATAAAATTAACTAGCACAACGAGTTAATTTAGGTTTTGCGCAAGAGTTAAAGGGTCAAAAGCCGAAATAAAAAACAATGGTGATAAATATGAGTATATATAATGTTAATAACCGCTATGCCAGGCCAGAAGCGTTTTACGCGTTGAATCTCTCAGAATTTCAAATGCCTCCTCACAGTCATAACCGCTGCGAAATAATGTATGCGTCTCCGGGAGCTGTGTTGTATCTGTAAAGGAAGAAATGGTTACTCTGAAGGAAAACCAGCTTATATTTCTCGACCAGAATGTACCTGCATTTTGGCTATCTTTGAAAAACACTATAATATGAGCCCGCAGCAGTTTAGAAAACTAAAAGGCCAGAATATCAAAGCCGATACGGGAAGTGGGCAGTGGTATGCAGATGAAAACGGCCATTTCAAAAATCAGGTTTTGCTCAAACAATATAAAATTTATGTGTTGTGCGGCACAACGCAATGAAATAAATCAGGCCTATCCCCAAAAGCAATACTCATTGCACGGGAATAGACCTTTTTCTTTTGTTCTGCGCATTTATAAAATGCATGTCAGTCTTATCTTTTATTATTTAAAACTGCGAAGTTCTCGCAAATCATTTCAAAATTGCGCCTGCTGTAAGAGCATTCTCTATCTGCTCATTTCCAAACATGTATACCATTATCATCGGCAGGCTTGTAATAATCATGGCAGCTCCTATTTGTCCCCAATGGGACACTCCTATGCTTACAAAGAAGTTAAGCAAACCAACCGTCAAAGGCCGAATCTTGTCATCAGCCGCTAAAATAAAGGCCAGAAAGAATTCGTTATATATATTCATAAATATCAGAACACATTGAGTGGCAATTGCCGGTTTTATAACAGGCAGAATTATTCTGAAGTAAGTTTGATAGATATTGCAGCCATCAATGCAGGCCGCCTCTTCCAGTTCTTTTGGCAAACCTCTGAAGAAGGCATACAGCATAAGTACACATGAAGAGAGGGCAAAGGCCGAATAAGGAAGTATCAAACCGAGGTGCGTACCCTTTAAGCCCATATTCCTTGTCATAATAAGCAATGGTATAATTACCACCTGGGCAGGTACAACCAGCCCCATTGAAATGTAACTCATGGCAAAGCCTTTAAACTTCCAGTTCATTCTGCTAAGGCAGTATGCAAGCATACTCCCCAAGAATATAGTTATAATGATTGTACTTACAGAATATATCAAACTGTTGGATAGATACCTTAGAAAATTAAATTTTTCAAGCGCACCGCTATAATTGTTAAAAACCCATTGTTCAGGGAGCCCGAATGGATTGTCATACACTTCGCTTCTGGACTTGAACGACATATTTATCATCCAGTACAATGGAAAAAGGAAAGTCAACCCAATAATTATCATAGCTGTATTTATCAATATTTTATAAAGATTATTTTTTTTCGTAACGTCCACCCCCTGTTTAGAATTCTACCTTCTCTCTTGCAACAAATTTATTAATAAATACCGTCAACACCAGACATTCCAGCACAAATATTATTGCAATAGCACAGCCCTGACCGAAATCGGAAGCCGAAAACGCTTTATAATATAACTGGTATATAACAGTTCTTGACACGTCACCGGGTCCTCCAGCGGTCATTATCCTTACATGAGCAAATTGGGACATGCTGCCCAGCACTGAGAGAACAAGCACATATTTGCTTACGTCCTGCAACAGAGGAATTGTTATTTTTAAGCTTGTTCTAAAGAATCCCGCACCATCAATAACCGCTGCTTCGTAATATGTTTTTGGAATTGCCTTTATACCTGTATAAAAAAGTAGAGCATTCAAACCTATATATTGCCACAGGAAAGCCGCAGTTATAGCAAGAACTACCGTCCGCTCATCAGACAACCATTCCATAGCAAGACCATCCAGACCGATTCCTCTTAACATGCTATTGATCAAGCCCCACTGAGGTTCATAAATGGCTATCCACATTTGGGCTATAACCGTTACCGAAAGTATTGCAGGAAATACGCTGCTGGCCTTAAAAAACCTTTTTACCCGTTCACCCTGCCTATCCATAATCAAAGCCAGGAGCAGTGATATGGGCAATCCCATGCACGTAGATATGAGCACTATCGTAAAAGTATTCACGTTGGATTTCCAAAAGGTTGGATCCCTAAGAACATTAAAATAGTTTTCAAATCCCACATATCCCATACTTTTAAACCCATCGTTCTTTTGGAAGCTTATGAGTATCTCCGGAAAGAGAGGATAGATTACAAAAGCGGTAAATAACAGCAGTGCAGGAAAAGAGAATATGAATATTGCAAGCTTGTTGCCATAAAATTTGTTCATTATTATCACCTGTTAACCAATCCCTGTATGAGAGCAACCCATACAGGGATTGGTTATAATTCAGCATTTTAACCAGTTGTATTTTTATTTAAAATTCTCAGCCCACACAGGATTGATTGCCTTGATATAATCATCAGCAGAAAACTTTCCTGTAAGAAGCTTGCTGTTCAAGGTTGAAATTTCAGCAGACATTTTTGTATTGAATGTAGCTGCCCACATTGAAGGAATCTTTACGCTTGCAGCATCAAACTGATCCAGGCTCTTTTGAAGCAGCGGAGATATGCCTTCCACCTTTACTCCAGTATCAAGTGCTGTGGGTGCCTTTTGTTCTATGTTGTAGTAAAGTGCGTCCTGAGTTGCACAGAACATTGCAAAGTTAGCTGCGACTTCTGGATTCTTACTATTTGCCGATACCAGATATCCGCTGAGGGGTGCTCCCCAGAACTGAATGGAAGCATTTGCATCATTTCCGTCTTTGGCTGATGGCCACACAATGAAATCAGTATCAGGAGAAGCTTTTTCAAGATTGCCTGTTTCCCATGTAAACATTGCCAGCATTGCTGCTTTGCCTGAAGTATACATTTCAACAGCCGGACCGTAATCAATATTTGTAACACCCGGTGCAAAGGCTCCTGCCTGAACCAGCTTCTGTATTCTTCCTAAAGCACTCTTAACAACAGGATTGCTGAAATCCGTTTTATTATTTGTCAAATCTAGGGCAACCTGTGGGTCTTCAGCCATGATCATGGTCTGGAGCATGTGCAGGTTTGGAGTCCATCCATCCTTTCCAACTATTGACATTGGAACAATACCCTTGCCTTTAAGTGTTTCGCATACTTTTATAAGTTCATCAAATGTGGTTGGAACCTGAATGTTGTTCTTGGCAAATACATCCTTGTGGTACCATAATCTTGGAGTAAAGTATTGATCGGCACCGGGCTGCACACAATAAAGCTTTCCGTCCTTGTCAGGTGTAACTACTTCCTGCATTTTGAACTTTTTGTCAAAACCGGATTTTTGCACATATGGAGCCAAATCCAATGCGTTACCTGCCTCTACAACAACAGATGAGAGGTTTTGCTCAGAGAACCATACGTCAGGCATATCACCGGACGCATTGTAGGCCTTCAGCTTGTTTGCGTAATCCTGCCCGCCTCCGCCCAAATCGTACTCTACCTCAACATTGGGCATTTCCTTTTCAACGTTCACCTTAATGTATTTATCACGAATATTGTTCCTGTTATCATCAGCACTTAAAGACAGGAATTTGATTTTTACCCTTTCATTGTCATTTGCTGTCGCTTGTGAGGTTTGCGCAGCTCCTGCAGCAGATGTCTCGGCAGCTTTGGTTGAATCCGAACCCTTTTCGTTTCCACCTCCGCAAGCGGTTAAAGAAAATACCATTGCAATAGCAACAACACCTGATGCAAGCTTTGTTAACTTAATCATTTTCCATCCTCCTTATTTGATTACTAACTAATTAAATATGCCTTCCGAAAGGTTTCTGTAACAGTTACAGATTGATTATATTACTCCTGTATACATACATTGAAGGTAATTTTCATAGTGGGCAGGTAAAAATGTCGGGTTATTGAAAAAGTCATTCCAGTCAGGAATGACAGAGGGTTGCATTTATTTAGGACATGCGCCGGCAAAGCGGCTCCACAAATTTATTCCGCTGTTTAGGGTTGAGGATAAAGTTTTTAGTGTGTATCACAGTTTTGCTCCCTTATTTCCTTTGCGTTTTCAATCCACAGAGGATTTATTACCCTGATATATTCATCGGGAGAATACCTCCCTGTCAGAAGCTTGCTGTTTTGAATCGAAATTTCTGCAGAGGTTCTGGTGTTAAAGGCTGCCGACCAAATGGAAGGTACTTTTATTTCGGCCATATCAAGCTGTTCCAGATTCTTTTTTGCCAAGACAGAGGTATTCTCTATTCTTACTCCGGTATTAAGCATTGTTGGAGCTTTACTCTCAATATTATAATATAACGCGTCCTGGGTAGCACAGTACATAGCAAAACGTGCGGCTGCCTCAGGATTTTTTGTTTTTGCCCATACCATATAGCCGCTGAGGGGGGCTCCCCAGTACTGTACGGCATCCTTTGTGAAAGTTCCCGCCCTTGACGACGGCCACGGCATGAAGTCAGTGTCGGGAGATAATTTTTCCAGCTTGGGCAGCTCCCATGAAAATGCAGCCAGCATTGCGGCACTTCCGGAGGTATACATGTTTATTGCAGGTTCATAACCTATATTTACAGCATTTTTGGGAAATGCTCCCGCCAGAACCAGCTCTCTTATACGCTCCAGAGATCTTTTTATTACCGGGTTTGTAAAATCAGTAGCTCCATTCAGCATATCAAGTGCGACCTGGGGGTCTTCAGACATAATCATTGTCTGAAGCAAATGAAGATTGAGAGTCCAGCCGTCCCTGCCTATAATTGAAATCGGGACTATACCCTTTTCATTCAGCTGCCCACATACCTTTAACAGTTCCTCATATGTAGCAGGGACTTGTATACCATACTTTTTGAATAAATCTTTGTGATACCAAAGCCTTGGTGTGGTAAATCTGTCGTTGCCCGATTGAACAGAATAAATCCTGCCGTTTTTGTCCGGCATTATAAATTCCTTTTCGGTAAACTTTTTATCAAATTCCCATTTATATATATACGGTGCCAGATCAAGCGCATTGCCCGAAGCTATAACAACGGCAGACAGATTCTGCTCCGAGAACCATACATCGGGCATGTTGCCTGAGGAATTATATACCTTAAGCTTGCTGGCGTAATCCTGTCCCCCTCCGCCCAAATCGTATTCAACTTCAATATCCGGCATTTCTTTTTCCATATTGGCTTTTATGTAGTTCTCTCTGATATTTTCCCTGACATCGCTGTCACTTATGGAAAGAAACAGAATTTTTACTTTTTGCGCCGGGGTAAAAGTTTCCGACGTCCCAGCCTTTTTCTGCATGTCCGGAGAGCTACTGCAGGCAGCATTTATAGTCAGCAAAAATATCAATAAATATATTTTACACCACTTAGCCATATGGTAACTCCCTTCAATTTAATATATCGCCTGCGCCGAAATGAATTCGGCTTCGGCTCCACTGACAGCTTTATCTAATCGGAAACCCGCCACCTAAGAGGTGGGGGACTGCTGACATTGTTCAAGCATTAGTCACAGAATGCTTGTTAATTAACAATTACTTAGGCCGTTTATACTTTCCTGATGTTTTCTATAAATTTACTAGGTGCCAGACCGTAGTATTTTTTAAAGCATTTACCGAAGTAACTGGCATCAGCATACCCTACTTTGCTTGCAACATCAAGGATCAAAGTATTCCCAGAATCAAAAAGCTCCTTTGCTTTTCTGATTCTGAATTCAGTCAGATATTCATTTATTGTAACTCCTGCATCCCGCTTAAAAATAAAACAAAGATGTGCATAATTAACAAACAGGTTTCTGGCTATTTCATCAATACTGAGTTCACTGCTCTGATAGTTGCTGCTTATATATTTTTTTACTTCTTCAATAAGCCTGGAGGCTTTTGAAATTTTATTTTTTTTAATGGTTTCCAGCGTATGCATAAAAATTTCTTTTATCCAGGTTTCCATTTCAGCAATTGATTTTTTTGACTGAATTTCTTCTACAAGATTAAAACTGCCTTGAGTTATGACATCTTCAATTCGCAGACCCATTTCGACCATTGCCTCCATGCATACTGCAACCATTTCAATACAGACAACAAAAAGTATCTGATGATGTATATTTTCACCGCGTACCCTCATGAATACCTGGCTAATCAATTTGTTCACTTCTTCTTCATCCGCCGTACGTATATTCATCAACAGCTGGCTCCGGTATTCCCCTGAAAATACTGTTCCCTTTATTCCAGACTCGGCTACCAGGCTGTATAGTATAATTCTGTTTTTTCCAAGTGTCAGTTTATGCTTTAAGGCTATTATGGATTCCCTGTATGATACGGGAATGTCGAACAATTCTGCTTTTTCACTGCCCACCCCCACAGTTATAGTGAAATCCAAATGTTTGCAAATAGCGGCTCTGACAAGCTCCAGCCTGCTTTCCAGCTGAGTAAGGAAATCACCCTTGTTTTGTGTTCCATCCATACCGACGATTATACATATTCTGTCATCAATATCATAACAAATATCAAAAATAAATTTTTCATCCAGAATTTCACTTGAGATATTGGATACTGCGTATTTCCACAGCTGCTTTTCTTCATTATCCCAGTTGGTATCATCACCACAGTCCAATTCAATGGTAATTACCAGATAGTAATCCGATTTAATATTAATTTTCAGATATTCCATCTTTTTCAAAGTTTCATTTTCTTTTGGAATCAGGGAGCCCTGAAGCAATTCATTCAATAACTTATCCTTAAGAAGGGGAATACTGTCCCTTACCTGTTGTTTTAAACCCTCAAACTCAAATTTTATACTTGTCTCCCTCTTTATAATCTCTTTTATTTCAATTAATGAACTTATAAGTTCTTCCTCATTGACAGGCTTTAGAATGTAATTATTAACCCCAAGCTGAACTGCTTGTTTGGCATAATTGAACTCGCTGTGCCCGGTAAGAATAATAAATTTACTTTCTATTCCTGTTTCCTTAACACTTTGTATAAATTCCAGGCCGTCTATTATAGGCATATTAATATCAACAATCATTATGTCGGGATTTAAATCCGCCACCTTTTCCAGAGCGTCCTTACCGTTTTTTGCCTCACCGCAGACTTCTAAACCAAGCTCCTCCCAGGGTATGGACACCTTAAGCGCTTCTCTGAAATAAAACTCATCATCAATTATCATTACTTTATACATGTTTCCAGCCCCCTAATAGTCAACCGCCGGCAATGTCAATGTAACTCTGGTATATTGACCTACCATGCTTTCAATAGTCAGCCCATACTCTTCCCCGTATAGCAGCTTTATCCTCGAATCAACGCTGTGTGTGCCGAAATCACTGCTCTTGGAGTCATTGTCCGGCCTGTTTAAAACCCTGTAAATCTGCTCCTCACTCATGCCCACACCATCATCATATACTTCTATCCTCACCTGATTATTTTTACGGGCACCTTTTATTATTAATATCCCCTTGTCTTCCTTTTGCTTCAGCCCGTGATATATGGAGTTTTCCACCAGAGGCTGCAACGTAAGCTTGGGTATCTGATAATTCAAGATATCCTCTTCAAATTCCAGCCGGTAATCCAGATATTCCACATACCTCATTTTTTGTATGGACAGGTAATTGTCTATCAAATTCATTTCATCCCTGATGGTTATTATGTCGTTGCCCTTGCTCAGGGAAATCCTGTAAAAACCCGCAAGATATTTTGCAGTCGCCATTGCATTGTCCTTTAAATTAAGCTTTATAAATGAAATTATTGTTTCAATAGTGTTATATAAAAAATGGGGCTTTATCTGTGATTGGAGGAGCTTGAACTCGTTTTCCCGTTTTAACCTCTGTTCGGCATATATTTGTTCCACAAGCCCGTTAATTTTATCCATCAGGCTGTTAAACCCGTCCCCAAGCATCCCTATTTCACCTTTTACATTCAGATCGGCTCTCAGCTTTAAATTGCCGGATTTAATTTCCTTCATTATATTTACAAGCTTTAATATTGGTTTTGATATGGTATAGGACAAGAGATAAGAAGCAGCAAATGCGCATATGAGACAGATCACACCAAAAATAACGATAATCTGAGTCATCCTCCTGTTTTCATGGGTTATTTCATCCAGGGGAATTACACTGATAACCTTCCAGTCAAGCTTTTTGAAATCCTGAACTGTTATCAAAACCTTCCTGTCCCCTATGTTTCTTATAAGGCTCTTGGTATCCGAAATGTCCTCAATCTTATATTTTCCCAGATACATTCCTTCATCAAACTTCCTGTATAACTGACTTTTATCCTGAGTGGATATGATATTTTTCTGACTGTCCACTATAAAAAACTTATCATCCTCGTTTACTATGTTGTTAAGGTATATTGCAGCAACATCCTTTTCCTTCAAATAGAGCACTGCTGTTCCCAAGACATGCCCGGTATCCATTCCGATTATGGTTTTGGCTATGGCAAATACATTTTCATCTCCACCGAACTTGTATCTGACCTTGATCAGCCCGGTCCATGTCGGAACCTTATTTTGAGTTATGGAGTTAATTAACTTTCTATTGAAATACGCACTTATACTCGAATTGTCGATATAACCCACGTCAAAAAACATATTTTGTGACGACATGATACTTGCAGCCGCAATATTGGTATTAGGCTGTACAACATTGCTTATTACGGTAGATAATGTCTTTTCAACCTCAATATTATCAACCGAATCCAATTCATTGTTTTCTATGCGCTCCAGCTGATTTTGCATTCTGTTATCCATTGACAGTATTCTTGCATAGTTTTCAGAATTATTGGCTAAGTTAAGCAGGCTCTTGTCAATGAGAGAAAGTTCTCTTTCAGCATTTTTTGTTACCTTTTCAACTATTGCCTGATTTGAAATATTGATTGTTAATATGGCAAATACTGATAAGGATGCTAAAAGTATGCCTGCATAAAAAATAAATATTTTGCTTTTTATAGACATATTTTTATAGACAGATATTGCGAAACTAATAAATTTGTTTTTTTTCATCTTATAATTCCTACAATATGGGTGATTTTTTAGTTGAACTGCATTTTGTCCTTTTATATGATATCATATATTAATGCAATATTATATAAATTTATAATAACATATCTCCCTGCCCTGTTTTATTTTCTTTATCTTCAATTATTACTATTTCAGATACTTCTGCCGGTATTCGCTGGGGGTCATTCCGGTACTTTTTTTAAAGCAGCTGCTAAAGTACTGGGATGAGTTAAAGCCTGAGCGAAACGCAACTTCATACATTTTAACCTCTCTGTTCACTAAAAGTTTTTTTGCCTGCCCCAACCTGATATTATTTAAACAATTGATAAAGCTGTTATCCTCAAACCGTTTAAACAGGCTGCTTAAATAATTTGCACTTATATGAACCTTTTCTGCTACATCTTTCAACATAAGATCCGGATTATCAAAATCTTTTTTCATATAATTCATTGCTAATTTGACAACCTGTCTATTTTCACTTTGATTTCTGCTTTCAAGACAATCAGATAGTTTTTTGAAGCAATCTGAGACAATCCTTTCTATATCGAGCAGATTATTTGCCTGCATCAGCCTCCTGACAAGCAGCCCCACTTCTCCAATCAGCTGTGCGTATACTTCCTCCTCCGCCGCTTTATATGAACTCAGAATTAATTCAACCATCATCACTTTAAAAAAAGGAATATTTCTCATTCTGGATTTTTTAACTTTTTCAAACATGTTCAGGAGTTCTACTTCCATGCTCTCATAATTACCGCCTTGAATAGCTCCACATATTTTATTTTTATATATTTGTAACTTAACCTGGTACTCTGCAGAATTTTGCTGTGATTCTTCGTAAAGCACTATACTTTTATTTCCGAAATTATAGCTTTCCTCCAGAGCCTTGATTGCTTCATTATAAGAAAAGTGTATTTCATATATCCCATGATAAATCCTGCCTATACCACAAAATATCAACAAATCCACTTCATTTTTAAGTGAAAATATCAAATTTTGCAGGTGATCTTCAAAACCAGCGTGTTCATCTTTGCTTTTATATTCTTTTAGAATGACCACACGATTTATAATTGAAAACATTTTCAGGTTTGTGTATTTTTCAAGCCTTGACTTTATTTTATCGTTTAGCTCTCTTGCATTTATTACAGAATCAATTGCAAGTTCCTGAAACGGTCTTTGATAGCTGCTTAAGCTCTCGAAATATAGGATTGCCGTTTGGAAATGCGAATCTTTTGAGGCAATATTGCACATCTCAATTCTCTCATCATCAATAACTCCATTTACAATCAAATCTTCCAAATATTTTTCCCTGATTGCAGATATGTTTGCAGTAATATCCTTTCTGCGCTGTTTTTCTTTTTCTATCTCCTTTGAAGCATTTACAACAGTCTCTATTACTTCCTGATTACTGAAAGGTTTTGTAATATAAGAAAAAACTTGTAATGCTATCGCATGTTTTGCATACTCAAATTCTTTATGCGCAGTCAAAATGATAATTTTTATTTCGGGATAACGTTCCTTCATAATATATGAAAATTCTATTCCGTCTACGAATGGCATGTTAATATCCACAATTACAATATCCGGCTTATACCTTTCAACATATTGCAAGGCAACCTCCCCATCATATACTGCTCCCACAATATCAAGTCCGTACTTCTCCCAATCAATACACTTGCTAAGTCCACGACAAATTATTTCGTCATCATCGGCAATCAGTAATTTATTCATTCTTTTCCTCCGTATATTTTTTTAAAGGAAGTCTCAAAGAAACCCTGGTGTATTTATCTTGTATACTTTCAATATTAACTCCATAGGGATCGCCATATTCCATATTGATTCTTTGATGAACATTAATTATTCCTATATGGTCTACAACTCTAAGTTGCTTGCTATGTTTTAATTGATATCTGATTTCTTCCAATTTCTCTTCAGATATACCAACTCCATTGTCCCATACGCTCAAGGTAATGGAATTATCTTCAATATATCCCCTTACTATAATAGCACCCTTTTTTCTTTGCTTTTTTATTCCATGATAAACTGCATTTTCAATAATAGGCTGCATGGAAAATTTAATGATTTCAAAACTTTTGACCTCTTCATCAATCTCTATATTATAATCATATATGGAACTGTATCTCATTTTCAAAATCTTCAGATAATAGGATAAATGCTCTATCTCATCCCGGATTTCAATTTTGTCTATTACCCCGCTCAAACTCAACTTATAAAATTTTCCTATGGCAGTGAGCATATCCACACCATTGGGGTCATTCATCTGAACCAGAAATTTTGCGGCTTCCAATGTATTATATAAAAAATGTGGTTTTATCTGTAACTGCAGCATTTTAAAATCTGCTATTCGTCTTTCTGCCTGTTCTTTTTTTAAATCGGCTGTGTATTGATTTATTTCATCCATCATATGATCATAGGAATCAGCCAGAACCCCGACTTCATCTTTATATTTGGAATGAAATCTATGGCTGCGTTCCTTGGTTATTCTATTTGCCTCAATGATTTTTCTCATTTTTTTTATAGGTTTTGTTACAAAATATACAGTGATAAATACACCTAATATCATTACAAGGCTGGTTGTAATAATAATAAAAGTAAAGAATTGTCCCATTACACTTGAAGCTTCTTTTATATTGCTCTTCGGCAGCAGTGAGTAAACTTTCCAGCTATTAATATCCAAGCTTTTTGTTCCTACAAAAAAGCTGTCACTCAGGGCTTGCTGATCCCGCTTTTCTGATTGGAGGATACTTTTCAGGCTTAAATCCTCCTCAAGCTGCATTTTATTCAGATTATCGGAATATAAGTAATCCCCTCCAATTTGCAATAATATATTCCCTTGTTCATTTGACAGCCTGTCAATATATTGTTGAATATGTTTAATACTTAAATTTACCACAAAAATAGTCTTTACTTCTCCATATTCCACATATGGCATAAATATACTGACGATATCTTCCTTTTTATTATTAAAGTAGTAACTTTCTGAAATAACACCGGACCACTGACAATATTCTTTTAAATGGTAGTCTTTTTTTACTTTTTCAAAAAGGTTATCATTCCTTAACTGTACAGATTGATTCTGCGATAAGTAATATATTTTATTTCGTTTATCCAGCACCAGCATTGAACTGATAAATAAAAAGTTATCTCCGCTTGACAGCAGCTTGGAAAACATCCCCTGATATATAACATTTACTTCTGTATAACCGGTTTTCTTTTTTTCCATATCATGCTGCATCTCGAAGGAAATCATCTGGTTTTTTACAGGTATCATTTCATTGACGATATTTTTCAAGGCCAAATGTATATTGTTACTAATTTGATTTGTTGTTTCCAGATTCGCTTCCGACAACTCTATTTCATATCTTTTAGCAATACGGCTTGAAAAGATGAAACTGTTAAATACTTGTATAACCAACACTAATAAGCACAGAGGTGCTATAATTTTATAGCTTATAGACTTACTAAAAAAACCCTGTTTCATTTTACTCATGATTACACCGTCTTTTCCAGCATCAGCCGCTATTTTTTGCTAATATATCAATGATTTAACAATATTACATTTTAAATGCACAAAGAATGGTGGAATTCCAGCCATTCTTTGTGCTTATTTTGAATAATTTAATTTTATAAATGTAAGCTACCGTGCAAGCCAGCCTCCGTCAACTGCCAGCGTATAGCCCTGTACATAAGCGGAGGCCTGGCTTGCTAAGAACACAGCTGCTCCCCCCATATCTTCGGGCTGTGCCCAACGCCCCGCAGGAATTCTGTTTAAAATCTCCTGAGAACGCTTTTCATCTTCCCTTAATGCTTGAGTATTGTCTGTTGCCACATACCCAGGCGCTATTGCATTTACATTAATCCCGTATTTAGCCCACTCATTTGCCAGTAAACGGGTCATACCCATAACCCCGCTCTTTGCAGAAGTATAGGATACTACTCTGATACCACCCTGATATGATAGCATGGAAGCAATGTTAATGATTTTTCCTCCTTTACCCTGCTTTATAAATTGCTGCGCCACTTTTTGACTAAGGAAAAACATAGTTTTTAAATTAAGATTTAAAACGTCATCCCAATCTTCTTCTGTAAAGTCTATAGCATCACATCTGCGAATCGTTCCTGCATTATTTACCAATATATCAATTTTGCCAAACTCTTTTAATGTATCGTTCACAATTTTTCCAACAGGCTCCCGGGAGGTTAAATCGGCCTTAATTTCAAGAAATCTTCTTCCCTCTGCTTCTACTCTTTCTCGTGCTCCGGGACAATTTCGTCTGGCAACGCCCGCAACATCCGCACCTGCTCCAGCCAACGCGGCGGCAATGGCTTCTCCGATTCCTGCCGATGCTCCAGTTACAATTGCCACTTTGTTTTCTAATGAAAAGTTCTCTAAATTCATTGTATTATACTCCTTAATCAAATACAATTATGGTTTTTATCCAGCTACCACTATTGTTTAATGTTTCTTCAAAGGCTTTTTGAATTTCTTCCAATCGGTACTTCCGGGAAATCATTTTATCGGTTATTATACCTTGGTTCAACCACTCAGCAACCTTATCAAACTTACGGCAGTTCATCCTTGATCCAACAATAGTAAGCTCTTTTTTTGTTATAGCTATCGGTGAAATACTTGCAGGATTACTGTCAAACCCAATAACCACCACTCTGGCCGTGGGCGCCGCCAACTCAAGCGTTTTCTCAAACAGCTGAGCAGATCCCACTGCATCGACCAGCACATCTGCTCCCTCAGGGGAAAATCTTTCCACTGCAGCTTCCAGGTTATCAATTCCAGTATTAATTGCCATATCCGCACCGAATTCCCTGGCATATTGCAATTTTGTTTCCGATATATCTGAAATCAGTACTTTTACTCCAATCCCCTTCGCCGCTTGCAGAATTGCCAGGCCTATGGTCCCTGCTCCGATGATGACCATATTTTCTCCGGCCTTTGCACCTGCCCTCTCCAAAATATTAGCTGCGATGGAAAAAGGCTCTCCCAAAGCGGCCACACTGAAATCTACCAATTTATCATAGGCATATACGTTTTCTTCCTCAACAACTATATATTCCTGAAACCCGCCATCCATCTGTACTCCAAAGCATTTTACGCTGCTGCAGACATTCTTATGCCCTTTTAAACAAATTTTACAGGTATTACAAGCTATAACGGGATCAAAAACAACATGATCGTTTAATGCTACTTTTTTTACATTCGCACCCAGCTCAACGACTTCTCCTGCCAGCTCATGCCCCATAACTCTAGGAAATTGCACATCGGTCCGTGTTCCCTTAAAAATATGTAAATCGGTCCCGCAAATCCCCACAGCTTTTACGCGTATCATCACTTCGCTCGGCTTCATAATCCTGGGCATTTCTTTTTCGAGTATTTCAATTTTATTAGCTGCAGTTAATACACCGGCTTTCATTTTCACACCTCCTAAAAGAATTCAATAGCTTCAATGCAACCCATTTTTTTCAACAGCTTGAAATCAGGAGATACACAAATCCCGGGCTCGGAAGGAAGATAAAATTTCCCGTCTTTTTCTTCTGGACGGAGCTCCATGATATCATAGAAAGTTCTCATAAGAGGTACCAGATATTCCACCATATCCTCCTCATCCGCGGTTGCAATAAAAGATGCTGTTATATGCGAGAATCCACCTGAGGTAAGCTCCAGGTTATATTTCCTGGCCTGGTTTTTTACCAGCATCCAATCCCGTACTCCGCTAAGATTGCTGGGGATGGGCTGCAATTGCTTAACGCCGGCCTTTATGTATGCGTACATAACTTTGCCGCATCTTGGGGATTCTCCCATAGCTATTGGAATGGGAGAGATTTCGGTCAATTTCTCAAGTTCTTCAAAATCATATGAATGAACGGGTTCTTCAAGCCACGCAATATTATAATTTTCCACACGCCTTGCGAACTCATATGCCTCCTTGGCATTCCACAGCTGATTTGCATCTATGGCTAATTTCCCCTGGGGTCCAATCAATTCCCGGACAATCCTTATGCGCTCAATATCTCTGTCCAGATCGGCTCCAAAATCTGTTGCTACTTTCATTTTAAAGGTAGTATAGCCTTCCTTAATAAACTGTTGAACTTCGGTAACCATTTGCTGCCCGGTAAGATGTGTTCCGCATCCGCTGGCATATACATTCACCCAATCCCTTTTTGCACCCATGAATTTATGCAGCGGAAGCCCCTTCCTTTTTGCCATTATGTCGTGCAGCGCCAGATCGAATCGTCCGACTTCGACAGCAGCTTCTCCTGAAAACCCATTATTTCTGATAGCCCAATATACTTTTTGATACCATTGCTCATAGGTTTTTGTTTCACCAGTCATAATTAATGGAATTATATCTTTCATATTTTCCGAACATGGAGCCTGTCCGCAAATCCCGTTTTCATCGTACAGTTCCAGCCATGCATCCAGAGGAACCTTATCAAAAGGCCCCCCTGTAGAGTCCCAAAACGGTATCGGGATTTTTATAGGTTTGAATTTATAAAGTACCGCACGCTCAAAACGAATATTTTCTTCATATGCCTGTTTATATATGTCCACCGTTACCCTCCGTTTATTTATTGGAATTTAAGTATTCTTTCTGCAGTTTTGTCAAATATGCAGCCCAGCTTGCCAGCACTTCCTTTGATGTCTTGTCCTTCAGAATGACAGCCTGTAAATCCGGTTCCTGATATTTGGCTTTAAAATCTCCCCATCCCGATAACCAAACCGGATGTGTAATAAACTTCACATGATCCGAGTTCAATAATTCCGTATAAACTTTCATATATTTGTCATTCCGATACCAGTCTTTCTTGTATACCATTTCATTAGCAGGAACCCTGCCCTCTTTTTCACATAAATACGATTGGTTTTCCGAGTTGGCTAAAAACTTCACAAATTCAATAGCACCTTCCGGATTTTTGGCCTTCTTTGTAACTGCAAAGCCTGTAAAGGAGAGGTTCTTTGTAACAACATTGCCATTTTTATTAGCCGGTCCAAATATATTTATGAAATTACCCTCACCCAGGTTTTTCTTGTGCTCTGCCAGAGAAGATGAATTGTGGGATATATACATGCTTGTTCCTGAACCAAACTCTGCAACCATCTCTTTAAAGCCATTTGTAACACTGTCTTTTGATGTCCAGCCATTCCAGTAAATGCTTGCATATGCATCCAGAGCTTCAGTAAAAATCGGCTGATCTAATACACAGTTTCCTTCTTTGTCAAATAAGCTGTCCTGATCCGCATATGTGAACAAAAAGTCCAGAAGGTTTTCCATAGACCCCGTGCCACCTCTCAGCGAATAAAAATATTTTCCATTTGCCGCGTCTGCATATTTCTTACAGGCAGCCATAAATTCATCAATGGTTTTGGGAACCTCGACACCTTTTTCTTTCATTAATGCTGTATTTGCCCATGAAATATCACATGTAAAATATTCAGGAAAAGCGTACAGTTTACCGTCAATAGCACAATTTCTTACTGCTTCAAGTACAGCTTTGTTTAGACTGGCCTTTTCATCAAAATTATTAATTGTGTCTTCCAGATCCAATAACGCTTCCTGATTCACTATTGCCGAGATATCCTGATCCCGGACGCTCATGGTATCCGGTACTGAGTTTGTTGCAATAGCGGTATTGTATTTCTGGAGATAGGAATCCGAGGGCAAGCCTACATAATTAACCTTATATTGGGGGTATTTGTTTTGAAATCTTGAAATTAGCTCGGCAAATATTCCATTGGAAGTTTCATTTCCGTCATGATACCAGAATTCTATTGCCGACTGCTGTACATCATTTGTCTTTTCATCGTTTTTTGCAGTTCCGCAGCCTGCTAAAGCACTTGCAGCTATTGTTGCAGAAAGTAATGCTGACAGGATTCTCTTTTTCATATTTTTATCCTCTTTTCTCTTTTAATTTTTGAACTTTATTGGGCTTTATTTGTTTTTACCAAATGCAGTAATTGTTATCTCATCCTATATATTTCTGCAGCAATTTATAGGATGTATTATCTGTGCGACATGATGTGTCGAACCTACCCTTTTACTGCACCGGCTGCCAATCCCTTTACCAAATATTTTTGGATATAACAGAAAATCAGCAATACCGGGACAAGCGAAATTATTGTTCCAGCTGCAAGTCCCCCGTAATTTACAGTGAATTCTCCCTTCATCATACTTAATCCAATGGGTAGAGTGAATTTACTGGATTGATTTATGAAATTTAATGAAAATATGAATTCATTCCACGCATTTACAAAAGCGAATGCACCGCTTGATACAACTCCAGGCATAATTGCCGGTACAATAATCGTAAAAATGGCTCTCCACCTGGAACATCCATCAATCATTGCAGCCTCTTCCAATGTTGGAGGAAGGCTGGAGAAAAATCCGCTCATCATAATGAGGCAAAACGGAAGATTTATAGCAGTATAGGTAATAACCAATGACCCAAGGTTGTTAATAAGCCCCAGCTTGTTAAATATACTGAACAACGGAATTAAAATAACAACTCCCGGTAGCATCTGGGTCAGCAATAGCAGAAGCATAAATCCCTTTTTTCCCCGAAACTTGTATCTGGATACTGCATATCCTCCCATTATGGCAATTACTATAATAAGCAGGGTTGTCGTAATTGATACTATAAGGCTGTTTATAAAATAATGTGAAAAACCAAAATTATTTGTGATTTTTAAATAGTTCTCTCCGGTGATTTGGCTGGGGAAATATTCCAGCGGTAATTGCATTATTGATCTCTCCGGTTTTAATGAAGTGCACAAAAACCAATAGAACGGGAATAATGTGGTAAGAGAACAAAAAATAACAGGAATATAAATTGTAATTAATTTTTTTATTTTCTCTGCCGGCATTAATAATATTCCTCCTCACCGTATTTTCCAATTTTTAAATATGCAGCTGAAAAAATCATAAGTATTATTATCATAACTACTGCCACCGCCGAGGCATATCCCATGTTTAATGATTCATTAAACAGCTTCATGATATAAACTGGAATAGTTAATGTTGAAAAATTCGGACCTCCGTTTGTCATACCGTATATCAGGTCTACGACATTTAAGGTCCAGATTGTTCTGAGTAAGGTTGTCAATATAAGTGTATCCTTAATCAGCGGCATTGTAATTCTGGAAAACTTCACCCAGCTGTTGGCACCATCCACATCGGCAGATTCATAAACTTCAAGCGGAATAGTTTGCAAGCTGGAAAGAATGCTGACAGTAAAAAACGGTACACCTCTCCAGGTGTTTGCAATTATAATTGCCAGCATTGATGAATTCCCTGATGAGAACCAGGATACTTTCTGGTTTACAAGTCCCAATTTCATTAATAAATCTCCAATAACACCGATGCTTTCATTAAACATGAACCCAAAAATTAACGCCACCAAAATACCGCCTACTGCCCATGGTGTAAACATTAATGCCCGGAATAACCCCCTGCCTTTGAAATCCATATTTAACAAAAGAGCGGTAACTAATCCCAAAATAACTTGTATTCCAACATTTGCAAATGTCCATATTATTGAATTAAAAGCAGATTTCCAGAAAACCCCATCAACTGATAAAGTTTTGAAATTCTCCAGTCCAATAAATCCGGAATCTTTTAGATTTGTCAATACATGGTTCTGCGTACTCAAGTAGAATGTATTACCAATGGGATACAGCAAAAAGATAAAAATTATCGACAGTGTTGGTAAAATCATTATATATGGGAAAGCAACTTCCGCATTGATTGACTTGCTTTTCTTCATTCTTTTCTCCTCCTTCAACAAGAGTTTAGCACATATAACCAAGAATCCTGTTCAATTTCTTACAATTTTTGTACAATATTTTAAGATTTTTATTTTTAAAAATACCACGCTCTCTCATAAATTTCTACCTAAAGGCTTTATTTGCCGGACAAGTGTAGGAGAGACTCAGCAATGTCCGAATCTCTCTACGGACTTCCTTAGTTTACACACAAATAGAAAAAGCCAATGGATAAGCACCAAACCCGGCAGATTGATGTTAATAACAATTTCCCAGCAGGATTTGGGGCAAAAGAAAAGCCGTAGGACTTGAAATCCTACGGTAAAGCTTAAAAGCTGAAAACACTTTTATATCAAGTTTTTGCCATATATCAATACTTGCGGTTTGGCAGTTCAGCAGCAGCCTGTTCCTGTGTGAATACACCTTCTTCAGACTCAATTCTCTTTGGTATGTCAGCAGTTTTTCCATCCATTATCTTCCTGACAATATCCATCAACTGGGGCCCAATCAGAGGATTACATTCTACCGAACAGTTGTATTTACCGGCTGCCATAGCTTCAAATGCACCTTTGACACCATCTATACCAACTATGATTATATCCTTGCCCGGTTTCTTGCCGGCAGCTTCTATGGCCTGGATGGCTCCAAGTCCCATATCATCATTGTGACAGAAGAGAACATCCATTTTGTCTGCATCTGATTTCAGCCAGGATTCCGCAACCTGCTGTCCTTCAGCACGGGTGAAGTTTCCAGATTGTGACTTTACTATATTAAATTTTACATCGGTACTTGTAACAATTTTCTTGTCGAAGCCTTCTTTCCGGTCAATGGCAGGAGCCGAACCGACAGTTCCTTCAAGTTCGTATATGCTGATTTCCTTCTTTCCGGGGAAAAGCTTTGCAGCATTGTCCAGCAGGTATTGAGCGGCTCTTTCGCCTTCCAGTCTGAAATCCGAGCCAAGGAAGGTTACATAGTAGTCCTCGGCTTTTTTACCGTCCTCCATTTTAACAGCACGGTCTGTCAGCACTACAGGAATTCCTGCATCCTTTGCTTCCTGTAAAACCGCATCCCAGCCTGTTTCAACTACAGGTGAGAAAGCAATGACATCAACTTTTTGCGCTATGTAACTACGGATGGCAGAAATCTGATTTTCCTGTTTTTGTTGAGCATCACTGAATTTAAGATCAATTCCCGCTCCTTTGGCCGATTCCTGAATACTTGTTGTATTAGCTGTTCTCCAGCCCGATTCGGCACCAACCTGGGCAAAACCAAGTACTATTTTCTTTTCCGAATTATTAGATGCTGCCGCAGTTCCTGACGGAGCAGCATTACTTGAACCGCTGCCTGATGAATCCGCTCCGCATGCTCCAATTGATAACGACACAACTGCAGCCATTATAACAGCTAACATTTTTCTCATTTTCATATACTCGCCTCCTAAAAAATATAGTAACTTATTCCCGTTACCTTTTATACGTACATTATATATCCGTACCCTTTCACAACAAATGGAGTTTTTTTTGAAAAAGTTATGATTATTTTTTAAGTATATCTACCATAATTCGTAAAATTTTTTAAAGTTATATTTTTTTCAGCATCACTTGTAAAATTTTCTACAGATTCCTCAAACTAACTTTTTAAAATTTCTTGGTGAATATCCGGTCTGTTTCTTAAACAAATTACTGAAATAATGGGGATCATTATAGCCTGTCTCATAAGCTATGTCGGCTGACAGCATATTGGTTGTCTTCAAAAGTTCTTTTGCCTTGTTTATACGTACCCTTGTCAGATATTCTATAAAGGTTTCTCCCGTTTCAGCGGCAAAGATTGTGCTGAAATGACTGGGACTCATCTTTACCCTTGATGCCACGGTTGACAGGGACAGGTTGGCGTCACCGTATTTCTCTGAAATAAATTCCTTGGCAGAGGCAATGATGTAGGCATATCTGTTATCCGAGGCAGCATTTCTATAGTCGATAACCTTTTCTACTGTCAGGGATATGATTTCCCTGAAATGGGTGATGGAATCTAAACTGCAGGCTATATCCCCGACATTTGCTATCTCAGGTAGGATATTCTCAAGCTTGGCTCCAAGCCCTTCAACAAACCTGCGTGCAGCCAGTATAATATTTACAAAGGAATAGTACATATACAGGAAGGACTGGGTTCCCGACTTTTCAAGACATATTGCATACCTCTCGATGGTTTCCGGAACCTGAGTTTTTGTGCCGTAAACAAAAAAATCATCCCAGTTTACTTCATCAAACTTCGGAAGTATGCCCTTTGAGTCGGATTCCAGACGGATATCAGTTATATTTGTTATGGTTTTATTTTTAATTAGATTTCTGTATTTACAGGCTGCCTCTGCTTCCCTGTAGGATCTTGGTACGTTCTGCATACGATCCACAGTACAGCCCATACCCAATATTAGATCATAGCCATACTCTTTTTTAGCGAGTTCCTTTATATTTTCCGACAGGGTTTCGGCTTTATTGTTAAGGATTGCTTCATTCTCCCCCTTGAGCAGGACAATATAGTCCTTGCTCCTGTGAAAACAAATTATATTGGGATTGTTCCCCTCCAGTCTGCCTGTTATCTTCTCTATGCACTCTGTTTTGCGCAAGTCGTTGGAGGAATCAATATACAGTACCGAATACCATTTTGAAAACAATACAATATTGAAGCCTGTGCTCTGCTCTATGGCTTCATTGCTGTTAAGCCAGCCAAGTATAAATTCTCCCAAAAATTTGTCCCTTAAGACTGCCTTTTCACTTTCCAGCTGGACCTCAAGCTTTTCAAGCCTGATTCTTTCATTGTTTTCAGAGTCCAGTTTGGATGACACCCGTTTTAAAGTTTCAATCAGCTGAACTGAATCCACAGGTTTGAGGAGATATTCTTCAACTCCTATGTTAAGTGCCTCCTTTGCATAGTTAAACTCATCATGACCGCTTAAAATGATTATCTTAATCTTTGGGATATTCTTTTTTATTACTCTTGAAAGGGCCAGGCCGTCCATAAAAGGCATCCTGATATCGGTAACAAGAATATCAGGCTTCACCTCTTCAATCAACGGCAATGCTATCTCACCATCCGGAGCTTCTCCGCAAAAATTAAAACCGTGCTGCTCCCACCTGATACTGTCACGTATCGCTTCGCGCATTACAATCTCATCTTCAACAAGAAAAACCTTATACATATGGACTTCCCCCTTAAATGTTACCCTCTAATCAATATTCAATGAAATAATGCGGCTAGGAAAGCGGCTGACTATAACTTGATGGTCTCCAAAGGAATGGTCACCGAGACCTGTGTTCCTTCATTTATTGCACTGCTTATTTCAAGCCCGTATTTATTTCCGTAGTATAGCTGTATTCTCTGGTGCACATTGCTCATTCCGAAACTTCCGGCATCAGTGTTTTCTTCATGTTCCAGCTCCAGTGAGCGTTTGACTGCACCAAGCTTTTCTTCATCCATACCTATCCCGTTGTCAATAACCTCAAAAATCATTTCCTGTTCATTTGTCAGCCTGCCTCTGACTATGATTTTTCCGTTTCCGCGTTTATTCTTTATACCGTGATAAAGTGCATTTTCCACCAATGGTTGAAGCGTAAACTTGGGAATGTTAAAGTTATATATTGAATCAGTCACCTGTATGGAATAATCCAGGGTATCCCTGTATCTGACCTTCAAAATGGACAAATAGCTGCTTACATGTTCTATTTCCTCTTGAACGGTAATGACATCCCTGCCTTTGCTTATGCTCTTCCTGAAAAAATTTGACAGTTCTCGTACCAGATGAATCACCTTGTCGTTATGCCCGGCTTCAGCCATCCACACAATGGTATCAAGTGTATTATACAGGAAATGAGGATTTATCTGAGCCTGCAGCACCTTGAAATCTGCATTTTTAAGCTTCTTTTGCTTTTCTATGCGTTCATCCATAAGTCCCTTTATTTTTATTGTCATAATATTAAAGCTGTGGCCCAATTCAGCAATCTCATCGCTGTTGACATCTATAATCCGTTCGTCAAAATTACCTGTGGAAACCACTTTTGTCATCTTCTGCAGGTTTTTTACAGGGTTTGACACACTGCCCGAGATATACCAGGCAACTATAAATGATACTATTATCAGGCAGCCCAATGTTATTACATTGAAAAGCAGCCAGTTATTAATGCTTTTTTGAAGCTGTGAATTAATTACTCCACAGGTATTCACCTCATACATTATGTAATCCTGAATTTCACGGTTTATGAGACTTGATATGGACCTTACCTGATCCAGCGTTATCATTTGCTCCTCAACAGGCTTTTTTGAGGCAATCTGCACTCCGATTTCATCCACATATTTACTCATGGAGCCCAGCGTTCTCAGAATGATATCAAGATCCAGCAGTCTTGCGGGATCATTGGTGGAATCTATTATCTGATGTATGGTCTTTTCAAAATTTTCAATAATTTTATACTGATCAGCCTCTTTATATTTTTTGGTACCCGAAACAATAAAGTACATCTCATAGTCAATGTCCCTCTGAAATGTACCGTTCAAGCTGTTTGCCCGGGTTATATTCGTGATTATGTTATTATATTGAACTGAATAATTATTAAAACTGATTACAATCAGAAGATTGATACTTACCATTACAATAATAATGGTACTAAAGGAAAAAAGCAGCCTCTTTCGCAGTGAAACACGCCTTAATAAGCTGGAAGTCAGTCTGCTTTTGTTTCTTTCAGGCAATTTTATCCTTAAATTCATAACATTACCTCCAAAAACTATATTAATATAAATTTCCATTAACAGTCAATATACCCGCCATACAAAACACTTTCATATGATAGCATTACAAAACAATACACCGATAGAACCTCTTCTACCGATGTATTGTCCGGAAGGTAAAATCTATATTTGTTTTGCAGCACTTCCAGTTTTTTTGCCGAGTTTTCCGGTATTACTTTTTTTACTGTTCACTCCTTCGATACTTTTCATGGACAGGAGCCTTTGAATTACAATAAATATACATAGCAATGCAGCCATTACAATTCTGGTCCACCAGGAGCTAAGCGTTCCCTGGAACATAATTATAGTCTTTATGGTACCGTTAATCAGTACACCGAAAAATGCACCCACAACGCCTCCCACACCGCCTGTCAGTGTGGTTCCGCCTATTACAGTGGAAGCTATTGCATCCATTTCCATCCCCTGTCCATGAAGCACATAGCCTGAAAGCATATAGAGACTGAATACTATACCTGCCAGGGCAGCACACATGCTGCTCAAGGTATATACTGCAACCTTTGTACGGTTAACCGGAAGTCCCATCAGAATTGCCGACTGTTCGTTCCCGCCTATGGCGTAAATGTTTCTTCCGAATCTGGTATAGGAAAGTACGAACCAGGCAGTAGCGAGCACAACCAGTGCAATTATTACACCTGAACGGATGTAGGCACCTGTTCCGAATATATGTATTTTTGCCTGTGCCAAAGTGACATATGTCTTGTTTGATATGGTTATAGTATTTTCACTTATCAGCGCAGTCAGCCCTCTGGCAAGCATCAGACCGGCCAGTGTTACTATGAAGGGCTGCATTTTTAAATAAGTGATAAAGATTCCCTGTACAAAACCAAATACGGCACCCAGCAAAATCATAAGGCCCATTATGGTAAAAGCATCCAGGCCGGTATTCTGACAAAGCCACGCCGAGGCCATGCACACCAGGGCAATTACCGAACCGACCGAGATATCTATTCCGCTTCCGCCGATTATTAAAACAAAAGTCATTCCTACAGATATAACCAGTAAGGTGGAATTATCTATCAGTAGGTTGCAGAAAACCTGAAGTGAGAAAAAATTAGGGTACTTTACAGAGCCTGCGGCAAACAAAGCTATAAACAGCAATATGGTAATCAGAAGGGAAAACTGGGAAGCATTTATCTTAAGCTTTCGCATTTTTCACACTCCTCTCTCTGTATACCATTTCAGCTATTTTTTTTCTGAACTCTTCGGCCTGAATGAGACAAATTGCAATTACAACAAGAGCTTTAACCACGTTCAGCGCCAGAGGAGAAACTCCCAGTGCATAAAGAGTAGTGGTAAGCGTTTGAAGAATCAGGGCACCGATAACACTTGCTCCTATTGAAAACCTTCCTCCTGCAAGTGAAGTCCCTCCGATGGCAACCGCCAGTATGGCATCCATTTCTATTAATAGTCCAGCATTATTGGCGTCGGCAGCTTTTATCTGGGAACAGGCTATAAGGCCTGCAATACCTGCGCACAAGCCGGCAAAAGCATATGTCATGAATATCAGTCTTGAAACCTTTATACCCGAAAAGCGGCTGGCTTTGGAATTTATTCCCATAGCTTCAATAAACATGCCCAGAGCGGTCTTCTTAGTTACCAGCAATGCTGATATTACAACAACTGCTGCAATAAAAACCGAGGTTGGCAGCGGAATACCCGGAATAAACCCTGCTACATATGTAAAGGGCTGATACTGCGTTGTGGGGATATTACCTCCTGTGATCAGCTGTGCAATTCCTCTTCCAGCCACCATAAGTATCAGTGTTGCCACAACCGGCTGAACACCTATTTTTGATACCAGCAAACCGTTCCAGCAGCCGATAATGGTACACACCCCCACAGCTGCAAGGATACACAGTAGCATGGGAATTTTCGCCTCAAAACCCGAACCCAGCATTGTTGCAACTATTGCTCCAGATATAGCTAGTACCGAGCCTACCGAAATGTCGATGCCGCCCGTTGCAATTACCAGTGTCATTCCCACGGCCAGTATGGCATATACCGATCCGCGGTTAAGTATATCCACAGGTCTTCCAAAAAAGTTGCCGTCACGGAATTGTATTGAGAAAAACCCGGGTATTGCCAGAAAATCAAATAACAGAATGATTCCAAATGTAAAAAGAGGCCAAAACAATCGCTTTTTTGTTATACCAATGACTGACTCAAGGTTCATTGTTTTGCACCTCCTGCAATTGTCTGCATTATTGTAGTCTGGTTTGCATTCTCTCCGTACAGTTCGCCTATCATATTCCTGTCTCTCAATACGGCAACATGATTGCAGCATCTGACAGTCTCATCCAGCTCTGAGGATATGAACATTACCGCCAGGCCCTCACCCGCCAGGCCCAAAACCAGCTTTTGAATTTCTGTCTTGGTGCCTACATCTATACCTCTGGTAGGCTCATCAAGAATCAGCAACCTTGGCCTGGTAACCAGCCATCTGGCAAGGATGACCTTTTGCTGATTTCCGCCCGATAAATTTTTTAGAAGCTGCTCAGGCGAGGATACCTTTATATTAAGCAGCCTGATATAATCGTCTGCTATTTTCTCCTGTTCCTTTCTTGTAAGCCTGTCGGCTATACCCCTTTTGGTCTGAAGTGCCAATATGATATTTTCTCTGACCGATAAATCACCAATAACGCCCTCCTGCTTTCTGTCCTCCGGACAAAAGGCTATCTCATTATTTATAGCATCGATGGGAGAGTTTAAATGAACTCTATTTCCATCTATAACCAATTCCCCAGAATCTATTTTGTCGGCACCAAAGAACAGCCTTGCCATTTCGGTTCTTCCCGAACCCAGTAAACCTGTAAGTCCAAGTACTTCACCCTCGACAAGACTCAGGTTGAAGCAGTTTATCGTTCCTCTGCGGCCTACATTTTTTGCCTCTATGAATGGCTTTTTCCCTTGCTTGTTAAATACTTTTGAATTTTCAAGCGCCGCAAATTCATCCACTTCCTTTCCAAGCATTCTGGAAACCAGTTCATACCTGGGCAGCTGAGATATTTCATATTCACCTATCAGCTCACCGTTTTTTAGCACGGTGATCCTGTCGCATATCTGATAAACCTGATCCAAAAAATGAGTGACAAATATGATTCCTATACCATTGGACTTAAGCTTTTTCATTATTTCAAACAGCTTTTCCACTTCGTTTTCATCAAGACTTGACGTTGGTTCATCCAAAACAAGTACCTTTGCCTTTATATCTACTGCTCTTGCGATTGCCACCATCTGCTGCACAGCAACCGAGTAGGTATTTAAAACCTTGGTAACATCGATATCAAGCTCCAGTCTGGCAAGTGCATCCTTTGCCCTTTTGTTTATCTCCCTCCAATCAATCCTTCCAAATTTCATTGGTTCACGGCCTATATAAATGTTTTCGGCCACAGATAAATTAGGACAAAGATTTACTTCCTGATATACCGTACTTATTCCTGCACTTTGAGCCTCCTGAGGGCTTTTTACAGTTATCTGCTCTCCCTCCAGGCTCATGGTTCCTGCATCCCGTCCGTATACGCCGGTCAGAACCTTTATAAGCGTGGATTTTCCGGCCCCGTTTTCTCCCATGAGTGCATGGATCTCACCCGCTCTAAGTCTAAAATCAACATTCTGAAGTGCCCTGACACCTGGAAAAACTTTTGATATGCCTGTCATTTCCAGCAATACAGTTGACTTCTCCATTCATTCATCCCCCTGCCTTAGCTATTTTCTGGCAACTTGATATCTTAATTATAAAAATTGGCCATGGTCAAAACAATGGAGTATTATTTTAAAAAGTTATAATTTTTTACGAATTAGACAAATGAGTTTGTTGGCAACCTTATCCACCAGCTTACGTCTCATGTGATTTCTGTTCATCAGACCAGAGATTTTCCGATGGCTTCCTTCAGATTTCTCGTCACCGGAAACACCCTTTAAGATTGTGTCCATGCCTGGCACACCAAAAAGGCCGCTGCAAAACACGTTTGAGTTTTGCAGCGGCCGCTTTTAAAAAACTACCATTACTTTGAATAGATCTTGTAGAGTATTGCAGCTGCTTCTGCTCTGGTGGTGGCTCCCGTCGGATTCAGAGTTGTCTTGCTGTCTCCGGTTATAAAGCCCATCCTGACCATAGTAGCCATGTTCTCTACGGCATATTTTGCAATCCTTCCGGCATCGGTATATTTCCTGAGATCCTGTACGGTACCCTTCTCCAATGCCTTATCTGCTTTATTTAACGCATTTACGGTCATGGTTACCAGTTCCTGTCTGGATATTTCCCTGCCGGGGCTGAATTTACCTTCAAAACCGGCTGTTATGCCAAGTGCCTTTGCTATGCCTATTTCCCTGTAATATTTGTCCGTTTCCTTCACATCGCTGAAATTGTCCTGTATATCCGCAGCAAGTCCAAGCGTTCTTACAAGCCATGCTACATATTCCGCTCTTGTGATTTTTTGTCCGGGGCTGAATGCCGTATCCGAGGTACCCTCCAATATTCCGTTTTCTGCAAGGGCTTTTACCGCCTCTGCTGCCCAGAAGTGCTTCTGCATATCGCTGAAGTTTACCTTTGTGTACACTACGGCATATTTGCTCAAGTGATCAGTGGTAAATACCATGGCTTTTTCAGCCGGAACATATTTGGCATCCTTCATCTGTATTGCCCTGCCATTTGCATCTATGTACCATACTGTCAGATACTCGCTGTTTGCAAGTTCGGCTGAAGTTGGAGCATAAGGTATTTTAATGGTTAATTTTGCTCCTGTATTGCTCCAGGCTTTTTCCTTTCCATTTACAATAAGCTTTACATCAAACACAGGTTTGTCTCCGATTGCTGCCTTCTTGGCAGAATCAAGGCCTGCCGTGCCGACTTTTTCAATGAAAAGCTCAACCCTGTCTGCTCCTGCCCAATCAGTTGCAGAGAGCATGTTCAAGGGTGCTACTACAGTGCCTAATTCTGTTACAACCTGAATTGCCTTTGAAGTGTCACCCGATGTAAGAGCCGATGACGGCAAGCTTGCCACGTAGGCATTCATTCCTGCTGTCTTTGGAATTTCCACTGTAGCAACCTTCGCCTGGGTTAATGCTCTTGCAAGTGCACTTGCGTCAACTGTAACCTTTGCAATGCCCTTGGCTGTATCCACAACAGGTGCGGCTGTTTTTACATTACCGGGAACTGTTGTTTCCGCAGGTGTCGTAGTACTTCCACTGCTGCCGGTTCCACTGCCGCCGTTGCCTCCGCTGTTGCTGCTGCCTGAATTAGTGGTTGCGTAAACAGACGGGCCGTCGCTGCTCCAGTTGCCGGCAGCATCTCCAGCCTGAACCGAAAACTCATAGGAGGTTCCGGAAGACAATCCGCTGACATAGTAGCTGTTTGTATTTCCATTAACTGTTGCAATTAATATCGAATCTTTATATACCTTGTATTTGGCTACTGCCATATTATCCTGCGCTGCAGGCCAGTTCAGCAAAAGACCTGTCTGGGATATTCCCGACACTGAAAGCGTACTTCCTTCGGGCCATACCGGTGCAGAGGTATCCTGCGGTTCTTCCGGTCTGGTAGTTTCTGTTACCGAGAGACCAGGTTCACTCCAGTTCATGGCCGCATCTCTGGCCTTTATGGTAAAGGTATACTGTGTTGCGGCATTTAAGCCTGACACCATATAGCTGGTTACATTTCCCAGTACTACTCCCACCTGAATATCTCCATTGTATATGGCATAGCCTGCTACAACCACATCATCCTGCGCCGCCGGCCAGGTGAGAGTCATTCCGGTTTGGGAAACTTCGGACACAGTAATACTGCTTCCGTCAAGCCAGTACGGTGCAGAGTTATCCTGCTGTTCTTCCTGTCTGGTGGTTTCTGTTACCGAGAGACCAGGTTCACTCCAGTTCATGGCTGCATCTTTGGCCTTTATGGTAAATGTATACTGTGTTGCGGCCTTCAAGCCTGACACCGTATAGCTGGTTACATTCCCCTGTACCACTGCCAACTGCATATCTCCGTTGTATATGGCATAGCCTGTTACAGCCGCATTATCCTGGGCTGCCGGCCAGTTGAGAGTCATACCGGTTTGGGAAACTTCTGCTACAGTAATACTGCTTCCGTCAAGCCAGTACGGTGCTTGTGTATCACCTTGTCCATTATCCGGTAAAGTAGATAATGTAACTGTTGGACCGTCTGTACTGATATTTCCTGCCTCGTCTCCTGCCTGAACAGTGAAGGTATATTCGGTTTCGGCATTGAGATTCATGACATCATAGCGGTTTATGTTTCCTGCTGCCGTACCGATTTTATCTGTTCCGCAGTAAATCTCATATACTGTTACTCCGGTGTCGTCCTCTGCCGGTGTCCAATTTAATGTAACAGCATTTATTCCTATGGCTGAAGCTGTCACCGTACTTGTCTGGGGCCAGGTCGGCGCTGTTGTATCTGTCTGTCCGTTATCCGGCAGGGTGGATACAGTAACTGTTGGACCGTCTGTACTGATATTTCCTGCCTCGTCGCCTGCCTGAACCGAGAAAGTATATTCAGTACCTGCATTGAGGTTCATAACTTCATAACTGTTAATATTTCCGGCTACTGTACCGATTTTATCGGTCCCTTTGTAGATTTCATAAGCTGTTACTCCGGTGTCGTCCTCTGCAGGCGTCCAATTTAACGTAACGGCATCTACTCCTAAGTTCGATGCTGTCACCGTACTTGCCTGCGGCCATGTAGGTGCGGCTGTATCGTTCTTTACAAGTGTGACCACACCCCATTGTGAACCGTTATTCCAGGACGATCCGCTCTGGTCGTGCCACATTATAACGTCCTGACGGCTTCCGGCTGCCCCCGCGTCATTGATCTGCGCATCAAATCCGATTACGTGACCAATCTTGGGAAGCACAGGTTCTCCATTAACTACAGCCTTAAAGGGGATCTTGGTTTCAATGTAATATCCGCCATCCACTATTTTGGCATAGGATTCAAACCCGGTACTGATACTGCCTGGATTAAAGCTTTTCTCATTGAGATAGTTAATACGGTATTGCCCCATACCCGTACCGAAGGAGGCTGCCTTACTGTTGGTCTCATCCACAAAAATCTCGACCGAGTCCTTCTCGTGCGCATTGCCGCTGCTGCTGTTCAGCACAGGGTCATTTACACGCGCCAGCACATACAGGTTGGCGTCGTCCCACAGCACTTTAGCAGAGCCGTTCGTCGGGCCGTTTGCCATTGTCAGATGCTTAATGATGGGCAGCGATACGGTGGTGTTCCAGATCGGGTCGAGCTCGGAGCCGCCGAGAACAGGAGTACCGTATGCAGCAGTCCCAATACCGCTTGGTAACAGGCTAAGCGCGTTGAACGCATTGCGCAGTGCATAATATGAATTGTCTGCTGCTTCCTGACTGATCTCATTATTTGAGGCGGCAGTTTTGGCTTCGCTTAAAGCACCTGCAAAAGCGTTCCAGGACTCCTTCGTATAAATCGTATTGTCCTGGTTATTGACGTCCTTAATCAAAGCGGTCAGCAGGGTTTTGTCCACCACCGGGCCGGTTGGGTTTGCGGTTCCGCCTCTGCCGGCTTTAACCTCATTAAAATATGTTTCTACCTTGGCAATCTCGTCAGTTGTCAGTACCCTGTCATAGATGAGAACCTGCGCGACTCTTCCAAGGAAACGGTAGGGAGTTTTAGCCGCCATAGTGTAACCTATGCCCAGATCCGTTCTGTTTCCCTTAAGCGCCGTAGAGTTGGATCCCCCGCCGATACGATTATTATTAACATAAACGTCTCGATTGGCTCCGTTTAGCTGCGCCCGAACGCTGGCCAGACCGCTGATGGTTGTTGAAATACTTTCTCCGCCGCCCTGTTTGGCTCCATCCGCGTTACCAAAACGGAGGTTAACTCTGTTTGTTCCTACACCCAGGTTAATACCGCTCCAACCATCGTTGCCGGCCCAACTTCCGTCGGCCTCGTTCAATCCGAAATATACAATGCCGGTTTGGTCACTGGAGTTGTTGGCTGTGGCTGTCGGGTTAACCAGCGTGAATATGGTCATCTGCGTTTTACCGTTATAATCCTTGAAGCCTGCAGCTTTCAGAGGCCTTGACATGGCTGCAAAGTCCACATAGTCGTATACATCTTTCTTCAGTGTTGGGTTGCCGTTTGGCTGTCCAAGATTATCACCGCCGCTGCTGGTGACATTGGCCGGGACAAGCGTTGCGGAAACCGATCCCATATTTTTCCATCCAGTAACATTGCCGGTGTCATCTGTTCTCACACCCTCATCTGCCTTAAGCCATAGGTCAAGACCATTTCTAGGAATATCCACAGGTGTCATGTCACGCACCACAACACGGGCATGTGACTGGCCAAGTACTTGTCCTTCACTGGATCGTACAAAAATAACGTATGGACCTGGTATATTTGGAGCCGTCATCCCCAGCTTGTTGCCGGAGGTCTTTGTTTCCTTGTCGCTTTCAACAAAATTTCCGTCGCTGGATGAGGAAATCCATATCTCTTTTGTGGCGTCGTTCAAGTCGTACGCAAACCTGACCGTCCCGCCGGGAGCCACTGACACATCAGCCGGGAGCAGCTTGTTTGCCAGTGATACTGTGGTGGTAAAGTTTATGGTTTTGGCATTCGGCTTGGTCGAAGTACTGAGTACCAAAGTCCAGCTTCCTTCGGTGGCGATTTCGTACCCGCTAGTTACCGACTTGCCGTTGAGCTTGTAGGTGTAATCTTCACTTAAAGTCAGTTTAAGAGGGCGTACCCCTGAAACTTCATAACTTTTCCCGTCTTCCACATTGACTGCCGAACCACTGGCGTCTACGTATGCCGTATACTTTGAAGTGGCCGTTGCTGTGCCGTCTCCATACACTATATATAGTTTGTATTCTCCTGAGGCAGACGGAGCGGTGATAGTCTTTTCGTTGCCGGCAGCTTTTGTCATATTATTGCCTGCCGTAAATACAGTTGTGTTCGCGGGCGCCAGCCAGACAGTGTCTTCAGCCTTTAGCAGACCCCTGCGGTTCAGCGTTTCGCCTTTACCCAGGATGACGTTGGAAGCCAGCTCAAACTCGGTATCGGCTATGAGGCTCTTTGGGATCATATGAACGTATTCGTCGGTAAGGCCCGAATTCAGAACGATTTCGTTGCCCTTAACCGGCCAAATGCGGTCTTCGCTTTTGTAATTATTATAAGTAATTCTGGGGCCGCCATTCTGGTTGTTATTCCCGTCCACATAACCATCGACAGCTATCATATCGCTTTTGCGCTTCCAGTTGTTAAACTCATATGCACGGCTCTGTCCCTGGGCATATGAGAGCTTGGACTGCACGACGTTGCCTATCATCTTTATGAATGTGCTGCCTTCGTCGGGATGGAATCCGTTGGTCCAGTTGTTGGAATCCTGAGGTCTGTTAGTGGCATTTGGATTAAGGAAGTTGTAGTTCATCTCGGTGAAATTCGTCCAGTTGTCAGGATTCCAGTTATTGCCGGGGTCGGTGACGGGGCTGCTGGACAAACTTTTGACAGTGTCCCAAGTCCCTCCGTCGGGCAAATTACCCGGATCACCCTGGCGTCCCAGTGAGTAAATGGCACCGGAGTCGTT
Organism: Ruminiclostridium cellobioparum DSM 1351 = ATCC 15832; assembly: GCF_000621505.1. GTDB lineage: Bacteria > Bacillota > Clostridia > Acetivibrionales > DSM-1351 > Ruminiclostridium > Ruminiclostridium cellobioparum. The sequence continues at coordinate 78,558 of NZ_JHYD01000027.1, forward strand.
TACTACCGTACAGATTTCCTCTACCCTGTTATAGTTTATTTTGTTATCCCTGGAGGTCGTAGAGATTGCCGGTGACCTTGCAAGGCTTGTTTCATTTGTGCCGGCGTAAGGGCTGCCATTCTTGTCGGTACCATGGCTGGTATAGCCGAACCCGTCATATTCGCACCAGCCCCAGCCGATACTCATGGCGCCGTAAGTGGAGTCATACAGGAAGTTGTGCAATACCTGCATGTTAGTTGTGTAGAAAGAGGTCAGTGAGTTGGCGCCCGGGAAACCGTAGCAGTTCCTGTACAAAAAGTTGTTTGTAATATAAATATCCTGCGGCACTGCTTCGGTACCCGCCGTATATTTTTCCTTGTCAACGCCGGCCCAGTTCCGTATTGGTGTGCCTGAGGCCGAAATACTTGATTCATGCTTAATGGCCTCATCGTTTTCATAGATATGCGTGGGATGTCCCACTACAACACCCGAGCTGAGCGTATCTACGATATAGTTGCCGGTAACTTCGCAATCCTTTACATCATTTTCCAGGTGGATGCCGTTAAAGCCGGTAAGCCCGATCTCGCCGTTCATCACCTTGATGTTTCTGGCCGCGTTGACCATTACCGCCGCCGGAGGTATGTCATACCCGCGGTAGAAGGTCTCATGCCAGTTTATGCTGCTGGGGAAGTACACTTTGTTTACTATGCAGCCCTGAACGGATGCGAAACCGCGGGAGCTGGTGGTTACCGGCCCGGAGCCGTCACTGAGTTTATATGTACCCGTCAGTTCATACAGCTTATAGTCGGTGTGGGCAAATGTCAGCCCATTGAAGGTTATGTTTCTGACACGTCCTTCATCAGAGCCCTGAACAGGGTTCAACCGGTCTCCCACAGGGATCCCTCTTATGTCTACAACCGTCTCAAGCTTTGGTATTACCACCTCGGCAGTATTTATGTCCTCGCCTTCCAGCGGGATGTAATAAAGCGTACTCTCTGCCTGGTCGAAATAAAAATCTCCGCGTTTGTTAAGAAACTCAAAAGCATTACGTATTACCTGATTGTTGCCTGGATTGTATTGAGTGTTATTGCTCAAAGACTGTGAAATTGCAGCATATGGCATCTGGAACCGGAGCATGGTGCCGCCTGGCATGTTGCTGGTTCCCGGTGCTGCTTCGGCCGATGCAAAGCAGACAAACGGCCTCGCCCATCTGGCGCCGCCCAAGCTTTCGGCTTCAATGTTCTGGGGGTTTTTCGTTTCTGGCGTAAGACCTACGCTGGCGCTGAATACGATAGCCGCCCGGATATTGCTGCCGTTCTGCCATGCCCAGGGGTTACCGGAACCGTCAAAGCTGACTGTGGGGGTACCTGTGGTGGTTCTGTTAGTCGAAGTTATTGTTGGACTCAGCGTCATATTGGCGCGCTTGTCGTTTACATATATGGCGCGTAACTTTTCGTCCCGGTTAAGGGTGGTTCTATACGCCTTTAAGCCGCCGGTCTGGGTAAGACCGGTGGCTTCTGTCCACACGCCTTTTTCCAGCATCTCACCGCCGCTGATTACCGGCTTGGCACCGGGTGCCGCCTCATAGCGGATAGTGCAGCTTGCACTTCCGGAATCCTCTTTGTCAAAAACCAGGGTATCCTCAAGCGGATAAAACCCATCCGCAATTTGAACGACGATATCCCCTCCGGTCTTAGGCAAAGTCCTTACGGTTTCTTTCGCCTTTGCAAGAGTTTTAAAAGGCGCATCAATTGTTCCCTGATTATTATCGTCTCCTTCCGGGGATACATAGAGGGTTGCCTGTGTTGGACCATTTGTACCACTCTCTGCGGCAACGGGAAAAGCTGCAAATGTGAAGAGACTGCCGAAAGCAATTATCAGAGCTAAAAACACGGATAAACATTTCCTATACCAACCTACCAGTTTCATTATTTGCCTCCTTTAAATTTAACTTGTCAATATTTTCTTGACCTTGTCCAATACTGCTAAAACGTTGTGCCAATTAGTTGATGAATTCAACAATTAAAGAAACCAAAGCCTCCTCTCTGTTTTAAATATTTTATTCTAATAGCCTCAATGTCTAAATTGAGGCTAAAACATTAACAAGCTATAATGGTGATATTTTGCATTATTTCTGAACTGTTAGTCTGAACAAAGATGCGGCCCGAGCTGCCTGGGACTGAAGTTATGTGAACTTATTACTTGGATACTTAATGCTGGTTTGCATTTTTTGAAAGTATATTTTACGGTTCATAGTATATGATTATTGCTGCTCCTTTTTAAGGGATTATTTTTGGGTAACACGGAAAATAATCGGTTTATTGCAAAGTATTTTTCAAACCAAGACCATATCCACATTCACCGGTTCTGTAAAATATTTATGTAAAAAAACATCCCCCGGAGTAACAACGATTTTTTCTCATTGTCCCCCAGGGGATATTAGCATTACCAAACCCTGCATTAATCAATCCTACAGTCACGTTATACTTCTAATACAGTATCTTCGCAAGAAATATCCTGTCCACGTCTGGCTTATAACGCCTCGGTTCAAAAGTAAACTTTTCGGTTGTAGAAAAGTTTACTTACCTCAGCGGCGTTTCAACGAGGCAATGGCGTCCATAGTGCCCCAAGAAACACTATGGACACCTTGGATATGCTCACCGCCTGAAAACCAAATCGGTACCAAAGGCTACCATAAGTAGCCTTTGCACCTGGTAGAGGTGGGGGACATCTATTATCGCCTCGTTATACGGTAATTATGTCCAGACCTCCAATGGCAGCTTCACTGTCATTGTTAAAGCCTTCAACTGCAACAAATCTTATGTATTTGCCCGTCTTGCTTCTGGTAACATTAAAGCCGTCATCGATCCAATCAAGAATTATCTCCTGTTTCTCAAGGGTTTTATCAAAGCTTCCTGAAGCAACAGGCTTGCCGTATTGCACCGGATCACAGGAAATATATATTTCATATTTGGATATAAGTCCTATTGTCATGCCATCCTGTCTCGGAGAATATGTAAAACCTTTTATCCCCGTACTTTCCATAAGCTCAATATCAATGACATACGGGTACTGTCCTCCCATAGTTATCCAGCAGTCAGACGAATCAGAATCAAGGATATATTCCACTTTACTTGAATATTTTGTATTTGATGCTTTAATATGCTTTGTCAGCAATTTTAAATTGGATGCAGTATTTTTTGACAGTATATCTGCCAGAATGTTCTCCTCCACATGGAGTTCAGGCTCAAACCTTTCACTCCGGATATAATTCAGAATACTGTACCTTAGCTGCCTTGCCACAGGAAGCCCGGTTAAATCACCGTTCAAATCAAGACTGCATACAAGAAGTTTTCCATTGAGAACCTTTGCCTCAAAAATAACTCCAAGCCTGTTATTTCTGACAGGATGGTCAATGGCAGAAACGATGGACTCAAATCCCGCCGGCAGTTCATTTATACAGACACATTTAGAATCGGCAAGCAGTTCCCACCATTGCCAGTTTGCGTGGAATTCCGTGGGGAAGTCCAGCAGAGCAGGATGATTGGGTTCACACAGAATACCCATGGTTTTTCTCTGGTTTTCAAACATCTGTGTATTCCAGAAAGGTGTGGTAAAGCACATTGCCTCGGAATTCTTTACAGTCCCCGCAAGCATAAGTACGGTTCCGCCATTGCGCAAAGCTTCAGACACACCGTCATTCCAGCTGTCGGCAACAAATACATCCTCGGGTATCTCAATATCCACCTTATGGGGATACACCCAGATATCCCACTGATTTGTAATATTAAATCCTTCTGCAATAAGCTTAAATATGAGTTTTTCAGCAGTTTTTACTTTTTTGAGCTCAGCTGACGCAGCTCCTATATAAGATAGACTGCCCTGCGGAATACAGATATTTTTAAATTCACCGCAGGAATATATTTTGCCTTCACTGTCTGTTAGTTCCCATACGATGTTAAGCTGTGAATAATCACTTTGGCCGTAATTGGCAAAATTAACCTCAGCCCTGAATACTTCAGTATTAAGCCAGGTGCGCTTTTCAAATCCTGCCAGAAGAACAGAGTGATTGCACCAGTTTCTAAACTCCAGCGGCTCCACAAGACCCTTTGAATCCCAGAAGGCGTCCAGCCAGCCCACAAGGGCACTACCCTGTCCGGGAAAATCATGCATATCAAGAAGCTGAAAGCCTCCATAATCCGCAGTTCTCAGCGAGCGTTCTATTTCCTCCCTGTACAATAAAACTGCCAGCTTGCCAGAAGCCTTAACAAAATCCTTGTTTTTGTACAAAACTTGTTTTGCCGCTGCCGACTCTTTAAACACCTCTAAATTTTTAGCTTTTAAAACACCTGTATACTTTTTTATTTCATCAAAATCAGGATAAACCTCCCACTGTCCCACTTCATGTGATATGGTCGGAACGTCTATTCCCTTTAGTGTCTCACTGTAGTCGGCCAACGTTTCAGGCCTTTCATTATTGAAAATGCTCTCACAGCGTCTATTAACCCTTTCCCCGTTTATTCTTGCTTCATGGGCAACATAGTATTGATCTCCTTTATTTGGTTTTATTCCCACCACTGGTTCTGCAGCATTGTTGGCAGCTGCCGAATAAAGGTGCCTGCCGTCTGTTTTCCTGCCCAGTTCTACAAATCCTGCCAGCTTTTCATAATCTCCACGAAGCTCGTTTCCCATGCACATCATACAGAAGGACGGGTGATTTCCGTACTCACCCAGGATTCTCAACAGTTCCTGTCTCAGAAAGCTGTCTCTGGCCTCATCCTGACCCAGTGGCGGAGCGGTATAACCAAACAGCGGCAATTCGGCCTGGAGAATAATTCCTTCTTCATCAGCGGCAGCAAATGCAGCCTCGCCCGGACACCATGAATGAAATCTGAAGTGGTTTATTCCATAGGATTTTGCTGTTGAATATATACGTTTCCAGTCTTCAGCCTGCATTGACGGATACCCTGTAATAGGGAAATTTCCTGCATCATGCGTACCCCTAAGAAATGTTTTTTTGCCGTTCAGCTTGAATACGGAACCTTCTGCCCGAAAGCTCCGGTTACCGAAAAATACCTGATCAGAGTCTGAATACGTTTCATCCTCATGGCTTCCCCGGCATTCCAGAGTAATATCCATTCTATATAAGTTCCGATTGAACTCATCCCACAAGTCCATTCTGCCCTCGCACTCCTGCGTCAATTCAACAGTATTTGATGAATTTGCGTCTACCCTGAAATGATGTGAATCCTTTATAATGGCATCATCACCGTACTGCTGGCATACCGAGAGCCTTATAAAGCCCTTGGCTGCCTTTGGGGCAGTATTTACCAGCAGCAGCCTGGCTGTCAACTTGCTGCTTTCTATATCCGGATACACACTGCTTTTTTCCACATAGACCTTATCCCTGATATCAAGCTCTATTCTTCCCACAATACCATTCCAAATGGTTTGTACCTCTTCCGAATATCCGTGGCTCATGACTCCCAGATTAAAGACAGGTGAGTTATCTACCCTTATGCTGATAAGATTTCCCCCTGCTTTGAGCATTCCATCCAGCTTATACTTATGAGGAGTACATAAACTGTTTTCCGAACCGGCATATTTGCCATTTATCCATAGATCTGTCTTCCACATGCACCGTTCCAAAAACAATGTGACATGTTTATCAACTATTTCGTCGGGCAGGATTACTAATCTGTTGTACCATGCCGCCCCGACATATTTTCGGATTCGGTTCAATCTGAAAGTGTCAACAGCTGTTACAGGCTTACCGGCACCGTTTTCATCAAGAGTACCGGGCAGTTTCACCGTTTCTGAAAATAACTTTTCATACCATCTCTCACTTATTCCTGTCTCCTTTTCATCCAGAGCCACATACCAATCCCCGCTTAGGGGAACAGACCTTCTACTCATGATTAAAATCCTCCTGTGAAAAAATTCTTGATTCATCTGTAATGTTGAGTGATTATATCCCAGAATGATTGCAGCAATATAATTATATTGATATTATATATATGTTAAAACGCGCAATTCAATCTAAAGATTTTGTAATTATATGAATTTATTGAACAAAAAGGAGCAGCAAATGGAAAGACTTTTCTCTCTTCTTACAGAACGTGATATTTCTCTTCCGCTTTTTGTAACAGGTGTGGGTTATGAACCTTATCAGGATCATGTCACCAGAAAGGATGGCTTCCCCAATTACCACCTGGCATTTTGTGAACAAGGTGCAGGCAAGCTTTTAATAAACAACAGGGAATACATGATCGAGCAGAAAACGGCTTTCTTCTTCTATCCGGATGTACCTCACGAATATTATCCTGTAACAGAACCATGGTCACTCAGGTGGATAATATTCTCAGGCTTGGGAGCCGATATTCTGCTTAATGCCGCAGGTATGAACCATGTTGAAGTGTTCAGGCTCAACAGCTCCGAAGAAGTCACCTTTTGCTATAAAATGCTCCACAAAATACTCCTGGAAAAAAGACCCACTAGTATGCTTGAGGCCTCAGGCTTTTTATACAATTTTCTTGCAAATATAAATAAACTGATTGAAACTGTAACTCCGGAAGGCGACACACAGCTGGTAAAAAAGCTGAATATTATTACCGGATGGATAAAAAATAATTTCAGAAAAGATATTTCCCTGGAGGAACTGGCTGTACAGGCAGGTATTTCTTCCTCATACCTATGCAGGATATTTAAAAAGGCATATGGCATAAGTCCCTTCACATACATTCTCCGGTGCAGGATTAATGCAGCCAAGGAAGAACTGATAAATTTACCTGATAAAAGTGTAAAAGATATATCTCTTGATACAGGCTTTAACAACTGCAGCTATTTCGGCACGGTCTTTAAGGATTATGAAGGCTGCTCTCCCAACAAGTTCAGAGGTCTGTATTCCAAGTAGTGGAATCAGGCCCTAAGATTGGGAAAGCTGCAAGTTTTAATAATAATATTCAATTACTCATAATGAGGGAAATTAAATGCATTTATGAATGCCAACGTCGGACCGCTGACGGATATTCAGATATATGCCATAATAAAGTAATGTGCAATTTTTTGGTTATTGTATATTTTTTGGATTTAATACTTTATCAATTATTATAATGTTATAATTAAGTTAATTATGTAAATAAAAAGACTTGGAGCAATAGTATGATTATCAGAAATTTAAGAAAAATTATTAATGTACTATCTGTCAGAGCCTCAAAAAAATATCTTCTGAAATACTTTATCACATATTGTACAGTTTTAATAATTCCACTGGTAATAGGTTACGTATATTATATCAATACATATAATATAGTATATTCTGATGCCATAAATGAAAATAATACAATTCTCAGGCAGGCTTCCTCCATTCTTGAGCAGAGATTTGAGGAAGCAGATTCCATGGCGGATCAAATTATTTCAAATAGTCATGTAAGTGCTTTTCAGGGTCTTAAAAACCCTTTGCAGTATCCCAATTCATATTCAATCATAAGAACAAGGGACAGCCTTACAAATTACAATACCTCCAACAAATTTGTATGGAATTATTTTATCTTTTTCAATAAAAGTGAAATGGTTATAAACAATCAAATCACCTATACTTATGAGCAATTTTACAAACGGTATATGAGTTTTAAAGGTGTGCCATATGAAGAATGGTATGGCAAAATGACTGAAAATCTTTGTGAAAGCGGGCTTTCAGGAGAAATAGAAGCTGAGCTTTACAATTTTACGCCTTCCGGTACTGTAGGTATGACAATGGTTACCTATTCAAAACCTTTGATTTCCTATGGGCAAAATGACGGTATCGTTATGCTGGTAATTAATAAAAAGGACATAACCGATCTTTTATCTTCAATAAATACCTATGATGGTGGAGTAACATATATAGAAAACAAGGCAGGTAAAATCATAACATACTTTTCAGGTGAAAAATGCGATATTCATGCAGTTCAGGCCGCAGTAAACAAAAGTTCTTCAGAGTCTGAAAGTACTTCAGAGATCTCTATAAACGGTAAAAAAATGATGGTCAACTACATCAAGACAAATAATAATGGGTTCAAGTATGTGGCTGTCCAGTCTAAAAAGGTTGTGCTGGAGAAGGCTAACAATCTTAAGCTTATTATCTATATCGTACTGCTTATTTCTGTTTTGCTGGGTACTCTCATTTCTTATTTTATGGCAAAAAGAAGTGCAAAACCTTTACAGGATATATTAAACAATATACAAATCAGCGAAATCAGTGAAGATATTTTTAAAAATATCAAGTATACCATAAGTGAATTAGGCGATAACAACAGCAATTTGAAAAGAACCATTGACGAGCAGGTTCCTATTTTAAAAACAACCTTTCTTACAAGGCTTATAAAAGGGGAGTTTAATTCACAGGAGGAAATAGAAAAGGTAGCCAGATGCATCCGCCTGAATTTTAAAGGCAGGGTATACTGCATTATTATATTTAGATTCGATACAGATTTAAATAATTATGATACCGTGGAATTAACAATTGTGAATTCATTCAAGCAATTGCTCCGGGAAACATTGAGCAGGGTGGTGCCCGACGCTCTTATTTGTGATCTGGATGAGGAGCAATTGGTGATGCTTGTTGATTATCCTGCATTGCAGCAGGGACAGCTCAATCCCTATATTGAAGATGTGGCGGCAAGGTTGAAGCAGGATATGCCTAAAAATTTATTTGAAAGCCTTTTGATCTCCTGCGGCAATATTGTTGAACAGCTCATTGATATACCCGTATCCTTTGAGAAGGCAAAGCTGGCTTTTAAAATCAACTCTGCCAACAGGCACAGCAATATTCTCTGGTATGCCGGAACTGGTAATTATACGGTTAATTACTATTTCCCCACCGATTTGCAGGCCAAGCTTATAAATAATGTCAAGGCAGGCGATAAAGGGGCTGTTAAAACAATACTAAACATTCTCTTTACCAAAAATTTTATGGATTCAAACCTTTCAACTTCACTGCATAAACTGTTTATTTACGAGCTGCTGGGGGTTATTATAAAATTGTGGAATCAGATTGGCTTTGACGAAAATACCTATAAATATATAATAAGCAATACCGATAATATTGACAAATATAGTGAACTTAAGCAGATAAAAATAATAACGGATTCTTATTACATGCTTTGTGAAATAATGAACGGACAATCGGACAAACAGAACTTGAATACCAATAATCAAATTATTGAGTACATCAACCAATATTATCATGATTGCAATATATCACTTGCTTCCATAGCAGACAAATTTAACATGAACGAATCTTATTTATCATATATATTCAAGCAGCAAAGTGGTATCAAGCTTTCTTCATATATTGAAAACTTAAGAATCCAGAAGGCTAAAGAGCTGTTGGGAAGTACCGCCTTACCTATAAGTGAAATTGCAATAAAAACAGGATATTTGTCTACAAACACTTTTTGCCGGGCTTTTAAAAGGGTAACAGGTATTAACGCAACAACGTTCAGGGGCAGTAATGCATAATTGATATATTTAACTTAATATTCTGAGAAAAAAATTTAAAATACCCTGTAAAGTGCCTTACAGGGTATTTTTATGCCTTATTGTATCTGTTATTCAAGGCACCCATATGATTCCGGAGTGCCCTTATTATTTATGTACTATTTCATTTTATACACATTTATCTTTACAGACGGAGTCCCTGTTTGCTCAACTTGAAGGCTTGCTACAAAAACCCCGCTGCACAGCCATTCATATTTACCCTGGGCCACTTGAAATCTTGGTGTAGTTCTAACTACGTTATTTTCAGCCTTTGCATCAATATATCCCTCATTTTCAATGGAAATATACTGTCCGTCTTCAGTTTTTAAAGTATACTTGGCCAACACGTGAGAAATATTTTCGTCTATTGCAGTATTCCAATCATAACCTCCAGGGATAACAATACCTTTTATGCCCTTACCCGAAAATGTTCCTCCTATTATTGGGATTAACCTGAGATAACCCTTCAATGTTTTTCCAACTTCCAATACCGCTCCTATCTCAACGGTTAATTCCATTACCAGATCAGCTTCCAGCTGCATATTTTCACCTTTCTGAAATAGCCCAGTCTATTCCTTTCTCAATATATTTATTCCAGAAATCCCAATCGTGAGAACCTGAATCTTCTACATATGTATGTTCTACATTTTCAGAAACCAAAAAATTAATTAAGTCTCTGTTTTCTTTTAATAAAAAATCTTCGGTTCCGCATGCCATATATATTTTGGGAATGGCTGAATTTCTTTTTTTAAGATCGTTAATAAGTGCTTCCGGGTCTCTATCACTTCCTATAAGCTGATTAAGATCCCCGAAAACTCTTCTATAATACTTATAGTCGGCAATAGGGTCCTTGAAATCAACTGGAATTCCAGCGATATTCTTTATTATAAGGGCTGAGGATAATGCTATTATCCTGCTGTAATTTTCGGCATACTTTAAACCGTTTCTGATGGCACCATAGCCACCCATGGACAATCCGCCTATATAAGTATCCTCTCTTTTATTGGACAAATGAAACATCTTACGTGTGATTTCAACCAGTTCTTTTCCGATGAATTCTCCATAAAGAGCCCCCATGTCTGTATCGTCCAGATAAAAACAGTTCTCTCCGGAGGGCATAAATACCGCTATTTTATACTTATTTGACAGTTCCTGAATTTTAGTTCCGCAAATCCAGTCCATATGATTACCTGAGTAGCCATGCAGAAGATAGAGAGATTTCATAGGACGTTCCTCTGACTTCTGATCATTTAACTCAAAGGTATCAATTGGCAAAAGTACATTAAAATTTACCTCCCTTTTTAAAGTTTGTGCAAAAAAATTAACCTGTAATAAAGCCATTTTTACTTCTCCTTTTTTCATGTATCAATCAGCAACCTTGGACTATTAACTTTAATACCCCGGTATCATGCTGTCGTCAAGTCTGTAATAAGTTTCCGATTCTTCTTTAATACTGCTGATTTCAAAAAAAGTTACTCCATTTTTGCTTAAGGTAAAGCCTTTTATACACCCGGGCCTACATATAAATTTTATATTCTCCTGCCAGCATAAGCAAGCAGAAAAAATATAAACAGTTATCATAATATCTTCGTTCTCCCTGTCTTAAGGGCAGCTCCCAGAAATCCCGAACCCACTGCAACCTGTACTTTCCCGTAGCTGCCAGTGAACCGGCGGCATTGGTTGCGATTATAGCGACCGGATGCATGGCCGGTTCATCAAAGGGTTCCCCTTTTATAGTATAGGCTTTATATTCACCCAGTGCAGTGTTTTCACTGAAAAAGGCCTGAAGGTTATCAACTATCTTCCACAGTGATTCATCCTTATTAAACCATGCCGCATCCAAACCGATATTCATTGCAACGCGATACGCATCTGAATAAAACTGCCAATCTCTGAAAAGTTTTTTTGGAGTACCGTCAAATTCGGCATATTCCGGTGCCATACCGGTATTCTTGTCACAGGAAATTCGCAGGTATTTTCGGCTTGCCTCTGCAGCCTCCTGCCAGAAGGTTCTGTCCTGTTCATCAGACAGCAGCGCAAAAAGCTCATAAAAATGGGGCAGATGGTAGGACGGATCTGAAAAGGGTGTTTCAGGAACAAATTTAATGTAATGGTTTGATGCATCCCACATAGGTTCTCCGCCCTCTGCAAGTTCAGACTGATGAATACAGTGACGTAAAATATCCCTTGCCTGAACACTGTAGTCAAAAGGAGGCAGCCCATCCCCCCACCTGCTGCTTGCAAAGAAAAGTGCCATTGCAAAATATTCTTCTCCATCAGGTGCAGGGCCTTCAGAATTTTTCTTCCCTTCGGTTGTTACCGACCATGCAAAATAGCCCTGATGCTTGCCCTCCTTTTGATACATATAGGTTTTTGAAAACAGCCATAATCTATCAAAAATGTCCTTACGATCTACCTGCACCGCCATCATCATTCCATAGCTCATACCCTCGGTTCTTGCATCATTATTACCTGTATCAAGCATATATCCCATGTCTTCACCCATCTCGAAATAAATTCTTTCTTTTGGGTCAAAAAACATGGTGTTAAAAGTTTCAGTTATTTTCTTTTCAATTTGCTTATGTGAAATACCCAGTTCGGCAAATAAATTGGGATATTCTTTTGTATAATAAGCTCCTTTTGACATGGTCACCCTCCAGCAGTCAAAATATTATTGAAACTGAATTTTATAGCATTCTGCGGCCTGCCTATCCCTTAACAGCACCGATGGTAACACCTTTAACAAAATATTTCTGCAGGAAGGGATATACCAGCAATATGGGAACAGATGCAACAACTGTAACTGCTGCCTGCATAGAAACAGGGGTAACTGAATCAGTTACAGGCCTGTTGCCATATATGGAAGATGCCGACTGATTTGCTCCTGAATTCATTGATGATGATAGTAATTTCATCATTTCATACTGCAGAGTTGTTAAGCTCTCTTTACTGGAGGCATAAATAAAGGTATCAAACCATGAATTCCATGCCCCAACAGCACACCATAGGGCTACAGTAGCCAATACCGGCTTACAGCAGGGTAAAATAATCTGGATAAAACATCTGAAATGGCCTGCCCCATCAATATATGACGCCTCAAAAAGACTTGCAGGTAACGATTGCATATATGATCTTACAATTATTATATTAAAAACACTTACCAATCCTGGGAGAATATACACAAAATAGTTATTGATAAGATTCAGATCCTTCATAAGAAAGTAATTTGGTATCAAACCTGCTGATATATACATTGTAACCAGAAAGTACCGCGTTACAAACTTTCTCCACAGAAATTCAGGTCTGGAAAGCACGTAACCAACAAGCGCAGAAATGAAAACGCCTAAAACTGTAGACAGTAATGTACGTGTTACGGAATTTACAGCACCTGTTACCAGTAGATCGTTTTTAAATACGGTTTGATAATTGTATAAAGAAAAAACACGGGGGAAAAAAGTTATTCCACCAAGGAGAGTATCCTTTGCGTTATTAAATGATACAACAATTGTATTCCAGAATGGGTATATCATAACCACTATTACTGCAAGCATTATTATTGTATTAATCGTGTAAAATATAAAAGATTCAATTTTGCTGCCTTTTGTTGCCAAGCCACTGTTTTTCATTTTAACACCCCCTTAGAATACGCTGTTTTCATCAAGTTTTCCGGATATATAGTTCGATATTGAAACCAGAGCAATTGATATTACAGATTTGAAAATACCTGCCGCAGTTCCTAAAGAATAATTACCAAGAGTAATACCATATTTCAGTACATAGATGTCTATTGTTTCAGATACATCCATTACCAAGCCTCTGCCGAAAAGGTACTGTACTTCGAAGCCGGCATTCAACAGCCAGCCTAAATTCATTATTAAGAGTACAACTATGGTTGGGCGAATTCCGGGAAGAGTAACATGCCACATTTTTCTATAACGATTCCCGCCATCAATTTCACAGGCTTCATATAGTTCGGTATCTATTGAAGACATTGCAGCAATATAAATAATTGAGTTCCAGCCTACTTCTTTCCATACATGTGAAAACGCAACAATCCACCAGAAATACTTCTGTTCTCCCAGCCATAATACAGGTTTGTCAATAAGGCCAAGCCCCATCAGAAGATTATTGAGTGTTCCATCATAGGTTGATAATATATTTGATATTAATGAACAAACTATTACCCAGCTAAGAAAGTGAGGTAAATAGGATGCTGTTTGTACAACTCTTTTAAAACCGATACTTCGAATTTCATTTAATAATAATGCAAACCCTATAGCAAAAACAAAGCCGAAAACCAAATTCATTATTGACATGCCGATAGTGTTTTTAAAAGTTCTCCAGAATACAGGGTCATTAAACATAAAGGTAAACTGGTCAAAGCCCACAAACTTTGAATGCCAATACCCTTTAGCCGGCCTGAAGTTCTGGAAAGCCATAATCCACCCTGAAAGGGGATAGTAGCAGAAAATAAAGGTCAGTATCATGCAAGGTATAACCATAATAAAAAGCGGTATTTGCTGCTTATATTCTTTTACTCTTTTAAGCCTTTTATTTGTCTGAATAGTTTTAGTTTGTAATACAACGCTTTTTTGTTCCATAATAATCTCTCCAAATCTGGTTAGTTTTGCACGCTGTCAACCCCAATTACATATGTTTTAGAGTTTACAGTGCACCTTAGAGGCTTATAAAACTAGAAGAGAGGAGATTGTCCTCTCTTCCGGTTAAGGATTATTGTTATGGCTATTTTTTAGCCGCATCCATCTTTTCTTTAATCTGACGGTTTACTTCATCCAGATATGGCTGTGGATTAGCAGCCTCAACTTCTTTTACAAACTTATCCCATAAAGCGTCATAATCTGCCGGTTTAGCCAAAATCAACTGTGGATCATACTTACGGCAAACATCAATGAATCTTGTATTTGCAACCTTTGCAGGACTTCCATCTTCAATCGGGAATGACCAAACCGGATAATAATCGGCACGTTTGACCGGTTCTGACAATATTCCTGCCGGGAACTCTACATTGAGTGCCTTAAGGAAGTTCTGATCGTACTCTGATAAAGCTGCCATGTATTCTTCTTTGGATGCGCCTGGATCACAAGGAGTTCCATCATCATACATACCCTGCATTTTTGGAGTATACTGCCACAAAGTATCGCCTGTCATTTCACGTTTCTTGGCAGTATCTCTCATAATGTCACGACGTTCATCGGTTAATTTTCTTCCGTTGGTACCGACTTTTACCCAGTCCTTGCCTTCTACACCCCATGCGAGGTAGTCCTGAACTTCACGATTTAACAAATAATCATAGTATGCAAGCAAACGATCTACATTTTTGCAGTTCTTTGTAATAAGTAATCCACCGGTTCCTGTAATTGCTGCCGGCGGGTCAATAAAGTTATCCTTGACACCGGGATTTGCTATCGGAACAGCAATGTATGTGCGATTGAATTTTTTAGCTGCTTTCAAAGTATCATCAGCTTTCTGGAAATTCCAATACTGGTCGAATGTACCAAGCACTGCTCCGGATGACAATCTTGCAATGTATTGGTCATAGTTTTGAGTAAATGTTTCAGCTTCAATAATACCCTTATGATACTCATCGTTTAGCTTCTTATACCAAGCTTTTGCAGTGTCAGTTATCTGATAAAGTGACGCTGTAAACGAATTCTGATCAACGATAACATCGCCTTCATTACCTGAACCTAAGAGGTGCATTGCAGGGTTACGCAAGCAGAAGTCTCTCCATCCGTCACTGAGAACTTCAAATCCGATTGTCTTTACTCCATCAATATCAGGATGTTTTGCTTTGTAGTCTTCTATCATCTGGAAGTACTCATCAACTGTCTTTGGTATTTTATATCCGGATTCCTCAATTACAGCCTTCTGCATGAAGAAACCTGCGCCACCGTTCTGGAATATAGGAGGATCATTTTCATATGCGTTATAATTTTCTATGGTATATGCATGTCCGTCTCCAAATCCGGCCTTCATTTTATCCATAAATTTTTCATAATGTCTTTTAAGATTTGGATAGTTAAGTATTTTATCTTCAATTGGTATAGCAGCACCTGCATCAACAAACTTTGCACCTTCTCCGAATACTACATCCGGATAATCTCCGCCGGCAAGCATTACTCCAATTTTTTGCTGCAAATCACCAACGAGGAATTCAAATTCCATTGTAACACCGGTTAATTCTGTTATTTTCTTAAGAACCGGGTTGTCCTTTGAAGGCGCCTGACCCGGGTCACGTAAAAATACTTTAAAAGTTATTGGATTATTGCGATCTGCCATCATTGGTAAACCTGTTTCAGGATCCTTTTCTGCAGTGGCTGAAGTTGTTGCAGCTGCTGTAGACGTGGAAGTCTGTGAACTTGTTGTTGCTCCAGAAGAATTATCTTTGGAACCACAAGCAGCGAAAGAAAGAACTACAGATGAGGCAAGTATAGCTGCTAGAACTTTTTTAAACTTTTTCATTTTTATAAAGTCCACCTTTCTTTATTTTTGATGAACTAATGATATCATGGAGCAAAATCAAAGTAATTTAAAAAACAATACATGAAATATAAATTATTATACCTTCTGCCTCTTTATTATTTTTCACTGACATTGTGGTTTCTGTACTCATTAGGGCTCTGCCCCACCTCCTGGGTAAACTTGGTGATAAAATAACAGCTTTCGGAATAACCTACCTCATTAGCTATTTCATATATAAGTTTGTCTGTCTGCATCAAAAGCCTTTTTGCCTCTGCTATCCGCAGTTGGTTCACATACTGGTTAAAATTAACTCCTGTGGCCTTTTGAAATGCTCTTCCCAAATAAGCCGCATTCACAAAGAATTTATCGGCCACCTTTTTTATATTTATTGGTTCCATATAGTGAAGATGTACATATTTTATAACATCCTTGCTAACTCCTAAATTAGTCATTTTACATCTGCGCTCAATATATTCCAAACCGTCTGTAACCATGGAACAAAGCATATCCTTCCATTTGTTGAAAGATATAAAATACGGGGAATCCAGCCACTCCGGACGGGCCAGCACAGCTTCATTCTGGTTGTCTGCCGAATTAATTTCATCTAAAATAAGGTAATAAATCCTGTAACTTATTTCTTGAATATAGTGAATTCCCAAATGAATGTTTTGAGTTTCCCATATTAATTTATCAATAATATTGATAATGCCATCTCTTTTCAGCGATTGCAGATTTACTCTGATCTCATCCATATACTTACGCTCAAAGCACAACTCCCCGCTGCTTGTAAAATTGACCGGACTGTAATCCATAAACTCAATAGGTGAGTAAAAAAGTTCGGTCAGCATGGAATATATATGATTTGATAAATCTTCTCTAAAGGTATTTTCCTCATGATTGAAAATATAAGAATCAAAGAATAAGGAACAATTTAAATTATGCTTTTTTAATATTGGGAGCAGATTATTTGAAAAACATTTTTTGTTGCTGTTAAAGGGTTCTAATGCTTTAGGCGGAAGTAAAAAGGTGTACTGACTGCTTTTGGTTCTGAATAAATAGTTCTCCAATTCTCCTCCTAAAAAATCCTTAAGACAATCCTGGAGTATGATATGCGGGTTACTTTCTTTAGGATCATATGAGCAAGGCAAAAGGACGCAGGTCATCAGAGTATGATCATTAAATTGCTCTCTTCCTATTGCCGCCCCATTGTATAAATTATTAAGCATATTCAAATTCTTACGAAATAAATCATTACTCTTTCTGTCAACGTTATCTTCCAGTTCACTATGAATTGATTGAAGTACCGGGATAATTTCGTCCTCATCAACGGGCTTTGTTAAATAATCCTTTACGCCGTATTTCATGGCTTCTTTTGCATATTCAAAATCACTGTACCCCGAGAGCATGACAACCAGAGTGTCTGAATAGTCACTTTTCCTAAGCTTCTTTAAGAATTGGAGTCCGTCCATAACAGGCATCTTTACGTCAAGTAGAATTAAGTCAGGCTTAACAACCGTAAGTTTTTCCAAGGCTTCTTCTCCATTTATGGCTGTACCTTTTACCATAAATCCATTTTGTTCAAAAGGGATGGCTTTAGGCAGATACTCCCTGATTGTTTTTTCATCATCCACCAACATAATTGAATACACTAAAATTCCTCCTTTGAGTACCTGACAGGTATGATTATGTCTATTTCCGTTCCGCATTTCTCCCGGCTATGAATATCCATGGTAAAATTCCTGCCATAGTATAGTGACAAACGTTGATATACGTTGTACAAGCCGACACTGTGAGTAAGCTTTTTTCCTCCCTGAAGCATCAATTTCAACTCTGCTAAACGGCTTTCATCAATTCCTATTCCGTTATCAGAAACAGATATCATTAACTGATTATCTATTACAGCCACGGATATTTTAACCGTTGTGTTTCGAGAAACCGACTCAACACCGTGAACACAGGCATTTTCCACTACCGGCTGAATAATAAGCTTTGGCAGCAGACAGGCCTTCGCTGCCTCTTCAACCATTATTTCGTACTCAAATTCATCATCAAATCTGTACTTTTGAATAAAGAGAAACTCTTCTAGAAATTTCATATCTCCGCTAAGCGATATTATGTCATCATCCCAATTAATAAGATGTCTGAACATTTTAGAAAGATACATTATTATCTTGGCAGTTTCAGCTTCATTTTTTACTATAGCCTTTAATCTAATGCTTTCAAGTGCATTAAACATAAAATGGGGGTCCACCTGGCTCTGCAGAGCCAGGAGTTTTGCCTGTGCATTCTCTCGTTCCAGTTGGGCTTTAATTATTCGGGAATTATATTCCTCATCAATCAAGGTTTGCAGCTGTAAACTCATATGATTAATACTGTCAGCCAGAACACCTATTTCGTCGCATCCAATTTTATCCTGACTTATTTGTGTAAAATTTCCCTTTGCAATGTTTTTTGAAAGGTTCACTACCAGCTTTGTCCTTTTAGTGATATTACCTGCTACCATAAGAATAAAAAAGAATGCCAGCAGCATACTCCCAAAAGCAATCAAAATAGTTTTTCCTCTCATAAAGTTAAATTCTTTTGAAATAATATTCGAATCGTAAAAACCATAAAGTGACAGAGGTACATCTCCCAGAGGCTGCTTAAGCACTACGATACCTTTTTTCAGTGTATCCTCTGAAAAAACCTCAAATGCACCTAGCTCATGGTAATAATTGGCAGATGCAATTATTCTGTTATCGGAATCAACAAGGACTATATTGTCAAACAGGTCGCTTTCTCTGAGCATTGTAGAGATATAAGACAAATTAATATCTATTCTTAAAGCTTTTTTATATTTTGAATATTGAGGGAAATAGACCAAAGGCCTTATAATACTCAGACTCTTGTCGTGCTCGGTTGCTAACTGCAGCGGAACTAATGCTACTCTTAGTCTTGGTCCATTTGTTGATTTTGTTAATTCATCCGTCCGGCCATCAAGTAAATTCTCTCCAAGAGTGTCAAATTCGTCCGATGCGATTTTTTTAACAAGGGCTCCATTGAATAAAGTAGGGTTGTCAGAATAGAGGGTCAGCTGAATAACCTGTTGGTTATAGGCCAGATCGGAAAGCAGCAGACTTTTGATATTATCCTGATAATCCATAAGATAGTTAATCTTCTCTTCATAATTTGTGTCCAAAAAATTATACAACATTTCGTTTGTATTATACCTGAGTGCCAAAGACATTGATCCTGATATGCATCCGTTGACCTTGCTTTTTTTTTCACTTAAGGATAATTGGAGCCGCTGCATCATTTCTTCCTGAATATTCTTTTCTGTTGCATTTAAAAAGAATATATTTTGAATTAAAAACGGAACAATAACACATCCAACAAAAATAAGCATCATTTTTTGTGTTATTGAAAAATTATTAAGAAACCTGTGAGAAAATAGCTGTTTCATAATGATACCCCTGTAATAATCCAATATTTTTGATGCTTGGCAAGCTTTCTCTGCAAAGTAACCCTGCCATTACCAATATTTATTCATTTTAAAATTCTAAAGTGGGCACAAGCGACAGATTCAAATAAATTTAGAATAGACTATCTAAATTATAAAATGAATAGGACCTCACTTCTATTAACATTTCTTTACTTTCTTATCATTTGTTTACCTTTATTATAGTTTTACCGCTGTCGGATAATTAGCGGATAACTCCCTGTGAATATGAAAAAGCTAATGCTTTCCGACAAATAAAAGCAAATGTCCTGGCGTTTACATTCAATGCCAGGACATAAAAATTATAAAGTATAAATTTCATTTTGTAAATATTTCCGGTATTCATTTTATTTCAGCAAATTCTCGGGCAATTCAATCAAATTTACACTATCTCCAGCATAACTACCGACTTTGGCGGTAATTTCCCAACAACATGATTGTTTACAAGGCCGATACCTTCAAGACACTTTATCACCAGATTGTTCGGTGCATCAAAAGTATTTTTGGCATTTATCTCATGGGAGGTTATAATGCTTCCTGTAGCGTATCGCGGAGCAAAACCACGTATATCTATATCTATGTCTGCATCCTGCCAAGGACTCAGGTTACAAATAGATATATGTATTTTCCCCTCCTTGTCCTGAGAAGAAGAAACACTTATCTGAGATATTTTATCCCCGCCTAGTGCATAATCAGGACTTTCAAATTCCATTGACAACAACCGGGCACCATGGTGTACCTTATACATATCAAATATATGATATGTCGGTGTCAAAAGCATCTTTTGACCCTCCGTAAGGATTACTGCCTGAAGAACATTTATCATTTGAGCTATGTTCGCCATTTGAACCCTGTCACAATGATTATTGAATATATTAAAATGTACTGCTGCTACAATGGCATCTCTTAATGTATTTTGCTGGTACAGGAAGCCCGGATTGGTTCCGGGTTCCACGGCAAACCATGTACCCCACTCGTCAACTATCAAACCGACTTTTTTCTCAGGGTCATATTTGTCCATGATTGTAGCATGCCTGTTCACAAGTTCTTCCATGTAAAAAGCATTCTGTAAAACCGAAAACCATTCATTTTCCTTAAACTCTGTTGCCGACCCCTGTTTTGACCAGTCTTTGGAGATTCTTGTATAGTAATGAAGGCTTAAGCCATCCATCTGCTTTCCGGCTTCCCTCATAAGGACTTCCGTCCAATGATAATCGTCCACCGAAGCACCACCTGCAATCTTGTATATCTTGTTATCTCCAAAGTTTCTTACGTAGGTGGCATACCTTTTGTACTGATCCGCATAGTATTCGGCCCGCATGTTTCCGCCGCAGCCCCAGTTTTCATTTCCGACTCCGAAATATTTTAAGCTCCAGGGCTCATCTTTTCCGTTTACTCTTCTCAAATCCGCCATTGGAGATTTACCGTCAAAGGTAATATATTCCACCCACTGCTGCATTTCCTGAACAGTGCCGCTGCCTACGTTGCCGCAGATATACGGCTCTGCACCAATCAACTGGCAAAATTCAAAAAACTCATGTGTGCCGAAATGATTATTTTCTACAACGCCTCCCCAATGAGTATTTACCATACAGGGCCTTTTTTCTTTAGGCCCTATGCCGTCCATCCAGTGGTACTCATCTGCGAAACATCCTCCCGGCCATCTTAAAACAGGAATTTTTATTTTTCTGAGTGCTTCAACTACATCTGTACGAAAGCCTTTTATATTTGGAATCTGAGAATCCTCTCCAACCCATATTCCTTCATATATGCATCTTCCAAGATGCTCAGCGAAATGCCCGTATATATTTTTATTTATTATTCCTTTTTTTATATCGGTGTTCAGAATCATTTTTACCATATAATAAATACTCTCCTATCTTAATTTACCTCCATATCGGTTTTAATCCAACCTTCGGTTTAGTGCAAGCCTGGATTTCAAAAGTTTATCCAAAGCCTGAACTCCTTGATATATCAACCCTTAACGCCGCCAAGAACAATACCCTTTACAAAGTACTTCTGAAGGAATGGGTAAACAAGTATTATGGGCAGCGAACCCAGGAAAATCTGAGAGGATCTTAGAGTCCTGTCGGACACTGTTGCAAGTTCCGAAATTTCCTGACGTGAAAGCATACTGTAGGATCTCTGAACAACAATAGTCTGTATATAGCTTTGCAGCGGATAATTCTCTGCCTTGTTCATCAGTATAAGACCGTCAAACCAACTATTCCAGTGACCTACCAGAGAAAACAGGGTTATGGTGGCAAGGGCGGGAGTAGATACTGGTACGTATAATTTCCAAAGCGTTGTCCAATGGCCTGCCCCATCTATAAAAGCTGCCTCACTCAACTCCTTGGGTACCTCTCTGAAAAAGTTTAAAAGAAGTATGACACTGAAAACAGGTACAGCACCCGGCAGCACAAGCGCCCATATGCTGTCAAGCAATCCTGCCTGCCTGATTACGGTATACCAGGGAATCAAACCTCCGCTGAATAACATTGTTACGAAAAATGCCCATGCATAAAATGTACGGAATCTGAATTCGGTTCTTTCCTTTGATAAGGGGTAGGCGCACAAAATAGTAAGCACCAGATTAACAGCTCCTCCAATTGCTATTCTTTCAGCCGACACCAGCATTGAATGCCAGAATGCCCCTCTTTTTGCCACATACATGTATGAATTCAAAGAGAATTCAACCGGCCAGAAAACAACCTTTCCTGCTGCAGCAGCCGAGCTTGAGCTGAATGAGACCGCTAAAATGTGAATAAGCGGGATAATACAGAGCAGTGCTGCCAAAATAAGAAAACAACTGTTTATTATTGTAAAAACACTAAGTTTTTTTATACTTTTAAGTTTCAATTGTATACCCCCCTTTAAAAGATTCTATAATCTGCAAATTTATACGCAAAGAAGTATGATACAGAAATAAGCGTGAACGAAACTACAGACTTGAATAGTCCGACTGCTGTTGCAACACCGTATTGAGCATCAAGTAAGCCTATTCTGTAAACAAAGGTGTCAATAATGTCTCCGCTTTGATATACCGGGGGACTATATAAATTGAATATCTGGTCGAAACCAGCATTCAAAAGATTTCCAAGACTTAAAACCATAAGCAGCACTATAACCATTTTCATCCCTGGCAAAGTGATGTTCAATGTTTGCTTCCATCTGTTGGCCCCATCAATACGAGCGGCTTCATACAGGCTTGGATCTATTCCAGTGATTGCTGCAAGGTAAATTATCGTACCATATCCGAATTCCTTCCATGTTTCGGTCAACACCATGGTTGCAGGGAACCATTTATTATCTCCAAGAAAAAATATTGGCTCAATTCCTATAGAATTTAACAATCCATTAACTATTCCGCCTGAAGGTGAGAGAATATCAATAAGGATACCGCCAAGTACAACCCAGGACAAAAAGTGAGGAAGATATATCAGTGTCTGAACACTTCTCTTCAAAGTATTACTTGTAACTTCATTAATCAAAATAGCAAATATTATCGGAATAACAAGCCCTAGAATAATTTTCATCACCGCAATAGAAATTGTATTCCATATCACACTGCCAAAATTCGGCAGATCAAGGACATATTTAAAATTGTCAAGACCTATCCATTTTTGAGGTCCAAATAAACCCTTTGCAGGAATGAATTTCTGGAAAGCTATTACAATACCGGCCATAGGCAGATAACTGAATATCAATAAAAGAATAAATCCCGGAAGTATCATCAGATGCAAGGGTAGTTGTTTTTTTATATTTAAGTTTTTCAAGCTTATGCCCCCTAATCGGAATATATGTTGGTTAAATGTTTCCTGCTTCCACAGGTAGACAAGAAGGAAAGGATGCTGCCAGTACCTGCATGAGTCCTTTCCTTCCAGCCATCCGGTAAACTTATTTGGATTTAACTGAATCGTACCATTCGTTAACTTCCTTGGTCATATCAGCACCGCCCAATTTGTTCCAGTCACTTACAAATTTATCGAATTCATCAATAGATACAGAGCCCATGATAATTTTTACAAATACCTCTTTTTCCATCTTATCAAGAGTAGTTTTCTTTTCAGCCATTGTCTTAGTTGGAGCTCCGGTGAACTTTTCCTTTAGAAGCTGATCATTTTTCTTGTATTCTACCATGTTGCGGAAAGCCCCGGCTTTACCGTAGATTCTTTCCCAGCCCCACATTGTATCATCCCCATTTTCATAAGCTTCTATATTTGCCTGAATAACCTTCGGTTCGCCGGTCAGTTTACTGAAATCATTATTGTTTCTTGCTTCATCTATTGCTACAAATGCTTCAAGATTTTTGAAGGAAGGAGCAGGACACACGGGAGAGAACTTCCATACTCCGACAGCTCCATTTTCAACAGGCATATAGTACTTGTTAAAATCAGCTGTCTTACCCCAGTTCTTTTCTACATGCATATTGAAGAGTTTGACAAGCGCTTCGGGATGCTCATATCCCTTTTTAACAGCAAATATTCTTGTCTGGTTAAACTTAAGAGGAACCATAACCTTTTTATCATCTGAAGACACTATTGGATATGCTGTCCAGTCTGCATTTTTGTCATTATTGAAATTACTGATCAGAGGATACATCGGATTCCACTGTGCTCCATAATCAATACCAACTTTACCGGCTGCTATTGTCTCAGCCACCTTTCCTCCGTCCTTGACGCCAAATTCCTTATCAAGCTGCCCTGCCTTGTACATATCGGCAAGTTTCTGAAGCGCTGTCTTTGTTTCCGGCAAAGTACTGCCCCAGGCGAGCTTCCCTGAGCTATCCTCAACCCACATATTCGGATATGCATGATAACCTGCGAAGAAACCTTCTGTTCCCATACACCCGCTGTATAAATCCTTAGTTATCGGGAGCCCGTAAGTATCGTTCTTTCCGTTTCCGTCAGGGTCCCCGGTTGTAAAGGCTTCTGCAATCTTCAGAACATCATCCATTGTCTTTGGAGGCTGCAGATTAAGTTTCTTTAACCAATCGTTTCTGATCCACAGGTATTGAGCACCTTCGTTCATTGCTATATTCTCGGGAATAGCCATCATTTTGCCGTCAAAGGTTACAGAATCAATATTACCTGAACCTTCTTCAGTCATATATTGCTTTAATTGTTCTGAAGCATAATCATTGTAATATTGTGTCATATCCTCAACCATATCTGAGTCTACAAGCTGCTTGAGCTGGGATGGATTAACAAGAACCACATCCGGCAGTTCTCCGGATGCTAAAGTAACGTTGATCTTTTGGAGATATGCATCTGATGTTTCATTGCCTTTTACTGTCCAGGCATAATTTACATTTATACCAAGCTCATCCTTGTACACCTTCATCCAGCGGTTGTCTTCGAGTGTTTCGCCAGGAGTTTTAGGCAGAATATTTGCAGCAAGGTCATCATCGATTCCCCTGACAAATGAAATGTCGATTGCAGGATCATATTTGCCCAGAGGATCCTTATTTGCAGAAGCGGAACTGCCTGCTGATGAAGAGGTGGTACTTTGTGCTGATGATGCTGAACTGTCTGCTGAGTTTTGACTGCCGCATGCCGTAAATATTGCAGCAGTCATTGAAATAGCCATTGCTAATGAAACAGCTTTTTTTAAATAATTAAACTTCATTTGTTTTCCTCCTGTTATTATTTAATTATTTGAGGCCTCAAATATATTATAGAAGGGGTATTCCAACAACACCATGCACATGTTTTTACTTTGTTAACTTCTGTTTACCAAGATTTTTTCATATTCATTGAGTATCATATCTTTTTTTTACTTTGTTAACATCTCTTTACCTTTAATATAAACCAGCTAATAATAAGCGTAAAAAAGGATCATACCCAAACCGGATATAATCCTTATAATATTTCATAAATTATTTGGCAAATTCATACCATTGATTTACCTCTTGTGTAATCTCTTTACCTCCGATTTTATACCAATCGCTTACAAATTTATCAAACTCATCAATTGGAGCAGCTCCCATTATAATCTTAATAAATACCTCTTTCTCCATCATATCCATAACTGCTTTTTTTTCCGCCATTGTATTTGTAGACGGTCCGACAAACTTATCCGGAAGAAGCTGGTCATTCGCCTTGTAACTTTCTAATATTTTAAAAACTCCATTTCTTCCATATATCTTTTCCCAGCCCCATTTTGTTATATCACCCTTATAAAAAGCATCAAGATTGGTTTGTATAGCTTTTGGTTCGCCCTTCAATTGATTCGGATTATTTTTTTCACGCGCTTTATCAATTGCAAGGAAAGCATCCAGATTTTTATACGGAGGAGTGGGGACTACAGGTGAGAACTTCCAAACACCTACTCCCTCATTTTCAATTGGCATGTAGTACCTATTGAAATCTGCTGTCTTTCCCCAGTTCTTTTCCAGATGCATATTTATCATTTTTACCAGTGCTTCAGGATGAGGATAACCTTTTTTTACTGCAAATATCCTGGTTTGATTATATTTTAGAGGAACCATAGCTTTTTTACTATCAGCAGAAACAAGAGGGTATCCTGTCCAGTCCGCATTATGATCATTATTGAAATTGCTGATTAAAGGATACATGGGGCTCCACTGAGCTCCAAACTCAATGCCTACTTTCCCGGCAGCTATGGCTTCAGCCACTTTACTTCCGTCTTTTACTCCAAATTCCCTGTCCAATTCTCCAGCCTTGTACATTCCGGCAAGTTTTCCCAGCGCTGTCTTTGTCTCAAGTAATGTGCTTCCCCATACAAGGTTTCCCGAAGCATCTTCAACCCACATATTCGGGTATGCATGATAGCCTGCAAAAAAGCCCTCAATTCCCATGCCTCCGCCGTATAAATCCTTAGTTATTGCGACTCCAAATGTATCCTTTTTCCCATTTCTGTCAGGATCCATAGTTGTAAATGCCTGTGCGACTTTTAAAAGCTCATCCATTGATTTTGGAGCCTGCAGATTCAGTTTCGTCAACCAATCATTCCGTATCCAGATATACTGAGCTGCTTCAACAAATGAATAGGGTTCGGGTATAGCCATCAATTTTCCGTTTATAGTAGCTGAGTCCAATGTTGCCGTACCTTCCTGGTTATAAACCTCCCTGGTCAGAGGCGATGCATACTTGTCAAAATATTCAGTCATATCCTCAATCATGCCGGAATCAACCAGTTGTCTTAACTGTGCCGGATTTACAAGAGTTACGTCCGGAAGATTTCCCGATGCCAGTGTAACATTTATCTTTTGAGTATATACATCGGAGGTTTCATTACCTCTTACAGCCCACGCATATTTTACATTTATCCCAAGTTCATCCCTGTATAATCTGAGCCAGCGATTATCCTGAATAGTTTCTCCAGGCGTTTTCGGCAGTACATTTTTTGCGAAATCCTCATCTATCCCACGTACAAATGATATATCAATAGTTGGATTATATCTTCCCAAAGGACCTGTATCAACTTTTCCATATGAAGAATTTAAACTACTTTTAAGTGTGTCCTCCGACGCGAAATTATCCGTTCTGCTTCCCGCACAGGCCATAATAAGTATAACTGTTAATGAAAAAGCCAAAACCAATAAAATATATTTATATAGGTGTTTTTTCAACAATTACCATCCCCCTGTAAAATCAGGTACATTATCTAAAATTCCTCACTTGTTTAACATTTGCCTACCGGCTACAGCCGAATCATGGTACTCTTGAGGTGAACAGCCGCAAATTTTCCTAAAAAAGCGGGTAAAGGATGCCGCTGTCTCATATCCCACCATTCGGGCAGCCTCATGTATTTTTACATTTTCTTTCTGTAATAGTTCTTTAGCTCTTTTTATCCGAATACCGTCTATATACTCAGATAGGTTTATTCCTGTTAACTGCTTATACAACCTGGATAAATATGAGGGATTCAAGTATACCTGTTCTGCCAGCCTTACCAGTGATAAATCCTCACTAAGGTGGCTTTGAACAAAGTTCTGAATATATTCAACGGTATTGTCAGCTCTCTTTTTTTGCTCTTCATTCTGAAGCTTAAATATAATATTTGAGATATCATAGAGATATTGAGCAGCATCCAGCCAGGTGTCATGCATGTCAATTCTCATAAGTTTGTTTTGAGCAATATGGAAAGCAATTTTATCGGTTAGTTTCCATCGGTTGATATATGTCAAAAGACTGAGTGATACCTTATAATATGCTTCAATTGCCAAACTACAGTTCTTACTTCTTATTGATTTCAGCGGGTCGATTATTTCAGTCAGAACCTCGAAAAATTTCTCATTTTGCCCGGATTCAAGATATTGCTCAATAGATTCAAAATTTCTTTTTCTTAATGACATTTCCAGAGGCTCGTTTCCGGTGTCAAGTTCAGGTACGTCAATACTCGAATTGGTAGCCAACAGATTATTTTTTATTTCATTATCAATAAGAATCATTTCTATTCCCGTACCAATTCTGTAGTTCAACAACTGGTTCAGAAAAAAGTACTTTTGCGATACCTCTGACCAGTTGCACGCTTCTGAACTCAAGGCAAAGCTGATTGATAAATTGAGAGATTCCCTGCAGGCCGACTGGATAACCTCAAGTGTTCCTTTCAAAAATGATACTGTCTTGGTATAGTAATACGAGGTTTCATTTTGAATTTGATTTTGAATGAACAGTTCCTTTGGCTGAATAAACAAAACAAATCTGTAGTTTTCATCCATCACAACTACACTTCTTATATGAGGATTCAAATTCCGGTTAATAAGCATTCTTACCGAATAAAGATACTGAATCCTGTCCCAATAGGTCACATCTGAGGGAATATTATCTACATGCCCAAGTAATAAAACTATTGGCTGTTCAGAATGCAATGAGATAGATAACTGCTCAAATTGAGCTTTATTTATATTTAATGATGCATCTCCTCTCAGCAGTTGGATGAAATAATCCTTCTGAAAGAGATCTGCTGCCATATTCATCTGTTCTTTCGCCTTATGAATCAAATCCTCAATTTTTATACTTTTTTGTATCTCTTTAATTGCATTCTCTACAGCACCTATAACCTTTTCATGGTCCTCTGTTTTTAAAATATAACTGACACCGGTGTGCTGAATTGCTTTATATACATACTCAAATTCATTGTATCCGGTTAGAAATATGACTTTGCACTGAGGCCAACTTTTGTAAATTGTTTCCATCAGCTGCAAACCGTCAATCTCCGGCATTCTGATATCGGTCAGGACAATATCGATCCTGGTTCTGTTTAACCATTCAATTGCCTCCTCACCTGAGTATGCCTTATATACATCAAGATCAAGGTTTTTCATATTGTTAAATATCTCATACAAGCTATTAACAATTATTTCTTCATCATCAACGATCAACATTCTGTACAATTTCGTCACCCCCGGAAACAATAATTTTCAGAATTACTTTCAGGCCTCCCATTTCACTTCTTGATACAGCCAGTCCGCTATTTTCCCCAAATACGAGCTTAATACGACGGTTGATATTTAAAATTCCCGTTATCTCTAAATCTTCCGTTGTATTATCCAGTGCCTTCTTCAAATCTGACAGTCCCTCATCTGTCATATCATTTCCATTATCTTCGACTATTATATTGAGCTGTTTATCATTTCCCTCAAAATAAACTGATACGATTCCACTGTCCTTTTTTCTTTCAATACCATGTTCAAATGCATTTTCTATAACGGGCTGCAATATCAGACGCGGTACTTTTATATTATGATACTTTTCAGGACATTCTCCAAATTCCACCCTCAATCTTTTGGCAAACCTCATCAACTGTATATTTGTATATACTTTTGCATGATTTATTTCATCAATTAGTGGAATATAATCCGCTGAGTTTCTGGTTACAAAGCGGAAGTATTCACCAAGATACCTGGAAAACGGTACAAGGTTTTCATCACCTATCGAGGCCATGGTATTGATCATGAAAAGACTGTTGTATAAAAAGTGTGGATTTATCTGTGATTGTAATTGTTTTAGCTCTGCCCGCTGCATTAATATTCTCTGATTGTAAACTTGATCTATCAGATTATTAAGATTTTTTACCATATCGTTAAAACGCTTGTATAGATAACCGAATTCACTGTTTGAATCATGAGTGATAGCTACCTGCAAATCCCCGCTTTCTACCTTACGGAATGACTTGACCAACTGAACCAGAGGTTTGTGCATAAACTTGTAGGTAGAGAAAGAATAAATAAGTATAATAATTATAACAGCTACCGAAAAAACCCAAACCCATATATTAAAGTTCTTGATTGGTTTCATCACATATTCCTGAGGGATATATTTTAATAGAATCATATTTAGATATGTCGACCTGGCATGTACCACATAGTATCCTTTTTGCTTAATATTAACATATTCTGTGCCGCTGGCGGTATCTGTACTGATTTTATCTATAATAGTTTTAATTTCATAAGTGTTCCCTGCATCTTTCTGATTGGAAATAATACCCTTGTCAATAATACTTATTAAAATCGAGCCACTTCCATTATAAGTATTAAACTGCGTTAAGGCCTGCCTGAAAACATCTTCATCCAATTCAATTTCAATTGAATAAAGCGGATTACTGCCTAATAAATCCCTTTTTTGCAGGGTACTTAGATATAGTCCTCCTTTATAGCTTATAATCTGTGCCCCGCCCAGCCCTACAGGAACTCTGATATCTTTAAATTTTTCCATATTTAAATCATCCAAACCGGAGTTGGAGGAAATGGTTCTGTTTATTGGAAGAATGTGTACACTTACATTTTTTATATACACACTGCTGTTCCTTATTGTAACCAACCTCTGCTGGAGCTGTCGCATGCTTTCAGTTGATTCATATATACTCATAATTTGTGATCTGATGGCCAGCTTATTGAGATTTTCATCATTCAAGCAGTCATATTGCAGGGTCTTCATACGTTCAATTTCTTTTTCAAGGCCTTCAAGGTAGAAGGAAACCTGAGCAATAGTAGATTTTGATATTTCAATTTTAACTGTAGATAATCCCCAATTATACATATATATTGCCAGTCCATATATAGGAATTATTATTATAAGAAATGTTATAACAAGGCGCCCGAAAATACTGTTTTTTAAATTTGTTTGTAAAATGTTCAAGTCAATTACCCTCTTTCACATTTTTTGTTATGGAAACTAATAGTCTGTAACATCTAAAAGGTGTATTGTCCGGCGAGAAAAATTTTCTCAGGACCAGGCGGAGGAGGGCGGAATAATCGCTTTATTCCAGCTGACGACAACGCAGTGCCTGGGAAATTTAACCTTCGGCAATATATGAATTTAGATGTTACAGACTATTAGTATATACTTCAAGTGAAATTTAAACAAGTAAGCTAATTGAGGGGCACCATATTCGTTAGCATTCTGTATGTGGTACTCCTGCTGGTCCTTATAATAATATGTTATACAAAATTGTCATATATACGGTTTCTTTTTTTGAGCTCCTCGGGAGGCAACCTTTGCGCATCCGAAATTTCGTAGCCGCCAAAGGTATCATACAGTCTTGACAAAGGGTCGGCTTCTACGAAAGTGCACCAGGGCAGCCAGTGATAATGGCTTTGCAGAATCTGTCCGGTGAAATCACCGCTTTCATGCCCCAAACCGGGCATTATATATCCTATGCTGCCATCTATATCGCTGGATTGGCGGGTATTTTTGTGTATGAATTCGGCAAAATCCAGGTAATGTTCATCAGAGGTTATCAAATATAGCCTGTAATAAGTATAAGCACAGGCAGCCATATATACGTCTGCACCGCCTCCGATTGTTATGATGCTCTGCCCGCTGATGGAATACCTGTTGAAAGGATGCTTGGGCCAGGGAGCACATACTGGGAATTTCCAGGCATAGGTCCAGGTCTCGGTATAGTCGGCAGCACCAATGGCACCTTCCAGCCACTTGTCATCACCGGTCAAATCAAACAGGGCCAGGAAGCCGAACAGGGCATAAATACCTGCTTCCTTATCCTGTATATCAGTGTTGTCACAGGTGCCGCCCCTGTATTCCATGTTAAGGTAAGCATTATCAAATGACCACTCGCCGGCCTTGATTGCAGCAGCTTTGTATTTCTCCTCACCCGATACCAAATAAAATTGCACAAGAAAACGTACCACGCTGGGAGTATTTGACTTTGAGTACATTCGGACAGAATTATCGGTATTGTACGATCGGTAAAAACTGCCGTCTTCATTTTGAATGCGTAGCAGCCAGTCTGCCGTCTTTCTGCAGAATTCCCGCCAGGTCGGCCGCTCGTCTCCATTCCTGCGCATATATAGATAAGAATCCAGTATGGCCTCCATTCCATCGGCAAGCATGCGGATATAGTGCGGATATGGTTCAAACCCCTTTATATTGGGATTGTAGCACATTTGAGGCAGCCCGGAGTCTGTCATTGCCGTCCTCACCCAAAAATCAATAATATTCACACCTTTTTCAAAAGCCTCCGGGAAGTCTTCCTTGCTGCCGAAGCGCAGCAACTGATAGCCTATGCCTGGCTGCTGCCCTACAAAGCCGAATTGGAAGGATATACAGGATATGTCCATGTCAGGCAGCTGGCAGGCAAAGGGCAGACCATATGAATCGCCGTATTGACGGGTATACTTATTAAGTATCTTCATGCAGTTGTGAAAATGAATTTCGTTGTCCACCTCGAATAACTTATCCCTAAGACGGTCATAAGTCACTCTCCAGATATTTTTCATCATACTCTGAAAACTGCCATATTGCGCGAAATTTACAGCAACCGAGTAATTTTGTTCAAAACCTGCTTCAACCGGATGATTGATACGTTGAAAGGTTTTGATCCTGTTTTTGTAGTCCAGCCCGCCAAAATTGTTTCTTCCGGGCATCTGGCCATCACACCCGGGATAAACATAATCAATGGACAACCCATCACACTTTGTCTCTATTTCCTTTCGTACTTCAAAACCGTAATACATGTAATTAACGGTTTTGCTTTCAGGTCTGCTCATGCCTATGGATCCGATTGTATACCGGGGATCGGTGTTGTTTTCAGACTGTACAAGGTCAAGTGACCTCATTGTTATATCCGCCCCCCAGCGTGAAAGGGCCGCTGTCTCTCCCGATTTAATGTTTTGCATTGCAAACAGCGGCAGGGCATAGCTGGTTTCCCTGCACCAGAAATACTCACAATCCAGATCTTTTCCAAAGGCGTAATCCGGTGCAAATTCATTCTGCCTATACCAGACACCGGGTGCAAAGCAGTTATATTCATGAGCATCATCAGATTCAGTCATTATAAAAGATATTTTTGTGGAAAAGCCCAGGTCATCTCCCGCTTTTAGAACCTTGACATTCCGGATTATTCTAAATCCATTACCTGCAGCTTCATATTCATCCGAAAAAGAGAATACAGAGCCGGAAGGCACTGTGAGCGCGCCCTTCGCAATGACTTTATTACTGGAAGCGGCAGTCTCACTATAAGCATCGTCATAAAATTCGTTAACGGCAAATGCTGTCTTTACAGTCACAAACATCGGACGTTTATTAAAATATAAAAGCTTGTTGTTTTTTAAAACCTCAATTCCGCCTTCTCTGAAAATAAGGCTATACTCACCACATATTAGATTCATTAATGCTCCTCCCTTAACCGATAAAAAATCGCTTATCCAAATAATTAAATTAACGTGTTGTGTTAGTTTAAGATACAGTTACTTTCAGTAACAAATATCTGCTGCCTCACCGGAACAAAGCTTTTAAGAAATGAGTTTCAATAGTGCGGGGGAGAACGTCTCCATCAATGAGAAGCCTGATTAGAAGAGCTTGCTTGAAATTTGCAGGCTTACCCCAGGTACATCGTGCCGGGAAATTGACAGCCACAACGCATAAAATTACACCTGTCTTTTAAAATTATTTTTGGCCTCAATTAATATTATAGGAAAGGTATCTTCATAACACCATGCACATGTTTTTACTTTGTTATCTTCTTTTTACTTTTTTGATTTATGTCAATAAGATCAAAAAACATTTCTTTTGCTGCTCACAATAAATTACCTGCCGAAAAAAAAAGAATTCCAGCCGGACATCACTGAAATTCTTCACCCATTTACAGACTTCCATAAAATACCATTGAAACAACTTATTTTATAGTTAAATCACATCTGTCTTTTTTAAAATTTCCTCAAGTTTTAAAATCTGAGCTTCATTTGCCACAGGCAGCGGGAATGAGCAATAATCCTTGACAGGAATACCTTTGAGCAACATTGCCTTTTTTATATATGGCACAAAAGGCTTTCCCACCTGATATATATCCATGAGCTGATCTATTCTCCTCTGTATGCCGGCAATCAAATCAAAGTCATTAGCCTTGAAAGCTCTTACCCATGAGCTGCAAAGCTCAGGGACAAGATTTGACAATCCCGCTATGCAGCCGTCTCCCCCCGATAAAACATTGTGTGCAAAATTGTCGTCAAAGCCCGAGTAAATTTTAAATTCGGGAAACTCCGGCTTGATAAGCTTTATCAGCTCCCTGGTGTGGTCCATACCGGGTAGGGTATCCTTGTAGCCGGCAATATTCTTATGTTTTCTCAGCAGCTTCAGTGTTAAGTCCGGTGAAAGGTCATATCCCGTACGGTCTGGAAAATTATATAGATACAGGTCTCCCGGGCACTCCTTTGCCACCAGATCATAATATTCTTCAATGCTTTCATTGCTCAGGCTGAAATAATAGGGCGATATTACGACAACACCATCTGCACCCTGTTCACAGGCATACTTTGAAAGCTCTATGGTTTCATTTACATCCATGCTCCCCGTCCCCACCAGCACTTTCGTTCTCCGGTCAATATGCCTGACGGCAAGGCGGATCAGCTCTTTTTTATCTTCCAACGGAATGGCAAAAAACTCACCTATGCTTCCCAATATCAAAATACCGTCCACACCGCCCCCGATGAGGTGGTCATACAGGCTTTCAAGGGCTTCCCTGTCCAATTGTCTGTTTTTATCAAATGCAGTAATTGCAGGGGTTATATAATTACATTCCATAATCCCAATCTCCTTTGTTATTTAATAACCTGCGCCTTCCATAGCAGAAAGGGCATTCTCGGTATATCTCTTAAGCAAACCTTTTCTGGCAGGAGCCGGAAAGACTTTCTTTTTCAGCTTCCGGCGGCAAAATACTTTATCTACTTCCTCCAAAGCTATTTCCTGACCGTCAATACCAACCACATTAAGGCTTCTGCTTTCAATATCGTATTCGATTATATCTCCCGTTTCAATGAGGGCCAGCGGTCCTCCGGCAGCTGCCTCGGGTGAAACATGCCCTATTGCCGCCCCCCGTGTGGCACCCGAAAACCTGCCGTCGGTAACAAGGGAAACGGTACCGTTCAATCTCCTGTCGCAGACAATTGCTTCAGTGGTCATTAGCATTTCAGGCATTCCGCTGCCCCTGGGCCCCTCATAGCGGATAACTATTATTTCACCGGGGTTGATTTCATTATTTACTACGGCGCAGTATGCAGCTTCTTCAGAATTGTAAACCCTGGCCGGGCCCTTGTGCTTACGCATGCCTTCAGCACAGGCTGAATATTTTACTATGGACCCCTCGGGGGCTATATTTCCTTTTAATACTGCGATGGACCCCGTTTCTTTGGCATCTTTCAACGGTATTATCACATCTTCCCGCTTTAAACCGTAATTGGAGAGATAGCCCAGGTACCTGTTGAAAAAATTGTCCCTTTGCAGATCCTCAAGGTTTTCTCCCAGGGTCTTCCCTGTTACAGTCAACACCTCCAGGTTCAGATACTCCCTGAGCATCAGCTGCACCATAGGTACGCCGCCTGCAAACCAGAAGGCTTCGGTAAGGTGCTCTCCCCCCGGGAATATGTTTCCGATATGCGGTATTCTGTGGTTTATTTCATCAAATATATCAGGTGTCAATTGAATGCCAAGTTCTCTGGCAATAGCAGGTAAATGCAGTGTGGCATTGGTGGAGCCCCCAATGGCACTATGTACGACAATGGCATTGACAAATGCTTCCCTGGTCATGATTCTGCCCGGTGTGACAGCTTTCGAAACCAGCTCCATAATTTTTCTGCCTGCTTTTCTGGAGTATGAGAGTATATCCCTCATGGTTGCAGGAACCAGGGCGCTTCCGGGCAATGCCATTCCCATAGCCTCGGCCATGCACTGCATGGTACTTGCCGTGCCCAGAAATGTACATGCTCCTACTGACGGGCAGCCGGTCAGCTTATAGTCTCGGACTTCACTGTCGCTTATTTCGCCCTTCCTTTTTTGCCGTAAGGATATATCCCCGGCCACCAGTGAAGTTGTCATATTGGGACCGGGCCTCATGCTGCCTCCCGGTATGAATATGGCGGGTATGTCTAGCCTGGCAGCTGCTTTTAAATGTGCAGGAATTGATTTGTCACAGGAGGAGGACAGGATCAGCCCGTCCCAGGAAATCATACTTCCATGCACCTCAACCATATCACATATGGCCTCCCGGGAAGCCAGCACAAAATTCATCCCCTTATGTCCCTGTGCACACCCGTCGCAAATATCGGTGGCATGAAATCTCGCAGGACAGCCTCCTGTTTCAAGGACGCCGCTCCTGGCCTGCTCGGTGAGCTGATTGAGGTGGGTGCTTCCCGGATGGCTGTCGCCATATGCATCCTCAATCAGAATCTGGGGTTTGACCACATCTTCCTCATCCCAGCCCGAGCCCAGCTGGAGTGCATCCACCTGCGCCCAAAGCCGGCGTTCAAAGGAACTCTTCTGTGTAATATTCTCCATGTTTTCATCTCCCACTAATCCAAGTTAATCAATATCAATGCATAAAATTATATATAAAGTTTTAAACCCTGGAGAACCTTAAAGTATATATGCTCGACGGCTCCAGAGCAACCTTGAAATTCTCCTGCTCCAGACTGATATCAGCTGTTCTCTTCTCATTGGAGAAATTGGAAACCAGCAATATTATGCTCCGGTCGGGATTTTTAAAAGCAATCATGCTTCCGTCCACACTGCCTGAAGAGCCTATTCTTTTGGCACCGGGTTCAACAAAACGGCTGAAATGCATCATTACATAATATTCATAATTATAGAGCACCTCTTTTGTGGTGCGGTCTATTGTAAGCATGGAGTTTTGTTTCCAGCCCCACGAGCTCAGAGCGGATTCGTCCAGAATCATATTCCAGTAGCTGTAGTTGACACATCCGCTTTCAAGATATGACACAATATCCAGATATATTTCCTTTGCCTCCTCCCATGAATTTGCTCCGTTGTGACATGGAGATTCGGTGTGATAAAGCTTCATTCCGGGATATTTTTCATAGGAATCCCCTACCACTTCCGGTGATGAATACTGGTAGCCGATTCCCTTGACAAATTGTTTTATAACCGGATCACTTGCCACTTCATGGGCATATCCCATGACATTTCGGATGGAACCCGCCCAAATCCCGGTTTTTAATGGTTTTCCCTGAAAACGTACTAGTTCCGGTATCAGATAAGCCCTTATGAACTTCTTCATCAATTCCGGCGGCATGGTTGAGGTGGGATAAACATTGACAACGTCGGTTTCGTTTTGTATACATACCGCCAGCAGCGGCACACCTTCTTTTTCATATTCCTCTATGTATTTTTTGAAATAGACCGCATAAGCTCTGAGATTTTCCGGAGTATCCAGAAGCTCTCCTCCATTGCACATATCACCCGAGGTTTTCATCCAGTAAGGAGGACTCCAGGGACAGCCCCAGACCTTTAGTGAAGGATTGATTTCCATTGATCTGGAAATGTACGGAATCAGTCTTTTTCTGTCCCTTGAGATATTGAAATGTTCCATGGCAAAATCGCCGTTTACATCGTTCAGTGAATAGTCATCCAATGCGAAATCACTGGCGCCTATGGGAGTGCGGCATAAGTTGAACCGGCAGCCTCCACCGCCGAAAAGAGCACCAAAAACCTTTGCCTGCTCTTCCCGGGAAAGACAGCTCACAGCCGCCCAGCCCACTTCATTGTATGCACCTCCGAACCCTGCAATTTCCTGAAACTCCCTGGTTGGATCAAGCTCTATCATGAATACCCGATCACTGCTGTTTAAATCCTTCCCGACACCGGCCGTATCCTCCTGGCAGCTGCAGCATTTTGTCCTGTCGGCACCGGTTTTCCACACACTTAATTCATACATGACTATACTCCTTTTCTGACTTTATATTTTATTGTGATTAAGACTTTATGCTTTTGATTGAAAAGTGTTGTACAGATCCTCCATATGTTCCTGCATGATCTTTTTTGCATCACCGGAGTTTCGGCTTTTTACCGCTTCAAGCAGCATTTTGTGATAATAGATACCCGCACTGTTTCCCCTTTCGTTTACGATTTGGGAAAAAGCCCGGTTTAGCACATCATTGAAGATGTGAAAGGTTTGAATTATAAGAGAATTTTTTGTCATATTGGCAAGCAGAAGATGAAAATTCAAATCGGCTTTTGAAAACAGCTCCAATTCATCCTTAACCTGCTCCATTAATTTATATGCTTCCTCAAGCTTTGCCACTTCATCTTCCGAAGCCTTTTCGGTGGCCAGTTCAGCCACATTTCCCTCCAGAACCCGCCTGTACTCTAAAATCTCCTGTAATGAGTTCTCTTTCAAATATGCGATGGGTATAAGGGGATTCATATTGATTCCTGGAGCTGCATCCCTGATAAAGGAACCCTCTCCCAGCCTGGTTTCTATCAAACCCAGCGCCGTTAATTTCTGGAGCGCCTGGCGCACGGTAATGCGGCTCACTCCAAAAGATACCGCCAGGTCATTCTCAGAAGGGATTTTTTCTCCCCTCTTCCACTCATTATTGAAAATCTGTTCCTTCATCTGTTCAAAAACCTGTTCGCCTATACTTTGACGTGTAATTTTCTTAATTGGCATAAGAATATCATACCTTTCATTCCAAAAGTATTTCATAGCTGTATGTTGTCTACCTGTATTACAGGTTATGTTATAATATTATATTTTGTGGATAGAAATGTCAATGAAAGCCTGGAGATATTTAAATGTTTTTAGAAAACCGTTATGATTGGTATCAATGTATATTGTCATGTATAGCAAATCCCCCTGGTGGTCTGTAACATCTAAAACGTATATTGCCGGCGGGGAAATTTTTGCAGGATAAGGCGGAGGACGAAGGCAATACTGTATGTATTGACAAGGACTACAACGAAATTCTGCAGGAATTTAACCGTCGGCAATATGTGACTTTTAGGTGTTACAGACCACTAGAATGCAGAATCAGCTCTTGCAGGTTCAAGGGGGATTGTATTTGATTTTTTATACCCTGGGCAGACTTGTAATCTGACCTAAAAGATACATCTTTAGTATAGCAATGTCAATGGCATCCACTGCATTATCCTTATTCAAGTCCACCAGCTTCAAGGAATTCTCCGGCAAATTGACCATCTTTAAAAGATATTGCTTAAGAATGGCATAATCAATTGCATCGGCCGCATTATCCCCGTTGGCATCTCCGTAAACCGGGCCGGTACCTGTGCCAATTCCGCTCATTATGGCATTTATGACAGTCTGCTGGGTCACAGTCAGGTTGGTTCTGTTAAACAGAGCAAATCCGTATGCCCCGTTATAGCCGTTATCCCAATATACCGGAACAGAGCCATAGGTTTTGGCAAGGCTGCAAAGTGTTTTTGCAAATATTTCACGGTAGGCAATGTTGTCGGGATCGGCACTTGACTTGTCAACCGAACCGAATTCGCCGATCACGGCAGGATAACCGTTTACAACAAATTTGTCATAAACCGATTTGAGCTGTGAATCCATGTAGTCTTCCTGCCCCCATGTGGATTTCCTGTTAAGGTCCTTTGCCGTTGCTCCCCACTGGGTTATTGTACCGGATTCTTCACCGCAGAAATCCCAGGGTGAATAATAGTGAACCGATATCATTATCCTCTTTTCGGAGGCAGGAACAGCGGCCGATCTGTAATTGTCGGACGGCATCGCAAAGCCGTAATTTCCCACTGTGTAATCAATGTTTGTATTCCAGCCCGGAATCAGAAGCCATCTGGCACTGTTGTTCCCTCCGGTCTGCCTCACCGTATCGACAAAAATCTGATTGTAGGCGTTTATATTCGAATAATATGTGGGATTAGGCGTACCATAGCTGCCGTCAAATTCCTCATTCATTGATTCAAAAATCAAATGCTCGTCATAATTTACAAACGTATTTGCGATCTGCTGCCATACCTTTTGATATTTTGCCTTTATGGTTGTCTGATCACCGGAGTTGCATAAAAGCCAGGAACCTCCGATGGTATTATAACCATCGCCGTGTATATTGATAATTACGTACATGCCCTC
Source organism: Ruminiclostridium cellobioparum DSM 1351 = ATCC 15832 (assembly GCF_000621505.1). Lineage (GTDB taxonomy): Bacteria > Bacillota > Clostridia > Acetivibrionales > DSM-1351 > Ruminiclostridium > Ruminiclostridium cellobioparum. Next base: position 118,345 of record NZ_JHYD01000027.1, read on the forward strand.
ACTGTATGCATAGTCAACCACCTCTTTTATTCTGGACAGCCAGGCCGCATCAATGGTGTAATTGGGTGCACTTCCTATCTTACTGAAATATGAAACAGGAATCCGGATGGTTTTAAAGCCTGCTCCCTTTACCTTCTGAATAAGAGCCTTTGTAACAACAGGATTTCCCCAGGCTGTTTCTCCCGGAGTTCCATTGACAACAGCTTCAAGCTGGTTTCCCAGATTCCAGCCCGCACCCATGGCAGAAACGATCTGTGAATTATTCAACTGATCAAAATCCGAGGTCAGTCCGGATGCGGCCCATGCTGCCGGACCCAAACCTGTAATGACAGCTGCAAACAGGAAAACCGCAGCAAGCAAAAAACATTTAAACGGTTTGAATTTAGATTTCATAACAATACCCTCCTATGTCTTTTTATAATACTCTCGAAAACTCCAATAGCTTTCGAGCTCTATGTTTTAAGATGCAATTTTCTTCTCGCACCTCTAACATTCTCCAGTTTTTTACTTTAAATTTTCCAACAACATTTACCAGTAGTAACCATATATGGTTACTGTACACCTTGACATTAGCTTCCAAAAATTTGAAAACCACAGCGTATGGTATTAATTGCCATAACACTGGTTTTGGAGGCTATATTAATGTTGTGTAATTGGAACTCTCATGTAGACTATCAAAAGAAACTTCTGCTGGATTTGATTCTGTTTTCTGAAATTGAAAAAAGCAGGGTGGTCTCTTTGGAAAAG
>NZ_KK211296.1:0-45885 GCF_000621505.1 Ruminiclostridium cellobioparum DSM 1351 = ATCC 15832
GCAATACTTTGAAAGCGCACATGGCCAATTAACCTCCTTTATTCGCCACATTGCGATAAAGGATATAGGTTTTCATTACATTTTGTGGCCGCTATGCGGCTCATGGAGGTTAATATGGGAAAAGCTTTAATTATTGGTGCGGGCGGCGTTGCAAGTGTTGTAATCCATAAATGCTGCCAGAACCCCGATGTATTCGAAGAAATATGCATAGCCAGCAGAACAGTTGAAAAGTGCGATGCCATAAAAGCCAAACTGGATGGAGGAAAAACCAAAATCCAGACTGCCCGGGTTGACGCAGACAACACCGAAATGGTTATTGAACTTATAAATAAATTTAAGCCCGACATAGTTATAAACGTAGCGCTTCCGTATCAGGACCTCACTATTATGGATGCGTGTCTTGCCACAGGAGTGCACTATCTGGACACTGCAAACTATGAGCCGCCTGAAATACCAAAGTTTGAATATAAATGGCAGTGGGCCTACAGGGAAAGATTTGAAAAGGCAGGTATCACAGCTCTGCTGGGCAGCGGCTTTGACCCCGGCGTAACAAGTGTTTTTTGCGCTTACGCCCAGAAACACTATTTTGACGAAATACATTATATTGATATAGTTGACGCCAATGCAGGCGATCACGGCTACCACTTTGCTACAAACTTCAACCCTGAAATCAATATACGTGAAATAACAGCGCCCGGCAGCTACTGGGAAAACGGAGAATGGGTGGAGACAGAACCTCTGGAGCTCAAAAAAGTGTATGATCTGCCCGAGATAGGACCAAAGGACATATACCTGCTGCACCATGAGGAAATAGAATCCCTTGCCTTGAATATAAAGGGCGTAAAGAGAATCAGGTTCTGGATGACTTTTTCGGAAAAATACCTCACTCACCTGAGAGTGCTTGAAAATGTGGGTATGACTTCAATAGAGCCAATAGAATTCGAGGGTAAGAAAATAATTCCGCTTCAGTTCTTAAAGGCCGTATTGCCCGATCCTGCTTCACTTGGACCCAGAACAAAGGGCAAGACCAACATTGGCTGCATCATACAGGGTATAAAGGACGGAAAACCCAGAACATATTATGTCTACAATGTATGCGTCCATGAGGAATGCTACGCCGAGGTGGGCTCCCAGGCCATATCCTATACAACAGGGGTTCCTGCCATGATAGGTGCCATGATGATATTGAAGGGAATCTGGAAGAAACCGGGAGTATACAATGTGGAAGAGTTTGATCCCGATCCGTTTATGGACGCCCTGAACAAATACGGGCTTCCCTGGAAAGAGGATTTTTCTCCCAGGCTTCTTGATTGATTCCTGATTAATTCCTATTGCTTCTGATTGATACGAAACTGAAAATACGCCGCTGTTCACATGCTTGATGCAGGTATGCAGGTGGACAGCGGCGTATAATATATATCCTCATATGGAAAGGCCGTGGTAACTGTTATGGATATTAATATTGATATTGATTTTGGGAAATTGCCCACACCCTGTTATATAGTCGATGAAAGACTTCTTATAAAAAATCTTGAAATACTGGATTCAGTCCAAAAAAGGACGGGCTGCAAAATTCTGCTGGCCCAGAAGGGCTTTTCCATGCATGCGGTTTATCCCCTGATTGGAAAGTACCTTAAAGGTGTTACCTCCAGCTCGCTTTTTGAAGCCAGGCTGGGGTATGAAAAAATGGGGAAGGAAGTCCATGTATATGCTCCCGCATATATCGAAGAGGAGTTTGATGAACTGCTGAAATACACAGATCACATAGTATTCAACTCCTTTGCCCAGTGGGAGAGGTTTAGGTCCAGGGTCAAGAGTTACCCCGGCAAAAGGATAGAGTGCGGGATACGCATAAATCCTGAATATTCCGAGCAGGAGCATGCGATATATGATCCCTGCTCCAGGCATTCAAGGCTGGGAGTCACACTGAAAAATTTCAGGCCCGAGCAGCTGGACGGCATAGACGGGCTGCATTTCCATACCATGTGCGAGCAGAATTCAGACACCCTGGAACGTACCGCCGGAGCAGTGGAAGAGAAGTTCGGAGAGTTTATAAAACACATGAAGTGGCTGAATTTTGGGGGAGGACACCATATTACAAGACAGGACTATGATATCGAGACACTTGTCAGAACCATAAGCCGCTTCCAGGATAAATACGGCGTACAGGTATATCTTGAACCCGGTGAAGCCGTGGCTTTAAACACAGGCTACCTGGTGGCAGAGGTACTGGATATAGTAGAGAATGAAATGAATATAGCAATACTCGATACCTCGGCGGCCTGCCATATGCCCGATGTGCTGGAGATGCCCTACAGACCCAACATAATAGCTGCCGGAAAGCCCGGGGAAAATAAGTATACTTACAGGTTGGGAGGCCCCACCTGTCTGGCGGGAGACATAATAGGGGACTATTCTTTCAGGGAACCACTGAACCCGGGCGACAGGCTGGTTTTCTGTGACATGGCCCATTACACCATGGTAAAGAACAATACCTTCAACGGTGTCAATCTCCCGGCCATAGTGCTTTACAGCCAAAAGGACGGGGTGGAAATAGTAAGGAAATTCCAGTACGGTGATTTTGAGACAAGATTATCGTAAATATTGTTTAGAATTGAATATTGATTTTTGTATAAACCTAACAAAAAAGTTAGGTTTTTTGCTTCTATATGACACAAAATTATATGAAGAGGTAAGTTTTATAAATTAAATTGATCCTCCTTTGATGCTATTATAAATACATAAGGCGTGACTGAACATTGAGCTCATGCCAGTATATTAAAGGAGGTCATGAAAATATGAAAAAAGCTATTAGTAAGGCCCTTGCTGCAGGTATGGCCATCGTTATGACGTTGTCCATAGCAGCTTGCGGTTCATCGACACCGGCAGCTACTTCAACCTCAACCGCGGCAGCCAGCAGTGCTGCTCCGTCATCAACCGCAGCAGAATCATCTGCACCGGCAGGGGAGCCTGTAAAACTCACATTTTGGCATATCCAGACAACAGAACCTTTCCCGGGACTTATGGAAGAGTGGATGAAGAATTTCTCAACAGAAAATCCAAACTATACTGTTGAGGTTACAGCGGTTCAAAATGACGCTTTCAAACAAAAGCTTCTGATTTCAATGAGTTCAAATCAAACTCCGGACATATTCCCTCACTGGTCGGGCGGACCGATGAACCAATATGCCGATGAAGGAAAGATTGCTGACTTAACTACCTACATGAATGAAAATAACTATAAAGACCGCTTCATGACGGCAGCTATAAACCAGGCTACATATAAAGATAAAATTTGGGCAGTACCTGTTGAAAACACATCGGTGGCAATGTTCTTCTATAACAAGGAGCTGTTTGCAAAGTATAATCTGCAGGTTCCAAAGACAATTAAAGAACTTGAAGCTCTTTGTGACACTTTAAAGAAGAATGGTATCATACCTTTCTCTCTGGCCAACAAGACTCAGTGGACAGGTTCCATGTATTACATGTATCTGGCTGACCGTTTCGGCGGACCCGAACCTTTCAATGCTGCGGCACAGCGCACAGGTTCCTTTGAAAATGAAGCATTTACCCAGGCCGGAAACAAGATCCAGGAATGGGTCAAGAAGGATTACTTCAACAAAGGCTTCAACGGTCTTGATGAAGATTCCGGACAGTCACGTACTCTCCTTTATTCAGGAAAAGCTGCCATGACACTTATGGGCTCGTGGTTCCTTTCAACCGTTAAAGGTGAAAACCCGGAATTTTTTGATAAGAATGTAGGTTCTTTCCCATTCCCGGCTGCTGACGACGGAAAAGGTGATCCCAATTCAGTTGTTGGTACTGTAGGAGATAACTTCTATTCAGTTTCCGCAACCTCCAAAGATGTTGCAGGAGCCTTCAAAGCTATAACTTACCTTATAGACGACAAGGCTGTGGCTACACGTGTTGAAAACGGCAGAGTTCCTCCTGTAAAGGGTGTAAAGGTTACCGACCCGCGCCTCCAGGATGTATTAAATGCAGTTGAAAAGGCTCCTTATGTTCAGCTGTGGTATGATCAGTATCTCCCGGCTGAAGTTGCCCAGGTTCACAAGGATACTTCACAAGCCATATTTGGTCTTGCAAAGACTCCGGAACAGGTAAACAAGGAAATGGAAGCAGCGGCTAAAAAATACTTTGGCAAATAATAATCAGTAACTTAAAAGTATCTATAATTGATTGGGTATCACTCATCTGATACCCATCAATTATATTACTGTCAAAATATTTATTCCTAAAAATAACCGGTCTGAAATAAGCTGCTTACTCAGAGGGGAGGAGAAACAATGCAAAGTACCAAATCACTCTTAAGCTACAGAAAACGCAATACGGCAATTGCAGCAACAGTATTCCTTATTCCGGTATTCCTCTTTATCTTGATTTTTATAGTATATCCTATTATCAACTCTTTTTGGCTAAGTCTTCACAACTGGAACGGAATCAGTTCCAATAAGGTTTTTTACGGCTTGGAAAACTGGAAAACACTTGCGACCGACACCGTCTTTTACAAGTCTTTTCTTAATAATATAATAATAGTAATCCTGTCAATAGCCATACAGCTGCCCATAGCCATGGCACTGGCCTTTCTGCTGGATACGGGGGGAAAGAAACTGAATTTCCTCAAGATGGTCTATTTCCTGCCCATGCTCATGTCCTCAGTGGCAGTCGGCTTCCTCTTTAAATATACCTACGACCCCCAGTTCGGGCTCATAAGTGCAGTGTCCACATTATTCGGAGGAGAAGGCATGGTAGATCTGCTGGGAAATCCAAAGGTCGCCATTTATGCCGTTATCACAGTCATATGCTGGCAGTACATTCCATTTTACATGGTATATTTCCTGGCGGCTTTCAGTTCCCTGCCCGAGGAACTCTACGAAGCTTCAATAATCGACGGTGCCACATACGGACAGTACTTCTGGAGAGTTGCACTGCCCTGTATGAAGGGTACTGTAAAGAGCGCTGCGGTTCTCTCACTTGTGGGCTCGTTAAAATATTTTGATCTTATATACGTTATGACCCAGGGAGGACCTAACGGTGCGACAGAGCTCATGGCCACGTATATGTACAAAAACGCCTTCCAGACAATGCAAATGAGCTATGGCTCAACCATTGCCTCAGGTATGTTCCTTGTAATTACATTGATTTCATTGCTGACCCTCAGGGCTTTGAACGGAAGGGAGGAGGCGTAAAGGATGACCAGGAAAAAAAATTCAGCCGGAAAAATAATTGTAGCGTTATTGGCCCTGTTATGGTTGGTTATAGCAGGAGCTCCATTTTACTTCATGGTAATCTCAGCCTTTAAAGAACAGTTTGAAATTCTCACCACAGGTGTATTTTCAATACCCAAGGGTTTTTATATGGACAACTTCGCAGGTGTTATTAAAAGCCAGTTTTACAAATATTTGCTGAACAGCACCTTTGTGGTGATTGTTTCACTGGTACTTATTCTGGTTACGGCACTGTGCGCGGCATATCCATTTTCAAGATTTAAATTTAAGCTTAACAAGCCCCTGTTCGGACTTGTGGTAGCCGCAATGGCCGTGCCCATACACGTGACTCTTATACCTATCTTTCAGCTGACCCAGAAAATACACCTGTATGACACCATTTATGCGCTTATAGGGCCGTATACCGCCTTCAATCTGCCCATATCGGTATTCATTCTGACCAGTTTTATGGCAGAAATACCGAAGGAACTGGAAGAATCTGCTGAAATAGACGGCTGCGGCAAATACAGGACCTTCTTCCATATCATCGCGCCTTTGTCAAAGGCGGGACTGGCCACACTGGCCATTTACAACGCCGTCAACATGTGGAATGAATTCAGCTTCGCACTTGTACTGACCCAGTCGGCAAAGAGCAGGACATTGCCTTTGTCAATATGGGATTTCCAGGGACAATATAATTCCAATGTCCCCATGATAATGGCCGTATTGACCTTTTGCGCACTTCCCATGATAGTTGCCTTTGCCATCGGTCAGGATAAGCTGATCAAAGGCATGATGGCAGGAGCCGTGAAAGGATAGGGGCTGTATACATGTAAAACTTTTTTGCTGTTACCCGGGGATAAATATGGTGTATAATAAAAATGCATATGTTATCCCTGGCGGTTTATAACACACGTAAGCATGCAGAGGAGGTTAGCGTGAAAAGAATACTTCCAATCCTTATTGCACTTATAATAGTTCTTCCGCTGTCGGGCTGTTTTTACGACGGACACATGGGTATGACCACTCAGAGAGCGCAGAAAAAACAGCTGACCCTGTACAGTATTCAGGGGGATTCTGCCGTAAACGAGGTTATTACCGATTCAGTCAACCGGTTTGAGAGCAGCAATAGTGGTTTTGAGGTAGTACATGAACTAATTCCCAATGATCTGTATAAGAACAGACTTTCTGTGTGTGTGGCTACAAATCAGATGCCGGACGTGTTTCCAACCTGGTCGGGAAGCATATTGAAGGAATATGTGAGCATCGGAGGAGTTGTAAACCTGAGCAGTTATATGAGCAAGGAGGATTACAGCTCCAGATTCAACAAAAAAGCACTTGATATGGTTACCTTCGGAGACGGAATATGGGGTGTTCCGGTAGAAAATATGTCGGTTGCAATGATTTTCTATAATAAGAGTATCTATAAGACGCTTAACCTGTCGGAACCCGCCAATTTCACCCAGCTCAAGAAGAATATCGAGGTACTTAAAGAACATGGTTATATACCTTTTGCCCTGGCCAACAGAACGGCCTGGACGGGTTCCATGTTCTATATGTATTTTGTGGACCGCCTGGGAGGACCCGAGGTGTTTGACAATGCTGCTAACAGGAAAAATAACGGTTCCTTTGACAATGAAGTATTTGTAAGAGCCGGTCAAATGGTACAGCAGCTGGTTGACATGAGAGCTTTTCCCCAGGGGTTCAACTGGATGGATGAGGATTCCGGAGATGCGCGCAATCTTCTCTATAATGAAACGGCTGCCATGACCTTGGCCGGAAGCTGGTTTTTGAGCAATGTAAAATTTGAAAATCCCGGATTTTATGAAAAGATAGGAGTTTTTCCTTTCCCCGCAATTGAAGGGGGGAAGGGAAATCCAAACAATTCCATAGGTACCATGGGGGATAATTTTTACTCTGTGGCAGGTTCCTGCAATTACATTGATCAGGCCTTTGAGCTTGTGCAGTATCTCATTGACGATACTGCGGTTCAAAAGCGCATTCACGCAGGCAAAATTCCTCCGGTTAACGATGTCAGCATAGAAGATCCGCTGACAAATGAAGTATTTGATTTTATAAAGAAATCTCCAAATGTTCAATTCTGGTATGACCAATACCTCCCTCCCAAGCTTTCGGAGGCCCATTTAGCCCTTACAAGGCAGATATTCGGGGGTGAGGACCCTAAACGTGCTGCAAAGAGTATGGAAGATATAACACGACAGTACTATAGTCAATAAAGGGTGAGCCTATGAAGAACTGGTTATTACAATTAGCTAAAAAGAAAATGAGGAATATTCCTTTCAGATCAAAACTTACTTATTATCTTGTAATAACAATATGCTTGACCGTATTGATAGTGGTGGGCTTTTCATATACTGTGACCAGCCGTTCCATAAAACAGCAGGCAAAAGATATGACAATGCTTCAACTCCAGCAAAATACCTCAAACCTTGAGGACTACCTTCAAAACATTGAAAGTACTCCCGACAGCATAGTCACCGACAGAAGCTTTCAGGAATATCTTTCGAGACATGATGAAGACAGCATGGACTTTTCGGCCACTGTGGACGATGTTTACCGGTCCATGTCCAATATAATGGGCTCCAAGAGAGATATATTATATATGTTTCTTTATAAGGCCATTGACAATAATATTCTTTATCTGGGACCCACAAAAGCAGGACAGGACTCCGACTACTCCAATGTGGCAGCCTACATGTCAAAAAAGGACATCTCAGGAAGTCCCATAAGGGTCAGTTTCAGGCAGGATCCCATTTTAACGAAGAAATATACCCTTACAATATACCAGCCCATATTTGATATATACAGGATAAAGAGACCCATCGGCATGCTGGGCATATCGGTAACGGAGGATGTGGTGGCCAGGTTTTATTCCCACAGCAAAAGGGATCTCCCCCTTGAAACCTTTATTATGAACGGTCAGGGTACAATTGTTTCCCACACCGACAAGAGTAAGATAAGTTCAAGTGCCGGGCTGGATGAAATCCTGGATAAGCACGACGGTTCGGCCGAGATCGGAGGAAAGCTGGTCGTATATAAATACATAGAAGACTGGGACTGGTATGTGGTGGGTACTCTTCCCATCAGCTACCTCCTTAGAGATAATAATGTAATGCTTCTGGCAATACTGGCCATAGTTATTTTCACCATAATACTGGCATCATTTATCTCATTGATTTTCAGCCGGCATTTGCTGCGGCCCTTTAATGATCTGATATACAGGATGTCAATGGTATCAAAGGGGGATCTGACCACACGCATAAACCTATCGGACCACGGCTATGATTTCGAACAGGTATCAAAAGGTTTCAACCTCATGGTGGAACAGATAAATGTCCTCATGCAGAGAATATATGATGAACAAAGGCAGTTAAAGGAGATCGAGTTTAAAGCACTCCAGGCACAGATAAATCCTCACTTTCTTTATAACACGCTGGAGTCAATACATTGGCAGGCCCTTATGAACGGGCATCATGAAATTTCGACCATGGTAAAAGCCCTGGCAGGCTTCTACCGCATAAGCCTGAGCCGTGGAGAGGCCATTATTCCCCTGATGAATGAGTCCCAGCATGTTGAAAACTATCTGACCATACAGGAAATGCGGTATAAGGACAAGATGGAAAGTTATATAGATATTCCCGAGGAATTTCTGGAGGTAATGATACCTAAAATGACCCTTCAGCCCCTGGTGGAAAACTCGATATATCACGGCCTGAGAGTCAAGCAGTCAAAGGGCTTTATAAAAATAACCGCTGTCCGTGAAGGGGAGGATTTGATCGTAAAAGTCATAGACAATGGTATAGGTATGGTCCCCGACCAGATAAAAAGCCTGAACCGTACACTGGAGGATAACGATTCGGGTGTGGGCTACGGGGTCAGGAATGTCCACAGGAGGATAAAGCTTTTTTACGGAAACCCCTATGGCTTGTTCTATGAGAGCAACGAGTACGGCGGTGTCACCGTAAATGTCAGATTGCATATTAACCGGGAGGAAAACAATATATAATTTGCAGAGGGTTTCTTATGACTTGGGAAAATAGACTTAAAGGAAAAGGTTGGTGAAGTATATTGTACAAAGTGCTGATAGTTGACGATGAGGTAATGATACGGAACGGCCTGTATAATATGATTCCATGGAAAAAGCTTGAGATAGGTGACGTCCGGACTGCTTCCTGTGCCCAGGAGGCTCTTGAACTTGCCCGTGAAACAAAGCCCGATATTGTACTGACCGATATATGCATGCCTGAAATGGACGGCCTGGAAATGACCAGGCTTATGCTTGAATTCCTTCCCGATCTGAAGGTGCTTGTACTTACCGGCTATGATGATTTTAAATATGCTCAGAAGAGCTGCTATCTCGGTGTTAAAGAATTCATACTGAAGCCGGTGGATGAAGTCAGCCTGGCAAACAGCATCAAGCTCCAGGTGGAAAACATAAAAAACGAGCTGCAGTCCTCTTTGAAATGCAATATCCTCAACAGGAAGAGGGTACTGGAAAATCAGAGAGCCTTTGAAAAATCACTCATGCAGCTGACCGAAAAGTCCAATGAGACCGAAGAAATGGATATTGATGATCTGGCTCTGGAGGAGAACTGCCGGTATCAGGTGGGGCTCATATCACCCGTGCTGTCAGGTGACAGTGTGTGGGTGCAGCATAAAAATCTATTGTTGATTTCAATTAAAACCATTCTTATAGATATGATTGATTCCAATAATTCGGGCTGGACCTTTCAAAACAGGGACGGAGATATTGTTGTGATCTTTTACATAAAAAATAATAATGACAGTGCCGAGGACCAGATTTCCAGGCTTCAGGAAATTGTAAATGTGGAATATGACGTGGATCTGGAGACCGGTATCGGTCCCATAGTGGCCAATATTTCCAAAATAAAGACCTCATACAAAAAAGCAAAAGAGAATGTGAAAGCAAACAAAGCAGAATTTGATTTGCAGGAGGATAGCCAGGGTATTGAAGGCTCCAGGCAGAAGGATAAGCTGTCGTACTACAGGAATCAGATGCTGGAGAGCATACCGGATACCGAAGCGGTAAAAAAGTACCTTAAGCTGTATATTGACGAGGTAAAAAACTCAGGAATGAAAAAGGTGAATGCCGAGCAGAAATTCTATGAGCTGGCTTCGGCCTTTTACTGGGAATATCTGAAAACCACAGGCTACCAGGCCGACGGCCGTCTGGAGACTCTGATAACGACACTGCAGAGCAACGACCTTGAAAACTGCTGTGTTTTCATAGAAATGTTTATTGCCAAACTGATGTATACCAACAAAAAACAAATGCATGAGATAGTTGAAGCCGCTACCAAATATATTAAGGACAATCTGACCGAGGACCTTACGGTATTTACCCTGGCAGAGCAGTTCCATGTTGCCCGGAATTATTTTTCCAGGCTGTTCAAAAAGGAAATGGGAGAGGGCTGCAACGAATACATTACCAGGCTCCGCATTGAGAAGGCAAAGCAGCTTTTGGGGGCGTCAAGGCTGAAAACCTACGAGATTGCCGAAAAGGTAGGTTATCACGACACAAATTATTTTTCTCTGGCCTTTAAGAAAAATACCGGATTATCGCCGAAGGAGTTCAGAGAAAAGCTTAACAATCCCGAATAAAATAATTGGTAAACTGTTTTCCAGTCCCATGACAAATTTGCAGGATTTGCATTAAAACTGCGATTATTAAGGAAACTAATACTATAACCATGATCAGGAGGTATTGTAGCTATGGCAGTAAATACCAGAATTTTTCACTGTGACGAATACTTTCGTCTCCCAAGAAAAGAAAAAAAGGAATTTGACAGTATTATTCTAAAAGAACTGGAAGAGAATCCTGTCAGGCATCTGGAGACTGAATGGGGAAGATTTGAAAATCTGCCTCCCATGTCCGAAGAGGAGATTGACAGGCTGGCAGAGGATGTTTTGAGTGAGATGTCCCTGGAGCAGAAGGTTCACCAGATGTCCTGCGATAATTATGCAAGATATGCACTCATCAATCCTCCGAGATATAATTTCATACCCTATTATGCCGGAGAAAACCTGGAACTTGGCATACCGGCAGTCAAATTTACAGACGGACCTACGGGAATAGTGCTGGGCTATCATGCCACCGCCTTCCCTGTCTCCATAGCCCGCGGCTCCTCCTGGGATACCGAACTGGAGGAACGTGTGGGAGATGTCATTGGAATAGAGGGCCGCTCGGGCGGCGCAAACTTCTTTGCCGGGGTTTGTATAAACCTGCTGCGCCACCCTGCCTGGGGACGTGCCCAGGAAACCTACGGAGAAGATACGGTTCTGCTTGGAAAAATGGGTGCGGCTTTGACAAAGGGCGTTCAAAAGCACATGATGGCCTGCATAAAACATTACGCCGCAAACAGTATGGAAAACGCCCGCTTCAAGGTTGACGTGCAAATGGACGAAAGGACCCTGCGGGAAATCTATCTCCCCCACTTTAAAGCCTGTGTGGATGCGGGCGCAGCTGCAATCATGAGTGCCTACAACCGTGTAAGAGGGCAGTGGTGCGGGCACAACAGCTACCTTCTCAATCAGATACTCAACGGTGACTGGGGTTTCAAAGGTCTGGTGATGTCCGACTTCATATGGGGTGTGAGAGACACGGTAGAAGCGGCTAACGGAGGAATGTGCATAGAAATGTATGCCACACAGTATTTCGGAGAAAGGCTTGTGGAAGCGGTCAGGGAGGTCAAGGTGGACGAAAGCAGGATAGATGAGGCAGTCAAGCGCATTCTGAGGCAAAAGATCAGATTTTCCTTTGTGGGTGACAGGGCATTATATTCTGAAGATAAAATGGGCTCAAGGGAACATGCGGCCCTGGCTCTGGAGGTATCTGAAAAGTCCACGGTTCTTCTTAAAAATGACGGCATATTACCCCTCCACAGGGACAGGGTCAAAAAAATTACGGTGGTCGGAAAGCTGGCCGTCCGGCCCAATACCGGTGACCTGAAGGGCAGCAGTGCCGTATTCCCTCCCTATGTGGTCACTCCCCTTCAGGGGCTTGTCAATGAAGCCGGCGGCAGCATTGAGATATGCTATGTTGACGGAAGGACCCCCCACCAGGCTCAGGAACTGTCCAGAAATGCCGATGCAGTGGTGGTGGTTGCAGGCCTTACTTCACTTGACGAGGGTGAATTTATTACAAATGGAGGAGATGTGGGCGGAGACAGAAAAAATCTGGGCCTGCACCCAGAGGATGAAGACCTCATTGAAACGGTTTCCCGGGTCAACCCCAATGTCATAGTGGTAATGCAGGGCGGCAGCACAATAATTGTAGAGCCCTGGAAGAAGTTTGCCAAAGCAATTCTCATGCAGTGGTATCCGGGTATGGAGGGCGGAACTGCACTTGCGAACATTTTGTTCGGAAGCGTGAATCCGTCGGCCAAAATGCCTGTTACGGTTCCTGCGACCCCGCAGCAGCTTCCCTATTATGATATGGATGCCACCGAGATTGTTTATGACTATTACCACGGGTATTTCCTTGCCGATAAAAACAACTATGCAGTCACTTACCCCTTCGGCTTCGGAATGAGCTATACCACCTACAGCTACAGCCACGCCAGGGCTTCGGCCGAAAATGGGAAAATCATTGTAAGCGTTGAGGTTAAAAATACCGGCAAAATGGCAGGGGATGAGGTTGTTCAGCTCTATGTGGGCTATAAGGATTCCAGGGTTGAGCGCCATGTGAAGGACCTGAAGGGCTTTACAAAAGTCAGCCTGGAGCCAGGGCAGGAAAAGACGGTAACCATTGAACTTGACAGCCGGGAACTGGCTTATTACTGCGAAACCTCCAAAGGCTGGGTTGTGGAAGATATAGTTTATATTGCCATGATAGGAGCGTCCTCTGCCGATAAGGACCTTTTAAAGGCCGAATTCACTCTGAAATAGCTGTGGATGGCAAGAGGCAGGTAAATAGGCAAAGTTAAATAATAAAATTTTAATAAAACAGTACGGTAAACAGCCGGTAAAACAGCCCGTGTGAGATGTAAAGTGCACCACAAATGTTAGATAAAAAAATCTAACTTTTGGAGGTGTACTTTTTATGACTGAGTTCAGCAAAGATTTTCGGATTAAATTGGTAAAGGAAGTAGAAGAATTGACCATAGGCAATATATTGTTTAGATGCTGCATACTTCTTGCAGGTTCCAAAGAAATAGAATAAGTTATAGTTTGTGATTTGAAATCTGTTTTACAATATGGCCAAACCTTGCAATATCGGTTTTATCTGCTTTTAAATCCAACTTTTTATTAAGCACATCAAACTGCTGCTTCATTTCCGAATATATTTTTGTCATTAATTCAAAAATTTTATCGTCCATGTTCCAGACCTCCTGAGAATTTAATTATACCATATTACCCTCTATTGACAATGTACAATACGTTTTTGAGTGGTTAATTTGCCCTGCGGCTGCGTAAGTCGCTTGCAAGGCACAAAGCCTTACTGCACGTCTTTGACTTGTCGCAAACCAAATTCTCTCGCTCAAAAATCACCGGCGTGAGGCGTGTTGTACTTTGTCAATAGAGGGTACCATCAGCATTTATATATGACCGTCACAGAGCACAGCCACTTTGTTCATGTATTTGCATTTAATTACTTTTTAGGACTATAATTATGAGATACAGAGTTGAACTCAGACACAAAGAAAAGGTTGGTGATTTTTATGGAAAGAACAAGATTGGGACGGACAGGTCTGATGGTTGCAAGAAGCAGCTTTGGAGCACTTCCCATACAGAGGGTTTCCTTTGATGAAGCAAAGGAATTGTTATTAAAGGCATATGATAACGGAATTAACTTTTTTGATACGGCCAGAGCTTACACCGACAGCGAAGAGAAGGTCGGATATGCTCTTTCAGAAGTCAGAAAAGATATTATAATAGCTACTAAAACTTTTGCCAGCGATAAAAAGACACTGTTTGAACACCTTGAGACAAGTCTTATAAATATGAAAACCGATTATGTGGATATACTTCAGCTTCACAATCCTGCCGAACTGCCTGATCCCAATGATCCGGACAGTACTTATGCAGGACTTCTGGAAGCGAAGAAGAAGGGCATGATACGTTTTATCGGTATAACAAACCATAGAATAAAAACAGCTATGGAAGCAGTTGCATCAGGGCTGTATGATACGATGCAATTTCCTTTGAGCTCCTTATCCTCCGACGTGGATCTGGAGCTGATAGAAGAATGTATAAGATATGATGTGGGCCTGATTGCCATGAAAGCAATGTCAGGCGGTCTTATAACAAATGCCGCGTCAACCTTTGCTTTCCTGCGCCAGTATGAAAATGTCGTACCCATATGGGGCATTCAGCGGGAGAGGGAGCTGGACGAGTTTCTGGCACTGGAAAAGAATCCTCCTGTGCTGGACCAAGCCTTATGGGAGGTCATCAATAAGGACCGGGAAGAGCTGGCGGGCAATTTCTGCAGGGGCTGCGGCTACTGTATGCCATGTCCTGCAGGTATAGAGATACCTACCCAGGCAAGAATCTCCCTGCTTTTGAGGAGGGCCCCCTATCAGCAGTTCCTGCAGGATGCTTTCAGGGATAAAATGGAGCTTATAAACAAATGTATAGAATGCGGCCAGTGCAGGGAGCACTGTCCATATAAAATAGACACTCCAAACCTGCTCAAAAGCCAGCTGGCAAATTACACCGAGTTTTATAATGAGCATATGTAAAGCTGCAATAACCACAAAGACTCTTTAACTTACTATACCCTCTATTGACAATGTACAATACGTTTTTGAGTGGTTAATTTGCCCTGCGGCTGCGTTGAAGCCGCTTGCAAGGCACAAAGCCTTACTGCACGCCTTTGCCTTGCCGCAAGCCAAGGACGACGACAAAGAAAAGTGGCAAAATAGCCTGCGTGAGGCGTGTTATACATTGTCAATAGAGGGTACTAAAACAACAAAACACAAAGCGGCAGAGAAACAATTTGACTTTACCGGTACGCGAGGACAGAATTAAATTCAAAGGGAGGCACGTGGCCGGTTTTAGCATGTTGAAAAAATATCTCAAAGCCGGAAGGAATTATGCCGGCAGCAGCAATACCGGACTGAGCAATACAGATAGACTGCAATAACTACAAAGATTCTTTAACTTATATACTTGAACAACAAAACACAATGAGGCAGAAAGACATAGGGTTTTCCGGTACGCGAGGACAAAATTAAAGTCAAAGGGAGGCTCGATAGAAAGCAGTTGCTGAATTTTTTGGCGAAGTTCAAATGATGCAGCCGTCAAAGCGACAGGAGGTCGCTTTGAGCATCAAGAGCAGCAGGAGGCTGCTTGTTGTGCGACGGCGGAAGAATTTGAACGAGCCAATAAAAATTCAAGCAACTGCTTGGGGAGCAATCCCTTTGACTTAATTTTTGTACGGGAGTACCGGTAAACCCTATTCCAGCTTACCCGCCACATTGTGTTTTGTTAACATAGGAAGTACAAATTAAAGAGTCAATTGAGGATATTGCAGCTTCTTAATTCCACAGTCCGCTAAAAGCCGTTACTGGCATACCTTCCCTGGATTTAATATATTTTTGGGGTCGAAAGCCAGCTTTATCCCTCTCATTATCCCCATTATTTCAGGATCAAGAGATTCCTTGAGATAAGGCTTCTTTGCATAACCGATACCGTGCTCTCCAGAAACCTGTCCCCGGAGTTCGTTTGCCTTTTTATACATTTCCTCCATAGCCAGGGCAAGTCTCTTTTCCCATTCTTCTTCGCTGAGGTCGTCCTTGAGGATATATGCATGAAGATTACCGTCTCCGGCATGGCCGAAGCTCTTGATCCTCACGCCTACCTGATCCTGAAGTTTATGGCTGAATTCAACTATTTCGCTAACCTTGTTCCTGGGAACAACCACATCCACTTCGTCCATATAGGTGGTGGAGGCTTTAATTGCTTCAAGGAATGCGCCTCTGGCCTTCCAGATGGAATCATTCCTTTCCTCGGTATCGGAAATGAGAATATCAATGGCTCCCTGTTCCAGACATATTTTTGCAACACTGTCATAGGAGGCTTCGATTTCTTCGGTGGAATTGCCGTCAAATTTCAAGAGCAGGTAGGAGTCAGACTGATTGTCGGGGAACTTTTTGCCCAGAAATTCTTCGGCATCCATGATTGTCTGTCTCTGCATAAATTCAATAGCGGTGGGAATGGTCTTTGACTTGATAATCAGGGGTACTGTTCCTATAGCCTGCTCCAGAGACGGAAAAGGTATTAAAAGGCTGATTGCTTTTTTAGGCAGAGGCAGAAGCTTTAAGATTGCCTTTGTTATTATGCCCAGAGTGCCCTCGGAGCCAACTATCAGATCCTTCATGGCATAACCCGAACTGTTCTTGACCACCTTGCCGCCGAAACTGACAATATTACCATTGGGCAGAACTATTTCCAGACCTCTGACATAATCCCTGGTAACACCGTATTTTACCGCACGCATACCTCCGGCATTGGTATTGATATTGCCTCCGATGGTTGCGGTTTTTTCACCCGGATCGGGGGGATAGAAAAGATCGTGCTCCTCGACATACTTTGAGAGCTCCATGAGCAGAACACCCGGTTCAACAGTGACTGTCAGATTTTCCTCATCGAGCTCAAGGAAATGGTTCATCAGGCTCAGGTCCATAACAATCCCCTTGTTTATGGGGACGGCACCTCCCACAAGACCGGTGCCCGAGCCTCTGGGTGTAACCGGAATGTTGTTTTCAAAGGCATATTTCATAACTGCCGATACTTCTTCGGTTGAAACCGCCCGGACAACAATATCGGGATAGCATTCAGTGCCTCCAAGCTCATCATGGCTGTACTCTTCATTTATGTTTTCCCTGTAAAGAACTCTTTCTGTGTCGTCTATTATACGGGTTACAGCTTCGAAGTCCTTCTGGTCGAATATTTTGTAATTCATTTATATACCTCCCATTTCGCTGTTTGCAGCGATAAAATTAGTAATGAAAACCCGCCAGGGTTTTTTATGCGTGAAAAGTATGATGATCCACTTAATGAGTTTTTCACGCTGGCCTCCTTGATACCTTGATTTTTTCAATGAGCTTCGGAAGAATATCATATAAATCCCCGACGATGCCATAATGTGCTATTTTAAAGATTGATGCCTTTTCATCCTTGTTTATTGCAAATATATAGTCCGAGTTGTTCATACCGGCTGCGAACTGTACCGAACCGGAGACTCCGCAGGTTATTATGAGCTTGGGTCTCACTGTTCTTCCGCTCAGGCCGATCTGTTTTTTTGCGTCAAACCAGCCCGCTTCAATCATGGGTCTGGTGCAGGCAATTTCCCCTCCCAGAAGGTCGGCCAGCTCCTTTATGAGTTTCAGATCTTCCTGTGCTCTGACTCCTCTGCCTGCAACGACCAGAACATCTGCGTTTTCTATGAGATTTTCCTTCGGCTTTTCCACAACTCCCAGGACATCTATTTTGGACTCCAGACACTCCCTGCCAATCTTGCAGCTTATTATCCTGCCTGCCGGTTCTGCTTTCCTTTCAGGGGAATTCATAACCTTGTAACGGACTGTAGCCATCTGAGGTCTTGCGTTGGGGGTCATGATCTCTGCCATGATATTTCCTCCGAATGCAGGTCTTATTTGAACAAGATCGGTGTTTTCCCTGATATCCAGGATGGTGCAGTCGGCTGTAAGTCCTGTTCTGAATCTGGCGGCTACCCTGGGGGCAAGCTGTCTCCCGACGCTGGTTGCACCTACCAGGATGGAGGAAGGCTTTATTTTATTTATAAAGTCTTCAAATACGGCGGTATAGGCATCTATTTTAAAGTGATCCAATTCTTCATAGTCATAAACATATACTTCGTCAACTCCGTAGTGAAGCAGCCCGGCTGCACTGTCTCCGATTTTATTGCCCATAAATATGCAGTAAACCTTGTGGTTTACCTTATCTGCCAGTTCTCTGGCCTTTCCGATCAATTCATAGGTTACGGGGTGGATATCCCCGTTAACATGATCCACATAGACCGCTATCCCGTTCCAGGCGGATTTGTCTATACCTGCCTGCTCTTCCTTCAACAGCTCGGCAGCGCCTGCCGGTCCTTTTTTTACGCAGAGTCCGCACATTTTACAGGCACTGTTTACCTCAACCCTGCCATTGTTTTTTTCCAGCGCACCAAATGGGCAAACTGCCATAAATTCTTTGATATTTGTTATTTTATCTTGATGGATTATTAATTTTGACATGGTTTGCCTCCTAAACAAATTTCAATTCTTTGATTTTATTGAATAATTTTTCGGGAATATCCTCGGCGGCATCATTCCAGAGCTCGCGGTGATTGTTGGCCTCGGGAGGAAATATTCTTTGCACCTGTGTGGGAGAACCGTTTAAACCGTATTTCTTTTCATCCTGATCTCCCAGATCATTAAATGAGATGATTTTTATTTCCCGGTTTTTTGTCTCCATTTTTTTGACGTAGGAGGGAAGCCTCGGCTGACAGATATCCTTATCCACCGTCAGAAGGCAGGGGTAGGGGACCTTGGCAATTTCAACCGTATTTGCCATATCCATTTCAACCGTAATATGACTGTCACCGATTTCAATTAATTTTTTAACGTTGGATATACTGGGTATATTCAAGTATTCGGCCATTTCCGGGCCTACCTGTGCCGTATCGCCGTCAGTGGTCTGCTTGCCGCACAGTATCAGCTCGAATTTCCCCAGCTGTGCCACACCCTGGGAAAGGGTATAGCTGGTGGCAAGCACATCGGAACCGCCGAACTTTCTGTCCGAAAGCAGTATGCCTTCATCTGCGCCCATTGCAAAGGCTTCCATTATTATCTGCTTTGCCTGGGGAGGTCCCATACTGATTACCGTAACCGAGCCGCCGTGGGCTTCCTTTAATTTTAAAGCTGTTTCAAGGGCATACAGGTCATAGGGATTCATTTTTGAATCCACACCGTCCCTTTTTAAGACTCCCGTAACCGGATCAACCTCAACCTTATTGGTCCCGGGTACCTGTTTTATACAAACTAAAATATTCATATTAACCTCCTAAGCCATGTATGGCTTTGAGCCGCTTAGCGGCCACAAAACTGTAATGAAATTTTTTCTCTCCTCATCCGCTATAAGGCGAATAAACTGCTAGAAACCGAATAATGAACTGCAGAAATAGCTGATTAATCCTAAAATAACTACATACACTGCGCAAACCTTTATGGTGCTTCCGAGAATCTTGCCCTCGCTGCCTGCCAGGCCTGTAGCTGCAACCGCTATGGCGATGCTCTGGGGAGAGATCATTTTTCCTGCCGTTGCCCCGCCTGTGTTTATGGCGGCTATCCAGTACGGATTTGCTCCGGCTGCCTTTGCAGCCTCGGACTGAAGATTACCGAACAATACATTTGCCGAGGTATCACTGCCTGTTACAAAGGTTCCCAGGGCTCCTATAAGGGGTGCCACCAGCGGATAGAACGAACCTGTGATCATAACCAGCACTGTGGCTATGGAGTTTATCATTCCGCTGTAACCCATTACTTTGGCCAGGGCAATGATGGAGACTATTGTAATGGTGGATTTAATCAACTGTTTAACCGTTTTTAAAAGTATGCCTGTTATTGTTTTGAACTTTACTCCCTGTATCATACCGCCGATATAAGTTGCTATAATAATCAGCGTTCCGGGTGCTGCCAGCCAGGAGAAGGTATAAGGCTTCGCTCCCTCGCCGGTAAAGATTTGAACCGAGGTCTTGACTGCCGACAAAGCCTCGTTTACCGGAGGGATCAGTGTTGAAGAGCACAGTATGAAGAGGAATACCAGTATGAATGGCAGCCAGGCCATCAAGCCCTGTTTCAGTGTTATCTTTTCCTGCTTTGCTGCTCCAGCCGTTTGTATCTGATATTCTTTAGGTACAGGAGCCTTGCCTTTAAAAAGTTTGGCGGCTATTACAGTACACATCATTGAACAAACCGCGCCTACGACTGCCGGAAGCTCGGGTCCGAGGTATTTTGCTATGAGGAGCTGGGGTACTGCGAAGGAAATACCCGAAACCAGTGTGATGCCGAAGATTCCTTTAACAGCTTTAAAGGATTTGCCTGTAAGCATTACAAGTGCGAAGGGAAGCAGCATTACCAGCGGCAAAAGCTGAATTCCCACGGCATAGGACAGCTGCGATACATCCAGGCCGGTTACCTTGGCCAGGGTAACTACCGGGATACCGATGGCACCGAAGGCAGTAGGAGTTGTGTTGGATATGAGGCAGATCACTGCGGCAAAAAGAGGGTTGAAACCCAGTGCGACCAGTATACCCGCAGGTATGGCAACCGCTGTTCCGAAGCCTGCTATTGCTTCGAGAAAACCGCCGAAGCCCCAGGCCAGAATAAGGATCAGTATTCTTTTATCGGTGGTGACACCTGTTATCATTCTTTTAATTACATCCATGCCTCCGGTATGGAGAGACAGATTGTAAGTAAATACTGCCGCTATGATAACAAGGGTTATTGGCCATATTGCCAGGGCCACACCTTCCAGACCTGCGGTAAGAGTGTCCGGCAGATTGAGTTTCCATACAAATACTGCAAGAGCCGCCGTCAGTCCAAAAGCGATGGGACATGCCTTATAACCCGGCCATTTAAGTACACCCAGTGAAACAATAAGCCACATTATGGGTAAAAGAGCTAATACAAATAAAACAGCGATATTCATGGCTTTTCTCCTTTGAAAATCAGTATTGGCTAGCATTGGTTTTAGCTTTGAGCAGTTAGCATAAAGAAGTGCTGTAAATTGGTATGACCAATTTGATTAAAAAAATAAACATCTGAATTCAAGTGTTTGTGCATGTTACACATATTGGTCGTACCAATTTGTATCTTTATATTACAATATCACTAAAGCCGTGTAAACAATAGTTATTTATTTAACTATTTATTTTAACTTTACCTGCATATATCTGGAATAAAAAAGACCTCAATGAGGTCAAAAATACCTGAAGGTCAATTGTGCTTAATGTATTGGGCAATGATGTCAAAATGCTGCATGATGGCTTCATGAGTGGCTTTTGAGTCTCTGGCCTTTAAGGAATGGACAATTTTTTCATGAATATTCTGGAGCCTGGATACATTGTCCCTGTTGGATAGAATTTCCTTGCGCCTGTCCTTGATATATATGTTTATCAGTTCCTCCAGAATTTTGAGTATCTGTATGATAATGCTGTTGTGTGAGGCGGCGGCAATTGTGTAGTGGAGCTCGCTGTCCAGTGCCACGTTTTTGTTCTCATCCTCTGTTACAGCCATTTCTCCGACTATTTCCTCAAGCCTTTTTATTTGTTCATCCGTTATGTTTTCAACAGCCAGAAGAGCTGCCTTCGTTTCCAGGGCCTCTCTCAATTCACTTATTTGAAGGCTGTTGAACTGCTGCAGCAGGAACATCATGGACATTGATTCTGTGAGACTCTTTGTATAATTTCCCGTAATAAAGTTTCCAGAGCCTTGAATGCTTTCAATTACACCCAGTATTTCAAGAGTACGCAAGGCCTCTCTTATTGATGTACGGCTTACTCCAAACTGTCTGGCCAGATCCCTTTCAGGCGGCAGCTTGTCCCCGGAGGAAAGTTTTCCGGTGATCAGGTCGGTTTTTATAGAGTCGATTATTGATTCATAAGTTCTTTTTGAAGAATCCTGTTTTTCCATGTTCATCACCATTTCCGCGGTTTATGAATTGCAGTAACAATATTATCCTATCATCAGTATGGGCTAAAAACAACCCGCTGAAAAATAAATGGTCCGGGTATGTTGAATTAACTCCGATATTGTGATATTTTCAGTGTAAGAAGTAATGGCGGACATTGATGGAAAGGTTGGTCAAATGAAAAACATATTTATTTACAGCACTGCAATCGGGCGCATCGGAATTGCAGAAAAAGATGAGCATATAACAAATATTTTTTTTGAAGGGGAATTGCCGGGAATTGATTTACCGGTTACAAAAGATACAGGCCCGGTGACCTTCAGGGGAGAGGAATACGCAGTCAGGGAGACAGGTCTTATAAAGGAGGCCCTGCAGCAGATGGAAGAATATTTTTCCGGCAGGCGGAAGAGTTTTTCACTGCCTCTGGCACCCCAGGGAACCGATTTCATGAAAAATGTGTGGCAATGTCTGTGTGAGATTCCTTTCGGAGAGACAAGAAGCTATAGGGAAATAGCGGCGGCGGCAGGCAACCCCAAGGCTTCGAGGGCGGTGGGACTGGCCAACAACCGAAATCCCATACCTCTTATTATACCCTGCCACAGGGTTATAGGCTCAAACGGGAAGCTTACAGGCTACAGAGGGGGCCTGGAAACCAAACAGCAGCTTTTGGAGATTGAACAAAAACATGCGGATATTTAATTACGGACAAAAGGAAATTGATTACCTCAGAAAAAAAGATAAAAAGCTTTGTGCGGCAATTGACAGAATAGGCAGGATTGAACGCGAAGTGATACCAGACCTGTTTACTGCGCTTGTAAACAGTATAGTAGGACAGCAGATATCTGCCAAAGCTGCTGAAACGGTCTGGAACAGGGTGACTGAAAAGTTCGGTGAAATAACACCCGGAACCATAGCCGAAATACCTGCCGACCGGATACAGCAGTGCGGATTGTCACACCGGAAGGTACAGTATATCAAAGGTATCGGCCAGGCGGTACTGGACGGAAGAATTGACCTTGAACTGCTTCAAAGGAGTGAGGATGCCGGGGTGATTTCCTGTCTGTCCTCCCTTAACGGAATAGGGAAATGGACTGCCGAAATGCTTTTGATATTTTCAATGGAAAGACCCGATGTGGTCAGCTGGGGAGATCTGGCAATCCAGCGGGGAATGATGAAATTGTATGGATTGAAAACTTTGACAAAAGAACAGTTTGACAGGTATGTAAAAAGATACTCTCCTTACGGGACGGTGGCGTCGCTGTACCTCTGGGAAATTTCCAGAGAATAAAGTTAACATGAAATAAAAATCAAAATAAAATGAAAATCAAAATAAAATAAAAATCAAAACGAAATGAAAATTAAAACGAAAGATATTTTGATAATTGGGTATATATATTTATATACCCGATTTTTTATTGTCCAGAAGGTATTTTTCATGGGAACACGCCATATCCGGCTCACGGTATGTGTGTCGTATCATATTTTGTGAGCCGGAAAGGTAGATAGTACTTATATGGGTAAATTCGAGAGATTTGAGAAAGTCGGTTTAAGGGATAAGGAAACAAAAGCACTGATTGCCGTTTATCCTAAAAAGCCGGAGGGAACGGACGACCAGGTAGAGGCTGATGTAAAGTACTGGTATTACCAGAGAAGCTGTTCGGCAGAAGAGGAACTGAAGGGTCTTTTTGTGGATCATTTGACAGAACATGAGTTAAAGTCAATTCAATAGTATATTAAAGCATATTAAAAATTTTGATCCGGAAATTGATGGGAATTGCCGGAGCAGGTTTTCGGGCAGTTCCATCCAATTTCCTGCAGAGGTAAACTATGTTTAAACTCAGGAATATATATTTATATCTGGTAAGCTTTGTGTCACTGATGCTGATACTTATAGGGCTGATTTTTACAATTCAGAATTTGACCGACCTGATTTTCCCTACCAACTATTATTACGACACCGCCCCAATAGATAAAACCGGGCAGACCGAAGAGGAAAAAAAGGCCTATGAGGAGAGTCAGAGAAGAAATGAGCAGAACCAGCGAACCCTAAGAGGCAAAGCTGTGGCAAAATCCACGTCTGTAGTTGTCGTGGCGCTGCCATCCTTCATATATCATTGGAGAAAAATTGAGAAAGAGAAAAGGGAAAAATAATCCGTTATTTATTTTCCTTAATATCCTCAATTTCCTCCTTTAAAAGAATTTTAACCATATTGATGACGTCTTCGTCCACCACTCTGTAGCAGATTTCCAGGCCGTTGCGCACCCCGGCTATTATTCCGGCCGCCTTGAGCTTTGCAAGGTGCTGTGAAACCGTTGACTGGGGGAGGCCGAGACATTCCTGTATCCTGGTTACATTACAGCCGCCCTCCATCAGGCCCTTTATGATGCAGAGCCTGTGAGGGTGTGCTATTGCTTTAATTTTATCAGCTTTTTTTTCATATATTTTCAAATCGATCAATGGGGAAACCTCCTTGCAGGTAACTTTTTTCCAATGCTAAAGGGAATCAGATAAACAAGCTCATATCGGATTCTTCGGCCGAGCCAAGGAAGGATGCCACGCCTCCTATGGTGACGCCGTCAATGAGCTCCTCTTTTTTTATACCCATTATGTCCATTGACATATTGCAGGCAACAAACTCGATACCGTTCTGTTTAGCCTGGTCTATCAGGACTTCCAGGGAAAAGACATCCTTTTTGTTCATAAGGTACCGTATCATCTTTGGTCCCATGCCTGCCATATTCATTTTTGACAGGGATAATTTTTTTGATCCCTTAGGCATCATAACACCAAACATCCTGGAAATAAAGTCTTTTTTTACACCCGGACCGCCGGGCCTTCTTAAAATATTCAGTCCCCAGAAGGTAAAAAACATGGTGACCTTTCTTCCCATGGCGGCAGCTCCGTTTGCAATAATAAAGGATGCGATTGCCTTGTCCAGGTCGTTGCTGAATACAATCATCGATTTGTTATTTTTCTTTTCTGCAAAATTATTTTCCTTTTTTATTTCTTTTTTTATCCTTGCGGTGAATACATTTTTTTCATAATTTACTCCCAGCAGGCTGTTGCCGGTGGTTTTGCACCAGGTGCCGATATCCTCCTGGAAAGCCGGGTCAGTTGCCCTGACTTCAAGGATTTCATCATAGTCCAGATCCTTCATGGCATTATAGACCGTCATGATGGGCCCCGGACATTGCAGTCCGCAAGCATCCAGCTGAAGCCTGACCTTTGCCTCTTCGGGCCGGCAGGCAGTTTGCAGGGGAGCCTGCAGGGGAGTTTCTGTTCCTCCGGTACTTGCCGCCACCTCGTTTTCAGCGGAATAACCGGCTGCAGCGGCATTGTTGTCATTACTGAATATATCTTCATTGGATTGCTTGATTGAAGCCGTATGATATGTTTTGTAACCTCCGCTCAAATTTTTAACATTTTTAAAACCCAGCTGCAATAGGATTCTGACGGCGAGATACCCTCTTAAGCCCACCTGGCAGAAAATATATATGGTTTTATCCTTTGGAAATTCATGGATTCTGCTCCTGAGCCGGTCAAGGGGAATGTTTATTGCACCGTCGATAGTCCCGAGCAGGGCTTCTTCCTCTTCCCGCACATCCAGCAGGATATCTCTGGCTGTGTCAATTCCTGCCACCTCATCCCAATGAAATACAAAGGAGTCTTTTTTCAGGATATTATTGGCGGTGTAGCCTGCTATGTTTACAGGATCTTTTGCGGAGGAATAGGGAGGCGCATACGCCAGTTCAAGGGTTTCCAGATCCGAAACCGTCATGCCTGCACGCATGGCCGTTGCCAGTACATCCATCCTTTTGTCCACACCGTCATACCCTACGATTTGCGCACCCAGGAGTTTTCCGCTGTCATTGCTGAAAAGCAGCTTTACCGACATTGGAATGGCACCGGGATAATAGCTTGCATGTGAGGCCGTATGCGTGATGGATTTCTCATAAGCGGCGCCGCTGCGCTTTAATACCCTCTCGTTATTTCCTGAAACAGCTACCGTAAGGTCAAATATCTTGACGATTGAAGTTCCCTGGGTGCCCGAGTACTTTTCCTTCAGCCCGTATATATTGTTTGCCGCAATCCGACCCTGCTTGTTGGCGGGACCTGCAAGCGGGATCAATGCCGGGTTCCGGCTTACAAAATCCTGTACCTCAATTGCATCTCCCACCGCGTAGATATCCGGGTTGGAGGTCTGGAGATACTCATTGACACATATGCCCCCCGTTTGACCTATTTTCAGCCCGGCTCCCACTGCCAGCCCGGTTTCGGGCCTGACTCCTATTCCCAGTATAACCATATCTGCTCTCAGTGTTCTGCCGCCCGACAGTTTGACCCGTATGGCAGTATCGTCTTCCTCAAAGGCCTGGACAGCTTCCTTCAGATAAAGCTCGACTCCCTTTGCCTTCAGATGCTGATGAACAATTGCGGCCATCTCAAAGTCCAGAGGTCCTATGACATGGTCGGCAAGCTCCACAACAGTGACATTTATACCCTGTAAATGAAGGTTTTCCGCCACTTCAAGGCCTATGAAGCCGGCGCCTACAATTACCGCCCTTTTTGGTGAAGCCTTTTCTACAAAGTCTTTGATCCTATATGTGTCGGGTATGTTCCGGAGGGTAAAGATCCTCTTTGCTTCGATTCCCGGCAGGCCCGGCCTGACAGGTTCGGCGCCGGGCGACAGTATTAATTTATCATATGATTCGATATAGGTTTTGTTCTGGGGTTTATCAAATATTTCAACGCTTTTGTTTTCTGTGTTTATACTTTTAACCTCGGAACAAACTCTGACATCTATATTAAAACGTTCCTTCATTTTTTCCGGGGTTTGAACCAAAAGTTTTTCTTTTTCCTTGATGACTTCGCCTATGTAATAGGGAAGACCGCAATTCGCAAAAGATATATGCTCACCCTTTTCTATGAGGATAATCTCGGAATTTTCATCCAGCCTCCTCAACCTGGCTGCGGCACTTGCTCCGCCGGCAACACCACCGACAATGATAACCTTTATACTCATGGACAGACCTCCCAAATCAATTAATATATTATTATATTATGATTTTACGATACAATTGGTACCCAGTCAAGCTTGATTATCCGGGTTATTATATGAATATTAATTTTTTGAGATAACATACTAATTATTAAAGCTTGTTAAAAAATAATGTTCAGAAAAAACATCTGAGAAACGGAGATAAATATGCCTACCGATAAAAGAAGCAAAAAAACCAAAGACAAAAGGGAAGACGGAGCTTTCCCCTCAAAAAATATCACCCATGATCCCCAGGCCGAAAGTGCAAGAGCCAAATTCGGAAAAGATACTACGGCCGGGGAATAACGGATAACTTGTTTAAAAGGAAGTGCAATGGTATCATATCTATTGTACTTCCTTTATACATAAAGGTTTTTTGAAAAGTGCACTGATTTTGCATCCGTTTAAAATACAAAATAGCGGGGATGAATTGAATGAAAACAAATAATCAAATAACGAGCTTTAACAATCCCATTTTATCCGGATTTTACCCGGATCCGTCAATATGCCGTGTTGATGAGGAGTATTATCTTGTCACCTCGAGCTTTGCCTATTTTCCCGGAATACCCATATTTCGCAGCAGGGATCTTGTTAATTGGGAACAGCTGGGCCATGTATTGGACAGGGAATCCCAGTTAAATCTGGATAATCTCCGGCAGTCAGAGGGGATATTTGCTCCGACAATAAGGTATCACAACGGGGTTTTTTATGTCATATGCACCAATGTGGGAAAGGGCGGGAATTTTATTGTAACGGCAGAAAATCCTTCAGGTCCGTGGTCGGAGCCTTTTTGGCTGCAGGATGCACCCGGGATAGACCCGTCACTGTTTTTTGATGATGACGGAAAGGCCTATGTAACCGGTACCAGTGAAGCACCCCAAGGCGGACAGTACTACGGTGATAATGAAATATGGTTAAGGGAGCTGGATCTGAAAAGTATGGCCCTGGTGGGTCCCAGATACGGATTATGGAAGGGAGCACTCAAAAATGCCGTATGGCCTGAAGGGCCGCATTTATACAGGATCAACGGGATGTACTATTTAATGATAGCTGAGGGAGGCACCGATTATCACCATTCTGTTACCATAGCCAGAAGTGAAAGGCTTACAGGCCCCTATTACGGTAATCCCGGCAATCCCATCCTCACCCACAGGCACCTGGGAAGGTCTTATCCAATAGTAAATACCGGTCATGCCGACCTGGTTGAAACCCAAAGCGGGGAATGGTGGATGGCAGCTTTAGCCTCCCGCCCATATGGAGGGTATTATAGAAATCTGGGAAGAGAGACATTTCTTGTACCGGTTGTCTGGGAAGACGGGTGGCCAATAGTGAGCCCCGGGACAGGACGCATTGAGTTCCAGTACGGCAAACCTGCACTTCCGGAAGGGGACAAGATTACAAGCCCCGAAAGAGATGATTTTGATGGTTTGGAGCTGGGATTTATATGGAATATGTTACGGACTCCCAGGAAGCGTTTCTGGAGCCTGTCGGAGAGGCCCGGACACTTGAGACTGAGGCTGAGGGCAGCCAGGATAACTGAACAGTCAAATCCCGGCTTTATTGGCCGGCGCCAACAGCACATGGCTTTCTCTGTTGCAGCAAAAATGGAGTTTGTTCCTGCAGGTGAGGATGAAACTGCCGGTATTGCTCTATTACAAAATAACAATTATAATCTGCGAATGGAGCGTACGTTATCCGAAGGGAAAAATATTGTGCAGCTTATCCGCTGTTTTGACGGGAAGGAAACAATTATTGCCCGGAAAGAATTTGAAGGCAGGCATTTATACCTTAAGGTTTCGGCATTGGGGCAGGATTACAGCTTCTATTGCGGAGCAGATGAAAATGCTTTGCAGGCACTGTCTGAAAATGTGGACGGAAGACTTTTAAGCACCGATGTTGCCGGCGGTTTTGTGGGGGCATATATTGGAATGTATGTCTCAAGCAACGGCAGAGCCAGTACAAACCATGCCGATTTCGACTGGTTTGAATATAAAGGCCTTACGGCTTTTTAATTATATATTGTATATTATATATTATTTATAAGGTTAAATTAAAAGTGCGATCCCGCCATAGGGGATCGCACTTTTAATTTAACCTGTTGTGCTAATTGAAATTTTGTTTTGCTTTACAGTTAGCTCTATTTAGAATCAACTGGTACGCGAGGACAACTTCATGAAATAAGATGCACGGTTAAAAACAATTGCTATAAATTGTCGACAACGGAAGTTACCAGTTGATATAAAAAAGTTACATAGGTAAAGCAAAAATTAAATTAATTAGCGCAACAAATTAATTTACTCTTTTATATCACTTATTTATATTCACTTATCCAATGGTTAACTTATTTTAAATTTAGCTACCAATAGCTTTAATTCGTCAACCAATTCCTTTAACTTCTCACTGGAATTGGAGATTTCTTCAATGGATGCTGTCTGCTCTTCCACAGAAGCCGAAACCTCCTGGGTGCTGGCAGCATTTTGTTCGGCTATGGCAGCCAGGTTTTGCATTATATCCAGGATATTTATTTTATTCTGTTCCATTTCGCTGCTCAAGGTATTCAGATTGGAAATCCTGTCCACCGAAACCGAAATGGCATCGGCAATGCTTCTGTACTTGATATCGGTGGCTTCCACGCTGTGCTGCTGTTCTTCGATTATTTGCATAACCTGCTGCATTGTCTGTACGGCTTCATTTGAATTTTCCTGCAATTCTTTTACGACAAGATCGATTTGCTTGGTTGAAGTGCTGGATTGTTCGGCAAGCTTCCTGATCTCATCGGCAACAACCGAGAAGCCTTTACCGTGCTCTCCTGCTCTGGCAGCTTCAATTGCGGCATTCAGGGCAAGCAGATTTGTCTGTTCGGCTATCGAAGCGATTACGGCGCTTGCTTTACCGATCTTTTCCGAGCTTTCGTTTGTTTTTATGATGCCTTCGAAAATCTGTTTGGTTGCAAGGTCGCTTTGCCTGGTTTTTTCAGTTAATTCCCTTACTTCTTCAAGCCCGTTATTAACAAGTGATACCACATTATCCGAAGACTCATTCAGTTCACTCAAAAGAGCAATGTCTTTCTCAAGAATCCTGCCCAGATTTATGATCATGTCTGCCCCGTTCTGGGTCATCTCCGACTGTTCATTTGCACCCCTGGAAATCTCCTCTATGACTCTTGCGGTTTCCTCCGAGACGCGTGCCGTTTGATCAGTAATATCACTTAGCTTGTCAGAGGACATTTTTACGTCCTCTGCCGAGATGCTGACCTTGTTTATAAAATATCTCAGGTTTTCAATAAGGGACTGAAAGGACTTGCTGAGTACTCCTATTTCATCCTTCTGTTTTAAAAGCTTCTGAGGCAGATCCTCTTTGACATTCAGCCCACCGACAAGTTGGGCATAGGAAGTTACCTGAATGATAGGCTTTGAAATGGAATTGCCCACTACAAATGTTATCAGAAGGATAAGGAAAACTATAATGACGCCGGCTACCAGGGTAAATACCTTATAGCCGTTAAGTGCGGCAAAAATCTCACTTTCACGTTCGCTGGAAATGACGAACCAGTCGGTTCTCTCTATTGGAGCAAATGCCGCATATCTCACTTCTTTATTAAATTCGAATCTATGGACGCCGGTAGCTTTTTTAATGGCTTTTGTCACAATGCCTGCAAATTCCTTTGAGGCATTATTTTTTTTCGAATCTTCTATGGGGTTGAAGGCATTAAATACATAACTGCTTTCAATATGGGAAACAATGGTTCCTTTTTCATCAACCAGCATTGAATATCCGGTTTTATCAAATATGCTCTGATTTGAAAAAGAGGACAGAAAATCTCCGTTCAACTGGCCGACAAGAACACTTGTTACTTTACCGTCAACAGTAATGGGGACAGCAACCACCAGGACAAGTTTTGATTCTTCACCTTGAACAATGCTGATAATTGGATTTGAGATATTTGCCACACCCTTGAGGGCCTTTTGGAAATAATCTCTCTTGCTTATATCGGTTGTTTTCCCGTCAGGTAATGCGGCTATACCGTTAAGGTCGCTGACAATAATCATGTTATATTTAAGTCTTTGAGCTTCCTGTTTCAATTTTTCAGGTGCAGCAGGATCCGAGGTGTCCATAACAGCGGCAAGTGTCGCCATTTCTCTGATTTGAGCATCAACGAACGAGTCTACAAGCCTTGAGGTATCCTTTGCTCTTGTGACTAACTGGGCTTCAGAGGAATCCATTAACAGGTTTGAGACGCTTACATAATTAACTACGCATAATAGTACAAAAAATAGAGCCATGAAAGTAGAAAAATATAGTATTAATTTTTGCTTTATACTCTTCATTAAATTTCCTCCCTGATATAAATATATCTTATTATACAATATATGACTTATTATGACACTCGTTCTTAATTCCAAATGTTGAGAATAAGTTTACAATTATTTGTATAAGAAGTATCTTGACAAATCAGGGTATTCCTATTTCATGAAGTTGTCCTTGTGTTACCAGTTGATTCTGGTTAAGTCTATCTGTAAAGCAAAACACAATTACAATTAGCACAACTTTAAAAAATCTTAAGTAAACCTGCAACAATCACAACTACGGCAAAAATCATTCTGTAATAGGCAAATCCCTTCATAGGTTTTCTCTTGAGGTAGGATATGAACTTGCTTATAACCGCCACCGCCACTACAAAAGACACAATGAAGCCCACAATCAGGGCTGTGATTTCGGTTCCGGACAGTAAATTAAAACCGCCCAGCTTAAATATTTTCAAAAAGCTCATTCCAAACATGACGGGTATTGCCAGAAAGAAGGAAAACTCGGCCGCAACCACGGTTGAAAGCCCTGAAACCCAACCTCCGATTATTGTTGAGGCTGAACGGGACATGCCCGGAATTATTGCAAGACATTGGAAGAGCCCTATAATTAAAGCCTGCTTTGGTGTAACGCTGAGTTTCTGTTTTGTCAGATTGTTGTTGCGGAATTTATTTTCCGCATATATCATCCAGATGGCTCCAAGGAAAAGTACAACGGCTACAATTATGGAACCTGAAAGATATTTATCTGCGAGATCGTTGAACAATATACCTAAAATAGCTCCCGGAACGCATGCTATTACAATCATGAACCAAAACTTGAAGCCTGATTTTTCATATCCCACTTTACTTGGGAAGAAATTTATAATGGTATCCTTGATTTTTTTCCAGTAAAGAAGTACTACGGCAAGTATTGCTCCCAGCTGTATAACGTATGTATACATATCAACATAGTGCGGAGTTGTACTCTCAAAATGCATGAGGCTTTCAAATATCCTCAGATGTCCTGTCGATGAAATGGGCAGGAACTCGGTAATTCCTTCAACTATACCAAGTACGATTGATTTTAGAACGAACAGTAAAAAATCCATTTTCTCCTCCATACTTCCGCTGTACAATTCAGTTTATAGTGAATTGTATAAAAGTACTTTCCATACTTTATGGGAATAAATATATTTATAGGGTACAAAACTGCCGGCCTTAAGTCAAGCTGCAAAAAAGTTATATTAATAAAGTTATATTAATAACGGAGTTATTGGCCCTGCCGGATTCATTAATGCCGCTGGCCGGCGGATTGACCCTTTATGCTTCCATAAAGTTTACGGCAGGCAAATTGGTTTGTCTGATTAATTCTGGGTACAAATTATTATAGACACATTACCTTACTGAATGTACAATATCTTTTAGCAAGCGTCATTTTATTACTATTTATAGCGTGCAGGAGCACCGATATGGAGGTAAGCGAGTGTGAGACTCAGAAGGAAACCCTGGGCAAGGCCTGAATTGGCAGCATGTCCTTTTTATATTGACAATCCGCCCGAAGTGAAGGGGAAATGGAGGGAACTGTTTGGGAACGACAGCCCCATGCATCTGGAACTGGGATGCGGAAAAGGCGGATTTATTTCAAAAGTTGCCGCTGCCAATCAACAAATAAACTATATTGCGGTGGATATAAAAAGTGAAGTGCTTGCGCTTGCAAAGCGCAAGATAGAAGCGGAATATGCCGCCGCAGGAATAACTGAAATAAACAACATCAAGCTGATGTCACAAAATATTGAGCTGATAGATGACATTCTGGCTCCCACAGATGCAATAGAAAAAATATATATAAATTTCTGCAATCCCTGGCCCAAATCTCCCTATAAAAAGAAGAGGCTGACACACGGGAAACAACTGACAAGATATAAGACTTTTTTAAAGCCTGGCTCTGAGATATGGTTTAAAACGGATAATGATGAACTTTTCAGGGAATCGGTTAAATATTTTGAAGAAAATGGGTTTATAATAAAGTATACCACAGAAGATTTACATGCCAGCGGCTTTACAGATAGTGTCCCCACCGAACATGAAATAATGTTTTCCAGGGAGGGCATAAAAATCAAATTCCTGGCAGCCGTATATATGGAATAAAGTGCTGATGTTAATGGCGGATATTAATAAAACGATGATATTAACAGCCGGTATTAATAATGGATATAGTTATTTGCAATATTAATATATAAACTACCAAAATACAAATTGTTAAGGGATTGAGACATATGGAATTTTATAAACAAATATCGAAATATTATGACTATATCTTTCCTGCGGGTGAAGAGCAGGTAAAGTTTATAAAGGAAGTGGCGGGCAATCCGCCCAGGAACTTACTGGATATAGCATGCGGAACGGGAGGGTATTCCCTGGAGCTGGCAGCGCAAGGCTATAATGTGACTGCTGTGGATCAGGATGCCGGAATGCTTGAACAGCTCAGCAGCAAAATGAATGGAGCCGGAGGTTCACTGAATATTGTGCAGGCTGATATGGTCGGGGTTGATGAAAAGCTGTCAACAAAGTTTAACATGGCTTTTTGTATTGGCAATTCCCTGGTCCATCTTGAAAATCTGCAGCAAATAAAAGAGTTTCTGGCAAGCGTGAAAAATACCCTGGAAAGTGACGGTAGTCTTGTACTGCAGATTATGAACTTTGATAGAATATTGCTAAGAGAAATAAAAAGCCTGCCCACAATAGAAAATAAAAGTGTCGGGCTTACATTTGAAAGAAATTATGATTACAATAAGCAGGATAATACAATAGCTTTTAAAACAAGGCTTACTGTGGAGGGGAAAAGTCTGGATAACCAGGTCGCTCTTTACCCTCTGAGGCAGGATGAACTGACAGAGGCTCTCAGCCAGGCCGGCTTTAAAAAGCTAAGGCTCTTTGCCGATTTTAACGGCAATGAATTCGATAAGTATAATTCATTTATGCTGGTATTGTGGGCCAGACAAAAATAAACCGGATGAAAGTGAAGGATAATTTTACATGAGCAGAATTGGTCAGGAAATAAATAAATTAAGGCTGCAAAAGGGCTTGTCGGCAAAGCAGCTGGGAAGGACCCTGGGAGTTTCGGAAAGTTTTATCCTTGATATAGAGTCGGGAAAGAAGATAATCAGCGACGATATGATAGGGAGGGTATCAAAAGCCCTGGATTTTGAACTTGGCCCCATAGGCCTGTTTGCCTCGGAGGACAGCAATACCGTCAAGTATGAGGGAAATGTGAAAAATGCCGCGGCAAGCGCTGGCGCCGGAAGGGTTCCGAATACCACCGTACAGCCCAAGGTGCTTCAAAGCCAACCTGTACAGGAGGTCTGGGACGATGCCTTCGGAAATATTCTGAAAACCGTGCCGGTATATGACTATAAAATGGACCGGTTGATTGAAAAAAAGCTTTTACCCATCGAAAAGAACAAGGTGGAAGGTTTTCAAAAGGAAAAAGTGTTTTATTTGAATATCCAGGATGCCGATATGTCGGGCTTTAGGATTTTTAAAGGCGACAGAGCCCTTTGTGTATTGACCGGTGATATTGAAACGGATGGAATTTATTTTATTGAATATAATGAGACAAGAGCAGTGAGACAGGTAAAAAGGCTTCAGGCCGACAAGCTATTGCTGGTAAGCAATAAGGGGACTCTGGTTACCGAGACCATCAGCACTAAAAATGTAAAAGTCATTGCCAGACTGGTAAAGCTTGAAATCTCACTTTAGTTATAAATTGTAATTGTATATGAAGGAGTACATATGCAGAAGCTTGTAAAATCCCGTTCAAGAACAATTGGGTTACCACCCGGGACGCTTGTCCACATCGGAGAAAAAAAGCGTGAGACCACATTAATAACTCTGATAGATTATGATGAGGAAAACTTTGAGCAAAAGTCCATTGACTCAAGAGGACTGGAAAATCTTCAGAACAGGGAAGCAGGCATAAGATGGCTGAATGTTGAGGGGCTGAGCGATGTAAATGTGCTTGAAACCATGGGCAGGATATTCAATCTGCACCCGCTTATTTTGGAGGATATCTTAAATACCGACCAGAGACCCAGGATAGATGTCAATGATGACTATATCTTTATCTGTGCCAAAATGCTTTTTTACCATAAGGAAGCTGGAGAATTCGAAATAGATCAGGTGAGTTTCATACTCGGGAGAAATTATGTAATATCCATTTCGGAAAAGGACACCGATGTATTTGAACCTGTGGTAAAAAGATTGCAGCAGGGAATGAGCCGCTTCAGAAAGCTGGGCGCCGATTACCTTGTTTACAGCCTGCTTGACGTAATTGTGGACAATTATTTTGCCGTGCTGGAAGTGTTTGGTGATCAGGTTGAAACAGTTGAGGACGAAATGGTTGTCAGGACCGGCAGGCAAACCCTGGGAACCATTCACAAGCTGAAAAGGCAGATATTGTTCCTGCACAAGTCGGTATGGCCCCTGAGAGAGGTGCTGTCCTTCCTGGAGCGCGGTGAAAGCCTGCTGGTGCAGGAGAGTACCGAAATATATATACGTGATCTGTATGACCATATCGTACAGGTCATGGACACTACCGAAACTCTCAGGGATATTTTATCAAGTATGCTTGATGTATATCTTTCCAGCAGCAGCAACAGGATGAATGAAATAATGAAGGTTCTCACCATTATTTCTACCGTATTCATGCCGCTCTCCTTTATTGTGGGAGTATACGGAATGAATCTGAAGAATATGCCCGAATTGAACTGGCCCTGGATGTACCCTGTTTTATGGATGATCATGCTGGGAATATCGGTATTCATGCTTATGTATTTTAAAAGGAAAAAATGGTGGTGATTATAAAATATTGTTTTAAATTTCACTTTCTTGGTATATAATATAAATGCGAATGATTCCTGTTTGCGCCATTTATATTAGGAGGATGATTTTGATTACAAATAAAAATATCAGGAAAGAATCTAAAAAGAGACTGACAGCGCTGATTTTAGCTGTTGCCGGCATATTCGGCATAATTACTCTGGCCGGCTGTACGGCGGCCGAAAACAAAAAAAATGATGACGGCACCTACACCATAGTTACATCCTTTTACCCCATCTACGTTTTTACAAAGAATATAACAGCCGATATACCGGATGTGGAGCTTATCAATATGACCGAGCCGCAGACCGGTTGTCTTCACGATTATCAATTGATACCCGCAGACCTTAAGACGCTGGAAAAGGCGGATGCTTTTGTAATAAACGGAGCGGGCATGGAGGCCTTTATGGATAAAGTCATAAAGCAGCAGCCGGATTTGGACATCGTCGAGGCCTCAAAGGGCATTGAACTGTTAAAGGACGACAACGGTGAGGAGAATCCCCATGTGTGGGTGGGTATATCAGGGGCCATCAGTGAGGTGAAAAACATCGCTGAGGGACTGGCGGCCTCCGACACAAAAAATGCCGCCGCTTACAGGAAAAACGCCGATAAATATGTAAAATTGCTGGAACAGCAAAGGGAAAAGATGCACCAGCAGCTGGACGGCTTTAAAAACAAGGATATAGTGACCTTCCATGAAGCTTTCCCATACTTTGCAAAAGAGTTTGGGCTGAATATTGTTTCTGTTGTGGAGAGAGAACCCGGAACCGAGCCAAGTGCGGGAGAACTTGCAGAATTGATAGATAAGATCAGAGAAACAAAGGTAAAGGTTCTCTTTGCAGAGCCGCAGTATTCCCAGAAATCAGCCGGGTCTATTGCAAAAGAAACGGGGGCGAAGGTATACATGCTTGATCCTGTTGCCACAGGAGAGAGAAATGCTCCTGCAGACAGCTATATAAAAGCCATGGACCAAAATTTGAAGGTGCTGGTAGAGGCTTTCAGTCAGAATCAATAACGTGTAATGAATATTGATATAGTGCTCCCGTACTAACTACAAAAAATGGATAGCTCACAAAGCACATGCCTGAATTTTGTACAGCTTATCACAAATGTTTTTGCTGTCACAGAACACTCGACATCCTGTCTCGGGGTTCTGTTCAAATCGGCTTCCTGCCGATTTGCCAGCAAAAACACTTGTGCTTCGCCTACAAATTCAGGCATGTGCTTTTAATAGAGCTTTCCATTTTTTGTAGTTGTACTCGCGCACTATAATTAATATTAATTCAGGTATTTAATTCTGTACTTTTTTATATCCCGCATTGTCTTGCGGCACAGTTCAACCTATATTCCTATTCTGCCATTTTCTTAAGCTTTGTGTATTTCTCTCTGGCATGTTCTTCAGCCTTGCTGAACAAATCTTCGGCCTCTTCAGGGAACTGCTTTGCAAGAGAAGAGTACCTGACCTGGTTCATGAGGAAATCTCTGAAGCTTGACTTCGGTTCTTTCGAATCAAGACTGAAGGGATTTTTGCCTTCCGGCTTGAGATCGGGATTGTATCTGAACAGGTGCCAGTAGCCTGAAGCAACCGCATCGGCAGAGTTCGCTATACTTCTTCCCATACCGTCCTTAATGCCGTGACTGATACATGGAGCATAAGCTATGATGATTGAAGGCCCCTTATAGGCTTCGGCTTCAGCTATTGCCTTGAGCAGCTGGTTCCTGTCGGCTCCTATTCCGACCTGTGCAACATAGACGTTGCCGTAAGTCATCATCTGGGCTGCCAGGTCCTTTTTGGCGGCTTTCTTTCCTGAGGAGGCAAACTTTGCAATTGCCGAGGTAGGAGTTGCCTTTGAGGCCTGACCGCCTGTATTTGAGTAAATTTCGGTATCAAAGACCAGCACGTTGACGTCATCGCCCGAGGCAAGCACGTGGTCCAGTCCGCCATAGCCGATATCATATGCCCAGCCGTCACCGCCCACAATCCATACCGAGCGCTTGACCAGGTAGTCCTGTTTTTCCAAAAGTTCTGCTATCAGCTGTGCCTGGAGCTGGTCTTTTGGAGTATAGGCCTTGATTGCTTCGAGAAGCTCTTCGCTGGCTCCCTTTGAAGCCGCTCCATCCTCAACGCTCTCTGTCCATGCAATGAGCCCGGTTTTAAGGTTTTCGTCCACATCCGTGCCTGCAAGCTGAAGAGCAATGTCAGTGATGCGTTCTCTTATCTGTTTGATGCCCAGATACATACCGTAACCGAATTCGGCATTATCCTCAAACAGTGAGTTGGCCCAGGCAGGACCCTTGCCTTCATTATTTACGGTATATGAGCTGGTCGGGTAGGAGGCGCCCCATATGGATGAGCAGCCTGTGGCATTGGCAATCATCATGCGGTCTCCGAAAAGCTGTGTTACAAGCTTGATGTATGGTGTTTCACCGCAGCCTGCGCAGGCCCCGGAGAATTCCATGAGAGGCTTTCTGAACTGGCTGTCCTTGATTGTCTTGCCGCCGAAATTTCCGCCCTTATATGAAATCTTGTTGGTAGCAAAATCATAGTTGGGGATTTCGTGTTCGGTCTGGGTGCTGAGCTTCTTCATAACCAGTGCCTTCGGTTTTGCAGGACATACATCGGCACAGTTGCCGCAGCCGGTACAATCCATAGGACTTATTTGTATTCTGAACTGGTATTCTTCCATTCCCTTGCCCACAGCCTGTTTGGTTATGAAGCTTTCAGGCGCATCAGCCAGCTCTTCCTTTGTTGCAAGAACAGGTCTGATGACTGCATGAGGACATACAAGAGAACAGATATTGCATTGTATGCAGGTATCGTGATTCCATTCAGGAACGTTAACAGCGATGCCGCGCTTTTCATAAGCTGAAGTACCGTTGGGAAGAGTTCCGTCTTCCAGTTCCACAAAGGCACTTACGGGAAGGTCTTCACCCCTCATGGCATTTATGGGACGAAGCATGTTCTTGATGAAATCAGGTTCGTCAAGGGTTGGCTGTGCAGTATCCTGTGCATCCTTCCAGGCCTCGGGAACATTAATTTTGACCACGGAATTTATACCTTTGTCAATTGCTTCCTGATTGATTTTTACAACGTTTTCGCCTTTTCTGCCATAGGTTTTGACAACCCCTTCCTTCAAGTAACGGACAGCGTCATCCAGGGGGATTATGTTGGCCAGTTTGAAGAATGCGGCCTGCATTATCATATTGATTCTGTTTCCAAGGCCGATGTTCTCGGCAATTGAATATGCATTGACAGTATAGAACTGTACATTGTTCCTGGCAATCTGACGCTTTATTTCTGCGGGGAGATGTTCTTCAAGTTCCTTTTCATCCCACAGGCAGTTCAGTACAAAGGTGCCTCCGTTCTTAATGCCTTTCAGCAGGTCATACTGGTTTACATAGGATTGGTTGTGACAGGCAATGTAATCGGCTTCATGAACAAGGTAGGCAGACTTTATGGGCTGGTCCCCAAATCTCAGATGGGACATGGTAACACCGCCCGATTTCTTTGAATCGTACGCAAAGTAAGCCTGCACATATTTGTCGGTATGATCGCCGATAATTTTTATGGCCTGCTTGTTGGCACCAACAGTACCGTCGGAGCCCAGTCCCCAGAACAGGCTCTTGAAGGTTGA
The DNA here is from genome assembly GCF_000621505.1 of Ruminiclostridium cellobioparum DSM 1351 = ATCC 15832. GTDB lineage: Bacteria > Bacillota > Clostridia > Acetivibrionales > DSM-1351 > Ruminiclostridium > Ruminiclostridium cellobioparum. The sequence continues at coordinate 39,744 of NZ_KK211296.1, forward strand.
TTTGGGAGTGGCATTGATGTGTTCGTTAATATTGAGAGATGTATTTGTCACATCATCCACTATGCCGATTGTAAATCTATCCTTGGGGCTTGACTGTTTCAGATTGTCATAAACAGCCTTTATATGAGCCGGGGTTGTATCCTTTGAAGCCAGGCCGAAACGTCCTCCCACAATCAATGGAGCGTTTTCGATTCCGTAATAGGCAGCTTTTACATCAAGGTAAAGGGGTTCGCCGATTGCGCCCGGTTCCTTGGTTCTGTCCAGAACGGCTATTTTTTTAACTGTCTTGGGAATTACCTTCAGTAAATGTTTGATTGAGAAGGGCCTGTATAAATGAACCTTTACAAGGCCGTATTTTTCCCCGCTGCCGTTCAAATAATCAATGGTTTCCTCAATTACGTCGGTGATTGACCCCATTGCTATTATAATGTTTTCAGCATCGGAAGCGCCGTAATAGTCAAAGAGGCCATGTTTTCTGCCTGTGAGCTCTCCGACTTTGTCCATATATTCTTCCACAATGTTGACTATATTGTCGTAGTATGGATTTGAAGCTTCCCGGTTCTGGAAGTATACATCCGGATTCTGAGCTGTTCCCCTGGTAACAGGATGATTGGGTGACAGGGCCCTGTTCCTGAACTCTTTTAAGGCCTGGTAATCTATCAGACTTGCCAGATCATCATATTCGAGGGCTTCTACCTTCTGTATTTCATGGGAAGTCCTGAAGCCGTCAAAGAAATGCATGAAAGGAAGCCTTCCCTTGATTGCCGCAAGGTGCGCTACCGGAGCTATATCCATAATTTCCTGGACCGAGCCTGAAGCAAGCATAACCACACCTGTCTGTCTGGCGGCCATTACATCCTGATGATCTCCGAATATGGACAGAGCCTGGCTTGCTATAGCTCTGGCGCTGACATGAAAAACGGCAGGCAGGAGTTCTCCCGCTACCTTGTACATGTTGGGTATCATCAATAAAAGTCCCTGGGAAGCAGTAAAGGTGGTGGTCAGAGCTCCCGCCTGCAGTGAACCGTGCAGCGTTCCGGCTGCTCCCGCTTCCGATTGCATTTCTACAACACGGACCTTTTGTCCGAATATATTCTTTTTGCCCTTGGCAGACCATTCATCTACTGATTCTGCCATATTGGACGATGGCGTAATAGGGTAAATGGCAGCCACATCGGTATATGCATAAGAGACATACGCGGCAGCCGTATTACCATCCACCGTCATTTTAATTTTCGACATAAAAAAATCACCCCGTTATTTTATTTTTTACTTAGAGTCTACTACCGTTATCTACCCATTTTTTTGCTTCTGAAACGCCTTCTTCATCAGGAATGATGACATCGGTGTGCTTCTGTTTTGTCTTTTCCATGGTCCATGCTGCGGTGCCCTCATTATCTGTGGGTCTGTGCGCTGTCATTCGCCTGTTGTCGTGTCCGTCAAGCTGTGCATCTTTTTTGCCCATAATTTACCTCCATACATCGTTATTTTTTGGAATTATATTTTAGTTTTTCTTATTTAGGGTTATTTATTCTATATACTTATATTGATACAAATAATTACCACAAATATGATATGTTTATGAAATATAAAATGGAAAACAGGAAAAGAAGAAAAGTATAAAACCGATAAAGAATTGATGAAGGTTCGATAAAAGTTGGATGTTAAGAAAATGGCTGTACCGAAGCAGGAAATAAATAATACACATAAATAAAATTCCGTCCGGATTATATTTCAGACGGAAATTTCACACTGGTACACGGGAAATTCAGTCGCCGGTGTCAAAGGACGAAACACCGCCTCGTATGATGCCGCGTCTTATTTTTAAATTTTCAATATTGCGGATGAAAACTCCAAAGCATTTGCTCTCAATGGTTCCTCCGTCAATTATTACCCTGGGGCTGTAATATTCGTTCCAGCTGTACAGGGAGCAGGAAGCTTTAATGGTTCCTCCGTACAGATTCAGAGCACCGGAATGGTAAAAATATATTCCAATACCATTTGAATAAGTATTTTCAATAAATCCGCTTCTGGTTGAACTGGAATCCAAAACGGTCAGCGAACCTTCCAGATATATGGTGCCGTCACCGTTGTAACTGCTGATATTATAACCCGCCAGATCAATAACTATATTCTGGTTTTGGCAGATATAAATGTTTCTGTTGAACAATTTTATATCCGAATGCAGTGTAATCAATGTTTCTTTTGAGGTCGATACGGAATTGATAGCCTCTTGGAGTGTGGTATAATAAACACCGTTGACAGACACCTGCTTAGTGCTTCTTAAAGCGTTGAAAGTCTCCTGGAGTGTAGAATAGGCTACACTGTTAAATGAGAACTGTCTTAAACTTTTCAATTTAAAAGTTGTTATTGTTGATGCTTTAGTTCTGAGCTTATAGTCTGTCTTAAAATTAAATCCCTTTTTATTCATGAAGTATCTCGCCTCTTTTGATATAATTTTAAACTATAATTACTTAACTACTTTTATAAAATTATTTAAATTTTAACATATTTTACTATAAATAATAAGGAGGTCGTGCAATTCAATGTCAAAACGTGCAATTCCATACGAAATAATGTCGAGGCGTTGAAAAAATGCTCTCAAACATGATATAATTCAAGAAAAATAGAGGGAAATTAATATGAAGATAGCCATTTGTGACGATAATAAATTTGACCGGGCTCTATTAAGTGAGTACATACTGCAATACGCCGAAAATACCATGTCCATTGTGGAACTTGTTGAGTTTGACTGTGGAGAGGAGCTTTTAAGCGCCTTTACAAAGGAGCAGTTTAAAATTTTATTTTTGGATATATATATGACGGGTATAAACGGTGTAGCCGTAGCTGAAAAAATCCGGGAAACCGACGAGGAATGTAAAATAATTTTTACTACTTCAAGCCTGGAACATAAGAGCGACGGATTTGAAGTGGCAGCTACTCATTATCTTGTAAAACCCATTACATATGAACAGGTCGGAAAAGCCCTGAATCGCTGTAAGAAGGTTCTCAATTCAAATGCAAGATGCATTGAACTTACCGTTAATAAGGAAATTATAAAAATTCGGTTAAAGGACATATATTGTATTGAGGCAATGAGGAATGGAGCAGTAATCACTACCAGGCTGGAAACACTCCGGGTTCATTATTCCATGACCAGCATGGAGGAATTATTGACAGATAACAGATTTCTGCGGTGTCACAGAGGGTTCATAATCAATATGGATCACATATCACTCATGAAAGATGATGTGTTCATAATGAAAAACGGGTTTACCATACCAATAAGACAAAGTGGAAGAAAAGCCATAAGGCAGGCTTTCATGGATTACAAAAGTCATCAGTAAGGTTGTATACAAAGCTTCTGCAGAAATGCAGGAGCTTTAATATTTTATACAGGCATAGAATATTGTATAGGCCAAACTGTATTTTTGTATACTAATTTTGCACTAAGAAGCTTATCATAAATATATAATAAATTAGACAGTCAATTCACTGATAATTAGTACTATGTCAACCCTAATTCTATATATTACCGATGGTTGAATCTCCGTATTACTGCGTTGTCGTCAATGGCAATACATACAGGATTACTCATTCCTCCGCCTTGTACTCATCGGTAATATACATTTTAGAGTTGACATAGTACTAGAAGGATGGCTATTATGCAGAAAATAAACCTTAACTTCGGCTGGCAGTACAAAATGGATTTTTGTGAAAAATATTTATCGGGCAGTGATGACAGTAATTTTGAATTGGTCAACATACCCCATACCAATATAATCCTTGATTATAATAATTTTGATGAGTCGGAATACCAGTTTGTGTCCTGCTACAGAAAGCCGGTTAATATTGCCTGTGAATTAAAGGGAAAAGCTCTCCTTCTGAGGTTTGAAGGAATAGCCTCACATGCCCGGCTATATATAAACGGCAGCTTTGTTGCCGAGCATTCGGGCGGTTATACGCCTTTTGACATAGATATTTCTGATCAGGTCATATACGGAGCAGGTAATTTATTTGTTATAGTGTGCGATTCCACCGAGAGAGAAGAGATTCCGCCCTTCGGAAAAGTCATTGACTATCTGACATATGGGGGGATATACCGCGAGGTATATCTGGAGGTCCGGGAAAAAACCCATATAAAGGATATATTCGTAAGAACCCTTGATGTACTTGCACCGGCAAAAATCCTGGATATGGATGTGGAGCTTTCCCGGGTGTGTCCGGGAATGTCCGTTGAATTCAAACTCAGCAGCAGCCTGAACGAGCCGGTAAGCAGATTTAACTGCACAATTGGGAATTCTGCAAAAGGAAAAGTCACGGGAAAGGTTTCGGGCGTCCGGTTATGGGATGTTGAAAACCCCGTACTCTATACTTTGCAGGCAATATTAAAAATAAATGATACCGAGGTGGATTCCTATGAGGTCAGGTTTGGGTTCAGAGAGGCCATATTCAGAACAAACGGCTTTTATCTCAACGGAAAAAGAGTAAAGCTTATGGGCTTGAACAGGCACCAGGCATACCCTTATACGGGTTATGCCATGCCGGAAACAGCCCAGAAGAAGGATGCCGATCTGCTGAAATTCGAACTGGGAGTAAATATGGTGAGGACGTCCCATTATCCCCAATCCCGGCATTTCCTTGACAGGTGTGATGAGATAGGATTGTTGGTATTTGAGGAAATACCAGGCTGGCAGCATATTGGAAATGAAAAGTGGAAGGAATTATCCTGCCGGAATGTAAGGGATATGATCCTCCGGGATAGAAACCATCCCGCCATAGTCCTGTGGGGTGTTAGAATAAATGAATCTGCAGACTGCGACGACCTTTATGTAAAGACAAACAGAATAGCACATGAACTCGATAATACCAGGCAGACCGGCGGAGTCAGGAATTTCAAGGACAGCAGGCTTCTCGAAGATGTATATACCTACAATGACTTTTCCCATCACGGCTCAAATGCTGCGCTGGAGCTGCCCTCAAAAGTTACGGGTACAAACGCCCCTTACCTTGTAACGGAGCACAACGGTCACATGTTTCCCGTAAAGCGCTTTGACAATGAGGGCAGAAGACTTGAACACGCCTTGAGACATATGAGGGTATTGGACAATATGCTGGGCAGTGACCGGATAAGCGGCGCCATAGGATGGTGCATGTCGGACTACAATACCCATAAGGATTTCGGCAGCGGAGACAGAATATGCTATCACGGTATCAGTGATATGTTCAGGATACCAAAACTGGCGTGGTACGTATATGCATCCCAGCAGGACCATACACCCGTCCTTGAAATCTCCTCCTCCATGGATATAGGTGAACATTCCGGAGGAGATCTGGGAACGGTGTATGCCTTCACAAACTGTGACCATATCAAGCTGTACAAGGACAATGAATATATTAAGACCTTTTATCCCGACAGGAAGCTGTTTCCCAATCTTAAGCATCCGCCTGTCAGAATAGATGATTTTATAGGTGATCTCCTGACAAAATATGAGAATATCTCTGCAAAGGATTCGCTCAGGATGAAAAATATTCTCCGCCATGCCTCCAAATATGGAATGAACCTTCCCCTGAGTTCAAAGCTGGCGATGGGCAGGCTCATGCTTAAATACAAACTGTCAATGGATGACGGAATGAGGTTGTTTGGCACCTATGTAAGCAATTGGGGAGGCCAGCGGATAAGTTTCAGATTTGAAGGCTGCAAAAACGGCCAAATAGTGAAGAGCGTCGTCAAGTCAACGTCTGAAAGTACACATCTTGAAGTTCGGCCCGACAGCGGGGAGTTGATTGAAGCCGATACCTATGATGTCACCAGAATTGTAGTGAGGGCGTTGGATCAGAATGACAACCTGATGAATTACGCAATTGATGCCATGGTTATTGAAACGGAAGGACCTATTGAAATCATAGGCCCAAAATGCATAGCACTTATTGGGGGAGCCCGGGCCTTCTGGATAAAGACTGCAGGACGCTCAGGCAGGGCACTTGTAAGGATAAAATCTGAAAAATACGGCATGCATGAGGCCGAGTTTGAGATAAAAAAGTTTTTAAGGTAACGGTTACCGCTGGAACAGTAAATGGATTAACGGGTTGTGCCGGTTAATTTTGACGGTTGCTTTACCTGTATGATTTTTATATCAAC
>NZ_KK211296.1:48299-115996 GCF_000621505.1 Ruminiclostridium cellobioparum DSM 1351 = ATCC 15832
ATGACATCACCTGTAACCCAGCAAAAGCCCAACCAGCAGGCAATGTCAAACAAGAAGGGGCAGATGGAACCGATGCCCAAGATGACCTTGCCTACAGTACCTGCTCCAAAGGATAATTCCATGTTTGCAGTATCGATGAAGGGGATAAAGTCGGGACAGCAGAAGTCCAATATGATGAATCAGAATATGAATAATACGATGGGTCAGCATATGGGGAATGCCAATGTGATGGGTCAGCATATGGAGAATGCCAATGTGATGGGCCAGCAAATGGAAAACAGCAATTTGATGGGACAGTCCCTGAAAGGTAATGAATTGTCAGATACCGCAGATATCCAGGTCAGTTTGGTTGAAGCGCTGAGTCTTATTAAAGATGCGGTTGAAGGTGAAACAGAAGACCGGATGTTTTATGATTTTTTAATAAACAATGCGGCGTCAAGAAAAGACAAGGAAATAATCAAAGGTATCCGGGACGATGAGATAAAGCATGCAAGACTATTCAGACAGCTATATTATGAGCATACCGGAAAGGTTATCGGACCCAAGCAGAATGTTCAATTTGAAAGACCGGCCAGCTATTGTGAAGGGCTTATAAAGGCACTGATGGGTGAGCTGAACGCCGTGAGAAAATACCGCAGAATTCTTTTTGCCATGAAGGAAAGAAGTCATATAGATATATTGACCGAAATTATAACTGATGAAATAAGACATGCAAATCTATACAATCTGTTGATTCACAATAATGATTGCAAGTATTGATGCCGATGACTTGAATCATTGTGTTCCCGGCCGGTATCCAGCAGTGAATTGCCGCGAAGTTCTCTGAAACAGAATGGCTTTCCATTGCCGGATAACGGCCTCGTAATGCAAGGCAAAATGTAAAAAAATTTCTATGTTCTTGCTACGGGAAATAAGTCTGCAATTATTAATAAATCTTAAATTTATAATGAAAGGGTGTACATAATCAGACTTTTAGGTTAAATTGTATGTATATATGAAAAGATTACCTAATAGAATAAGGCATTGGTAAGTTTTATTGGTATTCAAATAATTGCATATGAATGCATAAATATAATAAAAGAGGCTGATTATGAACTTAATATTTCAATTTATCGACTTTGTAGTGCATTTGGATGTACATCTGACCCAAGTGGCAAGAGACTTTGGAATGTGGACATACCTTTTTCTGTTTTTAGTTATTTTTTGTGAGACAGGCCTGGTTTTTACTCCGTTCCTTCCCGGTGATTCAATGATATTTGTGATTGGAAATCTGGCCAAAAGCGGAGAACTGAACTTCCCGGCAATAATCGCGGTCCTGATGGTAGCAGCGGTTCTGGGAGATACCTGCAACTATCATATAGGCAAATTTTTTGGTCTTAAATTATTCAGTAAAGATAATGCCAGATTCCTTAAAAAAGAATATTTGATAAAGACGCAAAATTTCTATGAAAAATATGGGGGCAAGACCATAATAATTGCAAGGTTTATACCCATCATCAGAACCTTTGCACCTTTTGTGGCGGGAATGGGTTCTATGAATTATTCAAAATTTTTAAGCTATAATGTTATAGGCGGTATTTCATGGGTTGCGCTATTTTCTTTTGCAGGATTTTTCTTTGGCAAAATTCCTTTTGTTGAGAATAATTTCAGTGTTGTAATTCTGGCTATCATATTCATATCTCTGTTGCCGGGGGTAATTACCTTCTTAAGGGAAAGGAAGTCTTCACCTGCCAAGTAATCCGGCAATAGCTGTAATAATTTATTCAGAGTTTTAGAGTTTAAATTATCACCGGCCTTTGGAGTTGTCACTCTCCAGGCCGTTTTTTATCGTACAAATCATGCAATTGGAATTGATTTTTGAATGTTCACTTAATGTTCACAAATGATTATTATAATTTTATATGTAATCATTTGATAATAAATCAATCTAATCCGGGAGGAGGCTGCTTTATGATAAAAATATTACTTGCTGACGATGAAGAAAGAATGAGGAGATTGGTTTCGGACTTTCTGAAAAGGCAGGGATATAGTGTTGTAGAAGCAGAAAACGGACAGCAGGCTATTGAAATATTTAATACGGCAGGTGATACTCTGGCTTTGGTAATATTGGATGTTATGATGCCGGTGGTGGACGGGTGGGAAACTCTCAGACATATTCGCCGGCACTCCAAGCTTCCAGTTATCATGCTGACAGCCAAAAGCACCGAAGCGGATGAACTGTTCGGATTTGGACTGGGAGCCGATGAATACATAACAAAACCCTTCAGTCCGATGATACTGATAGCAAGGGTACAGGCGGTGCTTAAAAGATATAATGTGACGGTAAACGAAAAAAAGACTTACAATGGACTTGAAATAGACCAAACTGCTCATACTGTATTTGCAGACGGGGAAGAAATAGAACTGACACCAAAGGAATTCGAATTGCTGGTATATCTTTGTGACAATGTGGGGATAGCTCTGTCAAGGGACAAAATACTTAATTCTGTCTGGGATTATGAATATTTCGGGGACGCCAGAACAGTGGATACACATATAAAGAAGCTGAGACTTAAGCTGGGAAAAAAAGGAGATTACATACAGACTATCAGAGGCCTGGGATATAAATTTGAGGTAGAAAAATGAAAATATCATTAAAAACCCAGTTATTTTCAACTTTTTTTGGAATGATAGTATTCTTCGTCGTACTTTCGTTGATATTAAGCAGTACATTGCTCGAAAAATACTATTACAGTAAAAAAGAGGATGCCATGCTTCAGACTTTCGACTCAATTCGTGATGTATATAACCACGATCCCGACAATGTAATGTTTGATCTGGAAAAGATTGAAAGTCTTAGAGGTATTGGGATCATTTTTTTCGATAAGGATTTCAATATAATTTATCAGTCCAGACAGAGAGTTTTGAGTGCCGGTGCCAGGAAATTCAGAGTCGAGCCCAGGGAGCCGGCTCCCGATTGGAGAAATCTGAGAGATAAGTTTTCAAAGGTAGCCCCGGACAAGCCGCTTATAGAAAAACGTTTTGACATGAGAATGGAATCCAGTTTCGTATCGCTGTACGGCAAAATTGATGATGATGTGTTCGTTTATCTGGGGTCACCGGTGGCCGCAATACAGGAAAGCGCCAAAATAGCAGTTAGATTCTATATTTTCACAGGTGTTTTCATGGTTATATTCGGAGGTATAATCATATACTTTTTATCTCTGAGACTGACAAAACCAATCATCAAGCTCAACGGGATTGCAAAAAAGATGGCTGTTCTGGATTTTGAAGAAAAGTATGACGAAAAGAGAAATGATGAGATCGGAACACTGGGAGATAGCATAAACTCACTTTCAAATCAGCTGGAACGTTCGATTGGAGAGCTGAAGGCGGCGAATTACAAGCTGATGCAGGACATTGAGAAGGAAAGACAAATTGATGAAATGAGAAAGGATTTTATCAGCAACGTCTCACATGAACTTAAAACTCCCATAGCCCTGGTCCAGGGTTATGCCGAAGGGCTAAAGCTCAATGTCAACGATGATGAGGAAAACAAAAACTATTACTGCGAAGTAATTATTGATGAAGCCAATAAAATGAACAATATGGTGAGAAAGCTCCTGGCACTTTCCGAGCTGGAGTTTAACCGCATTGAGCCCGACAGGGAGGAATTCCGTGTAAATGACCTTATCAGGAATACCTTGAAGAAAAATTCCCTGCTTTTTGCCGAAAAGGGAGCCAGTGTGACCTTTGATGACAACGGCAATGGAGACATAAGGATAAATGCCGACTACTATCTGATGGAACAGGTGCTTATGAACTACCTAAGCAACGGGCTGAATCATCTGGACGAAAAAAAGATTATCAATATATATGCCAGGGTATTGGAAGACAAGGTTCGGGTGGAAGTATTCAATTCCGGTGCGAATATACCCGAAGAAGCACTGGAAAGTATCTGGCTGAGCTTTTATAAGGTGGATAAGGCAAGAACACGGGCATATGGAGGAACAGGACTTGGTCTTTCCATCGTAAAAGCCATTCAGAAAGCCCATGATAACAGCTATGGTGTGGAAAATAAAACCGATGGCGTTCTTTTCTGGTTTGAATGCGATTTAGTAAAAGGGTAAAAATTGGCAGACGGAATTTACAAAATGTACACAATATTTACACAATAGATGAGAAAGATATTGTTGAAAGGAGGTGATAGTATTGAAGAAGCTTCAAATCCTTGTTACTATCGCTTTTATCATTTCAATAATGTCTTTCGGTGTTTTTGCAATGCCGGAAGCCGGCGCCGGGCCAAACAGCAATATTGAAAAGAGTAATATTGATAACAACAATACTGAAAAGGGTAATGTTGAAAACAATAATACTGAAAAGGGTAATGTTGAAAACAATAATACTGAGAAAAGCAATATTGAAAACAACAATACTGAGAAAGGCAATGTTGAAAACAACAATACCGGAAAGAGTAATGTTGAAAACAACAATAAGGAAAAAAGCAATATTGAAAACAAGGGCGGCATATTGAAAAAGGGTAAATGCGGGAAATGTAGCAAGGACCCATTAAAAAGGCTTGAAGAGAGAAAGGAAAGTATACAGAAGGATTTAAAGGAAGGCAGGATAACCAAGGAAAAGGCTGAGGAATTGACAAAGAAAATCGATGAACGTATTGTCAAGGTCAAGGAATTCAACAGTCTGACCCTGCCTCAAAAGAAAGAGCATCTCTCAAAAAATTTCAGCTCTCATTTGGAAAAGCAAATTAAGGATGGAAGAATTACAAAGGAAGAGGGAGAAAAAATACAGGCCGATTTTAACAAGCAGCTTGAAAGCTGGGATGGCAAAGAGCCTCCAAAATTCATGCACAAAATAAAAAAACATAGGGATTAGAAATCAAAAGCCTGTAATGATAAAAGACACGTATGTCCGAAATTAATCCGACGTGCGTGTCTTTTACCGCATAAAGGGGGATGCCATGCTGCCGGACCTATATCCTTGAATTGGAGGATGGCCGTAGTTTGAACTTCTTCCCGGGATTGAAGCCCGGCAGTCTCAAAGCCGAAATTATTACAGTTAAAAGTATTACTACACAGCCGATTACTGAAGCTATTCCGGTAAAGTGTTCACCGAGTATGACTGCACCCAGCAGTGCGGTGGTTACGGGCTCAAAAGCATATAGTATGGTTGCGCTTTCAGGTCTGACATATTTGATTGCGGAACTCTGAAACAGCGAAGTGAATACGGTAACCATGGCATTCAGGCCGATCAGCAGGAAGAACAACGGACTGAGCATATTGGTGAACGTTATACCGCCCGACTCAAATACAAGAGCCAGTACAAAAAACATAACGAGATTGGTAGAGTGCTGTATGAAAGTAAACTGTATTGGATTTACCACCTGTGAAAATTTATTCTGCAGAGCAATAAACAGTGAGAAAAATATGGCGTTGCACAGTGCGAAAACATCTCCGGCATTGATGTTCAGCCCTTTTCCGGCACAGGTGATGAGATATATTCCCAGCATTGCCGAAAGAGCAAGCAAAACAGTTTTTGCAGAGGGGGATTTTTTCTCCAGTACAGCCATGATTACGGGGGTTATTACGATTGAAAGCTGTACTATGAAAGCGGTATTTGAACCTGAGGTCCTTTTCAGGGCCAGCATGCAGAAAGTGTTGCTGACTACTGAAACCAGACTGATCAGGGTACTTATGACAATGACTTTTTTGCTGAAGCTGTTGAGCCGCTTTCTGAATATCAGAAAGGTTGCAGCCAGACTCAGGGCCGCGCAGATAAACAGTATTGTAAATGATGGCAGAAAGCTCAACAGCATTTTTTGCCATATGTAGGATGAGCCCCAAAAAATAGCATTTAGTAGTAAAAAGAACTGAGCGTTGTTTCCGGTGATGATTTTCATTGCTGCCTCCATATAAGTTATTTACATAAATATTATATTCCAAGCTTTTGCAAAGTTTATTGCATTTTATGTTTAAAAATTTGCGAAAGCTGCTATTTTATCATTTATTTTTTCGCAGACATATAATAGAATTAAAATGGATAATAAGAATGGATAATAAAAATACAGAACCGGGAGGTCGGTATGGAACAAGGCGTTAAGAGAGGATACCTGCATAATGATTTCAAGTTCTTTCATTTACGGGATAAGAAGAACATTCAGTTTGAGCATCATTATCACGATTTCAACAAGATAATAATTTTTATTGACGGTAATGTGATCTATAACATCGAAGGGAAGTCTTACCGGCTAAAACCCTGGGATGTCCTGTTTGTGCCGGGGAATCAAGTTCATAAGCCAATTATAGCGCCTGATCAGGAGTATGAGAGAATAGTCATATGGATCAACAATACTTTCCTGGAGGAGCACGGCAATGCGGAAAACGACCTGCTGACCTGTTTTAATATAGCAAGGGAGAACAAGCATCTGGTCAGACTGGGAGAGAACTCCCTGAAATCCGTAAAGGCCATTCTTTCCAGAATTGAAAGTGAAATAAAAAACCGGCAATTCGGCTCTGTCATATTGGGGAATGCACTGTTTGTACAGTTTATGGTATATGTCAACCGGCTTCAGTTAAAGCCCGAAAAACAGGATGAGAGTATAGAAGTGGAGTATGACGAGCAGATACAGAAAGTCATCCGGCATATTAATGCCAACCTTGACGGAGATTTAAGCATAGCCACACTTGCAGGAATGTTTTACATAAATAAATATTATCTGATGCACAAGTTCAAGGACAATACAGGCTATTCAATACATAGTTATGTAAATAACAAGAGAATGCAAAAGAGCGCCGAGTACATAAAAACGGGCATGGCTCCTTCGGAGGCCGCAAGCAGGTGCGGCTTCAATGACTATTCCAGCTTTGTAAGAGCCTTTTCGAAAATGTATGGTGCCGCTCCGAAAAGGTATTACAAAGCCGCAATACTGTCAAAAGATAATGTTTACCAGGTGGAGGGGTAAAAGCTTATTCATATATCATCTTTTTGGTCATACCGCCGTCAACCGTTAAATTCTCTCCGGTAATGAAGCCGGATTTATCTGAAGCCAGAAACAGGCATGCCTGTGCTATATCTTCCGGAATGCCCACTCTTCCGGCAGGATGCTGCTTGTGGTCCCGTTGGGACAGTACTTCCTGCTTTGCCGCCGAACTCTTTTTCCAGGAGGAAACATCTATCCAGCCAGGGCTGACGGAGTTGACTCTTATGCCGTATTGACCCAGTGATATGGCCAACGCGTGTGTCAGGGCAAAAATACCGCCCTTGGAAACTGAGTAGGGTTCGGTATCGGGTTCTGACATGAAAGCCCTGGTGGAGGCCATATTTATGATGTTTCCGTAATTCATGTCCCGCATATGGGGTGCGCAGAACTTGGCGCAGTAATACATACCCGACAGATTGACAGAGATAGCTTTATCCCATTCCTCCACAGGGGTTTCAAAAATATTGCCGAAGCCCGAAACGGCAGCATTGTTAACAAGGATGTGAACCGTATCGTATTTCCTTGCGGCTTCATCTACCATGGCTCTGACCGAAGCCGCATCCGAAACATCGGTTTTGATATATGCGGCCTCAAGGCCTGAGCTTATAATGAATTTTTCATTTTCCAGACCGGCTTCCATGTCAATATCGGCTATTACCACCCTGGCTCCCTCCGACGCAAATGCCCTTGAGACAGCACGGCCGATTCCCTGACCTCCTCCTGTTACTATCACTGTTTTGTTCTTGAATTCATCCATTTTGAAAATCCTTCCGGTTAAAAATTTTTAATCCAATGGTTGCGGGGGTGTGTTTGAAATAAATTCCAACATGTTCTTGACATAATATTACTCATAAAATAACATTGTATCAATATTAATTTATTTGTGCTTGTAATTGTATGCTTTAAGAACGGAGGGAGATTATCATGAAGAAGAAAATTCTGACCATACTCGGTGACTTTTATCACAGTCATGACCTGGCATATACCGCAATGGAAAAAGCAGTGGCTGACTTGCAGCAAAAGGCCGGTGCAGATATTGAACTGATTGATTCATCTGTGGAAAATCTCGGAGAAATACTTAAACAAAAGTATGATCTGGTTGTACTATATAAGGAGAACAGAGTTAATCCTACCGATGAGGTTGTTTATAACTGGATGACCTCCCAACTGGAGCAGCAGATAACACGGTATGTAAAGGACGGAGGCAGTTTGCTGGCCTGGCATTCGGGTCTGGTAAGCTATGAGAGCCATGAACAGTTCACTGAAATGCTTCGCGGATATTTTGAATACCATCCCAGTGAGAGACAGGTAAAATATACGGGAGTGGGCAGTAATACTGGTATAATGCCTAAAGAGGCTTTTGAAGTGCTGGACGAACACTATATGATCAAAGCCATCCCGGTTGAAAACAGTGTTTTTCTCACTTCCGAGTCCACAGAAGGGAAGGTTGAAGCCGGTTGGGCTCATGAATACGGCAACGGGAGAGTCTGCTGCCTGACGCCCACTCACAGGGCCGAAGGGATGACAAATGAGGTCATGCTGGATCTTCTGGGCCAATGCGTAACCTGGTGCCTGAAATTATAATGCCTGCAAATTAACGGGAAAATGTGCCTGAAAACAGCAATTGGTAACTTTCAATTTGCAGTTATATTATTAATTAGCAGCTGTATTAGGCCTTATATAAGATGATTTTTGATTTTGGAGGGTATATGAAGTTCGGTAAATTTATCTGCCTTCTGGCTGTTTTAACAACTGTTTCAGCAGTATGCATGACTGCAAGGACAGCAGCAGCCCATGAAAACAAAACAATCAGGATACTTTTTACCCATGATATGCACGACCACCTTCTTCCGAACAAAGCGGAAAAGGATGGCCGGCTTGTGAGCTCCGGAGGATATGCCAGACTGAAGACGGCAATTGATCAGGAAAGAAAAAATTATCCGGGTTCTGTTTTGGTGGATGGGGGAGACTATTCCATGGGATCCCTTTTCCAAACCCTGTTTTCCGGTGCTGCACCCGAGCTTGGTATACTGGGACGGATGGGTTATGACGTGACGACGTTTGGGAATCATGAATTTGATTTCAGGGATACCGGCCTTGCGAGACATTTATATGCTGCTAAAATCAGCGGTGAAAAACTGCCAGAAATTGTAGCATCGAATTTATATTTTCCGGACAGAGAGAAAATTACCGGAGAGCTGTCGGAATTGAAAAACTCCATGACAGCTTTCGGAATAAAAGAATATACCGTTCTGGAACGCAGCGGTCTGAGAATAGGTGTTTTTGGCTTAATGGGAAAGGATGCGGCCGACAGTGCTCCCATGACCGGAGTTGAATTCAGGGATATTGTGAAAAGTGCAAAACTGACCGCAGGTAAACTGAAGGACCGGGAGAAGGTTGATATAATAATATGCCTGTCCCACTCCGGAACCTCAAAAGTGCGGTCCGAATCGGAAGATTTGCTGCTGGCGGAAAAAGTGCCCGAAATAGATGTCATAATCAGCGGGCACACCCATACCAGGCTGGAAAGGCCTATAATAGCAGGAAAAACCATCATCGGCTCCTGCGGGGAATACGGTAATTATCTTGGTATAATTGATCTGAGGCAGGGAACCGACCACCGCTGGGAGCTTGAAAAGTACAGTCTCAGGCCTGTTTCGGAAGATATCGAGTTGGATGCGGGCATATTTGAAGCTATTGAAAATTACAAGTCGGCTGTCCAGAAAGAGTATCTGGACAAATTTGCTTTAAAGTTTGATGAGGTTTTGGCAGAAGCTCCCTTCAGCTTTATTCCCACTGAAAAAATAGGGGCTGAATTTAAGGAAGAACCCCTTGGCAGTCTGATTGCCGACGGCTACATGTATTCTGTCAAAAAAGCTGAAGGGGCTGATTATGAACCGGTGGATGTTTCTATCGTTGCTGCAGGAACCATGAGAGGGTCTTTTGTCAGGGGTGAAATCTCGGTGGGTGACGCTTTTACAGCCAGCTCGCTGGGAACAGGTCCCGACGGTGTTGCGGGCTATCCTCTCATTTCGGTTTACCTCACCGGAAGGGAGCTTATGGAGCTGTGTGAAGTGGATGCATCGGTATCCCCGCTGATGAGCAGTGCCCAGCTATATATGTCCGGCCTTGTCTATACCGTCAATCCAAACAGGATGATATTTAACAGGGTGACAGAGGCGCATTTGACAAGACCTGACGGAACGCCTGAAAAGCTGCAGGAAAAGAAGCTGTACAGGCTTGTGACAGGTTTGTATAATGCACAGATGCTCTCCATAGTGGGAGAGAAATCTTTTGGTTTACTGTCCCTTGTTCCAAAGGATAGGAAGGGCAATCCCATATCGGATTTTGAGGAACATATAATTTACGATACCTCCAATCCAGGTAAAAATGAGGTCAAGGAATGGCTTGCCATAGCCCAATACCTTAAAAGTTTTCCCACGGTAAACGGAATCAGTCAGGTACCCGTCTATTACAGACAGCCTCATGGAAGGAAAGTAATAGATAACGATACCGGCCTGGGGGCTATATTGAAAAATCCCGGCAGGGTTGCTGTAAAGATATATATGATCTTATTGGCAGCCGTTATAATTACCGGTGCGGCAATTTATTTGCTTTTGCGGCTGAGGCGGTATCTGCGGAATAAAAAAAGAAAATTTCCTTTTATATTATAGAGTATATCTTGACGTGATATATCACGACATGATATACTCTATTCATGCTATATCACAGCTCGATATATTGAGCTGTGATATAGTGTTAAAAATATTTTTAAAATAACATTTAATTCTGTCAGAGGAGATGGAATATGCGGGAGCAACTGAGAAAAACTTATATGCCAATGACAGAGTCGGCATATTATATACTGCTTTCATTGAAAGAGCCCAGGCACGGGTACGGCATTATTCTGTATGTCAAGGAAATAACCCGTGACAGAATAGGCCTCGGGGCAGGTACAATATACGGCACCCTCACCAAATTTGAAAAGGACGGATTGATTGAAACCGCCGGAGAAGAGGACCGAAGAAAGCTGTACCGGCTTACCGAAGACGGTGTGTGGCTTCTGGAGCAGGAATTGGCCAGGATTGACGAGCTGGCCAGAAACGGGCATTGCATTATAGGGGGAAACAGTAATGATTAGGATATGTAAAATATGGTGGGCATGGAATTATGAGGAGATTGAAAACTGGTTGGAAAAGATGGAGGCCAACGGCCTCAGACTTGTTGAAACACATCTTAAGGGTATGATTTTTTATTTTGAGAAGTGCCAACCCTCTAAAGCAAGATACTGTATAGACTACCAGACAAAGCTTACACCCGATTATCTGAGCATAATAAATGACGATGGCTGGAAGCTTTATCAGATAGGCATGGGCTGGTATATATTAAGAAAGGATTATCAACAGGACCGCCCGGATTTATACACTGATTTTGAGGCACTCATAGCAAGAGACAAGCTGCTGCTGCTTATAGCATTGATACTGTTGGTATTTGAATTAGTGTCCCTGGGCAGCCTGGTATATAGCACCTGGAAGGAGCCGGTTATAGAGTGGATAGCTTATACAAGCATTTTTGGAGCGGTAGCCATATCCTTGTTTGTTTTCATTATCACCAATCTTGCTTTACAGATAAAAAAATTTACGGATAAAAAGCGTTAAGATATAAAAAAATAATTTTTAAGAGGTGAATTAATTGAGTTTAACGGTTGAAAATGTGTCCAAAAAATTCGGAGAGAAGCAGGTAGTCGACAATATCAGTTTTGAGGCCAGGGAACCGGGAGTTTTCGGACTGCTGGGCACCAATGGGGCGGGCAAGACAACCACTATCAGAATGATTTTGAATATTGTAAAGAAGGACAGCGGAGTCATTAAATGGGATAACAAGCCTGTCACAGAGCAGATAAAAAGCTTTGGCTATCTTCCTGAGGAAAGGGGCCTCTATCCCAAGGTTAAAGTTTCAGAGCAGCTGATGTATTTTGCAAGGCTTAGAGGGGTGAGCTCTCAGAAGGCCAAAAAGGATATTGAGTACTGGCTGGAGAGACTGGAGGCTGCCCAGTATATAAATATGCCGGCCGAAAAGCTCTCAAAGGGAAACCAGCAAAAAATTCAGTTTATAGCCTCCGTAATCCATGATCCCGAGCTGATATTCATGGACGAACCCTTCAGCGGTCTTGATCCTGTCAACACCGATCTCTTTAAAGGCGTAATTTATGAACTTACCAATAAAAATAAAATTATTATCATGTCCAGCCACCAGATGGCCACAGTGGAAGAGTTCTGCAAGGATATAGTGCTCTTGAAAAACGGGAATACCGTATTGAAGGGAAACCTCAAGGAAATCAAGCACAGTTACGGGAGAAACAATCTTATTATCAATTGTGAAGGTAATATTGCAGAACTGGCGGCAGAAGAAAATATCATCAGCTACAGGCAGAATGCCTCAGGCTATGAATTCAAGATCAGTGACGAGGAACAGGCATATAAACTGCTTGAAAAGATATTGAGCAGGAGGCTTTTACTGGATAAGTTCGAAATAAGGGAGCCCTCCTTGCATGAAATATTCATTGAAAAGATGGGAGAAGCAAAATGAGAGATTTTTTAGAAGTTTTTAAATACACATTTAAAGAAAACATAAGGAAGAAATCATTCATAGTTTCAACTGTTATCATACTTGTGATCATAATTGCCGGTATGGTGATTCCCGCAGTTGTAGCAAATATCAAGGCTTCGGACGGCAATAATGCGGCTGCTCCGGGCGCTGCGGCCTCAAATGAACCAAAAAGCATTTTATATATTTTGGACAAAAGCGGAAATTATTCAGATAAGCTCAATGTGTTTCAGGAACAGTTCGGGGAATATGACGTTAAACTGCTGACTGAAGACAGGGTTGACAGTGTCAAGTCGGAAATTGAAAAAGACGGAAAAAATTATCTGCTGATTATTGAGAATGAAAATGATAAACCCAGGATTGATTATTATACGCAGCAATACTCCGGGGGACCGGATATCAATGCGGTCAGAAGGATATTGGGAGATATCTACTCTACAAAGCTGCTTCAGGCCGAAAACGTCCCAGCTGAAACAATTACCAAAGCACTGGGCGACTTGAACGTAAATGTCAATGCCCTCGGAAAAAGTATGCTGGGAGCATATATCCTGGGTATAGTTATCGGAATGATCCTGTTCTTTGCAATTTATTTCTACGGCTACGGTGTATCAATGTCGGTAGCCTCTGAAAAAACATCTCGGGTAATGGAACTGCTGGTAACTTCAATAAAGCCGTCCAGAATAATACTTGGAAAAACTGCCGGAATGGGATTGCTGGGCTTGACGCAGCTTGCCATTCTGATGGCCGTCGGAATTGTTACCTATATTCTTGTGTTCCCGCAGAAACTGACCATTGAAGGAATGCCTTTGGAGTTTTCCAGTTTCACACCGCTTTCGGTATTGTTGATCATTATTTACTTTATACTGGGGTATACCTTGTATGCATTGATGAATGCCGTAGTTGGAGCAACGGTCAGCAAGGCCGAAGATGTACAGTCTGCCATGATGCCCATGTCGTTTTTGTCGGTAATTTCATTTTACCTGTCATACAGCACTTTTGCCATACCTGCCAGCAACTTTGCAGCACATGAAACCACCATGTCGAGGGTGATTACCCTGGTACCGTTCACATCACCTTTTTCGGTTCCTGCAAGGCTGATGACGTCAAATATACCGCTGTGGCAAATCGGACTTTCGCTGCTGATCCTCATTGCGTCCATATTTTTGATCGGTACTCTTTCAATCAGGTTATACGCCTTTGCTGTCCTGCACTACGGTGACAGACTGAAATTAGGCAGGCTCTTTGAAATGTCAAGGACTGAGAAAACAAATCAATAAACCTCAAAATGCAATGGGACTGTTTATTTGTTTATTTGGTATATTGCTAGAAGTACTTGTATGGAATATCATTGTAGTTGACAATAACCCGGCACCAATCATTTATTATTATCCTTTTAACTTCAGCAGATATATGCCGGAAAAAATGAAGCACTCTTTTGAAAATTTTTTAAAATAACCAGGAGGTTTATAAAAATGTACTATCCGATTAAATTTCAACCCGTATATAAGGCTTACATCTGGGGAGGACGCTATTTTGAAAAGTTTGACCGTGAACTGCCGGAGGGTATTCTTGCAGAAAGCTGGGAACTGTCCTGCCATAAAAACGGTGTAAGCATTGTTTCAAACGGGGAACTTGCGGGGAAATCCCTGCCCGACATAGTAAACGCAGATCCCGGGAACATTCTTGGAACCAGATTTCCTGCCGATTGTCAGGAAATACCCCTGTTGATAAAATTTATTGATGCAAATGACAAACTGTCTGTCCAGGTGCATCCTGATGACAATTACGCTGCGGTATATGAGGGCGGCCTGGGCAAAAACGAGATGTGGTACATAATGGATGCAAAGCCCGGCGCCAAGCTGGTTGCAGGTTTGAAACCCGGCGTGACCAGGGAGGTGTTTGCCCGGGCCATAAGTGATAACCGCATTGAGGAATGTCTGCTGGAGGTTGAGGTACAGCCCGGGGATGTGATAAATATTCCGGCCGGTCTGCTGCATGCCATTGGCGCCGGTATAGTGATAGCCGAAATACAGCAGACTTCGGATACCACCTACAGGGTATTTGACTACAACAGGGTGGACAGCAGCGGAGTGGGGCGCCCTCTGCATCTGGACAAGGCTCTGGATGTCACAAACTTCGGCGCCGGCAGCAGGAATGTGAAAACAAACGGCATAAAGCTTAAAATAAATGAGAGCTGTACAAAAACCATATTCCTGGCAAACCGCTTCTTTGCCTGTGAGAGATACCAGTCGGAGGGCAGTATTGCCGAAAAGACCGACGGCAGTAAATTCTATATCTTCATATGCCTCGAAGGCTGCGGAACAATCAGTTCCGACAGTATGACCGTTGAATTCAAGGCGGGGGAAACGGTATTTATACCGGCTTCTTTAGGTGAATACCGGCTGGAAGGTAAATTCACCTCACTTAAAACTTATATACCCGATTTCAAAAAGGACATAGTGGAGCCGATGAGGAATGCGGGCTGCACCGACGAGGAAATATTTTACGTTTTGAGCCGCTAAAGGGACATTTCCTGCATTATGAAGTATAATGTATGTTACCCTCTATTGACAATGTACAATACGTTTTTGAGTGGTTAATTTGCCCTGCGGCTGCGTTGAAGCCGCTTGCAAGGCACAAAGCCTTACTGCACGCCTTTGCCTTGCCGCAAGCCAAATTATCTCACTCAAAAATCACCGACCTCGCGCCGAGATATTTTGGCAATTTTCGAGGAGGATGGACGCAGCCTTGCTGACGCAAGGCAAGGACGACGACAAAGAAAAGTGGCAAAATAGCCGGCGTGAGGCGTGTTATACATTGTCAATAGAGGGTAAACAACGTTAGTAATAGCGGAGGAAACCTATGATAACCATTAATAACTTGACCAAGACCTATAAGAATTTCAAGGCGGTGGACAGTATATCTCTCACGGCAAAACCGGGAGAGGTCACTGTTCTGCTGGGGCCGAACGGTGCGGGAAAATCCACGACCATCAAGAGTATTGCAGGGCTTTTAAAATTTGAAGGGGATATAACCATTTGTGATTTTCCCAACAAAACAGTGGAAGCAAAGAAAGTGTTCGGATACATTCCGGAGACTCCGGCCCTGTATGATTTCCTGACTCCATGGGAACATGCACAGTTTATTGCAAAGGCGTACAAGCTGGACGATACCTGGGAACAGAAG
This sequence comes from Ruminiclostridium cellobioparum DSM 1351 = ATCC 15832, assembly GCF_000621505.1. Classification (GTDB taxonomy): domain Bacteria; phylum Bacillota; class Clostridia; order Acetivibrionales; family DSM-1351; genus Ruminiclostridium; species Ruminiclostridium cellobioparum. The sequence goes on from NZ_KK211296.1 coordinate 64,069, forward strand.
ATCAAGACCATATTCAAACGTCTGGAGATTTACGACAAAAAGGACAAGTATGTGAGGGAGCTGTCAAAAGGAATGACGCAAAAGCTCAGCATTGCAATTGCACTTTTAATAGATCCCAGAGCCGTACTGTTTGATGAGCCTCTGGTAGGTCTGGACCCCAAAGCTATCAACGAGGTGCTCAAAATATTTGAGGAACTGAAATCCGAAGGCAAGAGCATTCTGGTCAGCACCCACATCATAGACACCATTAATGAGGTCTGGGACAGGGCATATATAATGAATAAGGGTAAAATTATCCGTGATATTTCGAGGGACGAGCTGGAGGGAAGGGATCTCAAAACTATTTTCTTTGAACTTACGGAAGGAGAAACTGAAGAATGCGGGCAATGATGTTTTTACTCCGGAAATCTTATGCCAATAAGCTTAAGCGTGCTTTCTCCAGTGTGTTGTCCACTGTCCTGACAATACTTGCCGTAGGAGGCATAGGGCTTACTTTTGTGATGGCCTTCAGGATTGACAGGCCGTTGGTATCAGGGGCAGGAGCAGAAACCATACTGGCGGGTCTGGTGCTGATGATCGGACTGATACTCTACAACAGCTTTTTATCGCGGGATACGGGAATCCTGACAATGGCCGATGCCACCTATATGTTTACCGGGCCTTTTGAAAGAAGGACCGTTCTGGCGTACATTATTATATCAACCGCACCCGGAGCCGCTCTGACAGGCTTTTTCATATGCTTCTACATACCGTATTTTTTGGGCTCGCTGCTGACAGTTCCAAAATTTTTGGTTGTTCTGTTATTAATTAGTTTGATGTTTGGTTGTATTTACCTGTCATATTATTACATATATATTGTTGATACTGAAAAAACAGGCTGTAAAAAGAAGGCAAGATATGTTCTCTTTGCCTTTATAGGTATTCTTGCGGCAGCCTTTATCGTTCAGATGCTTGCTAACGGCCTCAGTATAACAGCCGCAGGAAAAAAATATTTTACACATTGGTGGTACAACTGGGTACCACTTTTCGGGTGGACAAAATGGGCAATAAATTCACTGCTTACAGGAAATTATCTTACGGGCCTCCTGCCGGCAGCTTCCCTTCTGGTACTGGCAAACATTGCATTGGGCATAGCCCTGTACAATGTCAAAGCGGATTTCTATGAAAAAGCTCTTGAGGATTCAACCAACCTTCAGAAGCTGATGGAGGATTACAAGGCGAATGGAAGTGCCGACGCCCGCTCTCTGGCAAAGTTAAGGAAAAAAGCCTCCTATGTGCGGTATCATGAGGGCGCGGCCGCAATATTTTCAAGACAGGTGCTTGAGAATAAAAAAGTCAGCTTTATGTCCAATATGAGACAGGTATTCGTTGGGATTTTTTATATTATAATAGGAAAAGTGTTCGGACTGGACTTCAGCTTCGTTTTTGCGATGGTGAGTTTCGGTGCTCTGTCCATGTCTCTTGGGGATTCCTGGCACAGGGATTTCAAAAAGCCATATGTATATCTCATTCCGGCCGGCTCTTTTCAAAAGGTGGTATTTTCAGTATTGCCGGGTTTGATCAAGTCGGTATTGAGCGGAAGTGTCTCCATAGCTCTCGGAGCATTGGTGTTTAACATAGGTGCACAACAAATTTTAGCCTATGTAATTATATTTGCAAGTTTTTCGATACTGTTTGTTTTCGCGGAGGTTTTCACCTACAGGATCATCGGCGGAGGTGCAAGTGCCATGGTAGTGGCATTTATGAGGATACTCTTCGTAATGGCCACCTGTATTCCGGCATTGGCAGTACTGATTGTTGTCATGATACTGTTCCAGGGTGTTCCGGACCTGCTGATCATATCCCTGGGCATGCTGGGCATCAATATTTTGTCCAGCGCCCTGCTGGCATTCCTCAGCAGAGGTATATTTGAAAAGAGCGAGCTGATGTCATAAAATAGTTGTAATACTAAAATATTCACTGATGAGATGAACCTGGAGGTGCAATTGATGAACAGTATGATTTTTGAAAAAGCCGTTGCTCTGGTAGATAGGAGTTTTACAGGAGTTTTGGGGACAGTCGAAAAGAGCGGCATACCCCAGCAAAAAGCCATGATAAAAACTCAGGCCGTGGGCTTGAAGGAATTTTGGTTTTGTTCGAATACCTCGTCAAAAAGAGTGCAGCAAATAAAGGATAATCCCAATGCAAGCCTGTACTTTTTTGATGAAGCGACCTTTGAAGGCTTGATGCTCACAGGCATTGCCCAAATCTCCTATGATGACGAAAAAAGGAAAAGTTTTTGGACCGAGGAAATGAAAATGTATTACCCGTTAGGCTGCTATGATCCTGATTTTGCGCTGGTGAAATTCACGGCGCATAAGGCTAACTACTATCATGGCCTTAAGAACTATGATTTTGACATTGAATAACTCCTGCTTACATAAAAATAATCTTTTTAGTAAAGTCATGAGTCAATAAAAATTGTTCGTTTGACATGAAAAAAATTTTATTATAGAATAACTATGAAAATGAGATCAGGAAGGTCTCAATTGCAAAAGGATATTTTTACAGATACGGTGGTTAACAGGTTTGTAATTTTGATTTTTTTTAAAAATTCCAAGTGTTAAAACTCAATTAGACCCATGAAGGGCTAGCAGACTAACCCTTTTGGGTCTAATATTATTTTGAGGAGAGTTTTATTATGCATATGGGAGACGTTTTGATATCTCCGGAGGTCGGAGGTACAATGCTGGCTGCAGCTGTGGGAGTAGCAGCTGTTTCAATCAAAAAAGTAAAGGAAATGGATGAGAAAAAGCTTCCCTTGATGGGTGTAATGGCAGCCTTTGTTTTTGCATCGCAGATGATCAATTTTACCATACCGGGGACCGGTTCCAGCGGACATCTGGGCGGGGGCCTGCTGCTGGCAATACTGTTAGGGCCTTACGCGGGATTTTTATCCATGGCTGCAATACTGCTCATACAGGCTTTGTTTTTTGCCGACGGGGGCTATCTGGCCTATGGCTGCAATTTGATAAATATGGGCTTTTATGCCTGCTTTATTGCATATCCCCTTATATATAAATTTATTACCAGGGCCAGGATGTCAAGGACAAGAGTAATCATCGGAAGTATTACAGCAAGCATTATAGGTCTTCAGCTGGGGGCCTTCAGTGTTGTGCTGGAAACCCTGCTGTCGGGGAAAACCGAATTGCCCTTTTCACAGTTCGCGGGAGTCATGCAGGGAATACATCTTGCAATAGGGCTTGTGGAGGGAATTGTCACGGCGGCAGTAGTATCCTTTGTCCTGAAGGTAAGACCCGATATTGTGGGAGAAGCTGTCCCAAATGGCAGCAGGAAAAGCAATAAGACAATTATAATAGGTTTTCTGGCGGCAGCCCTTGTTCTGGGCGGAATAGTATCCCTGTTTGCTTCGGCAAATCCCGACGGCCTGGAATGGTCAGTGGGAAAGGTAATGGGAGCGGAGCTCCAGGGAAATTCACAGGTACATGAAGCACTTGAAAAAGCACAGGAAAAGACGGCTATTCTTCCGGATTATGGTTTCAAAAGTCAGCCGGGCACAGGCGGTGAAGCTGCCGGTACGGTGGTTTCAGGTATAGTGGGTTCGGGAATCACACTTGGAGTGATCGTGCTGATAGGCTTTGTGATAAAATACTTTAAGAGAAGGAAGCCGGGGCGGATCGGATGATCAGCCTCGTGTGGAGATGGAGACGCAGATGGCAGATATAATAGGTTCGGTAATGGAAGTAAAGCATATTGACGAGCTTTCAAAACAGAAAAATCCTGTAAATAATATTCATCCTCTTTTCAAACTGATCCTGACATTGGTTTATATTTGCGTCCTCGCCTCCTTCAGCAGATATGAGGTTATCGGACTTCTGCCTTTTATCCTTTACCCTGTGGTAATTATACTGGTATGTGATATTCCGTTAAGTAAAATTTTTAAAAGGGTTCTTTTTATAGAACCCTTTATAGTAATTACCGGAATACTCAATCCGGTTTTTGATAAAAGTTTGGTTGAAATAGGCGGCTTTGTGGTGTCGGGGGGGTGGCTTACCTTTTTTTCATTGGTCATCAGGAGCACCCTGATGGTGACGGCAGGCTTCCTGCTGATTGCTACCACAGGCATAGATGATATTGCCAAAACCTTAAGCCTGTTAAAGGTCCCGTCAGTGTTCGTGCTGTTGTTCCTATTGACCTACAGGTATATTTTTGTGCTTATGGATGAAGCGGGCAGATTGCTGAAAGCATACTATATGAGGGCTCCCGGTCAATCCGGAGTGAGGGTAAGAGTCTGGGGCTCCATGGTAGGGCAGCTGCTGATAAGAACTTATAACCGTGCTCAGACCATTTATCAGTCAATGGTTCTGAAGGGCTACAACGGCAGGTATAATTCTGTGGCCGGAAAGCGGGTAAAGACCGGGGATGTGGCTTATTTTACGCTGTGGCTGGCATTTATTGCGGCAGTGCGCATATACAATATACCGCTCCTGATTTCGGCACTGGTGGCCGGGAACAGCTAAAACGTATAGGGTCCGGCGGGGAAAATTTTCTCGGGACAAGGCGGAACCCATTTGGACTGGTGTTTTCCAGCAATATATCTCATCAAAAATAAGGCAAATATCAAACAGAAGGCAAGGAGCAATGCTTTGCTTTTTATTTTGTCCAGATTTGGATATATTTTTTAATTGCTGCATATTCCCGGGTGCAGGTTTCCGATAAATATTCCGGATGGATGTGTGGGATAATTATAAAGTTTTCAATTATTATTGATTAGTTATCTGCGATTGTTTAAAATTAAGGATGATATAAATTTCGAGCAGTGAAAGGAAGATTATGAGCCATCATAAAGTTGAACTTAAAGAGGTAAGCTTCTCATACGCCGACGGACATCAGGCTCTGGACAATGTTTCCTTCCTGCTTGGCCACGGTGAGTCTGTTGGAATAGTGGGTGCCAACGGAGCGGGAAAATCCACTCTTTTATCTGTTTTGACAGGAATACAGTTTCCTCAGAAGGGAACGGTTAGAGTGGGAGATCTGCCGGTTAATAAAAAGACCCTGCCAGAGGTGAGAAGAAGTGTTGGTCTGGTTTTCCAGGAACCAGACGACCAGCTGTTTATGACCTCGGTATATGATGATGTTGCCTTTGGCCCCAGAAATTACAGGCTGGATGAAGAAGAGGTCGATCGGAGAGTAATGGAAGCTCTCGAAGAGGTGGGAATTATCCATCTGAAGGACAGACCTCCCTATAAGCTCTCGGGGGGCGAAAAGCGTCTGGCTGCCATTGCGGCAGTTATTTCAATGAAGCCCGATATATTGATTATGGATGAACCCACTGCATCTTTGGACCCCAGGGCAAGAAGAAAAATAATGAATATCCTGAAAGGCTTCAGCCATACAAAGATAATTACAAGTCATGATCTTGATATGATTATGGATATGTGTACAAGGACAATTGTTCTGAAACAGGGTAAAATAGCAGCCGACGGCAATACCGGAGAAATATTGAGCAATGAAAAGCTGATGGAGGAATGCGGCCTTGAAATACCTCTGGCACTCCAGAATTGTCCTGTATGCCGGTCGTCAAAAGCAATTTGATATTATAATATGAATTTAGGTAATCAGTGCTCACCTGAAAAAGAAATGGAGAGAAGATGAGAATAGCGGTTATAGACGGGCAGGGCGGAGGAGTAGGCAAGCTTATTGTAGAAAAACTTCGTATTGCCTTTGGAAATGACATCGGTATATTGGCCATGGGCACCAATGCACTGGCAGCATCTCTGATGCTGAAGGCCGGAGCAAATGAAGGAGCTTCGGGGGAAAATGCCATTGTGTACAATGCTCCGAAGGTTGATATAATTATAGGTTCGATAGGGATAGTATGTGCTAATTCCATGCTGGGAGAACTGACACCTGCAATGGCTAGGGCAATATCGGAAAGTGATGCGGCAAAAGTGCTGATTCCCCTTAACAGATGCAATATATTGGTTGCCGGCATAAAAGAGGAACCACTTCCCCATTACATAGACGATGCCATTGCAATAGTGGGAAAATTGCTGGGGGACATACCCCGCAGGAATTGACCAGTTAACCTCCTTTATTCGCCACATTGCGATAAAGGATATAGGTTTTCATTACATTTTGTGGCCGCTATGCGGCTCAAAGCCATACATGGCTTAGGAGGTTAATATGTGTGAAGCAAATGTATACCTTGTAGATGAAACAGGGAAAGAGGAATTGATCCTGGATTCGGTGGATAAGGTGATTCCGGATGAAAACGGAATTACACTTGAAAACATTTACAGTGAAAGAAAAACCCTAAGGGCAAGGATAAAACTGATGGAACTGGTGGAACATAGAATAATACTGGAGAATCTAGACTAACTAATGCACAGGACAGTGATGAATTTGAATCTTTTTACTTTTAAATTTTTATACTTATTGGCGGGAGTATTGGTCAATAATTTTCCGAGGCTCTCACTGGGCTTATACAACAGGGCAATTGATATCTACCTGAAAAAGGGTTTGAATTTTGATTTCATTGAAATCCTGCTGGATATAGCTATCAATCTGGATATACTCGGAATGAAGGACCAGGCGGTGCAGTCCTATAAAAAAGCAATTGAAATTAATCCCAATGAGGCTAGGGCGTACTACGGACTGGCCATTATTTATGACGATAACAGAGAATTCAGTAAGGCCATCGAGTTCTACCAAAAAGCCATAGAGCTTGACCCTTACTATTCCAAAGCTTATTTCTTTATGGCCAACGCCTTCGACGAAAACGGACAGAAGCAGGAAGCCGCCCAATATTACGAAAAAGCGGCTGAACTTGATCCCACTCACTTTTGGGCCTTCAACAACCTGGCGGCGGTCTATGAGGAAACCGGGCAGTATGATAAGGCTTTGGCTGCAATACGCAAGGGCCTTGAACTGGAGCCCGAGCATTTCAAAGCTCTTTTTAACGCCGGAGTGATTATGAACAGGCTGGGGTATCCCAGGAAGGCTGTAGAATATTACCGGCAGTCGCTGGAGAGAAATCCCAGGTATTCCTACACATATTTGAACCTGTCTCTGATACATCTGGAGGAGAAAGATTATCAAAAGGCTGTTGAAGTAATATCCAAAGGTATAAAGTATGTGCCGGAGGCATCCTTTCTGTATTATAACAGGGCATGCTTTTACGTGCATCTGGATATGTATGACCTGGCTGTGAAAGATTTGATAATTGCCGCAGACATGAGCCGCGAGCTTGAAGAATACATGTGGAATGACAGGGAACTGGACCCCTTAAGGGATTTGAAATTGTATAAGGAGCACTTTAAAGCAACCGTATCCTGATTGAAAATAAATCGTTCTGTTGCGTTAAAATGTAATATAAGCCCTATTGTCAACCGGAAGTTAATGTTTTGGTTGACAATAGGGCTTATATTGGTTTACAATACCAATATAATTTACATATCGGAGGTTAACCAATGAAAGCAAAACATATTATTTTTGCAGGATTATTTGCCGCTTTGACGGCTATAGGCGCGTTTATAAGGATTCCTTTACCATATGTCCCCCTGACACTTCAGGTGTTCTTCTGCCTGCTTTCAGGCATCCTGCTGGGGGCCAGGCTGGGCTTGCTCTCCCAGATAGTCTATATTGCAGTAGGACTGATTGGTCTGCCGGTTTTCACGGCGGGAGGAGGCCCCGGCTATGTTCTCAACCCAACTTTCGGTTATCTGGCAGGTTTGATTGTCTGTGCCTTTGTAACAGGAAAGCTCTCTGAGCGCCTGACAAAACTCTCGGTTTTAAAGCTATTTTTGATTAATATTTTCGGTGTTCTGATAATATATGCCATAGGAGTTCCCTACCTGTATTTGATAAAGAATCTCTACCTGGGAGCTGAAACTCCTTTGTCAAAGGTACTGTACGGGGGATTTCTGTTGACGGTGCCCGGTGATATTCTAAAGAGCTATCTTGCGGCTCTTATTGGAGTCAAACTGATTCCGGCTGTTAAAGACATAATTAACAGATAAATAAAAGAAGTAATGAATATGCAAAGTTAAATGGAGTGCTGTAAAATGAAAGTAATTTCATTCTGCAGCACTCCATTTAACTTGTTGGTTTAACCGATTTTTTTCTACGGTTTATAAACATAAGTTAAAAAATGAACCATTTTAGCACTTCTTGTCTCATATATTATGTGTTAACACATGTTAAGGAATAACAAAGGGGATGATTACTTGCAACTAAATGACATTGTAAATCACTGCCGGATGGGTGATTTAGAATGCTTCGAGGAACTATACAAACTATATTACAATAAGGCCTATGGAACAGCCTATATTATTTCAGGGCAGAAAAATATTGCCGAGGACATCGTACAAGAGGCGTTTATTATTTGCTATAGGTCTATCAAACATATAAAGAATCCTCAAACCTTCAATACCTGGTTTTACAGAATTGTAGTAAGAGCAAGCTGGCGAATTACTAAAAAGCAGAAAAATTCATATGTTGAAAGTTTTTCTGCCAATTTAGATTGCGGTGACCCAGTCAAGAGTAATGAATATAATCCGTTTGATTTAATAACCGGTAAACTGCTGATACGCCAGAAGATACAAACACTAAAATTACCGCTGAAAACGGTACTGATTTTATATTACTACAATGATATGTCGGTTAAGGAAATTTCAAAGGTATTGGATTGTTTTGAGGGCACAGTTAAGTCAAGGCTCTTTAAGGCACGCAAAATTTTAAAAAAAGAGCTTTCCTCCTACTATGAGGATGTGGGTAAAAGTCTGGATTTGATGGAAGGTGAGGCGTAAATTATGGAAGAATTAGATGTTTTATTAAAAGATATTCTAGAGGAAGATGTGAATACTTCCGACAGGGATATTAATAATAATTTTTTAAAATTAAAAAAGATTTTAGTTAAAAGCAATAAGAAAAGGGACTTTTGGTTCAGCTTCAGTTGTATAGACTTTAAAAGGGTGGTCACCATTGCGGTTTGCAGTATTTTATGTGCAATCACAATTTTAATAAGTTCCTCAAGTACTGTCAGGGCCTCTGCACTGAATGCTTTAAACGGCATAAAAACGATTTTTGTTGTTGAAGGAAGCGGTAATGATGTAAAAATAGTTCAAAAACCGGCCGATGAAGACTATTTTACAATATCTGAGGGATATAATACTGCAAAAAGTGATGCTGAATTAGGCGAAATAATCGGTTATAAGGTAATGTATCCGGAAACGCTGGCTGGTTTTGACCTTGAATGCCGCGCTCTCCATGCAGCCTTGTGGAAGAAACTTTCCTATGACTCTATACCCAAAATAAGGCAGCAACTTAATAAAGCAATTGTAAATCAACAGGAATTCTCAAAATTAGCCGGTTATTCTCCGTTCAGGTTTGTTTCGGGGAGCTATAAAAAAGGGAATAAAAGCATTTATATCTATGCATTTCCGGAACAGTTCAGCACCCCGCCTGACTGTAAAAAGGCAGAAGAAATTATAATAGGTGATATAAAAGGGTTTTGGTGCGAGACCATATTTGCCGACTATCCTGAAAAAGCCGGTGAGGCAAATATGTCGGTCAAACCTGATATTGAAGACACCTCTTTGCTTTACTGGGTAAACAATAATGTTTATTATACCTTGACATCACTTGCCGGAGATGACTTTTCCAAAGAAGATGCTGTCAGGCTGGCTTCAAAATTTCAAGCCGCACAACCATGACGGGACAACAGCAGGTTATTTCTAGACTCAATTTGCTGTAAATTCAAATTCACTGAAAGAGCAGGCTGCCAGATTGTATTTTCTGGGATGAGTAAGACCACTATTTAAATATTTTTATTATTTGGTATAATAACTTAGACACTACAATTAAAGCTGTAGCTTAATTAAAATACTTATACGAAAAAGCAGGGGTAAAATAATAGTATGCCGGATAATGATACATACAAAAATTTTAATATACTGGCACCTGATCAAATAGCTGAGCAGACGGTTGAAAACGGATATAAAAAAGCCAATACCAGGGTCTCCAGACTTTTTGTACTCGGAATACTTGCGGGGGCCTTCATTGCGTTTGCCTCGGAAGGCTCGAATGCCGCAATATACAACATCCCCTGGGCGGGTGTCGGTAAAACTCTGGCAGGAGCAATATTTACAACAGGGCTTATGATGGTGATTGTTGCGGGAAGCGAGCTCTTTACCGGAAATACCCTGATGGTGGCCGCCCTGGCTCAAAAGAGAATAACTCTCGGGAGTATGCTGAAGAACTGGATTACGGTATATGCAGGTAACTTTATGGGAGCGGTGCTGATAGCCTGGCTTGTTTTCATGTCGGGGCAGCTTGACTTCACAGGAGGACTCCTGGGCGGCTTCACTATCAAAACCGCAGCCTATAAGGTATCCCTGAGTTTTTCAAAAGCCTTTATCATGGGCATATTGTGTAACTGGCTGGTATCTCTGGCAGTATGGATGGCCTATGGTTCAAAGGATATGACGGGAAGGCTTCTGGCCATATTCTTCCCCATATGGCTGTTTATAACCTCAGGCTTTGAGCACTGTGTGGCAAACATGTACTATATTCCGGCGGGTATACTTGCAAAGTCCAATCCGGAATGGGTTAAAAATGCCATTTCCCTCGGGGTAACACCCGAAAAGATAAGTCATCTGACCTGGGGCAGCTTTTTCACCCACAACCTGATTCCAGTCACTCTGGGAAATCTTGTGGGAGGAGTCGTATTTACCGGAATGGCATACTGGTTTGTCTACCTGTTCAGAAAGAACTAGAGGCTTGTAACATCTGAATTCATACACTGCCGGCGGTTAAAATCCTCCGGTACAATACATTTGATATATTAAATGCCAGGGCGCGGAAACAGTGGAATTATGGACTTGTTTCGGCGCCTTTTGTCATGTTTGCATGAATAAATGAAGTATATATGTTAAAATAATAAAGAGCATTTAGTATTGTTGGAAATTTAATAGATTGAGAGGTTTACACATAGATGGGAAAAACTTTAGTACTTGCCGAAAAACCTTCGGTTGCCAGGGATCTGGCAAAGGTTTTAGGCTGCAATCAAAATGGAAACGGCTGTATCATGGGTTCAAAATATATTGTGACCTGGGCGCTGGGCCACCTTGTGACTCTGGCAGATCCGGAAGCTTATGGCAATAAGTATAAGGCCTGGAACCTGGAGGATCTGCCCATGCTTCCCAACAAAATGGAACTGGTTGTCATAAAGCAGACCTCAAAACAGTTTGGTGCCGTAAAGGCCCTTATGCACAGGGAGGATGTTGACGAGCTGGTAATTGCCACAGATTCGGGGAGAGAGGGAGAGCTTGTCGCCAGGTGGATAATCCTCAAGGCCGGCTTCAAAAAGCCTATAAAACGGTTATGGATCTCCTCCCAGACAGACAAGGCCATCAGGGAGGGTTTTGCAAATCTGAAGCCGGCGCGGGAGTACGACAATCTTTTCTACTCGGCTCAGAGCAGATCGGAAGCCGACTGGCTGGTAGGCCTCAACGTGACCAGGGCGCTCACCTGCAAATACAATGCCCAGCTGTCTGCCGGGAGAGTACAGACTCCCACGCTTGCCATGATTGTGGCGCGCGAGGAGGAAATCAGAAAATTCGTTCCGAAGGACTACTGGACCATTACGGCGCAATTTAACGGCTTTACGGTTCAGTGGCAGGACAGGGCTACAAACCAGACCCGTACCTTCAGCAAAGAACAGGCAGACGGAATTGTCAGGAAAATAACCGGACAGACCGGTGAGATTGTTGAAGTCAGGAAGGATATGAAGAAGGAACTGCCGCCTTTGGCCTATGACCTTACGGAATTGCAGAGGGATGCCAACAGAAAGTATTCCTATTCCGCAAAGCAGACCTTGAATATAATGCAGAAGCTGTATGAGACCCACAAGCTGGTCACATACCCCAGAACTGATTCCAGGTATATAACCGAGGATATTGTGCCCACACTTGCAGAAAGGTTGAGAAGTATTGCAGTGGGACCATATGCCAGACCGGTGCAGGGTATTCTGAGGAACAAACTCAGTGTGACAAAGCGCTTTGTTGACAACAGCAAGGTTTCGGATCATCATGCCATCATACCTACTGAGCAGTATGTCAACCTGTCTGCTCTCAGCACCGAGGAAAGAAACATTTACGATTTGATTGTAAAGCGCTTCATAGCAGTTCTCAGCAGCCCCTTTGAGTATGAGCAGACCACCGTAAGGCTCGACCTGGCAGGAGAAAACTTTACCGCCAGGGGCAAAATAGTCAGGGCCTGGGGCTGGAAAACAGTTTACGAGGGCTTTGGAAAGCTGGAGGAAGACGGTGAGGAAGAGGAGGATGACCAGTCACTGCCTGAGATTCAAAAAGGGCAAAAAGCAAAGGTGCTCTCTCCTAAAGCAGTAAACGGAAAGACAAAGCCTCCTGCAAGGTATAACGAGGCCACACTGCTGTCAGCTATGGAGCACCCGGGAAAGTTTGTTGACAACAAGGCCCTGAAGGAAACCCTGGAAAGCACCAGTGGTTTGGGAACTCCTGCCACAAGGGCCGATATAATTGAGAAATTGTTCAATACCTTCTATATAGAGCGCAGAGGAAAGGAAATCCACCCCACTTCAAAAGGGATTCAGCTTGTGGGCCTTGTTCCGGAGGATCTCAAATCACCAGAGCTCACAGCAAAGTGGGAGCAGCAGCTTGCGCTGATAAGCAAAGGCAGGGTGAGCTCGGCTGCATTTGTGGGTGATATGAAGAGCTATGCCTCAAAACTGGTAGGTGCGGTAATAGCAAACTCGGAGCAGTTCAGGCATGACAACGTCACCAGGGAGAAATGCGCAGAGTGCGGGAAATATCTGCTGGAGGTTAACGGCAAGAAGGGTAAAATGCTGGTTTGCCCCGACAGGGAATGCGGTTACAGAAAAACGGTGACCCTGGTATCCAATGCCAGATGCCCCCAATGCCATAAGAAAATGGAGATCCGCGGGGAGGGTGACAACAAGTCTTTTTACTGCGCCTGCGGGTACAGGGAAAAGCTGGATGCCTTTAAAAAGCGCAAGGGAGACCAGGTGGACAAAAGAGAGGTTGCCAGGTTCATGAGTCAGCAGGATGCCGCAGAGCCTATTAATTCCGCACTTGCCGATGCACTGGCCAAGTGGAAGAAATAGTGACTATAAGTTAATGCGCGGACAAATCCATGGATTATATTAATTATAGTGCGCGAGTACAACATCAATAAGTGGATGCTCCATTAAAAGTACATGCCTGAAATTGTAGGCGAAACCCCAAGTGTTTTAGCTGGCAAATCGGCAGGAAGCCGATTTGAGCAGCAACCCGAGACACGATGTCGAGTGTTCTGCGACAGCAAAAACACTTGGGGTAAGCTGTACAAATTTCAGGTGTGTACTTTGTGAGCACCATTTATTGATGTTTGTACGGGAGCACCATAATAATATTTTTCTATGCATATTATTTTTTGGTTGCTTTTGCAATTGACAATGGCAACAAATTTATAGTATCATCTTAATAATTTACATAGGAATACTAGGAATTTATTGGTGCTTTAATAAGTATATATATAAATTAAAGGAGTAAATAAAATGAGCGTACATGATAAACTGGAAAATCTAAAAAATATAATAAAGAAGCGAAACAGTGCTGCCGTGGCTTTTTCAGGCGGTGTTGACTCAACCTTCCTGCTTAAGGTTTCAGCAGAGGTGCTCGGGGACAAGGTTGTAGCAATTACTGCTCATTCGTCGACCTACCCTGAAAGGGAATTGCGTGAAGCCAAGGAATTCGCCAAACAAAATTCAATCCGCCACAGGGTTATCATATCGGAAGAACTTGATGTGGAAGGGTTTTCGGATAATCCGGTCAACAGGTGCTACCTTTGTAAAAACGAGCTTTATGAAAAAATAAAGGCAGTTGCCGATGAAGAGGGTATGGAGTATATTTTTGAAGGTTCGAATGTGGACGACCTGGGTGATTTCAGACCCGGAATGCAGGCTGTACGCGAACATGGAGTAATCAGCCCCCTGAAGGAAGCACAGCTGACAAAGGAAGAAATACGGACCCTCTCAAAGGAAATGGGACTTAATACCTGGGATAAGCAGGCATTTGCCTGTCTGTCCTCAAGATTTCCCTACGGAGAAAAAATCACTAAGGAAAGACTTCAAATGATAGACCGGGCAGAGCAATTTTTGCTGGATTTAGGCTTTAAACAGGTAAGGGTAAGATTCCACAAGGATATTGCCAGAATAGAAGTAACTCAGGATAGCTTTGAAAAAATAATTGAACCTGCCACAAGGGAAAAAATATATACGGAATTCAAAAACATAGGTTTTATGTACACAGCTCTGGATTTAAAGGGATACAGGACTGGAAGCATGAATGAAGGACTGAGCCAGGAAGAAAAGAAATGATCCGGAGGTATGTATGGAACCAAATGACTGTCAAAACACAACACAAATGGATACCAAAGTAGTGCATGGCTGCAAAGGTTATGATTCACATACCGGTGCCATAAGCTTTCCGATATATCAGAGTGCCACCTTCAGGCATCCGGGATTGAGCCAGACAACCGGTTACGATTACTCCAGACTTCAGAATCCGACCCGTGAAGAATTGGAAAACACAATGGCCATATTGGAAAACGGCAAATATGGTTTTGCTTTTTCCAGCGGCATGGCTGCCATATCTTCGGTACTAAAAATGTTTTCTCCCGGACAGCATATAATTGTTTCGGATGATCTCTACGGGGGCACTTACAGAATATTTGAAGAGGTTTACAAAAACTACGGGCTGGAGTTCAGCTATGTGGACACCAGCGGAATAGAAGCCATAGAAAAGGAATATAAGGCCAATACGGCGGCTGTTTTTATAGAGACACCTACAAATCCCATAATGAAAGTGGCCGATATAGGTTTGATCGCCCAATTGGCCAAGTCCAGGAATTCCTTGTTCATAGTGGATAACACTTTTCTGACTCCGTATTGCCAGAGACCTTTGGAGCTGGGGGCGGATATTGTTATTCACAGCGGAACAAAATATCTGGGAGGCCATAACGATACTCTGGCAGGCTTTGTGATCCTGGAAGACGATGTTTTGGCAGAAAAGCTGAAGCTTATTCAGAAATCCGAGGGTGCGGTACTGGCACCCTTTGACAGCTGGCTGCTGCTGAGAGGGATAAAAACACTGGGCATAAGACTTGACAGGCAGCAGCAAAACGCCATGGAACTTGCCAAGTGGCTGAAAGAAAATAAAAATGTAAAAAGGGTATATTATGTGGGCCTGCCGGAGCACGAAGGTTATGAAATATCCTTAAGGCAGGCTTCGGGATTCGGTGCCATGATCTCCTTCGAGGTGGCCTCGGCTGAGCTGGTGGAAAAGGTACTCGGCAGGATAAAGGTCATCATGTTTGCGGAAAGCCTGGGAGGAGTGGAGAGTCTGATAACCTACCCAATGCTGCAGACACATGCTGCGGTACCCGAAGAGATCCGGAACAGGCTGGGTGTAAAT
Organism: Ruminiclostridium cellobioparum DSM 1351 = ATCC 15832; assembly: GCF_000621505.1. GTDB lineage: Bacteria > Bacillota > Clostridia > Acetivibrionales > DSM-1351 > Ruminiclostridium > Ruminiclostridium cellobioparum. The sequence goes on from NZ_KK211296.1 coordinate 79,584, forward strand.
GACAGGCTGCTGAGACTTTCAGTGGGGATCGAAAATGTTAAGGACCTGATAGCCGATCTGGAACAGGCGCTGGAATAAGAGACAAATTGAGAGAAGAGTAAGAAAAGAGTGATAAAAGGCAGTAAACCATAAATTTAAATGTGAATAGATATAAACAAAAAAGCAGGCATAATAAATATGCCTGCTAAATATATCTGCTAAATGTAAAACATAAATTCTTCTCCGCTTTTTGCCTTGTCAGCTTCGGCAACAAGGTCGCTCAGGGTAACTTTTCCCAAGGTGGTAACCACAGCATTGTCCAGGTTATCCCATATAAGATTTTTTAAAGAACTCTCGATTTCCATTGCTTCATCCGAAACGGAACGCTCTGTTTTTTCAAACAGGCTTATTTCAACAGCCTGCAATATTTCCAGAACAGTAATCTTTTCAGATGGCTTTGAAAGCTGGTAGCCACCCTGTGAACCTTTTATGGATGTGACAAGCTTTGATCTTTTCAGCAGGGAAAAGACCTGTTCAAGATATATTTTTGAAATACCCAGTTTTTCCGCAATGCTTATAACTGTAACAAACTCACCGGTACTTCCCAGCTGGGCAACGCTGATCATTGCTGCGAGGCCGTACCTGCCCTTTGATGAAATCCTCATATATTCTCCATTTCCGGCATGGATGATTTATGCCGTATTCCAGCAGTCTGTAAAGGATGGATTCATATATTGCCGGCGGTTAAATTTTTCCGGGACAATAGACGTTTTAATATTACAGTCTGCTTAGTAATATTTATTATTAAGTATGCTCATAATTATGGAATATTATGTCATAGTAATTATATATGTTTTATTAAATCATATATAATTATATGTGTCAACTCCTTTTAAACTGATTACATTGACAAACTGGTTCATCCCAAATATACTTTTATTTGGGGAATTCACACTTATCATAGTATTCATATATGATTTATAAAAAACATATTGACAAATATTTGTTGGTAATCTATACTAAAGAAAACCGACAGAAAACATATATGAATTATATGGATACTTTAAGCTTGTGGTAATTTATAATATGTTTGCTTATCCGGCTACTTCAAAACCAGTCATCTATTGTTTTATATGGCGGTTTTGGCGTGCTTATGAGTACTGGAGGTTGTATGCATACGAAAAACAATATCATAGAAATCAAATCGCTGACAAAGATATTCCATACAAAGGAAAGAGAAGTAAAAGCCCTGGAGAATATCGACCTTTCCATAGGGGAAGGCGCGGTTTATGGAATCATTGGAATGAGCGGGGCTGGTAAAAGTACCCTGGTACGGTGTATAAACTACATTGAGCGGCCCACAAGCGGAACAATAGTAGTGGACGGAAAAGACCTGTCTCGGCTGAATGAAAGAGAGTTGAGGGAAGTCAGGAGGTCCATGGGAATGATCTTTCAGCAGTTTAATCTGCTTATGCAGAGAACGGCTGAGGAGAACATTACTTTTCCGCTTGAAGTTTCGGGGATGAAAAAAAATGAAGCAAGGATGAGAGCAAAAGAGCTTCTGGAAATAGTCGGGTTATCCGACAAGGCGGCTGCATATCCCTCCCAGCTTTCGGGCGGACAGAAGCAGAGAATAGCAATAGCCAGGGCATTAGCTACAAATCCCAAGGTGTTGCTGTGTGATGAGGCCACTTCGGCACTGGATCCCTCAACCACCAAATCGATTCTTGAACTTTTGAGGGATATAAATAAAAGGCTGGGAATCACAATAGTGATAATAACTCATGAGATGAGTGTTATAGAGCAGATCTGTACACATGTGGCCATAATCGACGAAAGCGGGATTGCTGAAACAGGAGCGGTTTCGGAAGTGTTTTCACATCCAAAGACTGCCGCTGCTCAAAGACTTGTATTTCCGGACGGAAAAAGGATTAGCCAGCTTATAGGAAGGCGCTGCTGCAGAATTGTATTTGAAGGCAGTTCCTCCTTTGACCCGGTTATATCAAGGATGATCCTTGAATGTAAGGCCCAGGTGAATATATTGTTTGCCGATATGAAGGATATTGACGGGAAGGCATTCGGACAGCTGGTATTACAGCTGCCCCAGGAGGACGAAGTATCCGACAGGATAATCCGTTACCTGCAATCTCAGGATTTATCAGTTGAGGAGGTAAACGGATATGTGGGATAGTTCAACCATTACCATGATTTTGGTGGGTCTTTTGGAAACCCTGTACATGACACTGTTTTCCACTTTGCTTGCTTACGTGCTCGGGCTCCCTCTGGGAGTATTGCTGGTGACCAGTGAGAAAGACGGAATAATGCCGCTGCCGAAACTGAATAAGGTCCTGAATTTCATAGTAAATATTTTACGTTCGGTGCCTTTTCTCATTTTACTTATAGCCGTTATACCTTTTACACGGTTCATCATCGGGACAACGATCGGTTCAACAGCTACCGTGGTTCCGCTTGTAATAGCGGCAGCACCGTTTATAGCCAGATTGGTTGAGTCCTCCATCAAGGAGGTTGACAAGGGAGTTATAGAAGCGGCCGTTTCAATGGGCTGCAGTCCTTTTCAGATAATATACAAGGTAATGATACCCGAAGCGGTGCCCTCCCTGATAGTAGGGGCGGCAATAGCCACAACCACCATATTGGGTTACAGTGCCATGGCAGGTATAGTCGGGGGAGGCGGTCTGGGTGATATAGCCATCCGGTTCGGCTACTACAGATATCAGAAGGACATTATGATAGTCACTGTTGCGCTGCTTGTAGTTGTTGTACAGGTGGCACAGGAAGTTGGGATGCTGATCGCCAGGAAGCGCGACAAGCGGAAGTGATAAACAAAGCAATAAACAAAATTGCATTGGCATAAAAATAAAACATAAAAATTAGGGGGACAACAAAATGAAGAGAAGATTATTGGCTCTGGTTTTAACATTAAGTTTTATAGCAGCCGGAGTTTTATCAGGCTGCGGTTCACAAACCAAAAAGCTGGTCGTGGGAGCGTCACCTTCCCCACATGCCGAAATACTTAAGCAGGTTGTGGATGATTTGAAGGGAAAGGGAATAGAACTCGAAATCAAGGAATTTACCGATTACGTTCAGCCGAATCTGGCTTTACAGGACAAAAATCTGGATGCAAACTACTTCCAGCACAAGCCGTATCTTGATGATTTCAATGTAAAAAACAAGACCGATCTGGTATCGGCGGGAAATATCCACTATGAGCCGCTTGGCTTATATCCGGGCAAGGCAAAATCACTTGATGCCATAGCAGACGGAGCAACCATTGCAGTACCAAATGATACCACAAATGAAGCGAGAGCACTTCTGCTGCTGGAAACCATAGGACTGATAAAAGTTAAGCCTGATGCAGGTTTGAATGCCACAGTAAAGGATATTACAGAAAATCCTAAAAATATTCAGGTAAAGGAACTTGAAGCTGCACAGCTTGCAAGATCATTGCCTGATGTGGATCTGGCGGTCATAAACGGAAACTATGCCATAGAAGCGGGCTTTAATGCTGCTACTGACGCATTGGCAAAGGAAGAGGCGGATTCTGTTGCAGCCCAGACTTTTGCCAATATAATAGCCGTGCGCAAGGGCGACGAGAACAGGGAAGACATCAAGGCTTTGATAGAAGCATTGCAGAGCGAAAAGGTAAAGAAATTTATTGAAGAAAAATACAAGGGTTCGGTTGTCGCAATATTTTAATTGACCCGATAATATCTGAAAAGAGCTCGCTAATTGTGTTTTAAGTTAGCTTGCTCTTTTTTGTTTGCCGAAACTTAAAGTCAATTCCGGTATTTATATTGCCAAAGATCATGAAGGTTGTTAATATAAAACTATTATAGAATTTTATTACATATTATTAACCGAGGAATTTATCATTTGCTATAATAGAAAGGTAGAAAATTGCAGTTGAAAAAGCTCCAATACTAAAATAACGAATGTGCTGTTTATATTATCCGGGGCATTTCTTTTACCGGCGATACTGGCGTTTTTGCTTTGAAGTGAAATTGTTTAGATGAGAAGCCGTATTGCCTTTTCCATTAGTTTGGCTAACTCATCCGGAGTTTTTTCAGCACCTTCATTTAACCATAAAGTGAGTATTCTTCCAAAGCCTCCAATACTGAAAGTCAAAGCAATGCGGGCCAATTCAATATCATAGCCAACTGAGGGTCCTCTTAACTCCAGATGGAGCGGAAGGAGAAATGCATCCATTTCTTTTATAAAAAGCTCCATGATATGATGTTGATTGATTAAAAAAAGAAAGTCCAAGTGTCCCTGCATGGTGGAAAAAAATATATTCGCTATGATTGTGCGGCATCTGTAATGTTTTGAATGGATATTTCTTCATATGGTTTTGCCCGCATCAATTGAAAAAGAGATTCTTTCATCCATTTTTGCGATTGCTGTGCTTTAGTATTCCCCTTATTTTTACAAGCCATTTTCAGCTTCCTTTCATCGTCACAATTTTACCGATATGTAGCGATTGAGCCATATATCTTGACGCTGTTATACCATCTTATTATACTTAAAAATGAAATAGACGCAAGTGTGACGATTTTAAAAGAGGTTGCTTTATGAAAAATTTATCTATGGAAGTTATTTCTTTTGCATTACCTATCATTTTTATGCTCCATGATTTTGAAGAGATCATAATGGTGGATGTTTGGCAAAGAAAATATAAGAAATTACTGGAGATTTCGGCATCAAAGCCGTTTGCACATTGGGTATCAACGGATTCAGGAGCTGTCGCCGTTTTAATCGAATTTTTGATTCTGTTGGCAGTATCACTTATTTCTATTTTTTTTCAAAAATATTTGATTTGGTATGGCGTATTCTTTGTCTTCATTATCCATTTTATTATTCATTATATTTTAAGTTTCCGTTTCCATCACTACACACCGGGCGTTACAACAGCCGCTGTTTTTATGCCGTTATGTCTGTTCATTCTATATGACTGTACAAGGCAATTGCCGTATGGAATAGGTACACTGGTTATTACTTGCTTTGTGAGCCTGAGCATATTTATTTTATTTTTTAAATGGTTGACAAAAATGATTCAGACTTTTGGAAAGTGGCTGTCTTTATATGCAAGCAAAGAGAAATGAGTATTGTTTAAGTATAACTTATTATTTTGTGAGTGGGGTGAAGCTATGCCATATATAAAGCTGCATCAAATAAAACAATTGGATTTTCAAATAAACCGCATCTTGATGTATGGAGATTGTGCCTGTAATTTTGAGGAAGTTAAAAATGCAGCCTCCAATATTACAGATTTGGATACATGGAATAAGATGTGGTATGCGCTTGGAGAGCAGGCCGAGAGTGAAAACCGCATATTACATGCCGCATATTACTATCGATTGGCCGAATTTTTTCTGCGTGATAGCGCCGAAAAACAGGAAATGTATCGGAGAAGCATTAAAAATTTTCATAAGGTTATCGGCACTGATAAAGCGATGGATATTGAATATGTACCATATCAGGGTGCTGCAATGAAAACGTTCATATTCAAATCCCATAGCGCGAAAGGCAATCTGATTGTATTTGGCGGATATGATTCCTTTATAGAGGAATTTTACCTGGCAGTCAAAGAGTGGGCAAATTGCGGCTATAATGTTTATCTCTTTGAAGGCCCGGGTCAAGGTGAGACCCTTAAAAAAGGACTTACTTTTGAGCCGGAGTGGGAGAAGCCTGTAGGCGCGGTTATAGATTATTTTAAGCTGAGGGATATAGGCGTAATTGGCATTTCATGGGGAGGATATCTGGCTTTACGTGCCGCCGCTTTTGATAAGCGGATTACAAGAGTAGTGGCTTACGACATTCTCTATGATGGCTTCGATTGTATGACAAACCCTATTGCAAAAAGGACAAAATCAATTCTTGATTTTTTGTTCAAAATAAGGGTGAAGCCTGTTATTAACCTTATAATTCACTCTTTGATGAAAAAGGAATTAATTATTAATTGGGCGGTTTCTCATGGGCAATATATCACCGGAACAGATAATCCCTATGATTTTTATTGCCACCTGATGCGTCATTCATTAAAAGGAATTATGGAAAACATTCAGTGTGATGTATTACTGCTTGCAGGAGAACGCGACCATTATGTACCGGCCTCTCATTATGACATCTTAATGCAGGGACTAACAAAGGCAAAAACTTTGTCCGGCAGGGTTTTCATGGCAGCCGAAGGTGGTGCGGAGCATTGTCAGGTCGGAAATCATCGTCTGGCTTCAGACTATATTATGGATTGGTTGAATAGTTTTCAGGTTCAATAATGACATGAAAAATCCTCCCAGGCAGCAATTATTCCAGTTACTGCCTGGGAGGATCGGTATTACTTTTGGCTGTCCTTCATTGCCTTTTCCGCATAGGTATTATTAACAACTTTATCATAAGGTGCTTTTTGCTTCAATTGTCCTGCCTCATCCATAACGGTCTGCAGCAGTTCAAAGGAGGATTCCTTCATAACCGGGTCTTTGGACCAGGCGTCTATATCCTTATATCTCTTTGCCACTGTCTCCAATATTGCGGTATCGGTATCGGGGAACGAGGGCTTTATTGTTTCGGCTATCTCTTTCGGTGAATGGGAATCAACCCACTGCTGCCCCCTGTATATGGCTTCGGTGAATTTTTGAACCGTATCCCTGTTTTTTTCTATGTAGTCTTTTTGGCAAAGTATGCAGTATAGGGGATTTCACCGCTTTCCTGGCCCACTGAAGCCAGAATATAGCCCCTTCCTTCTTTTTCAAGCATGGAGGCTGTGGGCTCAAAAAGTGTTACATAATCGCCCTTGCCGCCTGTGAAGGCTCCTGCCATCAATGCAAACTGTATGCTGGTATCGACCTCCACATCTTTTCCCGGGACAAGCCCGTTTTTGTTGAGAACATATTCCACCGTCATTTCGGGTACGCCGCCCTTACGGCCGCCGATTACATTCCTACCCTTCAGGTTGCTCCATTTAAAGCCGGCATCGGGATTTCTTCCTACAAGGAAGGAACCGTCCCTTTTTGTTAATTGTGCAAAGACCACAGCGTAATCTTCCTTGCCTTCGTTATAGACGTATATGCTTGCTTCGGGGCCTGCCAGGCCGATTTGGCACTGACCCGACAAAATTGCGGTCATGACCTTGTCGGCTCCCTGACCGTTCTGTAATTCCACATCGAGACCAACGTCATTGAAAAAGCCTTTGTTGATTGCGATGTATTGAGGTGCGTAAAATACCGAATGAGTCACTTCACTTAATACTATTTTTGTCTTCTGTTTGTCTGCTCCGCATGAGCACAGTACAAGTGCCGCGCATAGAAGCACTGCCGTAATGAGACAAAACCTTTTCAAACTGACCTCCAATCTGCATGCCTTTGCGGCATGCTTCCACCGGGTGATATTACTTTATATATGGCTCTTTATAAAAAGCTGCTGAAGGAGAACTACGGCTTTATACATTATTCCTGCCGCAATACAGAGTATTATTACACTGGCCATGACCAGATCCAGCTGGAAAACCTGCCCGCCATAAACGATAAGGTAGCCCAGGCCCGATTTCGACACCAGAAATTCCCCCACAATAACGCCAACCCACGAGAGGCCCACGTTAATCTTCAGGGAGCTGATTATGACGGGCAGATTTGCCGGTAAAACAACTTTTGTAAAAATTTGAAGCCTTCCGGCACCAAAAGTTTTAACAAGCTTTATCTGCTCTTCATCGGTTGCCAGGAAGCCGTTAAGCACCTCAAGGATGGATACTATTAAAGATATTGCCAGGGCTATTACAATGATTGAGGTGGTTCCTGCACCAAACCACACAATAAATATGGGACCCAGCGCTATTTTAGGCAAACTGTTCAAAATGACCAGATAGGGTTCCAGAACCTTTGACAGAAACTCCGACCACCACAGGATAATGGCTATGGCGGTTCCCAGCAGAGTGCCTGAAATAAAGCCTACGATTGTTTCAAAACAGGTAACGCCTATATGCTGGAAAAGTTGTCCTTCATTGTACAATCTTATGATTGTATTAACAATCCTGGATGGCTGGCTTGTTATAAAGGGGTCGATTAATTTCAGACGGGCGCAGATTTCCCACTGGGCTATAAATACAATCAGGAGCATTATTTGTGTAAGGCTGATTAGAAATTTTTTTCTTTTGCGTGCTTTTAAGTATTGGATTCTTTCCTTTGAAGGATTAATTTCAATATGTTTAGACATGTACATCCAGCTCCTTCCATATGGTATTGAAATAATGCCTGAATTCAGGAGCTTCCCTGCTGCAAAAAGGAGTCCTTTTTTCACAGGTCAGTTTTATATTGTGTATGCTCTTGATAGTTGCCGGTCTGCTGGACAGAACAATTACCCGGTCGGCCATGCTGATGCTTTCGGCAATGTCGTGGGTAACAAGAATGGCGGTTTTGTTTTCCTTTTTGATGATTGAATAAATATCGTCTGCAACTGCAAGTCTTGTCTGATAATCCAGAGCCGAAAAAGCCTCGTCCAGGAGAAGAATTTCAGGTTTGAGAGCCAGGGTTCTTATGAGGGCCGCCCTCTGCCTCATACCTCCCGAGAGCTGTGAAGGATACTTGTTTCTGAATTCATACAGACCATAGGTTTTCAACAGGTTGTTAACGTACTCAATATTGTCATTTGTTTTTATTTTTCGTATTTCAAGGCCCAGCATAACATTCTGAAGAATTGTCCTCCATTCAAAGAGATAATCCTTCTGCAGCATATAGCCGACTTTCTCGCAGGTACCTGATATTTCTTTTCCATTTATGGCGATACTGCCGGAGGATGGCTTCAAAAGCCCTGCAATGATGGACAACAAGGTGGATTTTCCGCAGCCGCTTGGTCCCACAATACAAATGAACTCACCCTTTACTATCTTAAGATTGACATTGGTGATGGCAGGTATTTCGCCATTGGGTGACTGGTAGTTCATAGCGATATTATTAATTTCAACTATGTAAGACAACGTATAACATCTCCTGCCACGAATTGAACGCTAAATTATTTCTAATATATTATATAAATTGAGGGCGGATTTGGTTAAAGCTTTTGGATTTGTTTTTTGAGGATATGAGGTTATAAAGAGAGGACTTGATTTTGCTTTACTTTTGTAATTTTTTTATATCAAATGGTAACTTCCGTACTAACTTCATGAAATAAGGCTGCACCCAAAACAATTGCGGTAAATTGTTTTTAACCGTGCATCTTATTTCATGAAGTTGTCCTCGCGTTACCAGTTGATTCTGATTAAATTTATCTGTAAAGCAAAACAATATCAATATGTTTCCGCTTTTTTCTCCAGGGCTCTGTTGCGGTAGTATAAAACTATATCGGCCGAAACCATCAGGAGATTGATAATATACAATACCATTACTATATCTCTGCTGTACAATATTTTATGGACTATACCCGAAAGATAACCAAAAATAACTATGTAAAGGAACAGTACGCTCTTACCCTTTGTACTTTTGGAGGTATAGGATTTAAAAATTTGTGTGGGCCATGCGGCACCGAAACTCAGCAGCATAAGTGCTTCAAATATACTCATGTCATTTCCTCCCGGCATAAAATCATCTGCAAAATGCCGTAACTGTCATACATCATAATATGAAAAGCACAGCTTGCAGCCTTAATAATTATACACCTTCAGGAGACAAATACACCAATTTACGGACAAAATCTTTTAAAAAATTTTTCGGAGGTCATGCCATGGGGGCGGTTTTTGCGCTTGAGGCCGAATAAGACATCTTCCTTGTCCTTATTAATGAGGTTGACACCCTCCAGGCAGGACAGGGAGGCTTTAAAGCCCAATTCCTTGATTATTTCCTTGGATTCGCTGCTTATTGCTCCATAGGGGTATGTAAAAGTATTTGGTGTAATGCCGCAAGCGTCCTTCAATTTGTTCTGCAGCTTCATAATATCGTCAGTGAGCATATTCCTGTAACTTTCCAGGGATTCGCCCTTTTTTCTTTTGGCTCCGTTTCTTTTGTTGATGGAGTGGAGGCTGTAGGAATGATTTTGGATCTCAAAAAAACCGGAATCATGCATGGCTTTTATCTGATCCCAGGATACATGGGCATAGGCAGGGTCGTTTGTGGGATAAGGCGCCTTTGAAAAGGCTTCGGTGTAGGAACCTATAACCGATATCACTGCCTTCATATTATACTTTTGCAGCACGGGCTGACCATATAAATAATTATTCAGATTTCCGTCGTCAAAGGTGATTATAACCGGTTTAAGAGGAATATCACCATTGTTGTATACGTAATTGATAAGGTCTGTCATGGTAATGGAATTATAGTTGTGTTCACTCAGATATCTGATGTCGTCTTCAAATTCGGTCGGTGTGATTACATACTTGCCCAGGTGGGAACTCTTTAATATGCTGTGGTACATTACAATTGGTACGGCAATACCATCTTCTGTTATTTGGCCGCCTTCAACGTCGGTAAAGGCATCGGTTACCGAAGACAAAACAAGGATGGAACAAAGGGCCAGAGTGAAAGAGACAGCAATAATAAGTGAAATATATCCGGCCAGCCTGTTATTCGAAAAAAGCTTCATCAATAACACCTCATAGTATCATATTATTAAAAATCATAGCCACTGTTCTGTTCCATGATGTCGTAAACCCTGTAATAGTCACGGGTCTCTTCGTCCTTTACAACAGCAGAACGGTTTTTCTGAAGCAGATTTACAATCTCATAAACGTTGATCCATAATTCGTTTACGCATTCCTTCTGAGATTCGTCAAAAATTATCTGCATGCCGAAATGGAGATGGGGAGTAGTTATATTATTTACATTTTCCCTTGTGCTGTAACCGGTCATACCCAGATAACCGATGACTTCTCCTGCTTTGACCACTTTTCCTTCATACAGGTCCGAATGGAAGGGCTTATCTTTTCTCAAATGAGCGTAATAATAATATCTCTTCTGGTCAAAGCTTCTGATACCAATCCTCCAGCCTCCGTACATGTTCCAGCCCATAGCTTCCACAATGCCCGATTCCACAGCCATAACGGGAGTTCCAATGGACCCCATGAGATCATTTCCCAGATGCTTTCTGGCATAGCCAAAGCTGCGGCCGGTTCCGAAATCGTCATAATGACTGAAACTATAACCCCTGGCAATGGGTGAAAAAACTTTAAGACCGTATTTTCTTTCCCATTTCAAATCGCCATTGTTGTCCTGGTCTTTGACCTGGATTTCATATTCGCCTACAAAATTTCCAAGGATTGCATCATAAGCTTCATAGTAGTAATTATAATATTTCATATTTTCGGTCAGCTGCTGAATTGTCTGGCCCTTATTAAGTTTTGCAACCAGCTCATCCATGTCTTTCGACTTGTATTTCTTGAAATCTCCTCCGTACCTGGCTCCCAAATATGCAAGCAGCTCCACCCAGTTGAGCTGTATCTCCTTGTTATGGGATTTCACATCAAGGGTTAGGGCCTTTTCCATGGCCTCATAACAGGCATTGAATTCCACCCATTTAATGAATTTTTTCTCACCTGTGGAATCAACCGCTACCACAGAGAAAACCTTACTGCTGTCGTTATAGATTACCAGAGTGGAGGTAGCAAGGAGTGCTATTATCAGTACAAAGGCGATTAAAATTTTATATATATTTCTATTTGGGAACTTATCCAATTTAGGGCCACCTTTCCAATATAAATATAAATTAAATTTACTACTATAAACTTTATGCTGTTTCATCAAAACATATCCTTATTGGAGCTAAAAAGTCGTCTGTAATATTTTTCAATAAATTAGTGATTTACTTTATTAAAGTTATGAAGTAAAATACCATATGAGAGTAATTTACCATGGTAAATTATCTGCAGCGTATAGAGAAAACAGACCATGCAGCAGCATGGCTCAAATTAAAAACTACTTATCGGAAATTTCCCCGTAACAAAACATGTTTTAGATGTTACAGACTACCAGTGGGATCCGGTCAGATTGTGAAGGGATGGATTATTTTGAAAAAGAGATCATTAACTAAAGTTTTGGCATGTATTATAGCAGCAGTGTTCATATTTGCAGGCTGCGGAGTAAACAACGGAGCAGCGTCGAAAACTGCGTCAGCCTCATCATCAACTGCCCAATCGTCGGCAGCGGCTGCCGGAACATCAGAAGCAGGTACTGCTGCTGAAGCAACTCCAGCCTCCGATTCTTCATGGGACAAGGTCAGGGAAAAAGGCGAATTTGTTCTTGGACTGGATGAAAGCTTCCCGCCAATGGGCTACAGAGATGAAAAGAACAATATTGTGGGTTATGATGTTGACCTGGCTCAGGAGGTTGCAAACAGACTGGGTGTTAAATTGAAGCTCCAGCCCATCAACTGGGACACCAAGGAGCAGGAACTCAATACAGGCAATATAGACTGCATTTGGAATGGCTTTACTATAACGAAGGAGAGAGAGGGAAACGTACTTTTCTCCGAACCGTATATGAATAATCAGCAGATTCTCGTTGTTTTGGAAGACTCAAAATACAAAACCCTTGCCGATCTGAAAGACAAATCTGTTGCCTTGCAGGCAGCTTCCAGTGCTGCTGATGCTTTAAACGGCAAAGCGGACTTTAAGTCAACACTCAGGGAAGTGGTGGAATTAAAGGATAATAACCTTTGTTTGATGGATTTGAAAACAGGCAATGTGGATGCCGTTGCAATGGACGAAGTTGTTGCAAGGTATTATATTAAAATGAAGAGTGAAAAATACAGGGTCCTGGATGAAGGCCTTTCCTACGAACAATACGGTATAGGCTTCAGAAAGACTGATGTACAGCTCATGACAAAAGTAAACGATACATTGAAGGAAATTGCCAGGGACGGAAAGATGGCTGAAATATCAAACAAATGGTTTGGCAAGGATATTTCAATAATCAAATAAATCCGGTGGTACGGATACTATTAACATATCAATCCAGGGCTGATACCGACAGGTATCAGCCTTAATTGGCAATTTTTTTAAAAAATAAATATTAAGTAGATTATGATAAAATTATTCTATATAATTACTTACATGTATTGATTTTACGGGAGGAGATTTTCTGTGGATCTTTTATTGCTGTTGGGCAAGGGAATGGTGGTAACCATTCAATTATTTTTACTCACTCTGATTTTTGCACTTCCGCTGGGTCTTGTGGTATCCTTCGGGAGGCGGTCAAAAAACTTTATTATAAATGGCTTGACAGGAATTTACATCTCAATAATGAGAGGGACCCCGTTAATACTTCAGCTGGTTGCGGTATATTTTGGCCCCTATTATATTTTTGGAGGAAAAATAGACCGGTTTACCGCCGCTATTATCGCCTTCTCCCTAAATTATGCAGCTTACTTTGCGGAAATATACAGGGGCGGGATAGAATCCATTCCCAGGGGCCAATACGAAGCAGGGGAAGTTTTAGGCTTTACAAAAGCCCAGGTGTTTTTTAAGATAATATTACCTCAGGTTATAAAGAGAATACTCCCTGCCATAAGCAATGAAGTTATCACCCTTGTAAAGGATACGGCTTTGGTGACCACCATCGGAGTAGCTGAAATGTTCAGAGCGGCAAATAATGAGATGAGCAGAATAGCCTCAATTCAGCCTTTGTTTGTTGCCGGCGTATTTTATTATATAATGAATCTTGTTGTCGCGCAGGTTTTCAAATTTACCGAGAAAAAATTAAGCTACTACAGATAAATTAACGCGTTGCTGGCCGGTTGATTTTAATTTGACAAGTAAAAAAATTACTTGTTATACCGGTACTTCCGTACTAACTTTAAGCAATGGATAGCACACAAAGCGCTTGCTTGAAATAGTACGGTTCACAACAAGTATTTTGGTGCCGTCGCAGCGACTCGGCCATCCGGGCCTCGTGTGCTGCTCAAAGTGACATCGTGTCACTTTGCCGGCTAAAATACTTGTTTTTCACCTACAAATTTCAGCAAGCACTTTTACCGTGCTCTCCATTGCTTGAAGTTGTACTCGCGTACCAGTATAATCAAGATGTTAATATCAAAACTAAAAGTAAATCTATCGGCACAACGGATTAATTTAACAGTATTCGCTTAAACCGAAAGGATGGTTGAACAGACAATGAAAATGATTGAAGCTTCGAATATATATAAGAGTTTTGGCGGAAAAGCAGTGCTGTCGGGAATCTCCATGGAGGTAAACAAGGGAGAGGTAGTGGCCGTAATAGGACCTTCAGGTTCGGGAAAGAGCACGCTTCTCAGGTGTATCAATCTTTTGGAGAGGATAGACAGGGGGCAGATAGCTGTTGAAGACGAGATAATGGTCAGGACCAACAGCCAGGGGAAAGCTGACTATGCCGACAAGCAGAAACTGCGGGCAATAAGGCTGAAAATAGGTCTGGTATTCCAGAATTTCAACCTTTTTCCCCATTTCAATGTCCTGAAGAATATAACACAAGCGCCTGTCAGTGTGGCGGGTGCCGGCAAAGAGGAAGCGAGGCAGACGGCCATGCAGCTTTTAGAGAAAATGGGCCTGGAGGACAAGGCAGACGCATATCCTTTCGAGCTGTCGGGAGGGCAGAGCCAGCGTGTTGCCATAGCAAGAGCTCTCGCTTTAAAGCCGGATGTCCTGTTTTTCGATGAACCCACCTCGGCACTTGATCCGGAACTTACACTGGAGGTTATGAAAGTTATCAGAAAGCTTGCAGAAGAGCATATGACCATGGTGGTGGTTACGCATGAGATGGGATTTGCCCGGGAAGTGGCCGACCGGGTCATATTTATGGATAATGGAGTTATTGTGGAGGAAGGAGTACCCGAAGAACTGTTCACAAATCCCAAAAACGAGAGAACCAGAATGTTTATCAAGGGTTTTAACTGACTTTAATCAACTATGGTAAATATATAAATTCAGCTGAATAAATATTAAAAAAAATAAACGGCATATCTTCCGGCACGGTGACTCAAACCAGCCATATATAAGGGCTGCGGACGATATGCTTTTTTGCTGCGTTAATAATGCATAAAATGTATAAAAAGTGTAATATATTTTGTGCTTTGTAATTATTGACATTATTTTTAGAATGTGATACTTTATTTCTTGGTTTACCATGAGTAAACAAAAAGTTTACTTTACCCAAACTGAAATAAGGTTTGTAATATTAAACCAAAAGTTTACAAATATAAAAGAGGTATCAAATGAATATTGGTGAGAAGATTAAACAGCTGCGTATCAAAAATGGGCTGACACAGGAAGAACTGGCCAACCGGTGTGAACTCTCAAAGGGGTTTATATCGCAGCTTGAGAGAAATTTGACGTCGCCTTCCATAGCAACACTTATGGATATACTCGAATCCCTGGGAACCAATTTAAAAGACTTCTTCAATGAATCGGTAAACGAAAAGGTTGTGTTTAAGAAAGATGATGTCTTCGTAAAAGAAGACAGGGATTCAGGTTTTGAAATACGATGGCTTGTTTCCAATGCACAGAAAAATATGATGGAACCCATACTGATTACATTGTCTCCCAATGGAAATTCGGAAATTGACAATCCCCACGAAGGAGAAGAATTCGGTTTTGTGGTCAGCGGTGTAATAACGGTATGTTTGGGAACACAGAAATTCAAGGTTAAAAAGGGTGAGAGCTTTTATTTTAAGCCCAGTGCACCTCACAATATATTAAATGCAGGTAAGAGCAATGCGGTGGTATTATGGGTTTCATCTCCGCCGAATTTTTAAATATGGAGAACTTGGGGGAAGAGTATGAACGGGAGTCAGCCAATTATTTTATTAAAGGAAATCAGGAAGAACTTCGGACAAACAGAGGTTCTGAACAATATCAACCTATATGTGCTAAAAAATGAATTTGTTACGCTGCTGGGGCCCAGCGGATGCGGAAAGACTACAACCCTGAGAATTATCGGAGGCTTCGAGA
Source organism: Ruminiclostridium cellobioparum DSM 1351 = ATCC 15832 (assembly GCF_000621505.1). GTDB lineage: Bacteria > Bacillota > Clostridia > Acetivibrionales > DSM-1351 > Ruminiclostridium > Ruminiclostridium cellobioparum. The sequence goes on from NZ_KK211296.1 coordinate 95,479, forward strand.
CTCCCGACAGCGGAGATGTGTTTTTTGAAGGCAACCGAATAAATAATGTACCTCCCTATCAAAGAAAGGTCAATACGGTCTTTCAGAAGTATGCGCTGTTTCCGCATATGAATGTATACGACAACATAGCTTTTGGGCTTAAGATAAAGAAAATGGACAAGGCGGTCATCGGCAAAAAAGTGGATGAAATGCTTGAAATGGTCAATCTCCAGGGTTTTCAAAAGAGATCGGTGGAGTCTCTGTCAGGAGGACAGCAGCAGAGAGTGGCAATTGCCAGGGCACTTGTGAACCAGCCTGAGGTGCTCTTGCTGGATGAGCCTCTGGGAGCCCTTGACCTGAAGCTCAGAAAGGAAATGCAGCTGGAGCTGAAAAACATACACAAAAGGACAGGAATAACCTTTGTCTATGTCACCCATGATCAGGAAGAGGCTTTGACCATGTCGGACACAATAGTTGTCATGAACAAGGGTAAAATCCAGCAGATAGGTACTCCCCAGATGATATACAACGAGCCTAAGAATGCTTTTGTAGCTGACTTCATAGGGGAGAGCAATATCATAAAGGGTAAAATGCTCAAGGACTACTCTGTTGAGTTTGCAGGCCATGTTTTCGAATGTCTGGACAAGGGGTTTGAACCTAATGAGGATATCGACGTGGTTGTCAGACCCGAAGACATAAAGCTTGTCAATGTGGAAAATGCAATGATATCAGGAGTGGTAAAATCGGTTACCTTTAAAGGTGTTCATTTTGAAATGCTGGTGGAGGGACAGGGTGTCACCTGGACGCTGCACAATACCGAAATGGCCCAGGTGGGCACCGCCATAGGCATGTCCCTCAATCCCAATGATATTCATATAATGAAAAGGACGGGAAGTGTATGAACAGAAAGTGGGTTTCCTATCCATACCTGATATGGATGATTATTTTTATAGTTATTCCTTCATTCCTGATCCTTTTCTATGCTTTTACCGCCAGAGACGGGCAGGGAATAAGATTTACCCTGGACAACTTTTACAAGTTCTGTGAACCCATATATATATCGGTGCTGCTGAAATCCCTTGGATTGGCTTTATTCAGCACTTTTGTCTGTCTGGTAGTGGGTTATCCGGTTGCCATGATACTGGCCAGCAAGCAGTTCAGCAAAAGTGCAACCCTGTCCATGCTGTTTATAATTCCAATGTGGATGAATTTTTTGCTCAGAACCTATTCCTGGCTTACGCTGCTTGAAAAGAACGGAATAATAAATTCCATATTGTCCTTCTTTAACCTGCCGAAGATAGATATTTTATATACCGATGCGGCGGTAGTACTCGGTATGGTTTACAACTTTCTGCCGTTTATGATACTGCCGATTTATACGGTACTTATGAAAATAGACGGCAAGCTGGTTGAAGCGGCACAGGATCTGGGCGGAAACAGTATGACGGTTTTCAGAAGAATAACCCTGCCACTGAGCATACCCGGTGTCATGTCGGGAATAACAATGGTATTTATGCCGGCCGTCACGACCTTCGTTATTTCAAAATTACTGGGGGGCGGGCAATATACGCTCATAGGCAATTTCATTGAAAGGCAGTTTATTCAGCTCAGTGACTGGAATTTCGGTTCGGCCATTTCAATGATAATGATGATATTCATACTTATAAGTATTTGGATTATGTCCAAATTTGATGAGGACAAGGGAGGAGGAGCTGCGCTTTGGTAAAAAAAATTATAATGAAGTCCTATCTTGGACTGATTTTACTGTTCATGTACCTCCCCATAGTGGTACTCATCGTTTTCTCGTTCAACAAGTCAAAATCCCGGGGAAACTGGTCGGGCTTTACTTTGAAATGGTACAGGGAGCTTTTTACCAACTCCCAGATTATGGATTCACTGTATAATACGCTGATGCTGGCTTTGATCTCGTCAATAGTGGCAGTGCTCATAGGAACTTTTGCCGCTATCGGTATTCATAATATGAAGAAGTTCAAAAAATCAGTTGTTATGAATCTCACATACCTGCCTGTTTTGAACCCTGACATTGTAACAGGGGTATCACTGATGATAATGTTTGTTTTCATAGGCTCGCTGATAGGCTTGAAGCTGGGTTTTCTGACAATGCTGCTGGCTCATATCACCTTCAACATACCCTATGTCATATTATCGGTGCTGCCGAAGCTGAAGCAGATGAACAAGCATATGTATGAAGCCGCTCTGGACCTTGGAGCCACATCCATGTATGCGCTCAGGAAAGTAATACTTCCCGAGATAATGCCGGGGATTATTTCAGGCTTCCTTATGGCTTTTACACTGTCCATTGACGATTTTGTCATCAGCTATTTCACTTCGGGCTCGGGGGTGGCAAACCTGTCCATAACCATATATTCAATGGCCAGAACAGGTGTAAAGCCTACGATAAATGCCCTGTCGACCTTGATGTTTGTGAGTGTGCTGCTGCTATTGATTTTGATTAATATCCGTTCTTCACGTGAAGAGAAAAAGAAAAGGCAGTATGATGCCTGAGATTAATTTAATTGTTGGAGGTTGCTAATAAGATGAAAAGATTTTTATCCAAATTATTGGTTCTGGCAGTGGTACTGTCAACGGCAGCACTTGCAGGCTGCGGAACAGCCGGTTCTACAGCAGGGGGTTCGGGTGATAAGGTAACTCTCAAGGTCTACAACTGGGGTGACTATATAGGTGAGGACGTAATAGAAAAATTTGAGAAGCAATATAACATAGATGTGGTATATGATACCTTCTCGGACAATGAGGTAATGCACACAAAGCTCAAATCAGGGGGCGCTGATTATGATGTTGCCATCCCGTCGGATTATATGATAAGACGTATGATCGACGAGGGTATGGTTAAAAAGCTGGATTTTAACAATATTCCCAATTACAAATATATTGACCAAAAATTCAGGGACCTTGCTTTCGACCCTACAAACGAATATTCCGTACCTTATATGTGGGGGACGGTAGGTATCATATACAATAAGACCATGGTAACCGACCAGGTAGACAGCTGGAATATTCTCTGGAATGATAAGTATAAGAAGCAGGTATTTATGCTGGACAGCCAGAGAGACTCCATAGGGATTACTCTTAAAAAGCTGGGATTCTCTCTGAACACCAAAAAGACGGAGGAATTGGAAAAGGCAAAGCAGGAGCTTATAAAGCAAAAGCAGCTGGGTGTGGTTCAATCCTATGTGGGGGATGAAGTCAAAGATAAGATGATTATGGGTGAGGCTGCCTTTGCAGTGGTATGGTCGGGTGATGCTGTATTTATGAAGCGCGAAAACCCTGATCTGGAATATGTAATTCCGAAGGAAGGCAGCAACCTCTGGGTCGATTCAATGGTGGTACTGAACAGCACCAAACACCAGAAGGAGGCAGAGCAGTTTATAAACTTCATGTGCGAGACTGATATCGCTTTTGAAAATGCGGATTATATCGGATACTCCACACCTCACTCAGAGGCTAAGAAGAAAATGTCTCCCGACCTTCTCAATGATATTGCGGCATATCCGACTGACGAGCAGACAAAGAACTGTGAGGTATTCGAAGATCTTGCCGGTTCCATAAAGGAATACGACAGGATATGGACAGAAATTTCAGCAGAGTAAAACAGAATATTACAGGCTAAAGAGGATGTACCGGATCAGATTTTCCGGTGCATCCTTTTTTGGAGTGTGGAGGTTTATATTTTTTTAACAAGGGTCCGAGTATCTCACAAAATAACTTATTTATCCGGCATTAATACATATTAAGTAATTTTTGGAAATGCTAGAATTTAATTAACCTGGGAGCCGGTTTAAATTGACTTTCAAGTTTACAGTTAATTGGTTTATGTTAATTATACCGTCTCATGGTTCAGTAACTGCAAATCTTATTAAAGGAGACCTGAATTATGTTAAGAAAGAAAATTTTTTCTCTTACCCTCTGTTTTGCTCTAACGCTGGGAATATGCCCTGTAACGGGTGAGCCCGGTACTGTTCTGGCAAGCACGTCGGGACATACTGCGCATCCCATCGGAACAGGTGCCTCTTTCGACAACAATCCTCTTAAAGGTTTTGTGCCCTTTGACGGGAGCACCACAACCTTCCCGCACAGCCTTGAATGGTTCTACATTCCGGTAAGGGATGTTCAGACAGGGATGAATACCTTTAATTGGTCGGCTCTGGAAACCAGGCTGAATGCTATTTCAGGCAGGGGACATCAGGCCGTATTCCGTTTTTATTATGATTATCCCGGAGTGTCCACAGGTGTGCCGCAGTTTCTCATAGACGGCGGACTGACCATGCGCCGCTACGATGAGCCCGCGGATTTGGGCGGCGCAGGCTACTGTCCCGATTACGAAAATCAGACCTTCAGAAATTCCATGCAAAATTTTATCAAGGCCTTCGGTACTAAATATGACGGCGACCCGAGAATCGGATATATAACGCTGGGGCTTTTGGGGTTCTGGGGAGAATGGCATAATTGGCCCTATGATGAAGATACTTCCGACGGCAAACCCAACTGGAACATTTCCAATACTGTATATAATGAGGTTTTGACAACTTTTGACGCATATTTCAGCAAAACGCAGTTATGTGTGAGGGAGCCGAAAGCAGGTGTGCCAAATGCCAGTGCAAATATAGGCTATCATGATGATTCTTTCGGTTATGCAACCTTATCTTCAGGGGCAGGAGGCCAAACCTGGAGTTTTGTACAGAAGTTAATAAATTTAAATCAGCAGAATAAATGGACTTCAAATTGTATAGGAGGAGAAGTATATCCTCCCGATCAGAGTACTATTTTTGCAAGTACCCCATGGAAGGGCTCCACAAATCAAACCTGGGCCGCCTGCTTAAGTGAAGCACATCCTACCTGGCTCATGTGTGAGCAGATAAAAAATTATACCGGCACCACTTTGGCCAATGCCAGGACGGCCTCCAAACAGTTGGGTTATGACTTCCAGGTTGCTGCTGCGTATTATGACAATTTATCTTCGTCCTCTGCCTTGTACCTGGGAATAGATATTAAAAACATTGGTATTGCTCCGTTCTATTATGACCATACAATGTGGCCGGTACAAATAGGGGTGAAGCAGGGCGGCACCCTGGTTAAAAGCTGGACCACCACATGGGACCTGAATACAATACCAGCAGGCGGTTCGGTAAAAACCTTTGAACACACTGTAAGCTCACCCGGATTGGCGTCGGGTACCTACAATATGTGCATAAAGGTTATCAATCCGCTTTCAAACGGAAATAAGCTGGGGTTTGCAAATGTCGGACAAAATTCAGACGGCTGGCTGGATCTGGGGAGTTTAACCGTGGGCGGAACGGTGCCGCCGCCAACCGGAAGCATAACAATTGACGGGGATGCCTCGGATTGGAGCGGCATATCATCTCTGGCAACGGCGGCAGGTCAAACGGCAACCAGCCTTAAGGTGACTAATGATGCAAACTACATATACTTTTGTGTCCAGGGGAGTAACCTGTCTGCAAATGGCCAAATATTTATCAATGCCGATAATAACTCTGCTACGGGTTATGTGGAAGGAAGCTGGACCGATTCGGGCTGCGACTATATGATTGAAACCGATACGCTGTACAGCCATCCTGCAAATAACAACAACTGGAGCTGGAATGATCTGGGCACATCAAATGTGACCGTTTCAAGGAATGCATCGGTATATGAGGCCAGGATTGCCAGGTCTGCAATTGGCAGCCCCGGCGGAACAATACGTGCAGGCTTCAAGGATATGAACGGCAACTGGGAGCTGGTATGCAGACTTCCTGCATCAGGAGCACTCCCGGGCTATACATTGAAATAGAGTTAGATGTTTGTATGTGAGTTATAAAGGGTGGACTGCAAAGCTTGTGTGCTGCAGTCTACCCTTTTCTTGTTGTCATGAAAAGTATGAATTTCTGGTACTAAAATAAGTGTTGAAATATCCGTGATAAATTATTTTGCGTGCGATGAGACAATATGATAATAGTTCGCGAGGCCGACCTCTGGAAATGGCAGCCCGGGAGAACTAATACCAACTTGCAATGTCATCCATGCTGGTTATCTATACATGAAGTTAGTCCGGGAGTACAGTTTATATAAAAAACACATGGATAAAGCAAGCGACAATTTATAACCACAACCGTTCAAATAAATTTTTTCCTATACTTATTCGGCGATATCCCCATCACATTTTTAAAGAACTTCTGAAAGACAATGGGATCCCGGTAGCCTGATAAACCGGCAACCTCCACTATTGAAAAGGAACTGTCCTTCAGGAGTTCACAGGCCTTATTGATCCTGTACTGGGACAGATATTTACGGGGCGAGGTGTTCAGGAATTGTTTGAACAGGGAGGAGAGATAGCTTCTATTCAGCCCGATATGGCTTGCAAGCTGGGAAATGCTGATATCCCGCATATAATTGTTCTGGATGAATTCTATGGATTTTCTTATATAGTGATTCTTGCTGTAGACGTTTTTGTTGTTGATAATATCTTCCCGGGAGTTTTCAATCAATTCCGAGAAGAGCATATAGAGAAGTGCCTGGAGGCGCAGGGTGGCTCCATATCTATACTCCTCAAAGGACTTTACCATATCAAGCAGGCAGTTCTTCAAGAGCTCTCCCCGGGTAAAAGTGAAGACGGGATTTTGTTTTGACAGCCCGGCAAGTTCCAGATAGGACCTGGCATTTAAGCCGTGGAACCCCACCCACGCATATTTCCAGGGATTTGTGATGCCGGCCTCATAATGGGAAAGTTCATTTGGACACAGCAGAAAACCTTGGTTTTTTACAAGCCTGTATTCCTTGCCCCCGACTTTGAGAATGCCTTCACCCTCCAATATGTAGTGCAGCAGGAAATGCTCCCTCACTGCCGGACCCCAGGAATAACCCTCCCGGCATGATGAAATGCCGCAATAATACATAAATAAATCGGCTGAGTGTGAATTGTCATTAACACTTATTACCTTACTCCTGTCATCAGTATATAGTTCCCTTATCGGGGCCGGAATCTCCTTTAGGATTTCACCGTTATCCAAATATAAGGTAAAATCATTTCTTTTCATTACATTACCCCCATTAACAAAATAATGAATTTTAAAGAAATATGACCTTTGATTTTACGTGTAAATAGTATGACTCTGCTGTGATTTAATCTGCTTTTTTTATATAATACGGCAGCCTGCCAAGAGGTACTTCTATATCTTTTACTGCCGGTCCAAGCACGGTACTTCCGTCGTCGCCCACCCATATTCCGGCAGGGAAGGTAACGGCTCTGCCTCTGGCGCCTTTCTCCAGAACAGGGGCAACCAGGATGTCATCCCCCAGCATGAATTGATCGTTTATTCTTTCATAATTGCAGCCTGGGAATACGTATTCCATATGCCTGATAACAGGTTGGCCCGTGCCGGCAGAATTCCTGGCTAATTCCAGAATGCCGGGAGCAAGCTTCTGACGCAGTTCTATCATATCGGAGCAATATTTGAAGTGCTCCTTGTCCAGAACCCTCCAGGGTGCAATGGAGAACTGTATGATGGGGAACAGCAGTGAACACTGGAGAAATCTTACAAAGAGCTCCTGGTCGATTTTAAAGTCGGGTGAATTGATATCTCCTTCCATACCGCCGCCTATCATGTCGGGGCAGTTAAAAGGATATCCGATCAAGCCCTGTAAAAGGCCGTTGGGTATTAAGCTGTCCAGCCCGTTTCCGGCCCACGCCGGTTTTTTATCCTTTTGCCTCTGAATGAGATGGCGGCCGCCGCAGCCCCAGCAGGCCCTGTATTCACTTAAACTGTAATCCAGACCGATTTTTGCATAGGCTTCACAGTCATAATTAGAATAGGGAAGGAATTCCCAGCTGTACGGTTTGTTCCAATCGGCCAAATCCGTTCCGCTGGGGTCACCGGCGTCAAATTTGAAGCCATCGACACCGTATTTATTTATCAGTAATTGCAGCTGAGCTTTAAACCATTGTACGGCAGCGCTGTTGGTATAATCCAGAACGGCGCTGTAGCCGTTCCACCATCTTCTTATGGCCGGTGTTCCATCCTTTGCCTTCAGGAGCAGCCCCTTGGCCTGAAGCTCTCTGAAAATGCAGCTGTCAGGGCTGACATAGGGGCATACCCATAACATGACTTTAAACCCCAGCTTATGCAGCGTATCAATCATCTTTTTTGGATCGGGGAAATTGACAGCTGAGAAATCCCAATTGCCGTAGTCCTTCATCCAGTTATCATCAATTATCATAATTCCGGGAGGCATTCCGTTTTCTATTATGGAGTTTGCATAACTGAGTACTTTTTCCTGGGTTGGTTTATAAAACATCTCTATCCACGTATTATACTGGGGAGAGAGGAAAGCCAGCTCATCGGGCAATTTGCCCGCCGGAGGAAAATATTTGTGTGAAACATGTTTATAAACGGTCCTGAGATTTTCAAAGCCCTCTTCAAAGATAATAGTTTCATTTGAAGCTATAGTTAATTTTTTATCCTGAAACTTAAAGGTATAAGGGGAATTGCACCATATATACCGACCCTTATTGGATATTAATAAGGGGACTCCCTGGTTTTCCTCCAGATTGTTCAGGTTCCTGCTGAAGAGGCCGCCGCCGAAGGGGGTTCTGATGCCGTCGCTGACAGCGCCGCCCCACCAGAATTCACCCGGTAACAGGGGTATTTCATAATGTTTGGTATTCATTGAGTGATCCTTTCTTTATATGTATTCTTTTATAAACAAACGATAATAGCTTGAGAGGCACATAAGGCGGGAAATTCAATCACCCCTTTGTGTTATAAGCCGGTCCAGCCAAACGGTCCGGTTTTCAAGACGGGATATTTCCGCTGCAAAGGCCATCAAATGGCTTTGAAGGGAAGCCCTGGCAGAGGTAAGCCCATCTGCTTCAGAACCTGAGCTTACCAGGCGGACAAAATCCTTCATCAAGCCGTAGTCCCCGCCTCCATGACCGTATGCGGCGGAATCTCCGGTTATTTCATAATTTAAAACCGGATAGGCTTCAGCTTGTTTTTCACCGAAAATATGAACTTCAATCTCGTTTTTTTCCATATGCCCCCGGATCTGCCCCTTGGTTCCCATTGCCTTGACGGTTCGCCCGCCGTCGGCTGTAAAGGCACACATGGTAAAAGATGCGGTGGCTCCTCTTTCAAATTCCAGATTGACCACCTGATGGTCTACAACATCATTGTCACAATGGTAGACACAACGGCCATAAGGCCCTTCCTTTAAAGCTTTGGTCCTCCCTTCAAGACTTAAATCATTGCTGATTGCCGAAGTGGGCCAGCCTGTGTCACCGGTCAGATACTGTCCCGGTGCATAGTAGATACAGCTGCCGCTCACAGGACAGCCGTCCAGACACCTTTTTGGAGAGCCCTCGGGGGCATTGCTGCTTTTGAAATGACTAAGGGAACCGAAAGAGGATACCTTTGTGCATTTTTGATCTATCAGCCAGGAGATTATATCCATATCATGACAGGATTTTTGCAGGATCATGGGACTGGATTCCCCGGCATTTCTCCAGTTGCCCCTGACAAAACTGTGAGCCTGATGCCAGTAGGCCACATTTTCAGTTTGCTGTATGGACATGATATCCCCGATTTTTCCACCGGCTATTATATCCTTTAATGCGGCGTAAAAAGGGCTGTATCTCAGCACATGGCAGACTGAGATAAACCTTTTGTTCCTGGCGGCGCACCGCTCCATTTCCATACATTCGGACATGTTATTTGACATGGGCTTTTCCAGAAGGATGTGGTAGCCCTTCTCCAGGGCCTCAAGAGCGGGTTTGTAATGCATTCTGTCCTGGGTGCATATAAATGCCGTATCGGCCATCCGGGGCCTGCCCAGAAGCTCCTGCCAGGATGTAAAACTGTTTTCTTCAGGGATATTATGCGCTTTGCAAAACATGCTTCTCCGGGCCTCATTGGGTTCGGCCACCGCAACAAACTTTATTTCGCCGGGGTTTTGAAGGGCATATGCTGCGTATACATCCATTCCGCGGAGTCCGGCACCAATTAAAACAGCGGTTATTGTTTTCATTAAAAATCCTCCCTTGTTTGATCTTTATTTAATCTTGGATTTAAGATACTTACAGATGAGCTTGAAGAATAGATCAAAAAAATGTAAAAGTTAATGTAAAAGTTAATGTAAATAAATTTTTTCCGGTTGGAAAATGTTTAAGTTAATTTATTGTTATATTATTTGGGAATATTAATAAGAATTTTGAAGCAGAGAATTTGTTTTTCTACTGAATCATAATAAAATAGCCCGTTTTAAAAGTCAATTCATTGTTAATTCATTATAAAAAAATTAAAAAAATGTACAGTTAAAATGTTAATTTTGTTAACATAAATGAATTTATTGAAATTTACTTGGGGTGATTGCCTATGCTAAGATTTTTCTGAAAGGGCAAACCAAATCGATGCAAAGGATGATGCAGATGGACGCAAGCAGTATGGAAATTAAAAATAAAAGTATAGGGGTATATCAGCCGGGCAAAATTAAAAAAAGCAAAAAAGACAGATTTATCAAAGAGTTCAGAGATAATAAAATGCTTTATCTGATGACTCTTCCGGGAATAGTAGTGCTGCTGATATTCTGTTATGTGCCTATGTCGGGAATTTATATGGCATTTACTGATTACAACATCAAGCAGGGGATATTCGGAAGTAAATTCGTAGGCTTTCAAAACTTTTTATACTTTTTTACAGACGGTGGAATGGCTCTCAGAGTCACCTACAATACAATTATTTTAAATGTGTTTTATATTATAACCGGACTTGTTTTCCCCATATCCATTTCAATATTTCTAAATGAGATTAACAGTAAAATATTTAAAAAAGCTACTCAGATGTTCCTGTTTTTCCCCTACTTTCTCTCCTGGGTTGTAATCGGAGCCATCATATACAGTCTCTTTAGTTCCGATGTCGGCGTAGTGAACACAATATTAAAAAGCTTTGGAATGGAACCGGTGAGATGGTATGCGGAGCCTAAATATTGGAAGGCGATACTGGTGGGAGCCAATGTCTGGAAGTGGACGGGATACAGCACTATAGTATATCTGGCAGCCATGGTGAATTTCGATTATGCACTGTATGAAGCGGCAATTGTCGACGGCGCTACAAAATTCCAGCAGATACGGAGCATCACCCTTCCATTGATAAAGCCTACAGCTGTTGTATTGACATTACTTTCGGTAGGAAGGATTTTTTATGGGGATTTTGCAATGATCTATGGTATTGTGGGAGACAACGGAGTCCTTAGCAACGCCACTACGGTAATTGACACATATGTGTATTCGGCAATGAGAACCCTGGGTTTTTCACTTGCCTCCGCCATAGGTCTTTATCAGTCGGTAATGGGACTTATACTGGTAACACTGACAAATCACCTGGCAAAGAAAATAAATGACGGAGAAGGTTTATTCTAAAGGAGATGGTACTTGTATGAAAAAGAGTTTATCAGATAGGATTTTTGTTTTTATAGCTTATACTTTCCTGGCTTTATTTGCTTTGTTTTGCCTATATCCGCTGCTCCTTACCCTTGGAGTGTCGCTGTCGGATGAAAATACGGTGGCGGTGAAGGGCTATAGCCTGATACCTGAGAAATTTTCGCTGGATACATATAAGTATTTGTTTTTAAACAGCGGTCAAAGGATTATCAGGTCTTATGGGATAACTATTTTCGTCACCACGACAGGCACCCTTTCAGCTCTTCTGATTACTGCGATGATGGCGTTTGCCCTGTCAATAAAGACTCTTAAATACAGAAATATAATTGCGGCATACAGTAATTTTACCATAATTTTTTCTGCCGGAATGATCCCCTGGTATATAGTATGTGTAAACTATCTGCACTTTTCAAATAATATATTTGGGCTGATTTGTCCCTACCTGCTAAGCGTATGGAACCTCTTTCTGCTGAGAAGTTATTTTCAGGCAATACCTGACAGCATCATAGAATCGGCCAAAATAGACGGAGCCAACTACTTTCAGATATTCGCCGGGATTGCAGTTCCGCTCACAAGCACAGGTTTGCTTACGGTGGGCATGATGTACGCACTGCAGTATTGGAATGACTGGTGGCTGTCTGTTATGTTCATTACAAAAAGAGATTTGTTTCCCCTTCAGTATTATCTTTTTAATATAATGTCAAATGTGCAGGCGCTTACATCTGGCAGAGTCAGCAATATAGGTTCAAAAATCAGTCTCCCTACCGAAACGGTAAAAATGGCTGTTACAGTTGTAGCAATCGGTCCCATTATATTTATTTATCCATTTATCCAGAGGTATTTTGTCAAGGGAATAATGGCAGGAGCGGTAAAAGGCTAGGATACGTTCAGTCCATGAATCTGAGAAAAGGAATGTCAAAAAGCATTCTTTTAATAAAAAAATATTTTTAGGAGGTACAAAATGTTAAATTTGAAAAAGGCTTCATCAGTTATTGTTGTGCTGGCTCTTACCACATCCATGCTGATAGGCTGCGGCAAAAGCTCCGAGCAGCCTGCAGCAGAAAGCACAAGCAGTGCCGGAACAAACAGTACCGCGGCTGCGTCTACTGAGACCGGCGGTGTTCCGAAGGATTTTGTAGAACTGAAGGTACTTTACCCCGGTGACATGTCAGGGCGTATGGAAGACTTTCTCAACAATGAATATAAAGACAGGCTGAAAAATGATCTTAACATGAGCCTGGAAGTCATGTATTCACCCTGGGACCAGTATTGGAATAAAAAAGATATGATGCTGGCGGCAAATGAGCAGATCGATTGGTACTGGGACGGTTTTTCAAACTTGAGCCAGATAACTTCCAAAAATCAGAACATTCCTCTGGATGACCTGCTGAAATATGCACCCGACCTTCTGAAGGCAATACCAATGGAAAACATAAATGCGGCTAAAATTAACGGCAAAATAATGGGTATACCGGCAACAAACGCTCCCACGTCAGCAATGCTGCAGCAGGTTGATATAAGACAGGATTTACTTGAGGCTGTTGGGATGACTGAAATTAAAACTACGGCTGACCTGAAGCAGTTCGGAGAAAAAGTAAAGGCAAAATATCCGGATATGAATGCAGGTTCCCATCCTGTAATTTCGGCTCTGGCAAGAGAGTTTTCAGACCAGGGGCTTATATTTATAACCGATTCCTTCATGTTGTGCGCCGGACAGGATGACAATAAAATATACAGCTTCTATGAAACCGATGCATATAAAAAGCTTTGTGAGTACAACAGGGAGTTATATCTGGAAAAACTCTATACCGATGATGTCACCATCAAATATAACGAAGGCGATGCCAGAATGAAGACCGGCAAGTACATTTGGGGAGAGGCGTCCCTGGGCAAAAATCTGGAAATAATCCAGGATGTGAGAAAGAATGCTCCCGATGCAAGGTTGGAGACATACCTCATAGCTCCCGAAAAGCCAAAGTACAGAGCATCTCCCAGTGGTGAAGTGATATGCATATCTCCAACAAGTGCCAACCCTGAAAGAACTGTTATGTATCTCAACTGGATATTCAAGAATCAGGACAATTATCTCACCACTATCTACGGTGTGAAGGACAAGGACTATAAAATAGAAAATAACAGAATAAAACTCCTGACAAACGACAGTTTCTTCTATGAGTGGATGTTCAGGAATGTAAATTATCAAATGTTTACCGATGATGTAAGCGATAAGTATATTGAAACATACAAGAACTGGGATAAGGATTCCAAGCTTTCAAATACCTTCGGCTTCGTATTTGATTCCTCTTCTGTAAAAACAGAGGAAGCCAGGATTAAGGATGTGGTAGGAAAACAACTGGTTCCCATGTCCACAGGGTTCATTGATTCCAAGGATAATTACGAAAAGGCAATGAAAGCGCTGAAGACCGCAGGTATAGACAAATACAGAGAAGAGTGCCAGAAGCAGTTCGACGCATTTCTTGCAGGAAAATAAAAACTGAATATACCGGCAGAAATAAATAACATCAATAATGACATTAATAGTCAACATCAATAAATAATTGCCATAAAGTACATGCCTGAAATCTTACAGCTCATCACAGGAGTTTCAATATAATTTCAGGCGTGTACTTTTAATCGAGTTCCATTTACCCAAGTCATACTGCTTTTAAAAAATTACGGAGGTTCCGAGTAATGAAGGCTTTTACCCAAGACGATAAATCAATAGAAATACTGGAAAATTTTTATGAGACCCTGAAAACTGCAAGGATAGTTGAAGATTACATACCTGAGAAATCCCTGGCGGAATTTTTTATGAGGGATAATACTGATTTCTTAAAATTTGAATTTGTCAGTGAGGCAAATTATTATTTGCAGCTTCCCGGAGAAGCCATTGATGACTTGGCAGAATTGGTCGACAAAATATATGCCAGCGGGGAACTTATCAAATTTGTACAGTATTGCCATCTCAGGATTTATCACATGGAGGAATATGATGAAAAAAGAATCCTTGATCCATACAGGCTTAAGGAAATACTTGGAGAACAGGCCAATTTGCTGCCGGTATTGATTTTAATATCAGGTATTCATGGTACAATTAATTATTATAAAGCCAAGGGTATTGAAAATGAGATTTTAATAGCTACACTCAAAACCCTGAAGGATTTCATGTGCGGTTTTAAAAGCAGGTATGGCTGCTGGGGAATCGATGACTTTAAATGGCTGACCCACTTTTTTTATGGCAGAATTTTCAGAATCGGGAGACTTAATTTTTATCCAAAATACTTTGAGAGCAGATTGCTTGTATACCGGAATATCAATAACGGCAGGGTATGTGCCCTATCGGAACCGGATGTCACATATACGAGCGAAGGCAAAGTTGTCGGAACCAACGGAATATTTAATACTGAAAATTCTTTTGTGGCAGTGTATGAAGAAGATGACGGCTGCATATGCGGCAATCCCGTTTTGCCCTCGGGACATGCCCTGAAGGAGACGGTAAAACTGTCAAAGAATGAATGGATGCGGGTTCTGTCCAAAGGTGATATAGTATTGGATGTGCATATTCCGGGAGGAACCGGGCTGGACAATGAGGAATGCAGAAAAGCCTTTGTCGAGGCGGTTTCCTTCTATAGAACATATTTTGATTATCAGGAATGCAGGGGCTTTGTGTGTGAGTCCTGGCTGCTGGACCCTCAAATGCAGCAGTTGCTTCCAAAGACTTCAAATATATTCAGGTTCCAGCGGGAATTCTACCTGTATCCGGTGCTTTCGGATGAAAAACAGACTTTTCAGAATTTATTCGGTGCCGGGCATACCGACTTAAGCAAAGTGAAAATAGTTACAAGTCTTCAGACAGCTGTGGCCGGTTATATGAAAAAGGGCAATCATATGTGTATGGGCGGAATGTTTATGCTGGAAAGTGATTTGAAAAATTGGGGAAGTGAGTTTTATCAGAAGGATTTCAGCTGGATGCTTGACGGGAGACTGAAAAATTAACTTGATAAAATATATATGCAGGGGTAATATTAGTTTACAAAAAACTCAAAGGAAGGCTGTGTATGATTAATAGGGAAGTTCTTTCAAGTGCTATACGGTCAAAGAAACTGCTAATAAAACTTCTTTTAAGTTATTTGGGAACCGCAATAGTTGCGGTATTATTAATCACATTGCTCAATACTTATTGGGTAAAAAATGAGAGCATAAAGGATATCAATTCCATTACCGAGCTGGCACTTTCAAATATTGCCGTGCTGGGGACAAATATGTTTGAATCCACGCAAAACATGGCTTTTGTACTATATAACGATCCCTATGTGAAGAATCTGCTGAGCTCCAGTGAGATTAACGGATTGGATATCATGGGTGTCACCTATGATATAGAAAGACTTAAGATATCCAATCCTTCTATTTTTTCAGTATACGTATGGAATAAAAACTCAATAGTTTTTAGAACCAGCAGGGGAATCGGCTATGAAGAAAGCCATGAAACCATATCTGAAATTGTAAAGGAAGGACCTGTATTATATCCCGTTCCGAGAAGGATAAGCAATAACAACGACAAACCGGTGGACGTATATACAATAATTTATCATGAGCCGGGACTCGGAGATGATTCTGCAATTGTACTTAATATTGATGCCAATGCACTTTATAATCAAGTCTATACCGAGTTTTCCAAACCTCAGCAGGATATTTTTATTGTTGATAAAACCGGAAAAGTTTTATTACATAATGATATTGAAAGATTATCGACAAATATAAAAAATGAAACCTATTTCAGAAACGCAGCCGCTGCCGGCCGCAGCTCGGGAAGCTTCAGTGTCTATGAGGGCGGGCATAACTGGGTGTATAACTACGTTATTGCAAAAAACAAAAAGTATATCGTATTTAGTAAAAGTGAATACAGCATGCTGTTCAGCAAGGTCACCAAAATCAGAAATACAATCCTGCTGACCTGTTCTGTTGTTCTTGTGCTTATTTTTTTCCTGTCAATAATGCTGTCAAGATGGCTTTATACACCTATAAACAATGTATTCAGCAATATAAGCGTACTTTTTAAAGGCTCAAATATAAGTCAACCCGATAAGCCCGAAAACAATGAATATAAATTTATTTCACAGGCGGTTGGAAGTCTGGTTCAAAGGTTGAATACCCTGGAGAAGGATAATGAATCAAATTTTAATATCATGCGCACGGCATTTTTCAAGTCGGTGCTGACCGAGCCCGGCAATATTAATAAGGATATATTCCCTGATAATATATTGAAATACAAGATCCTCAATGCAATCAATGACAACTACTGTATTATTGTAATGAGGCTGGATAATTACAGTGATTTTCTTTTGAATAATAATAAAGAGGCTATAGACTTCCAGCTGAGCTCAATAGGCAATATCTCCTCCGAGACCCTCAAAGAAATTTCAACCAGTACTTATTTTGTTATGGACAATGAGCATTTGGTTCTGGTCATATCAGACATAAACAGGGATAACACAGGGTATGAAGAAGAAATCATAGAGGCTGTGGAGCACGCCCAGGATTCCATACTCAAATTGCTCAATATAGGCATTACCATTGGAATAAGCGGAGTATCCAGTAATATTTTTGACATTAAGGATAAATACGATGAGGCCTTTGGCCTTACAAACTATAGATTTATCCATGGGAAAAATACTATTTTTACCGGAAAGACTGTTAAAATCAAAGAGATGGAAAAAGATAAGGTGAATCATTATGCAAATGCCATACTGAATTCTATTAAGAATGGCTCAAAAGATGCCTATTGTGACTTTATCTTCAAATATTACAGCCTGGTCAGGAACTGCAGCTACGACAAAATTGTCAAATTGTTTTTTCAGCTTGCCAATTCCATACTGCATTTGCCTGAGGAGCTCCAAACCACCCATAAGGGAAGTATGGAGTTTGACATTCAGGACATATATGCAAAGATCAGGAGTTTTGAAAGCTATGAGGATTTGATAAACTGGTTTGAGGAATTATTTGATAAAACGGAAACCATCATATGCAATATAAGGAATAAGAAAAACCCTGATCTGATTGAGCAGGTCTTAAAATATATAAACGAGAATTACAGAGACAGCAATATATCCGCAAATATCATAGCCGATAAATTATCCATCACCCCGCAGTATTTCAGCAAAATTTTTAATGAGTATGCAGGTGTCAGCTTCCCTGACTATATCAATAATGTCCGTCTGGAAAAGGCCAAGGAACTCATATTGTCAAATGAAAAACTGAATATTGGCAGTATATATGAAATGGTAGGCTATAATAACAGATCTTATTTTACCTCATCCTTTACAAAAAAATATGGTATTTCTCCCGGCAGGTTCAGGAGCGAAACAGCCAGCAAAAAAATAAGCGAATCCTAGTGCGCAAGCCTTATGTATAATATGCCGTTTTGCTGAATTAACTCCTCGGTTAGAATAATTTGCTTCATGTTGGTAATAATATAGGCTAAATTATAAATGAAAGCAAAAATAATTAATTACTTAATTATTTTTGCTTTCTCATTAGGAGGAGTTATATGGGTAAGTTAGCAGGCACCGAGACATCCATAAATCTCGCAAGAGCATTTGCCGGAGAATCACAGGCCAGAAACAGGTATACTTTCTATGCCGAATACGCCAAAAAGGAAGGACATGCCATAATCGAACAGGAGTTTAAGACAATCGCCGAAAACGAGCGGGCTCATGCAAAAGTATTTTATGATCTGTTGGTGGACGGTATGGGCGGACCCAGCAATGTCAATATTGATGCCGGATATCCCTTTGAGACGGGGGATACGTTGGCAAACCTCAATGCGGCAGCTCATGGTGAACACGAGGAACATTCAAAGATATATCCGGCATTTGCAGATGTGGCTAAAAAGGAAGGCTTTCCACAGGCTGAGGCTGCTTTCAGGATGATAGCCAACATTGAAAAAGAGCATGAAAAAAAGTTCAAGCAGATAGCCGAGGAGTTGAACAGCAAAACCCTGTATCAAAAGAAAGAACCGGTTCAGTGGGTTTGCGCCAACTGCGGACATATTCATCAGGGAACCGATGCACCGGGTATATGTCCGGTTTGTAAATATGCGCAGGGGTGGTTTGAGGTAAAAACCAATTAACTATTAAATATAACCATTTATATAAATGGTTATATTTAATAGTTGGAATTAATAGAAATTATCAGGTAGGAGTATAATTAGTTAAAAACTTAACAAACTTAAGATAACCGTCGGAATTTTGAGATCAATACAGTTATTTTTGCTGAATTGATCTGTAGAAAGAAAGATTGTTAAATAATAAACGAAAACATTGTTGTTTTTTTAACAATCTTTATCTATAATAATTGTAGGATAACAAATATAGTTTATAAACCAAAATTAATTATAAACAGGAGGTAAGAAATTATGTGGGAAAACAAGATTGACATTAATCAGGTTGTGGAAATCAGAGCAAAGACAACTGCCTTTTTCGGAGTGGGAGCCATTAACAAGATGGAGGATGTTGCTAAAAATTTATCCTCCAGAGGCATTAAAAAGGTTATGGTAATGACCGGAAAGAGCTCACATATCAAAACAGGTGCGTGGGAGGTAACAAAGAAGGCTCTTGAAGCAAACGGAATAGAGTATTTACTTTACAGCAAGGTTACTCCAAATCCTACTGTTGATCAGGTTGATGAAGCGGCTGCAGAAGCAAAAAGCTTTGGAGCCCAGGCCGTTATCGCTATCGGCGGAGGAAGCCCCATCGATGCTGCAAAGAGTGTGGCAATACTTATATCATACCCCGAAAAGAATGCTGCAGAGCTTTACGAGCTTAAATTTGCTCCGGATACGGCTGTGCCATTGGTTGCAATAAACCTTACCCACGGTACCGGAACCGAAGTTGACAGGTTTGCAGTTGTAAGTATACCTGCCAAGGAATACAAGCCTGCAATTGCATACGACTGCATTTATCCCGTATATGCCATTGATGATCCGGCTCTGATGACCAAGCTGCCGGCCGATCAAACCCTGTATGTTTCGGTAGATGCAATAAATCATGTCGTCGAAGCTTCAACAAGTATTGTGACAAACCCATTGGCCATATTGCTGGCAAAGGAAACCATCCGTCTGGTTGCCAAGTATTTGCCGGTAGCCGTGAAGGAGCCTGAAAACCTTACGGCAAGATATTACCTGTTGTATGCGTCGTTAATTGCAGGAACATCCTTTGACAATGGATTACTCCATTTCACTCACGCGCTTGAGCATCCGTTAAGTGCTGTAAAGCCTGAATTGGCACATGGACTGGGTTTGTCAATGCTGCTGCCGGCAGTGGTTAAGGAAATATATCCTGCCTCGGGAGAAGTTCTGGCAGAAATATTCGAACCTATACTTCCAGGCCTCAAGGGAACAGCAGATGAAGCCGACAAGGCCTTTGCGGGCATCAGAAAGTGGCTTAACGAGATCGGTGTTACTGCAAGTCTGAAGGATGAAGGCTTTGATGAGAGTGTGGTTGAAAAACTGGTCAACCTGGCATTCGAAACTCCAAGCCTTGACGGACTGCTGGCAATAGCTCCTGTCAAAGCAACAAGGGAAGCGGTAAGGAACATATATACAAATTCACTTTAATGGATATAAGAAAGCTTACCCTCTATTAACAATGTACAATACGTTTTTGAGAGGGTAATATTCCATGATACTAACATAAAGCAGCTGTTTACGGGTCGGTAAGCAGCTGCTTTATGTATTAATTGTTACTCTCAGCTTAAAAGGATTTTTCATGCTAACCTCCATTTCGCCGGTACCGCCGGCGACACAAATAGTAATGAAAAGTGGTGTGCGGTCCCACCCTCATGGTATATATAAGTTGAGGAAGAAGATATACTACAAAGCACGACGAGGTGAGTTGTAGACTGCTCTTCTCAGCTTAAATCAGTAAGCTAACCAGTGTAAGAATCGCCTTTCAAGCACAAATAAGTGGTTCTATAAGTCCGCACGCTAATCATTGCTTTAGCTTCTCGTTAAATGTGTGGTGGTTCAGTCAATGTCTTCCTCCTATTAATTTCAAAGGAGGTTATATCATG
>NZ_JHYD01000030.1 GCF_000621505.1 Ruminiclostridium cellobioparum DSM 1351 = ATCC 15832
TTCAGATAATCATTGACAGCTGACTGTTTTAATACGGAAGAATATCTACTTGCTTGACTACTTGTTCTTAATCCTTCAAATCCAAAAGCATTGTATAGACGGATCCAACCCTTTAGTGCGCCTTGACTCATTTCGTATATACGACATAATTCTCGAAATCCATAAGTGTTGTTAAGATATTCAATAATAATTTTCTCTTTTTCAGCGTAGGAATATTTGTGTTTAAATGCCATAAAATATACTCCCTCCTAAGTGACAAGTTTTTATTATTTTAATTGTCTACCTAGAAGGGAGCATATCACTACTAATAATCAGTAGTTTTGCGACACTCCCGCATTATTCATAAATTTATAGCCCGGCTTTCGCCAATTAACTAAAAGTTTTTATTCAGGTATCTCATACCCACACCCGGCTTCTTTATTTCCTTTTCATCCTTATCAGATTTTACATATGATCCGGAAATATCATTGTGGAGCTGATTCTGGCATTCATTGCAGAATCTGCCGGTTTTGATGGATTTACCGCATCTCTCACACTCGAGAATAATATTTGCCCCATCGGTAATTTCCAAACGTCCCTCTCTCAGGAACATCTTTATTTTTTCCACACTTACATCGCAGTCCAGAGCAACCTGAGACAGTGTGGCTCCAGGAAATTCATACAGATAATCCTTTATCTTTTTAAAGACTTCTTCATCGGCATTTTTACAATCCAGGCAAATAGGTGGTCCTCCAATATAGTTGTACATTCGCCCGCAACGCCTGCAGTTTCTTAAATCCGGCATATGCTCTCCCCCTAACACTAAATGTTATATACAGGTAAAATGTCAGTAATCCATTCTTGTCGTAGCTATAACTCCTGCAATGACCCTGTTTGCACCCGCATCTTTTAAAGCCTTGCTGCACTGGTTGACAGTATTTCCAGTAGTGATAATATCGTCCACCAGCAAAATATCTTTGCCGGCGACCTTCCCTGGAAAAACCACCCTGAAAACTCCCTCCAGGTTTGCCAGCCGTTCTGCCTTGCTTAACAAGCTTTGGTTCCGGGTCTCCATGGTTTTAATAAGTACGTTGTTTTCAAACCTTATACCCAACTGACCGGCTGCATACCCGGCTATCAAAGCAGCCTGATTGTATCCTCTCTGTTTCTGCCTGCTTTTATGCATGGGTACAGGAATGACAATATCGATATTCCCCAACTGTTCGGTGTTCTGAACCTTTAATGCAATCAGCTTGCCAAATGCCCGGTAGTATGAAGGTTTACCGGCAAACTTGTATCTCCTCAGGGAATCTTTCAAAGAATCACAGTATTTACCTACACATATCATCCCATCACAATAGGTTTCATGGTCTTCAGGCAAGTTCAGCAAATTGACCCCGTTATTAAAATAGTCCATATCCAGGGCACAAGGCTCACATATACAGATAGGACTTCCCGGTGATAATATACTGTTGCAGATGCTGCACCTTGGAGGAAATAAAATCTCTAGCAGGCTTATAAGTACCCTCCTCCTATATACGGAACGCTGTTATTCTTAATTTCATTTTACATCAGTTTGTTATGTTATGCAATATTACATTATTCCCATATTTATACTATGATGTACCTGTTTTTGACATAAATCTATATTCTTAGCAGTTCACATAACATTGAATTTCTTTCGTTTATTTTTACATTGGATACCATTACTTTTACAGCTTTTTTCTGTCCTATTATGCAGGCCATCTTTTTTGCTCTGGTTACGGCAGTATAGCCCAGATTGCGGTTAAGCATTATATAATTTCTCATATGACAAAGAATAATGGCAGCTTCGCACTGGGAACCCTGCATCTTGTGAACTGTAAGACTATAGGCAAGGTCTATCTCCTCCAGTTCATTTATCTGATAAATTATAATAAAGTCATCATATTGAACTGCAACTCTTTTTTCAGACGCAATTGTACTGTTTATGTCGTCATCCCCGGAAGCATCGCCGGCCTCACTAATTTGAGATATCTCCATGATCCTTCCGATATCCCCGTTAAAGACGCCGCAATTTTCTTCAGCAACATACCTTCCGGTAAGCGGATCTTTGTGATAATGAGGGGACTCATAGTTATTGCTCAGGTGGATAACCTTATCACCTTCCCTGAAGGTGCTGTTGCCCCTCTTAATTTCGGCCTTGTCTGCGGCTGCCGGATTTATAAGCTCCTGAATGGCCTTGTTCATTTCGTAGGTTCCAATTTCCGAGGTCTTTTGGGGGCAAATCACCTGCACGTCGTCAATGGTATAGTTATACCCGGTCATCAGCCTGGTCAGCGCCTCGAGAGTCTTTTTTATAACCCTGTTTTTATCCTCTTCCTCTATAATGAAGAAATCTTTGTTCTCATTTATGATTTCAGGCATTTCGCCGTTAATTATCCTGTTTGCATTGGATATGATGCCCGAACCGTCAGCCTGGCGCTTTATGACATTCAGCTTTACAGTCCTGATGATTCCGCTCTTGATCATATCGTCCAGTACATTTCCCGCGCCAACCGACGGGAGCTGCTGTGTATCCCCAATCATAACCACAGCAGTGCCGGGCGAAATAGCCGTAAACAGTGCGTGTGCAAGGTCTATGCTCAACATCGAGCTTTCATCCACTACAATCAAATCATAGGGAAGTTCGTTCCCCTGCCTGTAAAAAAATCCCTTGTTCTCATATGAAAACTGCAGCAGGCGGTGAAGGGTCATAGCTTCAAAACCCGTAATCTCTGTGAGCCGTTTTGCGGCTTTTCCCGTGGGTGCCGCCAGCATGAAGCTCATTTCCGCCTGATTTTCAAAATATCTCTGCAGGACATATATCATACACTCAACCGTTGTAGTTTTACCGCTTCCCGCCGAACCGGTCAGTATGAGCAGATTTGTATCAAAAACCGCCTTGACTGCTTCCTTCTGCATACTTTCGAGTTCAAAACCACGGATGGCTTCAAATTCCTCAATCAGCTTGTCTACATGACACATCCGTACGTCGGGCTGGCAGCGCACTATCTCCTTGATGGCAACGGCAGTTTCGTACTCCATTTTATACATTTCCTTTGTATACACAGCTTCGAAGCTTTCCTGGTTTTCCGAATAGGTTAAATTTACGAAGTTGCCGGTCTTAACCATTCTGACATAAGCTTCTTCCAGCTCGGCTGCCGATATGGTATCTGTTTCGTCGCTTAATGCCTTTGCCGTCATTTCCAGCAGCCTGTCCTTGAAAAGATAGCAGTGTCCGTCGGCTTCCGCAGTTTCAAGTACACTTTTAAGCGCGGACTCAAGTCTGAATATGGAGTGCGGGTCAATACCCAGCTTTTTTGCAATTTCATCACAGCTCTTGAAGCCAAAACCCTTGATATTTGCGAACATATATGGATTCTGTTCGGCAATGGCAATGGATGTGCCCTTGAAGGTGTTATATATTTTCATGGCTTTTGCAGAAGATACTCCAAACTTCTGAAAGAAAATCATGACATTTTGATACTCCATGTTTTCCATATAGGAATCATGGATGACTCTGGCTTTATCGGGTGAGATTCCTCTTATCCTTGTCAGGGACAAAGGCTCGTTTTTTATTATCTCAAGGGTTTTGCTGCCAAAGCCCTCAACATAGCCCGAACCGGATTTATACCCCGATACTATATTCCTTGCTGTCTTTTCGCCCACACCCTTGATTATTCCGCAGGACAAAAAGGAAATTATCCCTTCATCGGTAGCAGGCTCAATAAATTCCACAGTGTCGGCCTTAAGCTGCTTTTCTCCTCTGTAGGCAGCCACCGTACCCGTTACTTTGCTGGGCAGTACGGCACAGTGTTCATTGACTTCGTAATAGCCCGTCACACTTATCTGGTCGGCAGCCTCGTGTTCAAAACCGTCTTCATCTATTATTCTCTCAATGTCAAAGGTATAGATTTTGTACCCGTTTTCCGAATTTTCATATATTTTATAATCAAATCTTCCGATGATGCTTAAGTTCGTACCTACAGCATAACTGTCAAAAGAAAATCTTTGCTGCTGAAACTGCCCAATTGCCATAACATCTCCATCTGTGTGCCAACAGCCAAACCATGTGCACACTGTAAAATTATAATATTTACCCAATGGTCTGTGACCGACCTTACTTTTCACTATAAATAATATCGTATTTTGTCCGCACCATCAAGAATTAGAGCATATAAGAAAAAAAATCCCTCCGGCTGCGGTTTATACACCCCGGAGGAATTCCACATTTTTATGTAGGCCCATATTTATGAAGTTTTGTTTTTATAGAATATGCAATCCCTGTCCTCAAAGGAGCATACCTCCAGAAGCGGGAACTGATTTTCAAGCTTTCTCAATAACTTCAAGGTTTCGTCCTTTGAGTTCATATCGACCACTATAAAATTGCCGTTTATGGCTATATTCCGTACAAACTTGCTTTCCATTGCATCTCTGACCATTCTTTCAATGTTCTGCTCCTGGTCGTTAACCAGGAGAACCAGATTCGCTTTTTCTACAAAGTATTTTTTCCTGCCCATCAATTTAAAGATGTCCAAAAACAGACTAATAAGTCCAAATATGGCCAGAAGTGAAAGTATTGCGTAGTCTATACCCATATTTATCACTCCCTAAAATTTGTCGTACCATATTTTATGAAGTGTAACGGGTATGTGTTACAGGGCCCGGCAGACTTTTACCTTTGATACCTTCTTTTCCTCCACCTCTTCCACTTTAAATACAAACTCATTGAACTCTATGGTGGGTTCGTCTCCTTTTTCAGGAATCCTGCCTATCTGCCCAATAATAAATCCGCTCAGAGTTTCATAGTCATCAACCGGCAGAGTTGCTCCAAGAATCTCCTGCGCTTCATCCAGGCTGATTGAACCTTTTATTATAAATGTGTTGTCGTCGATTTTTTCCAATTCTTTTTCTTCATCATCATCTTCATCAAAAATATTGCCTACTATCTCTTCAATTAAATCTTCAAGTGTAACAATTCCGGCGGTGCCGCCATACTCGTCAATAATTATTGCCATATGTGTCTTGTTTTGCTGAAGCTCCTTGAAAAGCTCATCAGTTCTTTTGGATTCGGGCACAAAATAAGGCTGCCTTATCAATTCTTTCAAGCTGAAGTTTGACATATCATCATTTGTAACAAATTTGAAAGCATATTTTGAATGCATTACTCCTACTATATTATCTATGTTATCCTCATACACCGGTATCCTGGAGTACTTTTCGTTATTTATAAAATCAATAACTTCACGCAGACTTGCATCTATGGGAAGTGCCGCTATATCCGTCCTGTGCGTCATTATATCCGAAACGGTCTTATTATTGAATTCGAAGATGTTGTTAATCATCTCTTTTTCGCTTACATGTATGGCTCCTTTTTCCTCTCCAACATCAACCATCATCCTGATTTCTTCTTCAGTAACCTGATCCTCTTCGGCATTGGGATCAACACCGAACAGCCTCACAAAAAAGTTGGTGGAGACAGTCAGCATTTTTACAAACGGTGCAGTTAAAACCGAAAGAATTTGCAGCGGACCGGCTACAAATCTGGCGATAGGCTCAGCTTTTTTCATGGCCAGCCTTTTTGGTACAAGCTCACCCAGAACCAGTGTAAAATATGACAATATCATGGTTATTACCAGCATTGATGCCGTTTTAAGCCAAACTTCAGGTACCGGTACCCCAACTGATACCAGGAACCTAACCAGCGGTTCGGCAAAAGTCTCTGAAGCAAATGCACTGGCTAAAAACCCTGCCAGGGTGATTCCTATCTGAATGGTAGCTAAAAATTTGCTTGGCTCGGACAAGAGATTCTGTAGAATTATTGCTTTTTTGTCCCCATCTTCAGCCTGCAAACGGATCTTATTATCATTTAATGATATCAATGCAATTTCTGAAGCTGCAAAAAAAGCATTCATAATTACAAGTATTACTAACACAAAAATTTCGGTAAACAATTATTCCATCCTCCATCTGAATAAACTTAATAAAAAATTATTTTCCAGGTAATAAAAAAAGACACACCAATCCAGGGCAAGGACTGTCAGAGTCTTCTAAAATAGCTCTTTTTATTAATAATTCCCTTATTAAGCAATATCCAGCGGAACGCCGTACTATGATTGCACGTACCCTCAGGATTATCGTCCATACTATTATTAACCCCCCTGTTACATTTTTATAAATAATTTACAATATTTTTATCAAAGTGTCAAATCATACAAAGTAAAATTCCGCTGAATCTGCTCAAAATGCTGAAATCTACATCGCTCATCCGCTCCCGTTCTTTATTTTAGTATTTATCTCACCTTCCGTTGTTTTTAAAAATCAGCCATTATATTATTTTTCATTAATATTATATGCCGCACCCGGTCATAATATTTTAGAATTAATGAACAGGAAAGAGAAAATATGCACATAAACAGAGAGTGTTTCTCTGCCTTATGGCTGATAATACACCCTCTAGGAAATTTTTTAAGTTTATACCGAACTTTTTCTGAATTATTTTATAGTCCGGCTTCTTTTTTCAGTATTTCGGCAATATCTGTTTTCTCCCAGGTAAAGTCTGCGTCATTTCTTCCGAAATGTCCGTATGCAGCAGTCTTTTTGAAGATGGGTCTTCTTAAGTCGAGAGTTTTTATTATTCCTGCCGGCCTGAGATCAAAGTGCCTGTTGATTAGCTCTGAAATCTTTTCCTCCGGAATGGCAGCCGTACCAAAGGTATCAACTAAAACTGATACAGGCTTTGCAACTCCGATGGCATATGCGAGCTGAACTTCACATTTTCTTGCAATGCCTGCGGCAACTATATTTTTGGCGACATACCTTGCCGCATATGCTGCAGAACGGTCAACCTTGGTGGGATCCTTTCCCGAGAATGCTCCGCCGCCGTGTCTTGCGTAACCGCCGTAGGTATCAACTATAATCTTCCTTCCGGTCAATCCAGAGTCGCCCTGGGGTCCACCCACCACAAACCTGCCTGTGGGATTGATAAAGTACCTGGTATTGGCATCAAGCAGATTGGCAGGAATAACAGGCTTTATTACAAACTCCATCATGTCTCTTTCTATGATTTCATGGCTTACATCCGGACCATGCTGGGTTGAAATAACTATTGTATCCACTCTTACAGGCCTGTCTCCGTCATATTCAACAGTTACCTGGGACTTTCCGTCAGGTCTGAGGTAATCCAGTGCCCCATCCTTCCGAACCTCACTGAGTTTTTTGGAAAGCTTGTGTGCCAGTATTATTGGCATTGGCATCAATTCAGGTGTTTCATCACACGCAAAGCCGAACATCATTCCCTGGTCACCCGCTCCAATTGCCTGGATCTGAGCTTCGCTCATCTCTCCTGTCTTGGCTTCCAGAGCCTTGTCAACTCCCATAGCTATATCTGCCGACTGTTCATCAATTGAAGTAAGCACTGCACAGGTTTCACTGTCAAAACCATATTTTGCTCTATCGTAGCCTATTTCTCTGATGGTATTTCTTACAACCTTTGGGATATCAACATAACACTGAGTTGAAATTTCACCCATAACCATTACCATGCCGGTTGTTACTGCTGTCTCACAAGCCACTCTGGCCTGAGGATCCAGTTCATAAATTGCATCCAATACCGCATCTGAAATCTGGTCGCAAATTTTATCCGGATGCCCTTCTGTTACTGATTCCGATGTAAATAGTCTCTTTGACATCTTTTGATACCTCCATTTTATAATATTTAACATGAGGTCAGTTTTTATCCATTTCAAGGCAATAAAAAAACCTCTTTCGAGGTTTGTCATTTATCTTATAATATATAATGATCACCCCTCATCTTTCAGGCAGCATGCCTGCAGGAATTGGCACCGTACATGTTTAAATGTGGTTGCCGGGTTTCATAGGGCCGATTCCCTCCACCTCTCTTGATAAGGATAAAAATATTGACTTTGAATCTATTAAATCATAAATTTGAAAAGCCGTCAACAGCTTTTACAAAATTTTCCCATTGGTTTTTGCCATAAAACGATCTATATTGATGATAAATCTCTCATGCCTGCCTTCTCCGATTTTTTCCTTTTCATCAAAGGCTTCAACTGTGAAAACCAGACGCTTTCCATCAACTTCTGTCAGCACAGCCTTTGCTGTTACCTTCGTCCCCATGGGTGTGGCTGCAGAGTGTTTAACATTTATCATTGTTCCCACCGAAGTGCTGCCCGCCGGCATGAGTTCCTTGAGAGCATTGGTGGCTGCTTTTTCCATAAGTGCTATCATGGAGGGTGTCGCAAAAACCTCCAGCTCCCCGCTGCCCATTGTCTTTGCAGTATTACTGCCGTCTACAGGAACCGATGCTTCACCTGTTAATCCCATTGTAAATTCCATAGTATTCTTCTCCTTCAATAATTCCATTTTAAAAATATAATAAGCACAGCCAACAGTAAAATAATTAACTGTTGAACTATGCTTTATTATACTCGCAGGTTCACCATATTAAAAGGAATAAATTCCTCTTTGGTGCTATTGACCAAACTTTTCTCAATACTATTTTTCAAATTCCCAGCCCGGCAGGTATGCCCGGGTATTTGCAAGCATTCTTTCAAACAATATCCCGGCATCCTTAATGCCGACATTCACCAGGGGATCATTTGCAAAGGCTTTAAAAGCCAGGGCTTTATCTTTGGAAAAGGCAGCTTTTATAACAGTTTCCTGATTTATAACATGCCTTATAACAAGGCTGTACACCTCATCGGGCAGCTGTCCCGCACTTACCGGCCTTATGCTGTTTTGTGAAAATACGGCGTTGGTTTCCACTACCGCCCCTGCAGGCAGGCCCTGTATTTGTCCCATATTGGGGAGGTTTACGTTTGTTATCAGATCGCCCAAACCTACCAGGGCTTTAATTTGTTTTATTCCTTCTTCACCGGAGTGCTGCAGTTCCATTTGCTCTTCACCGCTCAGCAGCCGGCGGCTTTTTTCCATTTTGTCCTTTAGATCCTTAACTCTCCAGCTTACGGGAGTCAAACCAAAACCCCATTCCCTGGCTGTGCCGGGATCCTTCAGATACCATGGAGGGCAGAATTCGGCCAGATGTCTGTCTCCTGCGGCGGCAACAAGTCCATATCTCCTGAAGAGATCAAATTTTACTTTGTTAACACTGTTGAAATACCCGTTGCGTACGGCATCCGCTTCCACATCGATGGCAAAACCTTCTTCGGCATATTTTTCTGTAAATTGCCTGTACAGCGGCAGCAGATCCTCACCCTGATACGCCGCACTATTGAGCCATGTAAAGTGGTTGATGCCTATGACATTTACCTTTATTTCCTCTCTGCCGATGCCCTCTATCCCTCTCATGTCCTTCAGCATTGCCGCCATAAGCTTTTGTGTTGAAAATACTTCATGACAGCAGCCAAAAGCTTTTATTGCCGGGAATACCTTATAGAGGGTTTTTGTACAGAGGGTCATGGGGTTGGTATAGTTAATGACCCAGGCCTCTGGAGAATGTGCTTTTATGGCTTCTGCAATCTCTACGAACATTGGAATTGTTCTCAAAGCTCTTACAAGCCCTCCCGGTCCCACAGTATCGCCAACCGACTGATATATTCCGTACTCTTCCGGCAAATGGACATCTGAAGCCATCTCTTCAAAAGAACCGGGAAGGATGGATATTATTACGAAATCCGCACCGGTGAGTGCCTCTTTCAGAGTTTCCATGGCTTTATACTGCCATTTTCCGGGTACATCTGCACGGGATGAAAGCATGTTTCCTATTTTTTCATTTGCTTTTGCTGCGTCCATATCAATATCGTACAGCCTTACCGTACCTGAAATCTCCTCATCCACGGCAAGATCCTTCATCAGGTTCCATGCCCAGCCTCTTGAACCTCCGCCGATATAGGCAATGTTTAGATTATTCTTATCGTACTTCATTTTTAACTCCTCCATACTCTTTAAGACTTTGATATTTAATTCAGGCAGTATCATCAGTGCCCGATTTTCAGATTTTCCGGCCTGCCTCTCAGCCTGTGCCTCAGCGACTTGAGTCTGAAATACATCTCTCTGGGCACCTGGTCTTCAAAAAGGAACGGGCTGGTTTTCATAAAGCCAGGGTCCATTGAATCCCACCAGGTCAGGGCCTTGATTTCGGGCCGGGCTGCTGCGATGGTATAAAACTGTTCCATCCAATCGGCCTGAACATGTTCATTCCAGGCCGAATGCCAGCCGCCTTTTGTCAGTCCGATCTGTGACTGGGGATCAACTGTGCTGATGTCGTCAGTCTGTCCTCTTGTGTTCCCGCCTGGAACACCCATTTCGGTTATGTGGATGGGCTTTCCGAAGCCTGCATATACGTCAAGCAGACGATTTACGGCAACCATGTCCCTTGCCGGGAAGTAAAGCTGTATTCCTACCACATCAAAATCAATGCCTTTTTCTATTGCGCGTCTGAAAAATTTCATGGGGGAAACGGACTGATCAAAAACAGGTCCGTAGCAGACAAATTTCCCTGCTACATATTCTGCAAAGGGCAGACAAACATTTATAATTGAAGTTGCACCGGGATCGGTTTCACGTACCGTCTCACAGCAGATACGTGTAAGCTCCATAAGCTGCTCCTGAGTAAAATTGAAGCAGTTTGCCCAGTCATGGGGTTCATTCATGGAATCCCAGACTTTTATGCGGCCTTTGTAACGGCCCGCTGTCTTTTTGATTGTATCCCTTGCAAACTCTGAGAGCTCTTCATAACTTTTTGTGAACATCCATGCAGGATTTGTTTCCTTGTGTCCAAACCACAGGGGATGTCCTTTTGGTGTTATCCCATTGGCTTCACACCAATCCACCAATTCATCCCTTCTTTCAAAATCCAGGCATCCCTCCTCGGGAGCCAGCTGGTAAGAGTAGAAAGGTATCGTTGCGAAATTGAAAAGCTCCTTGAAATATTCCCCATGCCGGTCGTTTCCTGCATGCTTGAATATGTTGCAGCCAAGCATCAGCTCAGGTTTCGGCTTCTCGGCCAGTTTTGCAAGGGCAGCTTCATAACACATTGCCTCTGCCGCCATAACCGCATGCGACAGGGCCTTTAAACGGCAGTAACCGGCATCTACACCTTTGCCGGCCAGTGAGTAATATTCCTTTGCCGCATCGAAATGTCCTCTTGCATATGGTGTGGGGATAATCCCCTTGGAAAAGTTTTCAGCCTCCCAGAGATAGGTTCCGATTGCTTCAGCAACAAAATTAAAAATTCTTTCGTCTGCAAAATCCGAGTTTTTATATCCTTCCCCGTGATTATGGGCCATTACCCAAATGTTGCCATAGAGGGGCAGGTTCACACGTCCATGGAGCATAAAGGTCGGGCTTTCTACCTGGAGTTCGACAGTGCCGTCGGACATAACAGTGCTTTTGCGGATATCAGGTTCAAAATACATATCGCTTGCGTAAAGAGTATTTAATATGTATTCCGGCATTGGTTGACCATTTGTATCCGTCATTTTTACTTTAACAAGCCTGCTCATAATTTTATCACACCTTTCCTTTTTAATTTATATGTTGCATAAACTAATGAATTCTGTATCAACTTGACCACATAGTGCACATTTATTTGGTGTGTCACCTATTTTGTAAGATTCATTTATCAGCCCAAAAAAATCATAACCTTCATTTATACACAATGAACCGGCACAACTGTTCAGCTCAAGTACACATACTAACGTTGACATCAAATGCTGAAAAGACGGAAAATAACCGCCCAAGACATCCGGGATTATTATTTTGTCATTCCTAAATATATTTCAGCAAGCCCTCTGCCTCAACACACCAGCTGCCATCGTCCGGGAAGCCCGGCAGAGGTTTTCCTCCGTCACCCTCCCAGCCTGCTGCCATTATGGCCACAGCCAGCAGCAGACTGCCGTTGCCTGGCAGATAGAGAGGCAGGTCCTCCCGGTCTGCCTGGGAGTTATGGCCGTTTAAAGCATAGGTGTTCTTAGGTTTATCCGCCAGCAGTAAATCCACCGCAAGTGATGTAAGGCCAAGTCTGGCACAGCACATGGCCATCATTGCAAAATCCCAGCCCCACATGGAATCAAAATCCCAGCATTCAAGAACCCGTCTTAAAGTGTTCTCCATTATCCCCCTGTCCACCGTCTCTCCAGGGAGGACTCCCAGTGCTGCAAGCATGGAGGGGTGGTCATGGTTAAAGGGTGCTTTGGTGAAGGTCTCGGGACAGTTTTCATGGGCCAGATACACGCCGTCCTTTGCAGGAAGCGCAGACAACTTTGCTGCTGCATCAAGATACCGGGAGTTTGGTTTCTCTCCCAGACGCAGCTGCCATTCCACAGCCGTCTTAAGCCCCCAGCGGAAATATTCCAGCTCGTAGGCCGGGTTCATGGTGTCTTCGGGTGCATGTGTCTCCTGTGCAGGTATGAGAGGAGGGCCCATAACATATCTGCCGGTTTCGTTATCATAATGCAGGAAGGAAACCATAAAATCGGCACTCTCCATTACAAGGCTGCGATACTTTTTCAATGTTTCCATCTCCGGCCGGGCCCTGTAGCACAGCTCCGAAAGCATTATCGGATGGGGCTGCTGCCACACCAGAAGTACTCCTATGCTGGATGGAGCATTAAGCCCGCTGGGGTCACTCATTTTTGTCCATCTGGCACCTTCATATCCCTGATTTTCAGCATCCTTCCCCGCCTGGGGCAGTATCTTCAGATACCAGTCAAGACTCCGTTCCAGCAGCTGGGGTCTTCCCCAAAGTGTAAACTGTGCCGCATGCCAGTAGTGCATTTCCAGATGAAATTTCCCGTACCAGCTGTTGCAGGTTAGTCCTGTCTCAGCTGGCGGAGTGGTTCCGCTGCATTGAACAGCCGTCAGATATTGCGAAAGAACTATTCTCCTTTCCAGTTCGGCAGCTCTGCTGTCGGAAGAGTTGACCAGTTGTACTGCTCCTCCGCTGCTCCAGAATTTTTCCCAGTGAGTTGAGGAGCGGCTTTTGGTTTCATGAAAATCCCCTGGCATATTTGCAGGCATTTGGGCAGAAAAGCTTGCTGTAAAGCAAATTTCGCCTGTATTCTCCGCCGGCGAAAGAGTGAATTGGTGGCAGCCTGTTTGCTCTATTCCTGCATGTGAACTAAATACAATGTCAACATAATACTCATCCCTGTCCAGAGTTCTCTTGATAATAACCCTGCCGGAACTGGAATGCACGATTTCGCTTTTATGTGCCTCTTCCCGCTCCCAATCCGATGCCTTTTTTTCAGGACTTCCATATGGGAAGGCAAATACAACCTCCAGCCTTCCCGACCGGGCCAGATTTGAACCCACACATGCGCTTACGGCATCAATTTCGGGGTCTGCACAGGTCTCCACCCTGACGCTTTCATTAAATACCATAAAGTCGGATTGCAGTATGCCCTGCCACAAGTCCAGTTTCTGCCTTGCATTCTTTATGTCTGACAGGACTGCCGTCCTGTTGTTTTCTTTTAGGTTCAGCTTAATATTACACAGGTTCAGACGGTGAGGATTTTCCCTCAGATTTTTAAACAGCTGCTCCTGACCTGTGTCATCTGCGGCATAGCCCACCAGCCTGCCATGGCTTTCATATTGTTTAAGCCGCAGTTTTGAATAATCCCTTTCAACCGGGAAGGAATGCCAGCCCCACTGTGCCATTGTACACAGGGGAAAATATTCGTATTGTTCATAAAAGGTTTGAAGTCCTGTAATATCGGCGGTAAAGGCAAATTCGCCATTCCCCACAGTTAATGGAGCTTTTGTATCCGGCGCTTCCAGTACCGGGCTGTTACGAGTAACCAATGCATATCTGTTTATCTTTTCTGAGTTATATTTGGAATCGGTCTTTTGCATAACGTCCCCTTTTACCCTTTCAAGAAATTTGCTTCGCAAATCCGCTTCGCGCCTACTCAAGTAATCTGCCTATGCTACGCAAATTATCTTGTTCGCTATGGGGGACTACTCCCCCCTTCGACGGAGCTTACGCTCCTGAGCACCCCCTCCAAACCGGGAAGGGGATTCCCCTTTCCAAACCCCGAGTATAGAAATTTAATGTTTGAATTCTCTGGTGTACACATTCAAACCCAGTATTATAAGTGCCTCATTACTGTTCCAAAAGTTATAAATTCCTATACTCTTAAAAAGAATGCGGCTGAATCAGCCGCATCCTCCATGTTATACATTTAATTAATCATAAGTACATCATATTATTTTGCCTGTGCATACCATTCGTTAACTTCTTTTGTAATTTGGTCTCCGCCGAGTTTCTTCCAATCTGAAACAAATTTATCAAAGGAATCAATGGAGGCACCCATTATAATCTTTGTAAATACTTCATCTTCCATAGCTTCAAGTGTTGCCTGCTTCTCAACCATCGTAGGTGTCGGAGAACCGTAGAACAGATTTGTCAGCAGGTTGTTGCTGTCAACATATTTGCCTATGACATCACTGCTGGAAGGTGTACCGAATATTCTTTCATCACCCCAGAATTGTCTGTCTCCAGCCTGGGATTTCTGAATTTTTTCATAGTAACCCATTTCCTCAGAATTTAATTTTGAAGTGTCCTTACTCTGGATAGCTTCTATTACGTTATTGTGAGCGTTAAGGTTTTTAAGAGCCGGTTCAACTGATATCAACTGATATTGCCATACGGCTATACCATCCGGAGTTACACCAAACTTGTCGTTTCTTTCCTTTAATTCCGGGGAATTACCTGGTTGGTATCCTACACAAGTATCTTCAAGGATTTTCATAATTGCTTCGGGATTTTTGCAGTTCTTACTGACCGCAAAGTATCTTGAAACAGGCATTGAGGTAACAGGTGTTGCAGGCTTGTCGTCTATCGACACCAGTTCTATTGCCTGCCAGTCGGCATTGGGATCATTGATTGCGTTATCCTTGAGGAAGGCGCCGGGTGAGGATAATCCGCCGTAGGTAATACCAACCTTACCGGCTGATACTGTTTCTGTGACCTTAGCCCTGTCCTTGACACCGAATTCCTTGTCCAGAAGACCGCTCTTGTACATGTTCTGCATCTCCTGCAATGCTGTCTTGACCTGTGGCTGGATTGAACCATATGCCGCATTTCCCGATTCATCCTTTATCCATCTTCTGGGATAAGCATGATAACCTGCAAACAGGCCGGCTGCAGATCCATGTTTATTATTTGTATCAAGGAAGTTCTTAACAAGTGCAAGACCAATGGTATCGTTCTTACCGTTTTTGTCAGGATCGTTCTTTGCAAACGCCTCTGCTACAGTGTACAATTCCTGTAAGGTCTTGGGCATTTCGAGACCAAGATTTTTCAGCCAATCAGCTCTTATATAGAGAATCTGCAGATTGTCCACTGATGATGCGGTGCTTGGTATCGCCATAAGTTTACCGTTTATTTTAGCAGAATCAAAGCTTGCCTTGTCCTGCTCCAATATACCTTTTACAAAATCTGATGTATTGCTCTTATATAAATCTGTCAAATCATAGAGCATGTCGTTTTCAGCCAGCTCAATCAACTGTTTGTTTCTAAGCCACATAATATCGGGTAGGTCTCCCGAAGCAA
This sequence comes from Ruminiclostridium cellobioparum DSM 1351 = ATCC 15832, assembly GCF_000621505.1. Lineage (GTDB taxonomy): Bacteria > Bacillota > Clostridia > Acetivibrionales > DSM-1351 > Ruminiclostridium > Ruminiclostridium cellobioparum. Next base: position 15,539 of record NZ_JHYD01000030.1, read on the forward strand.
CAGATATATTCAATTTCTGGTCAAACTGTTCTTCCGGAACAGTCCAAACATACTTAAGATTAATACCGTAGTCTTCTTTATAATGTTTCATCCAGACATTGTTGTCGATAGTATCACCAGGTGCAAATTCAATACCGTTGTTAAGGTATCTCCATGCTGTCAAATCAATTTCGGGTGTGTATTTAGCCAAAAGATCCGCAGGTTTTTGATCAACTGCTGCTGTTGAGGAAGCGGCTGAAGAACCGCTTGAGGTTGCTTCACTGGTCTTGCCGTCATTACTGCCGCAAGCTGCCATTGAAACTGTCATCATAGCTGCCAATGAAAGAGCTGCCAGTCGGGTTAAAGAAAATCTTTTCATAAGTTCCCTCCGATTTTATTTGTTTACTGAGGCCTCAACTTTATTATAGGACCCCTAAGTTCTTCAAACAATATTCATATTTTTACTTTCAATTCATCTCTTTACTTTGATTAGAATTTTAAAACAAAAATTGATAACTCTTACTTAAATACATCATAGTGGAAGTAGTCAAAATCGGCTCTGCCGGCCGCAGCTTCAGTGTTGTAGCTGAACAGGCCAACTCTTGCGCCCTTCCAGAAGCCCTCTTTCAACACACAATACCCGCCCAGCCGATAGAAATCATGTCCATTTAAACTGAAATAGAATTCCGTTTTACCATCCAGGTCCGCTATTGTTTTAAACCAGACTTCCCCGGCTTTAATCTCAGGTCCATAATAGACGGTACCCCCGGTTACAGCTTTTATCCGGCAGGAATTGGCACCAGCCGCAGCTCCGACCCAGTTTTCCTCTTTCCCCCCCAGATAGCATAAGCCTGCCGTTTGTCCGGCTTGCATATGCCTGGTGTCCATCTTTACAGTTATAGCCCCGTATTTCCCCATCAGCTTTTGTGTCAGTGTATTTCTGGCCTGATAAATATTGTCCGCTTTCATAGCAGTCAAAGACAGGCAGCCGGGTCTCAGAGCCAGGGACCACTTCTCCCGGACCGGATTGTGATTCCACTGCCACTGGAGCCCAAGTTCGGGAGCATCAAACTCATCAGAGGCCTGTGGCAATGTCACCGGATAGAATTTACCTACATTTGGTTTGTTATATATACTGACCGGCTCACCTTCATTCCCCATCAAAGGCCAGTCATCCACCCATGTCACCGGCTGCAGATGGCACACACGGCCTAACGGACCTGCGCTCTGGAAATGCATGAACCAGCTTTCCCCCGACTCCAATTCCACCAGACCGCCCTGATGAGGCCCGTTAACAGCTGTATTGCCGGTCTGCAAAACGACCTTCCTCTCATAGGGTCCATATATGTTCCCGGATCTCAGCACAGTCTGCCAGCCTTTTTCAACTCCGCCTTCGGGAATAACAAGGTAATAATAGTTATTACGTTTGTATATTTTAGTTCCTTCCGCTATTTTTCCAACGTAGACAATAACCCCTTCATCCAGAAGCTGTGTTCCGTCAGTACTCATCCTGTGGATTATGATGGGCCCCGCCCCTACCGTACTGTGTCCAAGATAGGCATTGCCGTCATCGTCCCAGAAAGGACACGGGTCTTCCCAGCCGGAAACTCTCTTTACCTCATGCAGGGGAGTCCACGGGCCCTGGGGTTGTTCCGCACTGCTCATATACAAACCTTCATCGGGTGTGCAAAAGTATACATAAAAACATCCGTCATTATATCTGAGAGCAGGCGCCCAGCTTCCCTTGCCATAACCATCCATCTCATCATATCTGCTGTGAATATTCAACCTGTCATATACCCGTCCGACGATTGTCCAGTTCACCAGATCCTTTGAATGCAGCACCGGTATTCCCATGTAGTGAAAATCCGAGCAGACCATGTAAAAATCGCTGCCCACCCGGATTATATCGGGGTCTGAATAGTCGGCATTGAGAACCGGATTTTTATATAAATTATTTCCAATATCTCCCCATACATTATTGTGAAACTCTCCCGAAAAAGTCATATTAGCCTCCTAAACATACTTTTAACCTTTAACGCTTCCCATTACAAGACCTTTCATAAAGTACTTCTGCAGGAACGGATATACCGCAAGTACCGGAACTGCCGCCAGGAACACCTGTGCTGCATTGAAGGTTCGGTTGGATACATTCCGCATTGTTGCAATTTCATCACTGGCACTCATCATAGTGTCGGCATTTATTATGATTGATCTCAAATAGCTCTGGAGCGGCCACTTGGATGTTGAGTTCATATAGATGAGACCGTCAAACCATCCGTTCCAGTGCCCAACCAATACAAACAGTGACAAAGTAGCTATGGAAGGCAGTGAAAGCGGCAATACAATCTTAAAAAGAGTCCTCCAGTAGTCACAGCCATCTATAAATGCTGCTTCTTCAATTTCCTTCGGCAATCCCCTGAAGAAATTCATCAGCAGGATAACATTAAATACCGGTACTGCATTAGGTATGATCAGAGCCCATATGGAGTCCATCAGGCCGGTATACCTTACAACCATATAAGTTGGTATGAGACCGCCGCTGAAAAGCATTGTTACAATAAAGAACCAGGCATATATGTTTCTTGCGGAAAACTCCGATTTTTCCTTGGCTAAGGGGTAGGCAATAAATATGGTCAAAACCATATTCACAATGTAACCCAGACCCACTCTCTTAAGAGAAACCAAAAAGGCTGCCAGGAATTCCTGCTTTTTAAGAGCAAAGGCGTAAGAATCCAGTGTGAAATCAACCGGCCAAAGCTTTACATAACCTGCCGCTGCCGCTGATTTGGAACTGAATGATATTGCCAGGACATTAATTAACGGCAATAGACATCCGAAAGCTACCAGACTAAGAAATACATAGTTAAATATACTAAATGCTCTAGAGCCCAAAGTTGAATAATTCTTCATTTTACCCCATCCTCCCCTAGAATATTCTATATCCGGCATACTTATTGGCCAGTTTATTAGAAATTAAAATAAGTACAAATGATATTACCGATTTAAAGAGACCTACAGCTGTCGCCACACTGTACTGTGCATCAACAAGACCTATTCTGTACACCAGGGTATCAAGAATATCTCCGGTGCTGTAAACCTGCGGGCTATAGAGGTTGAATACCTGGTCGAAACCTGCATTTAATATGTTTCCAAGTGCAAGCACAGTCATAAGTGTAACTATTGGAAGTATTCCCGGTATGGTAACATGCAGGGTTTGTTTCCAGCGTCCCGCACCATCCACATATGCGGCTTCATACAGGGCCATGTCAATACTTGTAAGAGCTGCAAGGTAAACAATGGTATCATATCCGAAACTCTTCCAGGTATTTGTTAAAACCAGTGTATACGGGAACCATTTTGCGTCCCCCAGGAAGAAGATGGGATCTATTCCAAACAGGCCGAGCAGTTGGTTTACAATACCGCTTGAAGGAGAAAGTACGTCAATAAGTATCCCTCCAAGTATTACCCATGATAGAAAATAGGGAAAATAGATAATTGTCTGCAGGGTTCGCTTGTACCGTTCCCTTCTCATTTCATTGAGAAGCAATGCAAACACTACAGGAACTATAAGACCGACAATGATTTTCATCAGTGATATGAATACAGTATTAAATATTACCGATCTGATATTCGGTAAATTCAGCATGTATTGGAAATTATCAAGTCCCACCCATTTTGATTTAAAAAATCCCCTGGCAGGGACAAACTTCTGGAAAGCCATGATAATTCCCAGCATGGGAATATAGTGATAAATTAATGTTATGATGACCCCTGGTATAACCATGATATGCAGAGGTAGTTGCCTCAGCTTTTTTGCGCTGATCATAATTGCCTCCTCCTTTTATGTAGAGCTTATGTTATTTAATAGAGCAGTATCTACATTAAATTATAAGGGCGGCAATATCACCGAACAATATTCATATCTTTACTTTCAAATCATCTCTTTACTTGATGAGTTTTGAGTCTCTGTACTCCTGAGGAGTCATTGAAGTAACTTTTTTAAAGAAGCGTGCAAAATTTGTAGCACTCAAGTAACCAACCGCTTCGGAAATTTCATGAATCTTGAAATCAGGGCTCTCCAGCAGTTTCTTTGCTTTTCTTATCCTGCAGTCGCTGATATAGTCCGACAGGTTTGTTCCTGTTACCTGCTTAAACAAGCGGGAGAGATAGGACGGATTGAAATATACTATTTCAGCAAGCCTTATAAGGGATACTTCATCCTGCAGGTGAAGATTGTCATTAATATGCTTCTGAACAATACCGATAACATCCTGTGCTCTTTTTTCCTCTTCACCTTCCTGTATCTCAAACAAAATGCCCCCGAGCTGTTTCAGATACTCAACGGCATATTTCCAGGATTCATGGTATTCCAGGTTCATCAGCTGGTATATACTTATTTTGAAGGCAATCTTTTCGGTGAGATTCCACTTGTTGATATAGGACAGAATAACCAATGCTATGGCAAAATATTGTTCAACGGCCACTATATCATGCATGCTCTGTGCTTTTAAGAGCTTCTCTGTCAGTTTGCCAAGACATGCAAGAAAATCCTCCTTTGTCCCGTTTTCAAGTATTTCAGCCAGGTCATCGGTTCTGTACCGGTTTGGCAGACCGCCTTTTCCCATTACAGAGGAATTCTGAAAATCCTTCTCAAGCAAAGTAGTATCAGAAAGAAGGCGGCCTTCACCCTTGCCTATCTTATAGTTTAGGAGCATCTTTAAAGTAAAATACCTGTCCCGCAGCTCCTTCCAGCCCACATGGGTATCATCGAGAACAAAGGATATGGATTTGCCTGTGGAGTTCCAAAAGGATTCCTGCATTAATTCCGCAACACCCTTTACAAAAGTGAGCATATCATTCCAGACTTCCTCTCCGGACTGTCCGTCTTCATCTGCCGCAGGCTGTATAAACCATATAAGAGTGGAATTGTCATGATTCAGATATGCAAAACGTGTTTTTGAAGACAGGTATTTTTCTGCAATATACTTTATGTTCAAAAACCATTCGGATTTTACCGAGTAGGGAGTCCCCTTCGGAATATCGTCAATCCTTCCGGCCAGCATTACCACCTGTTTCTTCACAGACAGGGGAATTTCCAGCTCGTCAAACTGCTGCTGTCTGATTTCCGACAGGCTCAATTCGTTATTGAGTATTCCCCTCAAATATATTGTCTGCAAAAGGCTCTTTGTGGTTACAATCTGTTCCTGGGCCTGCTTTACCAGGGCGGATTTCTTCAAGTCCTCCTCAATTTTCCCGGCTGTATTTATGACGGTTTCAATTATTTTATTATAACCTTCGGTTTTAAGTATATAGCTCACACCATCGTTTTGAATGGCAGTATAAACGTATTCAAACTCACTGTGGCCGGTCAGAAATATCACCTTGCATTCAGGCCATTTGCTGCGGATGGTTTCCAAAAGCTGCAGGCCTGTTATCTCCGGCATGCAGATATCGGTGAGCACTATGTCAATTCTTGTGCGGTTGAGTAAGTTCAGGGCTTCCTGGCCTGAATATGCCTTGTATACATCCAGCTCAACCTCCCTGATGTTGCCCAGAACCTCACAAAGACCATCTGCGATTATTGCTTCGTCATCTACTATCAGCAGTCTATACATTCTGATCCTCCTTTTCAATAAAGATTGTAATTGTAGCCCTTAGTCCTCCAAGTGCGCCTTTTTCCAGCTGCAAACCGCTGGAGGGACCAAACTTGAGCTTCAACCTCTGATGAATATTTTGCAGTGCGGTAACCTCCGCACTTTCGGAATTTTCCTCCAGGGAATTTCTCATGGAGATGAGTATTTGTTCATCCAGATTGTTTCCGTTATCTTCAACAATTATTTTGTATTGGTTTTCATTATTCTCAAAGCTGATTACCAGAAGCCCCTGCCCGTTGGACATTGTCAGGCCGTGCTCAAAAGCATTTTCAATGACAGGCTGCAAAATAAGTCTTGGTACAACCAGGTCCTTGAATTCATCGGGAAGCTGGTCAAACCTGACTTTTATCTGATTTGAAAAGCGCATGGCCTGAATTTCCGAGTAAACCCTCGCATGATTGATCTCCTTTTCAATAGGAACTTCATCGGCGGCATTTCTCGTAATAAATTGAAAATACTGACCCAGCTGCTCAGTAAATACCTCCAGATTGTCATAATCACCTACCCGGGCCATGGTGTTTAAAATAAAAAAGCTGTTATACAGGAAGTGGGGCCTGATTTGAGATTGAAGCTGCTTCATTTCAGCCCTCTGAACCAATATTTTTTGCTTGTAGACCTGGTCCACAAGAGCTTTAAGATTTTCAATCATCACATTGAAACGGTGATAAATATATCTGAATTCATCATCGTGCCTGTGCTCAATATTTATCTCAAAATCTCCCTTTTCAACCTTTTTAAAGGATGCGGCCAGCTTGCTGATAGGCTTATGGATGAAGTTATACATGTAGATTGAAAAAAGTACTATAATAACCACAGCCGACACCGTCAGCAGCAGAAACCAGCTGCTGTACTTTTTCAGGGCATAAAATACCGAATCCTCCGGAAGGTATTTGCACAGTGTGGAATCAAATACGCTGGAATTCAAGGATACCGCCAGATACCTGTTATTATTTACAACGATTTCCTCCGCGTTATTTTTTCTGGTTATTTTGTTAAACACCTGCTGGTTTAAATCATTATTATCAGCTGCAATTATTGACTTGTTTGAGTTTTTTACAAACATAACTCCTGCGGCAGGATTTTGTACCATTGACTGCAAAGCTTCAATCACTCTGCTCTTTGATATCTCTATGACAATAATAAAAAGCTTTTCCCGCTTATTGGTCATATAGGCGTAGGGATATGAAACCGTCATATATTTGATAACATTCTTATCAAGCTCGGCTTCAGGGTGGGAATCCATATATTTCATTTTCTCGAACAAATCACTGTCAAATTCCGATACCGATGTGGAGGACACAGTCCGCTGCAGTGCAGGGATCATAACATACATATCTCCTATATATTTACTGCTGCTCTTAACGGCATACAACCTTTGCTGAACCCGGAGTATTCTCTCCATCTGTTCGATCCCGTCCATTGATTCCGGGATGGCAGCCAGCCTGTTCAGGTCTTTGTCATTGACCAGTTCAACCTCCAGATTCCCCACTCTGTTTATATCATTCTCAAGACTGTCTTTGTAAAAGGAAAGCTGCGAAACCATGGAATTTGAAATCTCGTTTCTCAAGGTGCTGATACCCAGATCGTATATAATTATACTGAGAATATATATGGGCATAAGAATTAAAATAAATGATATGATCAGCCTCTTCAGAACGGATTTCCGCCACAATTCCTTTTTCATATTCAACCTCCACCCCAATATTAAGCTTTGTTTTCACATTTCCACATTATAACGAGGCAATAGATGTCCATTAGGACACCATTGCCTCGTTGAAACGCATAGATGTAAGAAAATTTTTCTGCAACCGAAAAATTTTCTGCTGAATTTACGCGTTATAATCTAAAAAAAGTTTCTTTAAACAAAAAGGCTTGCCCTTTTGTTGAGCAAACCCTTCTGCTGTTAAATAAAATATTAATTAACCTTCCAATTGAGGTGCAGGAGCTGCCCCTTCCAGAACCGAACCTTCGAATATTGACTCGAATTCCGCACCTTCAACCTTCTCCTTGTCAAGAAGAATCTCTGCAAGCCTGTTCAGCTTGTCGATATTATCCGTCAGGAGTTTAAGGGTCCTTTCGTACGCATTGTCGATGATACTCTTCACTTCATTATCAATGATTGCAGCTATTTCATCGCTGTAATCCCTGGAATGGGCCAGGTCTCTTCCTATAAACACTTCGTCATTTTCATTCCCGAAAATCATATTTCCCAGTTTTTCACTCATACCGTACTTGGTAACCATGTTCTTTGCAATCTGGTTTACCTTCTTCAAATCGCTGGAAGCTCCGGTACTGACTTCATTAAGTATGATCTGTTCGGCAGCTCTGCCTCCCAGGGCAATTATGATTTCCTCTATCAGCTGGGACTTGGTGTGGTAGCTCTTATCCTCCTGAGGTCTGCTTGCAGTATAACCGCCGGCCATACCCGCAGGAATAATGGATACTCTGTCAACCTTCTGGCTGGTAGATACAAGCTTTATGGCAATAGCATGGCCTGCCTCATGGAAAGCCGTAACCTTTTTGTCTCTTTCACTCATAACACGGCTCTTCTTTTCAGGGCCCATCATGACCTTGAAGGCGGCTTCCTTTATCTCTTCATTTCCAATTTTCTTCTTATTTGCTCTGGCAGAAAGCAGAGCTGCTTCATTCAGCAGATTTTCCAGATCGGCACCTGTAAAGCCGGGTGTTATTCTTGCCAGATCGTCAAGTTTTACATCCTCGGACAAAGGTTTTCCTCTTGAATGAACCTTTAATATCTGCTCTCTTCCCCTTATATCGGGAAGTCCTACTACAACCCTTCTGTCGAAACGTCCGGGTCTCAGCAGGGCCGGGTCCAGAATGTCAGGTCTGTTGGTGGCCGCCAGGATAATTACTCCTTCATTAATACCGAAACCATCCATTTCAACAAGCAGCTGGTTAAGAGTCTGTTCTCTTTCATCATGTCCGCCGCCCAGACCGGCTCCTCTGTGTCGGCCCACAGCGTCAATTTCATCAATGAACACTATGCAGGGTGCGTTTTTCTTTGCCTGCTCAAAAAGATCACGGACACGGGAAGCACCCACACCCACAAACATTTCGACGAAGTCTGAACCGCTTATGCTGAAGAAAGGCACTCCCGCTTCACCGGATACGGCCTTTGCAAGCAAGGTTTTACCTGTACCGGGAGGTCCCACCAAAAGTACACCCTTTGGTATTCTGGCACCCAACTCAACAAACTTTTTCGGAGCTTTAAGAAATTCAACTATTTCAGCCAGTTCTTCCTTTTCTTCATCGGCTCCTGCCACATTATCAAAAGTAATCTTCTTTTTATCATCAACAGTCATTTTTGCACGGCTTTTACCGAAGGACATCACCCTGTTTCCGCCTCCGCCGCCCTGGGACTGCTGTATGAAGAAGAACCAGATTAAAATAACTATAACGATAAATCCGATAGTCGGAAGAATGGATACCCACCACGGTGGCTGCGGCGGAGTTGTAACACTGTATTTTTCTATTTTCTTTTCAACGTATGCATCCGTGAACCTTTCAGATGCCGAAGTAACATCAGGCGGAACGGTTACCACATATTTGGTCACCTTGCTTTTTTCATCCAAAGGTTTCCTAAGTTCTACCGTAGCTGTGTCAGTTTGCAGCCCAATACTTTTTACATTTCCCGCATCCATCTGGGTCAATAACATAGAATAATCCATTTTTGGAGGATTATCAGATGCAGTATAGAATGTAATTATTACTAAAATTATTATAAAAATAATAATATAAAAACTGATACCCTTAAAATATTTCAAATATCTCCCTCCTTATGCTAACCAAGGTATCAAACCTAGTCCATAGGCTGATTCAACCAACCCCACCTACGTTTGTCATATATAATTTAATACCAATCTGCCACTTCGTTCAAACATTATAATCATTGTATATTAGCTTTTTTCCTGTTTTGTACAGTATTATTATATTAGCATATACACATATAAAACACAACAAAGTCAATTGCCTGTCAATATTTTTTATTTTTTTGAGTATACATCCTTTTTTAGGATACACACTTCCGGAAGATTTCTGTATTTTCCGGCGTAATCCAGACCGTAACCTATAACAAATTCATCAGGTATTTCAATTCCCTTATATTCAACATGCACTTCCGCCTTCCTCCTGGACGGCTTATCCAGCGCAGCGCAGATTTTAACACTGAGGGGACCCCTTGTTTTAAGCAATTCCACAAGATGATTCAATGTGAGTCCTGTATCAATAATATCCTCAACTATTAACACATGTTTTCCCGATATATTTGTATCAACATCCTTGATAATTTTTACAACTCCTGATGATTTTGACGAATCTCCATAGCTGGAAACCGATATGAAATCCAGATCTACAGGTATGGTTATTTTTCTTGCAAGATCTGCAAGGAATATAAAACCACCCTTTAATACTCCGATTATGACCAGTTCTTTCCCTTCATAATCCTTTGAAATACGGCTGCCCAACTCTTCTACCTGTCTATCGAGCTCCTCCTTCGAAATTAAAACTCGCTCAATTACATCCATTGCCACTTATCCCCCTTGTTAAGTTTTAGCATCAATAATATAATAATCTATTCTATAATTAAGTTATTAATCCACGGTCTGCTTTTCATTTACGTCGTTGACCTTTTCCATAAAAGCCTGATCAATCCAGTTGTTCATAAGAAATCATCAATACAGATTTAGTATTATCAGTTACTTTATAATTATCACTTGTTTTATTTCCTATAATCCAAATAATCTCCTTATTTATTGCAATTAATGGAAAACCGTCACGCCGGTTTTTAGGAATTTTTATATCAATAAAGTATTCTTTCAGTTTTTTTGTGCCATTTGCCTTAAGCGGCTTGAAAATATCACCATCTCGTCTGTTTCTTACCACCGGTTGAAAATCCTTGTTTATGTCAAGTTTATTTTTTATCTTTTCAAAATCGAAAAATTCTTTGTAAATTCCCTTTTGCCGGCCGATAAAAGCTTTGCACTGTTCTGTATTATTGAAATTCAGTATTTCGCTGTTAATCCTGCTATTTAATATGTTAATTTCAGTATGGCCGGGCAGTTTTAAGCAGTACTCAAATTTTTCGGTCTTTTCATCCTCCTGCTTTTGTATGGTTATGGAGTTATAGGATTTCACAGCCCTGCAGCCCAGCGGCAAATCCAAACCGGCGCCTGTACGTCCGTCCGACACAAGCTGCAGCAGCTTTTCCACATGTACATACTCAAGCCCTGTTGCAACACCGCTGGCATCAATAAATGCCTGCCTTAAAACCCGGCTGCCCACAGCCCGGTGTAATGGGGCCAGTACTCTCAAATCCAGCTCTATGAAAGACTCCCTTTTAACCAGCACCGCTTTTTCATAGTATAATTCAGAATTATATCGTAAAAAATCCTCGTCTGCCACTATAATTTTTGATAAACGCAATAAATTCTCGGTAATGTCGGTTCCCACGGCCCTATTTATCTCCGGCAGGACATTTAAGCGTATGCGGTTTCTGAAATAATCGGTGTGGAGATTTGAGCTGTCGGTGATTGCTTTAAGGCCGTTACTCCCGACATATTCCTCGATCTGCGCCCTGTCGGCGTCCAGCAGAGGCCTGATTATGTTATCCCTTTTGTACTCAATCCCTTTAAGGCCCTCAGGACCTGTTCCCCGGAATATTCTCATAAGCAGAGTTTCGGCCTGATCATTCCTGGAATGGGCTACAGCTATTTTATTCGCCGATTTTTCAGCGGCTATCCGTTTAAAGGTTTCGTACCTGGCATTTCTGCCTGCCTCCTCCAGGGATATTTTCTCATTCCGGGCCTTTTGGGCAACGTCGGTTCTGACTGCGGTCGCATCAAGGCCCAGCCGGGCGCAAAAAGCCAGAACAAAGTCCTCGTCACGCATAGCCTCCTTGCCCCGCAGCATGTGATTAATATGAACAGGATAAAGTTTCAGAGAGAACTCCTCTGCTATGGAATACAGAATATGGAGAAGGCATACTGAGTCATACCCTCCGGATATGCCCACCACGATACCATCTCCATATTTAATAAGATCATTCTTTTTAATTGTATCTAAAACCTGTTGTTTCAGCATATAAATCCTCTTGTTAAGGAATGTGCAATAGATTTTTTTCAATCCGGCTAAAAACCGGCCTTTATTGCCAAGCACTGACTACTGCCTGAATTTCTCCAGATTGGCAAACTTGGTATACTGTCCAAGCCATACCAGCTCCACAGTACCGGTCGAACCGCTTCTGTGTTTTGCAAGAATAATCTCTGCAATGTTTTTCTTTTCGGTGTCGGGATTATAATAGTCATCCCTGTATAAAAACATAACGATATCGGCATCCTGCTCTATTGCTCCCGATTCTCTCAAATCACTGAGAATGGGTCTGTGATCCGTTCTGGTTTCAGCAGCACGGCTCAGCTGTGACAGACATATGACCGGGACATTTATTTCCTTTGCAAGGATCTTCAGAGAACGGGATATTTCGGATATTTCCTGCTGCCTGTTCTCACTCCTCGATCTGCTCCCCTGCATAAGCTGCAGATAGTCTATGACTACCAGCCCCAAATTATGCTCAAGCTTCATTCTCCTGCATTTTGCCCTGATTTCTGTTATTGAAATACCCGGCGTATCATCAATGAATATCGGTGCTTCGGACAGAGGTCCCAAAGCTCTGGCAACCTTCTGCCAGTCATTGTCCTCAAGCTGCCCCGTCTTCATCTTATTACTGTCCACCATGGCTTCACTGCAGAGCATTCTGTTTACCAGCTGCTCCTTGGACATTTCCAGGCTGAATAATGCAACGGGAATCCCGCTGTGAACTGCTGCATTTTGAGCCAGATTCAAGGCAAAGGCGGTCTTTCCCATGGCAGGTCTTGCCGCTATCAGAACCAGGTCCGAATTATGTAAACCCGAGGTCTTAAAATCCAGATCCACAAAGCCTGTGGGAATCCCGGTTATGTGCCCCTTGTTATTATATAATTCCTCAAGCTTGTTAAAAGTATCAACAAGCACATCCTTAATGGGAACAAACCCCTGAGAGCTTCTTTTCTGAAGAATATCAAATATGTTCTGTTCGGCCTTGTCCAGTATGAAGGAGACTTCTTCAGATGCATTGAACCCAAGTTCCACTATATCTGAGGATGCCTTTATAAGCTTTCTCAAAAGAGACTTCTCTTCAACAATCTTCGCATAATGTTTGACATTTGCCGTTGTGGGCACTTCTGTTGCAATGTTTGTCAGGTATTCCAGCCCGCCTACCAGGTCCAGCTTGCCATGAAGCCTCAGACGTTCGGAAACGGTTATGAGATCTATGGGCTGAGCCTTGTCAAACAGTTCTATAATTACATCGTATATTTCCTTGTGGTCTGGTCTGTAGAAATCCTCCGGCTTAAGAACTTCCATTACGACAGGAATTACTTCCTTGTCTATCAGCATTGATCCTATAACTGATTGTTCAGCCTCTACGCTTTGAGGAGGAATTCTGCCAAGAGCTCCTAAATCCATGTCATTTCCCCATTCTTCCTTTGCGTTTTTACAGGCTTTCTATCTTTACAGTAAATTTTGAGCTTATTTCAGGATAAAGCTTGACTTCAACCTCAAAAGTGCCAACGGATTTTATTGCATCAGGCATGACCAGCTTCTTCTTATCGATATCAAGTTTATGCTGGGTCTTCAGGGTTTCGGCAACATCCTTGCTGGTGATTGATCCGAATAATTTTCCGTTTTCACCGGCCTTGACCTTTATGGTTGCTGTAATGTTCTTTATCTTATTAGCCAGCTCTTTAGCCTGGGCTATTTCCTTTTCTTTTTTATGGGCTTCGGCTTCCTTTCTGGTCTTCATGATATTCATATTTGCAGCAGTTGCTTCCACTGCAAGTCCCTTGGGAAACAGGAAGTTTCTCGCATATCCGTCACTGGCTTCCACCATCTGTTCCTTCTTGCCCAATCCCTTAACATCTTCTTTTAAAATTACTTTCATATTTAACCTCCAAAAATCGGTTGACAGCTATTCTTTGTTCAAACTGTCAATGTATTCATAAATTGCGGTTTTCAGACTTTCCTTGGCCTCCTGGATCGACACATTTTCGATCTGGGCTCCTGCAACGGTCATGTGCCCGCCTCCGCCCAGCTTTTCAAGGATCATCTGAACATTGATCTCACCAAGTGATCTTCCGCTGATGACTACCTCTCCCTCATGATAACTGAGAACAAAGGCGGCAACAAGTCCCGAAAGGCTCAAAAGCTGATCTGCCGCCTGTGCTGCAATCAACTGTGCGTTTTTTATATTTGTCGGACAAGTTGAGATCGCAATATTATCATACACTACTTCGGCATCTTTTACTATATTTGATATTGTAATATACGTTTTCAAATCGTTTTGGAACAGCTGCTTGACCGAGACGGTATCCACTCCCTGCCTTCTCAGGTAAGATGCTGCTTCAAAAGTTCTGACCCCGGTTTTGAATATAAAGTTTTTGGTGTCTACCACTATTCCCGCATACAGAGCTTCTGTTTCAATATTGGTAAGCCTGATTTTCTCTTCGAGATACTGCAGCAGCTCGGTAACCAGCTCGCAGGTTGAGGATGCGTAGGTCTCCTGGTAGGAAAGCACTGCGTCCTGTATAAAGTCGGCCCCCCGTCTGTGGTGGTCTATTATGACTATCTGATCGGTCATCCTGAGAAGCTCGGGTGTTTCGGTAAAGCTCGGCCTGTGGGTATCAACCACTATCAGCAGGGTTTTCTTTGTTATAATATCCAGGGCTTCGTTTCTGCCCACAAAAACATTGCTGTATTCAGGCTCCTTTGCAAGCTTGTTTAATATTGAATCAATATTTGCATTTGAATGATTCAGCACAATATTTACGCGTTTGTCGCGGCTTTTTACTATTCTGTATATGCCCAATGCAGCACCAAGGCTGTCAATATCCGCATTTTCATGTCCCATTATCAGTACTGACGGCGCCTGATCAATCAAACCTCTCAACGCATAAGCGATGACTCTCGCCTTGACCCTTGTCCGCTTCTCAAGCTCCCTGTTGCGGCCGCCGAAGAATCTGAAATTGTCTCCGTCCTTTATTACGACGTGGTCACCGCCCCTGCCCAGCGCAATATCTATTCCGGCATAAGCATTCTGAAGATTTTCAACAATTGTGGGAGCATTTATGCCCATACCTATACTCAAAGTCACAGGTATTTTGTTCCCCAGATTGATCTCTTTTACAGTCTCAAGGATTTCAAATTTCTTCTCTTCCAATTCTTTTAAATACTTGAAGGCATGGATGCACAGATATTTATCTCTTTCAAACTTCTTCAGTATACCTCCGGTATGACTTATCCAGCTGGTAATCTTCTTTTCTATCTCAGCCAGCATCTGAGGCCTCTTTGAGTCCTCAAGACTCTGCATCAGATCATCGTAATTGTCAATAACAATAACGCCCACCGTATTTTTGTTGTCCTCGAACTTTTGCTTTTCATTTACAAGCTCGGTATTATCTACAAAGTAGAGCATCACAATAACGCTCTCCTTGTCGTTGTTGTCATCAACCTTCACAAGATTGCCCAATACGGAATAGTAGCGGTTGTTTATGGTGACATCCCTGGAAATATTTATACTGTCTCCCTCTGTAAGCTGGGGTCTTATTTCATTAATAAGGTTTGAAACCGTCTTCTGGAGAAGGTTATCATCTTCAAAAATGCCCCTGAAGGAGGAATTGTACCAGACAGTTGTCCCGTCAAGTTCAGCCAGCACCAGAGGCATGGGAAAGTTGAGCAGGGTATCCTTTGTGGCACAGTCGATGTTAAATGTGAGTGTTTCTATGTATTTAGTTATTTCTCTGTTCCTGATATGGTTTGATTTATAATTGTAAATAACGAGAAAAATAAATAAAACAAATCCAGGAATAGCTACCAATGGATTTAATATTGTAATTATCACAATCAAAAATAAAATTACCCAAAGATAGAAACCTGCCTTTGGAATAAAAATACGTGATAGTTTTTTGTTATCCATTTAAAAATCTCCTCTTGCCCAGCACACGACTCAGGCCCCCTGTTTTCTTCCTCTTGAGCTGTTCAAATGCCTTGAAAGCTCCGAGAGATCCCCATAATATTTTTCTACATCATGGTTTTCAACAAGGCCAAGTCTTATCTTATTTTCTATCTTAGTTTCAATTGCTCTATAATTAATTCCAAATCTTTTTCCAAGAAGATAACAAATTAAAATTATATTGGCAAGTGTATCTGAAATGGTGTCCGAAACCTCTTCCCTGACTCCGTTTACCAGCGCCTTGAACAAGTTGGCCACATCCGTCAGAAGCTCACTTTTCAGCCAGTCAATAATTTTAATATTTCTCGTAATATCCAGTTGATTATCAAATGAAGCCATATTAACCTCCCAAGCCATATTTATGGCTTTGAGCCGCATAGCGGCCACAAAATGTTATGTAAGTAATTATCCTTTAAGTTTTGCATTAATAACAGGTACTACTTTCGCATTTTATTATTTAACCGTTCCTAAATTATACCACTTATAAGGTTATTTGACTTCATTTCCCGGCTATAACGCACAGGTTCAACAGAAATTTTTTCCTCTGTATAAAAAATTCATGTTATATTTTACCCGCAAATGCTGGATAAGAACCAAGAAATTTATAAAAGGAGGTTTTCCTCTTCACCATAGTCAGAGCATCATGTACATCCGGATCTTCAATATGCCCGTCTATATCAATAAAAAATATGTATTGCCCCAGCGCACTCTTTGAGGGTCTGGATTCAATCCTTGTCATGTTTATATCCCACAGGCTGAATATGTCCAACACCCTGTAAAGGCTTCCCGGCTTGTTATCGGTTGAAAACACAATAGAGGTTTTATCTGCACCTGTCTTTGCTTTTAAGGACCTGGCTATTATAACAAACCTGGTGTGGTTGTTTTCATTGTCCTGGATATTTGTTTTCAGAACCTCAAGTCCATAGATTTTTGCTGCAATTTTCGAAGTAATGGCCGCACAGGTGCCATCCCCGTCAACCACCTTCTGAGCCGCTTTTGAAGTACTGTTTTCCTCCAGTTGGACAACTCCCGGAAAATTTGTGTTCAGATAGTTTCTGCACTGACCCAGGGGCTGCGGGTGTGACATTAAAACCTTTATGTCTTCCGCCTTTGTACCTTGCTTTGCCACAAGATTAAGGTTTACAGGTATGATAAATTCGTCAACGATGAACATGTCCTCTTCTTTTGCAAGCACATCCAGAGTGACATTTACAGCACCTTCGAGGGAATTTTCTATAGGGACTATTGCCTCGTCAACCTCTCCGTCCTTAAGTGCACAAAGGACATCTTTTATGGAATGGTATTCCTTTAATTCATATGCTTTATTTTGTCCCGACCTGTATCCTTCAACAGCTTCGTGGGAGAAAGTCCCCCTTGGCCCTAAAAAACCTATGCTTTTATTCATGTATTGAAAATATCCATCCTTTACTTCAATTCCTTCAATCCCCACTGTAATATATCACCTTATACACAAACAGGCAAGGAAAAGAGGTAAAAATATCATATCACTCTTTGCCGGTTTTTCCAACAGGGATGGGGTAAATTCCAATAAGTTTGAAAAGCAGGTTCCTTTACTTGCTATTGATTTATGATAAAATTTCTGTCAAAATATATAGATAAAGAACAGACGTTTGCTTTATTACCATATTACATATAACAGGAGGATAGTTATGAGTTTTAACGGTATTACCGGAGATGCCCTCAGGTTTTTATTTGAAAATAGAATGAACAACAGCAAGGAATGGTATGATGCCCATAAGGCCGATTATAAAGAGTATGTTCACAATCCTTTTACCGAACTGATAAACGAGCTTGCCCCCACCATGCTGGAGATAGACAGTCAGCTTATAACCGTCCCCTCCAAGCTTATATCCAGAGTCCGCAGGGACACCCGCTTTACCAAGGATAAAACCCTTTACAGGGATAATGTCTGGCTGGTTTTTCTAAGGGATAAGTCTCTGATGTCCACTGCCCCCTGTTTCTGGTTTGGAATAGATCAGAAGGGTTCCAGCTACGGAATAGGCTATTACGGCGCAGAACCTGCTTCAATGGCCAATATGCGCGATATGATAGTCAACAGACATCCGGCTTTTATCATGGCACAAAAATACTATGAAGCACAGGATAAATTCATAATAGGCGGGGAAATGTACAAACGGACCAAATTTCCCGATCAGCCAGAAAATATCAGAACCTGGCTGGACAGAAAAAATATATATTTTGAAAGTGTGCAAAACAACTTTGAGCTGGCCTTTTCAAAGGAGCTTCCCGAGGTATTGAAAAAAGGCTTCAAGGAGCTGAAGCCCATCTATGATTTTTTATGTGTTGTTGAATCGAGAATATAAATCCGAACCGGAGACTTTTTATATTGCGGCAAAATGTAATACATGAATATCTTTTTTAGTGCGCGGAGTACAACTTCAATAAGTGCGAAGCTCAATTAAAAGTACAGCCTGAAATTGTAGGCGAAACACAAGTGTTTTAGCTGGCAAATCGGCAGGAAGCCGATTTGAGCAGCACCCCGAGGCAGGATGTCGAGTGTGCTGCGACAGCAAAAACATTTGTGGTGAGCTGTATAAATTTCAGGTATGTACTTTGTGAGCAAGTCATTTATTGATGCTTGTACGGGAGCACTATTACAATACTTTTAATATGTATTGCATTTGTTTGTAACAGCTCTTTAACCTAGTCTTCCACCAGTATATCCAGTACTGAAGTTTTCAGGTCCCCGTCGGATATCCACAACCTGTCAAGCTTCATGGCTTCACTGTATATACCTTCTCTTTTTGTGTCATTCACAAAATAGGTTCTGGACCCCTTGCCGGAGTTTTTATATTGTACCTTCAACCTGCAGCCTTTTATTCTAATATCAAAGGTAAACCCTTTAAAAGGAAACCCTTCTGCCGGCTGCAGCCATATTCCGTCAAAATCCGGCTCAATCCCCATTACAAAACGTATGAGTGTCTTAAGTATGACATTGGAACTCCCCGTCTGCCAGTCCAGCATTGACTCTCCGTCTATCCCTTTTTCTTCATTAAATCCGTATGAGTTTGGCATTACGTACGGTGAACAGGATATGGTCCGGTGTGTGAAAGGAAATAACTTGATCAGCTGCTCCCAGGCTTCTTTTGGCCGGCCCAGCTGAAACAGCGCCATTACCGCAAATGCCGACGCATGCACATAAACCGCCCCGTTCTCCGCAGTTCCGGCCGGCAGTCTGGGTATTCTTCCAACCCCTGGCGTATTGGGGCTGAAGGCATGATCAAAGGTTTTAAAACCGTATTTAGTGTCCAATGCCCGGAACGAATCCAAAATGGTATCTTCCATGTATCTGTCTGTTGAATTAAGACCGCTCAGCACCCAGAAGGCATTGGAGGTCAGTCCGGTCCTTGAAACATGGTCGGGATCATCAAAGCTGCCTACAAAATATGATCTCCTGTCTCCCCAACCGTGGACTATTCTTTTTTGTTGGCAGTCATTGCTTATGACTGCATATTTTTGCAGGTTGAAACGCAGTTCCTCTGCCGCTGCTTTATAGTACCGTATTTCTTCCGCGTATTTAGCGGCATTGAAATGCAACAGCAGTTGGGCCATCTCATTCAGGTTCTGATATACCTGTAGTGAAGCCATTACCGATACACCAGTGCCATATTCCTTATTAGGATCAATACTCACACCCAATCCGTCAAGGGCATCATTCCAGTCCCCGTACAACACTTTTATACAGCCTGTCTGATCTGTATCGCGGTTTGAAAGCAAAAATTTCATTATTTTAAAGAGATGCTCCAGGACACTGTCTCTGCACTTACTCTTCCTTACCAGGCTTTTTTTCTCGTCAACTATTTCATAGTAGCCGCGTACCTCGGAAAGAATTTCTCTATCGCCGGTAACCCGTATGTATGTATTCATTGCCGATATGACCCATACACCCTGATCGATAAACAGCCTCAAGTCCATAACAGGAGGGGTTTCAGGGCTCGTGGGGAGTGTGTACTGTCTGGGACAGCGTCCATCCTCCAGCACAAATTCCATGGCCTCCAGCATCTTTCTGCGGACCTTGTCCGGCTGCCAGTAAACCAACCCTTCCAGTGCCTGAAATATATCCCTTATTCCAATCAATGAGCCGGCAGAGAGCTGTACATATCCCTTTATCAGCGAACAAAACTCCACCTGGGTTTTTAAATGTTCAAAAAAAGAATTAAATATTCCCTCCCGGAGTAAAACCGTATTTGACCTATCCACCTTCAAAGTCAGGTCCTTTCCGTCCGTGACCGACTGTTCGCGGAGCTCACTTTCTCTTAAATCAATCCCGGCAGGTGTGAACTGTCCTGACAGCAGGTAACCGGCCTCATCTTCACTCCTGCAATGAATCCTGTAGCCCAGTACCGCATCATATCTTATGCATTCGTTTCCTTGAAGCCGCAAATGAATAATATCAGCCGCCGCTCCGGCCTCAGTAAAAGCACAAATATGCTTTTTATGCAGAAAGCTGCCTGCCTCAAGAGCTGCCGGAGCATGGAGGCTGCCCCTGGAACCTCCTACATATTCATATCTGGAGGCTGACTCCTCATGCCTTATCAGCGCACTGTCCCCTGAAATACTTATGAATCTGCGGATTACACCTATATTTGAGACTGAGGTGGTTCTGCTGATATCTTCATTTACCTTTATTTTAAAGGAGCCCAGGTCATTATTCCGGCTGCTGGCTTCAATATAGCTCACTTCCCTGAACCAGCGGCTCTCCCCGTCCTCACCCAAGCTGTGGTTCAGGAAGGGGTTTATAAAACTCGATATATAAAGCTCCTTTTTTTCTGCTTCCAGATTTTCAATATATAAGGTAAAGTATAATTTCCTGTCCCTATCCGGAAAGACTCTCAGGGTAAATCTCATACCGTGGGTTTCAGTGATGTAATATACACTGCTCCTGGAGAAAACCGTAAACTGTTCAAATTCACCCTTTCCAGGTGTAAGGCAGCGGGCTGCGGGCACAGATAAAAGAGAGACGGGTTTATATGTTCCATTACCTATTGGGAAGCCCGCAAAGAAAGCAACTTTGGGCTCCTGACCCTCATTTGCTCTCAGGAATACCGAAAACAGCCCTTCATTGCAATGCATGTAACCCGAAGTATAGGCCCAGAAATTAAAGCCATCCCTGCCATAGGGATAACGGCAGTCTCCGTCGTCCCTGGGAAGTGATAAAATGTCATTGTCGTCCAGGATATATGTGTTTCCGGGAAGGGAATGATTTTCCTTCAATATTTTATTATTTTTCAGCTCCCTGTTCCATTTTGATAATTCCTGTATCTTCTCCTTGAAAGTCCCCATATGGCCCTCACATTATTAATATTTTCTAAGGTTATATTCTAAAGTTTCAGGAATTCCTTCATCTTTCTGCTGACACCGTCAGCATCTTCCAGGGTATTCATCTCGCAGAAAACCCTGAGCAAAGGTTCGGTTCCAGAGAACCTAACTATTATCCAGCCGCCGCTTTCAAAATAAATTTTAACCCCGTCACTATAGCTGATATTTTTTATTTTTATATTAAAATCAGGAATTCTTTTTTCCTTATATAAAACCCTGATAAGTCTTTCTCTGTCCTTATCCATATATCTGAAATCCGCTTCGGCAAAATAAAAATTACCGAATTGCCCGTGTATCTCGTTCAGAAGGTCTGAAAGCTTCATGCCTGTGATACTTAGCAGTTCAATAAGGAGGCTTGCCGCAAAAATCCCGTCCTTGCCCTTGATATGTCCGCGGATGGTTAAGCCGCCGCTGCTTTCACCCCCAAGCAAAGCCGATTTTTCCTCCATCATGGAGCTGATATTCTTGAAGCCTACGGGCACCTCATAACATTCCTCTCCAAAGGCTTTGGCTATCTTATCCAGCAAATGTGTCGTGGCGACATTTCTGACCACACCGCCCTTCCAGCCTTTATACTTCAGCAGATAATAATACAGCATGGCCAGAATACTGTTGGGGTGAATAAAATTTCCCTTCTCATCGATTATACCCAGCCTGTCGGCATCCCCGTCCGTTCCGATGCCTATGTCATAACCCTTTTCAACCACCATGTCCCTGAGCCTCTGCAGGGTGTGCGAGCTTGGTGAGGGCAGCCTTCCTCCAAAAAGTGTATCGTGCCTGTCATTGATAATATCCACCTCGCAGCGGGCTGTGACAAGAATGGTCTGAAGCGAGGTTTTTGACACCCCGAACATGGGGTCCAGAAGAACCTTTAACTTTCTTTCCTTTATAGCCTGAGTATCGATCATGGAAATGATGGTATCTATATAATCGTTCATCGGATCGATTATTTTTATCAAGCCCTTTTTAATCCCGTCCTCAAAGGCCATGAATTTTATATTTTCCTTTGCGGTTTTTCCGATGTATTCTTCTATTTTCCCGGTTACTGCTTCCGTTGCATCGCGCCCTCCCCGGGTAAAAATTTTTATACCGTTGTAATCGGCAGGGTTATGGCTGGCTGTGACAGCGGCTCCATAGCAGGTATTGAAGTTTTTTACCGCGTACATTACCAGCGGAGTGGGTGCAACCCTGTCTATAAAGAAAACAGTTATACCGTTTGCTGCAAGTATTTCGGAAAACCAACCGGCAGCCTTATCAGACAGAAACCTTCTGTCGTATCCGATAACAAATCCCAAATGGCTTATTTTTTCATCCTGCATCATATCTGCTATGGCCTGGGCAAGTATCACCAGATTCTCCCTGGTAAATTCTTCTCCGATTATTGCCCTCCAGCCGCCTGTGCCGAATTTTATCATATTGACCTCCATGTGAGTTCCAAAGCTTTTCATTTATATTATTAATGCACCATATTTAACGGGGCTGCTGCAAAACCATGGACATCTGCAGTATACGACCGTGTCATTTCACAACAGTAACCTGCCGATATTTGTTTGCAGCAACCCCTGATAAATCGGTTTATTTTATTTAACTTATCTTAGTTTAGTTCAGGCCCATTTCCCTGGCTTTTGCATTGACTTCATCAATCATCTTGCTCAGGCCCTTGGCTTCATATTCCTTCAGAACATCGGCCCACATCTTTTCCACAGGTTCTTTTCCTGCCATGATCTTCAGCATGAATTCATGATCAAGTATCGAGAACTTATCCTTTGTGGGAGTTGAAATATCTGTAAGCTTTACTTCATAATCGGGCTGCTTTGTGACCTCTCTTGAATGCTCAAGGTCTTTTATGGCAGATTCACGTATTGCCGAATCTATAGTTGAATTGTTGGGATCATACAGGTATGCGTTGTCGAATTCAACCAGAGCCTGGAGATTTGCCGATGATGGCTGTTTTTTGTCAAGCTCCTCCTGGCTTGTGATTTTGGTGATCTTGTCTCCGTCTTTCTTGTAATCCACATCCTTGACTCCATATCTGTAGAATTCCTTTGTTTCGGGCTGAAGCATGTAATCATACAGCATCATGATCCTATCCATTTTTTTGTCGTCCATTTTATTGCTGAAATAGCTCTCAGACCAATAAGTCTTAAAGGTACAGTGATATTTGTTTCCGTCTGTGGCCGGGAAGTAATCCGCTTTCTTTACGGCGTCAAAAAGAGGTACATCGGGATGGAGCTTTTTCCATCTTTCATTGACCTGATTGTTGACATTGCCGTAACCAACCAGCAGTAACGCCGCAGATGTTCCGGATACAAACTTGTCATAGGATTGGGTGCCCTTCATATTTGCAATATCCCTGTCTATCATCCTCTGGTCATACATGGTTCTCATGTTTTGGAGGGAAGGAAGTGCCAAATCTGTTGTAAGAACAGCCGGGACATATTTGCCGTCTTTCTTTATCCATTTAAAGTCACTGCCGCTGCCGTCACTGGTTGCCGCAGGATCACTGAACAGCCAGAAGAATCCGCTGATCTGCTTTACATTGTTGGCGGTCAAACCGCTGATTTTCTTTCCTTCAGGGTCCTTGTCAACAATGGCCTTGAGCATTGCGTTGAATTCATCCCAGGTTTCAGGTTCCTTGGTTATGCCTGCTTTTTGAGCCAGATCCCAGCGGTATAAAACTATTCTGTCGTGTGCGCAATAGTCCAGGGAATCGTACAAACTCCTCGGAACTGTGTATATTTTTCCGTCAGGCTGCTTGAGGGCCTGGATATCCGGCTTGTTCATATACTCCTTGAGAGTCGGATATTTTGATAAATCTTCAGGCAGCGGTTTAATGACCCCCTGATTTATCCAGTTCCTGTAATAGGTGGTCCCTACAGCGTCAATAGACATTATGTCGGGCATATCACCGGATGCCGACCACATCTGAGCCTTTTGAGTATAGTCGTCCCAGGTGATCTGGCGGGGTTTCAGTGTAATATTGAGCTTTTTATACATTGCCTGTAAAAATTGGTCATTGTCGGCATTTGCCAGGGCTTCATCTATACCCCAGAGCGCTACCGAAATATCCATCTTTTCACTTACATCCGGTGCGGCATTTGTGCTCTCGGAACTTGCAGATGATCCGGCGGCAGCAGATGTCTTACTGTCTCCGGTATTCTCCGATGTTCCTCCGCATGCGGTGACACCTGAAACAAGTAAAGCCGACATTAACATAATTGCCAAACTGCGTTTTAACTTACCCATTTAATTTGTTCCCCCTTTGATTTATATTTAGAAATCATTAAATAACAAGGTTATTCAACAACTTCCTGGAATCATTTCCAACAAACAAATCCTGATTTAACTACTCTTTTATGGACCCGACCATTATTCCCCTCACAAAGTGTTTCTGCAGGAACGGGTACACACACATTATGGGAATTGCGGATATTACGATGGATGCCATCTGAGTGGCCTGTATCCCCACCCCGGCCTTGCTTTCTACAACAGCCGCCGCCGAGGAGCTCAGCTGGACATTCATATTTATCAAAAGCTCTCTCAGATATATCTGTAAAGGCACTTTCGCCGAATCACTGATAAAAATCAGGGAATTATACCACTCATTCCACCTGTCAACTGCATAAAACAGTGCAAACGTGGCAATAAAAGGCTTTGATATGGGTAAAATTATCTTCCAGAGTATATACAGGTCATTTGCTCCGTCCACTTTTGCCGACTCCTCAATGCTGTCGGGAAGAGTGTTGAAGTAATTTTTCATAATTATCAGATACATTGTGGTTATTCCCGTAGGTATGACCATTACCAGAATATTATTTACCAGGTTCAGGGACTGAATTACCAGATAATATGGAATCAAGCCTCCTGAGAAAAACATTGTAAACAGTATTGCCGACAGTATGAAGTTTCTTCCCGGCATGGCTTTCTTCGACAGTGCATATGCCCCCAATACCGAAAGGAACATATTCAATACCACCCCTGTAATTGTCACAAAAACCGACACACCGAATGCCCTGTAAAAGTTCACCTCGGCAAAAAGATTTTTATAGGTTGTGAGATCAAAGGAATAGGGAAGCAGATATACCGGATGCCTGGCCATACCCTCCACACTAGCGAAGGACAGAATTATGACATTATAAAAGGGAAACATGGCTACAAGTGCAAGTAATGTCAGTACAGCCGTTATGACTATATTTATGGTAACATCCCCTTTATTGAATTTCTGCCCGGCACTCTTTGAATTTTTCCCGAACAAACCATCATCCGTATAAGTCTTAGTATTATTCATAGTCTCTCTCCGATTTATATTTTAATGAACCTGTGAAATTTAGAACAGGCCTTGTTCACCCGATTTTTTAACAAGTGTATTTGCCAGGTAGATCATTGCTACATTGATAGCCGACTTCAGGAAGCCCACTGCGGTCATATATCCGAAATCAGCACCGATTGTAAAGGTTGTACGGTAAACAAATGTGTCAATCGTATCTGCTACCCCATAGACGGGAGAGCTGTATAGATTGAATATCTGATCGAAGCTTGAGCCCAGGTTCAGCATCTGACCTATGGTCAATATAAACAATATTGCAACGGTGGGACGTATTCCGGGCCAGGTAACATATCTGATCTGGTGCCACCTGCTGGCACCGTCGATTTTGGCTGCTTCATAAAGTTCCGGCGATATTCCTGCCAGCGCTGCAATATATATGATGGAGTCCCAGCCTATTTCCTTCCATATGTGAGATATGTATATGACGGGTCTGAATACTGACGGATCTGACAAGAACGGAACTGTACCGCCTCCCAGGTTTGAAATCACCTGATTCACAACACCGCTTTGACCCAGAATATTTGTCATGATTCCCGCAAGTACGATCCAGGATATGAAGTGCGGAAATGTCAGTATGGTTTGAAAGACCTTTTTTGCACGTCGAAATATCAGTTCATTGAGTAAAATAGCCAGAATTATAGGTGTGGGAAAATGAAAAAGCAGCTTTCCGAAGCTGATGATGATAGTGTTTTTAAAAGCACTCCAAAAACCTGTATCACTCATTAAATCAATAAAATTCTGAAAACCGATCCATGGACTGCCCAATATACCCTTACCGTAATGAAAGGTTTTAAAGGCCAGGGTTATACCGTACATCGGTGCATATGCAAAGATAGCATACCATGCGACTACAGGAAGCAGCATCAGGTAAAAATATTTATAAAAGAGAATTGATTTTAAAATTGATGTTTTGTGCGCCGGCAACCCTTTCTTTGAAGACATGTAATTCCTCCCCGAACTACTTGATTTTTTTTCATACTGTTGTCACAGAAATTATAACGCAATGGACATTTACCGCCTCGTTATATTTTTATTTTAACAACAGGTATCCATGTAAACCATAAACACAGCTTAGTTAAAGTATGTATTATAATTAGATAATTCAGCTGTTAAGAGTGAAAATGCCGCATTTTTTTCTAATTTCAGTCCATGTCACGTATTTCCATTAACCGAATCAAAACGCTTTATTCCACGGGTCCTATAGGCATTGATACAATCTGCAATCTCCTCTGAAGTCATTATTTGATTTGCCGAATGAAACACCCAGTCAACATCCATGGTGTAGGTTCTTTTGCCGCCTTCCGGCAATAAAGCGCCCTCTTCGTTTAAAAACCAGAGGTTGAATGAAATATTCATTAAGGCTCTGGGATAAAACCTTTCTCCATGAACTGCCCTCAGCACACCGTCTATATAGTACTTTACCTCACCTGCGGCTGCCACGCACACCAAAACATGCCAGCCTTCATGGCTTTCACCTATTGCATTATTTATGTTATCCATTTTAAAATCGGGGAAATCCTCATATGTATGCCACGAGGTAAGCCACATCGTAGCCCCTTCTCTGCCCCAGCCGCCATTGGCCAGATACTCAAAATCACATTCGCTGTACAGGGGATCATTTGCATATCTGAGGGGCGATATTGTAAAGAATGTCTCGTTAATCTTATCTCCGTTTTCTCCGGCCTGAGGCTTATCGGAGAATCTTACCCTTGCGGCGTAAGTTCCCTCAAAGTATTTTGTTTCGTGAAGTATCTCGGCATGGCTGCAGCCTGAAGCAGTACCGTCGGTGGAAGCACTGAGTCTCATGATTTTATTTTTGCTGTTTTCCAGATCACTTATAAAACTGATATTATCTCTGGACCAACTGCAGCCCACAGGTCCAGGACCGGCAATGCCCTCCTTTACGGACCACTTGAAACCGGCAAGGTTTTTGTCTTCCGGGCCGGTATAGTCAAAATCATCAAACAATATTTGTATATCTTCCGTCTGTTCCATTTTCCCTTGTGCCATAGCAACCTATCCTTTTTAATATAACTCGTTTTGTACTGTAAAAGTGCCTGCCGGAATAAGTCTAGCATTTGCATAATTGAATTCATATTTAATAAACTTATAAATTATATACATTATTCTTAGATCAAAAGTGTTGAACCTGCTTCCGCAAGAACCCCTGTATAGACGCAAACCGGCAAACCCGTATATATACAAACAGGGAGGCGGTTCCATCCCGCCTCCCTGTTTGCATATATATATTTCTAATTTCAGTCCATACATAAGGTTATTTCTCACCACAGCCGCTTCAAATATGGCCTGGCAGCGGCTGTATTTTCTAATACACTTCTACTTCAACAAAGTGGTTATATGGATTTACATTGTTTCCATTGACATACAGTCTTACATAACGGGCATTTACAGTGTTGAAGTTAATGGTTTTTCCGCTGCTGCTCTCGGAATATTCACTGTCTGTTCCCGCACCGAAGCCGGCACTGTTGTCGTTATCGTTATTGAAAACCGTGGTGACTCCAGTTTTGAAGTCCGGATCATTGGATACCTTGACTATGACATCATGGTACTGCCTTCCGTCACCGTAATAGTGCCACTGCTTTATGGTATTTATGTTATAGCTCCGGCCCAGATCGATCTGTATCCACTGCAGACCTTCCCCGACACCGGCCAGATTGTAGGTGGCCTTGTCGGCATCGGTAATTACCGAGCTGTTTGCTATATATGTGCTTGAGGTCACACCCTTTCCCAGTGCCAGGTTATCGGTGTTGCCTCCGGTATTCTGAGTTACTGTAACTGTTACTGTGCTGCTCTGCAGGGTATTTCCGCCTGTATCGGCCACCTCAGCCCTATAGGTATAATTTCCCTGTGCTTTTCCTGCAGCTGGAAAACTGAAGGTCTGTACAGTGGAGGAATTCACTGCAAGAGGCTTGTCCAAAACCGTGCTTGTAGTATTACCCGCTGTTTCAAACAGCTTCACTCCTGCTGCACTGTTGTATGCCGGAACACTGACCGTTATGTTATAATTGCCGGTATTGTTCGTACTGTCGGCTGAAACGGCCGGAGCTCTTAAAACAGGAGCCGAGGTCACTGTTACTGTAAGATTGGTGCTTTGTGCGGTGTTTCCCTCCGGATTGGACAATTCAGCCCTGTAGGTATAGGTTCCGGCAGGTTTATTTGCCGCCGTATAAGTGAAGGTTTGCACTGCCGGCGAATTTGGCGTAATTGTTTTGCTCAGTACTGCATTCGGGGTACCGCCTGCTGTTTCATACAGTTTGAGGTTGGTTGCACTGTTATTTGCAGGAGCGGTAACAGTTACTGTATAATTGCCGGTATTATTTGCATTGTCCACACCAATGGATGCAGGTAACAAAGTACTTCCGGAGGACTGGGTTACCTGAACAGTTGTGGTAGTGCTCTGGGTGGTTCCCGATGAATTGGACAGGTCGGCTCTATAGCTGTATATTCCATCCCCCTTGCCGTTTACATTATATGTAAAGGTCTGCTCCTGGGAAGAGTTTGGTGAAACTGCCTGTGTTAGCACCCTGCTGCTGCCTTCATAAATATTTATGGAGGTTGCGGCACTGTTTGGAAGCACCTTTGCAGTTATGGCATAACTGCCGGAATTTACCGGGTTATCCGCTGAAAGTATGGCAGCCTTTGGCCCGTTATTGGCAGCCGAATTCTTAACGGTATCTTTTCTGGATACGGAATTATTCCTGTAGTAATTGACATTTGCTTCTGTTTGTGCGGGAGTCATAAGCTTGTCCTTGGCATAGTACACCCAGTCAACATCCTGGATATAGGCTCTCTGACTGCTGCCTCCAGCCCATACTCCATCTATGAACCATTCATTAAAGGACAGGAACATTGGTGTGGTGGGAACATATTTGCCGCTGTGTGAGGCAACCAGAGATCCGTTGATATAATATTTGACCTCCGAGCTGGAGCATTGTATTGAACAGATATACCAGCCGTTGAAGCTCTGGCTTGTAGCCTGGGTTACTCTGTCACTGCCGGTATCCCAGGTTGTATTCCACATGGTGCTGGTATCTTTTCCCCAGCCTCCGTTAGGCAGGTATTCAAAGTCCATCTCTCCATAATCGGTACTGTTTGCAAGTGTGTAGGGCGATATTGTATAGAAGGTCTGGACCACCTGGTCTCCGTCAGCGCCGTATGCCGGAGCATCGGAAAACTTTACCCTGGCCGAATAGGTTCCGTATAAAAACTGCCGGGGGGCCAAAAGTTCAGCCTGTACGGTATTATTTCCCTGACCGTTGGTAGTGGCTGTAAGTCTGAGAAGTTTGTCGGACGATTTCTCCGGATTGGGCACAAAGGATACATTGTTTCTGGACCATACACAGCCTCCGGGGCCGGGACCTCCTGTCCTGTCACTGACCTCATATCCGAAATCGATTAGTGACTGGTCGGAACTGGTTGAATACATATTAAAATCATCAAAAAATACCGCCGGTGAATCGTATCCGCCCGGATTCTCAGCAGGTGCAGGCGGAATGGGCGGTGCCGGAATTATGCACGTCCATGCGTTTCCCAGAACATCCATGGGTTCTTCGTTTACAGTATACCATTTAGCCTGCCAGGTGGCACGATTGTGGGTGACAATACTGTTTGCGGGATATGCTGTGGTTGCATTCCACTCGGGGTAAGCTGCCGCACCGGCAGTGTCAGCATTACCTGCCAATGGTATTACCGTAGTAATCAAGCACACAATCATTATAAGAGTAAATACCTTTTTAAAACTTGCCCGATGCCTTGAATTAAAAATTCTCATACTACTATCCTCCATTCTCCAAACAATAATTTAACACTAGCATTAAAGTGCCTGTTCTCCTTTTACTTTTATACTACCTCAACCAGTCCGGTTTTTATATGAACCAGAATTAGATATTGTATTTAAAAAAATGCAAAAAAAATAAGAAGTTTGTAAAAACTTCTTTGAGTTCTGGTTTTAATCCATAAACAACTAATTACAATCCATATAATTACTTTTATGTATTATTAAGTTAACACATTCAAGCTGATTTAACGCGTTGTGCAAGTTAATTTAATTTTTGCTTTACCTGTGTAATTTTTTTATATCAACTGGTAACTTCCGTACTAACTTCATGCAATAAGGACGCACCCAAAACAGTTACGAAAATTGTATCGCCTCATTTAAAACGGTTTTGCCGTCGCTCAAACTCGACATCCTGTCTTGATTTGAAGCTCAAAGCAACGTCCTGTTGCTTTGCCGGCAAAACCGCTTTATCTTCGTCGACAATTTACCGCAACTGTTTTTAACCGTGCATCTTATTTCATGAAGTTGTACTCGCGTACCAGTTGATTCTGATTAAATCAATCTGTAAAAGCAAAAACAAAATTTCAATTAGCATAACAGGTTAATTTAATCTTCTCTCCCTTTTATAAAGTTGTTTCTATCTTGAAATACAGCTTCAAACCAGGCTCTCCATTGATGGATACCCACCTCTCGCACATTTTTGAAGCGATCTTCAAGTATTGCAATATTATTACAACTGTAAGCAGATAAGTTAAAACCGGCACAACACACATAGTTTTATGCTATTCTTTGTGCCTGAATTGTCCGGGCGTTACTCCGGTGGTTTTCTTAAAAACTCTGATAAAGTAAAAATAGTCCGAATATCCGCATTTTGCAGCTATTTCGCCCTGGGAGTATTCCGTCTTCTGCAGAAGTTCCTTTGCATAATTCATTCTCATTTTAGTAATATAATCGGTGAAGGTCATTCCCAGCTCTTTTCTGAAAAGCTGACTTATATAGTTTGGATTGATGACAAAATCCTGGGCCAGACTTCTGATGGATATATCCTTGAAAAAGTTTTGATTTATGTAATTGATGATCTTCTTAAAATACTCATTGCGTACTTCATCTGTAAGAACATTAATGTTAGTTCCCATAAATCCCGTAATTTTTTCTTTTATATATTCAACCATGGTATACATATCTATAAATAAATAACATAAATCATCAAAGTTATAGAC
The DNA here is from genome assembly GCF_000621505.1 of Ruminiclostridium cellobioparum DSM 1351 = ATCC 15832. Classification (GTDB taxonomy): domain Bacteria; phylum Bacillota; class Clostridia; order Acetivibrionales; family DSM-1351; genus Ruminiclostridium; species Ruminiclostridium cellobioparum. The sequence continues at coordinate 46,941 of NZ_JHYD01000030.1, forward strand.
ATATTCCTCATAACAGTCCTCGCCCAGATTTCTGATGCTGAATTTAACATAGCCGTTGAAAATATTCATGGCATGCTTTATTGACAGCCTGCCGTCAACAGCGTTTCTGTAAAAATTGTCCAGATGCCTGACCAGCTCGCTTAAATCCATCTTCGTAAAAGCATTTTCATATTTTGCCATTAAAGTCTCAATATCAATATTATTACCGTTAATTCCGTTAGTAATTTTTCTGGTACCGGTGGTGAAAAACTGATATGCCAGTGTAAAGGCCTCGTCTATGTATTTCCTCATGCTAAATGCGGAGTACGTTCCTTCGTATATTCCCACACCCTTGACCCCTTCCGGAATTGCTTCAATACTATGGGCTATGCTGCTGAAGTCCTCGTATTTTCCAATATAAATTGTTTTATTGCTTCCCGTCTTTATAGCGGTATATTGCTTATTTTCAATGGTGAGCTCCTTACCTATGGAAGCAACAATAACAATCTTGTCACCTTCGGCTATTCCATTGGATGTGAAGTATGAGTCCAACTGGTGCCGGGCTTCGGAGGTTTCCTCCTCCAGCAGCGGAATTATGTCGGGCTTTTCTTTTCTTCCGCCATTGATAAGTATTTTGGCGGCCTTCCTGAGAACTTTGGTGATCTCTTCATCATCAAAGGGTTTCAGGCAATAGCCCACGGCCCCGTAGTCAAGAGCTTTTCTGGCATATGCAAATTCCGCATATCCGCTTATAACAACAAACAGAATATCCTTGTGTATTGCCTGGACGTTTTTGATAAGCTCAAGTCCGCTCATGCCCGGCATCCGAATGTCGGTAAAAACAAGGTCCGGTTTTATCCGGCAAATCTTCTCGTAGGCCTCAACACCGTCCCTGGCACTGCCCGCAACTTCAAAGCCGCAGCTGTTCCAATCAGTGCCCATAAGCAGGCTTTTAACAATAAACTCCTCATCATCAACAATCAAAACCTTATACATACACCCTCCGTCTCCTCTATCACACATTTAAACCCCTATCCCCGGAATGGTAATTGTGACTCTTGTGCCCTCACCTTTCCTGCTTTCAATATTCAATCCAAATTGGATTCCGTATGTAAGCTTCAACCTGTTATTTACATTATATATGCCTATGCTGTCACCCATGGTTCTGTCCTGTTTTTGTTCAGACAAAATATGAGGAGATTCGGCCAGTTTGGCTTTTATTCTGTCAAGCTTTGCCTGATCTATTCCCAGTCCGTTGTCCTCCACCCATATGAGAAGCTTGCCGTCTTCAAACTTACTTCCCACCCATAGAATACCCTTGTCTCTTTTTGGTTCAATCCCATGGTAGATGGCATTTTCCACCAGGGGCTGCAAAATCATTTTGAGAATATCTGCATCCAGTGTCCTCTCCTCAAAATCAAAGTTGGCTTCAAGTCTGCTGCCGAATCTTATTATATGTATCTGAATGTAAGCACGGATAATGTTGATTTCATCGTTCAGCTTCACAATATTTGACCCGTTTGCACTATACCGGAATATAAGCGCCAGCGCCTTTGACATCTCATACAGTTTGTCCACACCCTCTTCAAGAGATATGCCCTTCATAACCTCCAGCGTGTTATACAGGAAATGGGGATTTATCTGGCTTCTCAAATATGCAAGCTCGGCCTTGTCCTTCTGCAGTTCCACCTCGTAGAGCTTTGAGCTGGTTTCAAACAGACGCCTGGTCAGGTTATTTATTTCATTCATCATACTGTTAAACTCATATTCCAGAATGTTTATTTCCGAGCTTCCCTCAAGTTTTACCTTCTTCCTCAGATCCTTTATACTTCCTGATTTAATATTGTTCATAAAGAATATGAGCTTCTGAATGGGCTTTGTAATATTATTTATTGTGAAAAAGAATAAAAGACATATTATAATTATGGACATGGAAAAAATTTTAAGTATTCTGGCCCTTGTTTGATCAATCTCCGAAAACAACTGTTTTTCCTGAACAAAGCTTACTATTTTGCCCTCGATTTCAGGAATATTACTCATATTAACAATGTATTTGTACCCGTTTATTTCAATAATCTGCTGGGAGGAACTGTTTTTCTGGTTGAACAGCAAATCCTTGATCCCCTGGTTGTTGTTAATGCCCAGCGGGTCTTTAGGTGCATACAGCATCCCGTTTTTATCCATCAGGTAATATTTGATTTCGGTATTGTTTGATATTTTGTTTATTTCATTAAAAATGGAATTTAGATCAACCATTATTGAGGCAAAGCCAAGCTTTTTGGCAAAAGATTCGGAATCGTAGGAGGAGTAAAAGTACATCCCGAACATGAAGAACATTTTACTGTCCTTATTGAATATATTCAGCTTTTCAAAGCCGGTATTATAGATTTTCCCATCGTCGGGAACCGACTTCATAAGATCCCGTACAACATCATAATTGCCGTTCATTGTAAAGTATTTTCCGTTCTCACCGATTATGGCAATATCAAATATGTCCTTCTTGATATTTACCATGTTACCTGCCATAACCGTCAGGGCCTGTCCTGCAGTGTAGGAATCCATCAGGGAATTGCTTGAATATATTTTTTGTGTATTTGTATCATATCCGATATTCTGCAGGATGCTTCTCAATTCCTGTGTGTATCTTGCAACACTATACTGGATGGTTGAAGTCATTTCGGCGGTATAATTCTTATTTTTTCTTACCATTATATCCGAAATGCTATAGTAAGACTGGGACAATATGGCTATCAATACAATCAGAGTCAGCACTCCGTTAATTATAAGCTGCGTGGTAATGGGTAATTTTTTAAAAAACCTCATATTCCCTCCCAATGGGTAACTCAGTATTTATAACTTATAACCTTTGCGCGTTTCAACGAGGCAAAGATGGAGGACATCTATTGCCTCGTTATGTTTAGTATATCATATCAGTTTAACAGAGTTTATTACAATGAATATGTCAGCATAATTTTTCTTAACATTTATTGGGAGGGCATAAAAATATTGCTGCCTGTCAATGGGACAGCAATAAAAAACTTTATAGCCGGAGTGTGTTATCAATATCAGGCGACCCTAATTGACAGAGCCTTTGCAGGATTCTCGCAGGTCAATTTATTTATCTCCTGTCTTGATATGCCTGCATTAAGCATCTTAAATATAAAATCATTGAGAATGTAGTCCAGTCCAATCATTCCGCCGTAGCTTGACAGGCGCTGGTTTGTGGTATCGAGACCAATCAGGATCTGTGAAGCGTATCCGGTACCAATAAGTTTCAGGAGCAATTCTATTTCTTTTTCATCACTGTGGTACTTAGGTCTTCCGATGGTGTCATACTCCAGAAAAACCCCGGCCTGAACCATCTCAATATGAAAGGAGGGATCATAAAATGCACGGTCCAGGTGGCATAATATAATACCTGATGCAGGAACCTTTAAATCGGTAAGGAACCGTACCACGCTTAATGCATCATTTCTGTTCTCCATATGGCACATGACAGGTGCCCCCGTCAGCAGCGAAACTTCTGCTGCCGAGGAAAACAGTTTTTTGTGTTTATCGTCTACACCGTTCCCCTCAGCTGCCGTCTTAATAATTCCGGCCTTTGCCCCCGTCCTTAACAAGGGAGCTCCGGAGTCGCCGTCAGCAAACATTCCGATTTGCATTTCGTCCAGGAACAGCTGTGTCAATTGGTTCTGACTTATTTTATAAATCCAATGGTCAGCTTCATAGAACACAAGTTTATGAAATCCGGTAGATGCAATAATATTAACTCCCGAAGCTTGTGATGCCCTCATGAGATAATCGGCCATCCTTCCGCAGCCCACAGGCTGGGCATCCACAATGCCTCTCCCGCCCGACTCTTTGTACAGGAGCAGTTCCCGGGTCGACTTATCCAGGTCATCCATATATAATGCCCGGTTGATATCATAGGATTTGCCCCTTCGTATAAACAAATGCTCATGACACTGGCAATAACCCAACTCATGCTGGTTTATACTGCCTGATACTGTTTGGATCATAAAATCATTCCCTCGCCAGTTTGATTCTTTTAATAAATTCTTCAGCAGTCCGGGTTATTGCATCAAAATCACCTGTCCTGGCACCTGCTGTCAGACTGCCTCCTGCTCCCACAGCCACGGCTCCGGCCTTGATCCATTCTGCAACATTTTCAGCACTGACTCCCCCTGTAGGCATAAGCTGTGCATGGGGCAAAGGTCCCTTGATTGCTTTTATGATCTTAGGTCCGAACAATTCTCCGGGGAATATCTTCACAATTTCGGCACCTGCCTCCATACATTGCACCGTCTCCTTTATTGTCATTGCTCCCGGAATGTAAGCTATATTATATCTCCCGCATAATTTCGCTGTTTCGGAATCGAAGCAGGGACTTACAATATATTGTGCTCCAGACAATATGGCTATTCTGGCAGTTTCCGAATCCAGCACTGTTCCTGCGCCGATAAGTACTTTTGCAGCATCATAGCTGGCTGTCAACTCTTTAATTATACTTTCAGCACCCGGTACGGTAAAAGTTATTTCAATTGAAGTAACACCGCCCTTGACACAGGCTTCAATTATTTTTGAAGCCTCCCCGGCACTTTCTGCTCTTATGACGGCAACCAATCCGGCCTCTTTAATACTTTTGATAATTTCACTTTTTGTTTTCATAATACCCTCCACATGTTACTGGAATCTTTCAAGCCGCCAGCATGCAATTTACTCGAAACGGCTTGAAAGTTAACTATTTTTGTATATAACACCCGTTTACAATAAAACGGCAGTCGTCCTTCCCTGACAGGATATCTATCACGTTCTGCGCCGACATCAGAGCCATCTTTTCAACTGCCTCACCGGTATGTGCTCCGGCATGGGGTGTTGCTATTACATTATTAAATTCAAACAGAGGGGATATTCCCGGAGGTTCCTTATCGAATGCATCCAGGCCCATCCCTCCGATTTTTCCCGATTTCAACCCGTCATATGCTGCCTGCTCATTTATGAGGCCGCCTCTTGAAGTATTAATAATAATTACTCCGTCCTTCATCCGGCTAATGGCATTTTCATTTATGATATTAAGAGTGTTTTCTGTAATTGGAAGATGTAAAGATATGAAATCAGACTGGCTTATTACTTCTTGCAAAGTACATTTCCTGATATTGTGTTCATTTGCAAAATTCTCATCAAAATAGGGATCATAGGCAAGGATATTCATTGAAAACCCCCTGGCGCGCAGTGCCACTGCTTTTCCTATGGCTCCGAGCCCAAGAATCCCCATTGTCTTTTTGAATATTTCCTTGCCGGAGGTTCTGGGCCATTTTTCAGTTTTAACCTGGGAATCCAGAAAGGTTATTTTCCTGGCAACAGCTATCATCAGCCCTATTGCCATATCTGCAACCGATTCCGAGTTGGCGCCCGGTGTGTTTGTAACAAGGATACCTCTTTCTCCGGCCGCCCTGATATCAACTCTTTCAAAACCGACTCCGTATCTGGAAATTACCTTTAAACTATCCGGAGCTTTTTTTATCACATTTTCAGTTATATAATCAAGACCCGCAATATACCCGTCAACACCATCCAGCAGCGGAATCAGTTCTTCTTCGGTCAGCGGATGGCCATAGGGATTGAATACGACCTCATCGGCAAAATCCTCTATCAGCCTGACAGCTTCAGAATTTTTATTGTTTCCTAATGAAGTCGGTGTAACCAAAATCTTCATAAACTCACCCTTTTCATATTCAATTTTTAATCCCATTTTGGATTATCACGGACTACAGGTACGCCGTTCTCTTCAACGACTATCTTTCTGTAGCCTTTTGTCTCGATGGTTTTATAATCATGTCCGGCGTCTGCTCTGAAGGTAAAGAAGGTAATAAAGGGTTCTTTTCCCGTATTGATACTTCTATGTGCATATCTCTGCGGAACGTAAACGACTTTTCCGGGGGTAAGTTCCTCCAGTTTCCAGTCCCCCTCCGGATTTTCCAGAAGCATATATCCCTTCCCGCTTAAACAATAATACACTTCGGCTGTTTCAAGAATACTGTGAAAATGTCCTTTTGTCATGTAATATTCGTTGCCTACCTTTCCGGGGTAGGTAATGCTTGTGCCAAAAGCCAGATCTCCTGAATTTTCCGGAGCTCCCAGCTCATAAAATTCATATATTACGGGATCATCTTTCTCCAAAACAGCTTTACATGCCCCGGTATCCGAGAACATATTTTTCATCTGGGACAGCTTTCTTTTGGTAGAGTTTTTAGTGCCGGACAGCCCGTTAATCAAATCAAAATCAACAGTAAACGCCTGATCCCAGTTTGTCTCAATGTCATCCATATATATCACCTCACCTTAAACTGTTTGCAAGTTTTTCCAGTCTTTCGAGTTTTTCACCTTTTATATCAACATGGAATACTTCTGATATAACCTGAGTCCAGCCATGTATAAAATAGATCCATCCGTCCTCAATAAATAAATTGCGCTTTTCCTTTTGTTCCCCGGCCTGAACCATAAATTTCAGGTCACCGCGGTAATTGAGTTCCCATACAAGGCTGTTTTCAGGAAACAGGCATCCGTCGGTAAGAGGTGACCCTGGCCTGTCCTTGCCCAGCCCTGTCGCATTTATTATTAAAGAATATGGCTTCATATTTTTCATTACTTCATCGTTATCCTTTGCTTCGGGGCATAAATAGTACTCCAGCTTTACGCCAGGGTGCATGCCGTCCAGCTTGGCTTTTGCAGAATCCAGCCTTTCCCGGCTTCTGTTGGTAATAATTATTTTGGAGGGAATATTATCCCCGTGTTCCTTTTTCATGAGATATGAACTTATGGCCAGGGCACTTCCGCCTGCTCCCATTATCAATACCTCGCCGCCATGCTCCTTCCAGAAGTTTTCTGGAATAAAGTTCTCCATGGCCAAACCGCTGGAAATAGGGTCCTTTGCATAACCTTCCAGCCTTCCGTCCTTTTTGGAGATGGAGGACAATTCTTCGAACATTTCGGCGTATGTATCAAGATATTCGAAGCTTCTTCTGGCGGCATTATATAAATCTAATTTATGGGTGGTGACCAAAGCTCCAAGAGACAGTTTGTCGTTTTTGATAAACTCTACGGTATCACGGTATTTTTGCGGATCGGCATGAATTTCAATATCTATTCCCTTTATAACCGCATCCTTTAAACCAAGTTCCTCCGCCCATAGAGGAAAGACTTTCATAATAGATGATTTTGTTGTTGTAACGCCTATAAAATACATTGTAGGCTGCGTTGCGCTGGTAAATTCCATATAAACCGCCTTCCTGTCTATAAATTTTATATATAAATTGTGGTTATATATCAACGAGATTTGTAAAATTCCTGTGCCGCTGCCTCCATTAGCAGGAAGAAGGACTGCCCTTCGGCTGCTATCCCCGGTCTGTCAAAAAAAGGTGCACCACACACCCCCTGAACAAATCCGAGGTCGTCCACTTTGGCATGCGCAGCATTTCTCATGGTTTCTGCAAAGGTCAGGTACACATCGCCGAGCCAGCCGGCCTTCATTCCCCTGTAAATGGTATAAGCCGCCATCTGGGCCAGGTTGGTTTCTATAAAGGAATCCTTGTTGTTCAGGACATCATGAAAAAGTCCGTCTGTTCTCATATGGCCCAAACAGGAGTCCAGTACCGTTTTAACAAAGTTTATCAGTTCATGCTTTTCGGCGTTAAATTCCTCAGGAAGCGTGGCAATAACTCTTGTGATCCCGGCCAGGGCCCATCCGTTTCCCACTCCCCAGCAGTCTCCTCTGGCAAAATCGTTTTTGCTCTCATCCCATATATGTGAAAACAACTTTTTTTCAGGATTAAAAAGAAGAGAGATATAGCCTTTAATTTGTTTCAGGGCCTCCTGATGATAGCCTGCGGCAGACAGGAAAGGAGGAGACATATAAAAGGAATCGACCCACATCTGTGGTTTTTCTATGACATGATATATTATTCCGTCCCTGTTCCTTGGAGCCTTTTCCAACAACCAGTTTAAAAGTTTTTGTACTGCAGAGCCCAGTTCAGGGTCTTTGGTCACTTCCGAGGCATAGAGCACAGCTTCACCGATTCCGGCAGGATCGGTTACAGCCGATATATTTCCGATTGCTGCAAGCCTGCCGTCGGCAAGCTGGTTCAGCACTGCTGCTTTTGACATCTGAATCACCAGCTCTTTTTCTCCCATTTCCAAAAATGCCTGTGCTGCTACTCCCTGCTCCCAGGAATATCTTTGCATACTCAAAAGAGCCTGTTTTACTTTCCGGATTACACTATCATTTTCCATATTAACCTCCCAACCATATTATGGCTTTGAGCCGCATAGCGGCCACAAAACTGTAATAAAATCCTTTCACTCCCTCATCCGTTATGTAGCGGATAAAGGAGGTTAATTGGCCGCGAGCATTGCTCTGGCAATTATCTTTTGACTTTCCAGGGAATCCGAATTTTTTTGTGCCTCCAGCAATGCTTTCATATTTATTTTATCTGCTATATTCTCAAAAATTTTCAAAGTGTTGAAACAATGACTGCAGGCTTTTATGGGATCTACCTTCCTCGCGTCGAATTCCTGGGATATCCACCCGTCATATTTCAACTTTTTGAGATAATAAATAAATTCGAGAGTTTCTATGTGATGCACCGATGCAAAAATCATATCCTCATCGGTATTTCCATAATTATCATTGATATGAACTCCGAAGAGCTTACCGGCATTCATTGACTTAACCACTGCCTCTCCCGGATTTTCCCCGGCCAGAAGCGCATGTCCGAAATCAAGATTGACACCGACATTTTCAGCTTTGATAAGCTTTGAAAACATCAAAACCGTACTGGTACTATCCAGTAATATGTGGCTTCTGGGTTCTCTTGCCTTATACTCAATGGCTATTTTGTAATTTTTATCGTAATCGGCAACGGCTTTAATGCCATCCTTTTCATATTGCCATATATCCTCATAATTATCCTGGAACGGATAATCAAAGCCGTCCTGTCCGGGCCATAAACACATTTGACCGGCTCCCAGCTCCTTACCAAGGTCCACTGCAGTTCTGGAGTAATCAACGGCTCTTTTGCGGGCCGCCGGATCTCCGGAGGTAAAGGCACCTTTTTGAAAGTCCTCTCCATCCCAGACATTGGGATTTACCGACATTACCTGAATATTCTTATCGCTGCAAAACCGCTTTACATCTTTGTAATTCTTTTCATTAATATGTGTGGGATAAACCAGTTCGACTCCGTTCAAACCTTCAATTTCAGAAGCCTTCTCAAGCTTTTGCAGAGCGGCGTCCTTTGAAGTGTCGTAATTATATGCGGAGTCCATTACCCATAAGCCTATTGATAATTTATTAAACAAATTTACTCCTCCTCCAGGTTTATTTTTATCCCTTGACTGCCGCTGCTGAAAGACCGCTTATCAAGCTCTTTGAGAAGGCAGAGAACAGCAGCAGTATGGGAAGTGTTGTCAGGGACAGGCCCAGCACCTGCGCCGCGGTGTCATTTCTAAAGGTTGTGGAAAGCTGGCGGATTCCAAGCGGAATTGTATACAGACTTTCATTGCTTATTACAACCAATGGAGTCAATAAATTATTCCATGACCATAGAAAAGCCAGGAGGGCAAGTGTCATGCACGCGGCTCTCATAAACGGCAGTGCTATTTTCACAAACAATGTAAATTCATTACAGCCGTCTATCCTGGCACTTTCCATTACTTCATCCGGAATGGCCGAGCTTGCGAACTGTGTCATCCAGAATACGCCGAAGGCGCTGGCAGCCGGCGGTATGATCAACGGGAGAAGAGAATTTCTCCAGCCTACGGCCTGCATTTCTATAACAAAAGCCACAAGTCCCAGCTGCATGGGAATCATCATTGTAACCATTACAGATGAGAATAATGTTTTCTTGAACAGGAATTTATATTTTGCAAAGGCAAATCCGGCCATGGCACAGACAATAACCGTTAATATTGCAGAGCCTCCTGCAACCATGATTGAATTTTTATAGAAAGCCAGAATATCTATGGAAAAAAGTGTTTTTATATTTTCACCAAGATAATTTCCCGGAATAAACTTCATTCCTGTAAAGAGGTCGTTTGTATAGTAAGTTCCCATTATTAACATTGTATAAAAAGGTAATATGGCCACAACCGAGATCAATAATATCAATACAAAACCAATTATATTAAGACCTTTTTTCTTTGACATCAGTCCTCACCTCTCTTCATAATATGGTTGGCAATAACGGTTAAAAATCCAATGAATACGAACAGTCCATATGCTATTGTAGATCCGTATCCAAAATTCATAACTGTGCCGAAGGCGGTGTCATACATCAACCAAACGCCGGTGAGACTGGCATTTTCCGGTCCTCCCACCAAAGGCTGTCCCTGCGAGGTAAACATCATGAAGGGTTCCTCAAATATCTGGAAGCATCCTATCATTGTGGTAAGAACTACAAATATAAAAACCGGTTTAAGCAGAGGTACCGTAATTTTGAAAAACTTCTGTACTGGATTTGCACCATCTATATCTCCGGCCTCATAAAGCTCAGGACTAATGTTTGTTATTCCTGCCAGGAACAGAATCGAAGTATACCCGTAATATCTCCATATTGTAATCAAACTGATCATTATTCTTGACGGCCAGGGTTCTCCAAGCCAGTTAATATTCTCTTTAATCAATCCTAAGCCTGACAGCACTGCGTTAATATTTCCGAACTGGTAATCAAACAGAATACCGAATATTAAACCAAGTGCTACCGGAGTTGTAAGGTAGGGTAAAAAATTAAATAATCTGAAGGTGTTTTTTCCTATCATATTTTTGTTGCTTAACATTGCCGCTATAACCATTCCGAGAAAAATCTGCACCGGAATTATCATAACCATGAATAGAAGAGTATTTCCTAAAGCGCTGTAAAATCGTTCATCCTTTATTAAGTGTACATAATTTTGTAATCCTACAAAAATCTTTTTATCAAAACCATTCCAATCTGTAAGACTTATATAAAAAGTAAACAGTATTGGGAATATGGTAAAAGCAATCCAAATTAAAAAATATGGAGATATAAAAATGTAGGGTGCTATCTTTGTACCTAAATTTATTTTATTTGATGAAATGCCTTTACTTGATTGTCCGGTTTTATAAGTTAAATTCTTAACCAATCATCTCACCTTCACTTTTAAAAGTATTGTTAATATATTGAATGTACGAATGGTAGGACATTGACGGAAGTACCAACTTCAATAAATGGAACTTTCCATTTATTGAAGTTGTACTTTCACACTTATCAGTAATTCACGTATTGCGATCATCTCATTTTGAGACAGCTTTACATGCTATTACTGCTGCAATTCAGGGAATTTTTTAATTATGTCGGCTTTCAGCTTGGGTAATGCCTGGTCTGCTGAAAGTCCTGTGTCCATTGCTCTGAGCACTACAACTATTGAATCATATATTCCTGCATCATACTCTGTCATCGGTCTGGTCTGTGTATTTGGATTCTTTGCGATTTCCATGTATTTCTGCATTATGTTCTGTCCGCCGAAGTATGGGTCTTTGTTTGCATCATTTGTATAAAGGCCGGTATCATAAACTTTCGAATAAAGCGTCGGGGTTCCCTGTGTTCTGAAGAAACCTTCCGATCCCTCCCTGGACATTGTGAACCATTTGATATATGTCCAGGCCAGTTCCTTGTTCTTGCTTTCCTTTGGAATACCGTAAGCCGTACCACCCCAGCTGTAGCCGCCGTTTGGAGGTGTTATGAGACCGTATTTGCCGTTTGCATCCTTATCGTTGGCTTTCATTACAAATGGAACAAACCAGGTAGGTGCAGCATAGAATACAACTGTGTTGGAAGCAAAGGAGGAATTCCATGCAGGAGTCCACATTACATATTTGCCTAATGCTTTATCCTTGATCATCTGTTCAATATATTTCATTGTGGGGAGTACCGTTGTATCAAGATTCAGCTTTTTGTCCTGCACCCATGGCTCTTTGGTGTATAAGCCTATCAATGCATAGTAGGCATCATCTGAACCGGCAAAGAGGAAGTTCTTTCCACCGCTCTTTTCAGAGATCTCCTTACCCTTCTGTACGAAAACATCCCAATTTGTAAGTACTTTTTCCAATTCGGCAGGATCATCGGTGCCAAAATACTTTTTGGCCAGTTCGCGGTTATAGGCATATCCCCCTACACAGTTGTCGATCTGTACACAAACTATGTCACCTTTTTTATTTTGTGAAATTGGAATTGCAAATGGAACTAAATCATCCTTATTCAAATTATATGGAGCCGCGTCCAGCTTTTCCCAGATGTCCAGGTTGGCAAGACTTCCTCTGGCAGTCATTTCAAGATTTGCTACATCAGGCATATCACCGTTTGATGCTGCTGTGGTCTGTAATTTTTTAACATAGTCATTCTGCGGAACCATTACATAGTTAACTTTTATATCCGGATATGTCTTAGTAAAGTCTACAGCACCTTTCTTTTCATAGTCACCCCAAACCCATTGGGTGATTTCGCCTTTAAGGGCACCTGTCTGTGATGTACTTTCTGCGGCTGTACTTTCGGCAGCTGTGCTTGTTGTAGTCTGAGCCTGCCCCGAACTTTGCGCAGCCTGTTCATTATTGCTTCCGCAGCCTGCCAGCATCGTCACCGTCATTGCTATTGCAGCGGTCAAGCTGACTACTTTTCTGAAATTCAAATTTTTGTTCATGATTTTTCCTCCCAATTTTCTAAATATAGAAATTATAATGCTACCAAATGACTAAATTATTGAACCTCCCTTCAATTAAATATAACGCTGCACCAAAATAAATCCGGTATTAACGTTGTGCAAAAAATAATAGTACTATATTTAATAAGCAAATTAATGCTTATCCAGGCTATTTTTATATTGCCCAAAATTTCATTTCTATTTTTTGTAATATAGTAAATATTTAATTAACTCTTATTGTTCTATTGTCATTACATTCAGCAGTATAAAAATACAATACTGAAATAACTTTAATGAATTTAAATAGTTGTTTTATCTGTACAGCTCGACGGTAAATTGGTTTCTGTCTCCCCTATACCTTGCTATGGAATACTCCGAGGGAATATCATCTTCGGTATAAGCTGTTGTTTTAACCAGACACAGAGCCTGATTTTTCTTGATATGCAGAAGCCTTGCAACCTGATCGTCGGCATTAACAGCTTCTATTTTTCTGACAACCTTGAATATTTTTATATTATATTTTTCTTCGAGAATGGAATATAGTGAATTATTGACAAAGTCTTCTTCAATGATTCCCCTGCAATATTTGTACGGCAGGTAGGTCTCCAGATATACAACCGGCTCCTCATCTGCGTATCTGACCCTTCGCAGATACACCAGTTCATCCTCAACTTCAATATTCAGTTTCTCACATATGCCGGCTATACCCTTTATAACCTTGAGATCCAGTATCTGTGTTGTAGGTGTCAGACCCTTTTGCAGCATTTCATTGTTAAAGCTCTGAAGGTGCTGAAAAAATCTCTCATCTATCTTTGGTCTGGAAACGAAGGTGCCTTTGCCTTTCAGCCTTTGCAGGTAACCCTCCGACACCAATTCGCTTAAAGCCTGCCTGATGGTCGGCCTGCTGATATTCAAATGCTCACAGAACTCAGCCTCGGTAGGTATACTGTCTCCCACTTTCAGTCTCTTATTGTTTATTTCGTCAATAAGCAGCTTCTTTAATTGATAGTACAGAGGTACCGGTATATTTTTATCTAATTTGTATGACCCGCTTTTCAAATCCATTACTGAATCCCTTGCTTTCTGTTTATTTTATTACCTCAATGCGTTTCAACGAGGCCAATGTGTCCATGGCCACCAAAGGTGACCTTTGACCATGTCCCAGATATCCGCTGCCTCGTTATATAACTTTGTTACATGTTCAATATATAATAATGTAATAACATTATATACTAAAATATTTACTATTTCTATAACTACCTTATATAATTTTGCAAAAAAGGGGTTTTCAAGCATTTATAAGCCTTTGTCCCATACCGGTAACTTTTCAAATATCGGCTCAAGGGCTTTATAAGTGTCATTGAATATTTCAAACAGACGGGAATATATACCGGAGTACTCGGTTCTTGGCAGTATGGTATTCTTTGCCTTATTCAGTTTGTTTATAATCTTGAAATCGCTGAAGGCACCTATTCCTATGCCTCCGCATACGGCAGCTCCCATTGAGGTGGCTTCCTCCATATATTCTGGTATCACCACGGGCTTCTGCCATATGTCTGCCAATATCTGGAGCCAGACTTTGCCTTTAGCTCCTCCTCCGATAACTGTAACTTCATTTACCTCAGCATAGTTATTTAATATATCAAGAATAACCTTTAAATTATAACCCACACCCTCCAGTACCGAGCGCAGGATATCTTCCTTTGAGCTTGTCATGGTCAGCCCCACAAAAGCACCTTTTGCATCAGGGTTCCAGCGGGGGCTGCGCTCTCCCAGCAAATAGGGCAAAAACAGCAGAGAGTTGGCGCCGGGCGGTGAATTGAGAACTTTGTTGTCGATTATACTATACGGGTTTACACCTTTTTGCCCTGCATCCATTACTTCCATGTCACAAAGTGTATTCTTGAGCCAATTGTACGAATAGCCTGCGCTCTGCATGGTTCCGCAGGGAGAATACATCTTGGGGTCAAGATGCACCCAGTTGAAGGTTCTCATTTTGTCATCATAGATCGGTTTGTCCGTAGCAAGAGCGATCCAGGAGGATGAACCTACCACATTGTATGCTTTTCCTTCTTCAACAACACCTGCTCCAACAGCGGCACAGCTTCCGTCCCCACCTCCGATAACCACCGGGATTCCGGCTGTGAGTTCTATCTCGGAAGCCGCCTTTGGTGAAACCACGCCGGCAATATCGGTAGAAGGATGTGCATCGGGAAGAATTCCCCTCTCAATTCCAAGGGCATTTATTATCTCCTCCGACCAGTCCTTTGTGTTTATATCAAACAGGTTCATGCCCGATGCATCACTATAGTCGGTGACCATATTGCCTGTGAGCTTGAATATGATATAATCCTTGGCATGCAATACCTTATAGGCTCTGCCGTACAATCCCGGCAGATTGTCCTTGATCCACAGCATTTTCGCAGCCGAGTAGGAGGCACTGATCCTGTGGCCGGTTATTTTATATGTCTCATGCATGTCCAGAACCGAATGCATGAATTTCTCCTGTTTTACAGCACGTGTATCGGCCCATATGATGGAATTTCTCAATGGCTTCCCTTCCCTGTCCACCAGCAGGCAGCCCATCATTTGCGCGCTGAAGGTGATGCAGGCGATGTCATTTTTGTTTATTCCGGCCTTTTCAATCAGCTGCCTGGTTGAAATGCAAACCGCCTTCCACCAGTCCTCCGGGTCCTGTTCAACACAGCCGGGTCCGGGATAAAAGGTGTCGTATGCATACACTATGCTTGACTGCAGTTTACCTTCAAAGTCATACAACGTAGCTTTATTTCCGCTTGTTCCAAGATCATGAGCCAATATATAGTTTCCCATTAATCACTGCACCTCTTATACGCAAATATTGTGCCGACTTACCATGCATAAGCCGTTGGTGTCACTCCGCCTGGTCCCGGGAATATTTCATCCAGCCTCTTTAAAACCGTCTCATCCAGTACAATATCAACTGATCTCAGGGATTGTTCAAATTGTTCAAGCGTTCTGGGCCCTGTGACCGGACCTGTTACGGCAGGATTAGCCATGAGCCAGGCCAGAGCTACATTGTCCTCACGTTCTCCCAATTCCCTGCAAAGTGCACTGTATTCCTCCAATTGCTTTCTTTGTTGCTCAATTCTGTCCTGGTGCTGTCTGCTGCGCTTCCCTGATGCATTCAGAGCATTGCTGCCAAGCAAACCGCTGTCAAGCGGGCTCCAGGGGATTATACCAATGCCGTGAGCTTTTGCAGACGGCAACACTTCCAGTTCGGGGAGCCTGCAGTTCAGATTGTACTTGTGCTGTTCACACACCAGCCCCATGAAATGCCTGGCTTTCGCCTCTGCCTGTGCCACTGCAATGTCCCAGCCGGCAAAGTTGCTGGAACCCACATAACAGATCCTGCCCTGCTCCACCAGCACTTCAAATGCCTGCCACAGCTCATCCCAGGTAACATTTCTGTCTATGTGGTGCATATAGTACAGTTCTACATAATCTGTCTGCAGTCTTTTTAAAGATCCCTCAAGATGTCTTTTTATCTTATATGCCGACAGTCCTGCCGCCGAGTTCGGTCCGTCATTGGGATCGCAGATATCCTCATGCACCTTTGTGGCCAGGACTACGCGTTCTCTTCTGCTGCCTCCCTGTGCAAACCAGCGTCCGATTATGCTTTCGGTAGTTCCCGCATTTTTGCCCCAGCCGTAAATATTTGCCGTGTCAAAGAAGTTTATGCCTGCATCAAGGGCAGCATCCATTATTTTAAAGGCTTCCTTTTCATCGGTATCAACACCAAAATTCATGGTTCCCAGGCAAAGTCTGCTTACCTTTAAGCCTGTACGTCCTAGAGCTGTATATTTCAAGAAAATCACTCCTTAAGAAATTATATATCCAATTCGGCCAGGGTGGCTGGAAGTTCATGTTTTGTATTTACTTTATCAGGACCGGTAACCAGATCAAAGCAGGAAAGAATCAGTTTTCCATTCCATATGATTGGTTCTCCCGGCTGATCAAGTTCACCATTAAAACCGTCCGAGTCGGGGCTTTGTGCTATTCTTTCCACCCTTCCGTCAGGATAGATCTTGCCTACAGCATTAGCCGAAAAATCTGCTATATAAAGGTTTCCATCGTCATCCATGATCATTCCGTCGGTGGTCTGCAATTGTGACGGATCCTGAGCCCAGATTTTGTTTTCCCTTACCGAACCGTCTCCGTTGAATTTGATCCTGTAAACCGCTCCGTCTCCGAAATTTCCTATCAGCAGATCGCCGTTCCTGTCAAACTCAATGCCGTCAACGCCGTACTGGCAGTCTTTATTATAGGTCAGGAATGTGGTTAATATATTTTTATCTTCAAGAGTATTGGTGATCTGAATATTTTCATCCTCCAGATGGAATCTGTATACGCAGCTTACCAGCAGGCCCGAGGGATCTTTAACCTTTGACAGCATACTTTGTGTAACGTATATATGATTTCCTCTTATCCTTATTCCGTTGGGATGTTCCATCCCATCAGCCACAACGGTGGTTTTCACAACTTTGCCGTTTTCAATTTTCAGCCTCAGTATTCTGCCTTTGGACTGCAGTTCTTCTGCTCCCGACCAGCCCTGATTATCACAGATATAGAGGTCCCCGTCAGGTCCGAATTCAATCCCCATCGGACAGGCAAGTCCTGTATCCTCACGGGTTGGAACATCAACCCACTTTGTAATGTTTTTATTTTTATCTATTTTTAAAATACAGCCGGGCATTCTTGGATCGGCATAATTGGGGCAGGCAAGTATGAGGCTGCCGTCCTTATCAATTGACATTCCGTCCGGAGTACATACATATTCGGGCAGTAAAGCAAATAGTTTTGAAGTCTTCATTTAAAAATCCGCCTTTCGCTAATTGTTAATTAAATTAAAATTTAATAACTATCTTTTTCTTTGCTTTCCTGTTCTCCACCATTTCGAAGGCATCCAGAATTCTATCGAATTCTATGACATCTGAAATAAAGTCATCAGGATTTAACACACCCATCTGTATCCAATTGACTATCTGTCTGTGAGCTTCGGCTTCCTCAAACTTCGAGGGCCATTGTACAAATTGAAGAGTCCAGTTGTATGGCGCCTTGCTCCAGTCCAATTCCATTCCCAGCTTGGGTGATATGCCATAACAGCAGATTTTACCGTTATATTTTATAAGTTCCATTGCCTGGTTGATGAGCTGGTTAATACCAACTGCATCAACGACAAAATCCGCACCCTCGGGAAGTATCCTGTGGACCTCCTCTGAAACATTGACCTTTGTGCTGTTAAATACATAGTCTGCACCCATCTTTTTTGCTTCGGTCAATTTTTCATCTATAACATCAA
This sequence comes from Ruminiclostridium cellobioparum DSM 1351 = ATCC 15832, assembly GCF_000621505.1. Classification (GTDB taxonomy): domain Bacteria; phylum Bacillota; class Clostridia; order Acetivibrionales; family DSM-1351; genus Ruminiclostridium; species Ruminiclostridium cellobioparum. The sequence goes on from NZ_JHYD01000030.1 coordinate 64,975, forward strand.
ACAAAACGATAGGACCTATACCCAAAAGTTTTGCAATTCTGGTAAAGCACAAACCCACCGGTCCCGCTCCGAATATTACAAGTGTCTTGTTGGCTTCCATCCCAAAACGTTTGATTGCGCTTAATACTTCACGGAAGGTTACTATCATGGAGGCACTGACAGGATTTATTTCCTTCGGAACTATCTGTTGTGCATAATAGCCTTCTGAGAATTCCGGCGTACCGGGACCTTTTCCGTCCTCTGTCATGGCCTTCCAGTCACTTGTAACCGCATATTCGGAGAAAGCACCCCAGCCGGAATAGTATTGATCGGTTTTTCCTTCAAGAAATGGCAGCAGGACGATATCACCTTTTTTAAAGTATTTTACTTTACTCCCCAGCTCAATTACCTCACCCACACCCTCATGTCCCAGTACGGCAGGATATGTATCAAATCCCTTGAAGGTGCCATGGATCAATTTTGTATCTGTACCGTTGCAAACGCCGCAGCTCAGCACCCTGACCAGCATTTGATATTCGTTGTAACCAGGTTTCGAAACCTCTACTACAGATAATTGTCCCTTATCATCTACAACCAAACTTTTCATTTTTGTCCTCCCGATTAAAAAAATTGACTCTATAGCGATTAAATTACAGTTATTTAGTATGCCTCTATTTAGAAATTGACATTCTGTCGAATTAAGAAATAATCAAGCTAAGTAATTTTGACATAAAGTATTTTTGTTATAATGTAATTACATTATAACCTGAATTTTACCTTAGCGCAAGACTTTTTTTATAACAGGAAAAAGTGATGTGGGCATAAAATTAACTAGTTCCGCCAGAAATACTCTTCCAGGAATCTGATATCCTGATGAAAACCAAAAACCCGCTGAATCAAAGGGTTAACCTTCATAGGGATATGATGTGAACCCCTATGGCAAACAGGTACGGAAAGAGCGAGGGTGAAAACCATGCATTGGTTTCCACCCTCGCTCTATGCGGAATCCATCAGGCAGACAGGTATAGGGAGCATCGCCGTGCTAAAAAACTTCTGAATTCACGAAACTTCCAATAGCTTTCAGCGGGCTCTTGTGGTATCCTGTGTCACTGATAGGAGGTGACCAAGATGCAAAACCCATTGGACGAGCTGTACGACCGGTACAATCGCTTTGTCCCTGACGCAGAGATTCAGAAGAAAATTGAAGCATGCCACCAGCAGCTCATCCGCAGTTTGGAAAAGCCGGAACGCAAGCTGATCCTGCAAATCATTGACGGCAAAGATATGATTTCAGGGTTCTATGCTAAAGAAAGCTTTGCCTGTGGCTTCTGGCTGGCATGGAGACTGCTCTCACAGCTTCATCATTACCAAAGCGACCGTCCGCCTGAGGAATCCCTCAAGGAGAACGGTCGTTTTATTATGCGGGAGGGAGATGCGGCAGATGAAGCGTAGAACAAGAATCGCAATTGGTGCGGCAGGGATGGCGACGGTTTTTCTTCTGCTGGGTACCGGTACCGTTCAGCACCTGCCAGAGGAGGCCCCCGCCGCGCCCCACGTCCGCGCCGTGTGCGAAGTAACGCAAGAGGTAGGAGAAATACCCCTGCCCGAGCCGCAAATCGACTGTACGGCGAATTTACCCACAATTGTTGAAGAAATATCCAGCGTGTCTGATACAGCTGCCGATACTCCATGCGCCCAAAGTGCACCGGAACCGAAACCCGAATCCGCCGAGGACACAGCCCCCCAAGCGGTAAATCCGACTGCCCCGGCACGGCAGAAACCACAGCCAAAGGAGTCCGCACCTGCCCCCAAAGAGGCCTCTCCTCAAATGGGAGATACCCGCGTGGTAGACGGAAGGAAGCAGGTATACTTCCTTGGCTTCGGATGGATAGACGATAACGGCGGTGGCGGCGAGGGCACTGTCGTGGATGGCGACGGCGACATCAACAAGATGGTGGGCGATATGTAATAGAAAGGACTGAATATGTCAATGGATGAACTTTTATTACCGAATAACCTGCCCAATCCCAGTGAAGCGGAGGAGCGACCGATGGAGAAAGATGATCTGGAAGCAGACCTTCCGTCCAGTATTCAGAAGGCAATTGCCGAATTGCTTCAGGGAGAGAAAGAACAGGTACTTCATTTGGACTGCCTCAGTGACGAACTGTACGGAGCAATCAACGCAAACCTTTGGGGCGGCTGCATCACAGAGGAACAGGCGGATTATCTGCGGAAAAAATATTTATAAGGCAAGCCGAACACAGAAAAAACAAGGGTGGAGGCCGAACCATACCGGCCTCCACCCTTGCTCTATCTGCTTGGGTTTTATTACTTCGTCTTTCTTACGCCGTTTTTGTCCACCTCATAGCCATCCACTTTCGTGTCTTTGGCAAGGGAGCCATCGGAGTTGAAGTAATACCACTTGCCATCAATCTGGAGCCACTTGCCGGACACCATGAGGCCGTTCTTGGTGAAATAATAGCGTTTGTCGCTGATGTCCAGCCAGCCCACAGCGGCCTTGTTCCCGGAATAGTACCGCCAGTTGCCGCCGTCCTTCACCCAGCCGGTTTTTAGTACACCGGTGGTTTCAAAGAAATACTTCACGCCGTCGATGGTCTGTGTGCCGGTGAGGGCTTTGCCGTCCTTGTAGTACATATACTGTCCATCGTCATCCAGCGCCCAGCCCTGTGCGGTTGCCGGGTCAATGGTCAGTTTGATGTAGCGGTGGAGCATGGCGCTGACTTCGGCGCGGGTGGCATTGGATTTGGGATTAAACTTGTTGTTTGTTTCTCCCATCATAATCCCTGCCTGCTGCATAGCTGTTACCGCTGTTTTATAGGTGCTGCCGATGCTGGAATCGTCCGCATAGGTGCTTGCTTCACGGATTACAGGCAGCTTATAGCCGGTAGCCTTGGCGAAGTTTGCGAAGATGACCGCAATTTCCTCACGGGTGATTGCCCGGTCGGGTGCAAACTGCTGGTTGCCGATGCCCTGCACAATGCCTTTTTTATACGCCCATTCGATGTAGGGGCCGAACGCGCTGTCTGCCTTTACATCAGTGAAGCTGCTCTGGGTGTATGCCTTCACCTCCACGCCTGCCAGTCTGCCGAGGGCTGTCACCAGCATTCCCCGTGTCATGGCAGTGTTCGGCGCGAAGGTTGTTTTTGATGTGCCGGAGAGTAAACCTCTGCCAACCACATAATCAATGGATTCCTTGCTCCAATGGGTGCTGATGTCGGTAAACTTGGCGCTTGGAGCCGTATATCCCACGCCGTATACCGAGAAGTGGGTTGTGGTGAAGATGATACTTCTGCTGTTTGCGTCGTAGGCGGAGCCTGCAATGCGGGTTGCGTTGCCCTTGGCATCCACATACACGGCATATAAACCGCCGATGGCTTCCCCTTTTGCGGGGGTGTAGGGGACGGATATGGTGGCAGTGCCGCCTCCGAAGTTGGAAACGGTTTTGCCGGAGCCGTAGCCCACCGTGAGGTCATACACCGGTCTTGTTCCGATTATGGCTTTGGCCGCTGTGGAAAGCTTCGCCTGCGGCGCAATGGAGACGTTGATGACTCCATTGCTCTGTTTCTGGATTTCCTGCAAAGCTTTCAGATCAAAGGTCACCTTCACAGGAGAGCCGTTGATGGTCAGGCTGGTCACGCCTGCGCTCACAAGGCTGTTCAGGGCGCTTTGGGACAGCGTGGTGGTCAAGGAGGTCGCACCCTGTGGCATTGTGACATTCAACTCCACAGAAATGCCGTTTGAGGCATTGCCCTGTGCTTTTGCATCGGCTTGTGCCTTGGAAATGGCGTCGGTGATGGCTTTGTCAGGGATGGACGCGCTGGCGGTACCGTTTGTACCCGCCACAGCGGTCACGGGAGCCGTTCCTGCCGTCGGCTGATTGGGCTTTGTTTGGGGTGTGGCAGGGGGTGTGAATCCACCGCCGGAGGGTGAACCGCCTCCGGAACTGTTTTGACGATAGTTTGCGGTAACGGTTACTGCTTTTGCGGGCATCGTGAAGGTTGTTGTCTTTGCGGCTGTATCCGCAAAGGTTACATCCGCACCGCTCCAGCCTGTGAACGTATAGCCGCTTCTGTCATTTGCCGTAATCGTAACGGTTGCCCCCTCGGCATAGCTTCCGCCGCCTGTACCGTTTGTTACCGTGGCAGTGAATAGCCGATCCGCCACAGTTAAGGTGCCCTTTATGTAGGTAATGTCATAGCTTGCGGCGTTTGTTACCACTCCGCCTGAGATGGTAATCTCAAAGGTACCGACAGCCATGCCATCGGTGGCAGTAGACATGGTTGGCGCGGTTGTCACAGTATCGCCGTTTATCAAGCCTGCGGTTGTATAAGTGAAGATTGGTAACCCGGCACCTTTGGTCATACTCTTGTCATCCGCTTTCAGGGTAAGTGCTTTTTTTGTAACCGATACGGTGTAGCTTGCCTCAGCCTTTGTGTGGGTGCTTGTTTCGGCAGCAGTGGCAGTAATGACGGCACTTCCCGCGCCGACAATGCTTACCTCGCCGGTGGCGGGGTTGACTGTCGCCACGGTGAGGTCATCACTTGCATAGGTGACCAAACCGTTGACGGTTGTTTGTGTTAAGGGGTTTACGAACCTGGCATCCCCGTAGGTCTTGGCGATGGCGGTGCTTGCGTAGGAGATCGCCTGCGGCGTCTTTTCCGTGGAGGTAACCGTTACAGTGATGTCATAATCGTTGTAGTTGGTCGCGCCCCTCACAGGAATTTTAATGTGGCTAACATTCCCTGACACGCTCGGATGCGCAACATACGTTAATGTGACGCCATCAATGCTCGGCGGGTCTGTCACCAAAGAGCCGAATGGAACGGGGACTCCGTAGCTTGCGCCTGCCGGCAGTGCGGGAAGCGTCACGGTCGCGCCTGTCTGCCCGCTTGTCGGTACGCTTACCGACAAGGTTTTTGTACCCGTATAGGCAATTTTATTGACAGTATAGTTGCCGAGGGATAGCCCGATAACTGTGTTGTATTCCGCGTTTCCGGCAATATCCACGGTAACGGCATAGGCGCCCGCATTGGTGGGTGCGGTGGTGCTGCCGTCATATTTGACGGTAATTGCACCCAAATTCTTGCCGGATGCTGCCGTCACGGACAGGGGTTTGGCATTGCCGTCGTAGTTCACGGCGGTCAGGGAATAGGTCAAATCCGATGCGGCGGGTGTGCTCTTTACAAACGCCGCAATGGTCAGCTCCTGATTGTCGCTGGCCAGCACCGTGCCGGTGGCCTTGATCCGAACATGATAGGTTCCGGCTGCAAGACCGGTGACAGTGCTGCCGGAAATGGCGGTATAGCCAGTCGCCGTGCTCAGCTTGTATTCCATCAGGCTTGACACACCTGTGAGGGTGCCGTCATTTCCCACAAAGGTTTCATTCGTTTTGCCAATGCCTGTTGGTGCTGCCGCCTTGGTGATGGCGATGGTCTGAACCGCACCCTCCAAATGTGTGGCGGTTCCCTTAACCCGCACCTTGATGCCGCTTGTCGTGATGCTTGCGGCGGTCAGCTCCATATCCGCAGCGCAGTCCGCCCAGCTTGTGCCGCCGTTTAGACTGTACTCCATCAAAGCGGTTGCGCCCATGAGTCTGTTGGCATTTGCACCGTCGAAGGAGAAGGTGACGGACGGCGCCAAGGGTCCGGATTCTTTTTCAACGGCCGCGGTTGGCGCGGAGGTGACAGAGCCGTCGCAGTTTGCCGCGCTGACGGTTACGGAGATGGTTTTCCCGATGTCCTCCGCTGTCAGCGTGTAGCTGTTGCCGCTCACGCCGCTGATGGTAATGTCATTTCGCAGCCATTCGTAGGTGAGGCTGCCCATATCAGCCCCCGCAGGGGTTGTGGAAAGTGCGCTCACATTTGCAAAGATCGTGCTGCCGTATTTGGCGATCCCTGCGGTGGTCAAGGTGCCCGAAAGCGCCGCCTTGTTGGTTGTCACGGTCAGCGGCGGGCTTGAAAGAGATGCCTCATGGGTCGCCGTTGCCGCCAGCCGCATTGTGAAGGTGTATGCCGTATTGGGGGTAAGCCCGGTAAAGCTATTGCTGCTCTGCCATGTGGTTCCGTTCTTGGAATATTCCATGGCTGCCCAGGAAACCAGCGTGACAGAAACCGGGGTTTTATTGGAGAGTACCGGTGCACTGGGTGCGTCCTGGGGCAGCTTGGCCACCGGAGCGGTGGCGTCTGAGGTAACGGAGCCATCGCAATTGGCCGCCGTCACGGTGACGGTGATGGACTTGCCGATATCATCCACTGTGAGGGTGTAGACTTTGTTGGTGCTTCCGCTGATATTCACATCGTCCCGTTTCCACTGGTAGGAAAGAGCCCCCAGCGCCACATTCGGCGTGGCGGTAAGGCTTGCATCCGCCGTCAGTGTTTCTCCGAATTTCGCTGTGCCGGAAATCGTCACCGTGCCGGACAGCGCCGCCATATCGGTGGTGACCGCCAGCCCGTCGCTGACCAGTGAGGCGGCGTGAGTACCTGTTTCGGGATAGTAAGCATAGAAATTGTAAACCGTGTTGGGCAGCAGTCCTGCGAATACGGGGCTATCCTGCCATGCGCCGCTATCCATGCGGTACTGTGCGCCCGTGATGGTTTTGAGCGTAACACCCGTTGCGCTTTTCTCCTGAAGCTCCGGCTTGCCCGGAGCCGCCTGAAGGTATTTCACCGTGATCGGCTGGCTGGCCGTTTTGCCGTTGGAGGTGGTGATGGTAACGGCGGTGATTCCCCCGGCGAGCACAGCGCCGTTTGCCGGAGTCGCGGTGATGCCCTTTGCGCTGAAATTCGCAAGGGCCACGTCCTCCGGGTCACCGACGCTTTTGGTCAGCGTCACCACAAGACCGGTGAGGTCGAGGACTTCACCTGCTTTATAGCTCGTTTTGGTTGGTGGTGTCTTGATCGTCACTGAGGTCACCGGCGAGGGATTGACCGTCAGGGTAAAGCTGAGCGTGCCTTTTTTCCCGGAGGGATGGGCGGCTTCCAGCGTGACGGGATAGCTGCCCGGTGCAAGGCCCGCGGCAATGTCCAGCCGCTTTTCTGCATCGTTCCATGTGATCTTGGCATCGCCCGATTTTTGGGTTACAGTGGTCGGATGGGTGCCCGTTATAGCATATGTTCCGGTTGAAGTAGCGGAGTACCCTTCCTCCACCGCCATAGTGGTCGGCCCGGTAATCGTCGGTGTTGCCGCTTCCGCAAGAACCGTTACCTTTACCTTGTCAGAATAGGCCCAAATCCTTCCCCCGTCGATGCTGGCTTTGCAGTAATAGTAATAGTCCCCTGTGGTCAGCGTTGTCGGTAATGCATATCCGGGGTTTGTCGCACCGCTAATCTGATCGACGCTTGGCACCGCATAGACGTCAATAGTTCTGACATACCATTGATAGCTGACGGACGCACTCGGTTCTGCGGTGGCCGCTGCAGAAAGGGCGGCGCTGACAAATCCCTGCACCACGGTTATTCCCGATGGCTGAGTAGAAAAGACGATGCCATTTTTGAGAACAGGCTGGTACGCAGCCCTATTTCCGGATTCATCCTGAACCACGATATTGAAATAGTAAGTTGTATCCACTTCTGGGTTTGAGAGATTATGAGTGGCAATGTCCGCAGTGCCGCCCGAATTCAGCAAGATTCCGTTGTTCTCGCATTCCGATGCCGTCCCGATATTGTTGGACGTGGAGCGATAAACAAAATATTTCAGCTTGTTTTGTGCCGAAAGATTATCTGTGGCTTTCGTCCATGTGAGCTTGACGATTGGAGTGGCGGAAGCTGCTGATTCAAGCTGAATTGCCCCTGCGCCCCCCGGCGTTGGCGCTGTCTTATCAGCTACAGCGGACACATTCACCCTTGCCGCGTTGGAGCGGACGGAGGTTGATCCCGCGCTTACCTCGCAGAAATAGTAGTAAGTTCCCGCCGTTAATGCGGTGGGAATCGCAAAGCTCTCACCGTTTGCGCCCGATACCGCTGTGCCGCCAGTATTGGAGTCTGTGGTGTTTTGATACCATTGATAGCTGAGCGGCCCAGCTGGGGTTACACTTGCAGCTACCGACAATGAGCCGGAAATGCTGCCCACAAGGACATTGGTAATCGACTCCGGTTGCTGCGTGATTTCGATGATGGATGCGGGCGGTGCCGCACCGAAAATTTTCAGCGAGGGCAGGCTTCCGTTCGCGATATCCCATACATCGGTATCCCAATTTAAGCCGGAGCTTCCCCATGTGGCGGCCGCGAGCCAATCGGCAGCATTTTTAGGTACGCCGTTTACATCATCAGCCGCACCGCCTGAAACAACAGAGCCATTTACCAATATATTGGAAGAAGCATAGTTGTTGCTTATGACTGGAGCGGGTGTAACTGTGGTGATGTTACGTCCAATCACTCTGCCCGCTTGGTTAGCAGTAACCGAGCTGTTCATGGCGGCACAGCCAGTGGTTCGAGAATTTTTACTTGCCACTCCCACAATGCCACCTGCACCTTTTGCAATCGCGTCTGTGCCTGCGGTCATCGTTCCTGTAGTATAACAATTTTCGATTACGCCGAATGAAGTTCCGGCAATTCCACCGGCTTTTTGGTCACAGGATACAGTCGCCGTGCTAATGCAATTGCGAACGGTACTTGTGGCACCACTGCTGTTAAAGCTCCCTACAATTCCGCCGGCACCCCCTGAACCATTAGGTAACGCAATGATGCCGCTGACAATACAGCTTTCGATTGTGGCATTATTTGAAATCGATCCGGCAATCCCGCCTGTAGCAGATGCATTTGATGAGATATTGATATTCACGTTATCAAGCTTGAGGTTTTGTACAGATCCGCCATCCACTGTGCCAAATAAGCCGATGTAATCTGAGCAGTATGAGATGCTCAACCCAGTAATGGTACTTCCATCGCCATTAAAAGTTCCCTTAAAGGGATAAGAGGATGTTCCTATAGGTATCCAGCCGTCACCACTTTGATAAGCAGACAGATCAACATCATTAGTCAAAGTAATTGTTTTCCCTGCAAAACCCTCCGCTACAGTTGCATTTGATAAAAGCAGCGACACTCCTGCAAGCTGGTCAGCAGTGTTGATCGTGTATGATGCAGCTCCCGGAGTATACCAGCTTGTGTTCGGCGTTCCCGCCGACAAAGTCCCCCGCGCCAGCATAAGCGTTTCTACCGGCAGCGTCTGTACCTCGGAAAGCAAGCCTTCCGCATTCTCCGCCACCAGATAGGCGGTATACTGCTTCTCCGTGCTCAACTCGGCAATGAGGGAAACAGCGATTGCCGAACCGGAGGTAACTGTGCCGCTTGCCTTTGCCACCCCTGCGCTCTGCGCTTTCAAGGCTGCCGCATCGGGGGCGGCTGTCTCCGTCTCATCAACCATGCAGTAGTAAGACCCATCCTGATCGGCCTCAAAGGTCAGGTCCGCGCCCTCCGCCGTAAGCTGTGCCGTAAGAAAAGAAACGGTTGGCGCGACTTGGACGCTCCTGGTCGTAAAGCCTGCTGATGCAATGGAGGAAACCGATTCACCCCCGGCTGTGCGGTCAGGGCTTTCCGCATCTGAGTCCGTGGCAACAGAATCCCCCGGCAGAGCGTTTTCCGTTACCACAATTCCGTATGCCATATAGGCTGTGCCGCTCAAAAGATCTTTCGCATCCACTGTGACCGGCGTAGCTGCGGATATTGCTGCCGATTCGGCATTTTTTATGGCTTCCGCATCCGGCTCGTTCTTTGATGCTTCCTGTATCAGATAGTAGACCGTGCCGTCCTGATCTGCGGTAAGTTCCAGAGCGGCGCCGTTGTCCGTGACGCCGCTTATCTCAATGGTCAGAGCAGGCTTTGATGTACCACTGTCCTGTATTTTGGATTCCCCTTCCGCCGCAAAAGCAGCGGAGGGGAGCAGCCCAAACGATAATGCAAATGTCAGGACAAGGGATATGGTTTTATTAAATACTTGTTTCATCGCTTTGATCCCTCCTGTCATCTTCCTGCTCTGCAAGAAGAAGTGTTTGTACCTATGGGCGAGGCGGATAAAGCCCATTAAGGCAAATGATGTAGTTCAGCGCCAGATACGGCTGGACATTTGGGTGCGCAGCATTTTGTCCTGCTATACCTGTTGGTGCTATAGAAGAATTTGCTGCAGCGGTCGTGTAAAGCTTGCAGACTTCCCCCGTATCCTCAGTCACTGCTTGCGATAAAACGGCGGTTGCACTGGGGGTACTTATCCCTGCCGGATTCGTGTTGGCAGGAATAGAGTGGTTGTGAGCCGGCAACTGGTTTGCGGAAAGTGCTACCGTTTCTACACCTCCGGCTTGACCCAACTGATAGTTGGAGGTTCCGGCACCCTGACCAACTCCAATAATGACTCTTCCTGCAAGGTTGGGGAGCGCAAATGTCGTTGTGCCGTTACCGCCGTAGGTGGTTCCGAGAAGTGAGAAAAGCGCCTGATGCTGTGAGATGTTTAGCGTTTGTCCCTGGCAAAGTGCCCATCCTTCCGGTGCCCATGCTATTGGCCATGCCATGATTGTTCCGATAAATGCTTCCATTGTTCATCTCTCCTTATAAAATAAAATTTTGATCCTCTTGCCAACCACCATTCTCCCGAATGATCCGATGATGTTTAGTTGGTTGTGTTACGCGTCAGTTCGTGTTAGAATAGTTATAATGACCGAGGTTAGTATCTGCTTATATTATACTGCGAACGGTTTGAAAATGCAATAAAAAGGAGCTCATGATTAGCTGCAACTTTTCCATGAACTTCCTTGATAATGCGTGAAAATATAATGAGGAGAAACCCATGATAGAGAAAAAGCCCAACCTCAAAAAACTGCAGGGTCTGCAAACTAAGAAAAACCTGTACGAAAGCGCCCGAAAGCTACTTACAACGAGAGAAATTTCCGATGTCAGCGTGGAGGATATCACTCGTAGTGCCGGGGTGAGCAAGGGGACATTTTTTGTGCATTATCCGTCCAAGGATGCGCTGATCGTCGCACTTCTCGCTGATGAGACAGCTAGAGTAGATTTGGACTATAAAGGCTTTCTGGAGTCCTTATCTGCGGATATGTCCGCTTCCGGCATTATGTTAGCTTTTACCGAAAAAATCGCTACTGTGATTACAGATACCATCGGTTATGATACGATGAAAGTGGTCTATCAGATACAACTTACAAAAACCGTCCCGATGGAAACGGTTATGGGCTATAGCCGCAAACTGTACGCGATGTTCAGTGAATTGTTGGAACAGGGTATCCGGCAAGGCGAGTTCCAAACTGCACTGCCGCTGGATACCCTGTCCAGACATTTTGTAATGGCGATTCGGGGAATCTGCTACGAGTGGTGCATCCGCTATCCTGACTTTGATTTAAAGGAGCAGGCGGTGGCGCATATGAAGCTATTGCTGAAGGGGATTATGTCGTAGAGAGAGAAAACGCGGTAGGGATATTCCTACCGCGCCTCTGTGTTGCTATTCATCATCCTCCGGCTTTTTCGGTTCCAACACCCGAATATCTGGCTCCGGCGAAGCCATATACATCTCCTCGGTGTCCTGCTGTGCCTTTTGCAAAATGGCGATGGCATCAGTCGCTGAGTTAAACAATCGCCTATACATTGCAGCATAGTCAGCCAAAATAATTCCCTCCCCTCACAAGTTTGCTTGATGTTAGCGTCCTTCGGAAAGGATTGCAAGAGGGTGAAATCACATTGTTTCAAATTGTTTTCAGCCGAGCTTTATGCAGTTATGCTAATCTATCTTTATCCGCTCCAGCAACTCCTCGCCGCTGATTTCACCGGCCTTGTATTCCCTGCGGGCTTTGGCGGCAATCTCAGCCCACGCCTTGAATTGTTCCTCGGTCAGTTTGTTGGTCTGGCGGCCGCTGTCCAAGGCATCCATGCGGTAATACCGGGAGTACATACGGTTGTAAATCGTCTGGAATTCCTGCAGGCAGGGTTGATCCTCGATATCTTTATTGAACTTCTGTTTTGCTCCAATCTGCTTGCAGGTGCGCTTACCCTTGTAAATTCTATCGCAGTAATCCCGCTTACGCTTGTCCGCAAGAACGAAGTACCGGTCGCACAAGGCGCAGCGCTTGATGCGGATACCCCGTTTGATCATCTCCATAAACTCAAGGTAAAGCATTTCCTCCAGGCTCTGAATGGCGAAATACTGCCACATGCTGACGGCATGCCCGCTGTCCCGATGAATATTTTGAAGGACTTTTTTTGTGTCGGCCGCCGCGGGATCATCAAACCGGATCAGCTTGCTTGTGTCGAACTTCCCGTTTGCAATCGGCGCAATCCCATACATGGAACGCAAAATGTGCTGGGCAAAATTCGGCTGCAGATTGCAGTACATCACATACCGTTCGGAAAGCGTCTGCTTTGTCAGCACCTGTGTGCTCAGGCAGAACTCCAGTGCCTCATTGTATCCCTTCTGCAAGTCAAAATAGTAATGAAAAACGAAAAGCAAGTAATCAATCTGTTCTTCCTTGGATTTTTCGGACGCCCGGAGTGTCCGTACCACTTCACTGTTTATGAAAAAGTGCGCATAGCTGTGCTTCTCTTTCAGCAAGTCAACCGCTTCATAAAATCCCGCCTGAATATCTTTAAAGTGGGCATTGGAAATCACCATGGTTTCCAGTGCCTGTATTTTATTCTGCACCTCGGAAAAATCAAGCTCGCAGAAATCCACAATGCCGGTTCCGATATCGCCAATCTGTTGAAAGGTGGAATGCTCGGCGTCGTGCAGGAAAAACACGTTGAGCTTATTTGTGCTGTCGGTAAAAACCCTGGCAAAAGGATAGGTAATCTCCATGTCACACCTCTAAGCAAAGAATGGATTTATAAAAAATAAAATTCTTTCCATTCACGATATAAGGATACCACAATCTTTTCTACAATGAAAGCAGCAAAAAGAAAAGAGGTGATATGGCATGAAAAATAAGTTAGAAACCATGGATGCGGAAACCCTGATGACCACACCCATGGATCCGCTCAGGTTTATTGTAGGCGGACTCATCCCGCAGGGTCTGCATATCCTTGCAGGCGCTCCGAAAATCGGAAAGAGCTGGCTGGCTCTCTGGATTTGTCTCCAAGCGGCAAAGGGAGAACCGGTGTGGGGCTTTGAAACCCGAAAATGCGAGGTACTCTATCTCTGCTTGGAGGACAGCTTTGCCAGAATCCAAAGCAGGCTGTTTGAAATTACCGATGAGGCCCCGGCCAATTTACACTTTGCAATTATGAGCGATGCCATCGGAAATGGTCTTGAGGTTCAGATTGAAAATTTTCTGAAGGAGCATACCGGCACGGGACTCATCGTCATCGACACTCTGCAAAAGGTTCGCAAAACAGTTTCCTCAAATGCCAATCCCTATGCTACTGACTACGACGACATCAATGCCCTCAAGCAGATTGCGGATAAGCATAAGCTTGCCATGGTTCTGGTTCATCACCTGAGAAAAAGTGCTGACAGCGATCCGCTGAATATGATCTCCGGCACCACAGGAATCGCGGGAGGCGCAGACAGCAGCTTTATCTTGCAGAAGGACAAGCGGACCGAAAACACCGCAGCCCTTCTCTGCACCGGCAGGGATATCGAAAGCCGGGAATTGTTTTTGGGGTTCAACAAAGATACTTTCCTCTGGGAACTGCTTCAACCGATTGAAACGGCAGAGCAAAAAGTGGACGAGGTGATTTTTCTTCTCTCTGACTTTATGAAATCGGTGGTTGTGTTCACCGGTACCGCTACCGAGCTTGCGGAGCGGCTCAAGCTGTTTGGCGCAGCGGAATATCTCCCGGCGGTGCTGAAGAAGAAAATTATGAAGCATATGGATTTTCTGCAAAAGAACAAAATTGCCTATTCCGATCAGCGCAGCTTTGAACGGCGGGAGTTTACCCTCCGTTATGACGGCAATGACGGCATGACGGCAGAACACGCCCCCACAGATTTGCCGTCTTTGCCGTCACAGCCGTCAGCGGAGGAAATATTGCCCCACGTTGCCCCCTGTCCGCCCCTGTGCGAGCCTTTGCGGAGCGGGGCGGGATAACTGCACCAATGCGGAGAAATCCGGCGATTTGGGCGGGTGTGGGGAGCGGTTTCAAATTTATCTGACGGGCTGGATGAAATGAAGGGACTGCGGTACGAAAACCCTCCCGTTGGGAGGGGCAAGCATAGCGTTCGGCTGTACGCCGACCGCATAAGAAGCGGGGCGCTGCCCCACACCCCGTGAGACGAAGGGAGCGAATAAGCATATGAAAAGTGAACGATTCAACATCCGGATGACGGCGCAGGAAAAGGCTGCGATCATGAATAGGGCAAAACGGGCAGGACGGACAACCTCGGAATTTATGATCGATACGGCGCTGAACCGGAGGATCATTGTAATCGACAGCCTGCCGGAAATGGTGCGGGAGCTGAAAGCCCTCGGCAGAAACCTCAACCGGCTGACTATTCTCTGCAACATGGGAAAGGTGCAGGCTGTCAAGCTGGACGAGTTTGAGGAAACTCTTGCGAACGTCCACAGCCAGCTTCGCAAGCTGACGGAGGTGCTGTGATGGCTACCTTTACCCCAATCAAGAATCAGAAACAGACCAAAGGGGCGCTGCTGGGGACCATGCTCTATGCCGTCAATGCGAAGAAAACCACCTATGAAGGGCAAAGCTTGGTATCCGGTTTTAACTGCAGCGCCTACACCGCTTATCTCGAAATGATGACCACCAAGCAGCAATACCGGAAAACGGATAAGCAGCAATTCTTCCAGTTCGTCCAGTCCTTCCCCGAGGACACCGGCCTGACGCCCCAGGAGGTTCACCAAATCGGCATGGAGCTTGCCGCCCGTCAGTTCCCCGACTACGAGGTTTTGGTGGCCACCCACTGCGACACAGACAATCTCCACAACCACCTTCTGGTCAACTCGGTCAGCTTTAAAACCGGCAAAAAGCTGCACCAGAATCACGATGACCTGGTACAGCACCGCCGGGTCAACGATGAAATCTGCATGGCCCACGGCCAGCCCGTGCTGGAGAGTTATCATAAAGGTCAGAAGAAAAAGCGGGCGCTGGCCGGAGAATACCGTGCCGCTGAGCGGGGCGAGAGCTGGAAGTTTACCCTCATCAGAGCCATCGAGGACGCCCTGCTGTACAGCCCCGACCGGGAGAGCTTCATTCAGAACATGGAGTATGAGGGCTACAAGGTGCAGTGGAGCGACACCCGGAAATACATTACCTACATCTGCCCGAACGGCATGAAATGCCGGGACAACAAGCTCCACGATGACACCTACCTCAAGGGAAATCTGGAGAAACTGTTTGCCTATCGCGCCGAGCATGGCTTTACTCCGCTGACCCCGGAGCCGCCCGAAGGCTGGCTGGGGCAAGTGGAAAAGGCTGATCCCCTTGCTGAAGATTTGATTTCCCTCGGCAAAAATGTAGAGAAGATGGGTGATGTACCGTCTCCGCTTACGCCGCATTCATGGACGGACAGCAAGCAGAAGCAGCGGGAGGCCCGCAAAAAGCTGGCCCAGGGACACAAGCTCCAAAGCGAGCAGGAACAGGAAATGGATCTGACGATGTAGTCCCCTGCGGGGAGAAAGGAAAACCATGGACAGAGAACAAAAAATTGGACAGCATTATCTGCAGACCGGCATACTCGGCGCCTATGAAACCGCCGAGGTTGTACACGAAGAAACAGAAAACGGAAAGACCGCACCCTGCTTTGAGGACGCACTGGTATGCTTCGATACCGACCAAACCACCGCTCAGAGAAGCATGGTTATTGAGGGCCGCCGCTTTCGGATTTGCTCCGTATTCCCGCCGCAGGCTGACAGTACCCCTACCGACAGGCTGTTGAAAGTCATCGATGCTGAGCTGAAAAAGGAAGCACACACCGCTTGAATTCAGTAGACTTGCGGAAACGGTTGCGGTATGATGTGTAATACCGTACCGGTTTGCCGCAAGAAAGGAGATTTTGATGATGGCAAACCAAGAAAAATATACGATTTTATACGGCAGACTCAGTCAGGAGGATGACTTAAAGGGAGACTCCAACAGCATTCAGAACCAGCGGCTGCTCCTTGAAAAATACGCAAAGGAAAACGGCTTCGCCAATGTGAAATTCCTGTATGACGATGGGTACTCGGGAACCAACTTCAACCGGCCCTCATGGAACGAACTGCTGGGGCTGATTGAACAGGATCAGGTGGAAACCCTGATCGTAAAGGACTTATCAAGGCTTGGCAGAGAATATTTACAGGTGGGGTATTACACGGAAATCTTCTTTCCCCAGAAGGGCATCCGCTTTATCGCGGTCAATGATGGCGTGGATTCCCTGTACGAGAGCAGCAATGACTTCACTCCTATGAGGAATTGGTTCAACGAGCTCCATGCGAAGGACTCCAGCAAGAAGGTTCGTGCGGTCAAGCGGATGCAGGCGGAGCGGGGGGAAATCCTCGGCGGCAGACCGCCCTACGGTTACCGCAGGGATGAAAGCGTCCGCAAGGGCATCGTTCCTGATGAAGAAACCGCACCCATTGTACAGCGCATATTCAGCCTGTGCGTGGGAGGGAAAGGCCCCAACCAGATCGCCCGGATTCTCACGCAGGAGCAGGTGCTCAATCCCACTAATTACTACTACCGCATGACAGGAAAGGAACACAAGAGTCTGGATACTTCAAGCCCCTACCGCTGGACTTCCAGTTCGGTAACAGGCATCTTGGATAATAGAACCTATCTCGGACACATGCCGGGATTGAGGACAACCACCCTGTCCTACAAGAACAAGAAAGCCGTTTACCACGATGAGTCCGAGCAGATTCTGGTAAAGGACACCCATGAAGCGCTGATCACGCAGGAGCAGTGGGATATGGTACAGGAGCTTCGCCAGCGGAAAAAGCGTGTTCCCAAGCAGATGGAGGAACCGAATTTATTCTCCGGATTGGTGTTCTGCACCGACTGCGGAAAGCCCCTCGTCCTGCATCGGGCACACACGATGGATGCGGTCAAAAACAACTTCATGTGCTACACCTACAAGAAAAGAGGCAAGGAGGTCTGCTCCTCCCACTACATCAGAGAGTGCGATCTGGTTCAGATTATCCTTGACGATCTGCGCAGGGTGACCCATTTCGCAAGGCAAAAAGAAGCCCTCTTCGCGGAGTACATCAACCGCAAAAACTCGGTGGAGCTTCGCAAGGAGATGAACAGTCTGCAACGGGAGCTGGATGCGGCAAAGCGCAGAGATTCAGAACTCACATCGCTGTTTAAACGCCTTTATGAAGATAATGTGCTGGGCCGGGTAACCAATGAGCAGTTTCGTATGCTGTCCGCTGATTACAATGACGAGCAGAAGGTACTCCGGGATGCAATCCCTGCCAAGGAAACACGGCTGCAGAAGCTGATGGACTCCGCCTCCAATGTGGATGCTTTTATTGAAAAAGCGAAGCGGTACACGGAAATCCGCGAACTAACTCCCGAAATTCTGAGGCTCTTCATCGCAAGGATTGAGGTGGGCGAAAAGAGTACCAGATACTCCCGCACCGCTGAACAGGCAATCCGCATCGTCTACCGGGACGTGGGCATCATGGACAGCGTGGAGCAGGTTGCCGAAGAAAAGGCAGAGGATACACAGACACAGCAGGAAAATATCGCTTAAACAGCACAAGGCGGACAGCTTGCGCCGTTCGCCTTGTACATAACAACCCCGGTTCACAATCTGTCCCTTTGAACGAGAACAGAAATGATCCGGCGGGTTTTCTATTGATAATTATATTTTCTCTGTTAAGCCGTTGTTCCGGCCTTTATAATTCTTACTCCGCAGTGTACGGAAGCAAAGCAATATGTCTTGCTCTCTTCACGGCAACTGTCAGCTGACGCTGGTGCTTGGCACAGTTTCCTGATATTCTTCTGGGAAGAATCTTACCTCTTTCAGAAACATACTTTCTGATCTTGGCAACATCTTTGTAATCTATATCAGTAGCCTTATCAACACAGAATGAGCAAACTTTTTTCTTTGCTCTTCTCATTCTCATGCCGCCCTTACCTTCGCCCTTATCATAAGAATCTCTATCGTTTCTTCTGTTATCTCTCTTTGGTCCTGGCATTTGAAAATCCTCCTTTCATGTACCGCCGTACGGTACTGATTATCATTTATAATTCGTTCAATTGATTCACTGTTTATGGATCCTGCCTTCCATTTAGAACGGAAGTTCATCATCCTCATCCATTGGATAGAAGCCATCCCCCGATGACGCAGGATTTTCGGAATAGGTTCTGGGTGCCGGAGCACCCGCTCCGCCTTCTCCGCTCCTCTTGCTGTCGGCAAAGTAGGTTTCGTCGGCTACTACTTCAGTAACATAATGACGTTTACCTTCGTTGTCATCCCAGGTTCTGGTCTGAAGCCTTCCAACGATGGCTACCTGCATTCCCTTTGTAAAATACTTCCCACAAAATTCAGCAGTTTTGTTCCATGCTACAATATTTATGAAATCAGCCTGGGGCTGACCTTCCTTTGCAGTAACACGTCTGTTTACAGCAATGGAAAAACTTGCGACAGCAGTATTGTTTCCACTGGTGTATCTCAGATCAGGATCTTTAGTAAGTCTACCCATCAATACAACTTTGTTCATACTAACCTTCCCTTTACTCGCGGCGTGCTAAAGCACGGATCACGCAGTCAATAGTAATAAAAACACTTGTTAACGAAACGTGAAAGATACTTTTAATAAAGCAAGCCTCACCTTACAATCAACAATTAATCCTTAGCTATTACGATATATTTAAGGATTCCTTCAGTGATTTTATACATTCTCTCTAATTCAGCAGGAAAACTTGGCTCTGATGAAAAATTAGCAAGCACGTAATAACCCTCGTTCTTGTCATCAATCTCATATGCCAACTTTCTCTTACCCCACTCATCAATGCTTTCGAGCTGGGCTGAAGTTTCGAGCATAGTCTTAAATTTTTCAACCAGGGCTTTTGTGGATTCCTCTCCAACCTCTGAATTGATAATAAAGATAGTTTCATACTTCTTTAACATTACCGGTCACCTCCCCTCGGACTTTACGGCTCTGTAACAGGAGTACAGAGCAAGGATGTTCATATTTTATTTATGTGAAAAAGTTTTCTCACATACGATTTTATATTTTAACACAAATCACAAAAACAGGCAAGCTAATTTTATTTTGCACCCCCACAATCACCCTTTAAGCCAGGGGCTCACAGCAAATAATATTTTCCATCGCTTCATTCAGAAGACGTTCGGCATCTTTCAGTTTCTCAATACATTGCTTCAACAAACTCTGATCCCTTTCAAGAGCTTCCCCTCTGTTTGTCAGCATCCTTTCGGTCTCTTCGGGTGCCGGTCCCCCTGTAACCGATCTGACATTGATAAAATTAACCGGATCCAATGCCTTTTCAATCTCGGCAGGTTCAAGATCTATTGATCTCCCCAGTATCTCCCTTGATATGTCTGAAATTATCTGAGGCGTTATATCCTGCGCTTTCTGTCCATTCTTTACCATATGTTTTACTATTGTACTGGTTATCTTATGGCTGTGACGGAAGGACAGGCCCTTATCCCTTACCAGCACGTCGGCTAATTCGGTGGCAGTAATAAATCCTTCATGAGCCCTCTGCAAAAGTATGTCCTTATTGACCTTCAAGGTAGCAAAAACAGAGCTCAGCATTTTTAACGCTCTGATTGTATATTTTATTGAATCATACAGATGCGGCTGCAATTGTTCTTCGGTATCGACTATATCTCCAAAAGGTGTGTTGTGCAGAATGTCAAATATACTTTTTGCTTCGGCTATAGCTTTGCTGATAGCCGGTCTGGTCTGCTCCAGGGAAGAAGGATTCCTTTTCTGAGGCATGATGCTGCTGGTTTGTACATATGGATCAGACAAATAAAAAACATTAAATTCCTTTGTACAAAAATCCAATGTATCTTTCATAAACCTTGACAAGCTGGTATTCATAATTGCAAGAACCGCTGCGCATTCGGTCAGATAATCGCAGCCTGCAATACTATCGTATGAATTTTCAACAAGACCGTCAAATCCCAATAATTCACCGGTTCTCTGCCGGTTTATGGGGAATCCTGTGGTTGTGATGGCTGCGGCACCCAGAGGGCTGTGGTTTATGGTTTTCACCACCTGGACAAATCTGGTGAAATCCCGTTCCAAGGAGTCCTGAAATGCTAATATATAGTGGGCCAGGGTACTTGGCTGGGCCGGTTGTGTATGCGTATATGCAGGCATGACTGTATTTATGTTTTCTCCGGCCAGGGAAAGTAATACCTGCCGGAATATGTTCAATGCTTCCATTACTTCAAGAACCTTCTGCCTCAGCACCATACGAAATTCGCATATGTCTATATCATTCCGGCTTCTTGCAATGTGCAGTCTTCCTGCGGTATCCCTGCCCACCAGGCTTTCCAGCTCATGCTCTATCATAAAGAACATATCCTCATAGGAAGGATCATATGTCCTGTCATTCATATCAATTGCTTCGATCTGCCTGAGTCCCGCCAGAATATCCCTTGCTTCCTGCAATGTAATTATTTTCTGTTCATACAGCATAACTGCGTGAGCCTTGCTTATTTCAATAAATGGCCCGGCATAATAATTCTTTTGGGTGTCAAAAATCGGAGCCAGGACACAATCCTGAAAAGTTTTGCCTGGAAAGTGCGTGCCATCCATCTGCTCAACATATTCTTTTGTATACATATAGAATTCCCCCTCAATAAAAACTGATTCCATATTTTTCTGCCAGCACGGTGGCTACACACCCCATAACGCCGGCATCATCTTCCAGCTCTGACAAAACTATTTCCGCTTCAACCGGAGTAAGTCTTGCCACTTCTTTCCTTATTGTCAGCAGCAAACCAAGTCCTGCCTTTGATACTCCGCCGCCCAGAATAACTGCCTGGGGACTTAGTATACTCACTATATTTGAAATTCCCATACTCAGATATTCAGTCATCTCATTAACTGCTTCAATGGAAGCCTTATCATTGTGAAGAGCCTTTTCAAAGACCTCTTTGCAGCTGATGTTCATTTTCCTCTCGATAGCACTTCCTGAAGCTACACTTTCAAAATAGCCATAGGCATCCGGTGTATAGATTTCTGTTTTTAAAGCATCTTTTGAAAGTACAAGATATCCTATTTCTCCTCCGGTATAATTGTTGCCTCTGTATATTTTATTATCTATAATAATTCCGCTCCCAATACCATCTCCAATGGATATAAACACGAAATTGCTGTATTCTTTTCCAACTCCAAGCCACTTTTCTCCGAAGACTGCCATATTTACGTCATTATCAATAAATACGTCCAGATTTAATTCTTTTGCAAGTACATCCCTGATGGGGAAATCCACCCAATTAAGCTTTGGTACAAACCTTGCAATCCCGTTTTCAATATCGGCAGTTCCGGGAATGCCTACCCCGACACCGATTAACCTGTCATTAATCCCCAGTCTGGTAACCATTTCCTTAATAATCTGCACAATGCTGTTTAAATATTTGTCCTCTTTGGAGTTTATTCTCTGTATTACTTCTTTTAATAATATTTTTCCAGACAGGTCGGATATTACACAGATGCTTTTGGACGCACCTATGTCAATACCTATTATATACCCTGCAGATGGGTTAAACACCAGTTCTATAGGCTTTCTGCCGCCTAGTTTCGTAGAAATTCCTTCTCCCTTTTCCCTTATAATATTTTCGCCCAGTAATTCTTCGACGATGGAGGAAACAGTAGACTTGCTCAAATTGGTAAGGGTAGAAATCATTGCTCTAGATATAGACTTTTCCTTTACAATTAATGAAAGAACTGTTTTTTTGTTCATTAATTTAATGTATTCTGGCGTACCCTTTATCATTCTCAAATACTCCTTATGTTTTTACTATAACACCAATCATTTTATAACAAATATTGTATATCTTCTACTTTTTTTGCGAGTGAAGGATATTTAACATGATATTATCAACTTCCTTCATTCCATAATTATTTATATAGCCGAGATTCCGTATATTTTCATCTATGTCATGGGTAATTATGCCGCTGCCCGGCTGTATTCCGGCTTTATCAACCGCCATAATCCCGCTCATTACCGCACACTCTGCAGCAAAGCTTACTTTAAATGCACAGCTTTCCTTTGCACCATCACAGAGCATACCGGCTATACTTCCGATTACAGTGTTCACTGCGTCTTCCGCTTCCTTACAGCCGCCTCCCATCAAATAAGCCGTCGCGGCCGCAGCTCCGGCGGCTCCGGCAACCGCTGTTCCGCACATTACTGTGAGGCGGTTCATCTGGCTTTTAATGTATGCCGCAATTAAAACAGATAAATATATGGCCCGCTCTCTTTCTGCCCGGGGTTTCCTGATTGCATCACAGACGGCAGATACCGCAAGCATGCTTGTTATCCCAAGGTTCCCGCTGCCGGCCAGACTGACTATGGGAGCCCTTTCCCCCGACATCCTCATCCTTCCGGCATTCAATACATAAATCCGGGCCATGTTTGCCATATCATTTGCCGGAACATCAGCCAGGCTGAGAATCCTTTGCAGATATTTCCCGGCATCCTCAGGCAAATCAGACATTGCAGCCCTTTTGTTGATTTCCTCATATTTCAGAATGGAGCCCTCTTGCATATCCTCCTCCAGAGCCGCCGAATACAGGCTTCTGAAATCCCATCCATCAAAACTGTTTTCTTTACATACTTTTTGGGGCTCATTATGATATATTATCCGGTCATCTTTTTCTATATGGCATATCTGGTCATAATCTTCCCTGATTACAACCGTAACACCGGAAACATCACTGATGCACGTGACGCTGATATAAAGCGTTTCATCGGTATCAGAACAGGCTACCGTTACAGGTATCTCATTTATATAGTTGTCCACGTTGTTCTGCATCTCAGCGCTGATTTCCCCTAAAACCGACAACTTCAGCTCGGGCCTTTTAATCATGGCCCCCAAAAGCGCGGCATATTCAATACCATATTTCTTTATTACAGGAATCCCCACATACGCAGCATTTTTATATATATTTTTACTGAGAACAATATTGATTTTCCTTAAGCTTCCTTCAAGGATTGAAGCAGCTTTTGATGCAGCATATGCTATTGCACCGGGGTCGGTACACCCCATAGTCATTTTTATTTCTCTGTCCAAAATACTGCGTATTCCTTCATTCATTATGTTTCCTCCTGCTTGAGCAATCTGGCGATATTATTTCTAAATATCATTTTTACTTCATCCTGTTTCATCCCCAGCTCAATGCAGTCCTTGCGCTGTTCATCATAATACTGCCTGACAAACCCGCGGGGGAACCACTCTGAATCAGTTCCGAATATTATTCTTTCCGGCCCTATTGTTTCATAGTATTTTTTGAATAAATCCTTTATTGTGAGTGTATACGGCATCCATCTTGTCCATTGATTGCTGCCGGATGTGTCCACATGGATATTGGGGCAGACCCATGCAAGCTGCAGGAGCTCCTGGGGGTATCCGCAGCCGAAGTGGGGGATGATAAAAGGTATGTCAGGATATGCCCTTGCAACCTCATGCAATATCATGGGATTGATGTTTTCATGTGTTGCCAGGCCTCCGGCAGCCCCCAGGATACCGAAATGAATCAGCACAGGGATCTGGTGTTTTTCGGCTGCGGCCCATACAGGGTTAAGCACCGGATCGTCAATCCTTCCGGGCAGGTCGGGTGCAATAATTTTATACCCCTTTAACCCCTGGCTTGCTATGGCGTACTCAAGCTTTTGGGAAGCATCGGCCTCAAAAGGACTGTGATGCGCATATCCTATAAAATGTTCCGGATGTTCCTGCACAATCCTGCTTAAGACATCGTTTCCTCCTCCGGTTACAAATACAAGTTTGTCTATATTGTACCTTTCCATTTCAGAAAGCCATCTGTCGGAGGTCTGCTTCACATCGGCATCCGTGGGCTGACGCTGAGGAAAGCCCCATGCCTGCGCCCATTTTTTACTCTGATAACGGTTTTTATTCTGAAGCTTGTTCCACTTCTCTTCACCATACATTTCAATATATCTTTTTTGAATTCCTACAATTTCATACCCCTTAACGTCAAAATGAACATGCGAGTCAATCAATCCAAAATCCAAATCCTCCACCCCCTATGCTTTCAATCCTGTCATATGAATTCCTTCTATAATCTGTTTCTGGAAGAAGAAGAAAACAATCAGCACCGGTATGGTTGCCAGACTTGCTGCCGCCATAACGAGATCCCACTGATTATAGGATTCTCCCGAAAACAATGCCAGTCCGACGGGCAGTGTGTATATATCCGGCTTGTCAACCGCAATTACCGGCCACAAAAATGCGTTCCAGTTTCCCAGGAAGGTAAATATGCCCAGAGCCGACATGGCAGGCTTCACCATGGGCATTGCTGTTCTTAAAAATATTCCGAATTCGGAAAGTCCATCTATTCTCCCGGCTTCAAGTATGTCGTCAGGTACACCCATAAAGAACTGTCTCATCATAAATATACCGAAGGCTGAAGTGAGTCCCGGAAAGAGCAGTGACCAGTAGGTATTTATCCAGCCCAGGGTGTTGCTCATCATATACCAGGGTATAATCAGCATTTCCGTGGGTATCATCAGCGTGGATAGAACTATGATAAACAGAAAATTTTTACCCCTGAAGGGAAGTTTTGCAAATGTATAGCCCACTAACGTATCAAAGCAAAGTACCGATACGGTTGTAATGCCCGCAACCACAAAACTGTTTTTAAACCACACCAGGAAATTTGAGTCTTCTATGACTCTGGCATAGTTATTGAGGGTCACACTTTTGGGAATTATGGATGGACTATAGATATCCACTCCTGTTTTCAGGGATGTTGATATCATCCACAAAAACGGGAATACCATTATGATACCAATGATAGTAAGGGCCACATATGCAAACACCTTATTATATTTACTCATTTTCCTCCTCCTTTGGCTTCTTTTTGTATGCAATATCAATTATCATATTTTTTATCCAGCACTTTCATCTGGAACAGTGATATTGTGAGTATTATAATGAACAAAATAACTGTTGCCGCACTTGCATAACCCATTTTGTAATTAACAAATGCCAATTGGTAAATATATAGAACAACACTGACAGTCGAATTTAATGGCCCGCCGGCAATTCCCTGCCCGCCGGAAGTAATGTTGAACACCTGTGTAAACACCTGCAGAGTCTGTATTGTAGCCATTACGGAAAGATATACGATTGTAGGATTCAATAAAGGTATTGTTATATTTTTAAACTTTTGCCAGGGTGAAGCGCCATCAATCATTGCAGCTTCATAGTAGGTTTTGGGTACCTGTTTCAAGCCGGCCAAAAATATTATTGTATAAAATCCCAAGGCCTGCCATATTATATTTGAAATAACAACATATATGGCTTGAGATGTACTGTCAAGGAAGGGTTGTCTTGAAATTCCGAAAAGTCCTATTACATTGTTGATCAAACCGCCCTGTTTCATAAACATCCATCTCCATACCCACGATACGGCGACTATTGATGTTACATATGGTATAAAAACCACCATTCTATAGACCGATGCGCCTTTGGTGATGCTGTTGAGCAGCATGGCTATACCAAGGCTGAGCGCCAAGCCTATAGGTACTGCAAATAATATATATTTTCCGGTATTTATCAAGGAAGCCTTGAATACCTGGTCATGGAACAGATCCATAAAATTATCAAGGAATACAAAGGGTTTGTTTTTTGAGAGCAGATCCCACTTGTGCAAACTGACATTGAATGCATACAAGGCCGGGTAAATTCTGATACACAGGAAAAACAGCATAGGTGCCGATATGAATATATATGCCCACATGGATTGTCTTCCTTTAATTGATAGTTTCATCTGAGACCTCCTTTTGAGAGTCAAGTCTTTATTAAGACATATTTTTATTAAGACATATCTTTAATAAGACATATTACTTTTTACAGACTGCCTCCATAAGTGCCCGGTATGTCCGTTAAGACATACCGGGTATTGAAAAGTACATTTTCAACTCTTTTATGGAGGTCAATTTATTACCTATATTACCTCGTCATAATCCAACCACCGGGCAAGCCTACTTGCCCCAATATTCATCCAGCAGCTTCTGAACCTGTGCCGTTGCTTCATCAAGAGCTTGCTTGGGATCTACATTGTTCAACAGAACTTTGTCTATGGCATCCATCAAAGCTTTTCTGTCTGCATCTTCATCAACGTAGAAGTATGAATCTGCTATAGGCAATTGCTGGATAAACGGTGCAAGTTTGTCATCCTTAAGCAGTTCCGGATCGTTTGCAATCTCTGTACGGGCACCGATTTCACCAATTTTCTGTGTCCAGGTCTTCATAACTTCGGTTGAAGTGAGATACTCCAGGAATTTAACCGATGCATCCAATTTGTCTCCGGTTGCATTTGTAGTAATACCGTTGGTCCAGAAGGAACCAAAGGATGTATCGACACCATTGTAGGACGGCAGAACGGTTACACCATAATTCAGATCTTTGGCCTGTGATTTCAATGAGCCCAAACGATATGAGCCGTCAATATGCAAAGCTGCCTTACCGCTTATAAAAGCTGTGGAATCATCAGTAAAGAAGTCTTTTTCACCTACTTTATCAACCTTTGCCAGATTGACAAGAAACTCAAATGCTTTGTATCCGTTCTCCGATGCATTCCACTGAACTGTCTTCTGATCGGCGCTTATGGGCTCCTGTCCAAACTGTTTGAGAAGAACAGGGCGGAACCATGAGTGCAATTGTCCGGAGGGCTGGAATGTAAGTCCTTCAATCTCAAGCTTTCCATTTTCTATCTTTGTACATTTCTTAGCCATTTCAACCAATTCTTCAAGAGTTTTGGGCGGCTTTTCAGGATCCAGTCCATTGGCCTTAAAAATATCCTTATTCCAGAAAAGACCCAGAGTACGGACTGCTGTAGGTACAGTATAATACTTTCCGTCAATTTTATTTACTTTAACCATTGGAGCAAAAGTGCTCTCTATCTTTTCAGCCGAAAAGGATGCTTCGGGGAGCTGCTGCAAGGTTCCCGACTTAACGTACTTTGGCACCCACCCATAATAGAGGTTTATTATATCAGGACCGGAACCTGCCGAAACTGCTGCAGCTACCTTTTGCTGATAGGAGTCATAAGGAAAATGCTTTTGAACTACTGTTATATTACTATTGGCACCTTGAAATTCCTTTATCAGTTCATCCATCAGATTTACTTTTGTCTCATAGAAGTATTGCCAATATTCAATACTTACAGGTTTGGCTGCTGCAGTTGTGGATGTTTCAGTACTTGTCTGCGGGGTCGAATCGGGTGCCTCATTTTTATTACCGCACCCGGCTAAAAGAACAGAAAACGTCATGCAACCCGCCAAAATAAGAGATATAACTTTTCTACCCATAAAATCCTCCTTTTAATTACAAACAAAATGTTTTTTAGCCATACTTATTCCCCTCAGCTAATTTCCGAAAAAGACAGTAAATACAAAAGCAAACTTACCCATCCTCCCTTCCTTAACATATTGAATTATGTGCAATTTTCTTCATGTCTATCAGCTTCCCGGGGAGTCGCTCAAACTGTTTAGCACTTTATATTAATTGTTATTTGAACAAAGTCTTATAACAATTATAGTCTGATATTTGATAAAATCAGGTTGGTTTGTTCGGTTTCCTTACTATTGGTGGCATAAAAAACACTTAAAGCACTCCCAACAGCTCCTCCATATGCACCGGTTTTTGAAAGGCCAAGCTTCACTTTCAACGGTATCAACCGGGTTACATTCCTCGTCACTTCGTCAAGGAACTCCTGTCCTTCTTCCGCCATTCCTCCGCCTATCACAACAATCTCGGGATTAAGAATGCAAAAGAGTGAGCTTATTCCCAGCCCCAGGTATTTATATACATCCGTTACAACCTTTTGGGCCTCACTATTTCCCTGTTTTGCCTGTAAAAATATCTCCTTGCAGTCCAGAGGCTTATCGGTAATGGCCTGGTAAATACGTCCGGCGGCCGATGCGGAAGCTTTATTTTCAAAATAGCCGAATTCATTTTTACGGTAGGACTCCTGATATGCCTCAATGCTTAAAGGCAAGTATCCTATTTCTCCAGCTTCATAGCTATGACCTCTGTATATTTTCCCATCGAGATATAATCCGCATCCAATGCCGGTACCAATGGTAACCATTGCAAAATCATTGGACTGTTTGGCAGCTCCCAGATATTTTTCGGCTATGGTCCAGGCATTGACATCATTATCAACAAACGCTCTTATTCCAAACTTTCTTTCTATATGCTCCTTCAGAAATACATCTTTCCAGTCAAAGGCCGGGCATACCACAACTTTGCCGGTATCATAATCAACGGTGCCCGGAACTCCCACTCCAATCCCGCGAATATCAGTCTTGCTCTGCTTTATCAAGGTTCCAATCATATCATCAATATTTTTTATATATTGGTCTCCCAGGTAATCACTTTTTCTTTTGCAAGAGTAAATGATATTACCGCGTTCATCACATATTGCTGCTGAAATATTTGTTCCCCCGATATCTAAACCAATACTTGTCGGCATATGTCATCTCCTCTATTTGTTAGTTTTATGTACGAACTAACTTTATCAAAAAAAATGACGTTTTGTTCACATTCGACAAATTTCATCATTAATTTAATTTTATTTTAGTGTATAATTTTTGTTTTGTCAATATATTATATGTGTAAAAAAAAAGAATAGTCCACAACCCGGGACTATTCTTTTTTTTGTAGTTTAACTTGGTTATTTAGTCATTGCAGGTCTTTTTTAATAGTGCTATTGTTTCTTTCATTTTAGGAACATCATTATGGAGCTTAAGTACCGTGCTTCCTACAAAAACCCCGTCGGCTCGGGCATCTTTTGCCATTTGTATATCTTCAGGAGCATATATTCCCACTCCGCAGTATATCTCTCTTTTTATTCCCAGCTTCTTCAAATGCTCGATGCAGTGCTTAAGTGTGGGAAATTCAGGATTGATATTGTTTGTAGTAGGTTTGGCCTGCATATAAACAAAACCGTTGGACAAAAGCGCCGATTGAATTTCCTTCTCATCCATGTGGAATTGTACATAGCAGGATATCTTGATGCCGTTTTCGATAAGCCTGCTCTTTACTTCTTCGTTGTGGCTTCCCACATAGATAAGGTCCATTAAATCATTATCCACACAGAATTTTATAAACCTATCAACTCCTATTTCCAAAATAGTATTCTCATATGAAAGAAGTATGAACTTTGTGTCAGGATGATTGCTTTTAATTTTTATGATCCCATCCATATATTTACTGTAATCGTTACATGCTTCAAGAGCTTCCTTCATACGGTTGGCTATATATTCACCCTCAAGATAGGGGTCCGGGGATGGAAAATCCACCTCTATAATATCGCAGCCTGCCTGAATATAGTTTTCAGCCATTGCAATGCTTGATTCAATTGTGGGATATCCATTGGATAAATAACATATCAGTTTCACAGTAACCTCCAAAAGCTGTAATTATTTTGACTGAGCTTTATATATTTTTATGAATAATGCTTCTATCTGTTCTCTGGTGGGAATAACCGGATTTGTTTTGGTGCATCCGTCATTCAGCGCCATTTCAGACATGGCCCCAAGCTTTTCCATATATGCGTTTTCATCGGGTATCAGTTCTGAAATAAACGGCGGAATACCTATGGTTTTATTCAAATTTTCAACAACACTTATCAGATCGTCGGCTCCCAGTTCCTTTGCCAGCTTTGAATAAGCAGCTTTTGCAGTTTCATCCTCCAGATTGAATTTCATAACAAAGGGAAGTATTATTGCATCGGCCAACCCGTGGGAGACGCCGAAATAGCTTCCCAGTGTATGGGCCATGGAATGGACTATACCTAAAGAGACATTGGTAAAGGCCAGTCCGGCAACCATGGACGCATTTATCATTGTTTCACGGTACTCAATTGTATTTCCGTCGGCACAGGCCCTGGGGAGATTTACGATTATGTCCTTTGCCGCATTTCCGGCCAATATATTGCTCAAATAATTAGCTCTCCTGGATACCAGTGCCTCCAGGGCATGTGTCAATGCATCCATGCCGGTTTCGGCAGTAATTTTTGCAGGCATGGTGACAGTTACCTCAGGGTCGCAGATGGCAATGTCAGGCATCATTTCCATGTTGCCTATGCCGTATTTCACATGGGTCTCATCATCGGTGATGACCACAGAACGGCTGACCTCACTGGCAGTACCGCTGGTTGAGGGTATGCAGACCAGAATGGCCTTGTTTCTCAGCCCGGGTATGGGATTGGGGGGTACAATGTCCTTTAATGCGGTCAATTCAGGATGCTCATAATAAACCCACATGGCTTTCGCCGCATCCATTGCCGAACCCCCTCCCAGTCCTATTATTATATCGGGCCGTTCCTGCTTCATTGCTTCAGCGCCTCTATATACGGTGCTGAACAGCGGATCGGGTTCCACCCCCTCAAAGACAGAGCTGTCTATTCCCGCTTCTTTCAAATAATCTATGGTTTTCTGTAAAATTCCGCTTTTTTTCATGCTTGAGCCGCCGGTTACAATAAATGCTTTTTTCCCCTGCAGTGTCTTAAGGTGCTCAAGCGATCCCTGTCCGAACATCAACTGGCTTCCGGCAAGTTTCATCGGTCTCATCATAAATATCAGTCCTTTATTCTGTAATATTTTAACTCTACCCATTAAAAGCTTTAACAAGCTCTGTGCAAAGCTCCGGAGAAACAGGATTTTCTATAATGCCGCCTTCCTTCAGGCTGGAGCCCACTATGGCACCGTTGGCAATTTTCAGCTGTTCCTTTATATTAGAGGCTTTAACACCGCTTCCGGCAATGACCGGCAGCTTGGTAACCTGTTTGACTCTTTTTATAATGTCTATGGGAGTTTCAACACCTATATGCGTACCCGTCACAATAACAGCATCGGCTCCGCAGGCCTCTGCCGCTTTTGCAGAATCCTCTATTGTTACGTGGGGGAGCAGCATATGAGTGTGTTTTACCTGAATGTCGGCAAGTATCTTCACATTTTCAGCTCCGAGATTTTTTCTGAATTTCATTGCTTCACGGGCGCAGGGTGTGATGATCCCGCCAAAGAACTCCACCGTGTCCACAAATACCGGTATTCTCACAAAATCTGCGTCAATGGCTTTTGCAATGGAAAGCGCCGTCGCATAATCATTCATAGCCGCATCTATGCCGATGGGTATGCTCACATTTTGTGCTACAATGGCGCTGATAGCCGCCAGTGCACAGGACTGTTCAATATCAAGATTTATGCCGAAGGCTCCGTCGCCCATATTTTCTATTATTATGGCATCCATTCCTGACTTTTCAAGCGTAATGGCATCCTTCACGGCCTGGTCGGTCACTTTCTTCATATCCCCGCAGAAACCCGGTGTCCCCGGCAGCGCAAGACAATGCACCATTCCTATTACAAGACTTTTATCATTAAAGTTTAAACCCTTCATCTTCCAGCCACCTCTCTGTCATATATTACAAGCCCGTCAAGAGCTATTTTGCACAGATCTTCCTCGGACTTTGTGCGCGCATCCCCCTTAAGGAAGTCCTTCAGGTTTTCAAGAACTGTCGTCATTGTTACGATACAGCCCTTTATGCCCATGAGGTTCGCCAATACCAGCATACAGCTGGATTCCATATCCACTGCCGAAATATTGTATTTTTTCAGAGCGGTAAAAGTCTCGCTCATGTCTTTATTCATTTTGGCCGACAGGCGTGAATCCCTCATCTGGCTGTAGAAACCATCCATGGTACAGGTAATTCCGTTAACATATTCTCTTCCGTTTTCCAATGTGCTTTTATTCATGCAGTTTATGAGTTCAATATCTGCCACCGCCGGGAAAGACGTGGGCACGTATGTTTTACTTGTAGCTTCCTCTCTCATTGCCCCGGTCGGAATAATAAGTTTTCCCAGCAGGTCATCCTTGAGCCCCATGGTGGTGCCCATACGGACGGCAACCTCCATACCGCACTGGTACATCTCCTCCATGGCAATGGCGGCGGATGGAGCTCCTATACCTGTTGAAGTGACCGTTATCCTGACACCCTTATATAAGCCTGTATAGGTGTTGAATTCTCTGGCAAAAGCTATATGCCGTACATCTTCCAGCTGCTTCGCAACTGTCTCCACCCTCCAGGGATCTCCTGAAAAGAGCACGTATTTTGCTATATCTTTTTCCTCTGTTTTTGAATATAAAGTTTGCATTTATCCTCACTCTTCTCCCTTGATAAATTCGTTGAAACGCTTAAGAAATGCTTCTTCGTCAGGTGCATTGGTGGTGCAGCCAACCTTTTCGATTATAAACGAAGAAAGAACACTGCCAAGGCTGCAGCAATCCTTTACGCTTTTGCCTTTCAGATAGCCGTACAGGAAACCCGACATGAACGCATCTCCCGAGCCGGTGGTATCCACCACTTTGCCAAACTCAGCTGCGGTTATATGACCGGATAGGATACCGTCTTTTGTCTTGTGATAGTATACGCTCCCCTTCTTTCCAAGGGTAGTAACAATTATTTCGGCATTTCCCTTTTCAAAAAGCTCTGTGATATCCTCAAGCCCGAAGATCCTCTGTATTTCTCCCCGCTCGCATTCATTGCAGAATATAATTTTGCTGTACAGCAGTACTTCCTTGAAAAACTCCTCCGGGAAGGCGTCATAATCACATTTCATTCCAAAAACCAAAGGTACGCTCCAGGCCTTGCACTGCCTGTAGAATTCCAGGTTGTCTTCATAGGAACCCACAGTCATAATGCCTGTGCGGGCCTCTTTAAAGAACCTGGGGTCCATCCCTTTGGCATACTTTTTGTCCATCGCTCCGGGATAAAATATGGTAACATGGTTATTCTCGGAATCGGCAATGAGATAACAATTTGAAGTTGTCTCATCAGGAACGATCTCAACCGCATCCATGCACACTCCCGCATTTTTCAGATGATCATAAAAACCCGTCTCAATATAGTCGTCTCCCCCTACTCTGATAAGAGGAAGTGCTTTCATATTCAATTTTGCCATCAGATATGCAATATTGGTCGAACAGCCTCCGTATTGGATACGTGCATTGTCGCTGTTTTCAACAAGGGATGTATATCCGTATCTCAGCGGTGTGGAGGTCCTGATTATTCTGTCCAGACTGACATATCCATTTACCAGAACATCATATTTCATCAGATTATCCCTCCTTTATCCAGATTGTCGAAAAGCTCCTGTGAAGTCACAACTTTACCTAAATATTTTTTAATATCGGATAAATGAACCTGATTTACAGTTTCATCGTTGGTGGCTACACAGTCGGACACCACTATGGGAATATAGTCCAGATTATAGGCGTCGGTGACGGTAGCACGTATGCAGCAGTTTGTCTTAGTGCCTGTTATAATCAGATTCTTTATGCCGTTCTCCCTTAAAACCATGTCCAGATCAGTTCCTACAAAGCCGCTGTAACGTCTTTTTTTGATCACATAATCCCTGACAGGGTCCACCTCAAGCATTGGATCGATAGCATCTCCGCCCGTACCTTCAATGCAGTTGGGACGCATATTTGCAAGATTTTTGTCATACTTGCCGCTTCTATAACTGTGCTGCAGGAAAATCACAAGAATACCGTGCTTCCTGCATTCCTCAAGCACACGTTTTATCCTTGGCAGGATCTCACGGTTCTGAGGGTAAAATACCAGCCCTTCCGGGTCTGTAAAATCCTTTACCATGTCAATAATAACCAGTGCTGTATTATTCAAGTTTAAACCCCCTTATCTTTGTACGGCGGGACTCAACTGCCGAAACTGCAAACAGTACGATTACAATCATAAGGTAAGGTACTATTTCAAACAGTCCTGAGACAGGTCCGGCAAACAGAGCCAAATTGATAGCCAGGGATTTTGCCAATCCGAATATGATAGCGTAAATACTGGACTTTACAGGTTTGGCGCCGCCGCAGTATATGGCTGCTATGGCAATGAATCCTCTGCCAGCCGTCATATTATTTGTAAACAGAGCCATTCTTTCCACTGCCAGGTTTGCACCGGCCAGGGCGCATAGAGCCGCACCTATGAGCACTGCCGCATATTTAATGGCAGTACTGTTGATACCAACTGATTTTGCCGCTTCTTCGTTTTCTCCTACAACCCTCACATATACTCCAAACTTTGTTTTATACATTACAATTGATACAACAAGTATGAGTATGAAGCTGATATAGGTAATTAATGTATGCCCGCTTAAAAGACTGCCCACAATGGGTATATCCTTTATAAACGGAATATTGATCTTGAGATTTGTTACATTGACGATGGAGCTTACATTGATGTTGGCCATCTGCAAATACTTAAGCATAAAGGAGCTTAAAGCCAGAACGAATATATTTATTCCAAAACCTGTAATGATGAAGTTGCTCTTCATGGTTATCCCGAAAAATGAGAATATCAGTCCAAGTATCAAGGTGCAGAGGACGCTTAATAAAACCCCGATCCACAAATTTCCCGTCAACATGACAAATAGTGTGCTGCTGAAGGCTCCCATGAGCATCATTCCCTCCAGCCCGATGTTCAGCACATTTGCCTTGTGTGCGAACAGTCCGCCCAGCACAGCCAGGATAAGCGGGGCGCTGTGATAAATCATGTCGTATAAAATGTTACTCAATAAGTTCATAATTGTTTACCTCGGTTTATTAAAGTTATGAAGCCTTCTGCTCTCCGCTTTTGGACCTTTTCCACATGTTTTTTAATTTACCGGTCAAGTCAAATTGGCCGTTAATAAATTTCACAGAGAGTAAAAGTATCAGAATACCCTGGATAACACCTACAATATCTTTTGGAACATTTGTAAAAACGCTTATATAGTCGCTTCCGGTTTTCAATGCCGCATAGAATATGGCTGCAATAAGAATACCAACCGGATTGTGGCTTCCCAGAAGTGCAATCAGCATACCGTCCCAGCCCAATCCCGGACTTCCTGAGAAATCAAGGGTAAATCTGAATTTTTCGCTCATAAGGAAGCCAGCACCGGCAAGACCGCTTATTGCTCCGCTTATAAGCATGATGACCATAATTTTTTTGCTTACCTTCATACCCGTTGCTTCTGAGAACTCGGGATTTTTCCCTATTGCGTTAACTTCATATCCTAGCTTTGAATGTTTGAAGACAATATACATGATTCCGAATACAACAAGTGCTATGAAGAAGAATATCGTCAGATCGGAATTGAATATCTTTTTAAACATGGCACTTTCCATAATAGGATAGGTCGATACATATCCTGAACTGGGATCTTTAAATACTCCCTGTGACAGAAACTTGACAATTTCCACCACCACATAGTTGAGCATAAGCGTTACAACCATTTCATTTACATTGAAGTAAGCCTTGAGAATGGCCGGAATCAGGGCAAAAAGCATCCCCACCACCATACCTGTCAAAACGCACAGGGTAATATGGAGTACGGGCGGCAGCCCTTTTACACTAAAACCAACCACTCCTGCGAAAAAGGCACCCAGCACTGCCTGTCCTTCAACGCCCATATTGAAAATATTTGCTTTGAAGGTAATGGCGATGGCAAGCCCCGTCAATATCAGGGGGGCCGCAAAGTGTAAGGTTTTGAGCAGGCCGTTTACACTGAAAAGGGACTTCTGGATCATTATGGAATAGGTTAGAAAAGGGTTCTCGCCTATTGCGGCAATTACTATTCCCCCCAGAAAAAGGGCGCTGAGCACCGGAAATAAAACATTATATATACTTTTTAAAATTGTGTTGTTTTTTTTCACATTAACCTCCTAAGCCGTAGTATGGCTTTGAGCCGCTTTCACGCCGGCCTCTTATTCTGCCGATACTCCGGCCATCATCAGCCCTATTTTCTCACTGTCGGCGTTCCTGCCCTGAACCTCCCCTACAATCTTTCCTTTATACATAACTATAATTCTGTCACTGAGATTCATTATTTCACTGAGTTCACTGGAGACAAGCAAAATTGCCTTGTTCTCATCTCTTAATTCCAGAATCTTGTTATGGATAAATTCTATGGAACCTATATCCACACCACGGGTGGGCTGACTTACAATAAGCATCCTGGGATTTGAGTCAAATTCTCTTGCCACAATTATCTTCTGGGCATTTCCTCCCGACAGCTGCGAAACGTTGCCGTTTCTTTCAGCTATTCTGATATCATACTTTTCAATGAGACTGTCGCTTACATCTTCAATCTCCTTTTTTAATAAAAGGCCGTGTCTGCAAAGTTTTTCATTATTGTGATAACCTGCTATCAAATTATCCGAAATGGTCATATCCTTGCAAAGGCCCTGGGCGTATCTGTCTTCGGGTACTATTCCTATACCTGACGAGCGGAGCTCGGCAGGCCACTTGTTGGTTATGTCCCTGTTGTAAAGGTGAACCGAACCGCCGGTAGCTTCCATAAGACCTGAAAGCACTCTGACCAGCTCACTTTGTCCGTTGCCTTCAACACCCGCAACTCCAAGGATTTCCCCTTCTTTTATTTCAAAAGATATATTATCAAGAACTTTCTTGCCAAAATTATTCTCGGTACATAGATTTTTAACACAATATACAACCTTGTTTTGGCAGGCATCCTTTTCTTTCTTATTCACATTGAGGATAACTTCACGCCCAACCATCATTTTAGCTATTTCGGCGGCGCTGGTTTCCTTTGTCGCCCTGCTCCCCACAACTCTGCCGCGCTTTATAACCACTACCTTGTCGCTGACTTCCAATACTTCCCTGAGCTTGTGAGTAATTAAAATAATTGTCTTGCCCTGTTTTTTCAGTTCCTTGAAACTTACCAGCAGTTCGTCCACTTCCTGTGGAGTCAGGACTGCCGTGGGTTCGTCAAATATGAGAATATCAACATTACGGTACAGCATCTTCAGTATTTCCACTCTTTGCTTGGCTCCAATTGAGATATTCTCCACAATGTCGTCAGCATTGAGTTCAAACTTATAATCATCAATCAGCTTTTGTACAGTCTTTTTCTCCTGCTTGCGGTCGATTATCGGGCTTTTGAAGCTTAGTTTGCCTGATATTTTTATATCCTTTTTTATTTCGGTACCCAGAAGGATATTTTCAAAAACGGTGAGGCTGGGCACCAGCTTAAAATGCTGGTGCACCATTCCCAATCCGCAGTTTATTGCATCCAGGGAAGAGTTGAAAGAAACCGCTTTGCCCTGTACTCTAAGTTCCCCTCCGGATGGCTTCTGAAGCCCGAAAAACATATTCATGAGAGTTGTCTTTCCGGCTCCGTTCTCTCCGACAATTGCAGTAATCTCACCTTTTACGATGGAAATATTTATATCTTCATTAGCAACAAAATCACCATATTTTTTTGTTAAATTAACAGCTTCTATTGCGTACATATTTACCGCCTTCATTCTGTTTGATTTTTAATTATCAGTCATTTGGCATGTTAAGGTTTGTGAGTGCCGATTTATCAAAGCTCTCGCCTGCCTGGGCATTTGTAACCTTGATTTCACCGCTTGCTATTTTGTCGGCCACAGTTTTGAGCTGGGTCTTGATCTCATCCCACTTTGCTTTTCCCTCAGGTTTGATTTTGCCTTCAATTACACTTAAGTCGGTAATTCCGGTTGCTCCTGATGCAAGGTTGTAGCTTAAGACCTGTCCGTTAACCTTATCCATGGTTTGTTCCTTAAAGTGCTTTGAAATTTCAAAAACAGGAACTTCGGTATTCTTCAGAACACTTGTCAATATATAACCCGGCTGATTGCTGTCCTTGTTTGCATCGACCTCTATTGCAAGTTTCTTAACTTCCTTTGCCTTGGCGGTAACTCCGTCGCCAACAGCTCCGGCTACTGCGTAAACAATATTCGCACCGTCGGAATAATATGTGTTGGCTTTTGTGGCACCAGCTGCAGAATCGCTGAAACCGGCATTGTAATCACTGTAGAAGGTGTATTTCACGCCCAGCTCTTTTGCAATATAGTTGATTCCCTCTGCATAACCATAGCCAAACACTGTGATACCGTTTGACTTTGTTCCTCCAAGGAAGCCAACCTTTCTTCCCGCATCACCTGCGGTGAAGGCATAGTCTGAAGTATTGAACAGCTCGGAAGCATTTTCATTTACAAGTGCACTCAAAGCACCTGCGATAAATGATGCTTCATGAACATCAAACAGCACTGAAACAACATTTTTATGCTTTACACTGCCATCCTCATTTACATTTGGATTGTCATTGAATATAACGAAGGTTGTATCGGGGTACTGTTCAGCAATCGGCTTGTTTCCGCCCACCCCATTAATGAGAGCATCGAAATTGTACTCAAGACTGAAAATCAGCTTATATCCGGCGCCGGCCAACTGCGAAAGGCTTCCGGGAATATCTGAAGTTTCAACTACCTTATAATTTATACCTAATTCAGTTTTAACCTTTTCCAGCCCTGCAACTGCAGATTGGTTATAACCCTTGTCATTTGGACCCGCCGCAGAAGTGATAAGAGCAATTCCTAAATCATTCGTTTTGGTAGAACATCCTGTGAAAAGCATAGAAGCCAACATAACAATTACAAGTATAAACGACATTTTTCTTGCAAATTTCATTTTTTCCATGTCAACCACTCCTCTGATACTGTTTTGATGATTTGATGAATTTAATATTTGTTTAATGGAGAAGTCTTAGCCGCGACATTAAGACTTCTTATAAAAAACCACTTCTCAAGCTTTTTTAGGGTGCAAAAAACCAAGCCGTGGCAAATTATACTTTTTTACCTGGCATATGTGACGGTTCAATATCCGGATGTGACTAAATCTCCGGTATTGTCAAAATACTATTGATGGATCTGATTAATATAAAATTTGAACTTATCGGATCTATAGAAGCTTTTAAAAGTTTCTATAGGTACTTCCCTTCCATTAACCATTCCAAAAGTTACAGCCCTGAAAAGCAGTATGGGATCTCCTTCTTTTATCTCCAGTTCCTTGGCAACTTCATCGACAGCCAGAACGGCTTCAATGGTTCTTGTCGCCTTTGTAATCCTGGTATTGTATTTGCTTTCAAGAACGTCATAAATAGAGTGCACACCGAAATCATATGTCTCTATTAAAGGAAATGTCTTGCAGGGCAAATATGTTGTTGTAAGGTTTATGGGTTCATTGTTTGCATAATATACCCTTTTAACCTTAAGTACCTTTTCCCCATTGCTGAGCTGCAATTTTTTTATTCTCGCCTTGTCTGCCTCAAGGACCTCTGCCGTGAGAAGACGCTTTGACGGTGTCATACCCAGCTTTACTATATCCTGGGTACAGCTGGTGATTGATATCAAGTCCTGATCAAGCGTATCTTTTTTAACAAATGTTCCTTTTCCCTGAATCCTATAGAGATATCCTTCATTAACAAGGTCATCGATAGCCTTTTTGGCAGTGATCCTGCTTATTCCAAAGCTGCCCATAAGCTCTCTCTCACTTGGAATCATGCCGTCGGGTCCTATCTCTTCGTTGTTGATCATCTCTACAATTTTCTGTTTAACCAGATAGTATTTTGGTATCATTCCTATCATCACTATCCCCCTAAATAGAACATCATAGCATATCTACATGTTATTATATTGTTATGTTGATATGTCCAGTTACATAATATAATATTTATACATAAAAGTCAACGTGATTTACATAATTTTTTTGTGGGTTTTATATAGTTTCAGGGTATTTGGAAAACTTTTCAAACTCTGTTCATACAAATTATATTGACTTGCTTTGTAATACTTGGTAGACTATTATTAATTGATAATGATTATCATTATCATAAACTACAAATTAAACCATATGGTCCCGATACACAAGGAATAATCCGCAGCTTGCCCGGCTCACGGCAGGTGTGTGGATTTACTGAAAATCATGTGAGCCGGAAAGGTTAATGGTATTTAAATGAGTATTGTTTTAGTCGGCGGTCACGACAGAATGCAGGATGAATACAGGGAGATCTGTTCAAGCCGGGGACACCGGGTGAAGGTATACACCCAGATGCCCGCAAGATTTGATAAGGCCATCGGAAACCCTGACAGGATAGTTCTTTTTACTTCCACGGTTTCTCACAAGATGATGCTGACAGCCATAAAGGAAGCCAAAAAGAAGAACATAAGCGTGGTAAGAAGCCAGAGCAGCAGCGCCTCCTCTCTTCTAGAACTGCTAAAAAAACTGGAAAGCGAAAAAGATACCGCCTGTCCCTCATAATGGGAACAATAAAATTTTTGGAGGTATTCTATGAAAAATATAGCGGTAATTTATTGGAGCGGCACCGGAAATACTCAGCAAATGGCGCTGGCAGTTGCTGAAGGCGCCAGGAGTTCAGAGATTGAAGTTGCAGTCAAAGATGTTGGAAGTGCAACTTTACAGGACATCCAGAACTCCGATGCAGTGGCTCTGGGCTGTCCGTCAATGGGCAGCGAGGTGCTGGAGGAATCCGAAATGGAACCTTTTGTACAGTCCCTGGAGGATCTGGATTTAAAGGGTAAGCCCATGGTACTCTTTGGTTCCTATGACTGGGGAGACGGACAATGGATGTTCGATTGGGAGGAAAGAATGACCGGTCTGGGAGTCAAACTTGCCGGCGAGGGATTAAAAGTACATACCACCCCTGATGAGGAAGGGCTGAAGCTTTGCAGAGAGCTTGGCCAAAAGCTTGCATCATCAATATAAATTAAACGCATTGAGCCGGTTAATTCACTATGTTTTTCATTTAATGAATTTATTGAACAGCTTCAGACCAATATGCAAAATCAATAATGTTTCCGGCGCAATGAGTTAAATTTATATCGATATATATATCAATTACACGGGAAGTGATATTAATGGCAATAAATCAAATTCAAGCACTGAACTTCATAACTCTATTGAGCAAGCTTCCTGATGAGGATTATCTGTTGTCATTGATTGCTTACGGAACGGCACCTACAATAAGGGAGGAGAAACCCTCCTCCCTTATGACTTTTACCCGGGCAGGTAGAAACCTGTATGACCTTTGGGAGAATTTTGGCCCCCAGGTCTGCAAAAAGCTCAATCTGGAATTTACCCGGTTAAGAGACACAAAGGACAGTGTAAGAGTTCTCTTCTATAAAACCGGGCTGTTGGAGCAATGCCTGAATAAAAGCAGCAACAGGGAATTTTTAAATGAAATGGGCTATGCCTCGACAATAACTCTGGAGGACTGCATAGAAAAATTAAGAGAAAGATTTGAATGTGTATGCCCTCATGAAATCGGTATATTCCTTGGAATACCTCTGGAGGATGTGGTGGGCTTTATCAGTCATAAAGGTGAAAACAGCCTGCTTTGCAGATACTGGAAGGTATATCATGCTCCTGAAAGAGCATTAAAGCTGTTTCGAAGCTTCGACAAGGCCAGACAGGATATCAGAGACTCCATCGCAAATAACAACTTTGATTTCACCATATCTGCATAAACAGCAGCTCCAGGAATAACAAAGCCTTTGATTTTATGGAAGATAAATTAGAGGATAAGTACATTATGTATATAATAAAACGCTTTTTTGAAAAAAGCAGACTCCACGATGTCATAGAATGTCTGACAACAGCGATGGATGCTAAGGATTCATATACAAGCGGGCATTCCAACCGGGTTGCGGATATGTCCTTCCAGATCGCAAAGGCTATGGGTATAAAAGGCTCCAGGCTTGAAACCATTCATCTTGCCGCCCACCTTCATGATATAGGTAAAATTGGAATACCGGAAGAAATACTGAACAAAAGAGAAAAACTGCTGCCTGAAGAATGGGCCGAAATAAAAAGGCATCCGGAGATAGGCTATAATATTTTAAAAAAATCAAGGTATATGAGGGAAATATCGGAAATAGTTCTGCACCACCATGAACGTTGGGACGGAAATGGTTATCCCAGCGGCCTGAAGGTAACCCAAATCCCCCTTGGCTCACGTATTATTGCCGTTGCCGACTCGATAGATGCCATGACCTATGACAGGCCGTACAGACCGGCTCTAAGCTGGGAAGAATGTAGAAAGGAAATAATTAATAATTGCGGTATCCAGTTTGATCCCCATATTGTTACAACAGTGAACGACCTATATGGCAAAGTCCCCCCAAACCTGAAAGTATGATTTGATGAACTAAAGGGAGTATCGCATAATTACTAAAAAAGTAGTTAGTAATGCTCCTGCTGCGGTGATTCCCTTTTTCAGCATGTTTGCCGCCGGTTACTCCTGTATCGAATTATGCCTTGTGCTGCCGGTACTCGTTTTCTTTTCCTGACATAAATAAAAGGCAGCTACCCTTTTAGGATAACCGCCCACAATAAGTTTTACTTTACAATAATTTATCTATTCCAATATCATTCACCAATAAATCATGTAGTGAAAATATGTTTTTATAATTTAAACAGACATGATTCTTGCAACCTACAGCACCTTTACGAAATTTACACTTGGAAGTTCTATTTCTACCCTGGGCTATGAGCAAAAAAACCGGCCTTAACAGAGTCTATCCCCATTAAGACCCAATATATAATCTTATGATCTACTATATACGTTTAAATTTTTACTTTATTTGTGATAACTCCATTAAGAAATTCAAAAAATGAGGTTGAAACATTTTTTGCCTCTTCAAATTCAGGCTCATATCCATATACTACAGTTCCAAAATCACTCCCAACATTTAAAGCATAATAAGAATACCCATCTCTAACAGATAAAATAATTGGTATATGTTCATCCCAA
The DNA here is from genome assembly GCF_000621505.1 of Ruminiclostridium cellobioparum DSM 1351 = ATCC 15832. GTDB lineage: Bacteria > Bacillota > Clostridia > Acetivibrionales > DSM-1351 > Ruminiclostridium > Ruminiclostridium cellobioparum. Next base: position 107,724 of record NZ_JHYD01000030.1, read on the forward strand.
AACCCAGTAATTTCCTCTTGCCAATCATTGTCACCTTTCGCTGCACATAATGACATCTTTTCAATCTCATCCCAGCTATAAACTGAGTTTGAACGTCCCTCATAATCATTTAAACATATGAACCATAGTTTATCATCCGGAGCTACACATGAGTCTATTTGTTTCAAAAATTCTATGTACTCAGGGGGAATATTGGGGTATCTATCATTTAAATCGTCTGGTAAACTGAAACTCGAATTGCTGCTAAGCTGAATATCCCACCCACGTTCTTTAGCCCATTTTACAAATTTTTCAGTCATCTCATCTGTCCCCTTTCTTTGGTTTTTATTTTTTGAGAATACCCATTTTCTTTTTTATTTCTCTAATTACCCTTCTTTGCAAACCTGTAACTTCATTGTGAGTTGGATTCTTTTCTGTTCTAGTTTCACCAGTCTTAGTCAAATCTTGTCCCATTGGTCCACCTAGCGCTAATCCATGTGGATGATGACCTCCGCTTTCACCTTTAAGTGCTCTTATTTCCTCTACCTGGCTAGTTGTCCTATAAAACACCAACGTATTATCGGGATCTATCCCCCACCATTCTGGTTTTCCTTTATACCATCTTCTTGTCTCTTCAATCAAGTCTGGTACATCTACTAACCATTCTTTAAGTACCTTAGCAGTAACAGCTTCACTTACTCCCGTATCTGCGGATTCCAAACCATCTGCTACTTTTTTTACTTCTGCTTCGGTTACTTGAGTATCTTGTTCAAGTCCTGATATTCCTGATTCTACCTGTTTTAGGGTTTCTTTGTCAATATGTTTATTATCACGTATATCACTTTCATTGCTGGCCATCATAACAACATTTCTGTTCTGGCCTTTTTCCACCCACAGCTCATGGGTTTCGTTGCCCAGCTTGAATTTGACCTTCGGAGTGAGCATTTTTCTTATTGCTCCTGATATTTTTGCTGCTCCGGCTGCCAGTATCTGCATTCCAAGCTTCTTCAGGTTTATAAGGCCTAGTGTCATGAGGTTATTATGTATGCCGCTCTTGACGGTTCCGAAGAAGTCTCCTCCGCCTTCTGCTTTACTGCCGCCTTTGCTGTCGCCCTGGGCCTGTCCGGCTTCCTTTCCGCCTGTATTGCTTCCGGTTTTGCCCTGGCCGCCTATTCCCATGGCTGTCATCAGTTTGGCTCCATTACCCATGCTGGATAGGGTTGTTTTCTCGGCACTGTCCACCATTCCTGTTGTCTGGTCTGTGACCTGGTCTATCATTCCTCCCACTGTTTTTACAGGGCCCTCCAGGGGTTTCATTATGCCCTGTACCGGACCTGAGCCGGCGATTTTGTCCAGTATCTTGTCGGCATAGGGTATGTATTGTCTGATCAGCTCTACTATGGACTTGCCGGCTATTGCCTCTATTCCTTTGAATACGGCTTTTATCAGGGCTGAGGGCGGATGTGTGATTATAAAGTTCAGCACCATGTCCACTGCCTTGCTGGCTATGGTTTTTATGAGCTGGGCAGGCTGTCCCAGCAGTGTTACTTTTTCTTTGATGCTTCCTGAGATTTCTTTTACTTTGGTTTTTATGCTGCCAAAGAAGTTTCCTACTGCCTCTTTTAGTTTTTCTGCTCCTTCACTGAGGGCTTGTGCGGGATTTCCCACTTTTTCGATGACTGTCACTATTCCTGCATACATTGCACTGAAGTTTTCAAACCAGGGCTTTGCCGCTATGTTTATGACCCCCAGTATTTTGTTCAGTCCTCCCGCTATTTTGTCATATACTCCTTTTAAGACGTTCAAGACTTTTGTAAGGGCATGGAGTACTTTTATGAGCCCTTTTTCTTCACGGCCCGCTGCAGGTTCTTTTTCCTCTTCTTCCTTTGGCTCCTGGGGCAAGCCCCTCAGCTGTCCGAACAGGCCTTTTACAAGGAAGCCTCCTATTCCCGCTATGCCAAGTATTTGCTTTACATCCGACAGCTTTATGCTTCTGATTGTGCTGACAAAGTTTAATACCGAGCCAACCTGTTTTAATAACTGGGGCAGTGTTGTTGTGAGCCAGGTTACTATCTGTACTACTACACTTCCTCCGCCTGTTGCAACTGCTGCCGCTATTTCTGCTGCTATCTGTGCCCCTTCCAGTACTGCATTGAATACTTTTTTAAAATCCATGCTGAGGAATTTTTTTATTCCTGACATTACTGTCTTATACAGCTTCTGTATTCCTGTAAACATGCCGTCCACTGTTTTTGCCATTTTGTCAAGTGCAGCTGT
>NZ_JHYD01000031.1 GCF_000621505.1 Ruminiclostridium cellobioparum DSM 1351 = ATCC 15832
TCACACATAGATCCAGGTACTGTTTTTATCAGCACACCATCCCGGTAGATTTCATACCCTGCTACCCCTTCATTATCAGTGGATGGTGACCATGACAATGATACCGTCCCACCAACCACTGCTAATATGGTTAAATCTTCCGGCACTGTTGGTGCTTGTATATCAGGCGTGCTTATATTTATAGTGTATGCTCCTGTCCCACTACCATAAAGACGCATTTCTATATAATAAGTTTGCTGAGATTCCAAATAGATATTTATTAAAAAATTATAGTCTTCCGGGCCATCATCATTAAATCCTATCATATTACCATTACTGTCATAAATACTCCCATATGTGTCCAAATTACTTATACTTTTTATTATGTATTTGCCCTCTGTACTTACGCTAAATTTGAAATAATCTTTATCTCCATCAAAATTAATTACCCCTGGTGTATCAATTCCCAATTCAATTAATCCAGCTGAGTTTATATCGTCCCCATAATCATCATCAAGCGTTGTCACTTTAATGATATTACTTGCTTCCGATTCATTATTTGCCATATCCACTGCTTTTACTGTAAACGAATACTCGGTATTTGGAGTTAGTCCGTTTAATATATAATATGTATCATTGGTTGTCGTCATTAACGTTGTTCCGCTAAATATGGCATAGTGATCTACACCGATGTTATCTGTGGACTCACCCCATGTCACTGTTGCCGACCATGATGTGATTGATGAGACCTCAAAATCAGAAGGTATTGTTGGGACTTGTATATCCCCGTCAATAGTTACGGTAGCATCTTGGCTTTTTTTAGAATAATTACCCTGGTCATTAATCGACTTAATGTTGTAAATATATTTATTCCCTGGTATCAATCCAGTATCAGTTTCTGAATCCGCATCACTTACTCCAATTTTTACATTATCCCTATATATTTCATATCGGCTGGCTCCAGGTACGGCATCCCACACCAAATTAACGGATACAGACGAAGGAACCGCTGTAAAATTTTCAGGAACTGAAAGCAATGTATACTTTTCTGTTTGCTGGCTCCATTCACTGACATTCTGGCCAGTTACTGTTCTCACTTTTATAACATTTAAAGTGTTTGGATCCAGGTTATCAACAGTTATGCTTGAGCCAGTTGTATTATAAATTTTATCATTAATTGAAATATCATAACTTTCCGCATTTTTAACTACATCATAACTTATTGTTATAGAATTTTCAGTTGCTGCTGTAGTTATGGTGGACGGAATACCTAAATCCGATATTGTAACCAGTACTTCACTATCTGGCGTTTTATCTCCAGATGTTTCACTTCCTAGTCTTTCATTTTCCTGAGTTTCACTATTTCTTTCCGTCAGATTGCCCGATGTTACAACTAACTCCGAACTAAAGCCGGACATGTTTCCATTATGGCTATTTGCCTTTACCTTGTATGTATAGGAACTGAACTGTTCCAGAATTATATCTTTATATGAGTTGGAGTCTGAGTTACTTATTTCCACACCATTTCGGTATATCCTGTAACTGTCGGCTCCTGGTGAAGCTTCCCAGGTTAAATCTATAGAAGTATTTGATTGGGTTGCAGTAAGATTGGTTGGAGCAGTAATCAGTGTATATTTACTGACCTGTTGGCTCCAGTCACTGGTGTTACCATCACAAAATGCTCTGACCTTAAAAAAAAATTGTGTATTGGGTTCAAGGTCGGAATATGTAAAGCTTGCAGCTGTGACGCAGGTGATATCTCCATTGAGAGATATTTCATAGCCTGCTGCTCCATCAACCCTATTCCAGCTCACAAATAGACTATGTTCGTCAGTTATAACCTCTATATTCTGAGGAATCGATATCGCTGATGGAGTGGTCTGAACTGTTGGTGTGTTCTGTTGTATTGCATCAGCAAATGATGTGGTGTTAGTGCCTGCAGGAGCTGCCGATTCGGAATCGTGCGCATTTATATCGGTTTGTACGATATTGTCCGGTTTACCGGAATTGTTTGTTTGAATGGAATTGCTTGACATACTGCTTTGGGTGCCGTCAACGGAGATACCGTTTTTCTGGCTACCATTTTGTCCGAAAGCGGATGAATTTACATCCCGCATCCCCATTGCTGAAAAACTGAATGTTTGCAGAAGTAAAACAAAGACTAAGAGTACTGCTACTAACTTTTTACCTTCGAGCATCTTCCCAACTCCTTTTTTCTGCCAAATATATTATTTTTAACCATACTAATATAAATTTATTATAGCCTAAACTATAAATATTGTAAATATATGATATATTTAGTAATAAGAGCCAAGAATATAAAGAATAATAAAAAATCTATAGCTTTATATTAATCCATTGGCTCAGACACTTTGTGTCTTCCACAGATTATTTTTCTATGTTAAGCTGAGCCTTTATTATTCAAGTCCACTATGTCTATCTTAATTCTCAAAAAATTTTTCTAATATTTGGGCTATTGGCTTTAGTGATAGAAACAAGTTTGATTAGTGTTATCCACATGTTTACAAAGACAATTCCTCACTTTAGATGATATTGGCCCGACCGCTTGATTAGCTGGTTGAACATGGTAAGGACCTCTTTTCCGACCCCAAGACGGCTGGCATCCCCCCCAAGGTCAGGTTTGTAAATCGTACAGAATTAATACATCCATAGACAGTTCCTTTAACATAAAGGCTCTTGAGAAACAGAAAAGGTTGAAAAAACTATCATAATTGAAATCAAAGGTTTTAACAGCCGACACTCTTTGTCCCACATCAGCCAAAAGTATCGGTCCTGCCATTCCAGCAGGTTTAATATCTGCTCTTTCCAAGTTTTCCGGCCTTTATTGGTCAGCACCAATCTGCCGATTTTACAGACACGTAAATACAAAGAGGCTAGAACTCGCAAACTAAGAGTCCGATTAATAGCCCATAAAACTGTAATGTTGGTCTCTGCTCTGCTGCGCGAAAAAAACTTTATAAACCACCTGCACCTGCAGGAGGGGTTATTAAAAAATAGTTTCCTTTTTCAATATACTCCACACTTCTATGGTGATGGTCAGCTTTGCTATGCACTTATTAAGTTCACTTAATCAATTTTTGGGGATTTCCCAAGAAATTCTTGATGCATTACCGAAATCCCTACTGACCTAATTTGCTCAAGCATTTTTTTGAAATATAAAAAGAATATTGAATTCGTCTCAGAACCAGCCGCATTTTAAGCTGATTAACACATATGCTATTCCTCGTAGACGCGCCTTACATGCTCATGGCACAGGATGGCTTCTATCAATTCAGCCATTGATATTTGACCCGAGATGTCAAGCGTGAAGCGGATTACCATTTCGCCGTCTATCTCACTGCTTACAAAATCGGTCCTTTTAATTTTGACACCCATTTCCTGAATTAAACCGGATAATTCATTCACTTCTCCCTTTTTAATCCGGGTGTGAATAAACAGTCTGGCGTTTTTCTGCATTGTAATTTTCCCCTGGGTTTTCTTGATTACAACAAGTATCAGGAAGATTATTACAGTGGCGATTATGGCTCCTGAATAAAAACCTATACCTACGGCTATTCCCACACAGGATACAGCCCATAGACTGGCTGCGGTTGTCAGGCCTTTGACACTTATACCTTCTTTTATGATTGTGCCGGCACCAAGAAAGCCTATTCCGCTTATAACCTGGGCGCCAAGCCTGGCAGGATCCACATTTACATGGGAGGAATAACGGAAATATATAAATTCAGAGGTTACCATCACAAGAGCAGAGCCCACACATACCAGTATATGGGTTCTGAGTCCGGCAGGCCTATGTACATGTTCACGTTCAAAACCTATAATTCCGCCGAGTACACAGGCAGCTGCAAGCCTTAATATCATTGATATATAAAAATCAGACTGACTGACAATATAATTTATTAACCACATCGGATACCGCCGTTTCTGCCACAGTTAAAGGCCGATTAATTTTTATGATGTTATTATTATATATCAACCAGGAAAATTAATGTAGTTTTTTAAACGGAAAAAGCTATGTAGTTACTACAGCCTACATAGCTTTTCCGCTTAAGGAAGATTCAATTACATTGCATCAGTTTATTTGAACATTTTATTTACTGCACCTGTTACCTTAACTTTAGATCCCTCAAAAAGTTCCACAACCTTGAACTTTATTTTAACGGGAATGTCTTCACTGCTGTCTGACGTTGTAATCAGCTTGAACTCTTCTGCAGACAGCGAAGTCTTTAAATCCTGCTTTACCGAATCGGGTATGGTCCCGTGGGTTGCATCTATAAAACACAGCGGCGGGAACAGCACACACCACCAGTTGGCACCGGCACCGTCTCCTATAACGACTTTCAGTGCCTGGTACTCTCCTGCCGGAAGCGCTATATCACCATATGTCTTTGTGGGAAAAGAATAGTTTCCCATGGATGCCTTGACACCATAGCTGCTATTATTCTCTTTAATAATTTTTGAGGATACCTGTTCAATATTTTCCAGGTTGGCGTTTATTATTGCCCTGGTTTCATTAATATCCTTCGAATTTGCCAGCTTGTCCTTCATAAACTCTATAATGGCATCCCGGACTTTCAGCTTTAAGGCCTGATCCGGAGCGGAATCACTATTGGCAACCACATGAAGCCTGACTAAATTTTGCGAAAGCCCTGCATTTACATCTTCGGCGTAAGTGTATGAAATTATCCATGCCGCAAGAACTACCAAAAGAAGCACGGCTATGGATATTTTAATAATGTTTGCCATCTTCTGTCCGGTGGTAGTTACAGGTTTTAAATATAAAAGTCCCTTACTCATAATTTTCCCCTCCTGTTGCGATTTTCACCGGTGATATTACCGTTGAGCATCGCCGTCCCCAATTCATTGATCAAATATTCGTTTATATTCAATCAGTTTTTATTCCTATCAATATTTAGTAAATAAGGTTTCATGTATAATTATTGTCAGTAATACGATTTTTTATACAATTTATGAACTTTTTAATTCAGGGCAATATTCATTGGATTATTCTGGTAGTCTGGATAATTTATGACTGTAATGGCACACATCTTGACATAAAAAAACGATCGGGCGGCCCTGAAAGCCATCCGATCGTTTTTTATTGAAAATTATTAAATTTATCTGCTTTTATACTCGTATGCCGCTCTGATGAAATCCCTGAAAAGAGGATGGGGTTTGTTCGGTCTGGATTTGAATTCCGGATGGAACTGCACACCCACAAACCAGGGGTGATTCTTGAGTTCAATTGTCTCCACAAGCTTTCCGCTCGGTGAAAGTCCCGACAATACCATACCGCCCTCAGTCAATATGTCACGGTATTCATTGTTGAACTCGTACCTGTGCCTGTGTCTTTCATATATCAACTCATCTGCATAAATCCTCTGTATCATGGTGCCATCATTGATTTTGCAGGGATAGACACCAAGTCTCATGGTACCGCCCATTTCGTCGATATCACGCTGTTCAGGCATCAAGTCTATGACTGGATATGGTGTTTCGCCGAATTCCGAGCTGTTGGCATCATGCAAACCTGCGGCATTCCTTGCAAACTCAACAACTGCCATCTGCATGCCAAGGCATATTCCAAAGAAAGGAATCTTATTTTCCCTTGCGTAGGTTATGGCCAGTATCTTTCCTTCTATACCCCTGTCTCCAAAGCCTCCGGGAACAAGGATCCCGTCAGTTCCTCTGAGATAATCGTTTACGTCGGCACTTTCAAGCTCCTCGGAGTTCACCCATTTTATTTCAACCTCCAGATCATTTCCAATTCCGCCATGTCTCAATGACTCTGCCACACTGAGATATGCATCATGCAATTCAACATATTTGCCGACGAGAGCTATTGTCACCGAACCTTTGGGGTTCTTCTGCCTGCTGACCATCTCTTCCCACTCGGATAGATCAGGTTCATTGCAGTTAAGTCCCAATCTCCTGCAGACTGTTTTGGCAAGTCCTTCTTTTTCGAGCATTAAGGGAACTTCATACAATACCTCGGCATCGAGATTCTGAACGACAGCGCCGCCCGGAAGATTACAGAAAAATGCTATTTTATCCTTCAAATCCTGTGAAAGGAACTTTTCAGTTCTGCAAACTATTACGTCGGGTTGAATTCCCAGGCTGATCAATTCTTTTACACTGTGCTGGGTGGGTTTTGTTTTGAGTTCACCTGACTTACCCAGGAATGGAACCAGGGTAACATGAATGTACATTACATTTTCTCTGCCAATTTCTGTGGATACCTGTCTGATTGCTTCGAGGAACGGGAGACTTTCAATATCACCGACAGTTCCTCCTATTTCGGTGATTACAACATCTGTTCTCTCTGACTTGCCTACTCTATAAATTCTTTCCTTTATTTCATTTGTAATGTGGGGAATTACCTGAACCGTGCCTCCGAGGAAGTCACCTTTTCTCTCTTTGCTGATGACCGACCAATATATTTTTCCGGTAGTCACATTGCTGTTTTTACTGAGATTTTCATCGATAAATCTCTCGTAATGCCCCAGATCCAGGTCGGTTTCAGCGCCGTCTTCAGTGACGAAAACCTCTCCATGCTGATATGGACTCATTGTGCCAGGGTCAACATTTATATACGGGTCAAATTTTTGAATTGTTACATGCACACCTCTTGCTTTTAAAAGCCTTCCCAACGATGCCGCTGTAATTCCCTTGCCTAATCCGGAAACCACACCACCAGTTACGAAGATATACTTTACTGACATTGTTTTACTCCTCTCGACATGTTCATACGATACAATATATAGAAATGCAAAAAAAATTATATTTTAGGAATGTTGAATTATTCCTTGGTGCTCACCTCGTTATATTTTATATATTGACATACCAAAGGTCAATATATAAGTCAGATTTATTTTGAGCTAATTTCTACAAATTTAAATCACTAATTTAAGACAATTTTTCTAAAATTGCAGTGTGCTTCAACATTAAAAAAGAGGGGACTATCCCCTCTTATAATCAGCTATTGAAACAGACTTTTTTCTATATTTATTTAATGGCAATTCCTTCAAAATAAATAAGTGATTTTCCATATTTTTATCTCCATAGATTATTATACCTTAAAATATCTGAAAGCATCAAGTACTTTGTTTATTTAACCGTCTACTATTTTTACCCAATCGGCAATGCTTTACAAGAGTAAAAATCCCTATTCCCACACAGGCTCCAAGGCTGTCTATCAGCACATCCAGGGGCTGTCCGCTCCTGCCGGCCACAAAAAGCTGGTGAATCTCATCACTCGCGGCATACAAGACACATATACCAAGTGCTGCGGCAAGGCTTTTCAAACCCCTGATACCGCTTTGGCGCACCGCATTGGAGGACAGCACCGCCAGGAGCATATAAGCACTGAAATGTGCTCCCTTCCTGACCAGATGGTTCAAGCTTCCCGAATCTGTTTGAACAATTTTATCCAGGGTCTTTTGCAGCAAACCGGTTATACCGAGGCTCAGTCCGTTTGAATCCTCGGCCACCTGCGAAGACAGCCTGAATATTATCAGCATCCAGAGGAAAACCAATACCCATGAAATTGTTATTATAAACCTTTTATTCATTATGCCGTATACCCCGTTAAATAAAAAACATATGATAAAAATCATATGTTTTTTATTATAGCACATTTAATTGTCATTTAATAAAATAAGTTGCTTTTGTTTGAATTCATTCTATTTTTCAAGCATATATTTATTGTACATCTCTTTAAATTTTTCAATATCTTCACTTGTAAATTTATCCAGAGCCATCTTCTGGGCTTTTTCCTTTTCCTCTTCAGTGAGGCCACCTGCCAGCATATCCTTCAATTCCTTAATGTCACCGGTCGAGAATTTCGACATAACTATTGCAGCCGCGGTCATTTTATCCTGTGCCGTAATTTTTTTCTTTACTTCATTCAGCTTTTCAGCCGATAATGGGTTTTTCTGTTCGTTGTCGGCTTTTGCCGTTCCGGTACCGGAACCCTCTGTGGCAGCGGGAGATTTCGAGACATCTCCATCAATATCTCCCAGTTCCGGACCAATGTCCTCCAGCAGGGAAATACCTTCATCTATGGTCTCATCAACTATTTTATTCCCGATATAGTACAGCCCTGCAAATATACCCAGAGCTGCTGCCAGAAGAATTACCAGAGTTACCGCAATAATTTTTTTCATACCTTACCTTTTTTCTTTTTCTCTGAGATTTTAATTTATTAATATTATAGCATATATTCAAAGTCAATTACTATCGGCGTTCAGCCGTAATTGACCTTGGTAATTTATCAGCGTATGCCCCGTCAGGCTACCTTGTATCAGAACGCCTTGCTGTCTCCCAGCAGTACGGGAATGGTTCTCAATATTATTTTGAGGTCGTACAGAAGACATCTTTCACGTATGTATTTCAAGTCCATCCTGCACATGTCCTCAAAGCCTATGCTGTTCCTTCCGCTTACCTGCCATAAGCCTGTGAGTCCGGGCCTTACCGACAACCTCAGATTGTGCCAGCTTTCATACTGCTGCACTTCCTTCTCGATAGGAGGTCTCGGGCCCACAAAGCTCATATCCCCCTTCAATATGTTTATCAGCTGCGGAAGTTCATCTATGCTTGTTTTTCTGATAACCCTGCCCACTCTTGTAACCCTGGGATCATTCCTCACTTTGAAGACAAAGCCGCTCACCTGGTTCCTGTCCTCCAGCTCAACTAATTTTGTTTCGGCATCGGCAACCATTGACCTGAATTTATAGATTTCAAACACCCGGCCTTTGAAGCCATTCCTTTTCTGTCTGAATAAAACCGGCCCTCCCGAATCCAGCTTGATAAATACCGCAACAGCGAGGAAAACAGGTGAAAGAAGTACAAGTGCCGTAAATGAGACAATAATATCAAAGCTCCGCTTTAAAAGCTCATAATAAAAGGGCACATTATCAAACAATGCCCTTTTCTCAACAATATTTTCAATTGTAAACTTATTATTTTTCATATTTTGTTTTTCCTTTCAAAAGAGGTGCCTGTTCAGACCGCTAGTTTTGAAGCAAAGCTGCACCGGAGTTTCTCCAGTCGTAAGGCTTGCTCATATTTGGAATAAAAACATTATCGTGGTTTTCTTCCAAAATCTTTTCCGCATTGCTGTGGAACAGCATAACTGCAGTCTCCTTGCCTGCCCAGCGCACCACGGTACTGTACGCCTCCAGATACCAATTTGAATAGTCCCCGGCACAGTGGGCATTTGAGGCAACCATATCAACCAGCCTCATCCGGATAAGCTTCTTTGTGTATTCCCTCACTTTTCTCCCGTAAACACCGAGGATGCTGGCCGCATCCACCTGTATATACGAACCTGCCTTAATGAGAGAAACAACACTTCCAAAATCCCTCAAAAGACTTCTGTTCCTTTCGATATGCGCGATTACCGGGACAATTTTATGTAAATTCAACTCATAAACACTTTCAACGCACTTCTCAGGTGATACCCGGTACGGAAATTCAAAGAGCATTAGGCCTGATTTGTCCAGGCCGGACTTTACCCGGTTTATAAAATGGAAATTTGCCCCCTGTTCAACATATATTTCGTAAGCAAGTTTGATATCCACATCGTAAGCCTTTGCCCTGTACAGGAGCTCCTGATAATTATTTTCAACCCGCTCAAGCTCGTATACTGTTTCATGGAAATGAGGAGCTGCAACAATTGTCCGTATTCCTATACTATCGGCTTCCTTAAGCATTTCCACCGACTGTTCCAGGCTTGAAGGGCCATCATCAACACCAAAAATTATATGACTATGCACGTCAATCATTAATACCATATCCTTTCGCATTTAACATATCTTAAAATTGATTTTTTTACGGATAAATTTTATAAATCCGGGCATTTTAAGCACTTACACCACGGCTGTTAAATCAGGCTTTCTAAATTCTTCAGCCAGTCTGCCGTCCTTCAGCTTAAAGATCCGTGAGCAGATACTTAATGCACCCGGCCGGTGGGTTATTACTATACAGGTTCTCCCCGGCTGCATATCACGTATATTTTGCAGCACCTTCCTCTCGGAATTTATATCCAGTGAGGAGGTCGCTTCATCCAGTATCATAACAGAGCTCTTTTTCAACATTGCACGGGCTATGGCAATCCTTTGGGCCTGCCCCTCCGACAACCCCAAACCCTTCTCTCCTATTACGGTATCCAGCCCTTCGGGCAGCTCACTTATGAAATCCAGGGCACAGGAGGCTTGCAGGGCACATTCCATCTGTTCCCTTGTGGCCCCGGGCCAACCTGCCGTCAAATTTTCGGCAATAGTCCCGCTGAAAAGTGTATTGCCCTGCGGAACATATGACACATACTCCCGGGCAGCCGCGGAAATGCCTATCCTCTGCCCGTTCAAGTCTACAAACGCAGCCTCTCCCGCATCCGGCCTTACCAGTGACAATATCACTCTTATAAAAGTCGTCTTGCCCTCTCCGGAGGGTCCCACCAGCCCCACAATCTCCCCGGGATTAATACTGACCGATACCTTTTTTAATACGGGTTTATTCCCCTGATAGGAATAAGTGACATCCTTAAAGACAATTCCCAATGCGGTACAGCCCGGCAGCTTTTTAACCTCTGCAGCTTCCAGAGGAAGCTCCTCAAGCTCCATGAGCCTGGAAGCCGAGCCTATGGCCGCAATAACCTGCGGAAGTGTGCCCGACAGCCCGATGAACGGTCCCTGGACCTGTTGAACCAGCTGTAAGAAAGCAGTTAAGGTCCCAAAGGTAGCTGCTCCGATACTTAATTTATATGCCCCCCAGCAAAAAGCAGAAAAGTAGCCTGCCCAGTACCCGAAGCCCAGCACCGTTCCTGCGGCCACACCGGTGCGGTTCCGCCGGATAACCCAATGCATTCTGTTTGTATGAAGATTACTTATTTTCTCAAGGCTTTTATTCTCCATACAGAACGTCTTTACGACCAGAATATTTTCAATTGCTTCCTGAATAAAAGATTTGTAGGCGCTTTCGGTCTCCTGAACTTTTATATGAATGTCCTTCAGCTTCTTGCCCAAAATTTTGCTGAGGAGGACTGTAACCGGCCCCAGTATGAAGGCTAAAAAGGCCAGGGCAGGTTCATATACAAGCAATGTTGCAAATGCGGCCGCCAATTGGAATCCCAGCGAGATTATGCCCGGAAGGGTGCTTATTACACAGGCCGCAACATTGCCCACGTCACTTGACAATCTGGTCAATACATCTCCGCTGTGATATCTGGTCAGCTCAAGCCATTGGGTGGAAACCACCCTGTTGAAAAGCGCCTGCCTCATATTGTTTGACAGCAGTTCCTGGGTCCTGGCGGTCATCATGGATGTAAGGGCTCTGACTGCCAGGTTTGCAATTACAATTCCTCCAAAAAGTGCGGCAAAGAGCACTGTTCTGGATAAAATCCCGGCTACTGCAGTATCAATTACATTTTTTGAGAGTATTGCAACCAGGACGCCACTGAGAGCGCTGATGGTATTGAGAAAAATAATTAATATTATACTGCCGGTAAAATTTTTTGATTTTCGCGCAATCCATGCGATATACTCCAATAATTTTGTAAATTCCTTATGTATTCTCAATTTTACACCTTCTGCTTTTTACCTTCTGTTTATATTTCCTAAAATTCTTATGACCCTGAGAATATACCGGCGGACAGGTATGATATTCAGCCAGGCCAATGCTAAAAGCTTAAATACCGGCTGATCACAGCTGATATCACGCCCATTCCGCCTCACCGACCCGGCCTTTGCCAGCAGCTGTTCCGGAAATACCGGTCCTTCAATCCAGCTCTGGGCGTCGCCTATCATAAAGAAGGTATTAGCTTTTTTCCGCTGCACCCTGTGTAAAACATACTCTCCCGTAACCCGGCGAACCAGCACTATATCTCCTTTTTCAACAGCCTTGAAGTTGGTTCCCACAAGTTCCACACAGTCCCTTTCTTCCCTCAGAAAGGGGTACATGCTCATTCCGGTTACTGTTATCCGGACTTTACTGCCCATTTGAATGAGCTCCTGTACAACAGGGAATATTTCTCCGGCTTTGACTTTCAGTGTTTCACACATTCATAAACCAACTCCATAGCTTTCTTTTCAGGCGTACACGTGAGTAAATATACAGGCACCTTTTGCAGGATCATATCCAGTACCGAATAAGCCTTTTCCATAAGTTCTCTGTCAAAATAAGGCAGAAAAGCCCTTGGCATTAAGCAGGGCAGGGCCTCAAGGGGGGATAATTTTGAAATACTGTTTTCGGGAGCCTGTTTCAAAACCACTATTGCTCCCACAGGCACCTGAAGGTTTGCAAATTTATCGGAGGACCCGCTCCACGGAGTACCGCAAAGTGTGGGAATTCCATCAAAAAACCGGATAGCCGGTGTATCGTCATTGACAACAGTTACCTCATCCCCAATGTACTTTTCCCACAGGCCGACATGCGTTGATTTTCCCGTCCCGGACGGTGCGGTAAATAAAATCCCCCTGTTCCTCCAGGCTATGGACGAGGCATGTATGACTATTCCGCCCATGTTTATGAGCCTGTTCCTGAAAATTATACCCATGAGCATGAATGAATAATATTCCATCCAATCTCCGAATTCTGCCGGATCCCCGGATTTACTAAATTTGATATCAAGGCACCTGATTATATTACGGCTCCAATCCTTATTTATATCCATATGGGCCATAATATCCCTGCCGGCCGTATCCAGCCTGAATACATGGAAACCGCCATTATCATCCTTTTTCATCCATTTGACAAATTCATCAATTACAATTTGTCCCTCGGGTTTTTCAATATGATGGCATCTCCGGGTTTCGGCAAATAAATCTATACGGTTGGGATTGCTGTCCTCAAATATTTTTAACCTGTTGAGCAGGTATCTGTTGTCACCATGTATATCCAGATTGATACCTGCAATTTTGTATGTATTGCCAGTTTTCATATGCTTCCTCGTCTTTACGTTTATGGGTAAAACAAATCGGAGGGGAGGTCCCGTTTTTGGACAGCCCCTCCTTAACGGCAGTATCAGGGATGCAGGCCCGACCAGACAGGGTTTGAACACTGTCCGGTCTCATAGCATTTACTCCCCGGATTGGCCAAAAGTTCTTCGGTATGGAGATCAAAAAACTTGATAACCGGTTTCTGGTAGCTTTTCATCACTTCACCTCCATTTCATAAATGTCCGTTGGTACGTAACCGGCTGTCAGTTGGAGGAATTAAGCGCTACAAGATCGGTGCGGTACTCCCACTCTCCTGTTGCCGGGTTCAAAACCCAGCCCTCGTTGGTAGGGCAGCTGCCGGTGCAGCTGTTGGCCAATCTCTCCTCGATTTTATAACTTATGCACTCTAAAAAGGGCTTAACGTATTTTCCCATGACTTCACCTCCCGGATATATTTTTATTGGCTTATCAATAATATGCAGATTGCAGGGCCCGCATGCTTAAAACCAAATACCGGCTTACTGCCTTACAAGTCCGGTCTTTAGCCGCAGCCTGTTTCCGGCAGTATCACACAGATAGGCTGCCGGTTTATCAAAGGCACCTGTCTCTGTCATCAATCTGGCCGGGCAGGACATGCAGTACTCCCTGATATCGCACTGCTGGCATTCCTTGCAGGCCGGAACCTCCATACAGTCCTTTTTCAGTCTTTCCCAGGCCGCCGTGAAACCTCCCTCGCCTATCCTCTCACAGGGTATATCCAGCAGTCCGCACGGTGTCAGATACCCCTTCCAGTTTATCCAGAAGCCGCATTTACCGGCCTGGCACTTAAATGCCGACTTTACGGTTTCACCGCTGCTTTTCCGGCCTTCATCCGCCTTTACCGGCCCCTGCTCCGGGGTCTCGGGATTTACTTGTATATTTATTTCCCCATTCTGCTGTTCTATTTCCAGTTCATATTGAGCAGTCTGTTCGGGAGTCAGCCTTGTTTCCAACGGGTTATTTCCGCACCCCGGTCTTGCAGGTGATACATAGTTCACCACTCCCAGGCCGCTTCCGAAGCTTTTGGCAAGTGCCTTCAACTGTTCGAATTCCCTGAAATTGTCCTGTGTAACCGTTGTTCTGACGCTCACGATGATATTTTCATTCCTTAAAGCCTCTATCCCCCTTATGGTTTTTTCATAGCCCTCCCCATGCCCCGTTACTTTCTCATAGGTTTCGGGAGATGCTCCGTAAATTGATACACATACCTTTGAAGGTGGAATCCTCCCAAGCCATTTTGCCTTCTCAGCCGTTATGAGGCTGGCATTGCTGTATATGGTCATATTAAAGCCCATCCGGGAATACGCCTCATATATCTCCTGAAAATCGTTTCTTAAAAATACCTCCCCGCCCGTTAAAGTCAATAAAAATAATCCGGCATCCCTGCTTTGCTCACCTATCCTTATCCATTCCCCTGCGTCAAGCTCAGTGGCAATTGCAGCTTTATTGCCGGGAGAGTGGCATACATAACACATTTTACAGTTGAAGTTGCATCTCGATGTCAGCTCGAAAGCCGCAGATACGGGTATTCCTCCTGCGGCTGCATTTATTGAAATCCTATTGTTTATCTCAGCCCAACCGGCACACAATCTTTTCATCCCCCCAGTTTAATTTATTAATCAATTAAATCCCTGAATCTCATGCTGTCTATAAATTCCTGTATATCCTTTCTGGCAGTCTCAGGATCAATGTCATATTCACCGGTTATATGCTCCACAAGCTCGTTTTCCGACACCTCCTCCTCCATTTTGTTCCACAGGAAAGCTCCGCTTTCGCTCAAGGTTATAATTCCGTTGAACTCAACCACTCTTTCCCCCAGAGGAACAACCACCGCCTGACCTGCTATCTCACGCAGCATAAATCCGCTTTTAACCTTCATACCATAACCTCCCTTTGCTGAAAATTTCCTCTATCGCCTGTTTCCTCTGCCCAGGAAACCCCCAAACCAATTTCCCAATCCCCCCCAGAAGAAGCCCCCATGTGAATTTCCCCAACCTACATGCGGCTTATAATCAAAGCCACCCCCGTGTGAATCGTCAGATCCGGAACAAGCTATTCCCTCCTCTGTCCGGAGCTTAATAAATGTAAATGACGGTTTTACATAACTTTTCATAGCTACCTCCACATTTCCATACTAAATAAATTTTTATTTTAAATTGAGCCAGAGCAAAAGCTCATTCCGCTCCCGGGCTGTTTGGGCCAAATCTCCATCCAGAAATATTTCTTTTTTTGTTTTAAAATCAAAATCCCTCCTCAGAAATCCATAGGATATTCTTTGCAGCCAGGCCAGGGGCAGAAGATATGGATGTGCTTTTAAATAGGAGTAATAGGGTCTTTGGGACAGCTTTGCACAGGATGGGAAAAGAAGCAGGAATGCATTAACAACCCTGTTTTTATAACACTTCTCTTTTTTGCCGGTATTTCTGATGACTGCGTTTACAGCAGCCCGGTCCATATCATACTGGCCGAATACGCCGCCCTTGAGGATATCCTTGACAAAGCTGTCAAGCTGTTTGCACCGGGTCATATCATCACCCTTTAAAGCTTCTGGCACATCAATCCTGAAAAGCCGGCTGCAAACCTGGAAAACAGCAAGCAGAAATTGCTTTATGCCGTATTCTTCCGACTTGCGGAGAACCCCTTTCCAATCTATCACAGCTTTCTTTGCCTGATAAACCACAACAAAATCACAGAGCTGCCTTAACCCAAAACCTTTATATATCAAATGGGTGGCCATATGTATGCACATATGCAGGATTTGCATATCCCATGACAGTATGTTTGCTTTTGAATTGCCCAGAGATATTTCAAGCAGGTTTTCCCAGAGCTCCTGATGGAATAATTCATTGTTTTTAATAAATTCATAGTCTGATAAAAGCCTGTGCAGTTCAATGGGCACAGTATTCCTCCCGGCAAATTCCACATGCCTGGTATTTGTACTGTCGATGATTCTATAGCCCATCAGCAGCAGTACTTCCGACGCCTTTTCCATGTCCTCCTCATGTACCAGGATATCCACATCTCCCATGGTACGCAATTCAGGGTCGGGATAACAATTTTTTATGGCCATGCCCTTCAACAATATGGCTGCGATCCCGGCTTCGCCGAAAGCCCTGCATACTTCTCCGGTCCGCAGCTCATCCACACAGGATTTTATTCCGCAAGCCATGGCTTCAATATGCCATTTTTCAAGGGTATCCAGACCCGGACCTTTTTCAGGCTCCAGCTCTTTCACAACGGGATATATGAGGGTGTGGACCCCATGTGCCACCGCTTCATGATATACAGCATTCCAGTCGACATATCCCATTTTGTGCTTTTCCAGACAATCATCAATTTTAAAACCATCCCCGGTCAGAGCTGCCCAAAGCAGCTCAATTAAGATTTTGTGATTTACCTCCACCCTGCAGCCTCCTCTCTGCTTTTTTGCCGCTTTTACCCAAGCTTTTATAAATATTTTTGGTTTCAACAGCTATCCTGTCCCAGTTGTATTTATGCAGGATATAGGCCGATACCCTTTTCCTGACATTTTCCACTTTGCTTTTATCCTTTATTAGCAGGTCTATTTTGTTTAAGAGATCTTCAACCCGGGATTTCTCAAAACTGTACCCCATTGTCCCTATCACATCCGTATTTTCGGTAATATTGCTTACAAGGCAGCAGCAGCCGTAGCTCATTGCCTCTAAAAGACTGATGGGAAGCCCTTCCACGTCTGATGGCAGCACATAAAAATAAGCGTTGCTGTATAGCTCGGCCAATTCCCTGTCTCTGACAAAACCCGTGAATATTATATTTTCGTTATCCCTGCTCAATTGTTCCAGCTGCCTTCCATAGTCACCGCTGTGGCTCAGCCCGCCGGCTATGACCAGTTTCTTATCGGTATCCGCTCTTTTGAAGGCTTCTATCAGATAATGGGCACCCTTTTCGGGAACTATCCTGGCAAGAAATAAAACATAATCATTATAATCCAACCCGTATTTCTCTTTTATTATCAGGGGTTTAAGCATATCTGGCCGTTCAACCCCGTTAGGAATATACACCGCATCCTTCCCGTATTTTTCCTTATAATAATCAGCCAGATTTTTTGAAACGCTGATAAGTTTATGTGAGAATTTGGCTGCCGCATATTCGCCGAATTTGAGATAGGCCGAAGCAAGCCTCCCCCATTTTCCCCTCTGCCAGTCCAAACCATGTACCGTGCAGACAACCTTTTTGCCGAAAATCCGCGGAAGGAATGACAGGGTGGAGGGGCCCAAAGCGTGATAGTGAAATATGTCACAGCCCGACAATAATGCGTGTATGGTAGCTGTAAAAGTGTGAGTAATAGCATCCAGGTGCTTTGTATTGATAAATGGAGTGAATTTCAATGCCGTTCCGCAATATTTTTTGTTCTTTGGGTCCGTATCACAGTAGTTCTTCCTGCAATAGACCTCCACTTCATAACCAAGGCAGGCCAGCCTTTTAGAGATTTCTTCCACATGGATCTCTATCCCGCCAGCTCTTGACGGAATCCCTTTTTGTCCTATCATTGCTATTTTCATTTCCCTGTTCTCCCTCTGCTCCTGCTGCTTGTTATAAATTTCTGCTGTCTCTTCTGAATCAGTTCAGCCGCAGCTTACTGATTTTTTTGACAATCGTGCTTATATAGTTTTGTTTTATATAGCTGAATTCGGCTGTTTTTCTTAAAAAGGCACAGAACAGAATGTTCGGAACCAGACCGCAAACCAGGACTTTTACAATAAATCCTGCCAGGGTGACCTGGGTATTCCATTTTGTAAGCATATATACAGCTGTCCCCGAGACAGCCATGATCAGGAGGTACATAAACTGCTTTTTAAAATAATCCGCGGATTTCTTTTTAAAATATATTTTATAAAGCATCAAGGGCTCATACCAGAAGTTGGTACACAGCCTGGATACAGGAGCAGCCAGCAATATTCCCCCCAGCCCTGCCAGCCTGCCGAGTATTACCGATATTACAATGTTTAATACCGCTGTTACCATGAATACATATTTTGTGTGTTTGAAAAGTCCCACACTGTCCCTGAATATCCAAACGGGATTGATTATCCCCATTATATAGAAATTAAGTATTATGGCCCCCACCGTTAGCCTGTCGAGTATGTATTCACTGCCTATCCACACCGTAATAAAATCATTGAACAGTATGAAAAGTGCTATTGCGGAAAAGCCGGTTATCCAGAAGGCAATGAAGTTGAGAACATTGAAAATACTGCATTTGTGTTCAGGCTCTGCCGATATGTTCAGGTTTCCTATGCTGGCATTCATTGATGAAAATATTATATTGATAAATAATAACAGTGCGGTGATATACATACCGTAGTTTGAGTAATATCCCACCCAAACCGTTCCTATCATTATGGAAATCATTATGTTGGTTGAATTGTTAAGCAGTACCCCGCCCAGCTTATAGAGAAAAAGGGATTTGATATTATCGAAAATGACCCGCCTTTCATCTTTATCGAGAACATCCCTGCCGGTAATATATGGATACAACCTTACTGCCTTCCTTGAAAGAAAATAATTATTGCCGAATGTGCACAGTATCTGCGCCCCCAGATAATATAAAAAGCTGTGAGTGGCAACAAGCAATGCCGACTGCAGAATGAACTGCACCAGGTAAAAGGCAAAGTAATAAATCTTTGTAATATACATTTTCTGGTCGGCATTGACAATTGATACCCTATAGGAGAATAGATACGAGAATACCGTATTACATAAATATAGAACATAATACATTGTTATATCTGCTATTGCCTTTTCGGTATTGACCAATAAGGGCAGGAAGGGCACCAGTAAAAGCCCGGCAGCCGCAACGACCCCCGCGACAATGAGATACAGCTTCCTATAGTATTGCATTATGGCTGCAACCTTTGGCCTGTCCTCCCGGCTAAGGGGCTTGTAGAGCGCATACATTATGGCGTTTCCGATGCCCAGCTCGGCCAGTGAAAGCACAGTCAGTATATTGTTGAACAGTCCGTTTATTCCAAGGTACTCCACTCCCATGGTTTTGATGAATATTGTCCTTGAAATAAAATTGAGAAGGGTTATCAATACCTGGTTGACAAGCCCCACCGAAATATTCCTCATTGAATTAAAGGTTCTTGTCTCCCCCGACGTATTGCTGCCGTATTTTATCTTATTCCGGATAAAGCTGTTTATACAACCACCTTCCCATCCTCCAGCAGCATGGCAATCTGAGCAAACCTGGATTTAACCTGCTGATTATCATAACTGCAGTTTTGAAGTGAATACAATTCAGGAATATACTTTTTTACATCCCGGCAGTCGTCTAAAAAACGGATGTAATTCAAATTCCTGATCCACTCATAAACACCCTTGACCTTATGGTTATAATTGCTGAGGGCAATACAGGGCGTTTCGGTAATGGCACAAAAAATCATTCCGTGCAGCCGGTCTGTGATAACAAGCCGGGAACTTCTGAATTCACTTAATTTCATTTCAAGTTCGGTGTTCCGGCGGGTCAGGGGTATATGCCCACAACTGCTGATGGTATCGGTGTATCTGATTGAACCGGTATACTGCCTGCAGCTCTCAATGAGCTCTGCACACTGGGTCTGGGTGAGACTTTTTTCAACGTCATTTCTCAGGCAGATCAAAATACCGTCCCGTTTAAGCCGGGGACCGGCTCTGTTTAAATAAAGTACG
The DNA here is from genome assembly GCF_000621505.1 of Ruminiclostridium cellobioparum DSM 1351 = ATCC 15832. GTDB lineage: Bacteria > Bacillota > Clostridia > Acetivibrionales > DSM-1351 > Ruminiclostridium > Ruminiclostridium cellobioparum. The sequence goes on from NZ_JHYD01000031.1 coordinate 19,665, forward strand.
GCATCCGGTTTCAAATAAACCCTGTTGTTGGGATATGCATTTTTCATTATTTCATAGGAATACTTTTCCCGTGCAATGATATGCAGGTCCCCATGAGCCGAATATATCCCCTTTGATCTCTCGAACTCACGCCTTCCGTATTCACTGTCACCATAGAATATGGTCTGGGGCATTATGACTATCCTGTTATGGGGGAACTGTTTTATGATAAGACGGATCAGTTCTTCATAAAAGAACCATTCCACCCCCATGCCCCCCCCGCCGTTAATTAAAATAACATCCTTCTTATCTATAAATCTTTTAATGCACCTGTAATGCTTGTTGTACATGTCAAATGAAATCTCATATATCTGATAATCCGGCAGCTCCCTTTCCAGAAACTCCAGGGTGGCGGCTGCAATCGCATGATCTCCGAGGTTGGAATGTTCCGGAGTCCCAATAAAGTATATTTTTTTACCGGCTTCTCTGCTTTTATAAGCCGGATAATTCTTAAAATAGCCATACAGGCCTATCAAACCCCTGAATATTTTTTTTGCCATGGGCTGAAATGCTTCCGGAATTAGTTTTCGCACTATTTTTGTCATATTCAAGACAGTCACCCCTGTTCAATATATAATGTTTCCCTTATGCTTTGAAAAGTGTCAGACTGCTTGTACCGACCTCTTTACACGGGTTTGAATAGACATGTCGTATATTCCGGTGAGGGTGTCTATATATTTATCTATGGAAAATTTGTCAATCTTGTCAAAACACCGGCTTGAAAATTTTTGGAGCAGCTCTTCATTGCAATACAAATAGTTGATTTTCTCGGCCAGATCCTCCGCATCTGCCGGATTGAACAGCAACCCGTCGGAGCCGTCGTCGATCAGCTCGGGTATCCCGCCTATCCTGGCTCCAATAACAGGAGTACCGTACATCTGTGATTCCAATATGGACAGCGGACAATTTTCATACCATTCCGAGGGGCAGACCGAAAACAGCGCCTCTCTTATGTATTTTTTCAGTTCTTCTCCCTGTTTAAAGCCCAAAAACTCAATATTTTTAATTCCCGCCAATTTATATTCCAGTTCTCCGCAGCCCACAAAAACAAATTTTATGTGTGGAAGCCTGGAACAGGCCTCTGCCAATGTGCTTATGCCCTTTTCATTTGCTATTCTTCCAAAGTATAAAACATAGGGTTTCTTGGTCCCCCCTTCCATTCCCACTTTCTCATCCACAAAATTGTGCAGGACAACGATCTTGTCGACCGGAAGGCCTGCCTGCATTTCAGAAATTTTGTCCTTTAAAAAATTGCTGGGCGATATAAAGCAGTCAATGAGCCGGTATGCCCTCAATTTCCGGTATATGAAGCTTTCTGCAGCCCCCATGGCACTCTTGGCAAGTGAATTGTCAATGCATTTTTGTACGATGCAATTCAGGAACTTCCCATCCCGGCACTTTTCACATGTTCTATTGTTCATATCGTTAAAAAGCTTATGATTGGGACAGACTATCTGCGGGTCGTGAAGGGTCTGAACCACCGGAAGGTTGTATTTCCTTATGGAATACAGTATGGAAGGTGTGATCTGATAATTGTAATTGTTGAGGTGAACTATGTTTGGCCTGAAATTGCGTATGACTTTATCAATTTTCTTTTTTGCCTCAACCGAGTAAATGATCCTCAGAGGGTACAGGCCTTTCTTTAAGACGCTGCCTTTAAAGTCAAGCTTTCTTGTACACAGCCCCAGGCTGTTCCCCACAATATTCCTCGAATCCTGCATACCAAAGAATTCGACTTCATGCCCCAATTCCTTCATCCGTTTAAAAAGCTTGAATATGTATGTCTCACTTCCGCCGCGGTTAAACAGGAACTTGTTGACCACCAGTATTCTCATTAATTTGTCTCCCGTAATTTGAATTTTTTTTCGGCATAGCCGTCCTTAGTCCGTCCCTCATCTAGGTTTATAAACCCGTTCTCCTTCAAGCTGTAACCGCCGGCCAGTTTATGCTTCAACACCCATAGGGCGGGTATCCAGATTTTCTGTTTCATTGCGGGAGCAGCACTTCCTATCATCCAGCAATTCCTGGGACATTTTTTCACCATATTCCTCACTTCTTCGGCCTCCGGTGAATTCCATATTTCATCCCACTCCTTATCATGGAGGTTCCCCATTGACATTTTTTCAGCACTTCCGTTACAGGGCAGCACATCCCCGAAGGGATCGACAAAAAAGCCGCTGCTTCCCATATTGCAGGGCAGATATCTTTTATTGCCGTAGATGTAATTTATTAATCCGTGATTAAAGTACGCCCTGAACCACTTTTTGGGCGATCCGGATTTAAGCAGTTTATTTATAAGCTTCTCGAAGGCCTTTGAAACCTTGAGTTTATCCTCTATTTTGTTATCTGTTTTTCTGAAATAAAAAGAATTGTGCAAAGCAGCCGTTGCAAACTCCATTCCCAGCTCGTCGGATAATTCATATAAAGGCAGCAGGTCCTGCGCGTTCATTTCCTGTACCGTACACCCGAAGCCCACATCCCTGTGTCCCTCGGCTACAAGCTTTTTCAAGGTGCCGTATCCCCTTTTGAATCCTTCCGGTATCCCCCGTATATGGTCATTTGACTCCTCAAGTCCCTCAATACTTATCCTGATTCCAACCCTGGGGTATTCCCGGCACAATTGCAGTATCCTGTCGGTGAAATAGCCGTTTGTGGAAATAACAATCCTCCTGGTTTTTTTATAAAGTTCACCTACAATTTCGCTTATGTCATTTCTAATAAAGGGCTCACCACCTGTAATATTCACAAAAGACATTGCGGGAAGCTTTTTTATTATATCCGTTCCAAGTTCTTCCCCGGGTTTGCTAGGATCCTTGAAGCAGTCGCACATGTTGCACCTGGCGTTGCAGCGGTAGGTTATTATTACTGATCCGTATAATAATGTGGATTTACTCATACCAGACTCCCTCAACTTTCATATTTTTTTAAGTCAGTTACTATCGGCTGAAAGCCGACGGCTTTGAACCGTAATTGACTTTGGAAAGGTTCTCAATTTTATAGCAGAAAACTTTTAAACCGGTAAGTAATTTTTTTGAAATCCAATGCAGTCCGCATAAGACATTGATGCTCATTCCGCTTTTCAGAAGATATAGGGCCAGCCTCTCGGTTTTCTTTAAATCATGGCTTTGTATGGCGGCTTTGTAATTATTTAAAACATTATTTTTCAGGTCGGTAAGTATCCGGGAGTATTTGCTTTTATGCATGCCTGCTTCATAAATAAGCCACAGGCTGGCCAGTGCAAAAAAGGTTTGAGCCTCCATATCATACATGCCTCCCCTGCTTTTTGAAAAATCCACAAGCTTCCGGCACTGTTCCACAAACTGGAGCTTCTTTGCACTAAAACCTGAGTTTACAATGCTTCCCGGTCTCTGGACATAATAATATTTGGGTTCACTCTTATATATTACGGTTTTGGAACTGTCCAGAAGCTTGTACGTTACGGCTATGTCCTCATATAACTCATTTTCCGGAAACCTTATCCGGTCAAAAAGTACTTTTTTATAGAGCTTGTCACAAACATAATTTTCAAAATGTTTTCTGCCCAACAGAGTTCTGATTGCCTCCTCATTATTCATGCATCTGCATACGCCGCCGGGCTTGGTATGGCAAATGCGTCCATCTTCGTATACAAAATAAAATGAGCATATGGATATATCGGCCCCATATTTTACAAGGTTTTCATACAAAAAATTGTACATGTCCGGAGCAATATAGTCATCTGAATCTACAAACCCCACATATTCACCTTTTGCAGCATCCAGGCCGGCATTTCTGGCAGAGGAAAGCCCTCCGTTTTCTTTGTCGATAAAAACAATTCGTGGGTCCTTTCGGGCATATTCCCGGCAGATTTGTCCTGAATTATCAGTTGATCCGTCATTTACAAGCACCACCTCAAAGTCCTGAAATGTCTGGGACAATATACTGTCCAGACACCGTCTTAAAAATTGCTCCACATTATAAACAGGGACAATTATGCTTATCTTTGGCATTCCAAACCACCTTTTTTTATTATTTTACTCGCGTCATTATGCAAGTGATTTACCTGTCTTGTCTGGCTTACGGCCACACCTATGATCATAAAAAGATTTACGCTGTAGTAATTGGCAAAACTGGATTCCGAAGTACTGGATACCAGCAGATAAATAAAAGGGATCAGGCAAAAAAGCAGTATATTTGAATCAAAATCCCTCAGTTTTTTTATTAACAAGGAAAATTGCAGGATTACAAGTATAAACAGGAACAGGCCCATATACCCGAATTGTCCCAATATCATAGGCCAAAAAGTATCGGATATGAAAAACGGATTATTTTTTGTCAGCCCCCAGGTGCTGCTCAAATTATACATATTATACAGCGGAGAATAAGCGGCCCCTGATATGTAAGACCCGAATGTACCGAAGCCCGAACCCATAGGAAAATAATCATTTGCTATTTTAATACCGGTTGAAGTGAGCAAATTCCTCGGACTGTCATCACTGTCGAAATAATAGGCATTGATCTGGGGTATTATACACGAAATTATAACTATTGCAGCCGCTATGACAGTTACGGCTTTTATATATTTAAGCTTTCTCAAGGGAGTCAGGAACAGCAGATAGATTATTACCATACCAATGGCTTTCATTCTGAAGGTGCTGACACATACAAGTATTATCTGCAATAAATATATGTAATCAGTCAGCCTGTTTTCAAAAACCAGAGTTAAATATGTAAGCGTAACTACACAGAATAAGGCTAAATACGTGGGGTGACTGAAAAAAAGTTTTTCGGAATGCATGAAAAATCTTTTATCCCCTTTTGGGAACACATTAAATATAATATCCAGTAATGTAATCACGAATGTAACAGTTGTAATTGTCCTGAAGGTCGCACGTATGTATTTCCTGTAGTCCATCAATATAACGCCGCCGAAACATATCCTTGCAAAAAAATATCCTCCAAGGAATTTGGAGACTATTACCAGATCGGATATTGCCGCACTCAGGCTTTGGAACTTGTTAACCAGGGAAGATATTATGCCGGTCAATATAAAAAGTATATATAGAAAAATTATGATTTGTTCTTCTTTGTATAATTTTTCGTTCTTATATATATATAAGATGAACACCACCGGCAGGAATACAAATCCGATAAATTCGTCAACCGATTTGAACACCGGCACATACTGTTGCAGCAAATCCTGATACAGGAGGAGCAGCGTTATGCCCAGAAATAGAAAGAAGGACTTGTTTCTGTTCCGTTCATAGTATAAGCTATCCATATTTTGCCCCTTTGTTGATTACTGAGTCCTTATCCTGTTTCTTGCTGTCAGTGTACAGGCTGAAATCTCCCGGATAGTATTTTTCTTCTTTCCAAAAGCAAAATAGTTTTTGAATGTCCTGATAATAGCTGTTCCTTGAAAGCATCAAAGCGTCTGTTCCGTTGAATCGGGCATCAATATATATAATTGTAAAACCGGCCTCCTTCATTATATTGTTTGTAATAATTAGTTTTTCCAGCTGTGCGGCGTTTGGATACAGGCAAATATGAATACCGGAAGGGTCCGGTCTTTGCGTGTGCCCCCAGCCGCCGCCGGCGTTACTGCAGGTGTTTCCGGCAAACAGGATATTTCCTGTATAGGATTCCGCAGGTGAATTCCAGTATTCAAAACTATATTCACAGTTCCAAATCTTGTTGTTTTTGTATGTAATATTATACTGTTTTTTTATCTCTCCGCTGTTCTGATTGGTAACCCCTGCATCATATATCTCCCATATATTGCAGCCTTCAACAAGATTATCATAAGCCTCTCCCCAGAACTCAATACCGTTTCCGTATCTGGTCCGTCTCTCATCGGTATATAAGTCGCCTCCCCCAACATAGCTGATATCACAGTTCCTGATGGTGATGTCATGTGTGCTATACCCTCCAATGCCATGTGCCGCCCCGTATTTCAGTGCCAGGCCGTCATATTCAACATAGCTCTTGTTGGATTGATTGATGATGTATCTGTTTACCGCACACTCAATACTATTATACTTTTGGGAAGGATTTTCATATGAAAACAACAGGACATTACCTGTTTGGGAATCATAGTAAAACCGGCCCTGGCTGTTGAGCCCGTTTTCATTCCAGACCTTTTGCCCGCATTCGGAATTATCGAATATGATGTTTCCTATGTCCAGCTCCCCTGCCGACGTTCTCCAAATATTCAAGGCAGACTGCTCCCAGCTGCCCATATCACTTTTATCAATTGACCCCAATATGACCGGCTTTTCTTTGCCCGGTCCATAGCCGGTATATTTTATGGCAAGCCTGGCATTCCCGCTCTGCGGAACCAGCTGTCCTCTCCATACGTCGCCTCTTTTGAAGCAGATAATATCTCCGGGTTTAAATTTATAATTGTTGACCTGTTCCAGACTCCTCCACGGAGCTCTCTTGCTCAGGCCGGAATTATCATCATTCCCGCTGCTGCTCACATAGTAATGGGTGGAGCCGGCTCCTTTATACCTGTATAATAAAATTACAATAATAACTATAATGATAATTATTACGGCTGCAGCCAATTTTTTAGACAAATGAATATCCTCCTGTCAGCCTTTATTGTATTAAACAGATTTATACAAGGCAGGCTTTCCGTATTTAAAGTAGTCGGGTGCTGAAAATAACTTTTTGTAAAATCTTTTGCTGGATTTATTGAGTATTACTCCCAGAATATGTGCATCTATTGCGTATAACTGCGTCTGGGCTTTTCTGATATCCTTTATTGTGGTGCTGCCCATTTTTGCCACAAGAATTACGGCATCGGTATTACCTGAAATGAGAAGCGCATCGGTATTACATTCCAGGGCAGGAGTATCTGTTATTACATAATCGTACTCGCTGCCGGCCACTTGCATAAAGGTGCCCAACCTGTCAGAACACAGCAGTGATACCGGGTCTCCCAAATATTTTCCCGAATCCAGAAAATACATGTTTTCGATATTTGTCTTGCATATGGCATCATTTAGCTCCACATCCCCTTCCAGATAGCTGGAAATACCGTACGCTGCTGAATGATATGACACTTTACCGGGCTTATATTTTTTTCTCAAGTCCAGGTTGACCAATAAAGTGCGCTTACCGGCTCCGGCAAGGACTTTTGCAAGGGATGCCGAGAAAGAGGTTTTTCCTTCTCCGGGATTGCAGCTGGTGACGGTCAAGGTTTTAAAACTCCTGTTTTTTTCAAGCATGTACAGTTTACTTATAAGGGTGGAGTAGGCGTGCTGAAGTACATTATCATCCTGGACCGTCTCTGTGAAAACCTTTGTCTGCATAAATCAATCTCCTTTTTGCTAAAAACCGTAGTTAAATCATTTGGCGGATTTCATATTGTACTTTGGTATGACTGCCAGCATGGGAAGTTTTGTATAATGTTCTATGTCCTCCTTGAACCTGATTCTGGTATCAAAGAAATCTGCAATGTAGATTATAATAATTGCCGTACCAATACCAATGAGCAATCCCATCAATATCTGCTTTAAATTATCCGGCTGAACCGGAGATGAGGGAAGCCCGGGTTCATCTATAACACCCACTATATCCGTCTTTGTCAGTTCCTCAAGAGTTGAAATAAAGCTGTCGGAAACAGCCAGGGAAACCCTTCCGGCTTCCCCGGCATCAGCCGAAACAGCTCTTATGACCACTATGCTGGAATTGTCCTGTGAGCTCACGCTTATCATACTTTTAAGCCGGTCCGGGTCTATTTTCATGCCGCTTAATTGTCTCTGCGACATTTCAATGACCTTTTTGCTTTTGATAATATCCTGGTAGTCGTTTGACAATTGCCTGTTGGTGAGGATATCCTGGTAATCGATTTTATTCCGGCTGCTGTCGGCGCTGCCTTTTGCCAGTGTGAATATTTTTGTGTCGGCGGCATATACCGGCACTGCCCCATAACCATATAAATATATGGTTACTCCCAGTCCCACAGCACCCAGCAAAATAATCAGCCAAAACATCCTCAAAAAAGTATATAAAAACCTTTTTAACTCCATATTGTCCTCCGTAAATTCCATAAAATTGCGTGCTTCGCCATCCTGAACAGCCAAAGTCCGTTCCGTTTCATTATCTGCTGCATATATCTCCCATATTCCCCTTTTGCGCCGAAACAGCAAGAGGGGCCTCCGGAATCCTAAGCCGGCTGAACCAATGCCACACTAAGTTCTACAAGTCTCGGTTCATTCATTATATTGAGCAGTACTTTAGCCCGGCCTTTTCTTTTATCAATGGACTTGATGCAGCCCTCCATACCATACAGCGGCCCATCAATAACCGTTACTTTTTCGCCGGTAACATATACCCTGGAATATCCAATGATTTCACAGTCGGCGGTCAGCTTGCCTATAACTTCAATTTCACTTTTATGTATCTGCAGCGGGCCGTCCTTATCCCTCAGAAATCTGATAACTCCGGGTATATCCCTGACCAAACCGTAGGTTTCATTGCTTATCATTCCATTCAAAAGAATATAGCCCGGAAACAATGTCCTGATTTTATCCTCCCATCTGCCCTCTCTGCGCTCCTTCATCCTTCTCTTTGGGACTATCGCTCTCAGCCGGTCCTGCATTCTGAAATTTATTCTGGCTTTGACCTTATCCTCTTCTCCGGTAGCTACAAAGACCGCATACCAACCCGCTCCATTTTTGTACATCATAGTTTAAACGCCGCACCTCATAAAGATATTGAAGGATTTGTTAATTTATTCCTGCTAATTTGAAATTATACTCCTCTCGGGGATTTTGTAAAATTAATACCTTCGCCATTTCCCGTTCCAAAGGGCAAATATTTTACATAATATAATAAATTAATGTATTAATCCTTGTTATAATTGGTTATCCGCTGTAATTTATTGAAATAAAAATAATCAATATCCTTTTTTGTATTTTTATACATTTCCAGGATAATATTTTGCAGCACCAAAAAAACCTTTCAGACCCGGTAAAAGTCTGAAAGGTTTTTTATAATTTGTTTTTTATTTTATGAGCTGCGCCGCCTTTGAATAAACAGGGTCCTTGATCACCTTCATAGCTGCAAGCCTGTCGTTCAAAAGCTTTTGAGTGCAATAATCCAATACTCCGTAGCTGTAAACCTTGTTATCCTTCTGGAATTTCTTGATAGCTTGGACAGTCTTATTGTCAAGAATCATATCGGGCTCATCCACATCATATTTCAAAAGCTTCAGGATATGTTCCGCGATATATACGTCAAAATACTTCGCTCCCAGGTTGGGTTTTACCGTCAGGGATAACGGCTCCATCAGGTTCACCTGTACACTGCTCCCTGCCGGTTCCTGGGCTGTCACCCTCACATTTGGTTCTATGCCCTTAAGGTCTATGCAATCCCCGTTAGGAGTGTAATACAAACCGGTAGTCATCTTCCCCCAGCCTGCAAGCTGCGTATCATCAATCATATAGATAAAATTGCTGGCATCGGCCGATTTGATCTCATTATCCCTGTTCAGGCTTTCAAATGCCTCAAAGCTTAAAATAGGGGTAAAGGTCTGTACTTTTGCCTTGCCGAAAGTCTTTGTCCCCACTACCACCCCGGCTTTGGTATCCTTTACGGCGCCGGTCAGAATTTCCGAGGCACTTGCAGAATACTCGTTTACCAGCACGGCCAGCTTATACCTGGGCTTTTTCAGCGAGGAATAGTATGTCTCGTCTTTTACTCCCTCGTCCTTGTAATCCAGTGTTGTGATAAGCCCTTCGGGTACAAAGCGCCGTGCCACCTTAACGGCCTGATCCACATATCCTCCGCCGTTATTTCTCAGGTCCAGTACCACCCTGGTAATATTTTTTCCGTCAAAATATCCGAGTGCTTCATCCACTCCGCTGTATGTATTTTCACCAAAAAGATCAATTTGTATATATCCTATATCCCCTCTTATTTCATAGTGTACCGAAGGAATATCTATTTCGGCTCTCGTCACCTCTACTCTTACAAGGTCTTTAAAACCCTGGCGTATCAAACCCAGCTTTACCCGGGTGCCGGGGATACCTTGAATCCTGTCTGTCACGTCCTCAGCCGGCTGCCCTTCCACAGATTCCCCGTCAACCTCAGCAATCTGGTCTCCGGTAAGTATTCCGGCCTCCCAGGCCGGAGTATTCCTGAAAACCTTAATTACTGTTGCATACTTATCCTTGTCCAGGATAGCAGGCTGAATTCCTATACCTTCTATGGAACCCGAAAGACTTGAAACAAACGCATCGAATTCCTCCGAAGTCATGAATTCAGAATAATCATCCAGGGTATCAAATATACCCTTTAATGTTGTGGCTTTTTCCATTTCTTCTTCCGGAATTTGACCGTTGTACTTTTGCCGGATAATCTCCCTGACGCTTTCCAGGTATTCGGTTTGATCGTTTACCTGTGTCCCGGCGGCAAAAGTGCTCGTTGTAAAAGCAGTAAATATAATGACCAGCGTCAGTATGACCGCTGTAATTCTTCTGGTTTTGTTCATTGGCTTCAGTCCTTCCCATGCTGTTAAATTGTTGATTGCTGCTGATAATTGCTGCCGGTTAATAGCTTATGAGCTTTTCCACATACTCTTTTCTCAGATCCTTGCCCATGTAGTCGATATATGTTCTCATCATATCTGAAAACCCGGCCTTGGTTATTTTATTATCGGGGTATATGTAACCCTTCGTATCTCCTGAAATCAAACCCAGTCTCTCTGCTACATACATGGGTCCTCTTGCATAGGAAGGTATCTTGTCGTTATCCCTGAAGCCTGTCACAGGGACAGGATTTGGGGCCAGGCCGTTGAGTCCCAGGGCATTGACCATGATTGCCACGGCTTCGGCAACGGTAATAAGCTCGTCGGGCCTGAATTTACTCTTTCCGTTGCCCGAGATAATAGCCCTTTTTGTTGCATCCTCAATACTTGTAAAATAAGGATTGCTGACTGCAACATCTGAAAATGGTGAGACTATCTCCACCTTTTTGGATGTCCTGGCCGAAGTTTTCTTGGGTTTGAAGGCAGGATCCAGGGGAACTGCCGGTGCCACCTTTAAGAAAGCGTCTACGAACTCCGCCCTGCTGATATATTCCTGTGGATCAAAGGCCGCCGGATTTTTGAAGGCTTCCAGCCCGAACAATAAAGCGATATTTTCCTCCGAAGCATGGCCTCTTATCTGGTTCAGGTTGGGAGAAACCATCCTTGTGGAAGTCGGAAAGCTTTCAAGCATAAGACTGTCAGTGTGTTTTACAACCTTGGTTGTGGGATTTCTTTTGCTGTCCAGCTCGCTGAGATCGGCAGTATACTTTAATATGTTTTCATTTGCCTGTGTCTGGACATATCCCCCTGCTATACTTGACTGCTCAGGAAGGTTTTCATAATACTCCAGCTCTTTTTTTGTGGTAGTTGAAACCTCCATTGATATATCGCCAACCTGAACAGGAGCTTTTCCGGCTCTCTGCTGTTCTATGGTCTGCTTGATTATCTGAGTTTCGGTCGAACTCCAGTATTGGTCGTAACCGGTGTAGCCGGTGGTGGAGTTGACAACAACATAATCGGAGCCGGTGGTTCCCATTCTGTACCGTTTTTTGCTCATTATTTCACCTGAATAGTAATTTACGGCAGGTTTGTTATCGTTGAGAATCGACTTTGTAAGTTCATAATCATCTTTTGAACCGATTGTATAAACCGCATTTCCTATCTTTATGTTCTCTTTGGCCGCGGTCAGCTGGGTCGCTTCAACCTTCTGACCGTTGTCCTTGGGAGTTATTACGGTGACAAAGGTCAGCGTTCTGGATAAGGTATTCTGTGTTCCATTTCTAAGTGAATAGGCATATGTACTGGTTAAAGTCTGCGTTTTAGTTTTTGTATCCTCTTTAAGCTTTTTGGACAGTGTCAGCGTACCGCTCATAATTACAGGTACTCCTGTGAGAAAGCAGGGCTCCTGATACTGGAATTCGTACTTGCTGGTAGAGGACAAACTGGTCATACTGGGTGTTTCCCCCGAGGAGATCCCGCCTTCATAACCGCTGTCTCCCTGCCTTGCATATATGTTGCCGGGGCTCAGTGACAATAAAATGGCCGCTGACAGTATCACACTTATTGCAGTCCGCTTTCCGCTTTTCCCCCGTCTCTTGTATTTTTCAGTTTTTGATCTCTCAAATAAATTATGCAAAATACCTGACCTCCGCCTGATTATTATCTATTCTTCAACTATTACGATATATGCATCGCCGGTAACAGCAGTATCTTTCTTCAACACTCTGACTTTATCGCCCTTCTTAAGCTCTGAAGGCTGAATTCTTACATTATTCTTTATTATGAATGAATTAGCCAGCAAATTGAACTTACTGTCGGCCATATTCGCATAAAGCTTTGTAGAAGTATTATAGTACTTGACGTTTCTGAGCTCCAATGCCGTCGGCTGGGTCAGGAGCTTTCCTTCATCATCATAGGTGGCTCCCGAAGCGGTTATAACAGTACCGGTGATATTTACATTTCCGTACGGAGCAGTACTTATTTCAACAGCGTTGGTTCCGTCACTGAGCACATAAACAGTCCTGTTCTTGAAGGTCGTGGCGCCGTTATAGCTGTTGAAGTCGCCCTGGCCCACAATACCGTCGGTATCTGTGATCCTTGTATTGGAGTTCAATGTAAAGGTTACCGGGGTGTTGGCAAAATCCCAGTTTACACCGTTAAGCTTTGAGTAGGACTGCAGCGTAACGCTCTTGTACTCATCTATACCGGAAATTCTTCCTCTGAAGAGCTGCAAAGTATCCGTTCCCGCTCTCTTCTCTATGGCTACCACTCCCGCCACAAGAGTTCCGCTGTCGGCATCCCTGTTTGCAACAACATAGGTGTAATCGTCGGCAGTGACACTGCTTCCCTGAACTAGTCTTCCGTCCTTGACTACAATAGTGCCGTTGTCATATGAAATACTTGTCTGGGCCTGCTGCAGTGTAAACTTGTTGGCACCGGCAGTATATACCCTGTCATTGTACGGAACTTCAAGGTCGTTTGTAAAGTTTGCCATTACAACATTTTCATTGTTTCCGTAATCGCTCTCGCTTACAAGGTATACCACCGACCCGTTCAGGTATTTGTTTAAATTCTTCACAGGCTGGGCGTTACCGCCAAAATACGCGGTGAAATCCTCATCAAGCTTGAGAGTCTTCATAGGTTCTGCTTCGTCCTTGACCCAGGTGCCTTTCCGGAATACCCATGGATCGCTCAGAACAATCTGGTTTGACAGGTTGTTGTAGCTTTTAAAATTACCCTTGTATATATTTGCGACAAGCTTGTCTCCGCTCTCAATAATTATCTCTTTCAGTCTTGTCAGATTGGGTGCCTCATTTACAAGCAGCTTTACCCTGTCGCCGTCTTTCAGCTGGGTCAGCTTGGACAGCTTTCCGCTTTTGATGACATTGACTCCGTCGGTGTTGTACTGCAGCACACCTTTATCGGTTTCAACGGTAATTGAATTGATCTTCCTGGAAATGACCTTTCCATACCGTACCGAATAATTGTCAACACTGCTTATTGAAGAAACGGCTCCGGTGTCATCTATTCTCACAAACACCGTATCTCCCGGTTCAATATCCTCCAGATCTGCCGGTTGGTGGTTTTTATACACTTCAACACTGTTGGGATCGTCATAGTTGAAAATTCTCAGCGCAGAGAGCTCCAGCGGGCCCGAACCGTCGGCCTTATACATGGACAGATAGCCCAGCTGGGGATTGTTTTCCTCAACAATGCCCGAGGTCAAACCTGCCTCACGTGCCTTCTTGACTGTGACCGGCGCTATCTCTTTTACCACGTTCTGCTGGATACCCACTACCACTACCATTTCAGGTTTAATAGAAGTCATATCCACAGGAGCTTTTGTTATTGCATTTAAAATATTATTGGAATAGGAATGGTTTTCATACACTATATTCCCATTTGCCGTTTTTTTGACAGGATTAGAAATAGCCTGATCAGGGTACTTGATAGTCTGCGTAAGCGGGGTGTAGTTTATGGTTCTGCCGGCAGTGCCGACGCTGTTGACAATAGCTGCCACGTAACTCATTTCACCGCTGTTCGACAGAACTCTGGCATACCTGATGATTTTGTCCTCCGAACCTACTATATATTCCAGGCGGTCACCCTTTTTCAAACTCAGGGAATTTGTAATGGTTCCATCCTTAAAGACCGGAATTTCAGTCTTGAAAGAGGCCTGTACCTTTCCGGTCTGCTCATTTGAGGTAGTGGTGGGAGACTGATAGCGTGTCTCGGTTATCAGTTCATCCAATAACCCGTCGGAATTTCTCACAATAAATGAGGTGTAATCTATCCTGTAACCCTTTGAGGTATCATTGGTTTTCTGAATATCCTCTATGGTGGCTGTTCTCTTTTCCATATTCTTCAGAGGCAATATGATATTTTCGGCATTCTTAAGAACCCTGGCTGCCTCCTCCCTGGTTACTGCTTTGGTTGGGTTGAATTTTCCATTTCCGTCGCCGCTCATTATATTATTTTGCAAAATGGCTTCTATGTACGGTACGTTTTCGGCAACAGTACTGTTCCAGTCGGTGAAGTTATTGAATAGCTCCTGTGATTCATAGGCAGGCGGCAGCATCAGCGCTTTTGCAAGCCATGTACCAAATTCCTGTCTTTGCGCTGCCGAACCTCTTCTGAAATCGCCTGCCGCCAGGGTGCTCTGGTCTGCATTCAGGGCATTTACCAGCTCCTGTGGAGTTATCAGGCCTTCATTTGCAGCCAGCTGAAGACTTCCGTCATACAGCACGGCCTGGAGATTTGTTTTTTTCTGTCCTGCAGGTCTTGCGGCATTGAGGGCCTGTCCCAGAGCAGTGATATCCTGCACCCGGTTGGCTGCCATATATGCCAGGTATAAAGCCATTTCCCTGGACACAGTTCCATTGGGGTTGAACTGCGTGTTTCCAAAACCCTTTAACAAATCGAGTGCACCGTTCTGGTAAACCGCATCCTTCAAATCATATGCAGCTTTGCTCATGTCGGTATATTTAAGGTTATTTATCACAGCCTGCCCGTTTTGAGCGGCTGAATAAGAATTTACCGTGGGTTCATTGCCAACAGCCGCATATACGTAACCTGACTGGATTAAGACTGCAGCGCTGACGGTTAAGGCTATCAATTTACTGATTGATCCTGAAACGGATCCTGATTTCTTTTTGTATTTTAATGATTTTAGTGATTGAAAAAGATTCATCTATTTGACCTCTGCGTTAATCAAATTTTATGTATATGCATATTATATCGGTTTTTTTTGGATATTTATTATTAAAGTTTCATTACAATATTGCGAAATTTTCAAAAAGTCTTATATAAATCAGGACTAAAGTCCTATAAAAATTTCAGTTTTCAGGACGATAAATTTATATCGACAAAACCTCATTTCACAGCTGTAAATGCCCCCCAAATAAGGAAAGTATACTAATACAAGGAGATGATTTTATGAAAATAAAGGCAAAACTGATTGTGTCTTTTACAGGTATCTTATTGCTTTTCGCCCTTACAGTTTTTTTCCTTGTTTATTTCAAAGTGTCAGGGATAATTACCGGAAACTATCAAACCAACATTGAAAAAAATGCCAATCTGTCCCTGGCTTTCTTTAACGAAAGATTTACCGGAGACTGGAATATTAAAGACGGCATGCTCTACAAGGGGAATGAAAAAATCAATGACTCTGCGGAGTTTGTTGATACCATCCAAAAGGAGAGCGGATATCTGGCAACCATATTTATGAATGATACAAGGGTTGCAACAAACGTACTTCTGGATAACGGTTCAAGGGCAACGGGGACAAAAGCCTCCGAAGAAGTTGCCAATACAGTCTTGAAAGAGGGAAAGGATTTTCACGGTACCGCTCTGGTTGCAAATAAGAATGTATTTACGTATTACACTCCTCTTAAGGACTCTAGCGGAAAAATAATAGGTATGTGGTTTGTGGGGGTTGAAAAAAGCGTTGTTGACAAACAGATATTTAATATTGTGGGAACAATAGCAATTATCATAGTCCTTGTTCTTTTCATTGGATCAGCTCTCGCTTTTAATATAGGCCATGTGCTGAGCAAGTCAATAGGGAAAATAAATGTTCAGCTTAATAAGTTTTCAGACGGGGATTTCAGCCACAGGCTTGATGACAGCAGCTTGAAGTTAAAGGGCGAACTCGGTGAAATATCCAGAGCGGCCAACCGGATGCAGCAATCGATACAGGGAATAATCAAATCGGTTATGGACGAATCCTCCAAAATAGATGAAGCCATGCTCCATACCGTAAACAGGATTTCAGACCTTAATGGGAATATTGAGGATGTCTCAGCCACGACAGAGCAGCTTTCAGCCGGAATGCAGCAGACTGCCGCAACAATGGAGGAAATGAACGCCACCTCCCACGAAATAGAGTCTGCGGTGGAGAATATAGCCAAAAAGGCACAGGAGACCTCTTTTGCCGCCCAGGAGATCAACTCCAGAGCACTTGCGCTCAAGACAGGGGCCAAAGAATCCAAGGATTACGCATATGACATTTATAAATCAACCAATACCGAGCTTACACAGGCTATAGAGCAAAGTAAATCCATCGAGCAGATCCGCAGGCTTTCGGATTCCATCATGCAGATCACCAGCCAGACCAACCTGCTGGCTCTGAATGCCGCCATTGAAGCCTCCAGAGCCGGTGAAGCAGGCCGTGGTTTTGCTGTAGTGGCAGATGAGATAAGGAAACTGGCCGAGGATTCTAAAAAGGCCGTCGCTGAAATACAGGGTGTCACCACCAGCGTACTCAGCGCCGTAGAAAACCTGGTAAACAGCTCCAAAAACATTTTATCCTTTATTGAAAATACTGTCATCACTGACTATAACAGTCAGGTGGAAACCAGTGAACAATACAGCAGGGATGCAGCACATATCGATGAATTGGTGCTGGATTTCAGCTCTACCTCGGAAGAACTTCTGGTTTCCATAAGCAATATGATTAAAGCCATAAACGAAATCACCATCTCCACGGGTGAAGCGGCTGAAGGTACGACGAATATCGCTGTCAAAGCCTCCGGAATCCTTGAAAAGGGAAATGAAGTCGTACAGATATCCCGGGATTCAAAAGCCGCATCCGATAACCTTAAAGTGTATGTTTCAAATTTCAGGATTTAGGAACAATAGAGTATCGCAAAACCAGAACAATTGAAATAAATGTGAAAAGTATTGTATAGTGCTCCCATACAAACTTCAATAAATGGATTGCTCCCAAAGTACATGCTGAAATTTGCACGGCTCATCACAGGTGTTTTTGCTGTCGCACAATACTCGACCTCCTGTCTCGGATTGCTGCTCAAATCGGCCTCCTGCCGATTTGCCAGCAAAAACACCTGTGCTTCACCTGCAATTTCGGGCATATACTTTTAATTGAGCACCATTTATTGAAGTTGTACTCGCGCACTATAAACATAATTCACGTATTTCAGTTGTTTTAATTTGTGACACTCCACTGTAATTTGTTTTATTTTTCGTATAAAGTCTTGTCCAGTTCATCCATGATGCTTTTATTCACGATAATCTCATACTGGGGCTCACGCTTCAAGGAAGCCAGATTTTGTAAATAGCCTTCATTAAACCTTGTGTTGATAAGCGTTGACTTAACCAGATCTCTTAAAGCTTCAAAGGATACTTCTTCTCTATTGTCCATTTTGAGTACATGATATCCGTAATTGGTTTCAACTATGCCAATATCTCCCGGAGAATGTGTAAAGGCCCAGTTTTCGAAGGGCTCCACCATTTCCCCTTTTCCAAAGGTATACTGTCCTCCGTTTTCCTTCACTCCCGGATCGTCGGAATATTCTTCAGCCAATTTTTTAATATCCTCTCCTGCCTTTACCTTTGCCAAAAGCTCCTCAGCCTTTTTCCCTGCAGCCAGCTTTTCCTGACTGCTGATTTGCCCGCCGTCCTCCGAAACTGTGGATATGAGGATATGAGTTACGGTAACACTGTCATAATCCGCCTTGTGGGTATTATAATAATCTTCTGTTTCTTTTTCCGACACCTCAATTTTATTGTACTCGGCTTCAATATACTTCTGCATCAGTATTAAATCTTTGCAAACCTGCTTATATTCCTCCAGTGAGAGGCCATACGCCAGTCTTACTTCCTTTTCGGCCGGTTCAAGTCCCCCTGCGCCGTCAATAAGCTGCTGAATCTGTGAATCCATCATCTTTTGATCATCCGCATCAAATTTAATTCCTGCTTCCAGGGCCTTTTTATATTGGATCTTGAATTCCTGGATTTTTTCAAGTACCTGCTTTTGAACCTGCTCCTTCAAGGTTAATCCATTCACTTTAGACGTCCAGCCGACTTTGTCCATTAAAACATCCGGATTCTGTGCAAGCAGAGTATTCATATTGAATTTTGTAAACATGGTATACTCCGGTATGGAAATAGCTGTATTCCCGATAATCGCCACACAGTTTTCCGCTTCCTTTGCCGGTATAACAGTAACATAGCAGTAGGCTTTAACTTTTCCGTCAGGGCTTTTTGCGGTTATCACAGCTTTTGACCCTGGTTTTGCAGCTGTTATATTACCTTTTGAATCCACCTTTACGGAATTCGGCTTGTCCGATATCCATAAAAACTTTGTATCACCCTGTACCGTCTTTCCGTTGGTCTGCATAACCGCTTTCAATTGCACCGTCTGACCGGCTGCCATACTTAACTCATGGCGGCTTAGTATAATTTTACCCGGGTTCTCATTGCCGGCCGTATTGCTCACTGCCGCAGACGGTCCGTCTGCCTGAGTTGAAAAAGCAGAGATATTTGTGAAGGATACACCCACAAACACTGCCAGTAACAAAGCTGATAACCTTATCCTTGTGAACATATTGTACCCCCTTTTACTTATTTGGATTTGTATGTAATATTCTACCATATATTATATTTTATAACAACTCTTATCTCTCATTTTTGTACACAAAATGATAAATTTCGTGCTCTCAAAGCAAAATCCCCTGTAACATAAGGTATAAATCTTAAGTTGCAGGGTATTTTTATATCCGTTTATTTTTTTGATTTCACTTGAAATAATACTGCTATCCGCAACCGGCGGTTACATCCTCTCAGGTGCGCTGACACTCAGCAGGTCAAGTACGTTTCTGATTACGATTCTTGTACAGTCAACCAGCACCAGCCTTGCCTTCATAAGTCCCTCTTCCTCGCCCCTCACTCTGCAGGCATTATAGAAGCTGTGGAAGGAGGCCGCAACTTCCTGTACATATCTTGTGAGCCGGCTCGGTTCAAGAGTTTCTGCCGATATCCTCACCTCATCAGGATATTCGGAAAGCTTCTTTATAAGGTCAAGCTCCTCCTGCCTTTCAAGCAGTTCCAGCTTTACATCCTTGACATCGGGTATCATGATACCTTCACCCTCCAGCAGCTTCAGCATGCTGCATATTCTTGCGTGTGCATATTGCACGTAGAATACAGGGTTTTCATTGGACTGCTTGACAGCAAGGTCGAGATCAAAATCCAGATGGCTGCCTGATGCCTTTGTATTAAAGAAGAATCTGACCCCATCCCTGCCTACTTCCTCTACAAGGTCCATCAGGGAAATGGATTTGCCTGTTCTCTTGGACATTCTTGCTATTTCACCGTTTCTGTACAGGCGCACCAGCTGGAACAGCACAACGTCAAGCCTGTCAGGATTGATCCCTATAGCCGCCATGGCTGCTTTCATCCTTGCCACATGGCCGTGGTGGTCGGCTCCCCATAAATTTATTACCCATTCAAAGCCTCTTGTCTCAAATTTATTGCGGTGGTAGGCTATATCTGCTGCAAAGTAGGTTGGTATACCGTTATTCCTTACAAGCACTTCATCCTTTTCACTGCCTATTACCGAGCCCTTAAGCCATAGAGCTCCGTCATTCTCAACAGTACAGTTGTTTTTCTTTAACAGCTCAATAGTTTCTGCCACCTCCCCGCCTTTGTGGAGAGTCTGCTCGGAGAACCACACGTCAAAATGAATCCCGTAGCTCTCAAGGCCTTCTCTGATTCTCTGGATATTCCTGGGAAGCGCAAAATCCACAAATACCTTCTTTCTTTCCTCCGAAGGAATATCAATATATTTATCCCCGTGAGCGGCGATAAAATCCTTCATATGTTCGGTTATATCCTCGCCATGATAGCCGTCCTCGGGAAACTCCACCGCATCCGCTCCCTTTATGAGCTGGATGTACCTGGCTTCAAGGGAGGTTCCGAACTTCTCGATCTGGTTTCCCGCATCATTTATCAGAAACTCCCTGGTCACATCATACCCGGCGGCATCCAGCACGCTGGCTATGCAGTCGCCCAGTGCGCCGCCGCGGGCATTGCCCATATGCAGAGGTCCCGTGGGGTTTGCACTGACAAACTCAACCATGACCCTTTTACCGTTGCCTATATTAATGCGTCCGTATTGTTCTTTTTCTTCCTTTATTATTCTGATTGCATCGTAGAGGTATTTGCTGTCCAGCGTAAAGTTTATAAACCCGGGACCGGCACAGGCTGCCTCTACGATATAGGTGCTGCTGAAATCAATGTTCTTGATAATGGTTTCAGCTATCAGGCGCGGTGCCTTTTTTGCTGTCTTTGTCAGCTGCATGGCAATATTGGTTGAAAAATCTCCATGTCCCTTTTCCCTGGGAATTTCGATTGCCACATCATTGACCTCAAGTTCGGGAAGCTCTCCTGCTTCTATAGCCTTTTTGACCGAACCCAGTACGGCATTTTTAATTTGCTGGCGTAATTCCTCTGTTATATTTTTCATTTGAAGCTCCTACCTCTCTAATATGCATGTAAAAATCATTTCTTCCTGTATTGTAACTGTCTATCTCTATCTGATAACCCATACGGATCTCGCCGCCGGTATCATCTATATTTATGTCAACATTATTGGCGTAAACACCTATTGTAAAAACCCCATACTCAGTCTCATAGGATGAGATATGCTTCTGTCCTTTCTGGAAAACGAACTGCGAGTTTACCTTGCCAAATCTCATGAGAGTAACGACACCATCGCAGATTTTTAAAGTGGTGGTGGTACCGAGCATTCCGGTAACTTCGCTCTCCTTATAGCTTACATAATAGTTATTGCCCTTTTGATAGTACTTTCCCTCAGTGATAAGTTCAAGAGTGTTCTGATCGTTTTCGGGATCAACTTGTATACCCTTTACATTTATTATCACGTCTTTACTCATTCAGTTTCCTCCTCAGTTGAGTCATACCAAAACTTACTTCCAATATAATAAACATTTGGCAGGATTTTTTCAAGGAAAAATAAATAAAAACAAATCCGGGACCACCAAAAGCAAAGGACAATTATTGATTGGTAAACTCTCTTTTACTGTCCTCATATCTTTCATAGGCAAGCTCGATGAGCCTGTCAATGAGCTCGGTGTAAGGTATGCCGCTTGCCTCCCACAATTTTGGATACATACTTATCTGAGTAAAGCCGGGCAGAGTATTTATTTCGTTTATATATATCTCTCCTGTAACCTTATGTACAAAAAAATCCACTCTTGAGAGCCCGGCGCAGTCGAGGCATTTAAAGGCTCTGACCGCATATTCCCTGATTTTCTGCACCGTATCGGCAGGCAGATTTTCAGCCGGAATGACCACCTTTGAGTCGTCCCCCACCTGATATTTTGCCTCGTAATCATAAAAATCATTGCAGGGTATGACCTCCCCGACAGTTGAAGCTATGGGATTATCATTGCCAAGAACCGCACATTCTATTTCTCTGCCGTCAATAAATTCTTCCACAAGAATCCTTCTATCATTCCTGGCTGCTATTTCGAGAGCCCTTTTTAATTCTTCCCTGTTTGAAGCTTTGTTAACCCCCACGGAGGAGCCTGCATTCGAGGGTTTAACAAAACAGGGGTAAGTCAGCCTGCCTTCTATTTCTTCCATGACTTCTTCAGTCCTGAAATTGACCTGCTTTCTGCTGAACACCAGATAGTCACCCTGGGGAAGGCCTTCCTTTTCAAATATTATCTTGGTATAAGCCTTATCCATACCCACAGCCGAGCCCAGTACACCGCAGCCCACGTATGGAAGGCCGGCCAGCTCAAACAGGCCCTGGATGGTTCCGTCTTCCCCGTTACAGCCGTGCAAAACAGGAAATACCACATCTATCGGCTCTGCCGAGCTTTCGGTAAAAATGGCTCTTGCCGAATTGCTGACAGCTATATCATTGGAACTCCTGGCTGCAGTGTTTGCCTGCTGATTTTGAGCCGCCAAAAGCAGGGCATTTTGCTTTTTCTCCTTAAGGTCGGCCTGGGCAAGCTGCAGCCATTCGCCGCTTCCGATTTTGTTTGCAGGCCCGTCATATGTAAGCCACTGTCCCTCTTTTGTAATTCCGATCATAACAACATCATATTTTGATTTATCTATATTCTCAATTACCGACTGAGCCGAGACTCTGGATACCTCATGCTCCGAAGATTGTCCTCCGAATATTACAGCTACTCTTTTCTTTGCCATAATTACCTCCGCACGCATGTGAAGCCAAGTGTTTGACTTCGTGTTTTTATTGGTATATGCCAACTTACAGATACCATTTAAATTATATTTAACATTTTACTATTTAAGTACCAATAATACAAGAAAATACAGCACTCAAAGCAAAAAGAGCCGTTCCGGCTCTTTTTGCGATAAATCCCTATTTTATATTTATATATTAATAACACCCTGCGGATATCATTCATGGACCATGGACATTATTGCTCCGGAAAACAAGCCTATTTAAAAATGAATCCGGCAACATCTTTCCAGCTCTGCTTGAGAAGCTTCTCATACCTTACCTTGAACATGACCTCATGCTTCTTTTCCCAGTCTGCAAGCTCGAGGAGAAATCTCTTGGCCTCTTCATCCTCCACCTGGCCTGCCGCATTAAAATAAAACAGTGCAAAATCACTTTCCATCAGGTAGGCCATTCTTATTATTGCCAGGTCGGACAAAGCATTTTGATCAGAAATAAGTTCAGAGTTGTCAGGTATTATTGCGACATTTTTTTCTCTTGAAGTGTCATCAACTACCCAGGACATTACTATGGGAGGAGGCGTTACCTTAAGCAGGTCGTAAATACTGCTCAGTACCGCATAATGGGTTTTTTCCATTTCGGCCAACTCCTCAAAGAGTTTTTTATGTTCAGCCGACTGAACCCTCTCCATATTGTAACTGTAAAATTCCTCCGCATCATTTTCCATTCTCATGGCATATTCAATAATCTCTTTTAATTTGCTCATAATTGGCTCTCCTTCTGTATGTAATCAAGAATATTTTGTGGCAGTGCCCCCGGAAGTGCAATCTATATAAAATATACCCTGCAGTTTATGCTTAAAACATTAATTTAACCCGTTGTGCCAATTAAAATTTTATTTTTGCTTTACAGATAGATTTAATCAGAATCAACTGGTACGCGAGTACAACTTCATGAAATAAGATGCACAGTTAAAAACAATTTTCGCAATTGTTTTGGGGCATCCTTATTTCATGAAGTTAGTACGGAAGTTACCATTTGATATAAAAAAATTACAGGGTGAAGCAAAAATTAAACTAACCGGCACAACGCGTTAATTTAACTGGTTAATTATTTTACTCACGAAAAGAACGGAGTCCTTTGAAACTCCGCTCTAATTTATGTCAGAAATATTTGTTTTTTCGTTATTTAGCCTTGTCCGAAGTTGAAGCCGCTTTCAAATATGGCACAGGATCAACTGCCTTGCCATTTTTCAAAACTTCAAAATGCAGATGTGCGCCATCTTCACATTCACTTTGAATGGGATCACCTACAAGGCCTATTATTTCATTGGCCTTGACCTTAAGGCCGCAGCTTATATCCTCCAGGCCCTGCTTTGAAAGACCTGCGTATCTGGTCTTCAAACCGCTGGTGCCGTGAGTGATTTCTACGGTGATGCCACTTGTATTATCCTCAACCAGTGACACTGTTCCATCAGCTACAGCCCTGACCTTTGTCAGCTTGTCCACTTTAAAGTCAAGACCTGTATGAGCCCTTATGTCCCCCAGTGTCTTTGACTCTGAAAAAGTATTTACGTCTCTGGTGTAGTCCTTCATAATCGACCCATCAACAGGACGGATAAATGTAATGGCTGCATTGGAAGCAGTACTTTTGCCCTTGGCAGGAGAACTCTTGGCCGGTTCTTTTGAAGTATTTGCCGACGGTGTCTGGTTGGCAGGTACTTGCTTGCCCGAAGTATTGGCTGCAACTGCTTTAGCAGGATCTTCCTGGCTTGATTGATTTGCATTGGCATCATCCGGAATTATTTTTCCTTCGCTGCTGATGCCGGTATCAGGAGAGTTCATGTTTTGAGTAGTTACAAATATCGCCGTGGCTGCCACAATGACTATGCAAACTGCAAGAATTACATAAAATCCCTTATTATTAAAGAATTTTGACAGTTTGTTTTTCCAATTCTTTTCGTCTGGAATAAGTTTCTTCATAATTAATATTCCACCTCCATTAAATATTGTTTCCTTTATTGCCAACAATATACATAGAGGTGGAATGATTTATATAAATCATTTATATTAATTGTTATCATTTATATTATCGCCAAGTTTGTTAAGAGTTACTCCTTTATAATAATACTTCAGGATGTCGGAATAGGGGTATCCCTCCTTTGCCAGATAATCGGCTCCGCACTGGCTCATCCCCACGCCGTGCCCATAGCCCAGGGTGGTAACGTCTATTTTGCCGTCTGAAAGCTTTGACAGCTTGAAGTTTGCGGATTTCAGCTGAAATATTTTCCTGAAATCCGTTCCCTTGATTTTTATATTGCCAATCTCCATTTCCATAACACGGTCACCGGAGGAATACTTTTTTATTTTAATTGCAGAAAAAAGATCCTTGGTCTTTAGCTGAAATTCAGGGTTGAATTCTTTCAGTTTTTTAACCATTTCCTCCTGGTCAAAAACCACCTGGGTTTTATACTCTGAAAAAGTGTCCTCACCGGGGCTTTCCACCCCCCTGAGGTAAGGTTCCGCCGTTCCGTCCCATACATCTTCGGAATTTTCGGTATGCCCCCCGCTGTTTGAGTGGAAAAGAGGATTTATTACAACACCGTTGTATTCAATAATCTGTCCTGAGGTTTCACTTACTGCCCTACAAATCTTATTCCAGTATTTAAAGGCTGAGAACAGGCCCCACCGTTTCATTGCCGTTTCCTTGCTGATCCACGCCTGGCAGTGGGCCGGGTTTGTGCAAACATCGGCTCCGTTATGCGCCGTCTCAGAGGAACCATACAGCTTGGCGGCCCGTCCCATGGCATATGTCCTGGCCGCAACCGCCTGCGCTTTAAGTGCCTCCATTTCAAAAGAAGCCGGCATTTCGGCGGCAACCACCCCGATCAGGTAGTCTTCCAGATTCATTTTAACTGTCTTTTTCTGGTCTGAAAGGTAAACATTTATGGTCAGCGGCTTATCTGTACTCTCCTTTGCTGTTTTCTCCTGCTCCTGTATTATGCTGAAATTGCGGACCATTAATAAAGGTATAAAAACAATTAATATAACCATGAAAATTATGTAAATACAAAGTTTCTTCATTTTACCTCCATGCCCCAAATATCAATTCCTCACATAAAACCAAGGACATGTTTTAGTATATTCATATATAAACATAATTTATGATTTACTCAGTCATTTTTATATGTATTTTTAATCCTTCAGGCATTTTCTAGCACGCTACTACTCCATATATCCGCCCTTCATAGGTGAAACCGCAAGCTTTGAATATATTTTCAATATGCCTGTTTTTTCCTTCAATACAGGGGGCCGCATGGTCCGTCTTCTTTCAGAAAGGCAGCCGTTTACCTCCTCAGCGGTTTTTTCCTTTCCGGCAATACCTACTATATCTATTCTTCTTGAGGGAATGTCAACTCGGATCAAATCTCCCTCCTGTACAAGAGATATAGGCCCTCCCTCAACAGCTTCGGGGGAAACGTGGCCTATTGCCGGACCCCTTGTTGCACCTGAAAACCGTCCGTCGGTTATAAGGCATACCGAGCCTGATAATTGGTCATCACAGGCTATGGCTTCTGTAGTGTAAAACATTTCAGGCATCCCCGACCCCTTTGGCCCTTCATAGCGGATAATCACCACATCCCCGGGCTGTATCCTCTTCCGTACCACCGACTGGTAAGCCTCCTCTTCGCTGTCAAAGGGACGGGCCCTTCCCGTGAAAACAAGCATCTCCTTTTTCAGGGCGGAGTGCTTGACTACCGCACCCTCCGGAGCAAGATTCCCCTTTAGGACTGCCACTGCTCCGTGTTCTGATATCGGAGAAGAGCTGCTTTTAATAACATCATTTCTATCAATTTTTCTTTCAGATAAATAGTCCTTGCACTTTTCATAATAGCCTTCTTTTTTCAGGCCCTCCAGGTTTTCGCCCAGAGTTTTGCCTGTTACCGTCATTACCTCCAGATTGAGATGTTCTTTTATCTGCTCCATCACATAGGGAGTTCCTCCGGCATACCAATAGTATTCTGCAGGATGCACCCCGCTCGGACGGATATTGCACAAATGCGGAATTTGCCTGTGAATCCTGTCAAACATCCCGGCGTCTATTTCAATGCCAAGCTGATAAGCTATTGCAGGCAGATGCAGAAGTGTATTGGAAGAACCCGCTATGGCCGCATGTACCATTATGGCATTTTCAAAAGCCTTACAGGTCATTATCCTGTCCGGTGTCAAATTGCTTTTAACCAGATCAACAACAGCTTTACCGGCAGCTTTGGACCAATTCCCAATTTCATCACCCCAAGCCGGGATAAGGGCGGCTCCCGGAAGTGCCACACCAAGGGCTTCAGCCATTATCTGCATTGTGCTTGCAGTGCCCATAAACTGGCAGGCTCCGCAGCTGGGGCACGCATTGTGCTTATAATATGTATACTCCTCCAGTGTTATCTCATTTCTTAAATATTTGGCATGATAGGCACCAATCTGCTCAAGTGTCAGGTTGTCCACCCCTGTTTTCATCACTCCTCCCGGAACAAAAACCGAGGGTATGTTGCAGCGCGCCATTGCCATCAAATGTCCCGGTACCGATTTATCACAGGAGGATATGAATACTGCTCCGTCAAAGGGCGTAGCCTTCAGCTGAACTTCTATTGTGTTGGCTATCATTTCTCTTGATATAAGTGAGTAGTTCATGCCGTCATGTCCCTGCGCAATACCGTCGCAGATATCTGTCACGGTATACCTGGCGGCCTTGGCACCCCGTCGGTCGATTTCGGTTCTCACCATGTGGACAAGCTCTCCAAGATGAACACTTCCGGGATGACTGTCCCCCCAGGAGCTGTTAACCATGATCTGGGCCTTTCCGAGATCCTCCGTACTCCAGCCCGCCCCCAGTTTCAAAGAGTCTATTTCAGCAGCTATTCCTCTCATTTCCTGACTTCGCAACATGTTCCTCTCTCCTATGCCGTATTGTATATTTATGACATTACCGCTGTTCCATAACAAAATCAATCAATTCCTCAGTTGGAACCGTAGCCAGACTGATAGCGGTATCCGTACATCCATAGTATATATGCAATATACCTTCCTTTTCAACAGCTGCCGTAGGAAAAATCACATCGGGTATATACAAGCCGAATTTCTCATAGTACTCTTCCGGCTCCATAATGAAGCTTTTTGCCCTGGCTATGATCTTCCCGGGATTTTCAATATCCAGCAGCATTGCCCCTGCCCGGTAGACATTATGGTCATCTACTCCGTGATACAAGGTCAGCCAGCCTTTATCGGTCCTGATGGGCGGAGCCGAGCCTCCGATTTTTTGGGATTCCCAGGACTGTTCCGGAACAGCAAGAAGTTTCGGTTCGCTCCAATCAACCAGGTTATCGGAATAGCAAATCCACATGCCGGCCTTTTCTGTTCCGAACTCTTCTCCTGTATATTCCTCCGGCCTTCTCAGCAATGCAAATTTTCCGTTTATTTTTTCGGGGAACAGTATATTGTCCCTGTCATTAATTTCAAACGGCGTTGTATATGCCACCTGTTCAAAATGTATCATATCATCCGATACCATAATTCCCGAGCGGGTCATGAAGCTTTCCTTCCTTGACCAGCCGTCGGGATATTCGGGGCTGACTTCTATGGGCTTTCCCACTCCTGTGGGATAATAGCCGTAGGATGAAGGGCGTAATGCATATGTAAGATAAAACCTGCCCTCTATTTTTACTATTCTCGGGTCCTGAACACTTCCATACGGAAAGCCAAAGGTACCAGGTGTTATTATGGGTTCGTCGGTCACATGAGTAAAGTGTATGCCATCATCACTTTCCAGCAGACCTATATAACAGTGAAACGGCATCAGAGACCCGGCTGCCCTTTCATACATGTAGAACCTGCCCTTTTCCAGTATTACGGCCGGATTGAAAACCGTGGCCTTTCTCCAGTCGAATATGCCGGGCCTCACTATGGGATTTTCCTTGCATCTTGTTATCTTCATCTGTTCATACCTGCCATTATTTAATATTTTTTAAAAATTCCTTATACCACAAAGAGCTTTTCTTCCATAATCTTTGCTGCGTCTTATAATCAACATGGAACAGGCCGAATCTTTTGCTGTATCCCCAGGCCCATTCGAAATTGTCCAGCAGGGACCAGGCATAATAGCCCTCTACTCTGCAGCCGTCCTTTTTAGCCTGCAGCATTGCAGCTATATGGTTCTTCAGATATTCAACCCTGTCATCGTCCTGGATAATGCCTCCTGAAACAACGTCATCAGCATAGGCTGCTCCGTTTTCAGTGACAAAAATCCGGGGATCATCATATTTATTTTTTAATCTTAAAAGCAATTCGTGCATGCCCTCCTGGTAAACCTCCCAGTTAAATGCCGTATAAGGTCTTCCCGCCGGCTTTACCTCCTCAAATCCTAATACAGGATCTGCATCCGAGCGTTTTACAACTTTTCTGAAGTAGTAATTTACACCCAGAAAATCCCCGGGATTACCGGCAATCACATGCATATCTCCGGTTTGTACGACAGGTGCGGCGCCGGCTTTGTTGTATATATCAAGAATGTCTTCAGGGTAAGCCCCTTTAAATATTGGATCCAAAAACCATCTGTTGTGGTATCCGTCAACAATCCTGGCGGTTTCGGCATCTTCCTGCAAGTCTGAGGCAGGGTGAACCGGATACAGATTTAAAGTGATTCCGATATCATCAACTTTTTTGCAGCTGCTCCTGAATGCCTGAACGGTCTTTGCATGGGATAATATTAAATGATGGGACACCTGAACCGCTGTGGGAAGGTCGGTTATTCCGGGGGCATGCCTGCCCTGCCTGTGTCCTGCAAATGCTGCCACCCAGGGTTCATTGTGGGTAATCCACTTATTAACCGAACCGCCAAAGCTTTTAAACATCGCCTGGGCATATTCAACAAAATAATCCACTGTTTCCCGGTTTGCCCAACCGCCTGTTTTCTGGAGCGACTGCG
Source organism: Ruminiclostridium cellobioparum DSM 1351 = ATCC 15832 (assembly GCF_000621505.1). Taxonomy (GTDB): domain Bacteria; phylum Bacillota; class Clostridia; order Acetivibrionales; family DSM-1351; genus Ruminiclostridium; species Ruminiclostridium cellobioparum. The sequence goes on from NZ_JHYD01000031.1 coordinate 49,178, forward strand.
GCAAATCCCAATGGTACAGGGTTATAATCGGTTCAATGTCATTTTTCAACAATTCTTCAATCAGTTTTTTATAGAAGTCCATGCCTTTTTGATTGAGCTTTCCTCTTCCCTCCGGCATAACTCTCGCCCAGCCTATGGAGAACCTGTAGGAATTTATCCCCAGCTCCTTCATAAGGCCTATATCTTCCTTGAATTTATGATAATGGTCGCAGGCAATTTCTCCGGTATCTCCATTGTGTACCTTACCCGGTATTTTGCAAAATTCGTCCCAGATATTCAGGCCCTTACCATCTTCAAGATAAGCCCCTTCAATTTGGTAAGCCGCTGTTGCCGCGCCCCACAAGAATCGTCTGTCTTCCATATCCGCCCTCCGATTTATCATTATATAAAATTAATTCCATTTCTGCTTGCCGCCAATACGGTTTATCCCTTCACAGCCCCCGCTGTCATACCGTCTATTACCTGCTTCTGCAATAAAAGGTATATTGCAATGACAGGGATTGAGGATATTACCAGCGCGGCCATAAGACCGGCATAATTACTGGTTTCCGCACCCAGAAAGTTGTATAGTCCCAATGGAAGTGTCTTTTTCTGTTCTACCGATATAAAAATAAGTGCAAAAGAAAACTCCTTCCAGTTATTTAAAAAGTTCAGTATAACTACCGAGGCAATTGCCGGCTTTGTCATGGGAAGTATTATTTTTAGAAACATCTTGTATATGGGGCTGCCGTCAATAATGGAAGCTTCCAGAATTTCATCGGGAAAAGCCCGCATGAAGCTCTCCATAATGAATATGGTTATGGGCAGGCCAAAAGCCGTATATGTTAAAATCAAGGACCAAAGGGAGTCCAGCAGCCGCAGGGTCCTCATCTGGATAAAAAGCGGTACAAGAATTGACTGCAGCGGTATCAGCATGCCCACAATAAAAATGGAATAAACTCCTTTTTGCATGCTGAACCTGAATTTAGACAGTATAAAGGCGGCAGCCGCGCCAATAAATACTGTAAAAATTATAGCAGCTACAGAGACAATAATGCTGTTTATAAAATATGTCCCTATATTTGCCTGCTTCCATGCATTTGCATAATTCTCAAAGTGCAATGTTGCAGGCAGTGCAAATGTGCTCATGGATATATCCTTATTGGTTTTCAGCGAGGTATAAAGCATCCAGATCAATGGATAAAGGGTAATAATGGATGCCATACCCAGCACAAAGAAGAGTGCTATTTTTGAAATCGATCTGTTTGAAGTGCCATGCTTCAAAATGATTTTCGCATTTTCATTCATGCCATATCCCCCTAATCCGATAAATTCCGGCTCATAAGACTTCTGCTGATAATTATCAGACCGAAGCTGATAATTGAGATTACCAGTGAAACAGCGCTGCCGTAGCCGTATTGATATATTGCAAAGGTTTTGTTATACATATATGTCGCCATAAGTTCGGTTGCGTTGGCAGGTCCCCCTCCTGTCATAACAAACACAAGATCAAAGGATCTCATGCTTCCTGAAATGCAAAGTACAACCGCGGTCATCACAGTGGGCCAAAGCATCGGTAAAATAATATTTGTAAGCTTTTTAAGCTCACCTGCACCGTCTATATCCGCAGCTTCCAGGATTTCTTCCGGAATATTTTGAATTGCGGCCAGGAATATAATCATGTAATAGCCGAAGCACTGCCACACAATCACGGCACATATGCTGAGCATGGCCAGCTTTGGGTCTCCCAGCCAGTTTTGTGTAAGCTCCTCAAGACCTATAGCCTCCAGTATGCTGTTGATAATACCAACCTGGGAATTTAATATGGTTGACCATAAAAGACCTACAACTACTGTTGACAGTATCATGGGGATAAAAAATGCTGTTCTGAAAAAACCGGCCCCCTTGATATTTCTGCTTAATATGACTGCCAGTATCAGACCGATCGGTACCTGACCGAAAATTGAGAAAAGTACTATAAAAATATTATTTTTAAACGATTGCCAGAATACTTCATCCGTTAATATGATTTTAAAGTTATTTAATCCGGTATAAATTGGCTCGCTTAATCCGTTCCAATCATAAAACCCATAAATAAAAGATCTCACTATGGGATATAAAACAAATATAAAATAGATCAACAGTGCAGGAAGCATACCGGCTATGATGTATTTGACATTCTTTCTGATAATGTCCATTCGCTCACTCCTTTATTGTGCAATGGAATAAGAGAATTAAATTCTCTTATTCCATTGCAGATAAACTACTTCACTGCTGCCTGCAGTTGTTCTGCTATCTGTTCAGGTGTCTTCTGATTTGACATAATAGCCTGTAAACCATTATTAACTATATCGGCCTGTTCCGAATTCAGGGCCGAATCATAGACAGTTACCAGCGGATGATCGCTGATCAGCTTTGTAAGCTTTGTATAAATAGGATCGGAAGTACTGCTGTCTATATCCACATCCTTGTAGCTGACAGGAATATTTGATTTGGCATAAAGCTTCTGAGCATCACTGTTTGTTGTAAACATGATAAGGTTTTCTACAGCCGTCTTTTGCTCAGGACTTGCCTTTGCATTTATAGCTATACCGGTGGCACTTACTCCGGACATAACATTGGCATCGCCCTTTCCACCCTCAAAAGCGGGTAAAATTCCAAGTTCAATATTGGGCTTCATTTCGGGTGTAAGCTTTTCAATCAAGTCAGGAACCGCCCAGGAACCCTCTATCATCATAGCTGCATCTCCCCTGTAGAAATAATCCCTGGCCTGAACGTTGTCTATACTTGAGAAGTCTTTATTGAACGCGCCCATATCCGTTATTTCCTTGAAGGTAGTCAGTGCGGCTACAAACTCCGGATCAGTAAATTTGGCTCCATTTTTAGCAAGTACATTGTCAAGCCATTCACTGCCTGTATATCTGTTTGCCAGGCAGCTGATAATGGAGGATTGTGCGGGCCATTTTGCCTTGTTTCCGTGTGCTATTGGAATTACCTTATTTTCCTTGAAGGTGGTTATGGCCTTTTTAAGCTCGGCATAATTGGCGGGATATGTAAGATTGTATTTTTCAAATAACGCCTTGTTATAGAAAACAATGGACGTTACCGATACACCCAAACCGGCCGAATAAGTCTTTCCATCCACTGTAAACTCTTCCAGCGCTCTGCCGATGAACTTATCCTTCCACTCGGTTTCTCTGCTCAGCAAGTCATTTATATCTGCCAGAAGACCGGCCTTTGAAAATTCTATGGTCATTGCATTGGGCCAAATTACAAAGGCATCGGGCAATTGTCCGGCAGCGGCCTGAGTCTTCAATTTCGTCTGATATTGATCTCTTGGAATCTGCTGTTCATCTATTTCATAATTTGTATATTTTGCTCTGAACTGTGTCATTATTTCCTTCATAAATTCGGTACGTTGGTCAGAGCCCACATAAGAATGCCAAAGAGTGAATTTTGCACTTTGTGCTTCATTATCATTTACAGCACTTTTTGTTTCTTCTGACTGTGCAGCACTTGCCGAATTTGAACTGCTGCCGGTATCGGCAGGCTTGGAAGCACCACAAGCTGCGAAGCTTAATAACATGATTACTGCCAATAGTAGACATAATACTCTTCTATTCATATTTCCTCCTAATAATAATTCAGTAATATTGTACAGAAATAGCGCCATTTCCAACTGCATTTTTATTATATATCTACAACCCGCTTTATAAAATCCATAATTCTTTGATTGTATCCGAAATTCTTAGAAGTTCCTCATAAAAAAAGGATTTGTTTCGAAACAAACCCTTTTACTGTAATTAATTGTCTAAAACTGCCTGAAACACTACTTCCCAAGCTTGTTATACTCTGTAGGCGATACTCCCACGAGCTTTTTGAATACACTGCTGAAATATTTGTAGTCGCTGTAGCCAACCATGTCGGACACCTCATATACCTTATATATATTCTCGGTAAGCAGGCTTTTGGCTTTTTCAATCCGCACCTTGTTCAAATAATCGGTAAAGCTTTCCTTTCTTATCTTTTTAAACAGGTGACTGAAGTAATTTGAGTTCAGATATACATTCCGGGCAACCCTCTGGACTGACAAATCCTCATAATAATGGTTATCAATAAAATCAATTGCCTTTGATATGACCATTTTATAGTTTTCACCGTTATTATCGTCAAATAGAAGAATGATTTTTTTGGTAAACTCCTGCATCCACTCACTCAATTCCTGAACTGATGTTATATTTAAAAGCTCGAGATAATGGCCGGGATACGATTCGTTCACCGTATTCTCAAGCTCCACCCCATACTTCTCCAGCATCAGGCAAATGGTATTGACAATATCAACGCTCAACTTGTGATATTTTTCAATTGGCAGGTTCTTGATTGTATCTTTTCCGAAAATACCGCTTATTGTACTTAATGCCGCCTGATTTTTTCCTGCACGGATTGCGACAATATATTTTTCGAGTTCATCCTCTATTTCCTTCTGGAAATAAAGCTTGTCTTTATCAAAATTCAGATCCTCCTGCAGCGAATCCCCGATTCTCTCCATCAGCTGTGTCAGTTCATCGGCGTCCACAGGTTTGACCAGATAGTCCACCACACCTGATTTAAGGGCCTTCTGCGCATATTGGAAATCATCGTAGCCGCTGAGAATTACAACCTTGATATTCGGAATTTCCGCTTTAATAATTTCAAGAAGTTCAAGTCCGTTCATCTCAGGCATCATAATGTCGGTCAAAACCACCTGGGGCTTCTTCTCTCTGATTATCTCCAATGCCGCTTTCCCGTTTGCAGCCGCTCCAACCACCTCAATGCCCAGCTCTTTCCATGGCATTGTGTAGACCAGTCCATCCCGAACCATTTTTTCATCATCAACAATCAGAACCTTGATCATTATTTATGACCTCCCGAATCCAATTTGAAAATAACTTTTGGTATTGTTATAACAACCTTAGTCCCCGAGGCTGTTTTACTGAAAATTTCAACTCCATAGTCCTGGCCAAAGTATAATTTAATACGTTTATGAACATTTCTGACACCATATCCCTTTTGATCGCTTTCAAAATTTTCCTCAAAGATTTCCCGGATACGGTCCTCTTCCATTCCCTTTCCGTTATCTATTACCTCAAAGCATATGTTTTTACCCTGATCTCTTCCCAGAATTTCAACTCTTCCCCTGCCTCCCATTTCAGCAATTCCATGCATAAGGGCATTTTCCACAAAGGGCTGCAGTATCAGCTTTATGGTTGAATGCTCCAGAATGCTTTCATCCACAGCTATACGGAACTCGGGTATTTCATCATATCTGAACTTTTGTATGGTTAAATAACTCTGTACATGCTCTACTTCCTTTTTTATGGTAGTTATCTCACTGCCCTTGTTCAAGCCAAGCTTGAAAAGCTTTGCCAGTGCACTGACTATTTCTCCTGTTCTGGGCGCATTCTCCAGTCTTGAGGTCCAATAGATAACGTCCAGTGTATTATACAGGAAATGAGGGTTAATCTGGGCCTGTAAGGTTTTTAATTCTGCTTCCTTTCTGGAAAGCTGTATTTTATATACCTCTTCTATCAATATTTTAAGCTTTCGGGTCATACTGTTAAAGCTTCTCCCCAGTGTGCCGATTTCATCTTTCCGGTCGGTATTAATAAGCACATCCAGATTTCCCTGCTCAACCTTCTTCATCAGGACCGTCATTTTTTTTATGGGTTTGGTAATTTTCATTGTCAGAAACGACAGGGCTATAAAGGCCAATGCTATAACCACGGCCACTATACTCAGGGTAACCTTCAGCGAAGTATTCAATTCCCTGGTGATCTCCTTGAAGGGTACAACACTTATATAAGTCATATCCTGTATGTTGGATTCATAATATGTAACAAGCATGTCCTGTCCGGAATATTTCTCCCTGTAGAAACCGTTCTCACCGGTAAATACCTTCTTAAACAGCTCTTCATTCCTTATGTTTTTATTAATCATTTCCACATTTGAGTGAGAAAGTATAACTCCGTCCTTGTTGGTAATAAAAACATATCCTGTTTCTCCGAGCTGTATATCTCTGTATATCCTGTTTATTTCACGTTCACTGAGATCTATTCTGATGATTCCCAGACGTTTTGTCAAATTATTTATGTCGTTGAGCTGCCTGTACAGGGATAAGACATATTTATCCCCGATCTGCTGGTACTTTCTCCGGTAAGTGTATGTCAATAAATTATTCCCATCGGCAGGTATCTGACTTTCCCGCTCTTTAAGCAGGGACTCTTTTTCAGCATGGGATATCCCCGCCGACTCAAATTTCAGCCCCTTGTCGGAGTATACGTTCACCGCCAGTATATATGATTTTGTATTTGTCAGATTGGCATAGGTTTCATCCAATTGGGCAATCAGCTCACCGATTTGGGGAAATTGCCCCACCTCGGTGTTTGTTAACTTTTTTATGTTTTTGTCAGAAATAATAAAAAGTGAGAGATCATCAACTCCGCCAAAAACAGTATACATATTGCGGTCCAACTGCTTTAAGGTTTCAACGGTAGATTGAGTCACTCTCTTTTCCACTGTATTCTTGGTGGATATATACGAAAAAAAACCAACGGATGTAACTATAATTATTATAACGATACCAAAATAGATCATTAGTTTGGATCCAAGACTTTTCATTGCAGCACCCCACGCGTATACTATTGTTCATCCGGCCCGTCATATTCAGTTATATTTTTTTGTAATACCTATATTATATATGCATTTTACACTTTCCGATATCTTTTTTATTCCTCCACCCTTTCAATTTTAGCTCCAAGTGCCTTAAGCTTTTGATCCAGCCTGCAATAGCCCCTGTCAATATGCTGTATCTCCCCGATCTCAGTCGCTCCGTCAGCTGCCAGCCCGGCCAATACCAACGCCGCACCCGCCCTCAGATCGGTGGCTTTTACCGTTGCACCTGTCAAACACTGCTTTCCCTCGATTACTGCCGTTCTTCCATCAATTTTGATACTTGCACCCATCCTTTTCAATTCACTTACATGCATGAACCTGTTTTCAAATATGGTTTCGGTCACAATGCTTGTCCCCTGCGAACAACTCAGGAGTGAAGTCATCTGTGCCTGCATATCTGTGGGAAAGCCAGGATACGGAAGGGTCTTCACGTCAACAGGCTTCAGCGGGCCATTGCCCTTGATCCTTATTGACGTCAACTCCTCACTGATTTCCAGCCCTGTTTCCTTAAGTTTGGCAATTATTGGCTTGAGGTGATCAGGTACCACATTCTGAATCTCCACATCGCCATTGGTTATTGCCGCGGCTACCATAAATGTACCGGCTTCGATCCTGTCGGGAATTATAGTGTGTGTACAGCCCCGTAGCCTGTCAACTCCCATAATCCTGATGGTATCGGTGCCGGCGCCTTTTATGCATGCGCCCATTTCATTCAAATAGTTGGCAAGATCAACTATCTCAGGTTCTATGGCAGCATTTTCAATACTGGTCTGCCCTTCTGCCAGCACAGCCGCCATCAGGATATTCTCGGTAGCGCCCACACTTGGAAAATCAAGATAGATTTTATTGCCTGTCAACTTTTTGATTCTTCTTGCTTCGATATAACCATGTCCCTGGGTTATTTCGGCCCCTAGTGCCGTAAACCCCTTTAAATGCAAATCTACAGGCCTGGATCCGATGGCGCAGCCTCCCGGCAAAGCAACCCTGACATATCCCGTTTTGGCCAGCATGGGTCCCATTATTAAAAAAGAAGCCCTTAGTTTATTAACTAATTCATAGGGTGCGGTTGAATTAGTGATGTTTTTTGCGTAAAAGCTGATCGAATTGTTTCCGGGCTGTGCTTCAACCTCTGCCCCCAGTGATCTGATCAGCTCACACATCATTTTGACATCATATAAATCCGGGACTTCTTCAATAATACTTTCCGACTCACCTAACAGGGATGCAGCCATTATTGGAAGAACTGAATTTTTAGCACCATCTACTCTTACTTTGCCTTTTAAAGGTACACCTTCTCTTATAACATATTTAGCCAAGTGAGCTCTTCCCTTCTCTTTGATATTTTTGTATTGCTTCACTTAGTATTCGGTGTTCACCACAGGTGTTGCCACCCAAAGGTAAGTCTTGTTTTCGATTTTATTGTACCGGATGGCAAGACTCAGATTAATGTTCTTCCCATCGATACTCAGCTTATCTTCAATCATAGGTGAGAAAGCCGATACGCTGATGATGTTTTCCTGCCTTGTGCTGTCAACCTTTTTTGCATCACTGTCGTCCAAAATCTTTCTGCAGATATTTTCCAGCTGCGAATCCTGCAAATTACCTTCATAGGTTCCGGTAATACATGAGTTGACAACAGTTTTAAGCCCGTATTTACCAAAAACTCCTTCTATTTTATCCCTCAAACGCAATGCTGAACCATTGACTGTTTCAGTTGCATCTATAGTTATATATTTGTCTCCGTCACCGGATTTATTCCCTACAATACTTGCCATTGCAGATATTTTAACCCCATCTTTAGTTGTTCCTGACAATTCTCTTTTGATAAGAGTATCTGTACTGGCAGAATTCTTTGAATAATTGGCTATTTCAAGGGATTTAAACACATCTTCGCAAACAGCTGTCAGATCATCCAGATTTTTCATACTCTTATCTGCCCTTGAAAAAAAGTAAAGCTCATTTATTACCATTTTTGCTCCGGATGATTTAAAAGCATCTGAAATTGAAATTTTACCGGTTTCAGCACTCCTGGAATTGTTTATGTAATAAGTTGTTCCGATGATTGCAGCAGCTAGTACGAGTGCAATTAATACAAAAAGTGTCTTTTTCATAAGTCCTCCTGTCCATAAAAAAACAATAATTTTATTTGATAATAAAATTATTGCCTTTTTAAAAAGGTCATATACATTTTTAAAATGTCTATTTCCCGGGAGAACCGTGGGTTCCGGCAATGCTGCCTATTCAATCTCACCAGCTAAAACAAGTGCTTTTTCCAGCATATACATAAACTCTCCTCTGGAAATATTTTCAGCAGGATTAAGTTTTGTTTCGGTCACATTAGGCACAAATCCATTTTCTACCGCAAAGGCCACCCTGTTCTGGATGGATTTGTCAACCTTTCCGTAGTCGCTGTAGCTTGAGATTATATTAACATTTCCCTTGGTACGCGTACCTGACTTGATTTCATACAGGACAGTTGCCATGCAGGCCGCTTCCTGTCTGGTCAGCATGCCGGTTGCCAGCTTGTTTGTCTTGACAAGCCCAAGTTTTGCTGCCGTCTGCATAAAGCCGCTGTCATACTTGTAATCATCTATGGTATCAAATAAAATTTTAACCGCATCTCCGGCAGTGATGATTTTGTCGGGACTGAAGCTCCTGCCTGTCACACTCTTCAGCTTATGCTTATATGCCACATTTGTTATGGAACTTTCATACTTGCTTCCATAAATATCATCAAAAAGATTGCCGGTTCTATTGGCTATTGCAAACAATCCCGGGGTCCGGGTTTTAAAACTCATCACTCCGGCACTGTTATCGGTATCATAGTCTGCTGAGGTGACCTGCTGCTCCCAGCTGCTCAATACCGGATTGTAATAGTAACCGTAGGTTTTGCTCTCGGTATAGTCCTTAACATTGGTATAAGGATACCTGATCACCAGCGGAATACTGAATTGTGAAACAGTTATGACATCTGCTCCTGTCTCCAGTTTCACACCGATCTGGGCCAGAGGCTGCTTTAACACCAGTTCGTTGGCGTTGGCAACAGGCTTCTGGGGAGTCAGGACAATGTCCAGGATATATATCTGCTCTCTTTTTGTGTCGGCGGTTGATATATCCGATAGTATGCCCGCTTTGAAGTCATATGTTACTATTGTGGTCTTGAAAGCAACATTTTCCTTCAATTGTTCCAGATTGTCAAACACTCTTTTTGCCACCCAAACCGAAATCCGCGTAGCAGTTGCCGGCGGCTTGGAAAGGTCAACGGTATAATCCAGGACCCTGTCGGTCTTCATTCTCTCAATGAGCCTGTCGGCATTGACTCCTATGATCTTTACAGTCCATACGCCCCCGATGACGTTGGTTCCCTTCTCTACATAATCTCCTGTTATGACATGGTCCACATCCTGATCCGAGTCATAGTCATCCGAACTTGACCTGGTCCTCACATTAATGCTCTGTGTAGGCTGGGAACGCAGTTTCTTTGCCGGATCATAGGCATATAATCTTGCAAAATATCTGTGGTTGGATATAAGTCCCTCAACCTTGAACTCCGCTACACTTCCGGCGGTGTATTCCTTGGCGTCGGTATAATCTATATCACTGGCAATTTCAAGGATATACTCCAGATTATCTTCTTTTATCCATTCGAAGATAATACTGTTTTTGGTGACTGCATCGGGTGTATTTTTAACGCCAAACCCCCTTGGCGTGGCCGGCGGCAGGTCTTTCAGCGTTTTGACCAGCAGGGAGTCGCTCCAGACAGACTTTTCACTGAGGGAATGGTCCGGGCTGAAGGATTCTGCCTGTATCCAGAAATAATACTGTGTGTCCGGCTTCAGGCCCGGTACACGCAAATAATTCAAGCCTGAACTGATCAGCTCTTCAGTAGTGATTTCAATGGTATTGCCTGCTCTGTCAGGGTTATCTACCGTTCCGTATTTAATGTAGTACTTGTTTCCTTCCTTGTAATCCCACACCAGATCTACAAAGGTGTCCGAAACGTAGTTATAGCTGAGTTCCGGAACTGTAGGCTTTTCAACCACCTGGGTATCCGACGGCAGGGTGGTAAATATAATGGGATTTGATACATCCGACAGCAGCATCTGCCCGGGATGCTCGGGATCCGGTCTTACAGCCCTCACCCAGATAACGTAGGTAGTATTCGGCTTGAGTGTATTTACAGGTATCACTATATTATGCTTTGATGTTACTGTGTTTGTGCCTGTAACACTATCCGGAGCGTTAAGCTCGGGAATTTCATATTGGTCAAGATTTTGCTGTGCAATTGGATTTGCAGGAACATTTCCAACCTTGTAGCCATCTATGGGATATTTGGTTGTGTCGGCAAGATTTGGTTCAATACCTTCGTAGTATTCCTCACAGCCCACATATAGTGAAACGCCCTCTCCATACTCAACTTTACGGTAGTTTTTATTGTCCACCGGTGTATCCGGATCATAAGGATTATACTCTATAGTGCTGGAAGGATCATTATAATCAACTCTATCGGTCTTGACATAATACCATCTGCCGGTATCGGGCACTTTGTTATACTGCTCGTACCACCTGTTTTTCAGCTGTACGGTAACACTTTTGTCTGTGATCATCTTCTTATCGCTGTCAGGCTGCTTCTTTATTTCAAGAGGCGGATTGGACGGGATAAGGGGTGTGTCGATACCGCCCCCCGGCAATGTTATTACTACCTTTATGGCAGGCACCGAGGAATGTGTGACATTTTGAATTATTCCGTCCTTTTCCTCTGCAAAAGTTTTCTTTGCTACCAGCTTAAAATAATATGTATGGTTTGGTTTCAGTCCGGTTAATTTGTATTTATAACCAATTATCTGGTTGCCGTTTGTGGCATCCCTCACAAAATTTGTTTCACCCGGTTGAAAGGATTCCCTTATAAGTGTGCCGGACGGCGGACTGTCTATAGTATCCGGATCTTCTATCAGCCAGATATCATAGAGTATGCGGTCGTCTATGGTGCCGTCGGCCTTTTTGGGAACCTCCCAGAGTATGGTTGCAGTATCCTTGCCAAGCTCACCTTTGTGTGTAACAACCCCATCTGACACAATATCTTCATAGGATATTACCACTTTGCCTGTCGAGTCCTTAATGCTTGGTACTATTACAGGCATGGGAGGTGTTGTGGGAACTTCCATTTCCAAAAGAGCAAATTTTTCAGACTCTATTTTTATTTTCAGTTCAGGCGGATAATAGGGCAGACCGTCCTTCGTAATATTCGCCCTTATCTGATAAAACCTGGCAGTGGAATTATCGGGCACCGTTATTACATGCATCGTACTTTCTTTTACCGCCAGAGTTGTTTGCTTGTTCTCGTCATCGAAACTGATTATTTCATATTCGACCTTTACATTGCTTTCGGCACCCGACAAACTGGTCAGAACAGGACTCCATTCCAGTTTCCATACGGTGCCGGAATCATTTTTAAACATTTTTGTAGTCTTTACCAGTATATTGGTTGAAGTAGCATAAGTTTTTACCTGAGTGCTCTTAACTATGGTAGGGTCAGTAATGACCGGCACTATTTTAACGTAATAAACACGTCCGGAGTTTTTTACGTTCTGAACATATTCAAGAGTCCCGTCGGTCTGATTCAGAACGACCGGACCATTTTCACCGATAAGATCCTCGGTAATGCTGATTGGGAAGGTGTTCTTGAATTCCTTGTCCTCCGAGACATACAGCTGATAGCTGATTCTCTTTCCATCAACCCACACATCATCCCATATAACTTTTACTTTTCCTGTTCCGGCTGTAAAACATTGTACATTGATATCGGTCATGAATTTTACAGAATTGGAAGCGGCCGATTCGTCGGATTTCGCCACCTGGCTGTTTGGTATGTTTGTATTGATATATTCGTAATAGGCCTTTGCATTAGCCTTATACACGGTTCCTGATTTAAGGTTTCTCATCCTTATGGGTTTGGTGTCGGCAGCCAGGCCTTTTTCCTGGGCATAAGCCGGTCTGGCAGGTCTATAGCCTTTAGGGGATTCCTCAAGATATATATTCAGATATTTCCCCAATATGTTTATACCGGCAGAACCTGAAGGGTTGGCCAGATTACCCCAGCCTATATCGGCATAAAAACCTGATTCCCCTCCGTCGGTGAGGCTGAAGCCTATGGCAGGTTCCGGTGCATTTACAGGCGTTATGGCCAGTCCGGTTGGCGCGGGCTGAACCGGGATATCGGCGCCATATACGCCGTACATCCCGTATGATGTCAATATGAATGCAATTGATAATATTGCCGCCAGAATTCTTCTTGTTCTCATATAACTGTTAACCTCCAGCTGCAGCTGCAGCGATCAAAATAAACTATCCCTCAACAAGCTTTGATTTCTCAGCTTTCCAGCATCTTCTCAACCGCCATGGTAAATTCGGCCCTGCTTACAGTATTTGAAGGATTGAATTTGGAATTGGAATCCAAACTCATAATATCCATCTGCAGACATGCGTAGACAGGTATTGCATATTTGTCGGTGATGCCGCTGTCATCCTTTATAAGCTTATTATATGATACCTTTAGCAGACCGTAGTCAGCTCCGGTTTTCTGGCAGTACAGTTTTATTATGACTGCTGCTGTCTCCTGCTTTGTGATATTCCTGTTTAAATTTGTGGTATTGATAATCTTGTCAATACCATACACCTTTGCCTTATCCTTGACATTCTTCTGGCTGTCGACCCTCGACTCGGAAATCAGCTCATAAAACAGTACTGCTTCCCTGACGGTTACGGTAAGTTTCGTATTGAACGAATTGTCGGCCCCGGGAAATACCGATGCCAGATCATAGTTTGCGGCAAGCCTGGTGATGTACTCCTTGGCGGGATTATCATCGGCTATGGCAGATACCACATCTTTTCCCGAGAATATCATGTATTTGCCGGTACCTGTTACAACATAATTCAAAAAGCCTGTTTCCCGCTTTATGTTCTGTGAAAGCTTCTGCCAGTTTCCGCTGCCGCTGTATAAAACATATGGATTGGCAAGGGTGCTTCCCTTGTACTCCATCTTTACCGCCATCGGTGAACTGAACTTTGTAATACTGTATTTTTGTATGAACAGGCCGTTGGAATATCCCGTACCGTTAATAGTATCCTCAATATAGTATGAGAGCTCGCTTTTTATCTCGTCAATAAGCTGGAGCAGGTATTCGTTTACTTTCTGCTCGTCGCCCTTGGTTTTGGAGTTATTGGGATTTTTAAGTACATCCAGCTTTTTCTGTATGATTCCCGTTTTGTCATTATACAGCTTGTTTTTTATCATATCCTTTATTGCAGTACTGGTGGCACTGCTGGCAACCACCTGGGCCGAAAGGGAATTCATTTTCGAGGCTGCTGTGGCATCGGCCGGACCTGCCGGCTGTACACCCGTACTCTGAATATTGTCAAGCTGCAGGTAAACATCCTTTGAACGGTCCAGCTCAGCAGCTTTTTTAAACTCTTCCATGTTTTCCATATCAAAGGTTTCAGGTCTGATGGTATACTCTATTTCCCTGGTCTTTATGATCACGCTCTTGTTTGTGCTCTTCATGGCGTTCAATACACTTTTGGCCAGATATATTTCATCACTGTTCACATAGCCGGGGCTTTGTGATATGTCAATGGTAAAAGTATAGTTGCCCGGGGATTCCAGTATATTTACTATCCTCTCATCCTTGACATAAATTTTATTCATTGAACCGGTGGCCTTGTCCACTTCCCAGTATACGTTCTCTTCAAGCTTATCCAGCATATCCAGGAATTTGTCCGTGATATTGGTATTATCATCTTCATCGTCGTAGTCATCCTGGTTGAACTCCGTCCTTGTATCAACAGGACCGGCATATTTTGACCTGGCCACCGCCTCAAAATTTATGGCATCAGTCTTTTTGGTCCTGACCTTGATATAATACTTTGTATTTGCCTTTAGAGGTTTATGTTCCTTTGTACCATCCGGCAATGTCACTTCAACCGACTTAATCCTTGCATTGTATGTAAAGTAGCTGCTGTTTAAATTATTTATGCTCTTTTCAATATAATAAGGATATGTATGGGTTGAAACATCAACATACTGCTCCAGATCCTCACTGTTGTTCAAAACAGTATAGTCTGCATCATCCTCTGTTTTGATGGCTATTTCGAATTCGGTATAGGGATCCATGGCAATACCCTGCCACCTGACATCTATCTCGTGATAATCATCCCTGGTCTCATAATAGCCATTTGATGAATATTTTACTATATCAATAACGCTTTCCACTCCGTTAACCCTGGTTACAACCTGTATATTGTATGGTGTATCGGGCTTGAGCTTTATGTCCTTTGTGGTTCTGGCATAATTGTAGTATCTGGAATCCTGTACTATGGTGTACTGTGACTTTGTCAGCACCGTATAATCAATTTCACCCACGGGTTTCAGTCTGATCTGGTAATTTTGGGCAGGCAGGGTTCCGTACCAGTTAAAGGCCAGCGCACAGTCATTGACCACCTGAAGCATGGTTGGACTCTCTATTAAGGTTGTGGTTACAGGTATTGAAATCCATACGCTGGATTTTACATTGTTGCCTGCATCCTCGTTTTCCGACCTTAAACTGAAGTAGTACACCTTATTGGGAAATAGCCAGGTGTCAATGGTATATCTGCATTTTGAAGTCCCCGGACTAGTCCCCGGAATTATTTCAAATTTTGCCGGCAGCGGATCAATGTTGGGATTCATAATAAGATTTGTACCGTCACCGTCATTGCCCTTGTTACCGAATGCAGTTATAAAACTTATATATGTCGGGTCCGAAAGGATACTTCCCCCGGCTGCAAGTGTGGCATCAGGGGCCACTCTTGACGAAGTCGCAATCAGATTATAGGCAGAGTCGCTGTCCCTTATGGTCCATTCAAAGGTTACACTCTGACCTGTCAGCATCAGATCTCCATTTTTGTCTACAGCTATGGCAAAATCCTCCGGTGCCTGAGGCTTTTTCTCCGAATCATCGGGAGTCGTGGGTTCTCCCCTTGGTATGGTCACCGGCAGCAGCGCGGATTTTATTGACTCTTTCGGTTCGCTGTTGACCATGACCAATCTGACCTTGACCATAAAGTAGTATGTGGAATTAGGCGCCAGCGAGCCCCCGAAAAAGTGCTCATTGATCCCGCTAAATTTATTTATTGTTGCATATACCCAGGTGACATTATTATTATCCACCTCAACTGTAAACTTAACATCATCCGGAAGTTCGGTGACGGCAGGATCCTGAGTTGAGGCAATTTTTATGAAGGTCGAAGTATCCGGGCTTGTACTCATGTAAAGATCATAATATACCGCGTCCTGTCCCTGAACCGGCTCAGGGGTATAATTTTTCCAGTCGGCGTCATTCATTTTTATCTGGTCAAACCTGATTTTTGCTGACGCTTCCTTCGGAATGGCACTGTCGCTGGGTATTACAGTGGTCTCCACCAATTGCAGGAATTTTGGTATGGATATATCCCTGGACGCAGGAGAAAGTGTTGTAAAGCTGGTTATCAGTGACTTTTCCGAAAAGGAATCACCGACTACATATCCAACATCCTTTTGTTCTTTAGTACTTGTGTACATTTGCAGATAATAAGTTTTATTCGGAAGCAGGTAATTGGGATACGGCTGCTCCCCCTGGTAAGCGTTTGCTGGCTCCAGATTCGGCAGTGGGAAGGTATCCCAGTTACCGTCACCGTCCAGATCCTCATTTTCTACGCCCTTGAAGAGCTCATAGCCATCCATGACATATTTCAGCCGCGGTCTGCTTCCGGACTTATCCACTTCTATCCTGTTTGCATTGACACTCTTTACATCCCTGTATTTAATTTCAAAGAACTTCTCCTGTCCGTCCACCATAAGCTTTTGAGGTGAACTGACCGGATCCTCCGCAAGGCTCAAGTTGAAATGGAAGTAATAGTTCTGATCCTTTATCTGATTCCACAGTTCATCACCCGGATAATCCCAGGTTATTGTCACCTTTGAGGAGGTCTCTTTTACTGTAGTTGCCGAAGTCGGATACTCCAGCTCCACATTTGTAAGTATATTATTGGGCACAGGAGGCTTTACAAGATCATCCTGCATATTGTACTCCATAACCGGAGATTGAATCCTGTTTTCAATTACAACTATTCTATATTTAACCGGATTATTTTCACCTTTGATGATATCTATAATAGGAGCGGGATCGGTACCCAAATCCCTGTCATTAATAACATTTTCACTTGGCCTCCACGATCCTCCATAACTGGTCTGAATATCATATGTCAGATTCAGCAGTGCAATTCCTTTTTGATTGACACGGAAAACACGCACATACAGATTGCCCAAGGTATCCTTTGTCAGCTGAAATCTGACACTTGTACATATGTAATCCAAATCTATGGGGCTTTGAGTGATCCCGGTAACCACACCCGAGTCATCTCCCGTACCCTCATCAAATATTGTTATCATTGATATCCTGTAAATAGTACTGGGGTAAAGCTCCTGATACGGCAGAACACAGCCCAGGTCTCCGGCAGGTATGCCCTTCGGAGTGGGCATGGCAGCTATCTCGGTATCTGAGTCCTTCCTCCCGAGGAGATAAAATTCAAATTTTCCGGTGGCAGAATTATATTTGACATCGTATTTTGTGCCGTCATCGATTGAAACCTTATAATCACTGCTGGCCGGACTTAATTTTTTAACAATTACATCTTTAAGCATGGTGTCAAGCTGTATTTTAAATTTAAAATATATCTGATTTGCGTTAAATATAGCCGGTACGGCATCTGCGTTGACCATATCACCGCCGAAATATACCTTGGGCATGTTCCAGGAAAGCTTTACGGCAGGATATATACCGGTTTCCATTCCGCCGCCGTCCATCTTCTCGGCCTGCTGGTCCACATTGGCGGCAGTTACGGTGGTTCCTGCCAGAAAATACTTGCTTCCAACGTATGCAGTGCCGCTATCGTCGATCAGTTCCAAACTGAAATCATATATGATGTCCTTTTTTATCTTTGTTATTGAAAGGGAATTTTTTGTAATATCTATCGGTACTTCTACTTCGGTAACTCCGGTACCCGTTCCGTTCGGTACATGATATACCAGCTTCCCGTTGTCCACATTGGGAACAGCTCTCCAACTGATCGTTGCAGTAGCAGTACTCTCGCTGTATGTAACCTTGATATCTTGAAGGTCAGCGGCAAAAACCGGCTGGATTATCCCGGAAAATACGGGAAAAATCATACTTATCAAAAGTATAGTTGCTATCAATCTTAATTTTTTCTTCATTTCAGAATACCCCCGGAAGTTAGAATACTAGCTATCATCCAAAATATCGGCATATTGGCACAATTTACTTATATATTATACATACTTGTAAAGAAAACGTAAAATAAAACAAACTGCCGTACAATGAATAAAACTTCATCGTACAGCAGTCCCTCTTTTTAACATTTTAATTTAAAACGATCCGTGAACTTCTATGTCTTTTCCTACAGCTTGAATTCCTCCATCCGCATCCATTATATCCGCTGATGCGTCCAATGTCAGCCAGTCACCCGAAGCAAGGTTAACTCCTGTTGTATTGCTGATTGTTACAGTCAGTACCTTTCCATCGGCATCCCAGGAGATTCCTGACTCGTCCTGATAGCCCCAGCTGTGTGTTGTCTTCTTATCGGAAGATAAAATTTTAAAATAGCTCCTGAGCAATGCCTGCGTTATTACCTTTTTGTCGGTAGGCTGACTGAAGGTGATTGTTACTGTATCCCCTGCCGATAACCCCGCAGTGCCGTCACTGTGAATATTAACACCGGTAATCTCAGGTGCCGATGTAAAGCTTCCGGTTATGAGGGAGCTGGCATTGCAGGGATCCGTAGTACCGTCTATATCCGTCAATTTCCATGCGGTTTCTACAGTTATTTTATCCGATGCAGCAAGCAGTGAAGCGGTTGGAGCAGTGACATTGTCAAATACAATAGTCAGTATGGTACCTGAGTTCCAGATTATGGATGTATCTATTGTAACTGCTGTCCACGGAGAGTTCTTCTTTTTACCATCCTTGTCCTTAACTGTGAGGAAGGTACCAATATTGGTTTTATCCAGTTTTATCCCTTCTTTCACAGGCTGATCAAAGGTAATCACTATACTGTCGTTGTTGTTTAATCCTTCACCGTTTCCGGTATTCATGGCTTTAATGCTCACAATTGAAGGCACCGGATTGAAGCTGCCCGTCAGTATACCTTTTACCGAATAGCTTGCGGAGGTTCCGGCGGCATTCTTTATATTTGCATCAGGAGTAATCTTAACTATATTACCAATCTTCATTGTTGCTCCTGACATTGTATTGTATACCAGTGTAATGGTATTTGCCGCTGTCCAGCTGGCGGTAAAATCTGTACCCCAGCTGAGAGGAGTCGTTATAGTACCTGAATTTATGTCTCCCTCACCAACCAGCAGCCAATCCTTAATATTGGTGAGCGGTGCCTTATTTGTATTTTCCTCAAAGGTTATTGTTACCGCTTTCTTACCCGCTGCATTTTTAGGAACTGCCGCTATTGTTACAGCTCCGGCTGTAAAATGTAAGATCTTTGAATTGCTTGCAAGAGCTCTGTTTGTAGCTTTTTTCCTTACCTCCACATCCTTCGTTCCGGACAAATCGCTCTTTATACTGCCATCTATCCAGCTGCCTGTTCCGATCCGGTATTCATGTGAACCCAGCAGACCTGTAATGACATTTGCATCATCATCACTGCTGACCTCGGGAGGAGCCTCCTGAACAGGTATATCATCCACAGATTCCGCATCTGACGGCAATGCAGTTTTTGTCACCGCTGTCCTGACCTCCAGCTTGCCCGGTACAAAATTAACGGTTGCAGAACCTGGTACACCGGAAGCCTGTGCGCTCAGTGCCGACCAGCTGCCTCCATTAATCCTGAACTGGAGGTTTATGGCTGAAGCATTATATATTTTCCCTTGAGCAACATTATAGCTTATCAAACCCAAATCGATGGTATTTTTATCAGCTTTCAGGAATACTCCCAGCTGTTCCTTGTTTACTGCCGGATTGGCCTTTTCCCTTACATATATTGTAAGATCAGCGGCATTATCATCAAATGTGAATGTTGTAGTACCATTTGAGCAATCTTTCCAGTCAGTGCCGTCAAGACTGTATTCCATCAGCGTCGTGGTGTTGGATAACTGTTTCTTGGAAAGATCCACCGCAACTACTTTCAGGTTAAGCATTGAAGTTTCTGCCGGAATCAGGGCAGGAGCTGTTAAATTTCCCGCCAGGTCCTTGCATACTACATATATATCGTAATGTGATGATACCGTAAGCCCGGTTAATGTTAATGTAACCTCACCGGTAGCAGGTATTGTACCTGTTGCTTTAAGGTTGCCGGCAACTGTCACATCACTTGCATTTTTATATGCAAGCACCTGCTCCCTGGTCGGTTGGGCTGCTCCAACCGGCAGCGCTACCAGGTATGCGGTACCAGGTTCATTTATCTTTACGTCTATCTCGATCTTGTTATCCGAAAGCGGCGTCTTCTGTTTAGGATAGCCGCTGCCAAATACAGGAGGTGTATCATCTTTCGTTGTAAAATCAAATTTTGTTACCGCAGCCCTGTTGCCAGGGATATCCTCCGCAACAATGTACACAGAATAATTTGTATTCTCACTCAGGCCCGATATGGATAAAGTACCCTCGGTATTGGCCGCAACTGCCGTAATACCTGAATCAATTGATGTAGCCGGTACTGTGCCTTTTGCTTCATCAACCACCTGATCAGCCGAAGGAGCTGTACTGCCGCCCGGCACTACCACATAGTATATATTTGCAGCCTCACCGGTCTTTACGAGTACAGTCGCCGATTCCTTCTCAATCGTACCTTTTTTAGGATAAGATGCGGCATACTTGGGTGCAGCAGTATCCACAACTATCGGAGTTTTAAGCGGGTCGCCCAGCGAACCGGTTTTTCCCGGTGCCGGTAATGTAATTTTAGCAGGTACACTGGTGCCGCTGTTAACTATGGCTGTACCGGTGGGCAGTACCAGTGAGCTGGTTTTCTTGTAATCCAGTTTCGAAGCAGCATCTCCCGCCTGAACCTTATATTCGAAGGTAAGGATGTTTGCTGCGGTTTTGGTCTTGTACACGGCATCCCTGTTTGTATTCAGGTTGATAACCGGTATTCCGCCGACATCAACAGCCGTATCAAACTCCACATTAATTGTAATGGTATCATCCGTCTTAAACCTATAAACTGTCCCCGATACACTTACATCTTTTACAGCAGCAGCTACTGCTGGAGCAACATTGGTTATTTTAATACTTTGCGGAGCTGAAAGCTTGTCTTTTATCCCTCCGGCAATGCACGCCGACGGTATATTCAGTACAATACCCTGATCTGCGCCTATTTCATAGCCGGTCACCGGCGGCATTGTTATTTCAATAACCGTATCACTGGTCCTTGTGATGACTGTCTGACCGGTGAGCTTTGCTGCCGCCTGTAAAGCAGGTATGGCTTTTTTCGTCCACGCTTCGGTATCCTTGGCTGCTACGACCGGGGATACGGTCAACCCCGCGAAAAACGCATTCCGTGTTGTTTCATTTGAAACAATATCTGATACCCATTTCCCGTCGGTTAATGTTACCACCAGTGTCTTTCCGCCTGCCACTATATCCGGCTCGGCAACAGGTGCCGAAACCAGTGTCCCGGACAGTGCTGCAGATATATCGGAATAAATGGTTATTTTACTTGCAGCTGCGGCATCATTAACAGCTCCTGCTATTATTGGTTCACCTGATGAAGTCTTATACGGAACAGTTACAGTTATAACTTCATTCCCAAGAGGTTTATAGTCAACCGCCTGCAGTGTAATTGTTATTTTGTTTTCAGAATTCAGGTTTATCGCTGTCTTTCCAGCACTCACAAGTGCATTGATGACCTCCGTCCAGGCAGCGGTGTTATATGTTGCCTTCAAACCGTTAAATATCGCATCCCGTTTTACCGGGTTGGTATCCACGTCACTGGCAAATTTACCGTCTTTGAGTGTAATAACTATCTTGAATGAACCTGCCTTGATGTCACCCTGGCTGAAGCTTGTCACATCCGCATTGGCCGGCGACTTCAGAGCTATTACGACACTTGATAAGGCTGCTATGGTTATTATATTATTTGCTGCTATAGGCTTTAGGGCTCCTTTGACCAGCTCGGCAGGTATTGTTAATGTTATTTCCTGATTTGCTGTTATGTCATAGGCCACTTCACTCAACCTGATCTGAATGGTTTTATTATTAACCTTTTCAACAAGTGTAACCTTGTTCATAACCGCAGTCCACTTGGCTGCCTCTGTCCCCGATGCCTTAAATCCGCCCAGCAGCAGGCTCCTCTTTGCAGTAACGGCATCATCCGTCCACTCTGCCGAATCAAGAGTTATGGTAATTGTTTCACCGCCGGCGGCAATCCTGGTTTCATCCACCGGTGAAGTAATAAGCGAACCGCCAAGTGTGGCTATAATACTTCTGAGATCGGTGCTGTTTACAGTTATATCGGCGTAGGCTTTTATCAAACCGCCGCCATCGGTTGCCGCCAGTATGAGATGCTGCCCTTCCAGTGCCTGAATATCCGAACCCGTAGTATACACATTCCAGTCTGCCGATGGGCTGTCTTTTAAAATAGCATTAATAGCACTGCTTCTGACAATATATTTTAAGACATTTGCTCCTGACGGCTTTGTGATCAATGCTTCATCTATCCTTGTGGTATTAAGGGCAGATCCTGGTTTCAGTACCTGTCCGCTGTACTGAAGCAGAGGAGCAACGCCTCTAACTATACCTGGTTTCACTTCTAAAACAGCATAGCCTTTAACCTTTCCGGTAGCCTTCTCAACGGCATACAGTATTACATACTCCCCTTCATTGGCAAATATATCCTTGCCTGCAACATAACTGTTCTGGGTTGTTACCTGTATTATGGAATCCATTTCAACCGCAGCAGGTGTGGTGCTCTGAACCTTGAATGCCCACTCCTTTTCACCTGTGGGCAGGCCGAAGAAGTCAAGGAATGCTATCTTTACAGTATTGATACCTGTTCCGGCCTCCAATTCGGAATAGTTCTGCGGCGTTTTCAGCAGAGTTGCATCGCCCTTTCTCAGACTGCTCTCAACCACCTGAATATTCTGGTAGGCCAACGCCTTGCCCGTACTGTCTACCGCAATAATCAAAATGTACTTGCCCACTTCAGCTTTAATATTTGTACCTGAAATGTACGCACTGTAATTTGAATAATCATAACCGGCTCCCGGTGCTGCCGCATAGTTGATGGTACTTCCTGCGGCAATATTTTGAGCACTGTCGGCCACTTTGACTACATATTTCGTACTGTCGGGAGCTACATATAGAGAAGTCGTCTGCAATACCGTACCAGGCTTCAGCGCGGTGTAGTTTGCTCCTGCCGTGAGAGCCGGAGCATTGACGGTTCCCTCTCCAACCTTGATGGTTTTGTATGCCCTGACTATTCCGCTTGTTTTATCAACTGCTGCAAGAATTACATATTGATTCAACATTGCAGTTATGTCTCCTGAGGTGTAGTTGCTTATGTCAGGACTCATAAATCTGCTGTTTGCCATTATCACTTCATTAGTGCTAACTACCTTTATCTGCCATACGCAGTTTTCAGAACCGGTTACGTTCATATAGGTCAAGCCGGTAATTTTTGTGGTTCCGGGCTGGCTTCCGGGAACCGGAGCTGTATAGTTTTTATCTTCTTCAAGTAAAGGCGCTTCCGAAGGCTTGATTTGAGAAGCATCTATATTAATTACCGCATAGGCCTTGATCTTATCTTCTATGGTTGCTGCAAGCAGCCAGTAACCGGGTTCTACTTCCATATCCTCATTGGTTTTGCACACTGTGTACTCGGCGCCCGAGGAATCATCATTGAAATGTGCCTTGTAACCGTAAACGGATTTCTTATACTTCCAGACTATTGTCTCTCCGGCAGCCTTTGGAATATTGGTTTCCTGCAGGACCATTCTGACTGTGCCTGCATCATTTCCAGGCACCGGAACAGTATAGTTCTCATTCAGCTTCAATTCTTTTGCAAATGGTGCCTGGATTTCATCCGAGCCGACGGTGATATCCGCAAAGGCCTTGACATAACCCGAGGTATCCGTTGCAAGCAGCAATATATGGTCTCCAACATTTACAGGGATATTTTTATCGGTACCGTTGAAAGGATACCATAATGCTCCCGAAACCTTTGTATTTTTCGGCAGGGCACTTGCAAACTGCCCTGACTGGACTTTTACCATCCATTTGCTGGCCTGTGAATCAAGTCCTACCATAACCAGTTTATCAAAGCTGGTGGTCCCTTCCACAGTTCCTTTGGTAAGATGATAATTATCAGTCGGGATACTCTCCGCATCTCCAGGATTAATGGCTTCCTGGTTAACCAGTATATTTGCATAACCCTTTATAAATCCGTTTTTATCGACAGCCAGCAACAAAACATATTGTCTTGCCGTTACCTGGATATTAGTTGTGGTTGTTAATGCCTGTGCGCCGCTTATTGTATTAATATCGGTACCCATAGCAGGCGGGGTGAAAATACTGTTTCCCACAACATATCGCCATGTCCAGCCGGTATAGTCGGCCGTGCTGTCCAGATCCCTGAAGGACAGGTATGGTATCATTGTTGAGCCTGCAGCAGTTCCGGGCACAGGAGCCGAATAGTTGATTGATGTAAGAACTTTGGCGTCCTGTGGTCTTATCTGATCGGCACTGATCTTAATATTCTTGAATGCCAATATCTGATTCTGGTTATCCACCAAATACAGTACGAGATATTTTCCTGCATCCACCGTGACACTGAGCTGGGCGGCATATCCGTTCAAGCCGCTGGCTGAACTGAATTTTACAGGCACGGCAACCGGAGCAGCTGATATGGTATATTTCCAGCTGCTTCCGCTATTATATCCCCAGAAGCCCAGTGTCCTTATCTTGGTTTGTCCACCCTTGTCTCCGGGTTCAGGAACCGAATAATTGAAGTTGACACTGTCCTCGGCACTGGATATCAGTGTGCCCGCATCCGCCTGTCTGATCTGATTGTACTGTATCTGTTCCTTCAGGTATGCAACAGTTTTACCGTCAACATCAACAGCTATTATCAGCAGGTATTGCTTTGGAGCCACATTTAAAATATCTGTTCCGGAGGTATACACCGCTGTCATACTGCCGGTAATCTTGCTTCCGGTATATGGTATTTCAAAATCATTATTTGCAAGCTTGTACCACCATTGGGAAATGGTCTTGCCTGTGTCATTCTCTATCTTGGCTTTTGCCAGATTCACAGTAATTGCTCCGCTGGTAGTTCCCGGCACAATTGAATAGTCGTTATTGGTAGTCTTGAGTAAATAAGCATTATCCGGCCTTTTCAAACTTTCATCAACTTCTATATTCATGTATGCCTTAATAAGGCCGCTGTTATCCGTAGCAACCAGGACCAGATATTTTCCTGTGACCTTCAAGTCTTTTTCCAGTTCACTGTATATATCCGATTTGCTGTTTATTTGAGGAGCAGGCTTCAACTCAGTATCCTGGAATCTGTATTTGTACTTGGTCGCACCTGCTATCGGGGTGCTAAAGTTGGTTGTTATGCTGATGGTTCCTGCTGTTGAGCCCATAACCGGTCCGATTATATTGGACGGAGGTATGGCGGCTGCATCTTCCCGGCGGACAGCTCCGGACTCTACAAGTATATCGGCATATGCCAATATCTTGCTGTCTGCATCTGTTGTTCCAACAAGCAGGATGTGCTTGCCGTCAGCTGCAAGTATGTCTTCCTTGGCATTATAGGTATTAAACTCCTGATTACCGGTGTATTTCTTAAATTCTGACGTTGCAACGTTAATTGAAGGTATAACCGCAGGATTGTCGAGTATTACATACTGCCAGACGGCTATGCCGTAATCGCCCGGAGTCAGGCTTTGTATGGAAATAGTTCCGACAGTGCTGCCATTTGCCGGCTTACTGTAATTTGTACCTTCGACAAGTGTCCCGGCAGGTTGGCTTACCTTACCCGCAACCGGTATGCTCGCATATGCCTTCACTTTTTTATTTTCTGCGTTTTCAACAGCCGCAAGTACAATGTACTGGTTGCTGGATACTTTAATGTCATCGCCGGGGTTGTATTTCACAGTCCCGTCAAATACGCTGTCGATCAATATTGCAGGCGAAGGTGCATTCTGTACCTTGATCATCCATTCGGCTGCACCATTTACCGGATTCAGGCCGTTTAATCTGACAGAACCTGCCTGTATACCCGGTTCAACGCTGATCGTTGCAGGGTCCAGAGCTGCCGCATCGTCGGGTCTTATCATAGAAGCATCAATGGTAATTACAGCATAACCCTTGAGCTTATTGGCCGCATCAACGGCAGAGAGCATTATCTGCTGTCCGGCAGCAGCCTCTATATCCTGTCCGGCCGAATAATTGGTTCCGGTCAATACCTGATCATATACAGGATCTGCAACCACATCGCCTATGACCCACCCGGTGACTCCCGGGATGCCGATAGACGAGAGCTTGGCTATCTTTGTAGTACCTGTTACAGAGCCATATTCTGGAGTTGAGTAGTTCACACCGTTGCCCTGCAGTATCTTCAGACTGTCACAGGTAAATATTGTGCTTATTTCTGCCGGCAGCTTCGGACCTATACCGTCGGCGTCAACCACGGCAGCAAATTCGAGCTGTCCTCCTGCCGGTATTTCCTTCTTCTTCAAAGTGACTTGAAGGGTATCATCGGCAGCAAGGGCAATATTATTGAAGGACAAGGTTCCGGGATCAATTATATGCGCTTTTGTCAGAGCCGTTCCGGCACCTGAATTAATGCTGAAGGTATCGCTTTCCGACGCTGTGAAGCCTGCCGGCAGCTTGAATACGATTCTGCCGCTCGTCATATTTTCTCCGGCTGTATAGGTGATGACAACATCAATTATTTCACCTGCCTTACCGCCTGACGGTGATACCGAAAGAGTACCCGACGAGGTTGTATTGCCGGAAATTACGTTGACTGTGATTGTTGAAATTGCAGGAGCATATCCCTCTTTGACGGCCGATATGTATACATTTGTTTTTCCGACTGCGACTCCGTTTAACTGGCCTTTCTCGCCCACCGTTACAATTGAACTGTCGGCAGAACTGTAGAAGATCTCTGCTCCGTTTGAAGCACGGGCATCCAGTTTCTGATTATTGCTGCCCACCATAATGGTTTTGTTGTACACATTCGAAATTGTTATTTTCGGCAGTGTGGGATCTGTAACGGTACCGCCCGGAGTTGTTTCGGTTCCTCCTCTGATATAATCTCCGCCTGGCCTTATGCTCATACTTACATTGGGAGCATATATGTAGGCATTGGTAATAGAACCGCTGCCCGTTATGGTGGCGGCCGCATTGGCCGTAATATTCTTAAGATATGCACCGCTTGATATATTCAGCTTCGACCCTTCCGAAGCAGACTCCAGTATAAGCTTATCCACTGTTCCCTTAACCAGTGAAATGTCTGTGTTTTCCTTGACATTGACATTACTTACCGTTGCAGTTCCGTTTACGGTCAGTTTGTTGCCTATTGCTCCGGTGTCAATATTTAAGGTTGTTACCGTACCTCCCAGTATTTCAATCATATTTTGGGATGCTTTGGTGGTTATGGTTTTAACACTGCCTCCGCTTATGGTCAGATTGCCGGCAGTGCCCTTTGATATATCGATTGAATCTGCATTGCCGTTTAAATTTACAGCCAGATTGCTTTCATTTACCGATATTTTATTATAATTACCCCTAAGGTCGATTTTCTGATTTTCAACGGCCGATCTCTCTGCCGAAATGTCAACAAAACCCTGTCCGGAGGTTAAGCCGCTTTCTTCAAGGATACACCCGGATTTTATATAGGTCTTGTTAATTGTTGTAGTTCCAAAAGTCTTTACACGTACATTGCCTGCGCTTTTTTCTATTACCAGGATGTCATTGACCCTTGTATTGGTCAGGGTGACACTGTTGGGCCCCCCGCCCCTTATTATCAGCTTTCCGTTTATAGAAACGCCGTCCAGCCTCACATCACCTTCACCGGCGCCTTCCCCTACAGTCAGGTCCCCCGCCACATTCATATCTTTTAGTGTGACGGCTCCCGTGTTTATCATCATATTTCCGGAAACATTATCCGATATTGTTCCTGACTTTGTAACCACCTGTCCCACACAAACATCCAGCATATTCAGTGCATCGGAAAGTTTCAGTACTCCGTAAGGAACATATCTGCCTTCAGCCACCTGGCTGAGACAGCCTTTCTCTATGGCTGCTGCAAACTCTTCCAGCTGTTTGCTCTCCACTGCCTCGGCATCGGTTATTTTGCTGATTAACCTTTTATCTTTCAGTTCAAGTCCGAATACACGCTTGACCATTATGGCTGCTTCCAGCCTGGTTATTTCCGAGAATGGATTGAATTTAGCCTTATCCTTATTGTCTATGTATCCTGCGGCTGCGGCCTTTGCGATCTCATCACCGTACCAGGTCCCTCCCGGTACGTCGGAAAAGCTGATATTGGCTTTATTGGTGGGCTTCATTATCCCATTTATGAGAGAAATAAAGTCAATCTTCTGAACAGCCTTATTAAGGTCACTGTTTGTCAAACTTTTGTCCACCAATCCGTAGCCCTGCCATTTGCCCAGCAGCGGATCGGTGACATTGGCACTGACCGCACCTGCCGCCGCCAGTGAATTAAGCGGTATTAAAAGCAGATATGCCATTGTCAGCATAATTGATATGAGTTTTATTAATCTCTTCATCGGTTCTCGCTCCTCAATATAACCATAATTGTATCAACCATCAAAGGCTAAGCGCTTTATACATCATGACAGCAGCTTCGGCTCTTGTAACATTGCTTGTAATACGTAAATAGACCTTGTCCTTCTCCTGTCTTCCTGTGATAATTCCCGCACCGCACACTGCCGATATCCTTTCTGCAGAGCCTTCCGAAATCTGCTGGTAATCGGCAAATTGCTTAAGTATGCTGCTGTCCTGTTCAGGAAGCGGTCTCCCGCTGATCTTTAGTGCCAGTGCAAGCATTACTCCGGCCTGTTCTCTTGTAATAAGCTGGTCGGGGTAAATTTTGTTATTCTTGTCGTTGGATACTATACCAAGCTTTGCTGCTATCATTATTTCCTTATAGTATTTGTGCTTTGAAGTGACGTCTGCATACCGCCCTGCCGCTACATCGCCAAGTTCAAGGCTCCTGACAATGATGGCACAGTACTCTCCCCTTGTAATACTCTGTTCAGGATAAAATTTTGTGCCCGGCTTCGCATCGAATACCTTTTTGCCGGCCAGGCCCTCAATGGCTTCAACAGCCCACTTTACCCCTCCCAGATCGGTATAGCTGGCCTTCTTGCCTCCCGAAGCCATGGCCTCATTTGAATATGCACTCTGTACAATACCGTTTACAGCTTTTACACGGTATGTAAATGTACCCTCCGACAGCGTTCCCTTGTGTATAAAAGTGGTAGTATTCGCGCCGACCCTGCCTATCTCCCTGAAGGAAGTGAACTGCTTGACTTCTATGACAAATTCCTTTTCCTGATAGGAATTGTCCTTCCAGATCAGCTGAATCTCATTTGCAGAAATATTTCTGGCCTCAAGCTCGGTGGGCTTTCCAGGTATCTGGAACGATACTTCCACTTCATTGCTGTAACTTGTCGAATTAGCCGCATCATAGACTTGAATCCTGTAGTAATACACTTTTGTGTTGTTAAGCCTTTTATCGGTATATTTGACGGTGTTGGGATTCAACTGTGCTATTTGCTGCCATTTCCCCAGCTCCCCTTCTTTTCTTTCCACCTTGAAGCCGGTTTCCGATCCGCTGGAATCCTGCCAGCTCAATTCTATTTCATTCTGCTGCAAAATGGTGTAGTCCAGGTTCAAAGGCGAGCTGATGCTGCTGACCCAGATATTCACCTGATTTGAAAAGTCAGAAAAGACACTGTAGTCATTAATCCTGGCTCTTATCCTGTATGTATACGACACCTGCGGTGATACCCCTATATCGGTATAACTTGTCGCATTCCTGCCCACACTGTCATACAGCGTCCAGTCGGCATCCGAAGCCGCCCTTCGCCATATCTCAAAACCTGTTTCCCCGTCACTGTAATCCTTCCAGGACAGATTGACCCTTGTGCCGTCAACACATGAAGCTGTCAGGGTGGACGGGCTGTTAAGAAATGTGCTTGTCACATTCAGCAGATCGGAATACTCCGAGCTGCTGCTGCCTGATATAGCCTGAATTCTATAGGTATATACAGTGTTGGGCTTAATGGGACTGGCACTGTCGTTTATATCAACATATACATTTACACTGTTGGGAACCACGGCAATGGTCTTGAAGGTGCTTTCATCGGGAGATTTCCTCTGAATCACATACGTTGCCGCATTATAACTGTCAGTCCATTCAATCTGTATTGAATATGGAGATTTTGCAAATCCATACAGATCTGTGGGTTTATATAACAGAGGGCTTGAGCTGTAGCCTTTGTCCTCCTCCGGAAAGGAAGTGGATTTGACTCTTTCGCTGAAAACTGAACGGACCTTGTAATAATAAGTGACACCCGACACTACATTTTTATCACTGTAGGTAAATTGTCCCGACGGAACGGTTGCAAGCTTATACCATTCGGTATCACCGGCTTCCCGCCTCTCAATCAACGTGGTAAAGGACTTGTCGTCGGCATAACTCCACTTCAGGTCTATCTGGTCGCTTGAAACAGCGCTGACCTTCAGCGAATTGGGTTTCTGTACGTCAATGGTGCTGAAGGTGACTTCGTCAGTATATATAGAGGTTATGTTTGAAGAATCTACAACTTTTATCCTGTAAGTGTATGTATGTCCCGAGTTGACGGAATAGTCGGTATAGTCCTCGGAATCCCGATATCGCGATATCTGCGTAAAGGATCCGTTGTCCACCTTTTTTTCTACAATATATCTTAACTCGTCGGAATAATTGTCAGTCCACTGCAGCTTGACCTGATTATTGTTTATAACTGTAACGGTAAGCTCCGACATAGCCTCACAGCGGGCTACATTGACCAATACCAAACTCTGGAGAAGAATTGAAAATACCAGTAAAAAAGCAAATCTTCTCAATAGTTTTGCATATCTGTTTCTTTCTTTATTTTGTTTGTCATTCATGTGTAAAATCAATGTCCAATACCTCCCGCAGAATTTAGCCTCTATTTTAAACCTCTATTTCAAATATTTCTCCCGTATTTATCAAAACGCTTTTACAGCGCATAAAGGTTCTTTATTAACGTATATCGGCAAAATGCAGCAATGATTTAACCCAAAAACACCCCGCCTTTCGGCGGGGTGTTTTTGGGTCTGCAAACCTCTATATTGATTTTTACTTGCTTGTGGCTTTAATCCGGGCCATCGCTCTTGCAAGAGCCGTCTTGGAGCGCATGTATTCCAGCTGGCTCAGCTGCTTCTGAAGCCTTTCTTCGGCACGCTGCTTTGCTGCCCTGGCACGGTTTATATCTATTTCTTCAGGATACTCTGCGGTATCAGTCATAATAACAACCCTGTCCGGCATAATTTTAGCAAAGCCGTCGGTTACAACAGCTTCCGTCCATTTACCCTCGGCATTCTTTATCCTGAGAGGTCCTACATTGACAGTGGTTACCGTAGGTGCATGCTTTGCAAGAACTCCCATTTCACCGTCAATAGACTTAAAGATAACGCATTCTGCTTCCCCCGAATAGAAATTTCTTTCAGGTGTGATTACTTCCAAAAAAAATGTGGACATACTCATTAGCCTCCATGAGCCGCAGGTGCGGCCACAAAAAATATCCTATAATTAACCTCTCTATTAATGCCGCATAAGGCGAATAAAGGAGGCTAATTAGCCATGCGCGCTTTTAAAGCATTTGAAGCCACTTTTAACCAGCATTTTAAATCAATGCTTTAAATATATCGCGCGGCGACTGGTTCTACAGATTAACTTGAAAGACAAGCAAAGCGGGCTTTCAAGTTAATCTCCATGAGCCGCAGGTGCGGCGACTACAAATATCTGAGCGGCAAGAAATTATTCTTCCATTTCTTTTGCTGCTTCATATACTTCGTCAATATTTCCCTTCATGAAGAAGGCAGCTTCAGGTATATGATCCATCTTACCGTCAATGATTTCCTTGAAACCTCTGATTGTTTCCTTCAGAGGAACGTACTTGCCCTTATAACCGGTAAACTGTTCTCCGACAAAGAACGGCTGAGACAGATATCTCTGTATCTTCCTTGCTCTGAATACTGTCAGCTTGTCTTCTTCGGGTAATTCGTCCATACCGAGGATCGCTATCATATCCTGTAATTCCTTATTTCGCTGTAATATTTCCTGAACTCTTCTTGCCACCGAATAATGCTCTTCACCGATTATCTTAGGATCAAGAATTCTTGAAGTGGAATCCAGAGGATCAACCGCGGGATAAATACCCATTGCAACTATATCTCTGTTTAAAACCGTGGTAGCATCCAAATGGGCAAAAGTAGTGGCGGGCGCCGGGTCGGTCAGGTCATCGGCAGGCACGTAAACCGCCTGAACCGAGGTGATTGACCCCTTGGCTGTGGATGCAATTCTCTCCTGAAGTGCTCCCACGTCAGTAGCAAGTGTAGGCTGATAACCAACTGCCGAAGGAATTCTGCCCAGCAGCGCCGAAACCTCCGAACCGGCCTGTACAAATCTGAATATATTATCTATGAACAGAAGTACGTCCTGTCCCATCTGATCTCTGAAGTATTCCGCCATGGTAAGGCCTGTGAGACCAACCCTCATTCTGGCTCCCGGCGGTTCATTCATCTGTCCGAAAACCATCGCGGTCTTCTCAATAACACCTGTGTCATTCATATCATGCCAGAGGTCGTTACCTTCTCTTGTTCTTTCACCAACACCTGTGAATACGGAATATCCGCCATGCTCGGTAGCGATATTTCTGATCAGTTCCATTATCAGAACTGTTTTTCCAACCCCGGCTCCGCCGAACAGTCCGATTTTACCGCCCTTTGCATATGGTGCAAGGAGGTCCACAACCTTTATACCCGTTTCCAGAATCTCCGTTGAAGGTCTCTGCTCTTCAAAAGAAGGTGCAGGCCTATGTATGGGGTAATAATCCGTGGGCTTTATATCTCCTTGCTTGTCAACCGTTTCACCCAATACATTGAATATTCTTCCTAAAACTTCTTTTCCAACAGGTACTTTGATGGCATCTCCCGTATCTATAGCTTCCATACCTCTTACAAGTCCATCTGTAGAAGACATGGCAACACATCTCACAGTATCGTTTCCGAGATGCTGCATTACCTCAGCAGTTATAACACTATCCCCTGAATCAGTCTTTGTGGGAATTCTGATTGCATTATATATGTTGGGCAATGTGCTATTTTCAAATCTGATGTCAAGTACCGGTCCGATAACCTGTACAATGACTCCTGTACTTCCAGCCATACTATCACTCCCATCTGCGCGTGCATACGCGGCTATTTTCCTCTCAAACATTAAAAAGAATATCTGTTTTTCCAATAAATCGGTATAAATCAATCATCCAATATCTGCTGTATCTGCTGTTGCAAATAAATTTGCCTATTCTCTATTTCAAAGCAGCAGCTCCGCCCACTATTTCGGATATTTCCTGAGTGATGGCAGCCTGTCTGGCTCTGTTTTTATACAGGTTTAATTTTTGCAGCATTTCATCCGCATTTTTTGTTGCACTGTCCATTGCGGTCATACGGGCGTTTTGTTCGCTGGTAAAGGCTTCCACAAACGCACCGTACATGATGCCCTTAATATACTTTGGTATCAGTACATCCAGTACGACAGAAGGTGAAGGCTCGTATTTTATCTGCTCATCAATTTTAATATCATCTGCATTTACATCGTCGCGCAGTGCACCGATTTCCAGGGGCAGGAGCTTCAGTACCTTAGGCTCCTGGGAAATAGCCGACAGCATCTGTGTGAAAATTATATATACTTCATCCACCTGCTTTTTGTTATACAGGTCAAGAATGATATCTGCAATCTCCCTTGCTCTGAATACTGTCGGATTTTGCACGGCATAGTCGAATTCAGTGTGAACATTGTAGTTTTTCTTGATAAAATATGATCTTCCTGAATTTCCGGCTATGAGCAGCAGTGCATTCTCTTTATCCTCACCCACTGCCTGCTCCGCAAGCTTTTTGATATTGCTGTTATAGCCGCCTGCCAGACCCTTGTCTCCGGTAATGACTATATAGGCCTTTTTACTGCCCGGCCTGGTATCTCTGATATCGAAATATTTGCTCTCAACATCTCCGCTATGTGCAAGAATATCTGCAATAGTTTCTCTTACCTTGTTAAAATACGGAAGGGTTTGTTCCAGTTGCGCTCTTGCCTTCTTTAGTTTTGACGCTGATATCAACTTCATGGCCTTAGTTATTTGCCGCATCTGATTAACACTTTTGATACGCAATTTTATTTCACGCATATTATTTGCCATATGATAACCCGCCGTTTCCGTCCCACAGCCCGACAAACAATTGATAACCCGTACTTATCTGCTGTGTATAATGAATGATAAGCACAGAATAATATTTTTATACAAACTGAGCTTTAAATTCCTCAGTAGCCGTCTTCATCTGCTGCATCATTTCGTCGTTGATGTCACCTGTTTCAGCAATGCTGGTCAGTATCTTCGGATATTTCTCCTTAACAAATTTCACCAGTTCCTGATTAAATTTGCTGACCTTGTTAACAGGCAGATCCATAAGATATTTGTTTGTTGCAGCGTACAATATCATGACCTGTTCTTCTACCGGCAAAGTGGAATACAGGGGCTGTTTCAAGGTTTCAACCAATCTTCCGCCCTGTACCAGCTTGTCTCTTGTGGCTTTGTCCAGATCGGAGCCGAACTGTGCAAAAGCTTCAAGTTCTCTGAACTGTGCAAGATTTATTCTCAAAGGACCTGCTATTTTTCTCATGGCTTTGATCTGAGCCGAACCACCAACACGGGATACCGACAGACCAACATTTACAGCCGGTCTTTGGCCTGAAAAGAATAACTCTGACTCGAGATATATCTGACCGTCGGTTATGGATATGACATTGGTCGGGATATATGCCGAAACATCTCCTGCAAGTGTTTCTATTATAGGAAGTGCGGTAATTGAGCCTCCGCCCAGTTCATCGCTGAGCTTTGCCGCTCTTTCAAGCAGTCTTGAATGCAAATAGAATACATCACCTGGATAAGCTTCTCTTCCCGGCGGTCGTTTAAGAAGTAATGACATTGCCCTGTAAGCAACGGCATGTTTTGACAGATCATCATAAATTATTAGAACATCCTTGTGCTGTCTGTACATAAAATCTTCGGCCATGGCACAGCCGGCATAGGGTGCAAGGTACTGAACAGAAGCCGTATCGCTGGCTGTCGAGGAAACGACTATGGTATATTCCATGGCTCCGAATCTTTCAAGCGTATTGACTATGCCTGAAACTGTGGATGCCTTCTGCCCTATGGCAACGTAAACACAGATTACATCCTTGCCTTTTTGATTGATAATAGTGTCAACAGCTATTGCCGTCTTACCGGTCTGCCTGTCACCTATTATAAGCTCTCTCTGGCCTCTTCCTATGGGAATAAGTGCATCAAGTGCCATTATACCCGTTTGGAGCGGCGTATTTACGCCCTTTCTGTCAATAACACCCGGAGCTGTAAAATCTACAGGCCTGTAAGTATCCGCCTTAATGTCGCCCTTTCCGTCAAGGGGTTTTCCCAACGGATTGACCACTCTTCCTAAAAGGGATTGTCCTGCAGGCACCTGAACTGTTGTTCCTGTTCTTTTTACAGTCGAACCCTCTCTGATCTCTCTGTCGTCTCCCAGTACAACACAGCCGACATTGTCTTCTTCAAGGTTAAGAGCCATACCATAAACATTATTGTCAAACTGTAAAAGCTCTCCCGACATACATGACTGTAAGCCATATATTCTTGCAATACCATCACCTGACTGAAGTACATAACCTACATCGTCAGTTTTTACCGCAGCTCCGTAACTTTCTATCTGCTGCTTTATAATTGAGCTAATTTCTTCCGGTCTAAGATTCATCCTTTTCTCACCCCATATGCTCTGACACCGGCTCTACATAGTAACCAGTTCAGTTAATGATTCAATTCTGCCTTTAATACTTCCGTCGTAGACTTTGTCCCCGATAATTACCTTTATTCCGCCAATTATCGAAGGATCCACAACTTCTGTAACCTTTACCGCACTTGCATTATATTTTTTCCCGAACTTTTCTTTCAAAGAGCCGGTTTGACTTTCTTCAAGCGGAGCAGCCGTGATAATTTTCATATCCAGTACATTTGCCCTCTGGTCGGCAAGCCGCACAAACTGTTCAAAAATGCCGGGAAGTTCAGCCACTCTCTGCTTTGCTATCAATAGCAGCATAAAGTTCAGCATTTTTGAGCTTAATTCGCCGTAGAATACATTTCTGACCAACCCCTGCTTTTTATCCAGCTTGACCCTTGGATCAGTTAAAAAGTTCCGGAATTGCATATCAGAATTAAATATTTCCACAAGCTGTTCAAATTCCTGCCTGACACTACCTATATCGTCAAGTGAAAGCTCCAATAATGCCTGGGCATATCTTTTCTCTACAAGCGGCATTATGCTGCACCTGCCTCATCTATAAATTTATCAACCATACTCTTGTTTGACTCGGTATCCATATTGGCCTGAACAACCTTTGTAGCAGCAGTAATAGCCAGTGCGGCAATCTGCTGCCTTACCTGACGCAGCATTTCCGCCCTTTCGCGCTCTACATCCTGACGGCCTTTTTCAACAATAACCAGCGCATCTTTTTTGGCATTTGCAATTATCTCGTCATATTCACGTGTAGCTTTGATTCTTGCTTCATTCAAAAGCTTATCGCTTTCTTCCCTGATCTTCTTTATCTGCTCTTCATAATTTTTTCTTGATTCCGCCGCTTCAAGTTTTGCCTGGTCCGCATCCTTCAAAGCCTGCTCTATGGATTTTTTCCTGTTTTCCATGAACTCTGTGACAGGTTTAAACAAAAACTTTTTCATGAAGAAGAACAATATCAACAGGTTTAATGCAACAAAAATAAATGTATATTTTTCAGGCATTAACATATAATTATCATTCGCCTTTCTGGCTCACAGAAATTTAATATGCACGCACCTATAGCGAGCCGTATAGGGTGGTAAATATACTTCACTCCGCATATATCCGCATAAACATCTATACGATATAACGGCGTCATTATATTCGTGGAGGCTGGAGGACAAATCGTCTCGGTGTGATCATTGATCGATATTGTCATATATATAATAGCAAGGAATATCAACCATGCTTTATAAACACTGCCATATCTGTGAAAGGCGTTAGACTGCCGGGGTATTTATATCCATATATCCCCTGGTATTTTAATACCTTTCACAGATATCCTCAGAGCCTGTTTAAGATCTCATTGTGCACGTCATTTTGGCGGATTTTGCGCCATGCCACGTTAAATTTTCTTGCAATAAACAAATTACTACTTCGAAAATTTGCCCTGCCTGACACAAAATCTACCTAAAATGCCAGACACAAGCAGATATTAAACAGGCCTTACACTGTAGACCATATTATCCCATCTTTAAGAATACGAGTACCAAAGCAACTACAAGACCATAGATGGCTGTGGCTTCTGCAAGAACCGCTCCGAGAAGCATAACATTTCTTATCTGGCCGGCAGCTTCAGGCTGTCTTGCAATACCTTCAACAGCTTTACCCGTTGCCAAACTGATACCTACTCCGGCGCCAATACCTGTAAAAACTGCTATCGCTGCTGCTATAGCTATTATTCCTGTCATTATTTATTCACCCCCTTATTCTAATACCTCTGCAATATATAGTGAAGTTAAAAACATAAACACATATGCTTGAAGTATCCCGTCAAACAAATCAAAATAAATACTTAGTGCTGCCGGTATTACCGGAGGCATTGCCATGTAAATCAGCTCCATTACTATGAACGCACCCAGTATATTGCCAAAAAGACGCAAAGCGAGAGATAAAGGTTTTATACCATAATCCAGTATCTTGAAGGGTAACATCATTGGGATAGGTTCAACAAAGCTTTTCAGCCACCCGCTCATCTTCTTGTACCTGATGCCTGCATAAATAACCACACAAATTGACATAATTGCCATACATGCAGTTACATTGATGTTTCTGGTAGGAGGTCTGAATTTAAAACCTTCTCCCGGAATAACATTAAAAATGGAAACGGTGTTGGCAAAAATAAGGAACAAAAAGATAGTACCCAAATACGGTGCAAATGCCTTCCAATGATGTTCTCCGATTGCATCTTTTGCAATATTATTTATCAACTCCACTATGATTTCTGCAACATTTTGTTTCTTGTTCGGTACGGCTGAAAGCTTACGGGTAAGGAATATGCTGAAAAATATCAGTACCGCCATTATAACCCACATCACAACTACAACGTCAGATACCGGTATTTCCAGACCCGGCAGCTTGATTGTAAACACATTATGTGGCTCCATTGCCTCTACAAGCCTGTCGCTCATACTTACTTCTTCATGCATTCTATTTCACCTTCTGTCCATAGTGATTTTGTGTAATTCCAAAAGCCTCTGTTATGGCATTTATCATAATCACAAACAGGGTTGAAAGTATTCCGCCCAGCACAGCCAGAAAGGCATGCACTCCAAATTGCATGGCAAAAACTACTGTTATCCCTATTATGACTAAGTTTAGCAAATATATTACAATATTTATTGCTACTGCCCTCTTTTTATTCGCCCCACTTAGTAAATGCCCGAGCACGGATTCGAGAACTGCAAATCTTAACAACGATATTAATACGCCGATAGTGAGCGCTGCAATCATTATAATCCGATGCCCGCTGAATATCAAACATATTATAAGAGCAATTGCATAAAAAATACAAACTCTTTTTACAAAAAATTTTAAAATGTTACTCATTATCGTTTTTTTATACAATCTCCGCAATTAGTTGTTAAGTTTCTACTTAAAAATTACGATACTTATTTAGGTTTATTTCTAACCATGCTATGTTGGGAAATTGTACATAGCATAAATTAGTTCAATAATAGCACAGTGAAAAAGGTAAATCAATGGCCCTTTGACGAAAAGTGCATAATTCAGCTTCGAATTTTAGTATAACTTGCACAAAAGAATTTACAATCAGGAGTGGTTAAAATATGGATATTACAACCATTATAGGTTTGATTTTAGGTTTAGGCGGAGTAGTTATGGGATATCTTGAAGAAGGTCATTTCGACCTGTCCCTTCTTGGCGGACTATGGGGTCCGGGTCCCTTTCTAATTGTTTTTGTCGGAGGTTTCGGAGCGACTCTCGTGGGCTTTCCCTTATCTGAGTTCAAGAAAATGTTATCTACTCTTTCCATGTTGTTTACTCAAAAGAATTACAATGAAATCGATATCATCAACGAGTTGGCCGATCTTTCCGAAAAAGCAAGAAAAGACGGATTGCTGAGTTTGGAGCAGGATGCTCAAACCAACAAGAATGATTTGATACGGAAAGGCCTGGCTTTGGTTGTGGATGGTATAGAAACCGAAGTAATTAAAGATATACTGGCCAGAGAAACCGAATTGCAGGGCGAAATATACGAGTCAGGCGCAAAGATTTTTGAAGCCATGGGCGGAACGTGGCCCGCCATGGGTGTTTGCGGAACAGTTATGGGAATGCTGAGCATATTGAAGGACCTTAGCGACCCTCTGGCTCTGGGGCCTAAAATTGCAGGTGCGTTCATTGCTACCATGTACGGTGTTGCTTTCGCCAATCTTTTATGGCTGCCTTTCGGCAATAAGATCAAAGTTAAGGCAGCCCGTGAAACCATGATAAATGAACTGATCATAGAAGGCCTCCTGTCAATTCAGGCCGGTGAAAATCCACGTATAATTAAGGAAAAGCTCAACCTTAACCTTATGGAAAAACTGAACGGTAAGAAGGAAAAAGAGGATGCTGCAATTGCTGAAGAAGGAGTTGAGGCATAGGTATGGCAAAGGAGAAGGTAGTAAAAGACAATAACGAACGATGGCTTTTGACTTATGCAGACTTGATGAACCTCTTACTTATCCTCTTCATAATCTTATTTGCCATGAGCCAGGTGGATACACAAAAGTTCCAGCAGCTGTCCCAGTCATTCAGTTCCATATTCGGTACCGGTTCCAATTCAGTTCTGCAGGGCAGCGGGCAGGGTAACTCCCTGGTTGATTTTCCGGCTACAATGCCTTCGCCTGTAATCCCCTCTGAGATGGAAGACAAGCAAATAGAAGGTATAACCCGGGAAGTTAAGGAAATGGTTCAGGGTCAGGGACTTGCAGGAAGCATCGATGTCAGGAAGCAGGAGCGCGGCGTCGTAATTTCAATTAATGAAAGACTTATTTTTAAATCGGGCAGATCTGACATAGAGAAGGAATCGGAAGACAAGGTGCTTAAAATAGGCAGGGATATCCTGGCTAATATACCAAACAAGCATATCCGAATTGAAGGACACACCGATAATGTACCTATCAAAAGTCCTCTTTACCCGTCAAACTGGGAGCTGTCAAGTGCAAGAGCCACCAATGTTCTAAGAATTCTGGTGGAAAAGGCAGGTATTGATCCCAAGCTGATCTCGGCCGTCGGCTACGGCGAATTTACTCCTCTGGTTCCAAACGATTCAGATGCGAATCGTCAAAAGAACAGAAGAGTGGATATTGTAATCCTGACAGACGTCTCAAGCCAGGGTGAGGCAAGCAACGATGACAATACCGCAGCGAATTTCAACAAGTAGTAGATACGGGATTAAAATAACACAGTTAACATTGATATTGAAGAAGCCGGCATGCTGATATGCCGGTCTATAGGAAAACCTTGAAGCTCACATGAAAGCTTCAAGGTTTCTTACATGTTTTTGTTCTTCAGAAATAATTTCAGAGATAAGCTTAATGTTTACTGCGTTTGTATCGGTTTCAGCCTTTGAGAATATATCCTGTATGCTTAAAAGTAAAGCCAGATTGTCCTTTTCAAAGTTCAGACAAAATTCCAGCAGGCTTTTCGGACTTTCGGTCCCAACTACCCGGCTGATCCCGGCATATTGAAATATTGCCGCCGATATCTTGTCATAAATAAAAAAGTCGATTTCTGTTTCAGGTTCTTTTTCCAGTTTGGCTTTGAGGGTCTGATATATTTCAATATGTTTTTTCTCCTGATTGGCAAATATTCTTGCCATGGTTTTTATCTTATGCTGTACATCCTTCCTCCCGGTTATTCCCATAAACATGTCCTGTCCTGCCTGTTCAAGGGAAATGAACTTGTCCAGCAAATCAACTATAGTGTACGCCATGCCCACTGCACCTCTCTCAATTATTACTCAATTCTCTCGATTATTATCTCTTTTACAGCTCTGTAGTCTACTGTTCCAGTTTGAATTTGGAAACATAGTTCATGAGATTCTCCGAATACTTCTTGGATTTATTGGCCTGTACCAGAAGTTCGTTTGCTCTTTCCTTTACCTGTACCGATCTTTGTGCTATGTTGCTGGTACCTTCCGCTTCTTCACTATTGGCGGAGGTTATTTCATTTATGGCTTTTATCATATTTGATATTGAAATATTGAGCTCCTCGGAGGTCCTGCTGAAGTCGGCTACCAGAAGGCTGAGATTTTCCGAATCCCTCTCATATTCACCCGATGCGTTCAGTATCATATCAAAGTCACGCTTGACAGTGGTGTCGATAAAATCCAGCAGTTCTGAGGAGTTGTCCGACAAATTGGAGACTGAACCTGTAACCTGCCTGATTATACCGGTTATTTTATTTGCCGTACTTTTTGAATCCTCCGCAAGCACTCTTATTTCATCGGCAACAACGGCAAAGCCCTTGCCCGCTTCTCCCGCTCTGACAGCCTCAATGGAAGCATTGAGCGCTAAAAGATTTGTCTGGCTTGTAATCTGCAGTATCACATCAGCCAATTCGTTGATTCTCTTAACTGATTCAGCTTCCTGGAGAGCCTTCTTAAGGTTTTTTCTCGACTTGCCTATTATTTGTGTTCCGTCTATTATAGCATTGCTGATATTTTCTTTCAAATCTTTTGCCCTTTTACTGATTTCTATTACGTGTCTCTCACTCTCCTGGGCCTTACCGGCTATCAAATCCACGGCTGTTCCTATTTCCACAGCGGTAGCATACATCTCCTGGGTCGATGCTGCCGTCTCCTCCATTCCGGCCGATAATTCTTCAGTTGTCTCTGAAACTTCCTCTATCAATTTGTTCATCATGGCCATCTGCTCTCTTACATTGTCGGCTGAGGCGTCAATATTTGCAGATTCGCTCATTACACCGTTAATAAAGCCTTTGACCTGCATAGACATCTCATTTAAGGTATTGGCGAGGATTCCGATTTCATCCCTGGACTTCAGCCGGATTTCCTGGATGCTTATCTGTCCGTCTTCATCCTTTTCAAAGGCTTTGACAATTTTGACAATAGGCTCCGAAAGTTTTTTGCTGAGTGCCAGCCCCACAAAAATCATAGCTATTATTGAAAGCCCCAGGAATATAAGTATACCTAAAATATTTTCGGTAAGGTTCCTGTTCAGTTCGACACCCTTTTCGGTTACAATATTCTGGATATCATCCACGTAATTTCCTGTGCTCACAATCCAATTCCAGGGTTTGAACAATTTTGAGTAAGCCCTTTTTTGAGTCAGCCTGTCGGTACCGGCATCCTCCGGCTTTTCCCACATGTAATCGGTATATCCCGACCTTTGGTTGTCGGCAGCCGCTTCAATAATCTCCCGTATAAGCTTCACACCATTGGGATCGGTTATGTCAAGCCTGTTTTTCCCCTCGTCTTCAGGCTTAACAGGGTGAGCAACAAGAACTCCCGAAGTGTCGTCTATCCAAAAATAGCCGTCATTGCCGTATTTCAATTTCTTGATTATTCTTTTTGCAGTTTCCTGTGCCTCCTTTTCCGGCATTAAACCTTCCTTATAGGCATCATGATATGATTCAAGTATAGTTATTGCAGCCTCAACTTCATTTTTAATCATATTGTCGTAATCACTGAACAGCATTTTTTCAACCGCTGCTGTTTCCGATTTATTCAGTTGAATTAAATTAAAAATAACATATGTACTTAAAAAAACAATGAAAAGTGTGGATGTAATCAAAAACGTACCCAGTATCCTGTATTTAATTTTTTTAGTCACTTAAAGGACCTCCCGATAATGATATTATAAATACGGCCACTATATTAGTTACCACAGTATGTTAAATTTTAAACACTTTACGACAAAATTCGTCATGATCAGATTTTCACGCAAAAAAAGAAGCTGTTTTTGAAGCAGCCTCTTTTCCCGGTAATTTAATATTTCTTTCTAAACATTAAATTCATCAGGCTTTTCATCTGTTAAGCCGAAATGGAACAGCAGCACCTGAACAATTCTTTCAGAAGCATGCCCATCACCATACGGATTTACAGCTTTGGCCATTTTCTCATAATCGTCTTTATCATCAAGTAGTTTGGAGGCATGCTCCACGATCTCCTCCTGAACCGTTCCGGCAAGTCTCACCGTTCCGGCCTTGACAGCCTCCGGCCTCTCTGTTTCCTTTCTCAGCACAAGCACAGGCTTGCCGAGGGTGGGAGCTTCCTCCTGGATTCCTCCGGAGTCTGTCATTATCATATACGAGCGGGCCATAAGGTTATGCATGTCCTGCACGTCCAGGGGCGGGATAAGATGAACTCTTTCCTTGCCTCCCAGGATATCTTTTGCCGTCTCCTGAACGGCAGGGTTCAGGTGCACGGTATAAACAACCTCCACATCCTTATAATTGTTGACAATGGTGGATATGGCACGGCAAATGTTTCGCAGGGGTTCGCCAAGGT
Organism: Ruminiclostridium cellobioparum DSM 1351 = ATCC 15832; assembly: GCF_000621505.1. Taxonomy (GTDB): domain Bacteria; phylum Bacillota; class Clostridia; order Acetivibrionales; family DSM-1351; genus Ruminiclostridium; species Ruminiclostridium cellobioparum. Next base: position 92,864 of record NZ_JHYD01000031.1, read on the forward strand.
TTTCCCTTCTGTGGGCGGTTACGGCTATCACTCTTTTATTCTTAAAGTCAATATTTCTCAGAGCTTCACACTCAAAGGTATAGTCATCCTTTACAGTGGTCTTTAAAGCATCGTTGACAGTGTTTCCCGTCACATATATGGTATCTGCGCTTACACCTTCATTCAGAAGATTGGTTTTGTTTGTCCCAGTAGGTGCAAGGTGAATATCAGCCATTGCTCCCGTAAGTTTCCTGTTCATTTCCTCAGGATATGGAGAATATTTGTCAAAGGTCCTCAATCCCGCCTCTACATGACCTACCGCTACTTGTTTGTAGAAAGCGGCAAGACTTCCCACAAAACAGGTTGTGGTATCGCCATGGACCAGTACAATGTCGGGCTTTTCCTGATCAATTACATTCTCCAGGCCCTCCAGCGCCCTTGTGGTTATACCTGTCAGAGTCTGTTTGCTCTGCATTATATTAAGGTCGTGTTCAGGAGTGATTTCAAACATCTTAAGCACCTGATCCAGCATTTCCCTGTGCTGGGCAGTTACACATACCACCGAATCTATCTTTTCACATTTTTCCAGCTCCTTGACCAAAGGAGCCATTTTTACTGCATCCGGTCTGGTACCGAATACGGTCATTACTTTTAATTTATCCAATTTCCTTCCTCCAATTACAGCCAATCTTGCCGGATTTTGAAGATGATGATTTTCTTTTGCCTTGCTGGCATTGTTCATTTCATTCATATACATCGATCCTACTATAACAAAAACCGCTACGGCTATTACAAGTATTATTGCACTTACAGGCCCTTTATAATCCAGCACCACCGCGCATAAGCCCAGTGCGGCACTGGCAACATATATCAAGGATACCGACTGCCTCTGGGTGAGCCCCATATCTACCAGCCTGTGATGGAGGTGGCCCCTGTCGGCTGTCATGGGTGATTTGCCGCTTGCCACTCTTCTCAATATGGCAAAAACAGTATCAAACAGCGGCAGTGCCAGCACAAGTATGGGCACAGCTATGGCAATTGCGGTATAGGCCTTGTATGTACCCTGAATTGATATGGTTCCAAGCATGAAGCCCAAAAAGGTCGCTCCCGTATCTCCCATGAATATTTTTGCAGGGTTGAAATTATAGGGCAGGAAACCAAGCGCCGAACCGGCAAGTATGGCAGCCAGAACCGCAGTATGTATATCCGGCTCAGGTCTGATGACCGAAACGAAAAACAGAGACAGTGAACCTATGGAGGAAACGCCGGCAGCCAAACCGTCAAGTCCGTCAATGAAGTTGATGGCATTTGTTATTCCCACAATCCACAATATGGTGATTGGGTATGAAATCCAGGGTCCAAAAGTTGATATTCCTATATCCGAGAACGGATTTGTTATAAAGTCGATTCTCGTACCTGTAACAGCAACAATAAGTGCCGCAATTATCTGAATCGGAAATTTCAGTTTGGCACTCAGTGCCTTAATATCGTCTATTACTCCCAGGATTGCAATAATTGAACTTCCCAGGAGCATTCCTATGAATTGCCAGTCAAAAACAATAGCTGTTCCCACATTCAGAAGTTTGGAAGTTACGATACTGAAAAGTATTGAAACGAAAAATCCTGCTATAATTGCAAAGCCGCCCAGTCTTGCGATGGGCTGCTTATGCATTCTCCTGTCATCCTTTGGGATATCAACGGCTCCAATTTTAAAAGCCAGGCTTTTAACTACCGGAGTTGCAGAAAATGCTACTATAAAAGCAAGCGTGAAAGAAATAAAATACTCATATACACTAGACATTTATACACCTTCCGTTCTTAGAGAAATCCCAGCTTCGAGCTTCTTAGGCTATTCTCCAAACTTTCAGGAAATTAAAAAACTATAACTTCCCATACATCAAAATAGAGGGAGGTATTTAAACTCCCTCTGAATTTAAATCTTGTTACCCTCTATTAACAATATACAATACGTTTTTGAGCGGTATTACACTTTAACTATCTCAAGCCCTGCTTCTTCAAGTAAAGCCATGGAAAGCTCATCCGGATAATCTCCGTTAAACACTATGCGCGTTATTCCTGCGTTGATGGCAAGCTTGGCACATAAAACACAGGGCTGGGTAGTCACATACAGGGTGGCCCCATTAACGCTTGTTCCGCTGCAGGCAGCCTGCACTATGGCGTTCTGCTCGGCATGGATCGCTCTGCACAGTTCATGTCTCTGGCCGGAGGGAATATTCAGCTTTTCTCTTAGGCAGCCTACCTCGGAACAGTGCCTGCACCCTACCGGTGCACCGTTATAACCGGTTGCAAGTATTCTTTTATCCTTGACAATGATTGCTCCAACCTGTCTTCTCAAACAGGTGGATCTTGTTTTTATCAAATCTACAATCTGCATAAAGTACTCATCCCAAGACGGCCTCATAAATACCCCCTACCAAAACTAAAAACCGGAAACCGCGTAAAATATCATTACTTGGTTCCAAACAACCTGTCGCCAGCATCACCCAGTCCCGGAACAATATAGGCGTGATCGTTCAATACCTCATCCACAGCGGCACAGTAAATCTCAACGTCAGGATGATCCTTGCGGATTCTTTCTATACCTGTCTTTGCAGCCACAAGACACATCAGTTTAATATTTGCAACTCCCCTGTTCTTGATGAACTGGATAGCTGCCGATGCCGACCCCCCGGTTGCAAGCATGGGATCGAGAACAACTATTTCCCTCTCCTCCACATCTACCGGCAGCTTGCAGTAGTATTCAACAGGTTCATGTGTTTCAGGATCTCTATATAACCCTATATGTCCAACCTTTGCCATAGGCAGCAGGCTCAGCATACCGTCAACCATTCCAAGACCGGCTCTCAATATGGGGACTATTCCCAACTTTTTGCCTGATATTACTTTTGTTTTGGCTATTCCAACAGGTGTTTCAATCTCCACTTCCTTCAGAGGCATATTTCTGGTTACTTCATAACCCATAAGCATTGCTATCTCTGAAACCAGCTCCCTAAATTCCTTGGTGTTTGTATTCTTGTCCCTGAGTAAAGATACCTTGTGCTGTATAAGGGGATGATCAAAAACAAATACGCTTTCCATTATTTAATTCCTCACTTTGTAAAATATTTTTTTTCAATATTTGAAATCTTTTCAACTCTATTGCCGTGCCTGCCACCTAAAAACTCGGTTTCAAGCCAGGTTTCAATAATATCAAATGCTACTCCGGGTCCAACCACTCTTTCACCTATGGCAAGTATATTTGCATCATTGTGCTGTCTGCTCATTTTAGCCATATAGCTGTCGGTGCACAAAGCCGCCCTTATGCCGGGAACTTTATTGCATGCTATTGAAATCCCTATTCCGGTACCGCAAATAACGATACCTTTTTCACATTCTTTTTTGCTTACAGCTTCGGCTACGGCTTGTCCATAATCCGGATAATCCACCGAATCGGGACAGTTGGTACCAAAATCCTTTACTTCAAGTCCCTTAGCCTGAAGTAATTTTATGATATCTGCCTTGAGCAGGTATCCTGCATGATCACTACCTATTGCTATCAAAATTTATCTCCATTTCCGGCCCAGGACAGCCAATTTACCCCGTTTTAACAACTATATGCGTTTAAGCTTGTTGGTCAGGGAAAATTGCCGGTGCCATTTTTCATTAATTATTACGTATTGTTTCTCAATGTTTTTCCTATGCCGTTCTTTATTATTTTATAGTATAAACTATTACATGTCAAAAAAAAGTGCCTTATAAACCTGCATATTTTAGCTGTCCCCGGTCAGTTTTTTTATAAGGGTCCGAACACTCTCAAAGATATCTTTTGCACAGGTTTCGTAGCTTTGGTAAGGCATTCCGAAGGGATCGGTTATATCCAGGTCACTGCTCTCAGTCAAAACCTCCCTGTATGCATATTCCTTCAACGTGAAAATAGAAGCTTTTTTGTCGGGAAATCTGCTCTTCAGATAGTCCCTGTGCTGTCTGGTCATTGTCAGTACCAGTTCTGCCCCGTCCATATCCGACCTGTCCAGAAGCTTTGCCTTATGAATGGATATGTCAATATCCCACAGCTTTTTCAACGCGGCAACCGAATGCTCTGAAGCCGGCTCTCCGTCAAAGGCCTGTATCCCCCTTGAGGAAACCGCTGATTCCTTCAAAGCCGCCTCCTGCTGTGAAAAAGCCCTGAAAATACCCTCTGCCATACAGCTTCTGCAAGTATTGCCGGTGCAGACAAATAAAATATTTGTGGTCTTATGATTTTTTACTTCCATGTTTTCCTCCAATACAGCCGTTCTCTTCATTCAGGTTTCCAATATTCGGATATCCGGATGTTTCCTTACTCTGCTTGAATGATATCATAGCCTGCGGCCTTTACCATCCTGTTCATGATGGCAAGCCCCACCTCATGCTCGTCCACAGCTTCGGCGAAAATAATATCCACACCTTTGTCATCAAACTCTCTCAGCAGTGAAAACAGCCTGGCCGCAATAGTCTCAGGCTTGTCCCTGTCCCCCATGGACAGGGTTTCAAAACCGTGATATTCCGCCTTTGTCTGATCTGTAGCACATATGCCCACCTTTTTGCCTTCCCTTTCACTTGCTTGTGCAAGGGCTGTGATCCTGTCCACCTGCTTTTGCCGGTCTTCACTTCTCACTATTACAACATGTGCCTTGGGCGAGTAATGGGTATATTTCATTCCAGGGGATTTGGGTATATTCTCCGAACTTATTTTCCCCAAAATAGTTTTATCAATGTCTATGGGACCGATAATTTTCGCGATCTGCCCGGGTGTCACTCCTCCGGGCCTCAGCAATACCGGAGGTTCAACCGTAACGTCCAGCACTGTTGACTCCAGACCCACGCGGCAGCTTCCCGCATCAACCACCATTTCTATCTTTCCGTCCATATCGTCCAGAACGTGCTGCGCCGTGGTGGTACTTGGCCTGCCCGAGACATTTGCGCTGGGCGCAGCCACAGGTACCGCTGCCAGCCGGATAAGTTCCCGTGCCACAGGATGCTCCGGCATGCGGATTGCCACAGTTTCCAGCCCGGCCGTTATTATGCCGGGTATTATGGAGCTTTTTTCAAGTACCAGGGTAAGAGGGCCGGGCCACAGCTTGTCCATCAGCAGCAGGGCCTTTTCGGGAATGTTCTCTGTCAGCTCATATACCTTTTCCTTATCTGCTATATGTACTATCAGCGGATTATCCGAAGGGCGGCCCTTGGCCCTGAAGATACTTTCAACGGCCCCGGGGTCAAGGGCATTGGCACCCAGTCCGTAAACAGTCTCGGTGGGAATTGCCACAACCCTCCCGGCGCGCAAGGCTTTGGCAGCCTCTTCGAGTTCCTGCATGTCTATATTTAACGGGTCGATTTTTATAACTTTTGTTTTCATTAAGATACAGCCCTTCCAGCTCAAAAATAATTATATGCGGTTAATCCGCACGTCTGCCGAAGACAGGGCAGGGCGCAGCTTAACCCGGGTACTAATTAAGCATTGTTACTATTATACCACATAAAATACCAAATACATTTCCTACCGAGGACATTCTGCCCAGATAAATCCTCTTTGATTCGGGTATCAGCTCACCGTATACCACATACAGCATTGCTCCCCCCGCAAAACCCAGACACAAGCCTATGAACTGCTCCGAAACATGTCCGAGTGCAGCCCCTGCCAGCGCTCCGACACCCATCGGCACACCTGACAGTATTGTAAGAGTAAAGGCTTTGACGGCCGAAAAACCTCCCACCTTCATTGGCAGTGCCATTGCAATCCCCTCGGGAATGTCATGTATGGCAATTATCAGTGTCAGTGTGATTCCCAAGCTTAATGAGGCCTCAAAACCCGAACCCACTGCGAAACCTTCCGGCAGATTGTGCATTGCAAGGCCTATGGAAACAAGTATCCCCGCCCTCAGCAGGTTTGAATTCCCATTTGCATTCTTGACTGCATCAAGCTGCTTGACAAAATCATCAATTACAATTACAATCAATATTCCTGAAAGCACACCGATAAGCGTCAGGTTGAGTCCGGCTATCTCAACCGCCTCGGGTACAAGTTCAAAGCAAACAACAGAGGTCATAAGACCTGCTGAAAATTCCAGGATTGAGCTCAATATTCTGTTACTTATATTTTTGCCCACAAAAAAGGCTATCAATCCACCAATACCTGTCCCGGTAATTCCTGATATCAAGCCTATAATCCCAATCTTCAAAATGTGTTCCACGGCAATTCCATCCTTTGATAGTAAGTCTATATGACATAATATTCATAGAACCCGTGGATTATTAATAATTCGTCCAATTTTTAATCTTCGTCCTCACTGCCGCCGCCCAGCTTTTCGGATTGGTCGGTGGTTATGAGCGCATCAATTATTTCATCAAGATCTCCGTCGAGCACCTGGTCAAGCTTGTAAAGCGTAAGATTTATCCTGTGGTCTGTAACTCTTCCCTGGGGATAGTTGTAGGTTCTGATCCTTTCGCTTCTGTCGCCTGTTCCGACCTGGCTTTTCCTGTCCTGGGCAACTTCGTTTGCCTGCTGCTGCTGTGCTATTTCATAGAGCTTTGACCTCAATATCTTCATAGCCCTGTCCTTATTCTTGTGCTGTGAGCGTTCGTCCTGACATGCGACGACCAGGCCGGTGGGAATATGTGTTATCCTGATAGCCGAATCGGTTTTGTTTATGTGCTGCCCGCCGGCACCGCTGGCTCTGTAAGTATCAATCCTCAAGTCATTGGGGTTTATCTCCACGTCAACCTCTTCGACCTCCGGCAGAACTGCAACCGTTATGGTGGAAGTGTGGATACGCCCGCTGGATTCGGTAGAGGGCACTCTCTGAACCCTGTGCACTCCGCTTTCAAACTTCAGACGGCTGTATGCACCCCTGCCTTCAATTGAAAATACTACTTCCTTGAAGCCTCCGAGCTCCGTAGGATTGGAGTCAAGTATTTCGGTTTTCCAGCGCTTCCGCTCGGCATATCTGGTCATGGCTCTGAAAAGCACCCCGGCAAAGAGCGCTGCCTCCTCCCCGCCTGCCCCGCCGCGGATTTCAATAATAACATTCTTGTCATCATTCGGGTCCTTGGGAACGATCATGACCTTCAGCTGCTTTTTAATTATTTCGAGCTTTTCCTGTGCTTCCTCGAACTCTGCCTGGACCATTTCACGGAAGTCCTTCTCAAGAGTGCCGTCCAGCAGCTCTCTGGCCTCCTCGATATCGGAGGTGACCTTTTTGTACTCTCTGAATTTCTGAACAATTTCCTCCAGATCGGAGTACTCCTTCATATATTTTTTATATTCCTCCTGATTGTTAATCACATCAGGATCACTTAATTTATGGCTTATTTCCTCGTACCTGTCCTCTGCCGACTGCAGCTTATCAAACATACTTTTTCCCAACCGTTCCTTAATTATTTGTACACTTAGTATATGTAATTGACTTTAGGTAAATATACATAAAAGAAATATAATCTATTAATGTTACGCAATTAGATATTATAACATGAACAGTCACCAGACGCAACAAAAGAACTATCTTTAAGTAGCCGTTAAAGATAGTTCTTTTTGGGGTTTTCTATATAAATTTATATCACGTAAGCAATTAAGGTTGTATTAGTAACCTTCTATAGTTTATAGCTGTTACTTAACTATTTCAATTTGTCCGTTCATGGTTTCGCCGGTAATATTAACCCTGTTGACTCCGGTTTCATAATCTCTGCTCTCAGCTTCAACGAAGCTTCCTGTAACACCCTTGCGGTTTACATTATGATATACTATTTCAGGAATAAGCAGGTTGATGGAACCGTTGCTGGCATGGGCCTTTACCTTGTAAACCCTGTTGTCCATATCGTTCATATTTACCTTGATACCGCCGTTGGAGGTCTTGAGGTACATGCTCATATCTTCACTGTCATCAACATTTTGGGCATTTTCGATATTGATTCTGCCGTTTATGGTTACGGCGCTTACATCTCTGACTTTTATGTGTTTTATATCTATAACGGCGTTGCTTGTATTGATATCGATTTTATTCCCAATGATATAATTCATCTGGACTCTGCCGTTCTTTGTAGTAACCGATACATTGTCACTGTTTACACCCATCAGCTCAATATGAGCATTTTTTGTAGTGGCTGTCACTTCCTGGGAAAGCGAATCTTCGATATAAATCTTACCGTTGGAATTTTCAATCCTTATGGCATTGAATTTAACATCGGGAACAAATACCTCATGAGAAACACTTGCATTTAAAGCCGTACTGTTAACTTTTATTGAAATGTTTGAGGGATCCTCTACAAAGCTTACAATACCTTCGCCTGTGGGTGACGTGCTCTTTATCCTTGATATGATCATTACTTTGGGATCAAGGTGCTTTTTTATTGTTATGCTCCCGTTTATTCCCGAGATTTCAAGATTTGCTCCTTCAGCAGGAATAACTTCATAATTCTTTTGAACTGTCTGCAGGCTTCCGAATACATTGAAGGAATTTGTATCCACAAAGCTTCCTACATAATCTATAACCTTGTCAACTATTCCGGCTGTGGTGCTGGCCACGTTCTTACCAAACTTTTCAGCCTTGTTTGCGAAATCATCGATCATGTTGTCGAAATCTGCCTGATTATAATTGGTTTTGAACTCTTTCTTCCATTCATTTACTCTTTCTCTCACCTTTGCAGCTTCATCTGCAAAACCGTTTGCTTTATTATTTCTTCTATAATTGAAATTTTCGGCATTTTCCCTTTTGGGTTCATCTTCAAGTGCTGCCAAAAGCTTTGCAGCTTCTTCGGTGGATATTTTCTTCTCTTCCACCATTTTTAATATCAGTAATCTTTCTTCGCTAATAGACATTGTTAAATTCCCTCCTATTTCACCCGCATTTATTATTCCTTCATTTGGCTTAATGCTTCTTCAACACTTAATTCACCGGCATTGAGTTTATCGAGAATTTCCTTTCTTCTTCCGGGAACTTCAGGTACAGGCTCACCCTTGTGGCCAAGTGCCGACGCTACATCCTCCAGCTTGTTTTTGACTGTAGGATATGAAACACCAAGCTCCTTTTCAACTTCCTTTATGTTACCTCTGCATTTTATAAACACATCCAAAAAATTTCTTTGGTCAGTAGTTAGTTTACAAAATTTGCATAGCGAAAAGTGTCCCTCTATAACCGTATCACAACTGTTACAGGTTATCCTTGTTACCTCTGTTTCACTCCCGCAAACCGGGCACTTGCCGATAGCTTCTCTTGCCATAAAATCACCTCTTAAAAATTTAGAAATATTCATTAATTGTTAATCTTTAATTCTTTTGTATAAGAAATTAATTTTTTTAATCACTTGTTTAATATTATTAAGTCTATAGATATATAATATTCCCATTCTCATAAATTGTCAACACTTTTATTTAAATATTTTTAATCAATTAATTAATTTTTATAATCTATTAATTAATTATATTAATTTCTCAATTAAATACAGCTTAACCCTGAATATAATAATTAGTGGAAAATTAGTTGAATACGCGGAAAAATAAATTCTACAGCAGAAATATGGGTATATGTCGTAAATGGTAGAAATTAAAAATTTTCATCCTCTCTAGAATAAAGGGAGTATCAAATGGCATAATCTGAAAGGTAAATGTTATTTTAGTGTTGATAACATCAATATTTAAGTCCCAAAAATCTATTAAGTATACTCTCACAGCTTTATACATCAAAAATCCCTCAGGCTAGTCTACCCAAGGGATAAATAATTTCGGGAATGCAGTATTACTTTTTCATTTGGATTTATTACCGGAGAAACCGTATAATTTCTTTAAGGTCCAGGATCTGGACCAACAAAAACAATCTCATCGCCAATCATATAGAAATTAAATATATTATCATTACTATATTGCTTATCAGCAAGAATGGCTTCTCTCTTTTTTTCAGTATCTTCATAACCTTGATAAGAGAAAACAGTACCCAACTTGCCTCTGTACTCTTCGTACTTCTCTTCAGAATTTATTAAAAACCCTTTTCCAGAGTCCGAGCCCGATCCGTCCCATTTTGGATTAACCGCCATTCTGTCTACTGTAAATTTTTAACTAATCATTGTTTATATAATCTATCAACCACTACGTCTGGCGTGAACATAGCCGGAAAGATTTGCTTCATCAACATAAAACCGTGATGCTACTATAAAAAATAAAAACATGATTACCATAATGATTATAGATATCCATACACTGGGAGAATCTGTTTTGGCTGTGAAAGGACCTGAATTTCCCACCAGGTTGCTTGTACCATGCGATATATGTATATTCTTTGTCTAAACTATAATAATGATTTGAATAAGTATATTTTTGGACATCCTCCACTAGTTTTTACAAAGTGGAGAAGGACGGGAAGATAAAGTCTTTTTACGATCAGACCTCAGATTTTTATGATTTTACCAGAAAACCCCATGATAAATTTAAAACCAAACTTTTAAAAGAAATTGATGAAGAGAAAAAGTAATTGTAATATATAAATTATTTTTGATTATGTTGCGCCAATACCTATTTATTTAATTTAACCCGTTCTGCCAATTAAAATTTTATTTTGCTTTATAAATTCAATTAGAATCAACTGGTAACGCGAGGACAACTTCATAAACTAAGGATGCACAGTTAAAAACAATTACGATTAATTGCCGCCGAAGGTAAAGCGGTTTTGCCGGCAAAGCAGCAGGACGCTGCTTTGAGCTTCAAATCGAGACAGGATGTCGAGTTTGAGCGACGGCAAAACCGCTTTAAATGAGGCGATACAATTTTCGTAATTGTTTTTGGTGCATACTTAGTTTATGAAGTTAGTACGGAAGTTACCTGTTGATATAACGATTACACAGTAAGGCAAAATTTAAATCATCCGGCACAACGCGTTAAATTAAAATCAAATGTATTTATTTCTTTTGAACTTCATTGCAAAGCCCAAACCTCCCATCAGAAATACTGCACTTCCCGCTATAATCACAATATTATAGCCTCCAGACTGTCCTCCGGCAGCCTGTTGCCCGGCAGGCCCATTAATTCCGAAGCCGCCCTGTCCCGGGCCTCCCATTCCCCAATTGCCTCCTCCCGGACCATCCGCGCCTTGCTGCATACCGTCAGGAGGCTGTGCTCCCTCCGGCAGCTGGCCATCACCCGGGGGCTGAAATCCGTCAGGGAGCTGCATGCCCTCGGGCAGCTGTACCATTTCGTCCTGCTCATTTCCCGACTGCTGGTTATCAGGCAGTATTTGGTTGCCCTGCTGTGCGTTCTGCTGCTGGTCGCCGGTTTTGGAACTGCCCGGCGGCTGAGCGTTTTGGGTGCTGGAATTATTTTTATCCCTATCCTGCCGGTTCATCCCGCCACGGTCACCTCCGCCTCCCTGTGAGCCCATGATTGAAAGATTTATGGCGGATGCATCCACAAGCTTGCCGCCTGCACCCGACTGTCCGGCTGTTGTAGAAGGAATAGTACCATTTAGCTGCCCCTCTATACTTTGCGCTCTCAGCGTCCCGAATTCCTTAAGCATTGCAACAGCCTCCGTGTATTGCTCGTGGGTATAGAAAGCAGTTGCATCCTTACTGACATATTCTGAAATGAGGGCATTTACAGAGTCTACAGTTTTCTCGAAATAACCGCTGTTGAAATATTCATCCACAATCTGTTTCAGGTATTCGTGGTATTTATCCTTGTATTCTTCCACTTCCAGCAGTTTTGCCAGCATTGGCCTTTCCGACATTTCAACTCCCGATACCGGAGTATCGATGGCAAGGTTTACCGCCGCCTCGGCCGAACCCATTTGAAAACCTCCAAATGCCAGATTATAGTCCCAGGGCAGCATTGTCAGCTTTCCGTCTTTTTCATAAAGGTAATAGTTGTGTTTCATATTGCTGAAATAGCTGTCCATGTTGACCACAACAGTACTTGCCGCCAGATACCTCAATGTTGCATCAACATCTATATATTTCTCTATATCAGTACCGGAGTTAAGGTTTTTCAGCGCCTTGACAACTCTGTTATAATCAGCTGCTGAACCATTGAACACTTCATTGTCAAAGATGTTGGAATAGCTGTCAATTTCATCATCGGTATAGACCAGATCGGTACCACCGCCCGAACCGCCGAACATGCCTCTTCCCATATTTCTCTGTTGTGTATCCTGTTGTTGACCCGGCTGCCGTTCCTGCTGCAATGGGTTCTGCTCCTGTGTATTTTGCTGCTGCGGGACATTTTGCATCACGTTTCCGGTATTTTCCCCGTTATTGTTCTGCCGTGCAGCAGGTGCCGGTCTCTGCCCGGCATTGTTATCCCAGTCACCGCCGCCGCCCATCTCCATACTTTCGGGCTTGTAAATCATTCCGTAATCACTGCCGTAATTACGCTGTGCAAAGGATTCCTCAATTGCCTCGACAGCTATATACAACCCCCAGTCCTTACCGTTGACGGTTACATTGGAATATGCAAAAAGAGGGGACTTGACTCCGATGTAGGTCATGAGGTCATACGACAGGTAATCCTTCATATAGGTGGCATCCGACTGCACATTGTTTATTACCATTTTATCCAGGCCCATAAAGGTCTGTCCCTCAATATAATGGTCAAATTCAAATTTAAAACTGTATCTGTCCGAATCGGAGCTTGCAACGGTTTTAAGACTTGAATTTCCTTTTGGCCTTATTCCCACGGCAGTTATGGTTTGACCGTTTATGGTCAGATTGCAGGAAATGTATTCCTCTTTGGTGGCATTGTCAAGCATATTCTGCCAGTCATCCTCATCCACCTGAATATCGATGGCCGTTATTTTATCCTTATCGAACACCCCTCCTGCATAATCCGGTGCCGATACTGCGGTCTCAGCATTTCCTGCAACTTTGGGAACAGCAGCCAGTATGCCTGTAAAAATTACAGCAAGTATAACTAAACTTATTATTATAATATTGATTTTCCTGCCGGTTATCATAGCAACTCAAACCTCCCACCTATGACATATATTCGCCGTTATAGCTTACCAGAACTGCATTTGACACACCTTCGAGCTGCGATATGCTGTTGACGAATTGAGTTGTCATATCTTTAAGTCTCACTTCCATTGTCAGTTCGATACCTGTTGCCGACACCGCCTTGGATTTGACCAGATATTTGCTGACATTTTTGTCCACCATACCCGTGACCAGCTCCTCGGATTTGTCGTCGGCACAGTTGACTACCAGTATATAAGGATTGTCAGAGCTCTTTTTGTTAACGAAAACTATCATTATTATTCCTATGAAAACCGAACCGAAGACCGAAAGCGGTATTAAACCCGCACCTGTTACAATTCCTGCCGATATGGCCCAGAATAAGAACGCAATGTCCATGGGTTCTTTAATAGCCGATCTGAAACGCACTATGGACAGGGCGCCTACCATTCCCAGCGACAGTATTATATTTGAAGTAACAGCCAGAATTATAAGTGTGGTTATAAGAGTCATTGCCATGAGTGAAACCCCAAAGCTGGCCGAGTACATCACTCCGTTAAAGGTTTTCTTGTAGACATAAAAGATGAAAAGTCCCAGAATAAATGAGAGTCCCAATGCAATAACCATGTCCAATGGTGAAAAGGAGCTTACCTTTTCAATAAAGCTCGATTTGAAAATATCGTTGAATGTCATAATATCCTCCTGAAATTTAATTTATTTATATTAACCTCCATGAGCCGCATTGCGGCCACAAAATGTAATGAAAACTTATATCCTTTATCGCAATGTGGCGAATAAAGGAGGTTAATTGGCCATGTGCGCTTTCAAAGTATTG
>NZ_JHYD01000032.1 GCF_000621505.1 Ruminiclostridium cellobioparum DSM 1351 = ATCC 15832
CAAAAGGAGGGGCAAAAAAAGAGCCATTATCGCTATCGCCAGAATGATACTCACCGCTGTTTACAACATGTTTGTTACCGGTGAAGAATGGAATCCGAGCGATTTGTACAAAATTGATATGCCACAGGAAATCCTGGAAAAACAGAAGGAGAAAGCCATTAAACAGGCTATAAAACTCCTTGTTTCCAATGGCGTAATTAAAACTCGCGATATTTCCCTGGCTTAAACAATTATTATTAAATTTTCGAGGATCCATAAGGGTCTTAGTTAAGTTTGCCCTTTTTACTGCTACGGATAGACTTTTTCACGCTAACCTCCATGAGCCACATTTGTGGCCACAAAATGTAATGAAAACTTATATCCTTTATCGCAATGTGGCGAATAAAGGAAGTTAATTGGCCATGTGCCAAATGAATTGAGCTCTTTTTAAAGCCTTTGGCACGACAAAAAGTATTTTCAATACTTTTTTATTTGGTAAAAGCATTGCTGTATGCCTCAAGCAATGCAAGACTTCCACTCACGCCCAGCAGGCTTTTGTTCAAAATGATTCTCCCCTCTGTGGGCAGAGAAATATACAGTATAGGAATGTCAAGCTCCTCTGCTATGCTTGTTTCCAGCTGGCTTCCAAGAATAATTTCAGGCCTTATGGCCCTGATTTTATCTTCTATCCTTCTGCCATCCTCTGAAAAAACAATTTCAATATTTTCAAATTTTTTTAAAAGCTTCTCTTTCTCGTGTCGCGGTATATTATTTGTGATGATTACCGACCTGATGATTTGTCCAAAGCCGTTCTCAAGGAATTTTGCCAGCGGGGCGGCTATGTAAGAAGGCCCAACCAGTACAGCCTCTTTTTGAATATGATGTCTGTAGTAGCCGGAAGCTAATTTTGACAGAAAATAAAGATACTTATCCCTTACCTGCCGCCTTATCCCGTCAAGCAGCTCCTTTTTGCCTACGTATACACCGGCCAGTCTTTCCAGTATTTCTTCAATACCTTCAATTCCGAAAGGAACTTCATCTATATAAATATAGGGAGTGCCGAACCTTTCTTCCAGATAACGGGCTATTTCAAGTCCCCAGCCCGTAAACACCACATTCAAGCCTGCATTTCTTATCTGCTTCCAGTTTTCCACGGTGCTTCTGTAACCAAACAGCGGATTTGCCCTGAACCCCGCCTCTTCAAGCAAGGTATACAACTCCTCCAGATTGCCCTCCCAATAGGGATCAAGATTGGGAGCAATGCCGAATATATTGATTAACTCCCTGTCTACGGCCGATTCAGAGTTATAGCTTTTGGAAAGACCTTCTATTATCCCTCTGGTTACTTTTACGTAGGCATCAAAGCTGTGGCCTTTAAATCCGGGAGTGCTGATATTTATAACTGGATACCCCTGCTCCGCCGCTTCCTTCGTCATTGCCCCCATGTCGTCTCCCACAATTTCCGAGGCACAGCCGCTGACTACCACATAAAGTTCACCTTCCAGTACCTTTACGGTATTTTTGATCTGTTCCCTCAGTCTGGCACTTCCACCGAAAATTATTTGCTTTTCCATAACATTTGTACAAGCCAGAGTGTAGTTGTCGGCAGCATATCCATTTGCAGCGTTTGATATATATTTTTCCTGAACTGCACAGCCTGCCGTCGAATGAATAATGGGTACAACGCCGCCGATTGCCTTTAAAACACTCACGGCTCCCTGCAGCAGGCAGCCATTCCTGTTAAATTCAATGTAATCTGCCATTACTTCACCTCCTGCTTGATATACCAGTTTGTATTTTTCTTCAGCCACCCGGCTTGATAAATGGGACGGTTTGAAGAATATTTGAAATTATCTGCAAAACCATGGTATTTTACCAGCTTATACAATTTTTCCGCAAAAACTATACTGCCCCTGTAGCCCAGAATATTGATATTCTCAATATTTAAAACCGGAATACCTTCAACAGCTATTGCGTCGGCAGCCAGATCGTTTCCTACAAATATTTCGGCTCCGGTTTTCTTCAAAATATTTATTTGCTCATAAGGCTGTCCCTCTCCAATCAGCAAAGATAATTCCGGATTTTTTCTGTAAAGCTTCTCCATATGCTTGAGATGTGTAATATCAAGATAGGGTACCTTTATACCGGTTATCTCGGCATTCAGATCCTCCAGCAGGCTGATTACGGAATTGGCATATTCAGGCTCACAGCTTAAAAAAACCCTCGTCCGGTCCAATTTATACTTTTCAAGGATATTTGCGGTGTACAGACTTTCTTTTTCAATCAGTTCCCTTGCCTGCCGTTCCTTTCCCAGCTGCTCACCTATCCCGGCAAGCCATTTATTGGTGGCTTTGATTCCTATAGGTGTATTTACCTCAATTTCAGGAATATCATATATATCCTTTAATACCTTTGAAAAGTAAGCTCCCTCACCTTTCTTGATTACCAGGTTGAACAATGCACTGCCCGCCCTTGTCAGATTCTCAAGCCTTGAAAATCCAGGGAACATATTGGTTTCAACCTCCAGAGCCTCCAAAAGCCGGCCAATTTCCTCAAGACTCTCCCTGTTTTCATTCAGAGAAATAACATTTATAAAATTTTGTTTTTCAGCTTTATTGGGAAGTAAGTACTTCACTATTGAATGAATGGCCACATCATAGCCTGTTACACCCATTTTTGATTTAAACCCGTCAGTATATACCGGAACAACAGGAACACCCAGCTCTTCGGTCAAATCCCGGATAACAGAGGCCACATCGTCATTGTTGATAGCAACTACCGACGTTGTCAGTACAAAAATTACCCCGGGATGATTTTCCTCATAAATACTTTTTACGGTTCTTCTCAACTTGATATCACTGCCCAAGATAGAGTCTTCCTCATCGATATTGGTCACTGCCCACATGGTATCCAGCGAGTTTATGTTATTGAAATGGTTTTGAATTATTCCGCAGCCCCTTGGCCCATGTATGATTATTCCTGCATCCTCAATGGTATTTATTACCTGTAAAGCATAGAGGATATCCGAATTTGTATCCTGAGAAAAGGTTCTGACACGCTGCTTCAGATTACCGTCATAAAATTCTCTTAATATAGCCTCTACTGTTCCATAATAAGCTCCGATGGCAGATAGTCTTTTTTCCCTGATTACCGGTGCCTTTCCTTTCAAAACATCCATATTGCCTCCATTCTCCGCCTGCGGCCATAACTGGAATATTAGTCGTATATTGATTAAATATTGGCATTAAGATCACTTGCCGTATCGGCCTCGATCTTTAAAATCCTGTCTCCCCAATCCTTTGCCCAGTCTCTGAGCTCGGTGACACTTAAAGGATTGGGTACCGCTGCCTCCTGGTCCTCAATTATATATTTTGCAAGAGCTCTGTACACGTCGGCCTGCTCCGAATCGGGATTTGCCTCTATGACTGTTTTTCCGTGCAGTTCACTCTGTGCAACAATTGATGACCTGGGGACATACTGGACTACTTTTGTTCCTGTCCTGGAAGCAAAATCGTTTATCAGCGGTTTTGCATATGGAGTGAGCACGCTGTTGGCAATAATGCCTCCCAGTTGAGCTCCTCCCGTAGGTGCATATTTACTGATTGCCTTGAACAGGTTATTGGCTGCATATACGGCCATAAAATCAGAGGAGCTCACAACATATACCTTGTCGGTTATCCCTTCTCTTATGGGAACTGCAAAACCGCCGCACACAACATCCCCCAATACGTCATACAGCACCACATCCGGCTTGAACTTTTCAAACAGGTCCAATTCCTGCAGCAGAGTGATTGCGGCATTTATTCCTCTCCCCGCACAACCCACTCCCGGAACAGGACCTCCGGCTTCAATACATAAAACCCCTTTGAACCCTACAACCGATATATCCTCTATTTTTACATTGCTGCTGTCCCGCAGGCTGTCAAGAACAGTCGGCAGATAATTTCCGCCCCTCAGTGTATTTGTGGAATCACTTTTGGGATCGCAGCCGATCTGTATAACCCTGTAACCCGCTTCTGCAAGCGCCGCGCTGATATTGGAGGTGGTTGTGGATTTTCCTATGCCGCCTTTTCCGTATATGGCAATATGTTTGATTTTTTTACTCATTTACATCATCCTTTTTGTTTTATATATTATGCTTGATTCATCAAACCTGTCCGGTCAGACCGATGCTATTTCCCCAATTCCTTTTGTGCCTTTTCAAAAAATCCGGTGTCCACAAGACTGTTTACCTCTGCGCTTTTTTCTATGTATTTATACTCAAGCAGAAAATCATTCAATTTCTTTAACCGTTCCTTATCTGCCTGTTCAATTCCTCCGTCCAGATTTACAAAGGTTTTGTCTCCGTTGGAATATACTTTTTCAACTACATCCAGAGGGATACTGTTTGTGGCAAAAGCCTTCAATGCCTCATCCCTGTGCTGCAGGGAATAGTCATAGCCGCGGATATATGCCTTCAGCAATGCGGTAACAACCTCGGGATGCTCCTTTGAGAATTTCCCCGAAGCAGCTACAACCAGCTGGCTTGCAAATTCAGGGTGACTTGCGGAGGTTGTTTCAATTACCTTTATGGGGAACTGCTTATTGATAAGATGGGCGGCAAAGTCAGCTGAAATCAAAGCGTCGGCGTTACCGCTGATAAAGGTGGAGTTCGCATTTGCCACGTCGTTTATCACTTTGACCTTCCCTGCATCGATCCCATAGGCTTTTACAAGATTGCCCCAATATTCATCAATAATCGTACCTTTCCCGACTATAACCCTCTTGCCCTCCAGATCCTTCGGCGTCTTAACTGCCGAACCGGCCGGCACAATTACCGAAAAATTATATTGGGAATCAACAATAGAAACGATGGATACATCAATACCTTTTGACTTTAAAACCACAGGAGGAAGATTGCCGTAGTATGCCAGATCGATCTTTCCTGATACAAAAGCTTCGTTTACTGCCGGCCCTGCCGCAGCAAAGCCCAGAACCTTGAGCTGATAGCCCACTTTATCAAGCTCTTCCTCTATATATTTCTGTTTATCGGCTACACCCCATATTCCTGACAGTTCATTGGATTCCTGTGCAACTGCCAGCGTTACGGTTTTCTTTTCAGTCTTTGAACCTGAACCGGCAGGTGTATTTTGCTGTGAAGTACTTTGCTGCGCTGTACTTTGTGCTGCCTGGCTCTGACTTGCAGCCGAATTTGAAGCACTTCCGGATTGTGAATTTACTCCGCAGCCCCCGGCTATAAATACTACTATTATAATTAATGACAATAACCTCAATGTAAGTTTTTTCATGAAAATTACCTCCTATGCAACTGTTTGAATAATTGGATTTTAAGTCAGATGGTATATTCGATTTCAATATTTTCATCCTGAAAGAAGTGGTTGTATATTTTTTTCTTTATATGTGCAAATTCAGTACTGCCTCTGTCTTTTAGAGAGGAGGTGTCAACATTGATTATTTCTTTAATTTCACCCGGTCTGGCAGACATTACCACCACTTTCTGTCCCAGATAGATTGCCTCATCAATATCGTGGGTAACCATAATCATAGTTGTTTTTTCCTCTTTCCATATCCTGAGGATTTCTTTCTGCATCTGAATTCTGGTAAGTGCATCAAGGGCTCCGAAGGGTTCATCCAGCAGCAGTATTTCCGGATTGCTTGCCAGCCCTCTTGCTATTGCCGCTCTCTGAGCCATTCCCCCTGAAAGCTGATTGGGATATGCTTTTTCAAAGCCATTGAGCTGAACTAATTCAATATGCTTCGAAATTGATTCTTCTTTTTCTTCCTTAGGCAAATTAAATAGTCCAAAGCCTATATTTTCTGAAATAGTCAGCCAGGGCAGCAGTCTATGCTCCTGAAATACCATTCCCCTGTCGGTTCCAGGTTCAACTATCCTTTTACCCGAGTAGGATACCTCTCCTGTCTCATATTCCACCAGCCCCGCTATGATTTTCAGCAAAGTACTCTTTCCGCATCCGCTATGCCCTACGATTGTAATAAATTCACCTTTGCGGAACTCCAGATTGATATTTTGCAAAACCGGGATATCTTCCCTGCCAACCTTAAAGGATTTATATAGGTCTTTAATTCTTAAAACGTGTTCCGGCATACATCCGCCCCCGTTCATTTTTTTAACCTCCATGTGCCCTATCCCTTGTTTCCTATCCAGGGAGTGGATTTCTTCGAAACAAAAGTCAATAATTTATCCATCACTATTCCCACCATGCCGATAACAACCATTCCCATAATCACTATATCAGGCTTCATCATGCTCCTGGCATCACTGATCCTGAAACCAATTCCTTCGGTGGATGCTATTAATTCCGCCGCGACCACCGCCATCCATGAAATTCCCAGTCCAAGTTTCAAACCCACAAATATTTGTGGTATTGCAGATGGAAGATATACTTTTCTAAAGGTATTCCAACGGCTCAATTTATACAGCCTTGCAACTTCTATGTAACCGGGAGGGGTTCCTCTGATGCCGCTGAAAGTATTGACCATTATCGGGAAGAAGGCTCCCAGAATAATTACAACTATCTTTGAAAGTTCATCTATACCGAACCATAGAATGATTAACGGAATCCATGCCATCATCGGAATCTGGCGTATTGCATTAAGTGTAAGGGAAAGTATGTGGTTGACGTTATTTGACATACCCATTACCGTTCCAAGTGTCACTCCCAGCAGTACTGCTGCAAAATACCCCTTTACCACTCTTGAGAGGCTTATTCCCAGGTCCTGCGCAAGCTGTCCCGAAGCCAGATTTTCCCTGAATGCATTCAAGACACTTTTTATGCTGGGCAATATGGCTTCGGGCGCAACTCCCCTGGCTGTTGCAATACTCCAGACTATAATCACGGTTACAGGTATGATGAGGCTGAGTAGAATAACTTTTATTTTTTTCATTATCTGAAGTCCCCCTAACTAATTTTGCCGGGCTGTGTGCTATAAAGTAATGGTACCCTCTATTAACAATGGTACAATACGTTTTTGAACGGTGAATTTGCCCTGCGGCGGCGTTGAAGCCGCTTGCAAGGCACAAAGCCTTTCTGCGCGTCTTTGCCTTGTCGCAAGCCAAATTCTCTCGTTCAAAAATCACCGACCTCACGCCGAAATATTTTGGCAATTTTCGAGGAGGATGGACGCAGCCTTGCTGTCGCAAGGCAAGGACGACAACAAAGAAAAGTGGCAAAATAGCCGGTGTGAGGCGTGTTGTACATTGTCAATAGAGGGTACGTACTCTCTCAGCGGGATTGGAAGCCTTGAAATCCAAAACCTTTATCCTTTCAGCCTTTACCCGGTAAATATTCAGATTATCAATTCCTGCCGACAGCTGGGGCCTCCGGTTTAATATAAGCTGCTTTCCCGTATTGAACTCTTCACCACCGGTAAGGACAGCTTTACCGTATAATGTAATATTCACAAAATCAGGTATTACCTGATTTTCGTGCTGGAATAAAACAGCAACGTCATTTTTATCCTTCAACTGCTTGGCTTTGCTGCTTTCTTTGGCTGTGGCAAAATAAATTTCCAGTTCCGATACCCCGTATCCGCCAAGAGTTCTTATATCGGGCTCTCCCGCCTCATTCACAGTTGCCAGCACCAGACTCTTGCTATTTTTTAAATAAGCTGTTATTTCCTCGTTATTAATTGACATAATATTATCTCCTCTTTCTTAACTTTGTTTGAATAGCTGTTTTACTGAGTGTATCCCTGCTTTTTAAATATTGGCAGGGTCTCATCCTCTATCTGATAAATTTCATGTGCAAAATTTCTATTGGGTGTGGCATTGAAAATTTCTTCATATGTACGTCCATATTTTCTGAGTATATCCGCATGCTTCAGCTGTACATCCCAATGCCAGTCCACTGTAGGTGACCTGTGACCCTCAAGCGGAGAACCTATGCCGGGAATCCAGCTGGATGCCACAGTAACTACTCCGATTGAAGCAAGATATTCAAGTCCCTCGAACAATACTTCCTTGGGCTGCAAACCACATACAAAGTTACTTCTTACCTTTCCCCTGCCAAATACCTGTACGGCATATTCTATTGCTTTTATCCAATTGTCAAAGCCTCCGCATTCTTCCACTTTTCCCGGACAAATAATATCAAAGTAGTTTTTGCCCCAGACTTCGGTATTAAACGCGATAGTACTGAAGCCTGCCTCCTTGTATTTATCAATCACCGAAAAATCAAGAGGGGCTCCGATGCATGCAGTACCGTTGAACTCCTCTCTGCCCAGTGCCTCCTTGATGCTGTCGGCCACATCCAGATAGTATTCCATTTCACGCCGTTCAGGCACAAAGCCCCCGGTAATTGTCAAATGACTGAAGCCTTCATCGTAGGCGGCTTTTACTGTCTCTCCTATCTGATTGGGATATTTCCATGGAGGCCTTTCCTCTCCCTTTTCCAGTCCTTTTGTCCCGTTCATGGTACAAAAGAGACAGGTCTGACCTTTATCCTTTACCGAACATTCGGTGCTGTAAGAAACAATAATACTTTTGTCTTCACTTCCGAATGAGCTTTCACTGGCAATGTTTCTCATACTGGCTCCATCTTTTGTGAACTTTGAGTAAAACTCCGGCGCCTTTGGAAAAGCTATATCCGATATCTTTTTATTTTTGTATGAAAGACCGAATACTCCTTCGTTTTCCTCGATTTTATACGGGGAATTTCTATCAACTACAATTGGTACGCCTGATCCATTTTCCAGAGTAAATGTATATGGCAGGTTAAAGTTCTTCTTTGTAACAAGCTCCTTATCCCAGGTACAATATTCCTGTTTCTTCAAAGTTCTGTCATTATTTATGAGTTTGTCGAAAATTCCCTCTTCATAGCTTACCCCTTCAATAAACAACGTTAATTTCAGCTTTAGCTCTTCGTATAATTTTTCCTTAAGACTTCCCATACAACCCCTCCTGCAAGTTATTATATTTCACATATATATTTACTAGGTTTCAACTGTCATTTCTGTTACATTAATTGTAGTATCATACGTTTTTGCAAACAATAGAGTGTCCATGCTCAATTCTATAAATGTCATGTATGCACGAATTGGCAGAAGCACTGCAATCATACAGCTGATCATATGTAAATCCGTTTCTGCGGAATATTTCGGACATTTTCATAATCAGATCCCAATGCCATTCAGGTTCAGGACTTCTATGGTTCTCCAGTTCGGAACCCGGATTCGGGCACCAGGCCCCTGCGAAACAAACTATACCTTTTGAGGCCAGATATTCCACTCCCTCCAGTGTTGAACGCTTTGGCTCCAAACCTGCCACAATATTGGAACGTACTCTTCCGTGGCCAAATACTTTTGCGGCATGTTCAAGAGAGGATTTCCAGTTTTCCCAGCCTCCGCTCAGCTGTTCCTTTCCGGGGCAGATAGCTTTGAAAATGTTTTTATCCCACAATTCGATATTTATGGCCAGTGTGCGGTAGCCTGCCTCTTTGTACCTGTCTATGATGCCATGGTCCTCCGGCGCACCGATTACTGCCGTTCCATTGAAATCATTCAAACCGGTTTCATTCTGAATAGCCTCGGCAACATCAAAATAGTAATCCATTTCACGATGCTCCGGAACAAAACCTCCAGTCAAAGTAACATGATGTCTGCCGGGTTCTTCATATGCCAGCTTTACTGTTTCGGCTATCTGCTTCGGATATTTCCACTTGATACCCTCCACATCGGCATATGTATTCTTTGTGGCATTAATATTGCAGTAAAGGCAGTCCAGACCTTTTTCCTTCAAATGGCATTCATTGCTGTATGTAACAAATACAACCCCCTCGTGATTATATACCGCTATATTCTTCATCTGAACTCCGTCACTGGTAGTATGACGGTAATATTCCGGCCTCTCCAGAAAGTCAATATCAAAAACCTTATTCCCGTTTTCTGTGAGAATATATGAGCCCTTGTCATAGCCAATGGAAAATCTGGATTTCCTGTACGAATTGAAAGGGAACAAAAACCCGTTTGGAGACCGGAAGCCTACCGGATGGGCAATACCTGCATGAGGCTCTCTGTCATATTCAAACATGCCGTGAACCTCTTCCTGATATTTTCCTCCCAGATCCAGATTTCTCAGCAGTAAATCAACTTCGTCAGTTATATTTATTCCCTCTACGGTAACTTCATTTTTCAGTCTTACTTCCTCATACAGTTTGCATTTTAAACTCATTTTCAGCAGCTCCTTTACATTAAAAAAATATCAGTCTTTTAGTCAAATTTCTTGGTATCATTAATTCCATAGCGGCCCAGAACTATCTTTCCGAATAATCTTATGAGCCGGTCCGATATGTACCCCATCAAGCCAAGTGTCAGCAGACCGACAAATATCCAGTCGGTCCTGAAATACAGCCTTGAGGTATATATCAGAAACCCGATGCCTTCCTTGGCTGCAAGCATCTCAGCTGCAACGATGGAGGTAAATGCCCCTCCAAGCCCAAGCCTGATCCCGGTAAATATATGAGGAAGTGCAGACGGGATCAAAACAGAATAAATAATCTGGAATTCCGAGGCACCAAGCGACCTGGCAGCCTGCAGCCTGTTCTTGTCAATACTGAGAACACCAACGATTGTATTTATCAGAATTACAAATACGGTAGCATAAAAAATAAGTATGATCTTGGATTTTTCACCCGCTCCGAACCACATCAGGAATAATGTCAAAAAACCTATTGCGGGAATAAATCTGAGAAAATCAATAAAGGGTTCGAATATCCTGCGCAACAGCTCAATTCGACCAATTATCAGACCCACGGGTATGGCAAATAAAATGCCCAGTCCCCATCCTGACAATACTCTTTGGGAGCTTATTAAAATAAACTTTATCAAGGTTCCGTCAAGTATTATTTCCTTTGCTCCTGCTATTGTTTCAAAAGGACTGGGTAAAAAGTCGACTGTATACGCCAGTGAGGCGATACCCCAGATACTGAATAACAGCAACCAGGTCAAAATGCCTTTCTCCGCTAAAAACCAGACGGTTCTTTTAACGTTATTCCCTGTACTGTAAAGAGCTTCTGGTTCTTTATTTACTAATGTATAGGCATCTTCCGGGTGCTTCACTTCATTTGATATAATATCCGGCTCAGTTATTTCTATTGCTCTCTCCACCTTCGATTCTCCTTTCCTGTGTACTGTACAAGTCAGACACAAATTTTAAATATTTTCCCCAAAATCAAAGTGTCCCTGTATCTGTTTGAACAACTTTACGAATTCGGGAGACGTTATGTTTCTGTGATAGGACAAATCATTATCATATATTTTATAAATGGTTGCATCGGGTGATTTGGACATAATGCTTATTCTCTGTCCTAAAAGTATGGCTTCGGTTATATCGTGCGTTACAAAAATAATAGTTTTACCGGTTTTCTGCCAGATCTTTACAAGTTCAATCTGCATGATCCTTCTTGTATGCGCATCCAATGCTCCGAAGGGTTCATCCATAATTAAGATTTCAGAATCATTGGAGAGGCTTCTTGCCATTTGAACTCTCTGCTTCATTCCTCCCGACAGCTCCCCCGGATATTTGTCCTCGTGGTTTTCAAGGCCGACCAGCTTAATATATTCGGACGATATCTGTCTGCGCTCCCTGGACTTGATTCCCTTCATTTTTAAGCCGTATTCCACATTTCCCCTGACAGTCAGCCATGGAAATATTGCCGAATCCGCATTTTGAAATACCACACCCCTATCCCGTCCGGGTTTTTTAATTTCAACACCGTCCAGTGTGACACTGCCTTCAGATTTGGAAATAAACCCGGCAATAATATTCAACAGTGTCGATTTTCCGCATCCGCTCGGACCAAGTATAATATGAAATTCTCCGCTTTTTATTTCAAGATTGATACCTTTGATTACATTACGGCCGGATTTTTTTATGCTGAAATCATTTGTATAATCCTTTGAGAGATTATCTATTTTAATGCATGTGCCACTGCTGATACTCATTTGCTCACCATACTTTCTTTTTATTATCGGTACTTGACAGATTGATTTTTTGAGATTGTCTATTTTTTATAGGTAATTGTATCCGGGAATACCGCTTGAAGAGGCTCTAAATATATATAATCCCTGACACTGAAATCATATTTGATCAATTTATTCCGGATTGACCATTTTGTAACACTGTCCAGCTGGTCCACATCCTGTTGACTCAGTCTGATATCAAAAATTGTATCTCCCAATACTCTTGCTATATTCTCTACAGGTATTTTAAAGTTATCTTTTACAATATTGGCAGCTTCCTCCGGATCAGCGTTGATTATATCAACTGCTTCCTTTAAAGCTTTCAAAAGACGCTGTACGCCTTCATTATTTTTTTCAAGATATCCTTTTTTGAGCATCAGAAATCCCTGCGGAGCAAATCCTATTAGACTGTAATCACCAAGATTTCTGCCTCCCAGTTCTTCAACCTGGCTGCTGATATCCGCTCCTGCCCAGATTGCATCGGCATCCCCTGATTTCACGAGTGCAAGCCCCTCTGCAGTGCTGCTGATATAAAGAGGATTTACCGATTTGGGATCAATACCGAATTTGGCATAAGTCTGTGCCCAGACATATTCATTTACGGTTCCTTTTTGTACAACTACCGATTTACCTGACAGCTCTTCAACTTTTTGAATATTGTCTTTGAGAACATATAATTTTGCTGCACTTAATTTATTACCGGCGATAAAAGAAATAAATTGCAGCTCGCTTGCTCCGCCCAGCCGGCTTACCGCCGCAAAATCCATAGCTTCGCCAATATCTGCCTGGTCAAGCTGAACAGCATTTATAGTATCAATTCCATATGCATAAGTCTGATAGTTTGCTTCGATATTGTATTTTTTCAGGATGCCTTTGTTTTTGGCAACCCAGAATGGATATGCAAAAGTACCTGAATCTACTGCAATATTGATTTTGAAGGTATCTTTATCTTCCGAACCTGATACTGCTTTTGTTGTAGAATTTGATTCCGTATTTTGTGCCGCAGCCTTCGAATCACTGTTTGAGTTGCTGCCGCAGCCTGTAATTCCACCCGACAAAAGGCTGATAATCATTAAAGCTGCAACTAGAAGCTTGAATTTTTTGTTTTTCATGTTACACCCTCGCTTTCTTTACTTTTAGTATTGAATTTAAAAATTTATTTTTTATTTTATGGAATTAAAAAAACTAAAGAATAATCACAGCATTTAACTACAATTACCCTTTAGTTTTCTAATCAGATATATTGGATTTTGAAAATATTCAATTCTTTTTGCCGCCAGTGTTATAAATGAATTATGTCATATAATTCCTCTATGTATGTTTATATTTATTATTATATTTACAATCAGGTTATACAACAATAGATTAAATTTAGATATTTAACTGACTATATTTGGATTAAGACCTGTAGTCCTGCCTGTTTACTATATACTCCTAAGGTTTATTGCTTTCATTTGCAAGATCGATAAGCTCGTTATAGGTTTTTTGTCCTCCTATATTCATGCTCATCTCAGAAGTAGGCCGGAATCCGAATTTTTCATAAATTTTACGAGCATTTTGACTTGCTGAAATAAGCTTCAGCTCGGCAACCCCTTTTTCCTGTCCCCAGAGCCTTACCTTTTCCAGAAGCCTTGTGGCCAGACCCCTGCCGCGGTATTCGGGTTCGGTGTAAACATCAATAACCCAGCCGTAATAACCCGGTTTAAACAAATAGTAGGGAAAATCCCTTTTCAGCAGCAATCCTGCAATTGCTGCAGGCTGTCCGTCCTTTTCCCTGTCACAGGCAAGGAAATGAAGCATATCCTTTCTTTTATATGCATCAGTATAATCCTGCAGCAAAGTGGAATCCAGATCGTCCCTGAACGCATCCCGCGGGACACCCGTATCACTGAAAAGTTTCTTTCTCATATTCAAGACTACGGGAATGTCCTTTTCCTCAGCTGCCTTTATTAAAAAGTCTCCATTTTCAAATTTCATATTTGCAGCTCCCTAACCAGTTTACATAATTCATATCAAAATATCCTGTTCGTTCGTCCTATTAGTTCATTCTATTCATTCATTTTTTCGTTTTAGCAAACTGTTACTCATTCCTGCCCATCAGCTTATTCAGGCTGTCCAGCAGATATTCTTCGGTCTTTCCCGGGGGCAGCGCCGCTTTCATGCCGTAAAGCGCCGCACTGTTTCCCGTCGAAGCTTCGGGATTGCTTTTTACTTCTGCTGCAGCAGTTTTTAAATCTTTCAGAAAACTTTCGGCAGCATTCTCGTGAGCCGGCGTCACCATAAAATGGAGACAGTCCGGATTTGTCTGCTGATCTATTACCCAGCCCTTCTCCTCCAGCTTATCTGCCAGGGCATGAATATTTATACTGTCTGAACCAAAAGCAAAGACGCCGGCTTCAGGTTTCCCGAGTATAAACAGTCCGGGAATTTCCGTTATACCCTTCTGCAGCTGTCCGGTTATGTCCATAACTGTGCGGGCCAGCTTCTGATAGCCCTGCCGGCCCAAATAGTTCAGAACCGCATAGGCGGATGCTATTGCACCGCCCGGCCTGGTACCCGTGGCCGACGGTGATACGAACAGGCCGCCCGGCCAGTCGGCATAGGCAAAATACTGGTATCTCCTCAAGGTGCTGTTCCGGTAAAGTATGACAGACACTCCCTTTGCTGCAAAACCATATTTATGCAGATCTGCCGAAATAGAACTTACACCCGGAACAGAAAAATCAAAGTCCGGAACCCGGTAACCGATATCCTTTATAAAGGGCAGGATAAATCCTCCCAGGCAGGCGTCCACATGAAACCTCAGTCCATATTTAAGTGCAAGCTGACCCATTTGAGCTATTGGGTCGACAATCCCCTGTGGATACGCCGGAGCTGACCCCACTATAAGTATTGTATTGGGTGTGATTGCCTGCTCAATTGCCTTTAGATCAGCTTTATACTCATCAGTCAGCGGTATATGCACCGCCTTGACACCAAAATAATGAGCTGCTTTTTCAAAGGAAGCATGGGCCGACACAGGTAAAATCATTTCGGGCTCCCTGATTTCCGGATGAAGAGCCCGGGCCTCATCCCTATATGTCTTAACAGCCATAAGAATACTTTCGCTGCCTCCGCTGGTCAGACTTCCGGCAGTCTCCTCACCGCCGTGAAACAGGTCGGCAGCCATGGACAGAATATGATTTTCAAACTGGCGCAGACTGTTGAAGACCGTAGGATTTAAGGCATTGGCATGGAAAAATTTCAAGTAGGCCTCTTCGGCGACTTTGGTTATTTCTTCGCCTGCATAATATACAAGACTCCAGGTCTTTCCTTCCTTCCAGTTTCCATCTTTTATTTTGAGTTCATCCATATTTGAATAAATTGTCTTCAAATCCGAACCCTCATTGGGAAATTTAAGCATAAGTTAACCTCCATGAGCCGTGTTATGGCTTTGAGCCGGTATAGCGGCTATCAAATAATAAAATTTTAACAAAGTCCTGTTACTCCCGTTAAATAAAATACTCAATATCAGTCTCAAATTCTGAAAAAAACTCTTCAAATATCTCATTCCTTATTTTTGTATACTCGGGATTTTTCCGGTTTCTGGGCCTGGGAACATCATTCTTGACAATCCTCTTTATGGTTCCGGGCCTCTGGGACATCAGAACAACCCTGTCGGCCAGATAAACAGCCTCGTCAATGTCGTGGGTGACCAGGATCATTGTGGTCTTTTCCTTATGCCAGATTTTAAGTATTTCCTGCTGCATATTTATCCTGGTAAAAGCATCCAATGCACCGAAGGGTTCATCCAGCAGAAGCATGTCGGGATTGTTCACCAATGCTCTGGCTATGCTGGCACGCTGCTGCATTCCGCCCGAAAGCTGATTGGGATATGCCTTGCCGAAGTTCTCAAGCCCGACTAATTCCAGATGCTGCCGCACCGTTTTTCTTTTGCTTTTTAAATTATTATTTTGTTTTTCTTCCGAAGCATCTCTAAGGCCAAATTCCACATTTTTCTCAACTGTCAGCCATGGAAAGAGCCTCGATTCCTGAAATACGAAGCCGCGGTCTACCGACGGCTTTCTTACTTCCTGTCCCTTAAACAGGCAACTGCCCGTATAGTCCTGCTCCAGGCCTCCGATTATCCGAAGCAGAGTACTTTTCCCGCAGCCGCTGGCTCCGACAATACATATGAATTCGCCTTTTGAAATGGTAAGGTTTATATTGTTCAAAACCTGAAGCATACCCGAATCAATTGTAAAATTGATATTCAAATTTTTTATTTCAAGAATTTCTTTATTTGCATCAGTCATCAGGTTAACCTCCGTTTTACCGATTGATATTTATAACACACAGACGGTGAATATTTATTTGCTTGTTATATTCCATTTCAAAACCAGCCTTTCAACCGCCCTGAGCAGTATATCAAGCAGCAGTCCCACAATTCCTATTGAAATAACTCCTGCCAGCATTACATCAGGCTGGGATAACTGTCCCGCATACGAAATAAGATAACCTATGCCTGAGGAAGCAGCTATCAACTCGGCGCCAACAACACTCATCCAGGCTATTCCCAGACCTATACGTATTCCTGTAAATATGGCAGGAAGAGCAGATGGAAAAATAACTCTAAGCAGGATCCTGGCAGGACTTTTTTCTAAAGAATATGCCACCTCGAGATATTTTTTGTCGGTGCTTTGGATACCGTAAACAGTATTAAGCATTACAGGAAAAAACGTACCGAAAGCTATCACCGTTACTTTGGATGATTCGTCAATCCCCATCCAGAGAATTAATATGGGAACCCATGCAATTATTGGAATGGGTCTGATTATTCCAAAAACCAGAGTCATGGCACTTTCAAATTTTCTTATGAGACCCATAAGTGTTCCTGCAGTTATACCCAGTAAGCATCCCACCAGATATCCTTTTATTACCCGAAGCAGACTTACGCTCAAATGCTGAAACAATTCTCCGCTCTGTGCCATAGAAGCCAGTGTTCCGCCTATGGTAAAAGGTGAAGGCAATACAGACGCATTAATTTTGCCGTTTTCACTGGCTATTTGCCAGGCTGCCACTATCACCACAGGTGTCAGAAACATCAATAAAATATTCAGGCGTTTATCAAAGTGGCTTATTTTAGTGTTCATTTTGAAACTCATATACATTTCACCCCTTAAATAGCGCAGGCAGGATGAATACATATTCACCCTGCTCAGGCGGTATTTCTATAGATTTAATTACGGCTGAAACCATGTAGTGATTTTTTCAGAATTAATATAGAGCCTACTTCTGAATGCCTGCCAATTTTAAATATTGGGTATCAATAAGTGCATCCACGTCCACATCTTTCTTGATAATCTGATATTTTCTCAAGAATTCCTGGGATTTCTTTATTGAATCAATATCTTCGGCATTTAAGCCTATATCATCCACAACCACTTTTGAAAACATGGGTGCTAAAACACTCGGGTCAACACCGGCATCGGTACCGACTATCTTAAGTGCCTCCTCCTGATTTTGCGCAACCCATTTTCCGGCCTTGTCAAGCACCTTCAGAATTCTGGCAGTTACATCAGGATGCTGCTGCAAAAACGGGTTATTTGCAATAATAACATCAACTTCCTTTTTATAACCCACGCCGTCGGCCAATTTATCTGTAACTCCCTTTGCAAGAGTCATGCTGGCATAGGGTTCCCAGGTAACCGCCGCGTCAACATTTCCCGACACCAGACTTGAGACTATGTCACCGGGCATCAGATTTACCTGCTGAATGTCTGCCGGCTTAAGACCTGCTGATTCCAGATATATGTACAGCAACTGATGGCAGGTTGAACCTATAGTAACACCAATCTTTTTGCCTTTTAGCTCCGCTATGGTTTTTATTCCTGAATCTTTGGTTACAAGCAGGCTGTTAACCTGATCGGAACTGATATATTTTCCCACTATTTTAATATCT
Source organism: Ruminiclostridium cellobioparum DSM 1351 = ATCC 15832 (assembly GCF_000621505.1). Classification (GTDB taxonomy): domain Bacteria; phylum Bacillota; class Clostridia; order Acetivibrionales; family DSM-1351; genus Ruminiclostridium; species Ruminiclostridium cellobioparum. The sequence continues at coordinate 17,900 of NZ_JHYD01000032.1, forward strand.
ACATTATTTGCCCTTGCCGAAAGCGCAGGTATGTCGCCTGTTTGGCCGAAATCCAGCTCCCCTGCCGTCAGAGAGGTGATCAGCGCAGGACCTGACTGAAATTTGCTGAATTGAAAAGTAATATTGTCCTTTTCAAATTCTTCCTTGAAGAAACCTTTTTTATCTGCTATTACAACCTGTGAATGTCCCGGCTGATAACCGTATTTAACAACTATATTTTTATCTGCAGAGGTTCCCTGTTCACTGCTCTGTGCAGAGGCACCGGCAGCCGGAGACTGTGATGCACCTGCCTGAGTCGTTGAAACGGCAGAGCTTTGTGTCGTTGCTGCCGACTTTGTATCACCGGAGGTATTACCGCATCCCGCTGTTGCTGTAATGAGTAATAAAGATAAAGATGTTGATAATATTCTTTTTATAATTTTATTTTTTAGCATGGAAATGCCTCCTCTTCATTTTTGGGTTTTAAATTTTATTTTGCCAATCTATCCAGGTGCAGTAAAAGAGGATGGTTTTTTTCCTCTTCCGCTTTTCTTATTTTATAGGTTTCTTCCCGTATTTCCTCGGGTTCTATTACCCATACCGCAGCCAGATCGGCATCCTGAATCCTCCGGCTGATTATTTTGTAATAGTGTTCAAAAACAGGGCCGGTTATATGGCACTTGACCGGAATACCCTTTATTTGTACACTTCTGCCATCTTCTGATTTTACAGATACCGCAACCTTTTTATTAAACCAGATACTGTTTACAAGGTTGCTGTTGGTTCTGGAGGATTCCAGGAGCTCAAGATAAATAAGATTTCCATCCCGGTCAATATTGAGGGAGCCTTTAAAAACTACGTGGGGCACACCGTCTTTATCAGTGGTTGCAAGCACCTTGACGGCTTTGTCCTCTTCCACCAGCTCAATGATATCTTTTTCAAGTCGTATAGCCATATTATTTTTTCTCCTCTCTACAGTACCCGGTCCAGATCCGAGTCGGGATGGTTTCCGCAGCGTCTGTAATTATCCATATCGATTGAAAGGTCATACTTTTTTCGGAGTTCATAAAGCCCCTTGCTTAACCTGACATAATACTCAAGGGAAGGATTGTTCTGATTCTGGAACACCGACCCGGGGTATGGAACCCATACACAATGCACCGTACTTACACCATGCTGAGCGAAGTCTTCAGCCTCTTCCAGCGTAGCCTTCAGAGCATCCTCTTCTGTGGTGAAGCCTCCGGGCTGCGCCGTTTCAACCCCGCCTACGATTCCGGTATTTACAAAGCCTCTTCCGAATATATCCACCGCTGCAAATATGCGCCGCTTCCATTCCTTATAGCCGACAAGCTTGCTTTTACCGGGACAGACCGAGGCAAAAAGCTTTTCATTCAATACTTCCATATCGGAAGTGAAGGACATTACCCCCGTATTTTCATATATCCTTGCCAGCTGCTTTTCAGAAAACGCTGAAGCTATTATCTGGCTGGGAAACCTCTTTGTTTTGAAATTCCGGCCCACGGCCTGGAGAATTTCAATATACATTTCCACCTCATCGTCAAAAATCTCCTCACCGCTCAAAATCGAGCCCGCCGTCATTTTTATGTTTGTGAACCTTCCAGGCTGTTTTAATGCTTCACGGACTGTTTCATAAACATCCTCCGCATCCAGCCTGGCCGGCTTGTTAAATTCACGTTTGCTCCTGTTGAAATTAGCCCCCATGTTACAGAATCTGCAGCCATCGCCCTTATCCCAGAAATGGCAGTAGCTGTAGGGGTCAATATCCAGCCTCTGAGGCCTTGCGGTGGCTATCTGCCACATTGGCTTTCCCGAAGAGGTGAGTTTATCCTGAAAATCAGGCTTATACCAATATTCAACCTCTTCAACAAGCTCTCCGCTATCGGTGAGATACAATTTTCCATCAATTTTATCCACTACATAGGGAGCATTTCTCAAGGTAGTAACAGGTCCCGTAAGTATGGAAAGACCGTCCCTCAGTATCAAGGATACCGGCATATAGTCATGCTTTTCACCCACAGAAGCAAAAATCCCTCTGGCCTGGACCTGATGAATGTTCTTATCGGCAGCTTCCAATGCCCTTTCACTATATACCACCGTCCTTCGCTGAACATCTGCTTTAATTATTGCGTATGGAGATATATCGCTGTATTTTTCAATTACCTCCTTCAGAGTCAGTTCAGTTTGCTTTTTATTCAATAATTCAACTGCCATTAGATACCGATCTCCTTTTAGTCCGATTTAAAAAAACTATACAGCTACTTAATAAATTTTAATCTTGTTTTAGAGGTGTTTTTTAATTGCATCAACTCTGTCAAGCCTTTCCCAGGGCAGATCAATATCGGTTCTTCCAAAGTGGCCATATGCTGCGGTTTGTTTGTATATGGGTTTTCTTAAGTCCAGCGAGTCAATTATTGCGGCCGGTCTCAAATCAAATTCCCTGCTGATGATATCAACAATTTTTTCATCCGGGATCTTCCCTGTGCCAAAGGTATCAACCGATATGGAAACAGGTTTGGCAACACCTATTGCATATGCAACTTCAATTTCCAGCTTGTCTGCAACCCCGGCAGCTACAAGATTTTTTGCAACCCATCTGACCGCATAGGCCGCCGACCTGTCAACCTTTGTAGGATCCTTGCCGGAAAAAGCTCCGCCCCCGTGTCTTCCGACTCCGCCATATGTATCAACAATTATTTTCCTGCCTGTAAGGCCGGCGTCTCCCTGAGGACCTCCTATCACAAATCTGCCGGTAGGATTAACGAAATATTTGGTGTTTTCATCAAGCAAATCAGCAGGAATTACTTCTTTGATTACATGCTTTATAATATCTTCTCTAATTTGCTGCAATGCCGCCTCTTCACTATGCTGTGTAGAGATGACAACTGTATCTATTCTTTTAGCATTGCCGGCATCATCAAATTCCACAGTCACCTGGGATTTTCCGTCAGGTCTCAGATATGTGAGAGTTCCGTTCTTTCTTACTTCTGTAAGCCTTCTGGTCAGGCGGTGTGCAAATGAAATTGTAATGGGGAGATATTCCGGGGTTTCATTTGTTGCATAACCGAACATCATTCCCTGATCTCCGGCACCTGTTCCAAAGTCCTCCTTTGAATCACCTGTCTTTGATTCATATGCCCTGTCTACACCCAGTGCGATATCCGCAGACTGTTCATCTATTGAGGTAAGAACAGCGATGGAATCGGCCTCAAAGCCATCGGCATTTTTTGTATAACCGATTTCTCTGATTGTATTTCTTATGATTTTGGGGATGTCAATATACGCCTTGGTGGATATCTCACCTACCACTAAAGCCAGACCGGTTGCTACTGTTGTTTCAGCGGCAACTCTTGAATAAGGATCCTGTTCGATTAATGCATCGAGTATTGCATCTGATATTTGATCGCATATTTTATCCGGATGTCCTTCCGTTACTGATTCTGATGTAAATAATCTAGCCATAAATACTTCTCCTTTTATATTAATTTTTATTAATAAGGCAGAATCAATTTTTCTGATCAATTCCGTCTTTGCTGCAGCTCCATTCCAAATGCTCTGCCGATCACCTTGCTCTCATGCCGCAATTAAATATATACCATTCCGATATGTTTATTTTAATATTATGTATTTTTCATTACAATGGAGTAAATTTTGATAAATAGTAGACTAAATTTAGATTTATTCCTTCTATTTCGGCAGCTTTTATAGTCAGTTCCCCCCACCCATATAGTATAGGAATTCAATTATATCTCCTTCTTTTATAATGAATCCATCGTATTCATTTTTCTGAACTATGATATCATTGACCTGAACTGTCACATATTCCTGCATTTCAACATATCCCTGCTCAAGCAGTCCGGCAATGTTTACTTCCCTTTCAAGCTCCGTTTCCTTTCCATTTACAGTAATCCGCATAATACAACTCTCCTTTTTAAAATTTTAACCGCATACGTTTAAACATGATATAATTTTTCCGATAAATCCCATTAACTCATCTCCTATTATCATGTATGAGCTGCATCACCAGGCCGACATTATATAGTACGGTTCACTATATTTTTAACAAGAATGGCAAGCTGATGAAGATTTTCCTTCAGCAGATACGCACAACAGCTGTTTTTCATGGCAAATTTTATGCTTTCAGGCGATACATCCTCAGAAACTATTATGAATGGCGTTTTCGGCGCCAGTTCATTCCTGGTAAACAGGGCCTGGATTGCATTAAAGTGGGGTGTTGAATTATCGGATAAAATAATATCATAACTGCTAAAGCTTAAAGCCTGTCTCATGGCATCCTCACTGCACACATACAGACTTTCCACCTCAAATCCGCCTCTTTTGAGCTCAAGGACATTTAAATCGGCAATATATTTAAACTCTTCAATTATTAAAACTTTTATTTTCTGCATATAAACCCCTCATCCCGCTGCCATGCAGCGACAGAAATATTATGAAAAGCCGCATTGCAGATAATTCTTCATTTATAAATTATAGTTTTTCTGGTTTTGACTGGCAACAAGACTAAATTTAGAATTTAAGTGGTTTATATTTAGGTATTCTTTTTTGAAATTGACTTTGAAAAGTAATGTGCTAGTATACTTATTAAACAAATATTTTTAGTATGTATTACAATTGACAAATAATACTTAAAATTATATATTATACATATATTTATAGTATGTTTTTTTTAAGATATAGATAAATAAGTTTTTAGGAGGTTAGCTATGTTTATATTGGAAAGACGGCATTTCAATGATATACTCAATCATTCGATTAAGGGCTTGCCAAATGAAAGCTGTGGTCTTTTGGGCGGAATTATTGACGGAGATAAAAAAATTGTTCAAAAGGTTTATCCCTTAAAAAATATTGATCAGAGTCCCGAACATTTTTCCATGGATACTCAGGAACAATTTAAAGTAATATCTGATATACGCAAAAACCGTTGGCAGCTTTTAGCAAATTTTCACAGTCATCCCGCTTCTCCTGCAAGACCTTCCGAAGAGGATATACGACTGGCTTTTGACCCTGGTATCAGTTATTTGATTTTATCTCTTGAAAACTGTAGAAGTCCTGTTTTAAAAAGTTTTATAATAGCTGATAAAAACGTGAACCTTGAAGAATTAATCGTTTTGGAGTGATTTCTATAAATAACAAAGATGATGCTGATATAAAAAATTCAAATAATTTAGACTTTCAGGAAATAGCAAGCAGGCTTCAGATTTCTAATAATGAGCTGCAAGCCTTTAATTATACCATATCTCATGAAATTAAAGCTCCGGTCCGGGCTATAGACGGTTATGCCAGAATTTTCATTGAGGATTACAAAAATACCGTTGCCCCAGAAGGTATCGAGCTTATTCAGAACATCAGAGGCATATGCAGTGATACCTTGATTTTGATAAACAAGCTTTTGGAGTATACCAGGTTTACGGATTTTGACCCCATCCTGGAGGCATTGGATCTGAAGGAAATGGTTACGGCTGTTTTCGATGAGCTTGTAATAGGTTTTTCAAAAAATCAGAAAATAATTTTAAGGTTTGAAGATGATATGCCTTTTATTTTGGCAGACAAAGTGCTGATGAAACAGGTAATTACAAATATAATTTCAAATTCCTTGAAGTTTACCAGGAATGTGGATATTGGGATCATTACAGTAGGATACCTGTTTGTCAATAATGAAAACCGTTTTTACATAAGGGATAACGGTGTCGGTTTCGATATGAAGTTTTCAGAGAATCTTTTCGGTATGTTTCAGCGTATGCATTCAATAAATGATTTTGAAGGCAGCGGAGTCGGCCTTGCAATTGTGAAAAAAATAATAGAAAAATCCGGAGGCAGAGTCTGGATAACAGGTGAGGTTGGAATAGGCGCCTGTGTTTACTTTACTATCAGCCAGGAAAATATATTGAAATAACTGCAGGCATTATAGAACCGAGGTGAATCAAAAATGTACAAAACATTAATTGTTGACGACAGGGATATTTTTCTTATTGAATTGGAGCGCCTTAAGGTATGGGGCGAAATATCAGGTTTTGAAGTTGCCGGAAAAGCCAGTAACGGCAGTCAGGCTATTGATTTACTCAAAAATAACGAATACGATCTGGTATTGACAGATATTAGAATGCCCATAATTGATGGGCTTCAGCTTTTAAGGGAAATTAAAAAGGATAATCTATGTTCCTGTGTTGTTATTATCAGTGAATACAGTGAATTTAACTATGCCAGGCAGGGTATAGTTTTAGGAGCATTTGACTATCTCGTAAAACCTGCTGCCGAGGAAAGTTTGCTGCAGGTTCTGCAAAGAGCAGGGAACTTTTTAAAGGAAACCCAAAACCAGAAACTGACCTCAGGCTATGTTTCCGAAAACAATGACTGGATATATCCGGCAGCTGAGGAGAAAAATATTTTTAATTATATTAAAAACAGGGACTTCTCGGCCGTTCAATTGTTTGGTTCAACTGCAGAAAATTTATATCTGGCCTTATCCGACAACATTATTAAAGCAGATATCATTATCAAAAAGCTGTATCACAATCTTATAAAAGCAGTTTATGAAGAATTTAAGTGGCTTGGAAATTTTATCGGGATCAATTATTTTGAAGAAGTGGATTTTTTACACGACGGCGATACTGATACCTTTAAAGAGTTTTATATGAGAAAATTAAATTATTTAATCAGGTTTATTGTAAAGTTTCAGCCCGATACTCAGGATGATAATATCCGGCATATCTGCGAATACATATTGAATAATCCTGAAGATGATCTGAAACTGAAAGTAATAGCCGAAAAATTCTTCATTAACAATACGTATTTGAGTAATTCCTTTCCGGCCAAAACAGGTATTCATTTCAACGATTATGTCACCATGGTCAAGATGACCCGTGCAGAGTATCTTTTTAAAAGTACAAACTTGAAAACCTATGAAATAGGCTTTCAGATAGGCTACCGTGACTTGAACTATTTTATGAAGCAGTTTAAAAAGATATACGGATTAAGTCCTTCGGAATTCCGGAATACCGACTATACCGATTATCAAATTTGATTTTCTCCTCCGCTGCTCCTATTGTACTGAAAAATTTACTGTGCTATCATTAAATAATGCAATTGATTATTTCAGTATCCGGAGGAAACATGTCAATAAAAGTTAAATCATTTTTAAATAGAGAAACCCTGGTATATCTTCTAGCAATAATCTTTTCAGTAGTCATTCTGGTAGCCGGCAACAAAATGACCACAAAAAACCTGAACATGCTGAGCGGAGCAGAAGGAGTTACCGCTGAAAAGGCACAGGTCATAAAAGTTGTCAGTACAAAGAAGACAGAATATGATCTGGGGGGCGAAAATCCCGATACAGGCAAGGAAATCATATTTCAGGCCAGGGTTTTATCCGGTGATGACAAGGGTACTGAGATTATGGCATTGCAAACCATAGACCCTTTTACCGGAGCTTCTCTGAAAGAGGTTCAGGCAGGGGACAAGGTAATACTTTACAGGCTGGATAACGAAGGTTCCGATAATGACTGGGTGTTGGGCGAGTACCTGAGATCCGATTCGCTTTTGATAATGGGAATTGCTTTTTTTGTATTTCTTGTGATTTTCGGACGTTTTAAAGGCTTCAATACAATTATTTCTCTTATCTTTACCTGTGCAGCAATTTTTGCTGTATTTATTCCGGCCGTACTCCAGGGCTTCAATATATATTTCTGGTCCATAATAACCTGCATTTTTATAATAACAATGTCCTTCCTTATCATTTATGGTGCCAACAAGAAAAGCCTTTCGGCTGGAATAGGCTGCTTTGCCGGTATTTTGGTGTCAGGTTTTCTTACCCTTATAATGGACAACGTATTAAAGCTTACCGGTCTGGTCAGTGAGGAATCCCTTTATGTAATCCGAGTCAATCCCAATCATCCTATAGATCTCAGGGCAATAATATTTGCAGCTATACTTATCGGAGCCATCGGAGCCATAATGGACGTATCAATGTCCATAGCGGCCGCCCTTGCCGAATTCAAGGAAAAACTCGAATACACCCCCTTCAGCCTTATTATTAAATCCGGAATGGCTATCGGAAGAGATATAATGGGTACTATGGCCAATACCTTGATTCTGGCTTATATCGGAAGCTCACTTTCTGTGGTTCTGCTGCTGGTATCCTATAACAGCTCTGTTTTGGAGCTTATGAACAAGGAGATGATCGTGGTTGAGATTCTTCAGGCACTGATAGGCAGCTTCGGTATTTTGGTAACCATTCCCGTTACCTCCCTCATATGCGCCTATTTGTTTTCCGAAAGAGTCAAAACCGGATTCAAAGCCCATAAACTTCCCTCTTCTGATGAATTTCAGGATGATTACACCGACGGCTGGAAGTAATAACTGGTTTTCCCAAATTTTTATTATGAATTTTGCCTGATTGGTGCAAACTAAATTAAAATAACAGTAGAAGAGGTTATATATGTTTGTACCGCAAAGAGTAATTTTCGAAACAGGCTCTCTGGACTATCCCCTGGGACGACAGCTGTATGAAAGCTTCAAAGCCGGCAACCTTCAGATAATCGAAAGCTCATTGAATAAAGTAAAAAGTCATATTCCCGGAGAAACAACAGCTGCTTTGTATCAAAGCGGAAAAAACACCCTTGTTGTGGGTGTAAAAAAGAGCTTGAGCTTTCAGAGCTGCAAGCCCTCGGCCCATTACCAGCTGCCTCTGGTAAGCGGCTGCATCGGTCAGTGTGAATACTGCTATCTCAATACCCAATTGGGCGACAAACCTTTTATAAGAATTCATGTAAATCTTGAAGACATATTCCGGCAAGCCGATAAATATATTGGTGAAAGATTACCGGAGGAGACTATCTTTGAAGGTTCTGCAACCTCCGACCCTGTTCCCGTGGAACCGTATACCGGGGCGTTGAAAATGGCCATACGCTACTTTGCCGCCCAGGAAAAGGCCCGCTTCAGGTTTGTCACCAAATATACCGATATTGATGATCTCTTGACCCTGGAACACAAAAACCGTACAGAAATACGCTTCAGTTTGAATACCGAGTCCATAATAAAAAAGTACGAACATAAAACCGCTTCGGCAAAAAAACGTATTGAGGCAAGTGCCAAATTATATTCAGCCGGCTATCCTGTTGGCTTTATAATTGCACCTGTGTTTATCTATGAGGGCTGGGAAAAGGAATACAGAGAGCTTCTGTCCGCACTGCGGCAGGAATTTCCGGCCTCAGCCTCAAATCCTGTGACCTTTGAGGTTATTTCCCACAGGTATACCACAAAAGCCAGAAATAAAATAACTGAAATCTTTCCTGAAACCACCCTGGACATGGACAACGGAAACAGACAGTTTAAATACGGACAATTCGGTTATGGCAAATATGTCTATCCCAGGGAAACCATGTCTCAGATTAAAGAGTTTTTTCAGAAGGAGATATCCGAGCTTTTTGAGAATGGGAAGATAAAGTATATTATTTAACGCGTTGCGCTAATTATTTAAATTTTGCTTTACCTGTGTAATTCTTTAAATCAACTGGTAACTTCCGTACTAACTTCATAAAATAAGGACACCCTCAAAACAATTACCCCGTTGATTCTAACTAAACCTATCTAAAAAGCAAAACAAAATATCAATTGGCACAGCGAATTAATTTAACTTGCTACAAATTATTCGGCCGGGTTTAGACCATAGTAATTAAAATCAATAACTACTACGCCCGTTCGTCCAGTTTATTCCTTCTCTCGCTAAGATAATCTTCCTCATTTACCGGACTCCGGTTATCTTTTACCTGTTTGCTTTGATTAACACTATCCTTATGTATTAAGGCTTCAATGTCAAGTTGGTTTTTTGCCTTTATCTCTTCTGCTTTAACCATGGCATCCACCTTAATCTGCTCCTTTTTCAGCTTGAACTTAAATATCTCCTGCATCGAGACGTATGTAAAAGTAAAAAATCCAACTACAACAACAGCTATGGCAATAAGCGTATTCTGGTCTATGTGCATAAGTATTCTCCTCTAATATCTTTATAATAATACATTACCAAATAAAGTCAGGGATAATCAGTCTATTACAGGTGCAACGCCGGCTTTTATAAAATCAACCAGCTCCTGGGGCTTTATCTCTACCTGAAAGCCGATTTTTCCTGCACTGAATATTATTGAGTCAATATTTCCACAGGAGCTGTCCACAACCGTCGTGTAATCCTTTTTCATTCCTATGGGCGAGCAGCCTCCTCTGATATAGCCGGTTACCCTGTTTATTTCATCCATTCTGATCATCTCGACGGACTTTTCGCCCACCGATTTTGCCGCGGCCTTAAGATTCAGTTCCTTACCCACAGGAATGACAAAAATGAAGAAATTCTTGCTGGCACCTCTTGTAACAAGAGTTTTATATACCTTTTCCGCAGGCTGTCCGATCTTATTGGCCACAGAAATCCCATCTATAGCCCCATCCCTGTTTTCATAGGTATATGTATTATACGGAATATGCGCACTATCCAGTACTCTCATAACATTCGTCTTTTGAATTCCCATATTGATGTTTCCTCCTGTTATTGCATCATTATATCAAAAAAATCCCTTTACCCATATCATTTTTACTTTTATTCCAACCGCTCCTCTGGAAACCTGAAATGACCGATAATCCGGCCGCTCTTGCTCCACTTCAGCAATATATTTTCTTCCTCAACCGCTACGGTACTGGCATTGTGTATGATGTACGGCACTCCGTCCTTGCGCCTTTTATCAGACACTATGGCCACATGGTCGGACCTGTTCAATACCACTATATCGCCGGGCTGCCATTGGTAAAGGTTCTTTTTGTCATAGGGTTTAACTTCCCAGGTCAGGCTTTCGGCATACTTTTCAAAGAATACTATCTGGTTTTTTACACGCCTGAAATCGATATTGGGATCGGGTATCTTTACACCATTTTTATAATCTTCAGTATTATCAAGAATATCCCTGTCCATATTGCTTTTTAAATCATACCCTGCATTTTTCAACGCCCGCCAGATAACATCGGTGCAGACTCCTTCCCACTCGGGAGGGTATCCTCCTTCATAATAGGTACTCTGGTATTTTGTCCGGTTAAGTACCTCCTTCCTGGCACCCTGGACTATGTCATCCATGTCGGAGATACCATCCCCATCCATATCCCCTTCACAAACTATCTTTTCAACAGTAACCTTACCTTTTAAAAAGAAAAAAGCATCCAGATAAACAATTTTGTTGTAGCCCAATAGAGCTGCAAATCCCAATGCCAATACTATGGACGCTGTAATAATATTTTTTCTGCCGCTGTTTTTCATGTTTCGTAAAAAGCCATTTTTCATACCGATCCCCGTTTCCAGCTATAAATAACCGGATTATCCGTCATTGGAATCTTCCTTGAGCCTAACCTGCCGATCAGGACAATCCGTATATATTCTGTTCTATACATATCCTTGCTCTTTCGGCAGTCTTTGGATCAGCCTGCAGAGAATTTTGAATGAATTCCGGATGTTCCGCAAGGAAAGCCCTCATAGTTTCAGTGGGTCTTTCAAGATAATCCATAAGCATTTTATGCTGTTGCCCGGTAATGTAATTTTCATCCAGGGCCCCGTTGAACAGGGCTTTGTCAACATTCATCAAAGCGTGTGATTCCACTCCGGCACCATTGAGCTTTTCTGCACCGCCCTGGAGTCTGTCGACAACCACCAGACTGTATTTCAAATTTCCGTTCAGGGACTGGACAGCCGGTATCCAGGCTCTGGTGTAGCTGGAAGCCTCGGTTATTATATCAGCTATATGAAGGACATTTTCGTTTTTTATATCCTTAACCTCAGAGGATACACCCTTCTGAAACAAAACAGCCGTCAGGTCCTTAAATATTGTTATATGCGGAATTTTAAGCATATCCGCTATTATCAGTGAAAAAAACCAGTCTCTTCTTTCTCCCCCTGATATGTAACCGATATTTTTCATATTGAAATTACTTTTAATATACTCACACATTGAAGAAATTAGACCCCTGAAAATCTCATCGGTTTCAAAATTTTTGCGGGCAAGCTGCAAAACTATCTCAGAACATCCAAGCTTGTTTTCCTTGCAGACATCAATCACTTTCAGCAGGCTGTTGGCCTTTTCCTCACTGCCGTAAAGGAAGTGGGTATTTATATAATAAGGGCCGATCTTGGATGATGTATACCAGAATGGCTTGTTTTCAGGGCATACTCTGACTGCATTTGTTTTGAAAAGCCAGGATATAAGTTTATTTTTTTCCATTTAAGCTCCATTTCCGCTGGCACAATAAAGATGAGTCTGCCAATGTGCAAATTGCACAAATCCATCTTTACAGCACTTGCCGTTTATATTTCTCATTTCAGTTTATTTTGCTTGCGCTTTTCTTCCATAAATTCCTGCCACCATTCCTGATTTTCTATTGTGCTCAATTCAAAACCAAGATGTTCTGTATCGCCTTCCATCAGCACTTCAAATTCATCCTTTTTATCATCGTAATCTACTACGGTAACCGAAGTATTATCATGCCAGAATATATTTTTAATGTACTCAAGCTTCTGTCCGTAAAATCTGCAAAGCATGGTGCGTATTGCTGCCCCGTGGGTCACAATGCAGATATTTTTTCCCGGGTTGTTGCCGATAATATGCTTTACTTCCCCCATAAGCCTGTCATAAAACTCGGAAACACATTCCCCGTTAGGCATTTGATGAAGATGCGGCTCTTCCTCCCAGGTTTTATTTTCCTTGGGGTACAGTACCGGAAGCTGATCGAAAGGCATATCCTCCCAATCCCCTCCGTTTATCTCCCTCAGCTTATCGGTACGGATTATGGGAAGCTGCTTTACATCGGCAATATACTGTGCCGTCTGCAAGGTACGGGTCAAACTGCTTGAATATATTATATCAATAGGCATGGAGGCCAGCCTTTCGGCAACTTTCAAGGCCTGCTTGTGGCCCTTTTCGGTTATCCTGCTGTCAAACCATCCATGAAAACGTCTGTTAATATTACCCTCCGCCTCTGCGTGTCTTACAAAAATAAGTCTGGTTATCATCTCATCCTCCAACGCAAAAATTGTTACCTTCGGTTTAATTATACCAAACTTTTCAAATATTATTAACCGGCTTGAAAGTAAATTTAACTGACACAACGCATTAATTTAACGCGTTGTGCTAATTAATTTATACTTTACCTGTGTAATTTTTGTATATCAACTGGTACCTTCCGTACTAACTTCATAAAATAAAAACGCACCCAAAACAATTGCGAAAATTGTACCGCCTCATCTAAAGCGGTTTTGCCGTCGCTCAAACTCGACCTCCTGTCTCGATTTGAAGCTCAAAGCAACGTCCTGTTGCTTTGCCGGCAAAACCACTTTACCTTCGTCGACAATTTACCGCAATTGTTTTTAACTGTGCATTTTATTTCATGAAGTTGTACTCGCGTACCAGTTGATTCTGATTAAATCTATCTGTAAAGCAAAAACAAAATTTCAATTAGCACAACAGGTTAATTTAATTCCAGCTTGCCTGTGATATCCTTTAAATTACTGTATCGGTATTTCTTCATGTATTCTTTCAGTCCAGAAATAATGTCCAAAGGTATGGCAGGATTAATAAAGTTGGCTGTGCCGACCATGACCGCAGCCGCACCCGCAAGCAGGAACTCCACCGCATCATCACCGCAGGCTATGCCACCCATGCCGATCACAGGTATTTTGACCGCATGGGCGGCCTCATACACCATTCTTACGGCTACAGGCTTTACGGCAGGCCCTGAAAGCCCTCCGAAATTATTTGCAAGCACCGGTTTTTTTCTATGGATATCAATTGCCATTCCCAGTATTGTATTTATAAGTGATACACAATCCGCCCCGGCCGCTTCGGCCGCTCTGGCCATGGATTTTATGTCTCCCACATTTGGCGAGAGCTTTACAATTAAAGGCTGCTTACAGTATCTCTTTACAGCCGACGTTATTTCCTCAATAAGCAGCGGATCGGTGCCGAAGGCCAGTCCTCCGGCCTTTACATTGGGGCAGGAAACATTGAGCTCAATGGCGTCAATTTCCGAATCTCCAAGTATCTCGGCCATTTCACAGTACTCTTCTATGGTATTTCCGGCTATATTGGCGATTACCCTTGTATCGAATTGTTTCAGAAAGGGCAGGTCATGCTTTTTAAACACCTCAACTCCCGGGTTCTGAAGCCCCACACTGTTGAGTATGCCCGCCGGAGTTTCGGCTATTCTGGGCGGAGGATTGCCTTTCCGTTCTTTCAGGGTAAGTCCCTTCACTGATATTCCTCCAAGAGTATTCAAATCAATATATTCGCTGTATTCATGTCCAAAGCCGTAGGTGCCTGATGCCATGATGACCGGATTTTTAAAACTGATTCCTGCTATATTTACACTAAGATCAATGCTATTTGACATATTACTCTCCAATCTGTACATCTAAATGTCAGTGGCTTTTTAATGCGCCAAGCTCCCCGGCGTATGCCTCTATGCACTACACCGGGGAAAAACGCCTGCGTTTTTCATATGCGAAGGCAAGTGATGTACGCACTATCTGCTATCTTCGCATTGGTCCCAGCAGATGTCCGTGCTCCAGAATACCGGGCCGTCCTTGCAAACATGAGCGAAGCCCCAGTCATCCTCTCCCTTTTTGGTTTTGCAGGCACAGACCAGACAGGCACCTATTCCGCAGCCCATTCTCTGCTCCATTGAGACCTGGCAGGGAATACCGTTTTTTTCTGCTATAGCCGCCGCCTTGCGCATCATGATGCCGGGGCCGCAGGTATACACTATATCGGGCTTTTGCCCGAGTATATGCTGCTCCAGCAGTTCTGTGACAAAAGCCTGCTTTCCGTAAGTACCGTCATCGGTCGCTATTTCCACATGATGTGCCGCGGCCCTGAACCGGTTTTCCAGCACCACGGAGGTTTTTGTCCTGAAACCCAGCAAAGCTGTCTTTTTTTCCGCTTTACTGCTGTTTAAAAGATACAGCAGAGGAAAGGTACCTATTCCGCCTCCAACAACAACAATGCTTTTATACCTGTCATCTATTTCAAAGGGCTTTCCCAACGGAGCCATAATATCAACCTCGCCTGTGCATTTGCAGCTCAGCCTTTCGGTCCCGTTGCCCTTTACCTGAAAAACAATATCAAAGGTGCTGTTTGCCCTGTCCACGTCGCAAATGCTTATAGGTCTTCTGAGAAAAGCCTCTATGCCTCCGCACTTCACATTGACAAACTGGCCCGGTGCAGCATTCTGGGCCACATACTCCGACTTGATGGTCATTTTGTACACATCGTCACAGAGCTTTTCCAGGTCCGCAATCTGTTCAGTAAGAACTTTCTTCATGGTTATCTCCATTTCTATTCAAATATACTCAGGTTCAGCACTTCAAGCTGGCCTTCGGTCTTGCCCAGCTTGAGACATCTGATTATTGCAGAAGCCGTATCAAGTGATGTCAGACATGGAATTGACATTTCAACGGCTTTTCTTCTTATTTTGAAGCCATCCCTGTCCGGCTTTCTGCCTTTTGTAGGAGTATTTATGATCATTCCCAGCTTGCCTGACTGTATCAGGTCAAGTATGTTGGGTGAACCTTCATCCAGCTTCTTGACCGCATTTGTGGCAATACCGTTGTGGTTCAGCATGTGAGCTGTCTTGCCTGTTGCATATAGGGTAAAACCCAGCTTTTCAAATTCTTCCGCTATTCCCACAAGCTCGGGCTTGTCGGTATCCCTTACCGTCATCAATATTCCGTCGCCTTTTTGAGGCAGCCTGATCCCCGATGCTATGATACCCTTATAAAGCGCTTCGGGGAAATTATCGGCAATACCCAGAACCTCACCGGTGGATTTCATTTCAGGCCCCAGACTGATATCCACGTCATGAAGCTTTTCAAAGGAGAACACCGGTACTTTAACAGATACATATTCAGGTTCTTTATAAAGTCCTGTTCCAAATCTGAAATCCCCCAGCTTCATTCCCATCATGCACCTGGTTGCCAGATTTACCATTGGTATTCCCGTAACCTTGCTTATATAGGGTACTGTACGGCTTGACCTTGGATTGACTTCTATTACGTATACTTCATTGTTGTAGACAACATACTGTATATTTACAAGTCCTATTACATTGAGAGCCTTTGCAAGCCTTTCGGTATAATCCACAATGACTTTTTTAATTTTGTCACTGACCGTCTGGGTGGGATATACCGAAATGCTGTCACCAGAGTGTACCCCTGCTCTTTCAAGGTGCTCCATTATACCTGGTATCAATATGTTTTCTCCGTCGCAGATGGCATCTACTTCTATTTCCTTGCCCATCATGTATTTATCAATGAGGATGGGGTGCTCCTGTACGGTTCTGTTTATTATCTCCATAAATTCAGCTACATCCCTGTCGTTAAAGGCAATTTCCATACCCTGCCCGCCCAGTACGTAGGAAGGTCTTACAAGTACGGGATAACCCAGCTCGTTTGCGGCGGCAAGTGCCTCCTCAAGTGTAAATATTGTCTTGCCCTGGGGTCTCGGAATACCTGTCTTTTCCAGTATTTCGTCAAACTTTTCCCTATCTTCGGCAGCGTCTACATTTTCAGGCTCTGTTCCGAATATCCTTACACCCATCTCATCCAGCGCTTTTGTCAGCTTTATGGCTGTCTGTCCTCCGAACTGTACTATGGCTCCTTTGGGATTTTCTGCTTCAACTATATTTTCCACATCCTCGGGTGTAAGCGGTTCAAAATACAGCTTATCGGCAGTATCAAAGTCGGTGCTTACTGTCTCGGGGTTGTTGTTTGCTATTATGGTTTCGTAACCCATTTCCTTGAGTGCCCAGACAGAGTGAACCGAACAGTAGTCAAATTCTATTCCCTGCCCGATCCTGATAGGGCCCGATCCCAGCACAAGAACCTTTTCCCTGGAGGACTGCTTGACTTCGGAGTTATTGTCATAGGTGGAATAGTAATACGGAGTTGCCGCCTCAAATTCAGCCGCACAGGTGTCGACCATTTTGTAGGCTGCCGCAATTCCCTGCTGTTTTCTCAGGTTTGTTATATTCTCCTTTGTTGTCCCCGTCAGTTTGGCGATTACTCTGTCTGTAAAGCCCATTTTCTTGGCTTTTCTTAAAATATCCCCTGTCAGCTGGCCGGGTGTATAGGACTTCAGCTTTTCTTCCATCAACACCAGTTCCTTTATCTTGCATAGGAAGAAGTAATCTATTTTTGTTATTTCATGAATTTCTTCCAGGGTGACCGAGCGGCGTATAGCCTCCGCTATTACAAAAATTCTTTCGTCATTTATATCTGAGAGCTTCCTTACCAGCTCATTTCCTTCAAGTTTTTTATAAATATCCTGTTCAAGTGTGAATATACCCAGTTCCAGTGACCGTATGGCTTTCATCAGTGCCGCTTCAAAGGAGCTGCTGATGGACATTACCTCTCCGGTTGCCTTCATCTGTGTCCCAAGTGTTCTTTTTGCCCTGACAAACTTGTCAAAAGGCCACTTGGGTATCTTTACCACCACATAGTCCAGGGTAGGCTCAAAGCAGGCATAGGTCTTGCCGGTAACCGCATTTTTTATCTCATCCAGGCCGTATCCGATGGCTATTTTTGAGGCAACCTTTGCGATTGGGTAACCCGTTGCCTTGGAAGCCAAAGCCGAAGACCGGCTTACTCTTGGGTTAACCTCGATAACCGCGTACTCAAAGCTTGTAGGGTGCAGTGCGTACTGAACATTACAGCCGCCCTGTATTCCAAGCGCCGATATTATTTTCAGGGCAGAGGTTCTCAGCATCTGATATTCCTTGTCTGCCAGGGTCTGCGAAGGTGCCACGACTATGCTGTCACCCGTATGTACACCGACGGGATCAATGTTTTCCATATTGCATACGGTGATTACATTTCCCTTGCTGTCACGCATTACTTCATACTCTATTTCCTTCCAGCCGGCAATACATTTTTCAATCAAAACCTGATGAACGCGGCTGAGCCGTAGTCCGTGACCGCCAGTTTCCCTCAGTTCCTCTTCGTTGTTGACAATTCCGCCGCCGGTGCCGCCAAGTGTGTACGCCGGTCTTACAATGACGGGGTATTCAATTTCTTTTGCAAAAGCTACGGCATCCTCTATGGTAGTGACAACCTTGCTGGCAATACAGGGTTCACCTATGCGTTCCATGGTATCCTTGAAATCCTGCCTGTCCTCAGCCATTTTAATTGCTTCGGTTGCAGTTCCAAGCAGCTTTACGCCCTTTGCTTCCAGAAAACCCGATTCAGCCAGTTCCATTGCAAGATTAAGTCCGGTCTGGCCTCCCAGAGTGGGCAGTATGCTGTCAGGCTTTTCCTTTATGATTATATTCTTTACAACCTCGGCTTTCAGTGGTTCAATATATACCTTATCCGCTATATTTGTATCAGTCATAATTGTAGCAGGATTGCTGTTTACAAGTACAACTTCGATTCCTTCTTCCTTAAGTGCCTGGCATGCCTGGGTTCCTGCATAGTCAAACTCGGCTGCCTGGCCTATTATGATAGGGCCTGACCCGATAACCAATACCTTGTGAATATCATTACGTCTTGGCATTCTATTCTCCAATCTGCCGCTGTGCGGCTGTTATTAACTAATGAAAAGCATTTGTGTTTTGTCTATTTGTTCGAGCTGCCGGCTTCATCAATCATTTTAATAAACTCGTCAAAGAGATAAGCCGTATCCCCCGGTCCCGGCGATGCTTCAGGATGGAATTGCACCGTAAACATGGGGGCATTTTTATATTTAAGACCTTCTATGGTTCCGTCATTCATATTTATATGGCTTATTTTCATTATTTCCGGATCAAGTGATTCTTTTATGATGGTATACCCATGGTTTTGAGAAGTGATGTAAGTCATATCCTTTTCAATATCTTTGACAGGATGGTTGCAGCCTCTGTGGCCGTATTTGAGCTTTTCGGTATCGGCTCCGTTGGCAAGTGCAGTGAGCTGATGTCCCAGGCATATTCCGAAAATAGGTTTTTTACCTATCAGCTTTTTAATATTATCTATCTGGAACCTGCAATCCTTTGGATCTCCCGGTCCGTTTGACAGCATTATTCCGTCTGGTTCAACAGTGAGAACCTCCTCTGCAGTGGCCGTACATGGGAATACATATACCTCACAGTTCCTTTTTTGCAGTGATCTAACGATGTTTTTCTTGAGACCGTAATCCAGCAGTGCAATTTTATAGCCTTCTCCGCTGTAATGTTTTATTTCGGGAGTTGTAACCTGCAAAACCGGATTGCTTACGGTATAGGCTTTAACTTCAGCTATTTTTTCTTCAATTTCCTCAAGAGTCTCACAGGTGACTATGGTCCCCTTCATTGTTCCCCTGTTTCTCAATATTATGGTAAGTGCTCTTGTATCTATACCTTCCAGCCCGATTATCCCATGTCTCTTCAAATATTCATTGAGGGATTCTATGGATCTCCAGTTGCTGGGCGTCTTACAAAGTTCTCTTACTATAAACCCCTTTACCTGGGGCTTTACGGATTCAATATCATCAAGGTTAACTCCGTAATTGCCTATCAGCGGGTAAGTCATGCAGACAATCTGTCCGCAGTAGGAGGGATCGGTCAGAACTTCCTGATATCCTGTCATGCCGGTGTTGAATACTACTTCACCTACTACCTTTCCTTCCTTTCCAAAA
This sequence comes from Ruminiclostridium cellobioparum DSM 1351 = ATCC 15832, assembly GCF_000621505.1. Lineage (GTDB taxonomy): Bacteria > Bacillota > Clostridia > Acetivibrionales > DSM-1351 > Ruminiclostridium > Ruminiclostridium cellobioparum. The sequence continues at coordinate 37,582 of NZ_JHYD01000032.1, forward strand.
CTGTTCCCCTCAAAAACCGTTCCATCTTCAAGCAGTAAAAATGCCTTCATTGTAACCTCCATGACACCCATGTGCCGGTGGCTGTCCCACCGGTCATACGGGACAAAATAATTTTATTTCTTTTTATCTATCTCCGGCAAGAGCACTGTTTAAATCTTCCTTCATCCTGATTACTTCAGCTCTCGCAGCTTCTGCAAACTTATCTTCACTGTACAGGTTCTTCCAGTTATCAGACATATATGCGCACATTATACTCCTTGAGGCATTGACTATGGCCCCCAGACCGTCGCTGTTAAAGTTGTTGACACAGTCCCTTGCAGTTCCGCCCTGTGCGCCGTAGCCCGGTACAAGAATATATGCGTGTTTCATAATTGAACGCAGCAGCTTTGCCTGGTTTGGATAGGTGGCCCCAACAACTGCTCCCACGCTGCTGTAGCCATACTGTCCCCTGACATTTTTGCCCCATTCATTTACATATGAAGCCATTATTTCATAAATGCTTCTGCAATCCTGTGTAACCAGGTCCTGAAGCTGCCCCGAGGATTTGTTGGAGGTTTTGACCAGTACAAATATACCCTTTTCATGTTTATCACAGTCGTCTATAAAGGGTTTGATACCGTCTATGCCGAGATATGGGCTGACAGTGAGCGCATCCGTATCAAAGGCCTTTTGTTTTATCTCATCCGCCAGAACCGTTTCGCCCAGAAATGCCCTTGAATAGGCTTCGGCTGTTGTACCGATATCATTCCTCTTCCCGTCTGCTATGACCAGAAGGCCTTTGCTCCCGGCATACCTGCAGGTCTCATCAAAGGCTATCATACCCTCAATGCCATACATTTCATAATAGGCAAGCTGCGGCTTTACGGCAGGTACCTGGTCATAAACCGCATCCACAAGCTGTTTGTTAAATTGTATGATGGCCTGTGCCGCACCTTTTAAGGTCACCCCGAATTCTTTAAAAGCTTTTTCCTTAATGAAGGAAGGTACATATTCAATTTTGGGATCAAGTCCCACTACCGTTGGATTGTTCTTTTCCTTGATACTTTCAATGAGTTTGTCAATAAACATATTAATCGTTCTCTCCATTCCGCCGCTTCAGTCAGCGGCATAAATAGTTTGCAAAAATGCCGGCAATATGCAGAATATTGTACTAGACTATCTGTCCTGACCTTACTACAGGATTGCCGCCAACAATTGTATATTGAGGCTGTCCGAAGAGCTTATAGCCGTTATAGGGTGAATTTTTGCCCTTTGATTCCAGCTTGTTGATGTCAACCGTATATTGTTCATTTATATTGAATATCATAAGGTCTGCACTGAATCCGACTTCAATTGTTCCCTTGTTCAGGCCCAGCATTTTGGAGGGGTTTGCACACATTTTTTGAACCAATTGCTTTAAAGTGAGATGTCCCGGTTTGACAAGACAGGTTATTGCGAGAGGAAATGCCGTTTCAAAGCCTACCAGACCGTTTGCGGCCTGTTTGAATTCAACATTTTTTTCATCCCTGTGATGAGGAGCGTGATCGGTTGAAATTATATCCAATGTTCCGTCCTTCAAGCCCTCAATAATTGCATCAACATCCTTTTGAGTCCTTAAGGGGGGATTTACTTTTGCATTTGTATTGAAGCCTTCACAGGCCTGATCTGTCAGTGAAAAATAGTGGGGACAGGTCTCTGCGGTTACATTGACACCGCGTCTTTTTGCATTTCTGATGAGATCGACTCCAAGTCCGGTGCTTACATGGGCTATATGGACTGCTGCCCTGGTGTATTCCGCAAGTATAAGGTCTCTTGCAATCATTACTTCCTCGGCGGGTGCGGGATTTCCCTTCAACCCCAGTACCGATGAGTAATAGCCTTCATTCATAAGTCCTTCATCCACCAGATCCAGATCCTCACAGTGTGATATTATGGTTATATCAAACATAGATGCGTACTGCATTGCTTTTTTCATTAATGAAGAGTTGTTTACAGGTTTCCCGTCATCGGAAAGAGCAACCGCCCCCGCAAATTTCAGTTCGCCTATTTCACTTAATTCCTCTCCTTTAAGTCCTTTCGATACGGCGCCGATAGGGTATACATTTACCAGCCCTTCCGCTTTTGCCTTATTTATGACGTATTTGATCATTGCTTCATTATCAAGTACGGGATTTGTGTTGGGCATGCAGGCTACCGAAGTAAAACCGCCCTTTGCGGCACTTCTGGTTCCCGACTCTATGTCTTCCTTGTATTCAAAGCCCGGATCCCTCAGATGGCAGTGAGCATCAACAAGCCCGGGTATAACGTACATTCCGTCTGCTTCAATGATTTCACAGCCTGTCGGATCTATATCTTCCCCGATTTCCGCTATAAGGCCCTCGTCCGCCAGTATATCGGTAACCTTGTCCAAGCCGCTTTTAGCATCAATAACATGTCCATTTTTAATCAATAACTTCATTTGCTGTTCCCCTCCTGGTCAATAGATATAGTAAAGCCATCCTTATTGCAACACCGTTTGTGACCTGCTCATTTATGGTGGACTGATCTCCGTCCATAACCATTGATGAAAGCTCCACTCCCCTGTTAACAGGGCCGGGGTGCATAACTATGGCATCCTCCCTGGCCAGTTTCAGACGCTTGTCATCCAGACCAAAGAATCTTGAATATTCTCTGATTGATGGGAATAAGCCTTTTTTTTGACGTTCCAGCTGTATCCTTAAACCCATTACCACATCGGCATCCAGTAATGCCTCCTGGACTGTGCTGAAAACGTTGACTCCGAGTTTTTCTATGCCGGGCGGTATCAGTGTTGCCGGTCCGGCTACATTTACTTCGGCACCCATTTTGGTGAGTCCCCAGATATTGCTTCTCGCCACTCTGCTGTGAAGAATGTCCCCGACGATAGCAACCTTTAAGCCCTTCAGGCTTCCTTTTTTTTCAACCATTGTGAACATGTCCAGCAATGCCTGTGTAGGATGTTCATTCATACCATCCCCGGCATTTATTACCGAGGATTTTACGTTTTGGGCCAACAGATGGGGTGCCCCTGACATGGGGTGTCTTATTATTATGACATCCGAGCCCATGCTGTCTATGGTTTTTCCTGTGTCTATGAGACTTTCACCCTTTTGGACACTGCTGCCGGAAGCTGAAATATTGGCAGCGTTGGCCCCCATGTATTTCGATGCCAGTTCAAAGGAAAGCCTGGTTCTGGTACTGTTTTCATAGAACAGCGTAATTACCGATTTCCCCTGGAGATGAGCAGTTTTCTTATTGTTTGTGGTAATGATGTATTTCATTGTTTTTGCAGTATTAAGGATATATTCTATCTCTTCTGCCGTAATATCTCTAAGTCCAAGCAAATCTTTGGATTTAAGATTCATAGTAACCTCCATAAGCCTTTCTTATTCCTTGTTTGATATGGTTACACTGTTCTCCCCGTCAATCTCAAGCACATTTACATGAACTATCTCACTTCTTGAGGTAGGCACATTTTTGCCCACATAATCGGCTCTTATGGGCAATTCACGGTGGCCCCTGTCGATGAGTACCGCAAGCTGGATCATCTGCGGCCTGTTTATGTCCATTATGGCATCAATTGCGGCTCTGACTGTTCTCCCGGTATATATGACATCATCTACCAGAACCACCTTCTTGCTGGCAATATCAAAATTAATTTCAGTTCCGTTAATTACAGGATGCTCATTCAACAAACTCAGGTCATCACGGTAGAGTGTTATGTCCAGTATACCTACCGGAATTTCACTGTTCTCAACACTTTTGATCTTGTCTGCTATTCTCTTGGCCAGCGGTACTCCTCTTCTCTGAATTCCAATCAGCACAAGATTTTCAATTCCCTTGTTTTTTTCAATGATCTCATGGGAAATCCTTGTAATAGCCCTGCTTACTGCGCTTTCATCCATTATTTCTGTTTTTTGCATCCTGATCATCCTCTCTTTTTATGCTAAAAATCCATCTTAATTATTTAATATTAGCTATTTTCAATTTCTTAAAAGTCTTATTTCTTTCATTGCATTATTTTCTGCTAAAATCCAGCCGGTTGATTTAATTTAACATAAACCAAAAAAGCTTCCCGCCATAGGCAAGAAGCTTAAACATATCAAATATAATCCGGATGCTGAACAGGTATACCTTATCCGAATCAGCATTGACTATAAAAAATTCATGTTAAGTTTAATATCTCTCACCTTATAGCCTCTCTGGACTAATTTAAAGGCAAACCATTTATTTCTTAAAATCATAACATAACAAGTTAATGTTGTCCATAACTTTTTTAACAAAAATCCTGCCTGACTAACGGGAGTTTAATGCACTATTACCTTACTTCCTTCAACTCCTGTATAAGCCGGGTGAAATAATCCGGCACAGGTGCTTCAAATTCCATCAGCTCTCCGGTTGCAGGATGCTCAAGGGTGAGTCTCCTGGCGTGCAGCACCTGTCCCCGGGTATCAAATCTCTGCTTTTTCCTGCCGTATACTTCATCTCCGATGACAGGGTGATTTATATATGCCATGTGTACTCTTATCTGGTGAGTCCTGCCGGTTTCCAGCTTTAGCTCCAGATAGGTTGCAGCAGGAAACCTCTCCAGCACCTTGAAGTGGGTTACAGCATTCCGCCCCGACTTCACGTTAACGCTCATTTTCTTTCTTTCAACAGGATGTCTGCCTATAGGCGCATCTATTTTGCCTGTGCTTTCATATATAATACCTTCAACCAAAGCAATATACTCTCTTTTGATATCGTGAGTCTTTAACTTTTTTGAAAGGAATTCATGGGCATGATTATTCTTTGCTACAACCAGCAGACCTGAAGTATCCTTGTCAATCCTGTGCACAATTCCCGGTCTGATAATTCCGTTAATATCGGACAGGCTTTCACCGCAGTGTTTCATTAATGCATTGACAAGGGTTCCCGTATAGTTTCCGGCCGCGGGATGCACTACCATCCCCTTGGGTTTGTTTATGACAATAATATGTTCATCCTCATAGACTATATCCAGCGGAATTTCTTCTGCTGTTACCTGCAGTACTTCCGCCTCAGGAATCAGGGCAGTTATCCTTTCACCCGTCTTAAGCTTGTAGTTGGATTTTACCCCCACACCATCGACTGTAATATGTCCGTCCTGGCATAGCTTCTGGATATATGATCTGGAGTATTCCTCCAGTTTCCCTGCCAGCCATGCATCTATACGCGCTGAGTTTTCATCGCATTCCAGTATGATTTCTTTCAAATTTGCCTCCGCTATAAAATATTACTTACATTTTTATTAATCATAATTTTTTAACAGATGTTTTAAACAAGACTCATAATAATTATTATTTTTTATCCTCGTCTGTACCCGGGGCTTCGGATTTTTCCACCGACCCGGCTTCAGGCTTGGCCTCCTTATATATAAACAGTATATAGATTGCCAGCAATATGGTTCCTACCACAACAAGGCAGTCTGCCAGATTAAAGGTTGGAAATGTATAGCTTCCGAAATGGAACTCCAGGAAATCAACTACCTTTCCATCATTGAAGATTCTATCATACAGGTTTCCCAGTGCACCTGCAAGTATTATTGAAAGGGTTGTCCGAAGGAACTTGTTCTTATTTTTTATGATTACCCCAAAAATCACAAGAGCCACAACAGATACCATAACGGCCAGCAATACGGTTTTTCCCTCTAAAATGCTGAAGGCTGCACCTTCGTTTTCCAAATGCCTGATATAAAAGAAATTATTGATTACTGTTATGGGATTGCCTACAATTGAATCCACAACCCAAATCTTTGTCAGCCTGTCCAGCACAAATCCTGCAATGATTATTAATGCCCAAATCATATAGTCTCCTGTCCCGCTGCCTTGCAGCCACATAAATAGTTAAATTATGGTAAATACCATTTTGTAATGTCATTATACTTGTTCCATACATAAGGATTGACCGTACCCTTGATGTTCTTGCTGTACATCATACCGTCATTGAGGAAGTACAAACCTATATATGGCCTGTCATCAAGTACGGTATTCAATAATTTCGTAAATATATTTTTTTGTACATCCGGATTGTTCTCGGTCAATATCTGCTGCAGGTACCCGTCAACTTCCGGATTGCTGTATCCCGCCACATTAAGGCCCGATTGAATTTCTTGGGTGGAATACGCAAAAGACAAATCCGGTACTGATGTAATTCTATATCCCGATAATGCCAGATCATATGCACCGGTTTTTAATGCATTTTTATAGGCATCCCAGGAAAGTTTAACCACCTGAACCGTTATACCGCTTTTTCCAAGCTGTGAAGCTATTTCCGAAGCGGTGTTAAATCTTAAGGAATTTTCCTGGTTTACTATCAGCTTTAATGTCAGTGCCTTTCTGCTTGTCTTATTGACATACTTATTTTTAGAATCCAGCACATATCCGCTCTGATTCAAAAATTCCTTAGCCTTGCCCAAGGCGTCCTTCTCATTAAAGTCCACAAGCTGATAAACCCAGGAATTAGGAACCACAGGTAATTCTGCCGGTACGGCTATTCCTGTCGCCGCCTCATCTACCAGTTTCTTTTTATTTATTAAATAATTAAGAGCATTTCTGAGGCGCTTATCTGTTAAGAGTCCTTTCTTGATATTTAAGGTCAAGAATTCATAATTTCTACTCTCAAACCGTTTCAAATTCATATCGGTACGGCCAATATACTTTCTATACTCGCCGTACTGAGCCGGAAGTACATCAATATCCCTGGCCTGAAAGCCTGCGTTTGCACTGTTGATGTTGTTAAAAACCTTTATCTCGATATTGGACAGATAGGGCAGCTTCAACGGAGCTTTTTTTACATCGGAATTTAAATTTTCAGCACCTTTGGCCGATGAATTGTTTGAGGCCTCACTTGTTGAGGCTTCAGCATTCCACCAGTTTTCATTGAGCCTCAATTTAACTCCCGTCTTGGCATTATAGGAATTGAAGCTATATGGGCCTGTTCCCACAGGTGTGAGATTTGCCTTTGAATTTTTATCGGTCAGCTTTTCATTTACAAAGTGATGTGCCGGAATAACAGGAAAAGTCAGTTCATTTCTAATTAAAGAATATGGCTGTTTCAGCTTTATAATAACACTGTTCCCGCTTGCCGCTGCCGATTCAATGTGTTTTACATTGACTGAATACACACTGTTAATCTTTGTGTCCAGTAATGTATTGATGGTAAATACAACATCCTCTGCTTTAAACGGCATTTTGTCGTGCCACTTTATATTTTCCCTCAGGTTAATTGTCAGGGTCAGGCCATCGGCTGACAGCGAGGAACTTTTGGCCAGTACCGGAACAGGCCGCTGACTGCTGTCCAGAGCATAAAGCCCTTCAAATACCAGTCCCAGGAAATCCTGGACATGTACGTTATTTGTAAGAACAGGGTTAAGGGTGTCCACCGGAGTTGTAAAAAGTCTGATTGAGCCCCCTTTAACAGGTCCTCTATCTATAACATCGTATTTATCTTCATATACATCGTCCTCTACAGGCTTGTTCCTCTCCAGATTTACCGTACAGGCACCCAGGAGTATGCTTATGATAAATAATATTGATAATTTACTGATTGTTTTCATAATCTTCTCCGTACTTTAGTCTTTTCCTGCAAGCATTTCCCCATAGCTTCCAGTTTCTCAAATTGTTTCCCTGAGCATCATTATGGCAGCAAGGCTTCCGGTCTTTCCCAGATCTCCCCTGTAGGAAAAAAACACATCACTGTTGCATTTCGTACAGGTATTGCTTAACAGTATGTTTTTTTCCTGTACCCCATAATCCGTCAGCACCCGTTTGATTATCTGCTGCAGATCCATATGATACTTTTCATTACACCTGTCTATGTATATATCACACCAGGGATATTTGTTTATAAAAAGCTCATACACTTCTGCTCCGACTTCAAAGCAGTTTTTACATATTGAGGGCCCGACAGCAACCTGCAGGTCCTCAATATTGCTTTTATATCTTTCCTCCATAAGCCTCAGTGCTTCCAGGGATATATTTGCCAAAGTGCCCTTCCATCCTGAATGTACTGCCGTGATGGCTTTTTTTACAGGATCCAGCATCAGTACAGGTACACAGTCGGCATAAAATGTTACCAGAGGTATACCCGGCACATCGGTGGTAAGCCCATCGCAGCCTATGATATCACTTTCTCTTGCCAGACCCTTTCCGGCATCCTCCGGACCCACATATCTTATTTTATTGCCATGCACCTGATGGGAAAGCACCATTCTATCAAAATCTACTCCCATTGCCCCGGCAATTATACGGTAATTTGCCAATACATTTTCCCTGCTGTCATTTCTGTTAAAACTGAGATTAAGTGAGGTACATTCACCTGAACTGACCCCTCCAAGCCTTGTTGTAAAACAATGGGCCAATATGTCCTGGTAGGTTTTCAGATTTCTGAACTCTAAAAATTTCAAATCGGATTTCTTTTGCACGATAATTCTGTCATTACTTTCTACCATATACGCCTCCATATGCGTGCAATTTTAACTAAGCCAGCTGCTGATCGTCAAAAAGCCTGCTGATCCGCTCTATTTTAACGGCCTTACCGGTTTTATCATCAACTTCCAGATAAATGGCGCAAAATTGTACCCGTCCCTTGGCGACCTCAAATTTTTGCGGCATTCTGGTAATGAATCTTTCAATTATCAATTCCTTATCAACTCCGATAACTCCGTCGTATGGACCGGTCATTCCCACATCGGATATGATTGCCGTTCCAAAGGGCAGAATCCTTTCATCTGCCGTCTGGACATGCGTGTGGGTACCGGCCACACAACAGACCTTTCCGTCCAGATACCAGGCCAGCGCGCATTTCTCCGAAGTTGCTTCGGCATGCATGTCAACAAAGACAACCTTTGTTTTTGATTTTATTATCTGCAATTCTCTGTCGGCTGTGAGGAAAGGACAGTCAATGCTATCCATATACACTCTTCCCATCAGATTCAGTACCGCCAGTTCCCTGCCATTTGATTTCAGTATTGTATGTCCCCTTCCCGGTACATTATCCGGGAAATTTGCAGGTCTGATTATTTTATCATCCGAATCAATAAAATTCAGAATCTCTTTTTTGGACCAGGTGTGATTGCCCATTGTAATGCAGTCCACTCCGGCCTTATACAGCTCCTGTGCTATAATATATGTTATTCCACTGCCAGCGGCACAGTTCTCACCGTTCGCAATACAAAAATCTATGTCAAGTTCCTTTCTCAGTTGCGGTACACATTCCTTTACAGCCTTTCTTCCCGGGTTTCCATAAATATCCCCAATAAAAAGTATCTTCAAAGCATTTCCTCCAAAACTATTAGATAGGTTATTCCGTACAGTAATCACAAATAGAACCGGACACTTTAACTGGTCCGCCAATATATTATTATACCATTAACATTTATAACGAGGCAATAGATGTCCCTCGCCTCTTTGGGTTTCATATTTTCTCACTGTACAGTATGCCTGAAGATGCTGATATTGATATTGGAAGTTGATGGAAAACTTTCAAAAGCCAGTTTAATACGCTATAGCCTGTCGCACAAAAAGCGTGGAGGTTTCCCCCCACGCTTTTTCTGTTATAACCAACCTAAAGGTCCGTATAAATTACTTAGCATATTCAATAGCTCTTGTTTCCCTGAGCAGAGTAACCTTTATCTGTCCGGGATATTCAAGTTCGTCTTCTATCTTTTTAACTATTTCTCTGGCTTTGAGTACGATATCTGCATCATTTACAACTTCAGGTTTTACCATGATTCTTATCTCTCTACCCGCCTGAATTGCAAAACACTTTTCAACTCCTTCAAAAGAATTTGCAATTTCTTCAAGCTTCTCAAGACGTTTGATGTAGGATTCAAGAGTTTCTCTTCTGGCACCGGGTCTTGCAGCAGAAATTGAATCCGCAGCCTGCACCAGCACCGAAACTATACTTGTAGCCTCAACATCGCCGTGATGGGAAAGGATAGCATTTACAACATCAGCGCCCTCTTTATATTTCTTGGCTACATCGGCACCGATTGTAACGTGTGAGCCTTCAACCTCATGGTCGATAGCCTTACCAATGTCATGAAGCAAACCGGCTCTCTTTGCAAGAGGAACATCAACTCCCAGTTCAGCCGCCATTATTCCGGCCAAGTGAGATACCTCTATTGAATGGTTAAGTACGTTTTGTCCATAACTAGTTCTGAATTTCAATTTACCCAGTAATCTTATAAGCTCAGGATGCAAACCGTGAACACCAGTTTCAAATGCGGCGTTGTCACCCTCCTGACGAATAGTGTTGTCAACTTCCTTTTTGGCCTTTTCAACCATTTCTTCAATCCTTGCAGGATGAATTCTACCGTCAAGTATAAGCTTTTCCAGTGTCAATCTTGCAACCTCTCTGCGTATCGGGTCAAACCCGGACAATATTACCGCTTCCGGTGTATCATCAATAATCAGGTCAATTCCTGTTAATGTCTCGAGAGTTCTGATATTTCTTCCCTCACGGCCAATTATTCTTCCCTTCATCTCATCATTCGGTAAAGGTACTACAGAAACTGTAGCTTCAGATACGTGATCGGCAGCGCACTTCTGAATAGCAGTGGCCAGAATGTCCTTGGCCTTTCTGTCTGCTTCCTGCTTCGCGTTGGCCTCAATTTCCTTAATAAGAGCTGCCGCCTCATGTTTAACTTCATTTTCAATATTTCTGAGAAGGTACTCTTTTGCATCTTCTACAGATAAACCGGAGATTCTTTCAAGTTCCTCAGTCTGCTTTTTAACAAGCTCTTCTGAACGCTCCTGTAAAACCTCTATATCCTTGATTTTTTTGTTTAAAGCCTCGTCCTTATGTTCAAGGGCTTCAACCTTTTTGTCAAGGGTTTCTTCTTTCTGAACCAATCTTCTTTCCTGCCTCTGAAATTCATTACGTCTTTCCTTGATATCTCTGTCGAGTTCAATTCTGCTCTTGTGAATTTCTTCCTTAGCTTCAAGAAGTGCTTCTCTCTTCTTACCTTCACCTTGCTTTAAAGCTTCTCCGACTATTCTTTGAGCTTCCTGCTCGGCACTTCCGATTGCGGCCTCAGCTTCTTTCTTTCTGGCCTCAAATCCTTTGTTAAAAGAGACTTTGTAAGATATAAATGAAGCAATTACTGCGATAACCAATCCACCACCGACTCCAATTAAAATGCTTGTAAGTTCGATTGTTACACACCTCCTCCTTATTCAGTTTTCAATGCTCAAATTTCAAAATTCATATTCAAAATAGTTAGTCAATTATAAACTTTGATGTTCAAAGTATCATAGGAAATTGACTTATATGACTGGAAACAAGTCGGATAGGAAACTGGAAAATCCTTACTGCATTGCAGACAGTATGATCAAAAAACAAGCATTTATGCCTATGGCTATATTTGTACATTAAAAAATGTACACAAATTCGATATGAGATGTAAAACAAACCTGCATATATAAATTAGCCTAAAACAAGCTTATATTCAATAAGTCATTAATCTGACAAATGTGTTTTCTGATATTAATTACCTTCTACAATACAACCAACTTACTTGCCATAATCAAGTTAATTTTAATCTTTTTTAATTTTTATGTCAAGAATTAAAAATTTCATGGATTATTGCCGTGTTTTTTTGTGACATTTCACTAAAATTATAAATTAAAAATCCAAAATAATACGTAAAACTTAAGCAAAACCAATGCACAACCAAACACTTAACAAAGCACTTAACAAAACCTTAATATAAATTGTTTTGAAGCAAAGTAGCTTTTACCGTATTTTTCATCAGCATAGCCCTGGTCATGGGACCTACTCCTCCGGTAACTTTTGTTATTGCAGATGCAATTTCGGAAACCGTCTGAAACTGCACATCCCCTACCAGCTTGCCGTCTGCCCCTCTTGATACTCCTACGTCAATTACAACCGCACCCGGTTTGACATATTCGGGCTTTACAAATTCGGCCCTTCCGACAGCAACAACCAGAATGTCCGCACTCTTGCAAACATCGGAAATATTGGCAGTTTTTGAATGGCATATGGTCACCGTGGCATTTTTTGCAAGAAGTAAAATAGCCTGCGGCTTTCCGACAATATTACTTCTTCCCACCACAACACAATTCTTTCCGGCGATTTGAATACCATTCGCCTCCAGCAGTTCCACAACTCCGGCAGGAGTACACGGCAGGAACTGCGGCCTGCCAATCATCAGATTGCCCACATTTACAGGGTGAAAGCAATCTGCATCCTTAAGAGGATTAATTGCCGCAATAACTCTATCCTCGTTAATATGTTTGGGTATGGGCAGCTGAACCAGTATACCGTTAACACTATAGTCATTGTTCAAGGTTTCGATCAATTCCAGCAGTTCATCCTCTGAAGTCGATGCAGGAAGTGCATATTCGAAGGATTTAATCCCGATCTCAGCACAGTCGTTTTTTTTATGATTTACATATACTCTTGAGGCGGGATCATCCCCCACTATTATTACTGCAAGTCCGGTATTTATGCCCTTTTGCTTAAGCTCTTCAACTTTTTCCTTAAGCTCAGCTTTAACCTTTCCGGCGAGTTCCGTTCCATTTAATACCTTTGCCGACATAAAAATATTCCTCTCTTTTGTAATTTACAATCTGAATGCAATCTGAATGGAAAGTGCCAGAATAATCCAAACAGATCCTCTATATATTTTATTTTAAGGATTTTTAGTTGTCAATTTATTTAAAATTGTATTATCGGCCCTTCCTCTTTTTGTCAGCAGTCTTTCGGCCGGGCGATGAGGGATTTCTGTCAGTATTCCGGTTTCGGTTTTTTATTGACTTCTCATTGCCGGCCGACAACTTTTTACTTCCGGAAGCCGCTTTATTGCCTCCCGACTTGGGAGTGTCAGCTGCCGGTCTTCTGCCGGATGGCTTTTTTTCAAATGACTTTTTGCCCGATGAACTCTTGTATGACGGCTTTTTACCGGCAGGTTTCCCATCTGCTGCTTCAAATTTCATACCTTTCAGCGGTTTAACCAGACAGTTTGGCCCAAAGCCTATCAAATCCTCTCTATGGGCTTCTTTGAGAGCTTCAATAACAAGGTGATAATTTTCTTTTCTCCTGTACTGCAACAAAGCCCTCTGCATGGCCTTTTCCTTTGGAGCTCTCGGAACGTATACCTTTTTCATATTTCTTGGGTCATAACCTGTATGGAACATGCAGGTGGACAATGTTCCCGGCGTCGGATAAAAATCCTGCACCTGTTCGGGATTAATTCCATGTTCCTTCAAATATTCCGCCAGTTCAACCGCAGCATTCAAATCACTGCCGGGATGGCTTGAAATCAGGTATGGGACCAGGTATTGCTCTTTATTTATTTTTCTGTTGATATTGTAAAATTTCTTTACAAACCTGTCATAAAGCTGACGGTCAGGCTTGCCCATCTTTTCAAGGACTCTGTCAACCACGTGTTCCGGAGCAACTTTCAGCTGCCCGCTGACATGATGCTCGCAAAGCTCGGTAAAAAAGTCATCGTTTTTATCCAGCATCAGATAATCATACCTGATTCCTGAGCGAATAAATACCTTTTTCACTTCGGGAAGTGCTCTCAGCTTTCTCAGCAGGTCCAGATACTCCGAATGATCCACTATCAGATTTTTACATGGAGTCGGGTGCAGACACTGCCTGTCTTTGCAAACTCCATGCTTAACCTGCTTCTCACAGGCTATGCTCCTGAAATTTGCCGTCGGTCCGCCCACATCATGAATGTAGCCCTTAAAGCCTTCGGTCCAGATAAGTTTTTTTGCCTCATTCATAACCGACGCCTGACTGCGCTTTTGAATAACTCTGCCCTGATGAAAATTAAGAGCACAGAAGGAACAGCCCCCATAACAGCCCCTATGGCTGGTTATGCTGAATTCAACTTCGGATATGGCAGGTATCCCCCCAAATTTTTTATATTCAGGATGATAGGTTCTTTCGTAGGGCAGCGCATATACCCTGTCCAGCTCTGAAACAGACATGGGTAAAGAAGGAGGATTTTGCACAAGGTATCTGTCTCCGTGCATTTGAACCAGAATCCTGCCGCTGACGGCATCCTGCTCATTGTACTGTATTTTGAATGCTTCGGCATAGGTTTTCTTGTCTTCTGCCGCCTCTTCAAAAGAAGGCAGTACTGCCACTGTCTTCGAACCATTCGAATCCAGGGCATTTTTTATTTCGGCAGGCAGTTCATCATAAGAGGCCAGGTAGCAGCATCCCCTTGTATGCTTTATACTGGCGACAGGAACATCTTTCCTTAAAAGTTTCGCAATTTCAACAATTGGTTTTTCGCCCATTCCATATGATAAAATGTCTGCCTTGGAATCAACCAGAATAGATCTTCTGACCTTATCATCCCAGTAGTCATAATGTGCAAATCTTCTGAGACTGGCCTCAATTCCCCCTATTATAACCGGCGTATCCTTAAAGATTTCCTTGATTTTATTGGCATAAACTATAACAGCCCTATCCGGCCTGAAACCGGCCTTCCCGCCCGGCGAGTACAGATCGCCGGATCTTTTCTTTTTACCGGCGGTATAGTGATTGACCATTGAATCTATAACACCTGATGAGATAAGAACTCCGTATTTAGGACGTCCTAACCTCTTGAAGTCCTCACTCTTTTTCCAGTCGGGCTGTGCTATAATTCCAACTTTAAAGCCCTCACTTTCCAATACTCTCATTATTATTGCATGACCAAAGCTGGGATGATCAACATATGCATCTCCGCTTATATATAAAAAATCCAGCTGTTCCCAGCCTCTCTCATTCATATCCTCAAAGCTTACAGGTAAAAAAGCCATCTATATCGTCCTTTTCAAAAAATTTAACCGAAGTAAATACTGAACAAAGCAAATATGAATCAGTATTATTCTAGCACAAAAAAGAAAGCAGTAAACTACATTAAACGCAAAGTTGATTCACAACATCAAAAAACCGGCTTCCGACTTAATAACCTGAGCTCGGGAAACCGGCGTTATAGTTTTTTTAATTTTATTCAATACTGCAATTTATACTATATTACTTTACTCGTTTAAGTATTGTATCATGCTCATTTAGCTTGGCATCAACCCCAATTACATAGCCTTTGACAATAACCATATCTTTTTCCAGGTTTACAACCCTCCTGTCAATGGAATCCAGTTTGTAATCCATGGCATCAAATCTTTTATCCATTGAGTCAAATCTTCCGTCCATGGCATCGAGCCTTTTATCCATTGAGTCAAATCTTCCGTCCATGGCATCGAGCCTTTTATCCATTGAGTCAAATCTTCCGTCCATGGCATCGAGCCTTTTATCCATTGAGTCAAATCTTCCGTCCATGGCATCGAGCCTTTTATCCATTGAGTCAAATCTTCCGTCCATGGCATCGAGCCTTTTATCCATTGAGCTAACTTTCTTGTCAAGTATGCTAAACTTGATTTCAAGTGTGTCAACCTTTTGTTCAAGTTTGTCAAACCTTTTTTCAAGTGAGTCCATCTTGTTATTTAAAACATCATGGCCTTCTGCAACAACCTTTATCTTACTATCAAGATCTTCCAGAATAACTTTTACTTCATTAATTTTCTGATCAAATTTCTTTTCAACCTTGTCAATACTTTGATCAAACATATCTTTTATTGCCAGTAACATTTCGTCATTACCCATGTAACTCTCCCATCCCGCTGATGCAGCAACACAAATATAACAGGTTCATTATAACATAAAAGTTATTGTTTGAAAATGGTAAAAATCAGACTATTTTTTCAGGTATCCGCTAGTTTTCTTCCAGCATCAGCAGCTGCCCCTGCAAGAAGTCAAAAACATTGTTTACATATACCTGCTGTTTGATGTCAGGGTTTATGCTTATTGCCTTTTTCAGATTATCCATGGCAATGTCCTGTTTTTTCATCAGTGCGTATACTGCAGCTATATTATAATAAATCTCGGCTTCGCTCATATTCTGATCCAGAGCCCTGCCATACGCTTTTATGGCTTCGTCATATTTCTTTGCTTCGGTAAGCGATGCACCCAGATAATAATAAACATCCGTATCTCCCGGATTCTTTTCTATGGCACGCCTGAACACATCTGCAGCATCCTGGTATCTCCTCAGATCAAACAGTACCACACCCATGTTGTAATATAACCCGCCGTTGTCGGAACAGGCTTTGATACCATTTGTATAGGTGGCCAGAGCTTCCATTGGACTCTGGATTTTTGAAAACAATATTCCCAGATTATTATATGCATCAACAAAGTCTATTTTAATAAGAATTGCACTTTTATATAGATCAATGGCCTTATCATACTCTCCCATATCCTCATACACCAAAGCCAGGTTAAAAAGGCAGTTATGGCTGTCAGGATTCAGCTCCAGCGCTCTTTTATACTCAAGAACAGCCCTGTCAGGCTCCTTTAACCTGAAATAGCAGCCGGCCAGATTGTAATGTCCCGAATAATCCGTTTCATTAATGGCTATATAGCTTTTATATACCTTAGCAGCCTGCTCATAGTTCTTCCGGGCCATCAAGAGTTTGCCGAGTTCGGCATATCCCTCGGATTTTTCGGGGGAAAGCTTAATGCATTTTCTGAAGCAGGTCTCTGCCTGACCCATATCCTCCAACTCCATGAACAATTTTCCCAACAGCAGAGAAATAACGTAGTTATTGCCGTCTTTTTCAAGAATATCTTCATAATACTTAACGGCCTCGATTTTGTTGCCCCTCTCTGAGAATATCCTTCCTATACCCTCTTTTGCTATATTGAAGCCCGGGTTTATTTCAAGAGCCTTTTGGAAATTTTCAAGGGCAAAATCAAGCTTTCCCATGTTCAGATAAGTTACACCGATATTGTAATAAACCAGATATTGTTTTGATTGAATTTTACTGATAACTTCGGAATTGGAAGAATTATGCGCTGCCTTTTTCAACTGTTCGATAAGCTGTCCGTTAAGTTCAAGCACTTTTCTGTAGTAGCCCTGTGCCTCACTGTACATACCTTTTTTAAAAGTTGCATTGGCATAACTGAAGTAGAGATTTGATGAAGAACCCACTAAAGCTATCAAATTGCCGTAAAGCTCACAGGCATCGTCAAAATTGCCGTCGCTGTACAAGTGCTCGGCCTGTACAAGCTTTTTCCTGATGCCCTTGAAAAGTTCTTCCTTAATGAACCCCAGTTCGGAAATTGTGTCGTTTACAAAGGTTTCGTCACTGATCACACTCATAATCTCGGCAGCATCTTCATTTCTATCGGCCGTGTTCTGATCCACTGTGATAAAGCCCTCAAAGCTTCCCTTTTCTTTAATTTTCCTTATCATTGAACGATAATCGGATGCAATTAATAAACAGGGCAAAACCACTCCGCAAAACAGATAAAACAGTTCAACATTATTGCTGGTTTGAACCTGATTGATCAGGGACAGTACAACTATTGTCAGAGCAGAAAGCTGAAGTGTAAAGGAAACAAGAGTAACAAGGCTTTTTGTTTTGAGAAGCCTGTAAAAAACATAAACCAGCAGCACAACTAAAATAACCATGTTAAATGCAGTTAAAAGAAACATACATGCACCCCCGCGTATTTCCGGCCGGGTCATTGCTGAAAACAGGCAAAGCAGCCCTATATTTTCACCTGTACCCCAATCCGAATCTTTTGCAAATTAATATTTAATACCTTTTTTGTATTATATTAAATAGTCCAGACAATTATTAACCCAGGGAAATATAATTATTGCTGCTTGGCATTCTGTTTGTCTTTTTCATTCATCTGCATCTCCATCCACTGCTGTTTTGAAATGAGAACCTGCCTTGGCTTGCTGCCTTCAAACCGGCCGACGATGTTTCTCGCTTCCATCTGGTCTACGATTCTGGCAGCTCTGGAATAACCCACCTTGAACTTTCTCTGCACCAGTGAAACAGAAGCCTGTCCTGCATCAACCACCATATCGATGGCCTGATTCAGCAATTCGTCATTGTCGCCTGAACTGTCTTCATTTCCTGCGCTGTGGTCATTTATTTTTTCAATAATATTCTCGTCATAGTTTGAATAGCCCTGGGTCTTTATGAACTCAACCACCTTTTCAACCTCACTGTCCGAGACGAAGGAACCCTTAACACGCAGAGGTTTTGGCTCCCCAACCGGATAAAACAGCATATCCCCTCTGCCAAGCAGCTTCTCGGCTCCGCTCATATCCAGTATGGTTCTGGAATCCACCTGCGACGACACCGCAAAGGATATTCTGGACGGTATATTGGCCTTTATTACTCCTGTTATGACATCCACAGACGGCCTCTGCGTCGCTATAACAAGGTGCATGCCTGCTGCCCTGGCCATCTGTGCCAAACGGCATATTGCATCCTCCACGTCGTTGGGAGCAACCATCATAAGGTCTGCAAGCTCATCAACAATAATTACTATCTGAGGCAATATGCCGGGCTCATCGTTTGCTTTCAGCATGGCATTATAACCCTTTAAATCCCTGACACCCTTGTCGGCAAAGAGCTTATATCTGTTGACCATTTCCTGTACCGCCCAGTTCAAGGCCCCAGCGGCCTTTTTGGGGTCAGTGACGACAGGTATCAGCAAATGGGGGATACCATTGTAAATTCCCAGCTCAACTACCTTTGGGTCAACCATAAGCAGCTTTACCTCTTCAGGTGAAGCTTTAAATAAAATACTCATTATAAGGCTGTTTATACATACACTCTTACCCGAACCGGTAGCTCCTGCAACAAGCAGGTGAGGCATTTTGCCGATGTCGGCCACAACTGTTTCTCCCGAGATATCCTTACCCACCGAAAAGGCCAGTTTTGACGAATGGTTTGCAAACTCCTTCGATTCCAGAATGTCCTTTAACAATACCGCAGACATTTCCTTGTTGGGAACTTCTATCCCCACTGCCGCCTTTCCCGGAATAGGTGCCTCGATCCTGACCCCGGCTGCCGCCAGATTCAGTGCTATGTCATCCGACAAGTTCACTATTTTACTGACCTTGACTCCGGGGCTTGGCTGGATTTCATACCTGGTGACAGCCGGACCGCGGCTGATGTTGATCACCCTTGCCTCGACACCGAAACTTTTCAAGGTATCCTCAAGCTTTTTCGCACCTTCTAGGGCAGTGTTTTTCAATGCCTTTACATTGGTGGCGTCGTCCTTGCTCTCATCCAGAAGGTCCAGTGACGGATAATTGTAAATAAGCGGTTTAGTCTGCTCCTGCTGCGGTATGACTATATCCCCGCCGTCATCAGGGTTGCTGCCGGTTCCGGAGTTGGCAGCATCCCGTTTTGCTCCCTGGGTTCCATTCATATTGCCATGTCCGGCCGATTGATTTTCCGATACTCCTGAATTTACTATGCCAAGGTCCTGTTCAGCTTCAGCCAGACCCTCGGGTGAAATCCCCAGGCCTTTTATATCAGCTACCACCAAATCTTCAGCAATATCGTCATTGAAACCGGTAAGCCCCACAGTGAAATCCTCTTCCGGCACAACGGCTGCATTGGCCGTATCTTCCGGATCAGCCGCTGCCGCAGCTTCATCCTCCCCGCTCCTGCCCAGCTTTTTGGGAGCTTTGTTTGCCCTGTTCTCTCTCTCGATTTTAAAGTTGATTATTTTACGCTTCCCGCCTTCCGACGCCTCATCATCCGCCTCTGCTTCTCCGTTTTCAAGTGCGGCTTCCCTTTCCTTCTGTCTCTCAGCCTTCTTTATTTTTCTTGTTTCATTTGCAGCTTTGAACCTTTTTGATAAAAAAGCCGAGAGGTTTCCAAGAAATGCCGCCATTGAAACATTTGTTAGAAGGATTATATCTATTACGGATATTGTTGTGAGAATGATAATGGTCCCCAATATCTGAAAAGTCATCAGAAACGGCAGTGTGACAAGTCCTCCCAGAAGTCCTCCGCCGCTTATTTTAGTACCCTGGGTGTAGAACTCCTTAAGGCTGGCGTAAAAAGACCTGCCGGCATACTCATCATATTCGAACCCGGCCACCTGGATATACGACGACAAAAGTACAATAAAAATGCTCAGATAAATAACCCTAAGCTTAAAGATATGGGAGTCTTTCTTAAAAATCATGGCAGCTCCGTAAACGATAAGAATTACCGGAACTGCAAAAGCAGGCGCACCTAAAAAACCCAGAAGAATATTAGTAACGGCTTTTCCGAAAACACCCATTGATTTGCTGAATATAAAACTGAAAAGTGCCAAAACACCAAAGGCAAAAAGCACCAGGCCTAAAATTTCATTCCTGTACTTTGAAAAACCGCTTTCAACTCTCCTGTATTTTTTCTTCTTTTGAACCTTTTTGACTTTCAAAAGTAACACCCCTCATTAGTAGTTAATCTAAGTATAAACCAAATATATTGCCTTTTGCTGGCACACGAAGAAATTATATCACATTTTCGAGAATTATTCCACACAGGTTTAGAGTATGCAAAAGAAGGGGATCTCACTTTGAGAAATCCCCTTCTTTTACAATACTTTATTCAGTTTCATGCAATTCTTATCTTACTCAAGTAAATAATGCCTTTGGAGCAAATCTTAATGCTATGCCGGCCTTTTTCAAGAAACAATTCCCCACCGGCATTTATTCCGCTCATTTGCACACCGATTTTTATGTCTGCTGAAATGCCCCGGTCCGTCACTATATATGCCAGGGTATTATCCTCCCGGGCCCGGCAGTGAACCTGTATCTGGTATTTCCCTTCCTCCGGCACTTCAAAATCGTACCTTACCCATTCTCCACCTAAAAGTTTGACAGCCACAAGCTCGGTATCGGGCTGTACTTCACCGTCGTAGCGCCTGTAATCGGGGACACCGGTTTTTCCGTTTTCGAATAATATTGTAATACCCTCTGTCATTCTGATTTCTGCACCTTTTTCCCTTCGGGAAACAGAACAGCCTTCATCAAAGTATTCGGCCGGTATTGATACGGGTATCTGCCTCCTGATGGCATTTATGACATCATTATTGATTACAGAGCGGTTTATTTCTTTTATAAATCCGTCAAATATGTCACATGCCTCCGGCAGTGAAAGCTTTGCCCGGTTGTCCATGTACTCTATGAGTCTATCCCAGCCCCCGGGAATTTCAAATGTCACGGGAGAGTTGTAACATTTCATTTTTTTATAGCTCCAGAAGCTGTACGAAATTCCATGACCGGTCAGCATATTGAAGAATCCCGCATACCAATCCAGATTGTTTTCGCCTCCTTCGCCCATGAAAAGCGGTACATTGAGTTTATTGGCGCAATCGACATATTTCTGTATGCTCTCTATGTCCGGAGTGCTCCAGTATTTGTGGAACTGGAGCATGTAGTTGCCGTCAAATTCCCCGCTCTCCAGTTCATCAAATATTTCAAAATCCGTTGCCCAATGGACACCCTCCAGTATGAGCATATGCCTTGTATCCACCTGCCTGATTGCCTTTGCAAGGTCTTTGTACAATGGAAGCACCAGCCCGTTATAACTGCCGAACCAATTTGGCAGCGGTTCGTTGAGCAGATCATATCCCGCAATGCAGTTCTCATCTTTATATCTCCTGGCCAGCAGGCTCCAGAGCAGTATTAAATCCTCCCTGTGTTTTTGAACAGTAAAAAGTTCGGGCATGTCATTTTCACTGTCGTCTATATTTGTACCGGTCTGACCGCCGGGAGCACCGTGCATATCCAGGATCACATATATTCCAAATTCCCGGCACCACTCAATGAGCTTATCTATGCGGGCAATCATACCGGGATAAAAAGACTGTGTCTCCTCATTAAAAAGTGTCCGCGCATTTAGAGGGAGCCTTATGGAATTGAAACCTTTTTGGGCTATGAAAGCAATATCCGTACGGGTTATGTAGCTGTCCAGATAGCGTTCCCAGAAGCTTTCAGTATATGCCGGTCCGCATAATTCCTCTATGAGCTTTTCCATTCTCCGCGGGCGGTCACATTTTGTATAAAGCTTCCACATATAACCTTCGGGCAAAAGCCAGCCTCCCAGCCCGAAGCCCTGCAGTAAAATCTCCTCATTCTTTTCGTTAACTATTCTTGTTCCGCATGTTTTAAGAAGCTCCATATCCACATTATCCTTTCAGTGCCCCGTCCACAACACCCTTTAAAATATTTTTTTGCAGCAATGCATATAAAAGTATTACCGGAATCACAGTCAGGATCAGTCCGCTGAGTATTGCGGGCCAGTCACTGGTATACTGTCCGAACAGCATATTTGTGGAAAGCAGCAAAGTATATTTTTGAGGTGTGGCAAGTATGATCAGCGGCAGCAGAAAATCATTCCACATCCACAGGACATTCATTATACTTATTGTGGCAGTTATTGGTCCCAGCAGCGGAAGAACTATTTTAAAGAACATCTGAGCCTTGCTGCAACCGTCTATATAAGCCGATTCCTCAATTTCATACGGTATTCCCTTTACAAAGCCATGGTACATGAAAATTGCCATACTCACTCCCAGGCCTATATAAATTGATCCCATTCCATATATTTTATTGGAGAAATGCAATATTTTAGCCACCCTGTAAAGGGGTATCATTACTGCATTGAAGGGGATCAGCATGGAGAAGACAAAGAGCCCGAAAACAAAGGAACTCAGCCTGGTTTTGGTCCTGCAGAGAATCCAGCCTGCCATTGCCGAAAATACAACTATTCCCAGGATGCCAATGACAACAATGGCCAATGTGTTGAAGAAGCTGGTAAAATACTTCATTTTATTGAAGCTTCGCACATAGTTGTCAAAATTGAAATGTGCCGGAAGAGCCAGAATGTTTGTAAATATTTCGGATTTTGTTTTAAAGGAGTTCATCAAAGCCATTAAAACCGGAAACAAACAAAATACCGATGCGGCACAAAGAAAAACCGTCACAGGGACAGTTCCTGTTCCTGCTTTTTTGGACAAATGCATATTACATTTCCTCCTCTCTCTTTTTCATAACCCGCAATTGCACAAGTGTAATCAGCATTATAACTAAAAAAAGTATTGTTGATTTGGCAGTTGCATAGCCCAGCCTGTTTGAACGGCCGAAGGCCTCTTCATAAATATTGATGGCAACCACCTGTGTCAACCTGCCCGGTCCGCCACCAGTAAGGGAGAATACCACATCAAAAACCTGAAAAGCACTGTTTAATGTAACAAAGAGACATATTGTAAAGGCCTGCTTTATCATGGGAAGCGTAATACTTATAAAACGTCTGAAAGCTGATGCCCCATCCACCACCGCCGCTTCTATCAATGCTGTGGGAACACTTTGTATTGCAGCAATATAAATCACCATCAGGTAACCAGCACCGCCCCAGACGGCAACTATAACAATTGCTGTGAAGGAATATTTCGGATCTCCCAGCCAGGACTTGTTTAAAAACTCCAACCCGGTATTGTCGGCAATATAATAAAGAACCTGTGTAAATATAAAGTTCCACATATACCCGCCTATAATCATGCTTATCATATTGGGCATATAAAAAATCGTCCTGAAAAAGCTCCTGCCTTTGCGGGCAGACTCAATCAACACGGCAAGCACGAGTGCACATACATTCAGCGCAACTATTGCTGCCCCTACGTATTTCAAGGTGAA
This sequence comes from Ruminiclostridium cellobioparum DSM 1351 = ATCC 15832, assembly GCF_000621505.1. Taxonomy (GTDB): domain Bacteria; phylum Bacillota; class Clostridia; order Acetivibrionales; family DSM-1351; genus Ruminiclostridium; species Ruminiclostridium cellobioparum. The sequence continues at coordinate 61,133 of NZ_JHYD01000032.1, forward strand.
CAGCATAGCCCTCCAAAAATCCGCATCACCTGTAAATATCTCGGCAAAATTCTCAAAGCCTATAATTTTATATGTAGGATTTATTCCGTTCCAGTTGGTAAAGCTGTACCACAGTCCCAGTACCGCAGGAATCAGTTTAAAGGCCGCAAAGAATACAAATGCGGGCAATACGAATAAAATCAAGGTAAAATTCTGAGATTGTTTTTTATTAATGTTCAATTATCCCACCCCCCAGCTGAATTAGACTTAAAAATAATTTCTGCTCAAAAATAAAAACAATTGAAATACATGTGAAAATCTTGTATTGCAATTGTCTTATTTTTTGATACAGCCGGTTCCACACCTGTTATATTTATTTGGCCTGGGCCGCTGCCCTGTTGGCATCCTTGAAGGTCTTATCCATAACTTTTATGAACTCATCTTTAGTGGTTTTCTTTGCATAGTAGCTCTGCAGCAGCTTGCCCTGTTCATCGGTGACGGCATTGGGCAATACGAGATCCCGGTAGGAACGTCCCTGTTCAACATAGCTGCTTGCCTCTTTTGCCCAGGAATACTGTGCAAAGCTGTGGCATTTTGCCACCGGGTTAAATTTTAATTCTTTATACAAAGCTGAGGAATCCTTGTCATCCAGCATATAGTTTGCCAGAGCAAGCGCCGTCTCTATTTCCTTCGTGCCTGAATACACTGCAAGAGAAGTGGTTGTGGCCAGATTTATCTTTGTACAGTTGATATCGTTATTTACCGGAAGTGCGCCCACGCCGATTTTTATATCGGGATTGACCCCTAATATGCTTTCGGCACTCCAGGTTCCCTGTACAAACATTGCCGCCTTGCCGTTTGCAAAATCGGCGGCCCCCTGTTCAGAGCCCTTATCCAGAGCATTTTTGGTTCCATTCTGCATAATGAGGTCTATAACATCAAAAATTTCAGCAACCTCTTTGTAGGAGCCCTGATCCTGGTACATTCTGTCGGTCCAGTCAGGAATACTTCCGCTTACTTTTCCTCCCAGAGTAAGTGCGGTCATAAGCTGCGGCACCCACTGTTCCTGGAAGGCAAGTTCAAAAGGAGTATACCCGTTGTCCTTTAAGATCTTTACTACTGTCTTCATCTGGTCGAGAGTGTCCGGGACCTTTAAGCCCAATTTATCAAATATGTCCTTGTTGTATAAATAGCCCCATACAGTACTCTCAAATGGTACGGCATAAACCCTGTTATCAATGGTAACTGTTTTGCGTACGTCGTCGTACAGCTTATCAGCCAGAGGCTGTGAGGTCAGATCTGCAACATAACCTGCTTTAACGTATGTAGGCAGATCGGCAGAGGCATGAAGTGTAAAAAGATCAGGAGCATCATTGGAAGAAAGTCTTGTTTGAATAATATTTCCGTATTGGTCACTGCTTGGCATTTCAAGGTTTATTACAGCTTCCACATTCTTTTCAGCCAGAATTTTTGCCTTGAACTGGTTCAAATATGCTTCCATCTGATCTGTAAAACGTGGAAAACTCATCATGACATTAAGAGTTGCCCTGGTTGGTTCTGCTTTGCTTGAGGCTGCAGCCTGACCGGAAACCGCAGCCGAAGACGGCGCTGCCGAAGCTACGCTTGTGCCTTGAGTGTCGCTGCCGCACCCTGCAAGCATTACTGAGATCATGCAAATGACTAACAGTACCGACAGTAATTTTTTCATTTTAATTCCTCCTAAATAAATTATTCTCTGTACCATTATCATACTTCGGAAAATGCAAATTTACATTTGCCCTTGTTAATCACATTTATAGTCAAATTTTAATGTCATAATTTTCAGCTTTTTTATCTCATTTTACCCGGGGACGTTCCAAAATACTTTTTAAAGGTTTTGTAGAAGTGGGCAATATCCAGGTAACCGGTCATGTCCGAAACAGCCTGTATGGGCAGACCATATTCCACAATCAGCTCTTTTGCCTTTTCCATGCGGACTCCGGTCAGGTAATCGGAAAAAGTAATACCCAGCTCCTTTTTGAATGCGGAAGACAGATATTCTTTTGTTACAAAATTGGTTTTGGCCAATTCCTCCAGAGAAATGTTACCGGAAAAATTATTATCCACAAACTGCTTGATTGCCAGAATATCTATCTTGTTTTTTCTCTGCCTCTGCAAATTAACTTCATCTATTATTTTATCCGCTATGGCAGTATAGTGCCTGATAAACTCCTCTTGGCTTCCGCTTTCTCTGATGGTAAAGGGCAGCTCAACCGCCAATGACCGGTCCACGGCTGCACTATATTTGGCAATGACTGTTTCCTCCACTATCTTGTGCAGATCATAATTCATATTAATGACCAGTTTCAGCTTTGCCCTGTCATCCTTTTGCTGCTCAAGCAAAGCCTTCATTTTATCCAGAGCACACCGGACTCCTTTTTTGGAGAGGCCTTCAAGGCATTTTCTGGTGTCATCCCGTGCTTCGATATATTTCGTCAACCAGCTTGTATCGGCAATTCCAACCAGACTTATTTCATTCTGTTCTTCCATCAGCATTTCACGGTCCAGTTCATCAGAACAGCGTTTTATCAGCCGGTTGAATTCATCCTCTTTTATGGGCTTCAGCAAATAATCCATTACATGGCTGTTCAACGCCTGTCTGGTATAGTTATAATCATAATAGCCGCTGATAACTATGACCTTGGCCTTTATATTCTGCTGTGAGAGCAGCTGAAGCAGCTCTGCCCCATCAATTCCCGGCATTTTCATATCGGTTATTATCAAATGGGGCTTCAACTGTTTGATACATTCTATACCCGAAACCCCGTCGGCGGCCTCGCCTACCATCTGAAACCCATATTCCTGCCAGTTACCGATTCTCTTTATTGTATCCCTTGTCCAGGCTTCATCATCAATTATCACTACCCGGTAACCCATTGTCTTCCCCCACTCCCTGTGCATCAAATATATACTCTATACGGGTGCCCTCTTCTTTTTCACTGTATACGGTTATCCCGTCGTTTTCAGAAAAGTTGAGCCTTATCCTGGAATTTACGTTCATAAGTCCGATATGCCGGCCGTTCTTTATGCTTCCACAGGCCGCATCCTTCATTTCCTCATTCAGGGCCTCCACCTGTTCCCGGCTCATTCCGCCGCCATTATCCCGGACTGTAATGTGAACCTTTTTATCTTCAGACAAATATGCTTTTACCCAGAGTTTCCAATCCCCGGTGCTCCTGTCAAATCCATGCTGAAAGCAGTTTTCAACTATGGGCTGCAGCAGGAGCTTGGGCATGAGGCAGTTTTTTACTTCCTCCTGTATATCCAGCTCGATACTGAATTTGTCATAGAACCTTTCCTTCTGTATGAGCAAATAATTGTCAAGATGCTCCAATTCACTTCCCAATGTCACAAACCCGCTCTCGAAATCCATGCTGTAGCGCATCATGCTGCTTAATGCACCTGCAATATTGTAGACCTCCCTGACTCCCCTTGACAGTGATATGCTGCCTATCAGCTGCAGGGTGTTGTGCAGGAAATGTGGATTTATCTGGGCCTGCAAGGCCTTGATCTGGGCTGATTTAGCCTGGAGCTTTATGATGTATTCCTGATGTATCAGATCTTTAATCCTCTGAACAAAGAGGGCTATATGATTTTCCAGTACACTGATTTCATTCCTGGAATCCTCACCTGTTTTTATCTCCAACGTGGCCATTTGTATATTCTTTACCTTGTCGGTCAATTTCAGGATAGGAGAACTTATATAAAAAGAAATCAATGCTGATAGCATTATTGCGGCAAAAACACAGGCAATACCCATAAAGATACCGGCAAATACGGTTGGTCTGGTATCTTTCACTATTTCATTCCGGGGAATTATTTTTATTATGCCAAGTTTCCCACCCCTGTCCTGACCGTAAAATATTATATTGTTGTCAATTGAAAAGTACTCTCCGGAACCGCCGGTATTGATGAGGCTTATACTTTTTGCCAAAAGCTGCTTATCATCAAACCCCTTATTAATTGACATGACAATTTCACTCTGATCGTTGAGAAGATAAACCCGTTCATCCTGACTTGTTTTAAGCTTTTCAAGAATTCCCTGAAGCTCTACCGTCCGCAGCTGCAATGCCAGTTTTGCAACCAGGTTGCGGTCTTCGAAAGTATTTATGTTATGTACGGCATACAGGCCCTGACCGGTTAGTTTCAAATACATATTGGTCTGCATCTCGGCCGGGCGGCTAAAGGTATTGGAAAAACCCTCCTCATCACTTTGAAGTGTTGTTCCGGCTCTTTTGGCCTTAATAACACTCCTGTCACTGACAAGGTATAATTCTATGGAAGAGAACAGATTATTTTTATTTAAGGTAGCATTGAAGGTATTTCGCAGAATTGCACTGTCCTGATAGGAATCGCTGTCTTTACCCCATTTGAGGACAGCGTTTCTGAAGCTTTTGTCGAACTCCATGGAGTAGAAGGTATTTTTCAACTCGTCTGAAAACTGTGACACCCTGTCGCTGCCCCACAGCATTCCATCCTTGTTTATTGCAATCAACTGCCTGTACAGCGAATCATAGGTATTGAACGCAGCCAGCGCAGTGATCAGAATAGTGGGGATGATTGCTACCGCAAGCATAAACAGAAATATCTTTGTTCTGATAGAAAGGGTCCTTTTTGACTTTTTTGAAGATTCCATGTAAATTCTCCTATCAAGCCATATATGTGTGTTTTTTAGATAATTCAGTATAGCACTATAAATTACACCCGTCAAAAGTCCGCTTCTTTGTCATCTATTAATATAAAACCCCCAAAAATGAACCAAGCTTCAACGCTGCCTGGTTCATTTTTGGGGGTTTGAGTAACTATGAGAAATATACATATAGTCAGTTATTCCAGATCATCGTCCGTGCTAAAGACCTGCTTCAACAGTTCAAGCTGTGACAGCAGAAGAGTTTCCGATTTGGTTTTAAACAAATGCAGTCTCTTTTTCATTTCTTCATATTCAAAACGGATCTTTATTACTTCCTGATTTGCATCATTGATAATCTTTTGGGCCTTTAATTCAGCCTCTTTTACAATATTTTCGGCTTTGGAGTAGGAATTTTTCTTTATTTCCTCACCTGTCTGCTGTGCTACGATCAATGTGTTCTGCAAGGACTCTTCTATATTTTTGTAGTGCTGTATTCCTTCGTTTAAAACAGAAATTCTGTCTTTGAGTTCAATGTTTTCCTTTATGTATAGTTCGTAGTCCTGTATAATGCTGTCCAGAACTTCATTAACCTGATCTTCCTTATAGCCCATGAAGTTCTTCTTAAACTTGATATTATCAAGATCATTTGGAGTATAGTTCATAATAAGCCAACCTTTCCAAGGAATTAAAAGTTCCTTGATATAATATCCTTATTCAAAACGTTTGATAATTATATTAATGCGATCCTTTTTAGTAGTTCCGCCAACCTTGTCCAATAAAATCCTTCCCTTGCCCCGAATGGAAATTACATCGCCTTCCGACAGCTGCTTCGACGGGTTTGAAACCGGCTCCCAGTTTACATTTACCCTCTGGGCTTTAAAATACTCCATAACCTTGGTCCTGGACATGCCAAAACCGCTTGCAGTCACAGAATCAGCTCTTACAGACGCAACTGTGGTATTGATTATTTTTTCCTTCCTTTCGGGAGGGGTGTACCGGTAGACCTGCTGAAGTTCGCATTCAACCCTTGTATTACCAATTTTGTCCAGATTGTATGAAATATATTCCGCAATTTTATCAATTAAAAATACATCACCATAGTTCTCGTAGACAAGTATATCCCCTACCTTTTCCCTCTTTATCCCAAGGCCCAGGATCGAACCGAGATAATCCCTGTGAGACAAGTCCTTATCAATAACAGGTGTTATCCTCAGATAGCTTATGGGAGCATTGTCCAGAGCTTCCTCTTCATCAATGAAGTCAGAGCTCATAGCGGCCATAACCCGCTCCGCCCCTTCAAAACCACCCGTAAAGGTATAAAAAATCCCGTCGACCTTGTCCAATACACGTTTGACAATAACCGCCTCATGGGGAGAAAGAAAATCCGAATACACAAAAGAGGAATAACGGCATTGTTCTGCCTTATCCAGAAGACGCGAAACCATTACCCTATCCTCAATCCCGGAAACCATTTTTAATAATTCGTTTTTATTCATATATAGCGTCAAAAATAAAACATATTAAACAAAATATAAATTACTCTTCTCAGCACACCTATAAGTATAAATGCAACTATGGGCGAAAAATCAATCATGGAAAGCATGGAATTGTTCATTAGCCTGGATTGATTCAACATTTTTCTTATTGGTGCAAGCACCGGTTCGGTAATTGTGTACAACAAATCAACTGCCTTGTTATATCTCGATACCGGCAGCCATGAGATAAGCACTCTGGCAATGAGTGCAAACTCAAATATTTTCAATACCCAATCTATAGCATATAAAACTGCATCCATCAAAATTCCTCCGAAATAAGAAAACCTTATTATCAGCCCCAAATATCACCAGTCAATGTTCTCCTATTTAGCCCATGGAAATACTGTTTTATTTCTGAGTTCTTCCTTCAAGTCTCCGCTGACATCCACATTGTTTGGAGCTATAACAAATATATCACAGGATACCTTCTGTATGCTTCCGTCAAGAGCATAGATAGAACCGCTTAAGAAGTCAATTATCCTCTGGGCATCTGCTTTTTCTATGCCTTCCAGATTAATAACCACAGGCTTCTTGCTCTTCAGGTGGTCGCAGATATCCTGAGCATCATCAAATGTATCCGGCTGAGAAACAACCATCTTAAACTGATTTGCAGAATGAATATTTACTACTTTGCCTGACTGCTGCTGCTTTTTGGAATTGTTGAAGAAGTGCGTTTGAATAGGTTCGCTTTTAATATCGTCCCTATAGTCGGTATCGCGAAGATCTAAGTCTTCATCCTCTTCCTCGTCAATTGCTTCCCATCCGACGAAATTAAAAACTTTGTTTAGAAGTTTTGACATTTCAAATACCTCCTGCGTCTTTAGTAATTTATTTAATCTTTTCGCTTGTAAAATTTACTTCTTTGTATAATCCCTCTTTCCAAATATACCGGTACCGATCCTGACAATGTTTGCCCCCTCTTCAATGGCTATCTCAAAATCGTTGCTCATACCCATGGAAAGATAATCCATATTAACATTATCTATATTTTTATGCTTTATGTCAATATATATATTATAAAGATTCCTAAATACAGGCCTTATGACCTGTGGGTCCTGAGTAAATGGGGCTATGGTCATAAGTCCTCTGAGAGAAATATTTTCCATCCGGGAAATTATACCTACGTATTCATCTACATCACCAGGACTTATTCCAAATTTTGTATCCTCTCCCGAAACATTGACCTGCAAAAGAATATCGATCTTCCTCCCATGCTTTGCAGCCCTTGAGTTAATCTCTTTGGCAAGCTCCATGCTGTCCACGGAATGTATCATTTCAACCTTATCGATTATATATTTGACTTTATTGGTCTGGAGATGCCCAATCAAATGCCATTTACAGTCTGAAGGAAGCCTGTCATATTTTTCGGTCAATTCCTGCACTCTGTTCTCACCCATATCAAGAATACCGTATTCATATACATTTTTGATCCTGTCTGCCTCAACAGTTTTGGTAACGGCTATCACCCTGATGTCTTCCACTGAGCGGCCGCTCTTTTCGGCTGCCGCTCCCACCCTTTTAAAAATATTATCCAGATTGCTTTTAATCTCTGTATCAATCAACTGTCTGTCCCTCCTGTATATTCTTAGGATTTAGGATATATGTATTATACAAGGCGATGGTATTTGTATTTTCGCCCTCTAAATTGTCGATAATGACTGCACTCTCATTCATACCTACGATCCTCACCTTTTTTATGGCAGCCGTATGACCCTTGACAACGGTGATCAGCGCAGTTTTGTTTTTGGTATCAATGTTCTGCAAAGAACTGTAGGGTACTTTCAAACCCGTATAGCTGGATAATATTATATCTGCGTTTACCCTTCTCAAACCCACTGTCTCATTTAAGCCCGCATCAAATTTAAAGGCTATGATTCTTTTTCCGTCTATAAGGTCAGAGCTGTAAACTATCTTTGCTTCGATATTCAAACCCGTATCATTGATCCTGAGGGTGACGGTTTTATCAAGCTGCAGGGATTTGCAGTATTTTTCATCAACAGCCGTCACCATGTAGCTGTCCAGATCCTTGACCAGCTTTGCAACAGGTTTCCCCTTGGCCGCATCAATGACATTGAAATCCCTGTTGGTTTCCCTGGTTGTTATTTTCTCAAGCTCCTTCGGTGTAATATTCCTGATGGTCTCCGGAGTGAGTATGGATTCATAGCCGTCTATGGCATAGGATATCAATCCTGAACTCTTTGTCCGTATTTCTTTGATATTGTTGTTCAATTTGCCCTGTATAGCGGCTTTTTCATTCTTAAGCTTGTTTATATACGCCGCCGACTTGCTGCTGTCACCAAAAATATCAGACTTCCTGTAAACGATCCTGTCTATGCTGGAAAGACTGTTGTAGCTTTCAACAAGGCTGCCGCGGATGGATTGCTGGGCAAGATTTTTAACCTCTTCAATTATTTCCGAATCCAGTTTTTTTATGTCACTGGAAAACATATTTATATTTTCCTTCTGTGCCTTTTGTGCCCGCTCAATCTCCATTTCCTTGGTTTTTAGCTCCTCATAGGTGGATACCGGAACATTTTTGACTACAGAAGCTATTCTGTAAAAGGCAGGGACCTTCTCCCCGTCTACCGCATCCATTACACAATTGCCTGTTTCGGGCGACAAAATGAGTTCTTCATTTCTTATGAAAACTCCGTCTATATTCTGTGTGTCCTCTATCTTGCCTATTTTGAGTATGTCAGTTTCGACACCGTTTCCATATATGATAAATAACAGCGCCGGAAGGTATATTAACAGAAATACACCTGCTATGAGGGTTCCTATTCTGACACTCTGCTTTTTAAAAACACTCATGTACAACTCCATTTCCGCAGCGGCTATTTGTCCCTGCTATTGAACAATTTCTGCAGCGCTATGATATTTCCAAGCTTTACATGCTCATATACCAGACCGCCCTGCATATACGCTATATACGGACTCTTTATGGGCGCATCGGCGCTGAGCTCTATGGAGGAGCCCTGAACAAAGGCTCCTGCCGCCATTATCACCGGGGAATCATAGCCGGGCATCTCCCAGGGCTGGGGTGTTACATAGGAATCCACCGGTGAACCCTTCTGGATACCCTGGCAGAATGCTATGAGGCTTTGTTCGTTATCGAATTTTACAGCTTGGATTATGTCACTTCTTTTTGCATCGACTGAAGGCAGTGTTTCAAAGCCGGCACGTTCCATAAGGGCAGCACAGAACACCGCTCCCTTCAAGCTTTCGGCTACAACATGAGGTGCCATGAACAGGCCCTGGAACATCAGTCTGTTATTGCCCAGTGAAGCCCCTACTTCTTTTCCCAGTCCCGGAGATGTCAGTCTAAAGGCAGCCTGCTCCACCAGCTCTTTTCTGCCTGCAATATAGCCCCCTGTCAAAGCCAGTCCGCCTCCCGGATTTTTTATAAGGGAGCCTGCTATTATATCTGCCCCCGCCTCAATCGGTTCAACCTCTTCTACAAATTCCCCGTAGCAGTTGTCAACCATGACAATTATTGAACTGTTTATGGACTTGACAGTGCTTATAACACTTTTTATGTCTTCAATGCACAATGCATCTCTCCAGGAATACCCTCTTGAGCGCTGGAGCATTGCCATTTTTGTTGAAGGCGTGACAACCCTGCGTATTTGTTCCAAATCAGGTTTCCCGTCAGGCCTTAATTCCACCTGTCTGTAATTGACTCCGAATTCCTTCAGAGAACCGCAGTTCTCACCTCTGATCCCTATTACTTCCTCCAATGTATCATAGGGCTTGCCGGTAACGGCCACCAGCTGGTCTCCCGGTCTGAGATTGCCAAAAAGACACAGTGCCAGAGCCTGTGTACCTGAGACTATCTGATGTCTGACCAGTGCATCTTCCGCACAAAAAATATTTGCATACACACTGTCGAGAACTTCCCTTCCCCTGTCATCATAACCGTAGCCGGTAGTTCCGTTGAAATGTGAATCGCTGAGTTTGTTGTCCTGCATTGCCTTGATTACTTTTAACTGGTTTATCTGTTTGGTATTCTCTATTCTTTCAAAAACCTTCTGAGCGTCCTTTTCGGCCTGCTCAGCCAGTTCAATCACCCTGTCCTCAATTTCAAAGTACTGTTTCAAATATTCCCTTATTTTAAAATCCATCAACCATTCCTCTTTCGTATAAGTATAAATAAAAATTAGCTTTTTAATAGAATTATATACCATTTTGAAGCCGCTAGCTAGTGTCTGTAACATCTAAAACGTATATTGCCGGCGTAGAAAATTTTTGCAGCTAAGGCGGAGGATAAATGCAATAATTAAGAGATAATAAATATTTAATTGTAATTGAACAAAATTTTATTCAAATTGGAAGTCGACTTATGTGCTATTCAAATTCTGCAATTTTTATGCTTTTTAAAATACCTAAAATCTGCCCCTTGTTTTTTTGAAATGAAGTTTCACTCATTTTTATTATTGCACCGTTGAATGCATCTCCAAGAACAAGATAAATCTTTATATTTTCTTGTGATTTCTGGTATAGAATTTTCCCTTTGACTCCGGCAGTTGTGGTAAAGTTTTCACTTGTAAAACCGTCTGTCAGGAGGCCGATGTGACCAAACTGATGATAAACATAGATGAGATCATTTTTATTGCTTTCAACATATATGGAAATACCACGCTGGGGATCACCATCCGGCAAATCAGGTGATGATTTGCCATCAATGGAAACTTCCCACTCTGCAGGATAATCTACACTTAATTTAAATTCATCATTACTGTATGCTTTGGGATTTTCTATTGTATATTTGCTTATATCTGCAAATAACTTTGATTCGGTTTTTTCCAGTGTAACTTCATCTCCGGTGGAAGTTGAAGTTATTTGATTCCCATGTGTGCCATAAGGTTCATTCGAGTTATTTTCATTTATTGTACTGCACCCCGGCAGCAGAATTAAAATTGACAGAACCAATACAACCAGTTTAAAGCTTGCCAACCACTTCATAAAATAGTACCTCCACTTATTTTCTTAATTCCATTATATACAATAAAAATTAAAATGCCTTCGTAAAGAGCAATAAAAAACTTTTTATGTTTACGAAGGCATTTATAATTACCTATTTTTTAGCGAAAGGCATATATTTCCTATTTGCCAATTGATCATAAGTCCAATATGTAATATCACAATAAGGATCCGTTTGCTCAAAACACTGAACTTTTGAATCCGTGGTAAAATTGACTGCGATCACAAAAACATGGCCTCCAGTGTTGTCTGAAGTTCGATATACAACAGCATCACCGGTCTGCAACAACTTATATGAATTTTTTAGTTCTGAAGCCGAGGGCGAAGTAGGAGTATCTGCATTATAACTGCCGACTTTTGGATAAGTACCTTTTTTTATGCCATTATAAAAACTTAAAGTGGTTTGTCTTGATATCCCCCATGAGAAACTTGTAAAACCGGAACAATCATTCCCATATCTTGGCATAATATTTGGAGAAGTAATTGAAGTATAAAAATCACTTTTTGACTGTGCAGATTTAAAGCCTGCTTCATCTACTTGGTTTGGTGTTTGTGAATATGGAATACCAATACAGGTCGTATCTTTCTCAAATGTATATAAGTCTTTCCATCCTGTTAAATCTTTAGCAGGTCTCCATATATACGCTATCATAGCCATAGCCTTATCACGAATTTCTTGTCTTTCAGAATTGGTTAAGCTAAGAGTTCCAAGCATGTCATCATTGCTTTTCCTACTTTTAAAAATTTCATTTAAAGCCTTTTCTTCTTTAATAAGGTCTATCTCTTTTAAAATTTCAACATCAATATATTTTTCAAACCCTTCGTATGATACTTTGATCCTTGTTTTCCCTTTACCTTTTGCTAATATCCTGCCCTCAAATGCAACAGCAATATTTTGATTATCAGTCTCCCATTTTGCATCATAGTTAACATTCATTACTGTATTGTCATCCAATGTTGCATAACAATCAACAAATTCAGAATATCCGTTACTTTCAATAACCACATTACTTGCTGAAGTTTCCAAACCTACACATACTTTTTCTGTTCCAATGAATAAATCCGGTTTAACAGCAGGATCATCATTTTCAGCATAAATACCAAAAACCGATATGCTGAAACACAAAACAATTAAAATACATAAAAAACTTTTAAATCTTTTCATAAAAATACCTCCAAAATTTATAGTTTCATGGGATAAGATAACAAGTACCTGACTTTCCTCCTTCTTATTAGTTCTCTCTTCACAAATATCCCATAGAGGTATATAATGAATATACCTTTTCTCTGTAAAGAGGTTGGTGAAAGCTTTCGATCAAGAATACCGACCAAGTAAGAATTGATCGAAAGCTTCCTTTAAACTACAGATAATATTACAGAATACATTATCTTCCAGTTTATGTTTATTGTAACACCGCTTGGAATATATTTCAATTAATTACAATATTATTTATTTTGTGATTTTTTTCGTTTTATCATTTCGAGCCTGCCAATATGTTTATCATATTTTTCCGTAATTTACTTTACAAAATAAGAATATTCAAAGTTGAGCTAATTATTTAATGCCTGTATAATAGCTGTAGAAGTTTTATTATGGCTGCTCAACCATGGAGGAAATAATGATTTTAGAGCACAAAGCTGATATTTCCGATGCAGGCAGGCCCCTGAAATACATTCTGAAGGGCAGACTGCAAATATCCGAAAGGTTGGTTAAAAAACTAAAATTCCAAAATAAAATTTATGTAAACAGTGAAGCTGTTCACGTAAATTTTATTATAAAAGAAAACGATCAGATTAGAGTTGAACTCGAACTTGAAGAATACTGTGAGTATATTGAACCACAGGACATTCCCATAGATATAATTTACGAGGATAACTGTCTCCTGGTGCTGAACAAGCAGTCCGGAACCGTGGTTCACCCTACCAGCAGCCATCCCGATTCCACAATAGCAAACGGGATTGTTTATTATCTTAAGGGAAAAGGCATTTCCAAAAAAGTCAGACCTGTCAGCAGGCTGGACAGAGAAACCTCCGGCATTATTATCTTTGCAAAAAATCAGTTTGCACAGGAGGCACTTATCCGGCAGATGAAGGCAAAAATTTTTGAAAAGGAGTACCTGGGCATTGTCCAGGGTATACCACTTTCAAACGCAGGCACCATTGATCTGCCCATTGACAGAAAGCCCGGAAGCATTATGCTGAGACATGTTTCCGAGACGGGAGCACCTTCGGTAACACATTATGCGGTCATGGAGAGTTTCCCTTTGCATAATGCAGCTTTACTTAAATTTAAGTTGGAAACCGGAAGAACCCACCAGATCAGAGTCCACTGCCAGGCCATGGGTTTTCCCATATATGGAGATACACTTTATTCTGAAAATACAGGTTTATTAATTTCCCGCCAGGCTCTCCATTCCCATATTACCAAAATAGTTCATCCTGAAACCCATAAGGAAGTTATCTTCAATGCTGAACTGCCCCAGGACATGAAGGCAGTGCTGGAAATAATGCGAAATAGTCTGTAAATATTTTACATCAACCTCCTGATATGCTACTATCTTCATATGAAATAGATTTGCGCCGGGTTAAAATACCGGTTCTACAAATGAAAAAGGATTTGTCAGGAGGAATTTTATATGGATATTTTAAAGGATCGGTATTCTATAACAGAGTTAAGCGAATGTTTAAATATAACTGATCATGCTTTAAGATTTTATGAAAAGGAGTTCGGGCTGAAAATCCCCAAGGACAGCAGAGGCAGGAGATTTTATACCACCGAGCTGGCGAATGTCATGTACCAGATCAAGGATATGCGCGATCAGGGACTCGAACTTAAAGCCATAAGAAAAATACTGGAAGATGAGCATATCATAAAGGTCAATCCTCCGGGTACAGCTTTAAATTCATCAGTTCAGCTTAATGAGGCTCAGTTGCCCGCGATCATGGGCCATGCTGCTTCACAACTGAGCAGCACCGAGCTTACTGCAATTATCGATGCACTCAACAATATGAAGGAACAGGTTTTTAATAATATTTCTACAGAGCTTTTGTCAACCAGGGAACAGATATCAAAGGAGATACATAAATCGAAGCTTGAGCTGGGAGCATGTGTTGAAAACAGTTCAAGAAAACTTGAGATCAAACTTGACAGACACTTCCAGGAGGTCGACAGAAATATCACCAGCTGGAGAGAACGGAAAAGCACCTCTCTTGGGGGAAGGCTGAAGAAATTAATCGGAAAGGCGTAAATGGACCAGACTTATCTTCAAAAATATTGATATTTTCATGAATATACTCATTGCTAAATTTTGAGACTAACATAACTTTATACTCCTTTTTGTCATCCGGTAAAAAGGCGCTGCCTTTTTTATAAAGACAACGCCTTTTTGTTTTACACCTGATTAGATATGATCACGACACCAACTGCTTGGCGCTGAGCAATCGTTATTTCACAGACTTACTCTCATGTTTTCTGTATTAAATTTGCAGCACTTATTCAGTACAATGTGCAGCATAGAAAATATTTTATTTCAGCTTAAAGTGTATTTTGGATTTTTCAGCATCCTTCTCTCCTGATTTACGAAGCACTAAATAATTGGTATCATTCTTATATACCGGAATAATTGCTTTTCCTTCGGCAGAGTATGATTCCGTCATACCAACATCCAATCTCGCAGTCCCGGCCTTGCTTACCGCACTGCTCAGAGAGCCTTCAAAACCATAGTCTCTTGTTCCGATAATCCAACTTTTATCCGCTGTTTCCACTCCCCAGATATTAGGGGTCCAATATGTTGACAAACTGCTTTTCATGCCTGTATTATTTATCAATACTTTTGCATCTTTTACTTCCCATAGTATGTTAACCATAACATATTCAATCCGTGAATCATTTGAACTATTCTTAATTCCCAATGCAGCAATCTCATCCTTGGTAATTGGAGTAACTTTTTTTACGGTACAAGAATAAGTGCCGCTGATTTTATTATCTTTCTCTGTCAACTGAGAGGTTGATGACCAGGTAAACTTTTCATTTATAGGAACGGGCGAGCTTAAAGAACCATCGGCGCTTGTTGTTGAACCGCTTGTTTTGGATCCGCTTGAAGAATTGCCATCCTGCGTCGGTATGCCATCTTCACCCGCTGTACTTGTAACATTATATGTACCGTCACCTTTACTGTCATATTTGACCGCAGCACCAAGGTCTTCTGCAAATTCCTTTATTGGCACATATGTTTTCCCATTATAGACAATGGGATATAATATCTCCTTTTTGTCATTCTTCGGCTGGAATTTTGCATTATCGATATTGATAACAATCCCTTTATTAAGGAACGCCTTGATGGCGGTAACATTCGTTGCCGCAAATGCGCCAGAAGTAAAGGAAAGAAGCACCAGAACAGCTACAATCGATAAATATTTTTTCTTCATTTTTCGTCCTCCGTTTGTCATTTATTATTTGTAAATACGTTTTAATCACACACCAATGGAATATGACTGTATTGACTTAGAAAAAACCATTTTATCCATTTAATTCTAACATCATTGTCGAATTATGTAAATATTTTTTGTAAAATAATCCTTCTTTTACATATTCGACACAAGCGTGATCCACTGCATGAAGCATTGTAGAAATCTGTCGGATCTATTCAACTGTTTGCTCCATTTTGATACGGCACCGTATTGTGCCCGGTTAGTACACTAAAAGTATAAAAAACGCTATTGTTATAACTAAAATTAAAATCAGGATACTAAGTTATTTTTATATCTCAAATAACATCAAACTTTGACTCCATAGTGTAGAAATTATTTCTATAAAAAATATAAATAAGGCACAAAAACAGGGCTGCGCAGCTATTTTTAGCTAATGCGACAACCCCTTCTCAATTTATTTATATTCAACTTTATCCGTTTATCAGTCTTTTAAAGGAAAACCCTTTGCATCCTTGTTTATGGTACCTGCCAATATCAGTATACCTTCGATCAAACCCCATATATATATAAACGGTGAGAATATGAAGCATGATAGTAACGTTAGGAGCAGCTGTGCCAAGCCAAGTCCGATATATCCCAAATAGAATCTGTGAACTCCGAACATTCCGAGGAAAATTCCGAACAAACCTGCTGCAAGTTTGGATTTCTGCTGGCCATATGCGTTAAAATTAACCCCGCATTTCATACAGACCTGAGCCATTGAATCTGTTATATCACCGCACAACGGACAATAATTATTTCCCTTTCCAACAGGTACTCCGCACGCAACACATATCGCTGCCTGATCGTTCATAACGTTACCACAATTTCTACAATACATAATATTTACCTCCTGTTTTGATATTTATCGTTAAGTCATTCGTCTTTTCATACAACTTTCGAAAATGTATTACACCTAAGTATACGCTTAAGTACAAAGTATGTCTGAAATAAATTATCCTATATTAAAATTAGTAGAATTTTACATATAGTTCCTTTTATTTATACCTGATTAATATATATTAATTTTTTAAAAAAGTCTACTAAAAATGATGTATTTAGGCAGTTTACAGGTGTTCATCGCCAAAACTTCAAAAATATGGTGATTTTTGTATGGCGCTATGATAAAATTGGAATATATTGAATATTTATGTAAGGAGCAGATTAAATGAGGTTTGTCCAAAAGTGGTCATATGCTTGTGCAAAACATTTAGCGTATGTTTTGAATGAAAATCATAATAAGAGATCAGTTTACTATTATGGCTTTTATGTTTTATTTGGTACACTGGTAAAAGGTATTATATTGATTTCTGTATCTCTACTTCTAGGAATTTTTATTCCAGCCTTGGTGACTGTAGTAGTATTGGCCTCCTTAAGACTATTTGCAGGAGGGTATCACTTCGATACATACGGTAAATGTCTTTTTGTTTCAATGGCACTCACCATAATGACTGCTTTGATATCTCAATATACTCATATCTACTGGAGTATGGCAGCAGTTGCTATATTTTTGTTTATTGTATCTGCATTTAGCCTTCATATGCTGATAAAGTATGCTCCAAAAGATACACCAACCAAACCTATAACCGATCCTGCCGCTATTATTAAATTTAAGAGGCTTTCCATCGTATACCTTGGCATATTGCTGGTACTTTGCTGCATTCTGTTATTTTTTAACCTGAAAATGTATGTTATAGCAATATGTTTCGGAGTGCTGCTTGAGATATTTTCAATAACCCCCGCAGGGCATGGCTTTTTTAATTTCATTAAATCCGGATTAAATAACGTATAACTTTATCTTTTTAATTATAAATTTAAATCAGATTCGACTATGTCAGGGTTTTCCTGCCGACTACCGTAGGTGCTTTGTTATCCAATATTTTAATAAATATTGGTTCGCATTCAGGCTTTTTTCAGTTTTTAACCCCGCTTTTAATGTATGTTCTTATAATATTTAGAAATGATATTTTCGGAGATGTAAGTGCAATAAAGTGGATATTAAAAGCTTTTATCTTCTATATAATGGCTTTCTTTCTATTGGAATTACTGAATTCATATATTTGCCGTTTGTGTTATATGGAACCGGGTTGACGATGGATGATATCAGAAACAATTTATTAATATACTTTATGACCTCACTGCCTGCACGTTTTTTACAGCTTAGTTTAATTACATATCTGATAAGCCGGAAACGTACCCTGGTGAAGGGATGGTTAATAAAAGCCATACTTTCAAGTCCTGTAGTTGCAGTGATACTTTGCTTATTAGTACTTGCTAATATACTGTCTCTTCAAATGTTCGGCTCAGCTATTATATTGGACAAATTGCTTATATCTATACCTCGTACTTCACAAATATTCATAATTACAGGTGTCGCTTTATTTCCAATACTTAATATCTCAGGAATTCCATGGTAACCAAAGATAAAAAGCTTGCTTCGGAAAAACTAAATAAATTATTGAAAGATATAGAGTTGTATGCGGATCATTCAAATTTTGACAATGTTAGGTGGAAACTAAATGATATTGGCATGGGCATTGAGGATGTTGCGAAAAATCTTTATAAAGAACATGGAACACAATAAGCAAATAATTTTTTATTGGCAAAAGAGGTGATAGTAATGAAAATATTTCCGTTTTATTTACCGTTTCATTTCTTTATAATCATTGCTGCCTACCGTAGCAACCGGTCCTTGATGTCCATTGTCAACTTTAATATGGCTCATTTTTCAGGACTATAAAATTTCCTTGAATAAATACTAACCTGTAGAAAAAACTTTATATGTTTTGGTAATTATGATATTTGTATCCGTTTTATTTATTGTATTATTTATCGTTTGATTTCTTTATAATGAGTACTGCCCACTGCCGCAGTCCGTTCCTTGATATCCATTGCCAACCCCAGGTACGGTTCATTTGAGGGATCATGTATGAAGTCCCTTATCTCTTCGGGCAAATGCTTAAGATACGGTTCTCTTATGTCACTGTAACCTATCAGGTAATCCACAGATACGTTGAAATATTCCGCAAGCTGCTTCAGCTTTGATATTGACGGTTCCCTTTTGTTACTTACATAACCGTTGAAGGTGGGTATTTTTAAATTAAGCTGGATGGCAACTTCCTGCTGACCAATTGTTTTAACCTTTCACCAATCGTTATCTCCATAGGTTCATTTTCCTCACATTTATTCTGACATATTTCTTATAATATTATAACTATAAATTTGTTTATATGTCAATTAATTACTTTTTTCTCAAACTTCATAATGACTTTTTTCAACTATTTTTTTAAAATTTTTATTTGACAAATTGCGTTTTGCATTTTATAATAAATTTAATACCAATTTATTACATAATTCAACTATATTGGAAGTTTGCATTACGAACCATCGCACGAACACATTAGACAAAAAATGAGCTTTTTGACGTTTTATGAGAAAAAATGTTGGATAGGGGGTTTTAATATGCTGGTTGATGAAATAAATAACTTAAGAGAGGTTCTTAATGAACAGGTTGAAAACTGCAGTCTGGACAACGAGTCGCTTTTGGCTTTAAGTCAGGATCTGGATAAATTGATTGTTGAGTACTATAAAGATGTACTTATGGTATGAAATATCCGATTGATATGTCCCTTGAATTTCAACTATTATTGCATTGAAGTACTATATAGTATATAATTTTTATGGTATTTTCGATGACAGTAATAATGAGAGGATAGATATATTAATGAAACTAGGTATTGTAGGACTTCCGAATGTAGGTAAAAGCACACTGTTTAATGCCATAACAAAAGCCGGTGCAGAAAGTGCAAACTACCCTTTTTGTACTATTGAGCCCAATGTAGGCATTGTAGCAGTTCCTGATGAAAGACTTGACAAGCTGGCCGAAATGTATAATCCCGAAAAGATAACCCCTACGGTTATTGAATTTGTTGATATTGCCGGTCTGGTTAAAGGTGCCAGCAAAGGTGAAGGTCTTGGAAATAAGTTTCTTTCCCATATTAGAGAAGTAGATGCAATTGTTCACGTTGTAAGATGTTTTGAAGACGGAAATATTGTCCATGTAGACGGTTCCATCGGACCTAAGAGAGACGTGGAAACCATTAATCTTGAGCTGATTTTTGCAGATCTGGAAATGCTGGAGAGAAGAATCGACAGAACCAGGAAGAATCTCAAATCCGGTGATAAAAAGTTCCAGATAGAAATGGAACTGTATGAGTCAATCAAAGCTCACCTGGAAAGCGGAAAACCTGCCAGGTCAATGACCTTTGACAGTGAGCAGCAGCAAATAGTCGACCAGCTGTTCCTTATCACGCTGAAACCTGTTTTGTACGCGGGGAATGTATCGGAAAACGACCTCTCTTCCCTGGAAGCCAACAAGTTTTTAGCTGAGCTGAAGGAAATTGCCGCCGATGAAGGCTCAGAGGTAATGGTCATCTGTGCCAAGGTTGAGGAAGAAATCGCTCAGCTGGCTGATGAAGAAAAGGCCGATTTCCTCGAAGCAATGGGACTTGACGAATCCGGACTGGACAAACTGATAAAAGCCAGCTACAAAATTCTCGGCCTTATCAGCTACCTTACCGCAGGCCCGCAGGAAGTCAGAGCCTGGACCATAATTAAAGGCACAAAGGCTCCCCAGGCAGCAGGCAAAATACACAGCGATTTTGAAAGAGGCTTTATCAGAGCTGAGATTGTGGCATATAACGATCTTATGGCCTGCGGCACCTATAACGCCGCAAAGGAAAAGGGCCTGGTCAGATCAGAAGGCAAGGAATATGTTATGCAGGACGGCGATGTGACGCTGTTCAGGTTTAATGTGTAAGAACTTAAAAGTGATACATTTGATGATGATAATATAACGTTTTAACCCCCTTCATATCTTTAAATGGAGATATGAAGGGGGTTTTGTTTAAAATGGGTTTAAACTAAGACCTGGTCATAGCTATAACTTATTCTTGCCGTAATGTCTATAAAAACTTATTCCGCCAGGCATCAGACATGGTTTTTCTGTCTCCGGCTTCATCATAGGTACAGCTTACTCTATCACCTGTCTCCAATACCTTCCTTTCCAGCATTAGTCTCCTGTTGTCATAAGTATAAACAGTATTGTTGCTGTTTTAGTCGGTACTGCAAGCCGCATTTCCCATAAGGTCACACTTTTGGCTTAATCTTTATTATCAGGATTCACCACTGTTTTCAGGCTGTCGAAAACCGTATATCTATACGTGTCAGCTTGCCTCTTCCCTCTGTCATAGTATGCTTGCCGCCTTGCTTGTCATAGCATTATACCAAAAAAACAGCCTATATGAATTTATCATATAAGCTGCAATTTTAACCGTTACTACTACACCTTGCTTGCAATTACTTCTGTAACCTGCTCAACTTCGTTGTCAAGGAGAACTTCGTTAAGATCAATGATTGAGAACAACTTTTCATCCTTTTTCCCAACGCCCTTAATATATTTCTTATTGTTGACTTTGATTATTGCCTCTGACTTGTCAATTGAATTTTCATTCAGATTAATTATCTCAAGAACATTGTTTACCATAAAGCCAAACAGCTGTCCTTCTTTTTCGGTAATTATAATCTTTGTCTTTTTAGTAATTTCCGAATCGCCCAAATTAAACTTTTTATTTAAATCAACTACGGGAACTACTCTGCCTCTGAGATCATAAAGTCCTTTTATGTAATCGGGCATTTGTGGAATAAGTGATACTTCGCTGTATTTTTCTATTTTGAATACCATTGATGCCTCTATACTGCATAATTCATTGTTCAATGTAAATATAACAACTTGTATGTCAGCCATTCCCGACACCTCCCAAATTTTGTGTATCATATTTTTAATAATATCACACAATACACGCTTTTTAAAGGACATTATTTTTGATATAATAAATTCTGTGCCATTTTGAATAATAAATACAATAGTAATAATTCATATCCTCCATATTAAATGTAAAAAATGCTGCAAATAAAAAAGGTTTTAAATAATATAGATAGGACGGTCTTTATGGAAAAAAGCAGGATTGAAAGATTGAATGAGCTTGCTAAAAAAGCCAAAACTTCATCCCTTTCAGAAGCTGAACTTGCTGAAAGAGATGAACTTAGAAAAGAATATATTGCCGCCTTCAAGGCAAATCTGAAGGCAACGCTTGACAATACGGTAATCGTTGACAAAGACGGTAACAGAAGGAGTCTGAGAAAAGACAACTAGACATGTCAAAAGCCTCATTCAGAAAATTAAATATGCCCGGATTGAGAAAACAACGGCAGATGTTAACTGCTGCCGCGCGGTTTTTTCCGAATCGGACTTTCTGCCGGCACTGGTCGTTGACAAATTCTCGGATATTCTGGTTGTTCAGACTCTTGCACTTGGTATGGACAGATTTAAAAAGGAAATCGTCGATATCCTGGACGATATAATAAAACCCCGCGGCATATATGAGAGAAACGACGTTCCGGTCAGACAGCTGGAAGGTCTCGAAATACAGAAAGGTTTTCTTAAAGGCCCTTTTGATACACTTGTGGAAATGACCGAAAACGGCGTTAAGTTTCTTGTAGATGTTGAGAACGGTCAAAAGACAGGTTTTTTTCTGGATCAGAAGGAAAACCGTGCTGCCATTGCTCCATTCGTTAAAGGTGTCAAAGTTCTGGACTGTTTCACATATACAGGTTCCTTCGCGTTACATGCCGGCCTTTTTGGTGCGGACAGTGTTTTGGGTATTGATATTTCGGAACATGCGGTGAAGTGTGCCGCCAAAAACGCCGAAATAAACGGTCTGGACACCGTCGTGAAATTTCAGGCAGCAAACACCTTTGATATATTGCGCGAATTTTACGATAAGGGTGAAACCTTTGATACTATTGTGCTTGACCCTCCTGCCTTCACCAAAACCAAAAATGCGGTTCAGGGTGCTATCAGAGGTTACAAGGAAATAAATCTTCGCGCAATGAAGATAATTAAACGAGGAGGCTATCTCATTACGTGCTCCTGTTCACAGCATGTTGATTCTGAGCTGTTTATGGACATTTTGTATGACGCCGCCGACTCCAGGCGCAAGGTCAGGGTTGCAGAGTACAGGTCACAGGCCAAGGATCATCCTGTTTTACTGGCATCACCTGAGACCGGATATCTGAAGTGTGCGATTTTACAAGTAGTTTAAAGTAGTCTTGCGGTAAATTAAGTTTTTTAAACTTGATCTCTTTGGGCCTGCACACTGTGCACTGAATCCGAGGGGCCAGAGCCCAGGCATTTTATTTTTTTTGCTAAAATCGCCATATCCGGTATATAAAATGATTTAATGAAAAGAATAATAGCGGGTGATTACTATGCTGCTATTATTTATAACATTACTTGTGTTAATCAAATTAACTGAATTAACTTATAGGGTATTTTATAAAAGAAAAATAAATCAAATCTTAAAAGTTATAAATACTAAAGAGGATTTGCTATATCTAAACTTCAAGGATTATATGTCTGTCATCATGGAAGTTCTAAAACGTCTGGGATATAGGGTTAAACCCACTGCCGCTTGCGGAATAGACGGAAGCGGCCTTCTGTTGAACAATATTCAATTTACCGAGGTGTGGAAACATGGTCTTCAGCAGGTTATAGACGTTGAATTAGCCATGAATCTGTTCAAATGCATGAGTGATAACTCTATCTACAGAGGTATGCTTATAACTTTGGGTGATTTTAAATCATGTACAAAAGTATACTGCCACAAAAATGTAATTGAATGCATTAACGGTGATCAGCTTTTGGACATGTGCAAATCAGTTCAAAATGCCAAAATTGTTTTGGAACCTGCAAAATAGGAGCTCTCCCCAGGAAGTCTCTTCCTCAAAAAAATTTTTATTTACTCATGATCAATGTTGATTTTACAAATATTCCTGTATATAATTAAAATATCCAATAAAGTTTATATTTTGCTTTGCATAAATATGGCACTGGAACTTTATAATAATTAAAGACTGGTATTAATTATGGTAGATACTTATAGAATTCGGACCAATTCTTTTTTAGACAGCAAAGCAACAGATTCGTTAATGCAATTGGTTACCAACGAAAAAAAAGAAAGAATAAAAAGGTTTGTACATAGAGAAGATGCTCTCAGGTGCCTGTTGGGAGATCTACTTTCCCGTTACGCCCTTGGTAAAAGAACTGGGTTAAAAAACAGTGAACTTAAATTCATGGTAAATGAATATAATAAGCCATTATTAGTAGCCCCTGAGCATTTACATTTCAATGTATCCCATTCCGGCAACTGGGCCGTTTGTGCTGTAGCAGACAAGCTTGTCGGTATAGACGTTGAATATGTTAAAAATATAGACCTAAAAATTGCCGAAAGATTCTTCACAAATTATGAATATGACAGCCTGGTGAAACAGGATCCAAAAAATCGGATAAGATATTTTTACACACTATGGACATTAAAAGAAAGCTATATAAAAGCAGATGGAAGAGGCCTATCCTTACCTCTTGACTCTTTTTCTATTGAGATAAATAATGATTCAATCTCAGTCATTACCGATAACGAGTTAAAATCATGTTTCTTTGAAATGTATGAAATTGATAATTTCCACATCTCTTCAGTTTGCTCTTTGGACAGCAGTTTCAATACCACTCTAAAGGAAGTGACTTATTTTGATTTATTACAAACCTTAGCTTAATAATATTCAGATAAAAATGGACTACATCTATAATTTGTACAAATACAAAAAATAAATCTTTACTAACAGCAGTAGATGAAAAATATTAATCAATATTTTTCATCTACTTTTAAATTTTAAATATTTACTTTTATTTGTTAACTGTATATTATTTCACGCTCTCAGCAATAAATTTAATCAATTTATAATATCAATGACCATAAATCATCAATTGAATTTAAAAACCAGGTATCTGTCCCATTAAATACTTTTTAAACATGACCATATCAAGAGTATCAACAGACCCGCTTGAATCCACATCCGCCGCTTTTAATGCATCACCCGACAAAATGGCTTCATTTAGCAGATGTTTTTTAAGGAGCGCATAGTCCAAGGCATCAACCTGCCCGTCATTATTAATATCTCCCTTTTTAAATATCGGTGTGATAGGAACAGTTGCAAGATAATCCCTTACTGTAGTATGTCGGGAACTTACATGATTAACCAGATCATTCACAGCCTGGTTGAACTGGGTCTCGCCATACGACAGGAAGCTGTAATTGCTGCTTTCCCTTTCAGCTCCCACCACATAGGGTCTTACAAGTTCATGCAGCTGCCTTATTCTGGATGTTATAGCCGTCTGATTGAAGCAACCGCTCATTGCGTTCTGCATTTCGTTATGGTATATATTATTATAAACCGGATCATCCATTAAAAAGCGGATAAGAGGCCAATTATTGCCAATTTCCCTAAGCGAGAGACTTGCAGGTATTCCGGGCATTGGCATGCCAAACGGATTATTATTGAGTGACATGTTAAAGTCACATGGCAGGTAAATCATCCGGCCGCTATTAGACAGATCCTGGTATAAGTAATAGTTTTTCGTCACCCAGCCATATGTATCAACATTAACTGCAGCTGTATTTATAGCCAGCCACCGAAGGAACTTGTTTACATCAAAGACTGATTCAAGTCCGGCTCTCCAACTTGCTGCATTTGTTCTTGGTGCATTGAGCTTATTAACCAGTGCTTGAAGATCGCTCCAATCGTTTGCTTTTTCATTGGTTTTCTTTTCAAAGCCCTGTTGGTTAAATGTGGTCAAATCTGCACCTGCTCCCGTTTCCCCCTTATATAAATTACCTTTGGAATTAGGGAACTGTGTCTTTAGCATTTCATCCGCCGGGTCCTCTGTCATTGTATATAATCCCCAATATACCGGACCACTGCCCGTATCTATATATACTCTGCAAAAAGTGGATCTAGCCGCTGGTATACCTCCGTCCCGCAGCATGTCACTAAATACTTTATCCCTGACAAATGAAGGATCAAACCAGTTATTGCTAAATGCCAGTTCTTTAAATCCGTAAAATTTTTGATTTTTTATTTCAGGATATTGATCTTCAAATTTATCGAAATTCAAACGGAACGGAAACTTATGTTTTCCGCTCATTTTAGGTGTGAACAGTGTACTTTGCCCTTTGTACCTTATACCCACATTCCACCATGTAATATTGTTAAATTTTATAGTAGCAGGTACATAAACGGGGTTTTGAGTACTTGTCATGTTTAAATTGTTAAGGTCTGTTTCCATTGTCCTGTAATTTTCAGGACTGATAGTTATATCCATACGCTGAACTTTATTATCCGGGAATACCACAGTATAGTTTCCGTCTACATCACCATGAGTCTCTTTAGTCCACCCGTCCGGATGTTGAACTTCAGCTGCAAACACACTGACCTGTCCCGATGAAACAACTAAAGCCACTGCTAGAATAATAATAGATACTCTTATCATATTAGATAATTTACACATAATTTTCATTCCTTTCGTTTTTAGGATATACACGCAATAAAAAATCATCTTTAAGATATATACTTAAATATCATTCTCAGGATTGGCTAACAAAAACTCATCATAAAATGTATTGCAAATACGATGACAATAATTTTATTACATATAAAATCTATTACTTGATTAACTGACCAGGCACAATTCTGATTTTTACCACCTCCACTTTATTACTTTCTCTTGACTTACCCTATGGAAAAGAAATACTTACTGCTACTTTTCCGACCACCACCTCCAAATATATTTTTCCGTATACGTATATATTTTCTGCACTACTTTGTAAATAAAAGATATGTATTGCACTAAATTGTATATTTATACCGTTAGTTTGATTATATTGTACCATTATTTTACATATAATTCAATATTTGTAATTATTTAGAGCTTTATTTGAAAATAATACCCTCTATTGACAATGTTATTGCTGGAGACAAAATAACCGGATGTCATAAAATTCTAACATCCGGTTATAAAAGAAAATTTCCACTAATTTTTTAGATAAGCCCTATCCGCTATGACAATGTTATTATAATTTTCTACCATAAACTATATTGCTATTCTCCATAAACATCAAACTCACAATGACCAGCCCAGCCTCCGTCAGGCAATCCATTGTAAACTATCTTTACATATCTGGCCTTTTCACTGAAGCTATCCTCCCTTATACGTGCACTGCTTGTTTGTCCTGTCTGATTCACTGCCAGTCTCCAGTTTTGTCCGTCATCTGAGACCTGAATAACATATAGGTAATTGCCTTCCTCTTCAAACACCACCCTGCTGCCAGTTATTGCATATATCTCACCAAGGTCAACCTGCCACCAGTGACCTGCATGTGCATCATTGGCACACCATCTACTGTATATATTACCGTCGTTTCCTTTTAAAGCGGAATAACCTGTTGATTTTTCACTGTCTGAAACAGCAGGTTTCTTCAGCGCCAGATTATGTCGCAGATCTGTATTAATTTTTTTGTCTGTATTAAACAGAGAGCTTATTTGCTCAACAGTAAGTTCCTGTGAAGGTTCAAAACATGAGCTTCCCATATATTTCAATATACTTTGTCTTAGCTGCCTGGCAGCAGGGCGCTTTTCAAGTTCACTTTCAATATCCATCGAACAAACCAGCAGTTTCCCATTGCCTGCCTTTGCTTCAAAGAGGTTTGATATCTTGTGATTATTAAAGAAATTCGGTATAACCTGTATTATTGGTTCATATCCTTCAGGCATGCTATCGAGGCAAACAGATACAGAGTTTTCTAATAAATCCTTCCATTGATAACTGGAATAGAAATCCGTAGGAAAATCGTTAAAAACAGCATGAGAATTGTCACAATATATACCACACGGATCTTTGCTTGTAAAATGTACCGGGCTCCAAAATACAGGAAAAAATTTACCTGGATAAACTGTATTAAGAAGTGATGCTTCAGGACACAAAAGCACATTTCCGCCATGTTTCAGTTTTTCCTTAACCTCTTCAGTAATGGTATTGGCAAATAATATATCACTCTCTTTTATTTTATCTGCATCTATATATTCCTGTACAGGGTATACCCATATATCCCATGAATTTGTTACGTTGGCATCTTGTATACCTGCAACTATTGTAAGCTTGGAAGCTTTTTTCACACTGTTAAGGCTTATGCCGCGGATAGAATATACTTTGATCCCATTTCCAACGGGTATTGAAACTCCGCCTGTTTTATCCGAAAACAGTTCTTTACCCTGTTCATCTTTGATACTCCAATAAATTGTTGAATACTTAATATCATCACTGCCAAAATGCGCAAACTCCAAATCTGCCTCGAAGGTTTCATCGTTCAGGTATATACGTTTATGCATTCGAAGGAGTGGAACTGTTGGGCTGCAAAACTGTCTAAATTTCTCGGGCTCAACTAATCCCTTTGATTCCCAGAAACTGTCCAGTATACCCACAGTGGCAGTACTTTGTCCTGGAAAATCATGAATATCTAAAAGTTGAAATCCCGCAAATCCATTAGTCCGAAGGGCAGCTTCAATTTCATCCTTGTAAAGCTGTAGTGCCAGCATTCCTGAACCTCTCATGAAGTTTTCAGAATATTTAAGCATATTCATATTTTCCAGATCATTGTAAATTGCCTCCAGGTTAATCGGTCTAAGCACTCCCTTATATTTGGATATCTCATTCATGTTAGGGTAAACGCAATATTGTCCAACTTCATGGGATACAATTGGTATATTTCTTAATGCAGCCCCGTTTTCATAGTCCAGTTCAGTAGTTTCCGCCATTTTATCAAGATAATATTGTCCCCTTATTCCAACCGTATCTACAGATTGTGCTACAAAAAAATCATCAGCTTCATCCGCTGCTCTGTCCCAATTTGATGTAAGGGTATAAACAAATCTGCCATCTTCTTCTTTAAGCATGGAAATAATGTCATGCAGAAGATTAAAATCTCCATTTAGTTCATTACCATTGCTGAACATACAAAAGGAAGGATGATTACCGTAGGTGCTGATAATTCTTCTCGCTTCAGCTGGCAGATATGAATAATGCTCCGGGTAGCATCCTATGGTATAATTGGTCCACGTATCCATCCATACCGGTCCTTCTATCTGCAAGTATATTCCAATTTCATCTGCTGCTTTGAATGCAGCTTCAGGCGGACACCACGAGTGAAATCTTATATGGTTAAGTCCATATTCCTTAACTGTCTTAAATATTTTGTGCCAATCCTCTGCCTCCATAGGCGGATAGCCTGTTAACGGGTAAATACAGCAATCCAATGTTCCTCTGAGAAATGTTTTTCTGCCATTTACAGTAAACTGTGTACCTGAGGCTTTGAACTCTTTCATTCCGAAAACTACATTTTTTCTGTCCGAAATAATCTGTTGTCCTCCTGCACCTGAAAGCAATAATTCCATTTCATAAAGATTGGGTGAAAATTCATCCCATAAAAGCAAATGTTCTCCCATTTGGTATTCAAATTGCAAAATACCAGCATCTTTATTATTTATTTTAAATATTGCCGGTTCAATCCTATGAGTGTTATTATCACAAATACTTTTTACGTTGACTGTAAGAGTATATTCTAAATCTAAGTTTGTATAATTTTCTATTTTAGTTTTAAAAAAAACCTTTCTATTGATAAGATCAGGGTAAATCTGAACATCACTTAAAAAAACCTTATCAGTAGCATATATGTTCATTCTTCCCACGATACCATTCCATATGGTCTGTGTTTCGTCTGTATATGCACTTGGATGCGGTCCTATTTTATGGATATCTCTATTATCAATCATTATAGTCAGATTATGCTCTCTCCCCGGAATTACATAATCAGAAATATCATAAACATGTGGGGTTGACAGGCTATCCTGCTGGCCAACTTCATTTCCATCAATCCATAATATAGATTGATACATCACTCTTTCAAGAAAAATTACTATCCTTTTTTCATTCCACTCAAGCGGGATTTTGATTGATCTTTGATACCACACAGCCCCAACATACCTGTATTTCTGTCTTAGACATTTAACTGTTTCCTTTGCCAGGACAGGTTCCATTTTCAGCGGTTCACCCTGCTTATTTTCATTTGTTGTCCCGGGCAGGCAAAAACCTTTATTGTCCAGTTCACCCATATACCATTTACTTTTGAAACCTGTATCCTCGGGATCAAGTTGAAAATTCCATTGTCCTGCCAGGTCAATTAAATATGTATTTTCTTCATAATTATTACTCACAATTAATACCTCCTCACTAAAAATAACGATATCCTCAAAAGTATCCCCTAAGAATAACTGAATGAAGCAATAACACTCCATTCAGTTATTCTTAGGCTACTTTTTATTAATACATATCACAGCAATCGCTGCATCTGTTGCATTATTTGCTAGCCTTATAAAAATCGTTACCATTCTTTATAACCTGATCTCCGCCTGCTTTCAACCATTTATCTACCATTTCGCCCCATGCTTTATCAAAATCATTGCTATTTCCAACTACTGCCTTGAGATACCCTTCCGCGAATATTGATAACAGTTTATTGGCATCACCGAGTACTGAATCGTCAACTACATTTGTCAAAGGACTTGCAATAGCATATTTGGCATTATTTGCCTGCCAGTCTGCAAACTGTCCCGTTGCCATATCGTCAGGCAACCATGACCTGACGTCCTTAAAAGCCTCATCATAGTTGAAATTGTGTTCTTTTATGGGAATATACGCATATTCATGATAATTCATAGCGCCCCAAGTCAAAGGATAAAGGTAACCATTCTTTTTTGTATCCCAATCCTTATCGCACTCTGCCTTATTTATATAATATACTCTTCCGCCGTTCTCTTCTTTGAATTCTGTAAAGTGCACACCTTTTATACCAAACTCAGTGAGCTCTCTGCCTTCTTGTGACAGAGTATAATCCATAAGTTCTATTGCCTTTTCAGGATTTTTGCTTGTACTTGGAATAACATTACCCCACCAGTATCCGCCTGTATGTCCTCCATTTGCCGGGACTCCGTTAACTCCATTTATTGGTGCAAAGGCTGCAACTTTTGCATTAGGATTAATTTTTTTGAGTTTATCAACAAATACATTTGGGATAGATGTCAATGCTATACCATATTTACCTTGAGCAAATGCATCTGATTCCGGTCCCTGTGCAGAATCAAATTTCAAACTTAACCAATCTTTATTTATAAGTCCTTCATTTACAATTTTATTAACAAATCTGGTTGCTTCCTTCGCTCCATCAGATACTTCCCATCTGGTTACAGTTCCATCAGCCTTTTCAACCCACTTTCCCGAACCGGCATTAACAGCAAATGCCCTGTTTATAAATTGGAATACATCTGCTGGATCAACCTTCCCATTTTCCATTGCAAACCAACCATAGGTGTCATTTTTACCGTTCTTGTCCGGATCGTTTTCCTTAAAGGCTTTGATTACCTGATACAACTCATCAATATTTGTTGGGACCTTCATCCCGAGATTATCCAGCCAATCCTGACGGATTATGTATGCCCATTGTTGCGGACATAAGCCTATCGGTTTATAATATGCTTTTCCGTTAACTTTCAGCAGCTTATATACATCCGCATTAATAACTGAGCTCACGTAAGGATATTTACCATCTTTCAAGTAATCATCGTATGCCAAAACCAGACCATTCTTTACCCACTCATTCAGCGTTTTACCTGCATCACAGTTCAATATATCTATCTGCTCTCCTGATGCCATCATTATATTCTGTTTATTTGGAAACTGATCCCAGGGAAAAGTAACGATATCCAGCTTAGTATTTGTTTTCTTCTGTAATTCAATCAAAATTCTGTCCTTGGCAGGATCCTGTTCATTTGCGGCTCTGACCCATCGGATAGTAACAGGCTCAGTAGCCGCCTTTTCTACCTCTTTCGAACCAGTACTTGCAGAACTACTGCTTACTGCAGCTGTTTCATCAGCTGCTTTATTGCTCCCGCAACCGCTTAATACAGCAGTTAGGATTACAACTGATAAAAATATTGCCAATGACTTTGAAATGTTCTTGTACATCATTTTATCCTCCTTTTATATTAATCAACCGTTTTACGGTGGATTTTTCTATGTGAGTATCTGTATTAACCTTTAACGGCACCCATCATGATACCTTTACTGAAAGAGTTTTGAACAAATGGATATATAATTAAAACTGGTATGATTCCGATAATTATACAGGCCATTTTGAACTGTTCGGGATTGGAAGCCACTGTTGCTACACCTACCTGTGCCATAACAAGATTTTGTATAATCATCTGTCTCAGAACAACTTGTAGAGGATACATATTATTTGAACTAATAAACAGTGTTGCCATGAAATAGTCATTCCAGTATGCTACTCCATAGAAAAGGCTTACAGCGGCAAATACCGGCTTTGAAACAGGTATTATTATTTTAAAAAGAATCTGGACATCATTATAGCCATCAATTTTGGCGGCTTCCTCCAGACTTTCAGGGAGACTTGCAAAGTAGTTTTTCATGATTATCAGGTTATAGGTTGAAATCGCCAGAGGTATTGTTAAGGCAAAAATTGTATCGTCCAGATGCAGATTTTTGACAAGTACATAGAATGGTACTAAACCTCCGCTGAAAAACATTGTAAAAACCAGTATCTTAAACAAAAAATTACGGCCGGGAAGTCCCTTTTTACTTAAAACATATGCTCCCATTGAAGTAAGCAGCATACTTAAAGCCGTGCCTAATCCGGTTACCTTTATTGAGACAAATAATGAATTTATAATACCGCCCAGACTGGAGAATGCTCTCTTATACTCGTCTAAGCTAAAACTTTTAGGCACCAAATGGTATGTATCCCTCAAATATACATCTGGTGAAGACGTTGAAATGACAAATATGTGCCACATAGGTAATAGAATGGCTAACGAAAAAAGAATCAATACCAGATAGATTAATATATCAGCTATTCCGAATTTAAATCTTGATTTCATAAGTGTCCTCCTTATAATCCTTAATAGATACTTTCTTCGCCTAATTTTTTAACAACAGAGTTCGATACAACCAGCAATGTCATACAAATTAATGACTTAAACATACTTGCGGCAGCTGCAAAACTGAACTTATTATCTCCCAAGGCTGTCCTGAAAATATAAGTATCTATAATATCACCCTTGTCATATACCATTGGATTATAAAAATTGTAAACCTGATCAAACCCCCATGTTAAAACCTGTCCCAGCATCAGAATAAACATAATGACAATGATATTCCTTATTCCGGGTAATGTGACATACCATATCTGCTGCCACCGGCTTGCTCCGTCTATATCTGTTGCCTCATAAAGCTCAGCGTCTATACTCGCCATAGCTGCAACGTAGATTATTGAAGAAAATCCTGCCTCTTTCCAGACATCAGACCATATAAGAACTCCACGGAACATATTTGGATTTGAGATGATATCCGGTGTATTTATACCCATACTTGTACATATAGCATTAATAATGCCGCTCTCGGGACTTAATAAGGTCATGAATATGGATGCTACTATTACCCATGATAGAAAATGAGGTAAGTATACTATGGTTTGAATTGTCTTTCTAACCTTTATATGCCGTATTTCATTTAATAACAAAGCTACTACAATAGAAATAGGAAATTCAATTATTATTCTGTAAACAGCAATTATTGCGGTGTTCCAAAATGCCCTCCAAAAATCTTCATCCTGCCATAATTCCTTAAAATGTGTTAACCCGACAAATGTACTTCCAAATACGCCCTTACTCATGCTATAATCCTGGAATGAAATGACTATTCCATACATCGGGACATAACAAAAAATAATATACCAGATTAATACTGGAATTAGCATTAGATATAAATATTTATGGTATAAAATCAATTTTAGTTTCTTCTCTAACGTGAAACGTCGACCAATTGATTTATAGCATTCGGTACCGGTCTGCTGCGAGCTCATCTTGTTCTCCCCTTATGTTTATATTGTATCTTGCGATTGCATGTGTATATTATAGCTAAGTATACATAAGAAAAACACGAATGAAATTTAGCATTTATTCAGATTTCTTAACAGGATTAATATCCGAATTATTCAAAAAAGGGCAAAACAAAACCCCCAAACCTTTTATTAGGGTCGAGGGCAATTATTTTCTATTTTTGCCTCAAAAAACATATTGTAAATTTAACTGATTAGAATGATTTATTTATCAATCGGTCAAAACAGGAATGGTCGCAGTTACTTCTGTACCCTCACCTTCTTGACTTTCAATATCCAGGCCATATTCATTTCCAAAATGGAGCTTTATTCTTTCGTTTACATTAATTAACCCTATGCTTTTACTTTGGCTCTTTCCATTTAGCTGGTCTTTTATATCATTGAGTTTATTGGTATTAATACCCAATCCATTATCCTTGATTTTGAACACAATCATATTATCATATTTAATCGCGTCAACTCTAATTTCACCTTTACCAGCTTTTAATTCCAGACCGTGGTATATGGCATTTTCAACTAACGGCTGCAGGATAAGCTTAAGTATTTTAAATTTCATCAGATCATCGCTTATATTATATATAACATCAAACTTATTAGAAAATCTCATTTGCTGGATATCAATATAAGTCTTTACATGATCAATTTCATCTTTTACGCAAACAAGTTTTTCTCCTCTGGTAATACCTGTCTTAAAAAGTGCAATAAGTAATTTGATCATTTTTTCAGCTCTTGGATCACCATCATATACCATGTACTGTGCGGTTTTTAGCGTATTATACAAGAAGTGCGGGTTAATCTGCGCTTGAAGAAGATTTAACTCATACTCCCTGGCCTTTATCTCTGCGTCCTTAAGCCTAACCTCTGAAATATACTTTTCATCTATCATTCTATTTAATTGATCCAACATCTCATTAAAGCTATCCCCCAGAACTCCAATCTCATCTACAGTACTGCTTTTAAATCGGGCATTTAAATCCCCTGCCTTGATTTTTAATATAGTTTTCAGCAATTTTGTAAAATTTCTTGATAACATAACTGAAAAGCCATAAGAGAATATAAGGCTTAAGAAAATCAGTATTGCAAGTATTGTAATGCTGGTATACAGTATCTGTCTTCCTTCATCAAAATTTTCAAGTATATATATAAGCTTAAAACTGTTCAAAGCAAACTCTTTTACAATCATGATGTAGCTGTTTCCATCAGATTTAAAGGATACCCTTTCTTTACCTTTGTCCTGGGATAAGCCAATACCTAACTGTATAGTATCCTTTGTTCGGGGAATAATGTCATCCTTTCCAATTGTATTTTGCCCATTTTCATCAGTCAGGTATACCCACACATTACTGTATTGAGAGAAGTTATCCAGCATTTGCTTTATTTCGGAGGATTCAAAATCCATAAACATATAGCCCAAAAGTTTTCCCGCTTCCACATCCTGGCCATTTCCTCTAATACTCATTCCAATCCTTACAAAACTATTATTCAAACTTGTATCTGTATAGTACTTCCATAAAGATCTTCCATAATTGTTATTCAGATATTCAAAATCCTTTTTCTCAATAGTATTTAATGTAAGAGACTTGTTATATATTGACGAACACATAATATTAAAAGATTTGTCTAATATAGAAACATTTGATATTTTGTTTCCTGCAAAATTGTTAGACAATAGGAAATCATTCAGTATATACTGAAGGCTGCTCTTTGTTTCAGAATTGTTCATTTCATCCATGTATGTCTGTACCTTATTATTATAGACTGCAATTTCCGCTCCCTTTTTATAATAATTACTGAAGATAAAATCAATATGCTGATATAAAATTTTGGCTCCATATTCAAATACTGAACCTAATCTGTTCTCAATAATGTTATTGGAATTTATATAAGCCCCTGTTGTAAACCATACAACAGGAATAGTAACAATAACCGTGTATAATATTAAAATAGTCGATTTGAAACCCAATTTTCTCTTTTTTAAATTAATCGGTTTATTTTCAAAAACATGCACATTTAAGTTCCCTATTTCTCTTTCCATCTGGCTGATTGGCTTAACCAAAAGTTTGCTTAACCACAATAATAATATTAAGGATAGAAAAATATACAATAATCCATATTTTATAATAGATAAAAAATAAAGATTTAATAAATTTTGTATCTTGTCAAATTTATAAGAATTATAAATAGTCCAACCGTTAAAATTCAACTTATTCTTAAAGGTATACTGATTGTCCTCTAATATTTCCGAGTTGTCCTGATTTATAACCGTGGCATAATTTCCTGCTCCATCGGCAAGATTGATTGTTCCTCCGGCAAACTGCAGGTCTTCTGTAAGTTTCTTACTTAATACAGCTATAACTATTGCTTCAACCTGCATATTTTCGGAATTAATAACAGGGTTAATAACAGAAATTCTATCATAACTGTTTCTGGAGTACCTATTAAGATAAACTTGATTTGTATTGCCGCTTACTTTTACATAGCCCTGAACTTTTTTGATAAATTCAGGAGCTTTGTATTCGCTGAAATCTTTACCTACCACATTTCCAATGTTTATAAATATATCGTTATTATTGTTTACCAGCACTAACGCATCAATTTTATCATTTAACGGAATTAACCTTTTTAAATATGCTTCATAGTCATTCTGTGCCTTAAATAAATTATAATCGCTGGTATATTTGCTGCTTACAAGAATATCGAAAGCGTCGCTATTCATTGCCGAATTGAAAGTCATGGCAATTTCACCCATATACATATTTGTTCTTTCTACTGCAGCACTTGTTGTAATTTTATTAACATAATCAAATTGATTTTTAGTAAGCTTATGGCTTACAAAATAACCTGATGAAATTGTAAGAAGTACAGCCAGCATTGACAGTATAGTCCCATAAATTACAGTTTTGCCCCGAAGAGTATATTTAAAGCTTATTTTCATAATTGGACGCAACCTTCCTTAGAAATCAGCATTTGAATTTTTCTCTGTATTCAACAGGTGTCAGATTGGTAGTATTTTTAAACAGTTCACTAAAATACCTCGGGTTTTCATAACCTACCGCAAATGCAACTTCATAAACCTTATTATTAATATCCATCAACATTTTTTTCGCTTCATCAATCCTAATATCTGTAAGCACACTTTTAAAGGTCTTTCCCATATCCTGGCTGAACAGTCTGGAAAGATGGACAGGATGGACATTTACATGTTTTGCAACACTTTCCAGATTAATGGATTTGGCATAGTTTTCCTGAATAAATCTAACAGCCTCTTCTATAATTTTTTTATTAATCGGAGAGTTTTCTCTGTTCAGCAGAACAATTACTTCAGCAAGGAATGCCTTAATCTGCCCGAAAACAGATGCTATAGTTTCACAATAGCCAATTTCTCTTATCTGGTAACTAAACTTTGTAAAAACCTCATGGCTGCTGTTTCCTCTCATTCTCCCCACATCACTGGAAACTGTTAATATAATCTTAATACTCAAGGTAATAATTTGGTTAATATCTGTAAAACATTTTTTTACCAATTCTTCCTCCAGCTCGTCGAAATATTGTATAACACTGTTTGAGTTTTCATCTTGTATTAATCCTTGAGTTTTCCTTATAATATTATTCTCTTCACCGAAAGTCATTACAGGTTCATTTCTGTCTTTAAAATCGGTAATGAATAAGATTTTATTTCCACCCAGATATGTTCTATATTTAAACGCCTTAAGTATATTATTATAAACTTGTCCAATGCTAAGAAATTCATTTATAGATCCACTGCATACAAAAGTCACTGTTAGTTCTTTACCATGAATAACTTCCGAAATGGACATCTCAGTTGTAAGTTCTTTAAATAATGCTTCTACATTTTGTTTGAAAACCGCCTCAGGTTGATTCCATATTATACATATCATATCATCAAGTTCAATGATATAACCCTTTTTTTTCAATTCAACATTTTTAACCAAAAATGTCCTTATTGTTTTAATAATACTTTTTACCTTTCCGGCACTATATGTTTGAACTATACTATTGTATTCATCCAGCCTTATAACTGATATGAAAACTTTATCGGCAGGTATGTCTATATAAACCTGTTTTCCCCGCTCGAAAATAGTATTTATATCAAAATCTTTATTATTGATTATATCTTTCAAAAACGCTTCTCTATAACCCCACAGGCTTTCATCGTTTTTTCCTATCAGGTTTTCTTGTGATAACACTTTTGAAAGTTTAACAAAGTACTTTTCAATGCTTTCCTCATCATCAGATTTTAAAAGATATCCATATACACCGCAGTCAATCCCTTTTCTGGCATACTCGAATTCATTGAATGCACTGAGGAGAATAGTTTTTATCCTTGGAAATCTGCTTTTCACTTCCATTGCCAGTTCCAACCCATTTATATGCGGCATACGTATATCCGTCAAGATAACGTCAACTTCTACTTGTTCCAAAAGTTTTAGAGCTTCAAATCCATCTTCTACTACCCCAATTATCTCAAATCCTATTGAATTCCAATCAATAATTGATGGCAGTACTTTTCTGAATATTTCTTCATCCTCTGCTATAAGAAGTTTATACATACCAGGCCTCCCTTAATATACTCTTGTTTTCTTGAATACCATTATCTCTAATAGTTGTATAAATAACTGGTAATTTTATGGATCTGAGCAAATAAAATAAACAGTTTCCTTAGTCCTGTTTCTTAAAGATGTTAGAAGTCCATCCAAACTGAGTCTTATAAAAAATGAAATTTTAATTTTGTTATAATTATTATATCAAGTTATTACGACAAATTTAAGATAAAAGCAATAAACTTTCTGTTAGATCATGAATGGCTCCAACCAATGTATGATGTCATAAAGAAACATCCAACATAATTAAATTTCTCCTTATGGTGTGAGCAAAATAATGTCGGGATTAAGAGCTACTATTACTGGATGAGGGTAACCGTCAAATAAAAAGGTGCATAGAAAAAGCCGGAAAGTTGATATATAATAATCACTTTTCGGCTTTAGTTCAAAACGCTTGTACATCCGGACTCCATGGAAGAAGATCTTCAAGAAATTCAGATTCTTCATTAAAACGTAATCCAGGCATAAATTTTAAAATATATCTTAAATATTCGTAAGGATTTAATCCATTAGCTTTTGCAGTTTCAACTATACTGTATACGGCAGCGCTTGCGGTAGCTCCTTCAGGGCTTCCGGAAAACAACCAGTTACGTCTGCCAACTGTAAATGGCCTAATACTATTTTCGGCAAGGTTATTACTAATCGCTATGTTTCCGTCTTTTAAAAAGTTCATCAGACCTTCTTTTTGATTTAAAGCATATCCGAATGCTTTTGCAAGCTTTGATTTTGGAAGACAGGTGTCTTTACTTACGCTACCCATGACCAAAAGGCATCAAGAACGAGCTTTAAACGTTCCTGTCGCTGTTTTTTCTTCTCATCTTTCATTTAATACCTGAATCCTGGTTTCATCAGCATGTATATATTTTTCCTTTAAAAGTTTCCGGTGAAGTAGATTTACCACTGGCATCAACCATTCTTTTGAGGCTTCCAATATCCAGTTCGACATGGTCTGACGTTTCAGTTCCAGGCCGAGGTTTTTCCAATCAGCCTCTTGTCGGTATAATGGAACGGCATTTACATATTTCTGATACATTATGTGAGCTATGCTTGCCGGTGATGCATATGAATGAGGTATTCTCCAAATTTGGATCCAAAACCTAAAATGCCTTAAGAACCTTAAGTTACTTTAGCGTTCTAGTATATATGGAGATTATCTCATGAATAAGGAGTGGAAAACAATCCACCCTTTTATTTGACGGTTACCCTTGAAGCAATTTGTTTCTCGTGCTTACTATATTGTACCAAAAAATAAACAAGGCCTTAAGCTGTTACGCTTAAGACCTTGATATAAATCTGGCAGAGACTTACTTTCCCAGGCCGTTGCCAGCCAAGTATTATCAGCACTGAGATGCTTAACTGCCGTGTTCGGTATGGGAACGGGTGTATCCATCTCGTCATTTCCACCAGAAAATTTTACAGATTTTAACTTTTTAACTAATTCCTTTGAGATCTACTCATTGAGAATTAAATAATGTATCGAAGTAATAAGAAGATTTGAAACTAACTCATAGATTTTTTAAGACTATCTACTCTTGAATACCTGTTTCTTTGGGTCAAACCCTCGACCTATTAGTATCAATCAGCTTAATACATTACTGCACTTACACTCTTGACCTATCAACCATGTAGTCTACATGGGGTCTTACCCTTACGGTGGGATATCTCATCTTGAGGTGGGTTTCACGCTTAGATGCCTTCAGCGTTTATCCCTGCCGAACTTGGCTACCCAGCTGTGCCATTGGTATGACAACTGGTGCACTAGAGGTTCGTCCATCCCGGTCCTC
>NZ_JHYD01000033.1 GCF_000621505.1 Ruminiclostridium cellobioparum DSM 1351 = ATCC 15832
TGCATTCGGATTAAAAGAGATATCCTGCGACGATATCATTCTAAAACCAAAACTGCTGAAATAGAAGCATAAAAAAGAGTTAAAACTGCGGATAGAAACCTCAATATCAACTCCCTTTCGAGTGGAATTTAGTTTTTCACAAAATCCTCCAGTCGATTGTTTGCCATGCAATTTTTTCTTCCGAGCATTTTCTGTATGTTT
This sequence comes from Ruminiclostridium cellobioparum DSM 1351 = ATCC 15832, assembly GCF_000621505.1. GTDB lineage: Bacteria > Bacillota > Clostridia > Acetivibrionales > DSM-1351 > Ruminiclostridium > Ruminiclostridium cellobioparum. The sequence goes on from NZ_JHYD01000033.1 coordinate 202, forward strand.
ATTATACTATATTTGAGCAACAAAAAATATAACTCAAACACTTGATTTAATGGAATTTACTCTTCACAGCAGAATTTAAAAATGCAATGGAATTTACTTTTTCACTCAACGGTACTTTGATGTCAATGGGTATGATGATGCTTCCGCCTACAATGATATCACTGCCGTTTAAAATATTGCTGTTTATTTTAGTGGATGGATGGTCAATGTTAACGCAGTCCATCGTTGTAAGCTTTGCACGGTGACGTGGGATTATAAGCCCTTGAATTAAGCGGTTTGGGGGGATGTGGAGGTTAGCTTGAAAGACTTTGGTCTGGAAAGCTAATGCACATCTGTCTGTTTGCTTCAGCAAACAAATGGCAGGTGCAATAAAATAAATTTAACCCCATAAAAAAGTATTGAAAATACTTTTTGTGTGCCCAATGGGTCAATTCATTTGGCACATTGGGGACATGGAGGTTATATGGATGAAAGCAGCATTATATATATTGCACAGGGGGCCTTGAAAGTTGTGATATATGTGTCGGCTCCGGTTTTGATCATCAGTATGGTTGTAGGTCTCGTAGTAAGTATTTTTCAGGCTACAACCCAGATTCAGGAGCAAACTCTGACCTATGTGCCCAAAATTCTATCGGTTATTGCAGCAATTGCGCTTTTTGGTTCGTGGATGTTAAGAGTACTGATTGAATACACACAAAACATTTTTACCAATATGAACCAGTTCATTAAATAGGAGCAGCTTGAGCAGCGCGAAGCAATATGGAGGTTAGAATGCACATCCCGTTTGATATGTTTTTGAACAATATCGAGCTTTTCCTCCTTATTTTTGTAAGGATGACCGGTTTGTTTGTGACTGCGCCAATATTCGGCCGCGGAAACATACCGGTGTATTTTAAGATTGGATTTGCCTTTACGACAACTCTGTTAATGGCAAATGTAATCCAGGTGGGGCACGTCATAGATACTCAGAATTTTATGATCTATGCCCTGTATATTATAAAGGAATTCCTTGTGGGAGTTGTAATAGGTTTTGTGGCCTATGCGGTTTTTACAAGCATATATATAGCCGGTCAGATTATAGACATGCAGATAGGATTTGGTATGGTGAACGTATTGGATCCGCTGAGCAACATACAGGTGCCGGTAACGGCAAACTTGTATTATATGCTGGCCATGATAATTTTTCTTGTTACAAATGGTCACCACATGCTGATCAGGGCTTTATACCAGAGCTTCAGCATTGTGCCTCTGGGAAGTGCCGTTTTCGGACCCGGTATGGTTGATAACATAATTGTGGTCTTTAAGAATATGTTTTCGGTGGGGTTCAAGATAGCCGCACCCATAGTGGCTGCAGTAATAGTAACGGATGTTGTGCTTGGCATTATATCAAAAACCATACCGCAGATGAATGTGTTCATTCTGGGCATGCCTCTGAAGATATTGACCGGCATGGTAATTGTATTGATTACAGTTCCGGCATTTATATACATTGTGACCATGATGACGGATGATATGGGTATTGAAATATTCAAGTTTATCAAGTCGATGGTGCCGGGTTAGAGCTATAAACAGTGAGTATTCTGGGAGGATGGAATGACAAATCCTGTTAAGGAGCAGCACCTTGGGCTAAATTATCAGCTATTTGCTGCCGGGGGAGATGACAAGACAGAAAAAGCCACTCCCAAGAAAAAAAGTGACGCAAGAAAAAAAGGTCAGGTATTTCAAAGCAGAGAAATGTCTGCCTCTTTGATATTAATTTTAATGATTGTTTCAATGAATGCTTTTGGCTCCATAATATATGAGCAGATATCTACATATATGAAGAAAGTGTTTACTGAATACCTTACAAACAAAGATGCATTTGATACGGGTATTCTTGCCAAGTTATTCATTGACGGTGTCACCGTCCTGGCAAAAACCTCGCTGCCCCTGCTGCTGATAGCGGTGCTGGCAGGTTTGCTGGTGGGATACGCCCAGGTGGGAGTTCTTTTTACTCTTGAGACCTTGAAACCTCAGGGAAACAGGATTAATCCGCTCAGCGGATTTAAAAGAATTTTTTCAATGAGATCGGTAGTGGAGCTGGTTAAAGCAATTATCAAGATTCTTATTGTTGCCTGGGTCGCCTACTCGTATTTGAAGTCTAAAACAAACGAAGTGATTGCACTGATGGACAATGACCTGTTCGACATACTTTCCTTCATCGGGAATGCCGCTTTTACCGTGGCTCTGAGGATATGTGCCGCAATGATCATTGTTGGTTTTCTGGATTACTTATATCAGCGATATGACTATGAAAAAAGCCTTAAGATGACAAAACAGGAAGTCAAGGAAGAGTACAAGCAAATGGAAGGAAATCCGGAAATTAAGTCCAAGATCAAGCAGAAGCAGCGGCAGATGTCCATGAAGAGGATGATGCAGGAAATACCCAAAGCAGATGTTGTAATTACAAACCCGACACATTTTGCCGTTGCCATCAAGTACGATGCTGAAAAAGCCAGTGCCCCGTTTGTGGTTGCCAAGGGGCAGGACTACATAGCCCTGAGGATCAGGCAGATTGCAAATGAAAACAAGGTACAGATTGTTGAAAATAAACCTCTTGCAAGAACTCTTTACAGTACTGTTGATATCGGACAGCCCATACCGCCCGAGCTGTACCAGGCAGTCGCTGAAATCCTTGCATTTGTATATAATCTCAAAAATGGCGGCAGAGCGGGTTAGAGAACATACCCGGGTTTGCAGAACTTATTTAAGGGGGATAAAAATTGTCAAGACTGAATAATTTCTTTATACCGTTAATAGTAATAATTACAATATTAAACCTCATCTTGCCCATTCCGGAAATTATGCTGGACTTTTTACTGGCCATCAACATAATCCTGGCAGCCATTATCATGCTCAACACCATCTATCTTAAGACTGCACTGGATTTGTCCATATTCCCCACGCTGATAGTTGTCACTACCATTTACAGGTTATCACTCAATGTTACAGCCACAAAGCTGATTCTTTCAGAAGGTAAGGCCGGAGAGGTTATCAGAGGTTTTGGTACATTTGTGGGAAGAAACAACCTTGTTGTCGGATTCGTAATATTCTTCATCATCATGATAGTAAACTTCCTGGTTATCACAAAAGGTTCCGAAAGAGTTGCGGAAGTTGCGGCAAGATTTACCCTCGATGCCATGCCCGGTAAGCAGATGGCTATTGATGCCGACTTGAACACCGGTTTGATCAGTGAAGCCGAGGCAAAGGAAAGAAGAAAAAAGGTTCAAAGAGAAGCAGACTTCTACGGTTCAATGGATGGTGCCAGCAAGTTTGTTAAAAATGACGCCATTGCAGGTATAATAATTACCTTTCTTAATATAGCAGGCGGTCTGATAATAGGTGTAGTTATGAGGGGCGAGGAAATATCGGAAGCTCTTAATAACTATACCATTTTGACTATAGGTGACGGTCTTGTCAGCCAGCTGCCGGCACTTATGCTCTCAGTTGCCACCTCCTTCATAGTTACAAGGGCAGGTGCCGATTCCGACCTGAATAAAGATGTTATCAAACAATTGTTTTACAACCCGAAGGTACTGTTTATTGCAGCTGTGCTGAGTGTGGGCATGGCGCCTTTTCTGACACCAATACCGTTTTTGATTTTGGCTGCCGTACTGGTGTTTATTGGAATTAAGATAAAGCAGCTCCAGAAGGAAGCGGTTGCCGATGAAGAAGTTCAGATACAGGAAAGTGAAGTCGAGGAGATCAGAAAGCCTGAAAATGTTGTAACACTTCTACAGGTCGACCCTATCGAGCTGGAATTCGGATATGGTATAATTCCTCTGGCAGATGCAAACCAGGGGGGCGATCTGCTGGACAGGGTAGTGCTTATCAGGAGGCAGCTTGCGCTTGAGCTGGGTATGATCGTTCCTGTTATAAGGCTTAGAGACAATATTCAGATAGGTCCCAATGAATACATCATCAAGATAAAAGGATCGGAAGTTGCCAAAGGCGAGCTCTTGTTCGATTACTTTTTAGCTATGAACTCAGGCGGTGTTGAAGAAGAACTGGATGGTATCAAGACCACAGAGCCGGCATTCGGCCTGCCCGCCATCTGGATTCAGGAGGGACAGAGAGACAAGGCCGAGATGCTGGGTTATACTGTTGTTGATCCGCCTTCGATTATCGCAACACATTTAACAGAGGTCATAAAGAAACATTCCTACGAATTGCTTGGCAGACAGGAAGTCCAGGCACTTGTGGACAATATCAGGCAGGCTTATCCCGCAATTGTGGATGAACTTGTGCCCAAGCTTATGAGTATCGGGGAGATACAGAAGGTGCTTGCAAATCTGTTGAAGGAAAACGTATCCATCAGGGATATGGTAACCATAATGGAAACTCTGGCCGACTACTCGCCTATGACTCATGATGTGGACATGCTTACCGAGTATGTGAGGCAGGCACTTGGCAGAGCCATATCCCAGAGGTTCTTTAACGGAAACTCAAATGTAATCACAATTGATCCGAAAGTTGAACAGCTGATCATGGATAACATACAGAAGACGGAGTTTGGTTCCTACCTGGCACTTGACCCTTCTGTGAGCAATACAATTATAAACAATGTATCAAAAAATGTTCAGAGACTGCTGCAGCTTGGCAGCCAGCCAATTGTACTTGCTTCACCCATAGTGAGGTTATATTTTAAGAGATTGACTGAGAATGTTATTCCCGGTTTGGTGGTATTATCTTATAATGAGATAGATCCGGGTGTTGAAATACAGTCTGTTGGTACTGTTACTGTATAGACATGGAGGTTAGTATGAAGATTAAGCGGTATATAGGAAAGGATACACAAGAGGCATTGCTGAAGGTAAAAATGGACCTTGGGAATAATGCCATTATTCTGAATACCAAAAAAGTCAGGCAAAAGGGATTTAAGAAATATTTCACCAAGCCTATGATAGAAATCATGGCTGCCATAGATGATGATAACAGCAAATCCAGGGACAGGCAGCTGACAAAAATCGAACAGATTCAACAGGATAGTACAAATTCTAAAAATATTCTGCACCAAAAAGAGGAAATGGTTACCGGGTTAGAGAATAAAGTAAATAATATTGAGAACCTTTTGGATAAAATATTAAATATTGTAGGAACCGAAAACAAGGGCAATGAAACCGGAAGCGAAGAGAACGGCAGTCAATTGCCTCAGGTATTCCAACTGCTCTATAACAACCTTTTGAAGAATGAAGTTGATGAGGATATTGCTAAGAGAATCATTGAGGAAGCGGCAAAGAAAAGCAGCTCCAGAAATATTCACGATGCGACAATAGTAATGCAGTCAACCATAGCAGCAATGCTTGGAAAAGCTGAACCCATACATTTGAGAGAGGACGGGAAACCGACTGTAATTCTTTTTGTTGGTCCCACAGGTGTGGGAAAGACTACCACACTTGCCAAACTTGCGGCATCCTTTATCCTGTCCAGCAACAAAAAGGTGGGAATGATAACAGCCGATACTTATAGAATAGCAGCTGTAGAGCAGTTGAAGACATATGCCGAAATACTGGGTATACCCATATCGGTGGCATATTCCGTACCTGAAATAACAAATGAGATTGAGAACTACGGTGACAAGGATGTTATTTTGGTTGATACCGCCGGCTGCAGCTACAGGGACAAGCAGAAATTTGACGAGCTGAAGAATCTGGTTTCGGTGAGCAATGCCGACAATATATTTTTAGTGCTGAGTTCTACCGTCAGCTCCAAGAACTGCAAGGATATAATAAAGAATTACGATTTTATTCCGAATTACAGGCTTATTTTTACAAAGCTGGATGAAACACCTGTATACGGAAGTATACTAAATACAAAATGTTATGCCAATAAAAGCTTGTCCTATATTACAAACGGACAAAATGTACCTGATGATATCGAAATAGCAAATATCGACAGGCTTTCAAAAAACCTATTGGGGAGTTTGTCTTAACTTGAATACCGGTATTGTTTAAGTTTAGCAGCTATTGCGGACACGGAGGTTAAGGATGATAGATCAGGCTGAAAAGTTAAGAAAGATAGTTAACAACCTAAATAACGAACCCGGCAGCAGCACCGGCAATAACCTGTCGCCTGAAAGGATCACAGTCGGCAGACGTGCCAGGGTTGTGACTGTTACAAGCGGCAAGGGGGGCGTCGGAAAGACAAATGTTACCGTTAACCTGGCTATTGCATTGAGTCAGAAGGGTTATAGGGTTGTAATAATTGATGCGGATTTGGGTTTGTCAAATATAGATGTTGTTTTTGGTATCGTTCCCAGATATACTTTGCTGGATTCCATCAACAGTGAAAAGGGTATTCTGGATATACTATGCGACGGCCCTAATAATATAAAGTTTATTTCAGGCGGATCGGGAGTCCAGAAGCTGATAAACCTGGACAAGAATTCGCTGGACGCCTTTATCGCCAATATATCCCTGCTGGATCATATTGCCGACTACATATTGATAGATACAGGTGCGGGGCTTTCGGATACGGTTATGAATTTTGTACTATCAGCTGATGAAGTACTTTTAGTTGTGACTCCCGAGCCGACCTCCATAACGGATGCATATGCACTTGTAAAAACTGTGGCCAATATAAAGAAGGATTGCGCTATCAATGTTTTGATAAACAGGGCGGATAATGAGAATGAAGCAAAGACTGTTTATAATAATTTTGCAGCGGTATCGGAGAGATTTCTTGGTATAAAACTGGAATCCCTGGGCTACCTTCCCTTTGATCAGTCCTTTACCAAGTCGGTAAAGCTCCAAAGGCCGTATTTGCTGTGTTATCCAAAGAATTCAACCAGTAAGCTTATATATGATTTAGCTGATTCCATTATCCGGAAGGAAAATGTTGTAAACAGCACTGCACAAACAGGTATCAAAGGATTCATTAATAGATTTGTTGGGTTGTTTACCAATTGATTAGGTAGTATACTATAACTATGTGGGGTAAATCGCTTGAACACTGTATATAACTTGAAAGATTTTTCGGTAGGAACCAAGATAGAAATGACAGTTGTTGATCCTGTTGAAGGAAAGATTGATATTGGATTTGTAAGCCAGCTGGAAGGTTTTACAGACGTTAATATTATCAGGATCAGCGCTCCTATACATGGAGCCAAGGTTTATCCTGTACGGGTCAACTCATATATAGAGGCTTACCTGTTTTGTAAAGCCAGTCAGATCTATAGAGTTGTCGGCTATGTAACAGACAGGCTCATCATCGATGACATAGCCTTATTGGATGTAAGGGTTAAAGAAAAGCCGGAAAAAATTCAGAGGAGACAGTACTACCGCTTTGACTGCAGGGTTCCTGTGTGCTTTGATTCGCCGGATACGGACGAGCCCGGCAAATATGACCAAATCAGCGGCCATACCATTGATATAAGCGGAGGAGGCTTATCTGCAATCACTGATAAAATGCTCACTGCCGATTCGGTAATTACGGGCAGCCTGCCACTGGATGACTATGAGCTGGAGTTTAAAGGCAAAGTGATCAGATGCAGGAGAGAGATAATTAATGAAGAGTTGAAATACATATCGTCTATAGGTTTTATAGACATTGAATATAAAGAACGTGAAAAAATTGTTGGCTTTATATTTAATCAGCAGAGAGAACTATTAAGAAAAGGGCTAAGAGGTAGCTAATGAATTTAAAACCAAACAAAAATAATTTAGTAAAAGTGTTAATTGTTGATGACTCAGCTTTTATGAGAAAGGTATTGTCGGACATAATTGACTCTGAGGATTCACTTTCGGTGATAGGTACGGCTACTGACGGCAAAGATGCTCTGGATAAAATAGCAGAGTTGGATCCCGATATAATAACACTCGATGTTGAAATGCCAATAATGGACGGCATCAACTGTTTGAAAGAGATAATGCAAAGGTTTCCGAAGCCGGTTATAATGCTCAGCAGCGGCACCGAACATGGGGCAGAACTCACCATCAGAGCATTGGACGAGGGTGCGGTTGATTTTATAGCAAAACCTAAAAACATATTTGAAATTAAAAATGAAAAAAAGAAAAATGAAATTATAGAAAAAATTAATATTGCTAAAAATATCAAATTTAATTCATTAAAGTGCAAATCCAGAGACTGTGACGAAAGTCACGTGGTCAAAAGCAGCAAGGTATTGAAATATATTATAGCAATAGGTACTTCAACGGGGGGACCCAAAGCACTGCAAAGTGTGATCCCGTTTTTGCCGGGGGATATTCCGGCAGCTGTACTGATTGTACAGCATATGCCGCCGGGCTTCACAAATTCCCTGGCAGAAAGACTTGACAGCAAAAGCGAATTGGTTGTAAAGGAAGCTACCCATAAGGAGCGGATATTGGCAGGACATGTTTATATTGCACCCGGTGATTCACATATGCTGATTGAAACTGCTTCAAATGGCGATATAATGATAAATCTCGACAAGTCCCCGCCGGTGAGTGGGCATAGACCTTCTGTGGATGTTATGATGGAGTCGTTATCTTCTACCGGTCTCAAGAACATCATTGGTGTCATTATGACCGGCATGGGGGCAGATGGGAGTAGCGGAGTAAAAAAGCTCAAGGATGTGAACAAAAGTTACATAATAGCTCAAGACGAAGAAACAAGTGTAGTATTTGGAATGCCCAAGATGGCCATCCAGACAGGAGCAGTTGATAAGGTAGTATCACTTGACAAAATTTCAGAAGAAATTATTCAATATTTGGGGGTGCGTTAAATATGGATATGAGTCAGTATTTACAAATATTTATCGAAGAGGCGAATGAGCATGTTCAGAATCTTAACCAGTGTTTGCTGCAAATGGAAAAAGATCCTGAGGACAAGGATGTCCTGAATGAGATATTCAGAGTAGCTCATACTCTTAAGGGAATGGCGGGTACAATGGGTTATACCAAAATGACCAAGCTGACCCATGATATGGAGAATGTACTTCATGCCATTAGAAATGATGAGATCAAGGTAACTTCAGAGCTTGTTGATGTTCTGTTCAAGTGTCTTGATGCTCTTGAAAACTATGTCAACAGTGTAGTTTCCACCGGCGGTGAAGGTGACAGGGAATATAAGGACGTTATAGCAACCCTGAATGCCATACTTCAGAACAAGGGCGCAGCAGCAGCTCCTGCCGTAAATAAGGCCCCTGTGCCTGCGGCGGCCGAAGCAAGTGAGAAGTATGTGACTGCACTTGTAGATCTGGACGAGTTTGAGCAGAATGCTGTCAACAAGGCAATAGATATGGGTATGAATGCCTTAAAGATAACAATAGTTCTCAACAAAGGCTGTCTGTTGAAATCAGCCAGGGCATTCATCCTTTTCCAGACGCTGGAAAGGTATGGAGAAATAATAAAATCCCAACCAGTGGTTCAGGATATAGAGGATGAAAAGTTTGAGTTTGAGTTCACAGTTGTTGTGGTATCCAAAGAGGATGAGCAGCATTTTTCAAAGGAACTCAATTCTATTGCAGAAGTAGATGAGGTTATTATAAGACCGATGGGCAGATTCAATAACGGCGTTGCAGTGGAAGCCGAGAAGCTGGAAAAGGTTGAAACCGAAGTGAGGTCAGCGGATTCTGCCGAAAGTCATGCGGCAAAAGAAACAGAAACGCAGGAGGCCGCAAAGCAGAATGGAAACAATGCTGCGAGAAAAACTCAAAGAACGGTCAGAGTCGATATAGACAGACTTGATGTGCTTATGAATCTGGTTGGCGAGCTTATAATAACCAAAACAAGGCTTGAAGGAACAGATATAACCGAAAAGCCCCAGGAATACCATGAAACCCTGGAATACCTGGAAAGGATCACCACAAATCTGAATGATGCCGTTATGAAGGTCAGGATGGTGCCTATTGAAACAGTATTCAACAGATTCCCCAGAATGATCAGGGATATTGCCAAGGATCTGGGCAAGGAAATAGAACTGGTTATGTCGGGTGAAGAAACAGAATTGGACAGAACGGTCATAGATGAAATTGGAGATCCTCTCATCCACTTGCTCAGAAACTCCTGTGACCACGGTCTGGAATCCACTGAAAAGAGAAAGCAGCTTGGCAAGCCCGAGCATGGGAAAATAAACCTGACGGCATATCAGTCGGGCAACAATGTAATAATTGAAGTTGGAGATGACGGAGCCGGAATAAATATTGATAAAATCAAAGCCAAAGCAATTGAGAATGGTATTGTCACAAGAGAGGCTGCCAATTCCATGTCTCAGCAGGAAGCCATAGAACTGCTTTTCAGACCAAGCTTCAGTACCGCTGAGAAGATCACCGGACTTTCAGGCAGAGGGGTTGGACTTGACGTTGTCAAGACAAAGATAGAACAGCTGGGTGGAACGGTTGAGGTTGAGACTGCCAGCGGAAGGGGCAGTAAATTCCTCATAAAGCTGCCGCTTACACTTGCTATTTATCAGGCTCTGCTTGTGAATGTAGGCAGTGAAAAGTATGCCATACCATTGGGCTCCATTTATCAGATATATGAGTGGAAGGCCGAGGATGTCAAATCAGTACAGGGTCAGGAAGTAATACTTCTGAGAAATATGGTTGTGCCCATTACAAGACTGGCAGATTCCCTCGAGGTACCCGACAGCCATACAAAGACTCAGAACAAGCTGAAGATCGTTATTGTAAGAAAAGGAGAAAAGCTTACAGGTCTTGTGGTTGACAGCGTTATAGGACAGCAGGAAATAGTAATCAAGTCACTTGGAAAGCTGCTTACCGGTATTAAATATCTTGCCGGAGCCACTATTCTTGGTGACGGTAATGTTGCACTGATCATTGACGTTAATTCCATTACATAAAAATATCTATTGACGGCGTACATATATTCGACTTATAGCGGTGGAGGAGTAAACAAATTTCATTATTATTTTTGGCCGCTATTGCGGCTCAAAGCCATAAAATGGCTAGGAGGTTAATATGGCAGAAGCACAGGTAAATGATTTTGATACAAAACAATTTATTATATTCCGTCTTGGGGAAGAACGCTTTGGAATAGATTCCTTAAAAATAACAACAATAGACAGAATGAAAACCATAACACGAGTTCCCAAAACACCGGAATTCATAAAGGGAGTAATAAACCTGAGAGGTGACATTATCCCGGTTATGGATCTAAGGGCAAAATTCAATCTGCCGCCTGTTGAGGAAACAGAGGAAACCAGGATAATTATTTTGAAGCTGGAGGAGATATCCATAGGGGTTATAGTGGATCAGGTACTTCAGACCATCCAGCTGAGCGGTGAGGATATAGAAAATACTTCAAGCCTTATAAACAGCGCAGCGGCGGAATATATTTCAGGCATAGGCAAGGTTGGCGGTGAAATTGTAACTTTAATAAACTTTGAGAAATTAGTTAAGCTTTGATTAAAAAAAGATTGAGGTAAAGGTAATGGCGATTAGTTTTGATGAGTTAAGCAATATACAGATGGATGTGCTTAAAGAAATCGGAAATATCGGAGCCGGAAACGCCGTAACATCTCTGGCAAAGATGATTGATAAAAAAGTGGATATGGCTGTGCCAAAGGTTAAGATCATGGGTTTTGACAAGGTCAGCCAGATGTTGGGCGGAGAAGAAATAATCGTAGTTGGAATATTATTAAGTGTCACCGGAGATATGACCGGAATAATGATGTTTGTCCTTGACAATTATGCTGCAAGGCAACTGGTCAATATTCTTTTGGGCAGTGATTCCACCAGTCTGGAATTCGACGAAATGGAACTGTCGGCGCTTAAGGAAATAGGAAACATACTGACCGGTTCATATCTGAATGCACTTGCAGGCTTGACAAATCTTAAGATTCTGCCTTCGATACCTGAATTGGCAATAGATATGGCCGGTGCCATACTGAGTGTTCCTGCCATAGAATTCGGAAAAGTAGGCGACTCGGTCCTGTATATAGAGACTGAGTTCAGCGAAGGCATTACTAAAGTATTCGGGGACTTTCTTTTAATACCTGATGTGGATTCATATGAGGTATTATTAAAAGCATTGGGAGTTATAGAATAATATGGATATAGAAATTATAAAGGTTGGTATGGCTGATCTGAATTCCGCCCACCATCCTTGTATGATAACAACGCTTGGGTTGGGCTCCTGTGTGGGCGTTGCCTTGTATGACTCTGCTACTAAAATTGTCGGTTTGGCTCACGTTATGTTACCCTCCAGTGAGCAGGCAAAAAATAATAGTAACATTGCAAAATTTGCTGATACTGCTATTGTTCGATTGGTAGAAGATATGGTAAAATTAGGTGCACGAAAGGAACGGATAACAGCCAAACTGGCCGGAGGAGCACAGATGTTTGCATTCAGCCAGGGATCGGAATTAATGAGAATTGGTTATAGAAATGTAATTGCTTCCAAAGAAAAACTGAAAGAATTAAAAATACCGGTTATTTCTGAGGATACAGGCGGGAATTATGGACGTACCATTGAAATTTTTTCGGATGACGGCAGACTGATGGTTAAGACCATTGGCTGTGGAATTAAGCAATTATAACATTTTATTTTAACAAAAGAAAAGAATGTAGATATTCTTTACAGAGCCGTATGATTGGCTTTGCTTTCAATCGCATTAAGGCGTAAATGAGAGGTAAGAATGGAGACAATTATGAAAATACCGTTTTTATTGGCAATGGCTGCCTCAATAATAACCGGAGTTGTGAGTATTTCAAACAACTCCAGTACAAATCAGACTTGCATACGAATGATAATAGCTCTGATTGGTTTCTATGTACTTGGTAAAATTCTGAGTACTACATTGGCCGGAATCGTCGAAGAACAGAACAAACAGAAACTGGAAGCTGAAAGGCAGCAGCAGCTTGAACAATTCAAACTTGAACAAATTAAACTAGAGCAGGAAAAGAATGAAAAGCTTAAGCAGGAAGAACATTTAGGGACTAAATTGGATTTGTTTGCCGGCAGCAGCCAGGACGATGATTTTTCTCCACTAGATCTATCACAGGCGATCAGGACAAAAGTGAAAGAATAGACTTTGGTGATGTATAGTAATTTAATGGGGGATTTACATGCTTGGTATGAACAATATTAATCAGCTTTGGAAGCAATATACTGAAAATAAAGATCCTGCTGCAAAAGAAAAATTAATTATTCATTATGCATATCTGATTAAATACGTAGCAGGAAGGTTAAGTATCTACTTCGGATCAAATGTGGAATTTGATGATCTGGTTGGTTATGGAGCTTTTGGACTTATAGATGCCATTGAGAAGTTCGATGTTACAAAAGGTGCTAAGTTTGAAACATATGCCTCTTTAAGAATAAGGGGGTCTATAATAGATAGTATCAGAGATCTGGATTGGGTTCCGAGATCTTTGAGACAGAAAAACAAGGAACTGGAAAGAGTTTATGCAGAGATAGAGAATGAATGCGGTCATTCGGCTACCGACAAAGAAGTGGCTGAGAAGCTTGGAATAGGTATGGATGAATTTTATAGGCTCCTTAATGATGTTAATGTTTCTTCAATGATGTCTCTGGAAGAATTTATGGAACAAAATTATGAGAGGGGCCTTGAAATAGTCAGCGAAAATACTGAAGACAAGCCTGAAGCTTCTTTGGAGTTCAGTGAGATCAAAGAGCTGTTGGCTGATTCCATAAACAAATTACCCGAAAAAGAGAAAGCGGTAATTACTTTTTATTATTTCGAAGAACTTACTTTGAAAGAAATAAGTGCCATAATGAATGTAACTGAGTCCAGAATATCTCAGCTGCACACAAAAGCACTTTTAAGGATGAGAGGCAAATTGTTCAGACACAAAATAATGCTTGAATCTTAAAGGAGAGTTTATGGCAAATCAAAACGATTTAAAAATCCTGGTTACTGTTTCGCCTGACGAGTTAAAGGCGTTTATAACCATCTATCCAAGCGAAGACTATTCCAGAGTGAGCAGGGACGAAATAATTTCTGCGCTTCAAAATCAGAAGGTTACATATGGAATCAAGGAAGATGTCATTGATTTATGCTGTAACAGGCCGATTTATAATGAAGAAATATGTATAGCAGAAGGTATCCCGGCACAAAACGGAAAAAACGGATCGGTAATTTATCATTTTGATACATCGGTAGCCAAGTCTCCAACCCTATTGGATGATGGCAGGATAAACTACAGGGAATTGAATTTGATTCAATCTGTAAGCCAGGGCCAGCTGCTCTGCTCTCTGGAACCGCCGTTGATGGGGACTCAGGGTATGACGGTCAGAGGCAAGGTAATTGCTGCTGTGAATGGCAGACCTGCGGTAATGCCGCGGGGAAAAAATGTACAGGTGTCGGAAGACGGACAAAAATTGTATGCCTCCACTGCCGGAGAGGTAGAATATCTTGATGCCACAAAGGTAAGTGTTTACACAAACCACGAGGTTCCGGCCGATGTAGACAATTCCACCGGAAATGTAACTTTTGTGGGAAGTGTCATTATAAAAGGAAATGTCTTATCGGGCTTCAGTGTGGAAGCAGGAGGAAATGTTGAGGTTTACGGAGTAGTGGAAGGAGCCACAATCAAGGCCGGCGGAAACATTATTCTCAGAAGGGGAATGCAGGGGATGGGCAAAGGAACCCTCATTGCCGGCGGGGATATAGTATCCAGATATATTGAGTATTGCAATGTGGAAGCACAGGGTAACATCCAGGCAGAAGCCGTCATGCACAGCAACATAAAATGCGGGAACAAGCTTGAACTGACCGGAAGAAAAGGTCTGCTGGTGGGAGGTACCTGTAAGGTAGGTAAGATCATTGTGGCAAAAGTAATCGGCTCTCATATGGCTACCGTAACCGACCTGGAGGTTGGTACCGATCCTACGGTGAGGGAACGTTATAAACAGGTTAAGGAAGAATTATCCTCCAGTGAATCCGATATCAAAAAAGCAGAACAGGCAATAACCATATTGAAAAAACTCGAAGGAATGGGTGCGCTGACACCTGATAAACAGGAAATCCTGACAAAGAGCGTTAGAACCAAGATATATCTTTCATCAAGGGTGGAAGAGCTCAAAAATGAAATGGTCATACTTGATGAAAAACTTCAGCAGGAAGTCAGCGGGAAAGTACGTTCCCTGAATACAATCTATCCGGGTGTAAAAGTCACTATAGGAACCTGCACCATGTATGTCAAAGAAACCTTACAGTATTGTACCCTGTACAGGGACGGAGCCGATATCAGGGTTGGCGCCGTTGATAAATAAGGCTGTTCTACATAGCAAGTCAGAGGGGGTCGGTTAATATGTCAATTAAACCAATGGATTTTCAGGTTTTGTATCCCAAAACAACTGAGCTGTCCAAAACGTATAACGACGAGGCCAACAAAAACCAGGCTGTACACCAGCAGCAGGCCGAGGCAAACCGTGACAGGATAGATCACAGTATGAAGCAGGTGGTTGCCAGGGAAAATGTACAGGGCGGACGCGTAAATGAGAAGCAGCAAAAAGATAATAATAAGCAGAACGAGAAAAAAAAGAAGCAAAAGAATAATGGAGAAAATACGCCTAGAATTGATATAAGGATATAGTTTCATTGAGGTGAACATGGGTGCTTTTTACGTAAGTATTATATTTTTAGGGATTTTATTAATAATTGGATCCCTGTTTTTTATTGTAATGGACAAGGTTAACGGGAAAGATTTTTTCAAGGAATTTGACAGAAAAAAGGAAGAGATGTTTAACCTGATTCAGGATTCTGAAGAAATGCTCCAGGAACTGAACAAAATGTCCGATTATGTTGTAACTTCAATTTCAGAGAAAAATCAGGAATTTTTTGATAAGTATAACAGGGCACAGGCTGATGATGAATATTACCAGCCGTCTGAAAATTTGAGCAAGGGGGCCGGGGTATACAATCAAATGCTAAGGCCTGCGGTACCTGTGAGAGTTAATTCCATACCGCCGGTACCCGTGGCAAAGATTCCCGTTCCTGTAATGCCCTCTGAAAATGAGCAGGTTTCCCCGACCAGTGGAAATACGCACACAAAGGAAGCTGCTCAGAAGAGAGGCAGGAAAGCCAAGGATAATATAAAACGGCAGGAAGAAATAAAACCAAATGAAGATGTAAAGCCGCAGCAGGATGTAAAGCCAAATGAAGATGCAAAGCTTATGGACCCTCTGAAAGTTGACGATGACATAAATGCACAGGAGCTTATTCAACCGGAAGAAAAAGAATTCACCCCGCTCAGTACCGACCCCGGGTCTGATAATGAAGCTGACGGCAATAAGTCAAAGCTTGTTTTGAATAATAAGAGACATGAGGTTCTGAAAATGATAGAACAGGGAATGACTAATGACGAAATAGCTGACAGGCTCAAAATAGGCAAAGGTGAAATTAATCTGATCAGAGGACTGAGCAAATGAGAAAAGTTCATGAAAAAAGTATTATATTAGGTATCGGTATAGGAATGGTCATAACTTCGGTAGCAGGTCTTATTTATTCGGGCGGTGACGGAACCCGTTCGGATGCCAAAGACCTTTCCAGGGAAGAAATAGTCAGACTGGCCAAAGGTTACGGCATGGTTGAACCAGTCCGCCTTGTGGAGGATGATGCGGCAGCAGCCACTCAGACAGGAAATCCGGCTGCGGACAATACACCTTCCGGGAGTACCGGATCAGCCTCTCAAAACAGCGCAGCTGCACAGCAGACCGATGAAGCCGGGATTACACTGGAACCGGCCGGAGAACCTGAAATCCAAACTCCGGCAGAGCCTGATGCGGAAGGAAAAAATATAACGGTGGAAATAAAGCGGGGCTATAATTCCTCCATGGTGGCACAACTTTTGTATGATAAAGGTGTCATATCGGATATGAAAAAGTTTGTGGATACCATGGCCGCATATAGTGCCACAAAGAAAATCAATATAGGCACTTATACCTTCAAGAAAAACGATGATTATGTTCACATTGTCAAAGTCATATGCAGTTTATAAAAAAACCACTCTGAGCCGGTGCTCAAGTGGTTTTCTAACGTTGTGACTGTATCAGCCCGCCTTTAAGGCCGGCTCCTCAAAAGAACCTTTCCGGATAAACTCTTCCCTGATGACCTTAAAGCCGATAGGAGTGAAGATCAGGACACAGAACAGTTCAGCAAACGGATAACAATACCATACTCCGTTCAAACCAAAGATTTTTCCGAACAGAAATGCACCCGGCAGAATAAACACCAGCTGGCGGAGCAGTGACATTACAAGTGATTTCATACCGTGACCCACTGCCTGGAACATGGTTGTTATTATGATACCAAAAGCGGCCGGCAGGAAACAAAGGCTGATTGTCTTGAGCGCATAAATTCCAATATCGGATCTTTGACCGAAAATAGACAGAAGCTGACCCGGTATCAATTGGAACATCAACAGCCCCAGTGACATAATAATAATGGTAACCGTCAGTGAGAGATAGAAAGTCTTATAAAATCTCTTCTTTTTATTTGCACCAAAATTATAAGCCATAATAGGCATTGCTCCCTGTGTTAATCCGAAAACAGGCATAAATACGAAGGATTGCAGTTTGAAATAAATACCCAGAACGGCAATAGCTGTTTCCGAGTAGGACATAAGTATGGCGTTCAGCCCGGTGGTGGTAGCAGATCCGATAGCGTTCATCACTATGGAAGGTGCACCGACTTTGTATATGTTGACCACATTTTCCTTTTTCAGTTTGAGGCCTTTGAGCGTCAGATGAATATCATGGCTTTTCAGCCTGAACATAGTCATAACATAGGTCATTGCGGTCAGCTGACCGATAACGGTTGCAACGGCCGAACCGGCAATACCCAGCTCGGGGAACCCGAACAAACCGAAAATCAGTATGGGATTCAGAATAATATTGGTTATTGCACCGATGAGCTGCGATATCATTGGAATGAGCATATTACCGGTTGCCTGGAGGGTCTTTGAATGGATTATTTCAATAAACATTCCAGCCGACGCAGCAGTTACTATTGTCAGATAGGTCGTACCCATGGATATTACCCTGGGGTTATCTGAAAACAGCGATATAAACGGCCCTGAGGCCACCAGACCGATTATTACAAAAGCAGCAGCATTCAATATGGCAAGGAACAGGCCTGTCCTTGCAGTAACAGTGGCCTCGTCGACTTTGCCCTCACCCAGCTTTCTGGCTATGAGAGAGTTTGTTCCTATACCTACGCCGACAGCAAACGCCAAAGTCAGAATCTGCATGGGAAAAGCTATTGAAACGGCAGTAAAAGCTTCTTCGCCCAATTTTGAAACAAAATAACTGTCAACAACATTGTAGAGGGACTGAACCAGCATTGAAAGCATAGCCGGAAGTGACATACCGGCTAAAAGTCTTCCGACCGGTACAGTACCCATTTTTTCAGATTTTAAATTATCTTTCTGCATATTAACCCCTTTAATTCTGTAAATAAAAGAACATTTATTCGAACAATTGATTTTATCAAATAACACAGTTAAAAGTCAAATATATTTATGAAGGCCGGCAAATGGATATTATAGCTATTTGCCCATACTGTGAAAATATGATATTGTGAGTATGATTGCAGAATAAGTTATAAAGAAAAACTGTATTGAGGGAATAATTGAAAGTATTACAGTATTACACGAAAGGCAGGTAAACCATGGAGTATAATAAGCTGGACAAGAGAATTCTAATATCATGGAGAATTTCAAGGTTAATAAGATTAATTATAATAGCTGTTGTTATAGGGATACCTTTGTTTTTCCTGTCGAAGGCGGATTTTTTCCAGCCCTTTAAACATTATGCATACATGGGGGCCGGTTTAATACTTCTCTATAAATTGTTTGGTCTGTTTATTTATCCGGCAGTAGAATACAGACAGTGGGGATATATAATAACAGATGACAGGGTTGAAATCCGTCACGGAATATTTTTTGTAGGAAATACAATTGTTCCCATTGTCAGAATCCAGCATATAACGGTGTCACAGGGCCCAATCATAAGGAAGCTTGGCATTTCGGTAGTCAATATTCACACAGCAAGCGGGCAGTTCAGTATTGAAGGCATTTCCACGGATGAGGCCGATTCGATTGCAGAGAACCTGCGGGGCAAATTATATAAAAGATTGGATGCTCAGGAGAATTAGGTATCCGTTCACAATTCCAATATGATTTGATGGAGGTAAAAAGTGGATTTCAAACACAGAAGAGGAAACTATCTGATAATATTTGAAAAAGTAATTGAACTGCCAATACTTATTTTAGGAGCTCTCGCAAGTATCATCCTTGTCAAGAATTTCGATGCTCAGGCTGTAATGCCGCTGGTGTTTATATTATTCAGCCCTATTTCAAGGCTGATCAGCTACCTGTTCACTTTTTACACCCTGGAGGAGGACCATTTGCTGGTAGAGTCGGGGGTTTTTACAAAGCAGCGGGTGGAGATACCTTTTTCCACAATAACCACCGTTGACCTGTCACAAAATATATTATTCCAATTATTCAAGGTTTATAAAATCAAAGTGGACAATGCCAGCCAGACAAATGATACGGCCAACAAATCAAATATTGTGCTGACTTTAAAAATAGACCAGGCAATACAATTTAAAGAGGTATTGACAAAAGGTAAAAATACTCAGGAGATCAGGGAGCAGGAAGCTGAGACTGATGCAATCAAGGCAATGCCCCAGGATTTTGTTAAACTTGGCCTGCTGCAGTCAAAGTGGGTTTACTTTCTAAGTATCATAGCTGTCGCAGGTCCGTTTTTGGGTATTGTTGCTCCAAAGCTTGAGAATATATTTCAGGACATGCTTATCGGCGGATTGATTGCAGCCGCAATTATCTTGGGCTATGTACTTTCGGTAGCCCTGTCGCTTGGCAAAAGTGTTCTAACCTACTATAACTTTAAGGTTTGGGCCACTGACGATACGGTAAAAATAAAATACGGCCTGCTCAATAAAAAGAGCTTTTCCCTGCAGAAAAGCAAGATAAACGGAATAATATTCAAACAGAGTTTGCTTATGCGGCTGTGTGGTTTTTATACTGCCGAAGTTATCGTAATAGGCTATGGTGATGCCGATAAAGAGGGTGAGACCGAAAGGGCCATAATCTTTCCCATAGCAACTCTGGAAAGATTAAAGAAAATAGTTGACAGGCTGCTGCCGGAATATTCTGTTGAATACACCTTGTGCCACCCGGACAGAGGAGCGGTGAGGTACTTTTTTGTGAATCCGGGTTTTATATCGGCCCTTATTACTGTGGCAATATCGGTAATGGTTTCAATAGCCGTCGGTCAGCCGCTGATCGCTGCCGCAGCCACAGTACTTCTGATATTGGCAGTAATAGATGTGCTTCTAAGGTTTAAAAATTCAGGAATAAGTGTAGGCAATAAAAATGTTGTACTGTCTGCCGGAGGTTTCAGCAGGTGGATGGCATTCATAAAGACCGGAAGTATAGAGAGCGTCACTTCAAAAGGGAGTATGTTCAAGAGGGAGAGGGGGTATGTCTCAATATCGCTGGGATATGTGGCCCCGGCACGTGCCGCCCGCCTGACCTCGTATAACCTGCCTGCCGACCAGTTTGAACAGCTCCAGAGTGTTCTGAAATACTGACGTGTCAATGCACTGAATTTGTGTGCTTAAATATAGTGAAAATGAGAAAAAAATATCGCATTGTTTTATATTTTAGTATTGATTTGTTAAAGTATCTGTGTTACTATATTTAAGCAGCAGAAAAACATATGCCGAAGTGGTGAAATTGGCAGACGCACTGGACTCAAAATCCAGCGTACGCGAGTACATGTCGGTTCGAGTCCGACCTTCGGCACCAAAGTATTTAAAACGTTAGAATCCAAAGGGTTCTAGCGTTTTTCGATTTTTATGGATAACAGTAAAATGACCCTTATTTTAACAGAGAGTCCACCGCTACTGAAACTCAAATTTTCCTAGTACTGGATCCAAGGAAATGTGATTTTCTGTTTGAAGAGAACCCTTTGGCAGATTTTGCAGTAAGGTTGATTATTTCGTATTTTTGGCATATAATAAAAGTGAGAAAGTGAGAAATTCCGAAAAGGAGGTTTTATCATGATTGTTGAATTACGTCAAAAATCACAGGTGACAATCCCGGCTGATATTTTAAAGGCGTTGAATCTAAAGGCAGGCGACAAGCTGGAATTTACAGTACAGGACGGCAAAATAATCGTACAGCCTGTTGTAACCGTTCCAAAAGACCAAGCATGGTTTTGGTCGGAAAATTGGCAAGCCGAAGAAAGAATTGTTGATGAACAGATAAAAAACGGACAGGTAAAGAGCTTTGATAATATTGACGCTTTGATTGAGGACTTGGACACATGATTTTTACACGTTCTGACAGGTTTAAGAACAATTACGCAAAACTGAATGATGAAATAAAGAAAAGGGTCAAAGCCAAGTTAAAATTGATGTCCGAAAATCCAATGCACCCTTCCTTACGTACTAAACGGGTACAGGGGACAGAAAACATATTTGAAGCCAGCATCAGCATGAGTATCCGTATGACGTGGCAGTATGTTGAAAGAGGTATCCTGTTGCGTAATGTTGGAGAGCATGACGAAACCTTAAAGAATCCGTGAAATTCAGCCGATAGGCACTGGACTATAGCAAAAAATGACGGTTAAAACAAAGTGAGCCCATTGCTACTGAACATGTTAATGGACGGAAGAATACAGTAAAATAAACGGTTGAGGGAAATTGGCAGACGCACTGGACTCAAAATCCAGCGTACGCGAGTACATGTCGGTTCGAGTCCGACCTTCGGCACCAGAAAAAAACAAAGGGTTTCAGCATTAGCTGAAACCCTTTAATCATTGCGGGCAAAAATTTTATAAATCAACTTGCTCAAAACGCTTTGCAGAAACCTGATATGCAAACATCATTCCGATAATATATAATATTATGCCAACAGCCAGTATGGGCAATTGCCGGAACATTATAGCTGGCAAAACGCTGTCGAGCCACTCGAACCTCGGAAAATGAACGATCACCTCCATTATAATCACTGCTATAGCAGCCGGTATGATGGCCAGCAGGAACGCCATGTCCACTTTATAGGCTGTTTTGAAAAACTGTGTAAGCAAGATCACATTAAAGATAGCATATATCATCAGTCCAAAGCCATAGTAAGCCACGTTTGCCTCAATACCAGCCGGATTGCCATTCGGCAAAACATGAACGCGCAGTACTGCAAAGGGTAGGGAAATAAGCAGCTGTGTCATCTGGGCCAAAATCATAAGCAGGCATTTGGCTTTTACCGTATCCCTCTTTTTCACTGGTAGCAGTGCAGTATAGTAAATATCGTTTGTTTCTCGACCATACATAAAAGTAAGATACGGTGCAAGGCAGCCGAACAGGAACACCATGCCATAAGGATACGCCGGAACAATAACCAGCGCACCAAGCAATGTAAAAGTATACAGATTGGGGTGGGCGGCCAGTCGCAGTTCCTTGTAAAGTAGATTAAATATCATAGTTTCTCCTTTCAGTGCGTATCATAATCTCTTCTAAAGACAGTTGCCCATTTTCACCAGGCTCCTTCAGATTTTGAAAGGACTGGATAAAGACGGACTTTTCAGCGCTTTTCAAAAGTTTCCCATCCTTGATATAGGTAATATCGTCGGCGCATTTTTCCAAATCAGATGTAATATGAGTGGAAAAAAGGATGCTTCTTTCCCCGTCTTTCACAAGCTGCCGGAACAATCCCAGCAAATCGTCGCGGGATACCGGGTCAAGCCCGCTTGTGGGTTCATCCAAAATCAACAGCCTGGCATTATGGGATAACGCAAGAGCTAACATATATTTAACTCTCATGCCGGAGGAAAGTTCCTTTACCCGTTTTTGCGGGTCAAGAGCAAAAGCCTTAAGATACTTTTGATAGACTTCCTCGTCCCAATTTCGGTAAAAACGCTTTGTGACTGTCGTAATAACAGCCAACTTTTTGTGCTTGTAGAAATCAATCTCACCTAAAACCACACCGATGTTTTGCTTACAGCTTTCTTCATTTTTCATAAAGCTGCGGCCAAACATTTCAATCTCCCCGCTGTCTGGACGCACCAGATTTAGCATGGATTTTAAGGTTGTGGTCTTTCCTGCGCCGTTTTTTCCAATTAACCCCATAATCCTGCCCTGTGGCAACGAAAACGTGATGTCATGTAATGTAAAACTTGTATAACGTTTCGTTATCCCTTGTACGGATAATATATTCATGTTTTATCCTCCTTACCCTTGAAAAAAACGTCAACAGCCTTACCGGTCATCCGCAGAAAAGTTTTGCTGCTTACCAATGCAATTCCGGCGGTTGCCGGGTCGCTGTCCCCAAGAACCACCAGCGTATCGCCGGGTTGAAGTTTCAGCGTATCCCGCGCCTTTTTAGGCAATACGATTTGTCCTCTTTCGCCTATGGTTACCGTGCCAAAGATATGCTTGTTTTTAGGGCCGATAGGAACCCCCTCCTGTTCAGGGTCAAAACGTACCAGGTCATTTAGGGATACATCAAATAAATCGGCCAAAGCTTCACATTTGAGAATATCAGGCAGGGAGTCTCCTGTTTCCCACTTTGCCACAGCCTGCCGTGTAACTCCAATTTGCTCGGCGACTTCCTCTTGCGACAAGCAGTGGCGGGCTCGTAGATGACGGAGATTGGCGGCAATATTATTTTTAGAATTATTCATACTTTTCATACCTCACTAATTAAATAATACACCTAAAATTAAAAGCATAAAACCAACCATTCCACACATATTATGTTAGTTTTGGTTGCATATATTGCAGCATGAACGCAAAGTGGAAAGGCACTGATGCAAATACGTTTGTCAAAGAGGAAAAAAGTTCCTGGTAATGGAGAATGATTAGACTGCCCTTTTGGACACAGATTGCTTTATCTACTATTAATTACTTTTTAAATCTACCACATATATCTCGCTGTAAGGATCATATTTGCTTAAAATCAGTCTGGTATAATGACCGTCAAAGGCATTAAAAACACTGTTGATATATTCAAATGCAACCAGTAAATCTTTATTTGTCATATTGTAACCCAGTGAAACATGAGGGACCCAGTTATTGGGCACGTAGTACGGATTAAATTTAGCATTGATATCCTTTAATAAGCTAAATACCTTCTCATTGATATCTATTAATTTGTTTGTGACTATCGGCGCATAATATAATACAGGCGGATGAAAAACACCGATTGACGAAAAATGAAGCTTTCCGGATTTTATAAAAACACCGCATGAGTCAACAACTTTTTTTAGGACGTCAATGATCCCTGGTTCATACTCAAAAATGGAAAGTGTAATGTGCGGCGGAATATTATAATCCAATATACAGGAACCGATGTCTTTCTTGCATAAATTAAATATATCCTGCTTGATTTTTTCTCCTGTTATTTTATCAAAGCCCAAACTTATAGAATAGGTCATGTGTACTCCAATTCTTATTTTAATTTAATATAGATACATTTATTATTTTGTTTTATTAAAATTTTTATTATAATTCAATGTTGTCAGTAATACCTGCGGTTAAGATAATTTACATAGGTTGTAAATAACCCCGGCCTATAATAGAAATTATACCCAAAGTAATAAAAAAAGTAAAAAAATAAAACTCAGGCATACATTATCCTGAGTTTTATTTTATGTTCGAAAGGAGTTAACAATCATGGTGTCCGTTTCCGCACAAGAAGCAGAAAACTAAAATAAGAGCTATTATTAACCACAATTGATTGTCATTAGAACATTCGGAGTGCTTGTTATTAAAAAATCCACCACGAACGGATTCTTCATTATCCGGCATACTCTTACCCTCCCTCTAAATTAATATGGTACAGCATTTAAAACTTTAACACTAATACCATATTATTCATCAGAGACTCATGTGTTACAATTTTACAGTGAATAAATATAGTTAAATAAAATTAAATTTGTAAATTCCTGCTTCGGCAAAATTTCCATGAATGTTTTATATAAAAGCTATCAATAGTTAGTTGTTATACTCTGATTTATTTCTATATATTATACAGAATATGGAATAAATTAGGAGGAAAATATGATTTATAGTGATAAGGCTGGAGTATTCCAGGAAAAAGAAAAAAACACATCAAGTTCAAGAAAGTCAGGTCAAAAGCCTGTTCCAAATCACAGCGCCATACTTCAGAGAGTTAGAATGTTCCCGAAAACAATGACACATGAAGATATTAAAATTCTTCAAAAAACAATAGGAAATCAGGCAGTCCACAGGTTAATGAGAGAAATCGGCTTGATAAAGGGCAAAACTGAACAAACGAAAAGAGAAAATGAAACAGGCCTCCCGGATGATCTGAAAAATGGTATAGAAATCCTTTCAGGCTTATCCATGGAAAATGTAAGGGTAAATTACAATTCTGATAAGCCGGCGCAGCTAGGGGCCTCGGCATATACGCAGGGTTCGGAAATATATGTGGCGCCGGGGCAGGACAAGCGTCTCCCTCATGAGGCCTGGCATGTTGTACAGCAGTCACAGGGAAGGGTGAAGCCTGCAATGCAGATCAGCGGTGTACAGATAAATAATGATGAGGCGCTGGAACTTGAAGCAGAGAATATGGGGGATAAGGCCGGAAGGATAAAAGCAATCAACGGGTATCAGGAGCACGAACATGCAAATGCAAATGGGAAGAAAACCGGTATTCCTATAAAAGGAACTACCGTACAATGTGATGGTATTGGTTTCACCAGCTCAAGAGGAAGAGGTAAAATTAAAGAAATTCCGATATCCGAGTTAAATGAAGCTCAATTGAATTTTATCATAGAGAACAAGGATCATCCCACCATAGCTTACTGTCCTCCTGAAAAAAAAGATGAGCTTTTCGCCCAGGTAAAGGCCCGCCTGGATGCAATTAAAGATGCACGGCTGAAAAAACAAACAGACGGAGGTCTGGGTTATCATCATAGCAGTACCAGATATGTTGTTGCTCAATATCCTCCGCAATCAGGAGCAACAAAAGCGGATATTCAGAGCGCATACTCCGCTCTCCCTTTTGAAGTGGTCGAGCCCAGATCTCCTTTGGTATATTCAGCATATCCGCCCGAACGGGTGCATTCTCCCGGAGGAAGCGAAGCACATCTCTCCGGACCGTATGTCCGCCCATCGGGAGGAGGCTATTCAGGGGTGGCAATATGGGCGGCGAATTTTCCCGAACGATTGCCGCAGCCTGCCATAGGCATGCCAATCCCACTTTCCAAAAAACCTGTACCCTGTACGGTAGCGGTAAAGGAAAGCGGCTGGCAGGAAATCGGCCTTGACCGGCTAAAAAGATGGAGTGGTGAAAGGGTACAATACAAACCCGGCCCAGGTGCTGATCCTGGAGAGAGATCAGACCAGAATGCGGCGATGGGAAATGTTCCTGCAAAAGCTGCGGCAGGAGACGCAGGTTATGTGGATGGATTCTGGGAATGGCTGCACCTGATTGCATTCACATTAGGCGGCATAAATGAAAACAAGATTAATCATCCTGAAAATCTTGTTGCAGGTACTTTAGGTGCCAATCGGGTGCATAAAGTTTTAGAGGATACAATTAAGAAACTGATTGTGGATGATCATACTAAAAAGATATTGGTATTTGCAAGGGCTCATATATTGGCCTCAAGCTATCATCTGTGCAATAAATTGGAATATAAGCTGAAATTTGATTATAAGGGTTCTGCAAAAGAGTTCTCTTTCGAAATTAATCCTCTGGATATAAATCCTGCCCAGGGAGGAAATATGGAAATAATCGAACGGACCATCCTGACAAGGCCGGGTTTCTAGTATTAAGCAATTGCATAGGTCCATTTTTGCATATTGGCGAAAGGTGTTAAGAATGCAATATTTATTGAAATGGGCAAATTTTATATTAAAAATAATAAATAGTACATTTTAATATAAAAAAATACTATTTTAATCAAAATAGCACTGGATTTTGAATACTTAATTTGTTATAATATACCATGATATAACAAATTAAACAAGAAATGAATATGTTTGGCAAAAAAATGTTTTGCCGGCTCAAAAAGATTTGAAATATAAAAAGAGATGAGAAGCCGGTTAATACTATTACAGTAAGGGTCAGATGTTTATAAACAGGAGGGATTATTATGAAAAGTACTGGTATTGTCAGAAAAACGGATTGCTTGAACAGGGTTGTTATTCCAAAGGAATTGTGCAGAGAGTATGATATTGATGAAGGAACACCCATAGAGATTTTTGTTGACGAAGGTAAGATCATATTAACAAAATATTTAAGGGGTTGTACTTTTTGCGGAGAATTAAAAAATTTAACGTACTTTCAGGGTAAACCCATATGTGCTAAATGTCGTGAAGATATAAATAACAGATAGTAAAGTTTCTTTTAGTGAATATAGATGCATTTGTATTCGCTCTTCCCAAATAAATCCCATTCTCCCAAGGAGTTTGGGGTTTATTTTATTGTATGAAAAATGGCCGCGCACTTTTACTATTTTAGTGCGGCAGCCATTATTAAAAGCTATGCTTTATTTTCAATTAAGGCAAGAACGGTGGATTTATTATGTATGACCAATCCGCCATTGGCTTTGGAAGAAATTTCTCCGATGGATAAGGCGCCTTCGACATCAAACTTCAATCTGCTCTGTATGTTGTTTAGCTCATCGCTGAATTTTTCATCCAGAAACATGGCGCGGGAGATACAGTCAAACAACATTGCATCATACACTGCGGGTGCCGTCTGAGCTGCCTGGGATGCTATCTTAATGGACGATTCCAGAAGCAATTCCGTAGCTCCTTTAAGGACATAAACATTGCAGCCCTGAGGGATATTGGCAACACAAATGATTTCTCCGAGGTCATTTACAGTAATAGGATCACGGACGGTCACTCTGCCAAAACCTTCATCAATTCCAAAAGGATGATCCTTGGAAAAAGTGAAGAAACCTTCTTTGGAAAGAATGATATTTTCTTCTTCCTCGATGACCTGTTTGTAGACATTGAAGGCAATATCGGAATCAAGCTCTGCAACCACATTGTCATAAGATTTTTTTACTGTAAAGGGTCCCTGCAGTTTTTTCCAGCCGTGTTCCACAAAGGTTTTGCTTTCGGCATTTATAATACAGAGCAGCAGTGCATCTTTGTAAATGCCGTGATTATCGAACAGACAAGGTCTGTGCACCAAATCATAAAACCCGGCACCGCCTCCGATATAGGTGACATTTGTGCCTAATTTGGAGAAAACAGTATCAGTCAAATCCTTCATTTTACTTGAA
Source organism: Ruminiclostridium cellobioparum DSM 1351 = ATCC 15832 (assembly GCF_000621505.1). Taxonomy (GTDB): domain Bacteria; phylum Bacillota; class Clostridia; order Acetivibrionales; family DSM-1351; genus Ruminiclostridium; species Ruminiclostridium cellobioparum. The sequence goes on from NZ_JHYD01000033.1 coordinate 28,437, forward strand.
AGACCGTCTACAAGACAAATGGCGGTTAAACCCTTCAAGGTATCGGGATCTGTTTTCATTCGCATCATGAAAGGGAGTACAACAGTTGAGTAAATAGGTTCAAGTTTTTTTACGATATAGCCTGTGCGTTCATTTCTATTGCCTACCAAAAGACCTGAATAGATACCTCCGAAGAAGCTGATTTTTTTGCCGTTTAAATAACCCATCAGGTCAGTTACCGTGGATTCCGATTTGTCGCCGACAAATATCATCAGGCTTTGGTTTTCACTGATTTCAAGGCTGTCAATATAACGAGTAAATGCTTCGTAGTTTTTTAGATACATCAGTATGCCTCCGAAATAATATAGTTTTAATGAATATTTTAACATATAAAGATTAAATTGAATTGCATTAATTAATTGTAATTATTTCATAAAAATATAAATAGATATGGTGTATTTTTTTGTGGATAAATACTTGTTATTAATATATAATGGACATATATGTAATAGGTGGTAGCGGCCATGTTAAATAAAATAACGAAAAAGATTACAAATGAGATTATTGTAACAGTGCCTAATATTACAGAAGAAAAAGCCGAACAGATACAGTATGGACTTTATATTGCCGCATCAGACGGTTTAAAGTTTATAGCTGTAATGCTGACCGCATATTTTTTGGGACAACTTCCACTAGCTCTCGCAGGGGGAGCAGTATTTGCATTGAACAAATCTTTTTTTGGAGGGGTGCATGCCAAAACTCAGCTTGGCTGTATAATAACATACTTTATTTTTCTTTTCGGAGCAATCTATTCTTCAAAAATTATTGATATAAGCTATTTCAATATTATTTTGTTTGTTGTTTCAGGCATATTGGTTTACCTTTATGCTCCCGCAGATTTAGCTTCAAAACCCATAATCACAAAAAAGAGGTGGAAGGAGTTAAGAGTGCAGGGGAGTGTAACAGTGGCAGTTTTTTTCATAATTACTTTTTTTGTCCCCAGAGAATATTCAAATATAATATCAATCATTACTTTAATTAATTCAATTAATATGACACCTGTGTTGTACAGAATAACAAAAAATAGAAAGGGTGGGATTATTAATGAAAAAATTTAAAATTAAATTGTGGGTATTGACGGTACTGTCAGTAGTGGGTATTTTTGCGGCTACAACTTCCACAGGAGCTTGTTGGCTCTGGGGAACCTTTTATCAGCCTGAATGCCCCAAGTCTTTACTTAAATAATAAATAGGGGTTTATTTAACCCCTGTTTTTATTGTCAGCGTCTGAGTAAATTCCATGGTGGTTTTATCGAAAATATTTGAGTGTAATATATTTTTATAAGAATTCAGTATTCTGTTTGCTATCATGAGGCCATGTCCCCGGCTTGTACCCTTTGAGGATTTATTCAGATTGGGAATCTTACTGCATTCATTACAGATTTTTATAACTAGATTTTCTTCTGAACTTACCAAAGTCATACTTATTTTTAATTTTCCGTTCTGTATGACCTCCTCAATGGCATTATCCAGATATATTCCAACTACTTCGCAAAGCTCTGAAATTTTAACATTTGGAATGGAACCCACTTGTCCGATGACTTTAATGTTAAAATCTATTCCGGACTGATTTGCCTTATCAATTTTAGAGGAGATAATTCCAAACAGTCCGGCATTTGTTATATTGAACAGGGCTGAATTGGAAAAGGATTTTGTGGTACTTTCTGTTTCTTTTAAATAACTTAAAGCATCTTTTACATTATTTTTTTCCAACATTGAATAAACCACTGAAAGATGGTTCACTTGGTCATGCTTAAACCTTTGGAAATCCTGTAATGCAATGCTTAGAGATTGATTATAGAAGGCCTGCTGCTTTTGCTCTTCTAATATACGTTCTGATTTTTGGTATTGCATTGTATAAAAAATAGAAACAGATAAATAAATTATGGATGATATAATAGAAAATGTAAATATTGAAAGATTAAATTGATATAGACAGTAAAAATAGAAATTAGAACCCATTAAGCCTATTGTGGCCGCTAACAAAATAGCAACTGGTCTAATATTCTTGATTTGACCAACAAGTTTGGGGAATGGAGTGAAATTGACAAAAAGGAAAGTAATTGTATATATGGTAATGTTAATTAAAAGATATAAAGGAATATTTTCTGTAAAAGAATCATTTGGATTAATTTTAAGAACTAAATCGAATATTAGTGGTATGAAAAAACTCCCTATGCCAGTACCTAACATAATTACGGAAAAAGAGATAATAGATTTTAACAAGGTGATTTTTAAAGTTATTTTAATAACTGCTATACTTATGATCGTAGTAATTAATGTCCTTAAAAATTGCATTTCAGTGGGCATTAAATACATAATAAGTGAAGAAATTATACCATTCAATAGTCCAAAGATAACAAAGAATAACTTTTTTTGTCTGGCAGTTATTACAGGATTATAATTTTTCTTTACAAAGAGGTAAATCATATATGCTGTCACAAAAACAAAAATAGTGTTCACTACCGTTAGTCCAAACATAGGTTATTATCTCCTGTCAATAATAGACTTGATTTCATCATAAAACTTAGGGCCTATCTTGTAGGTGGAGCCATTTATCAGACTTACTTCCTTATTTTTGAAATCAATTTTTTCAATAAATTCCGAGTTGATAAAAGCAGAACGGTGGATGCGTGTGAACCTGTCATCTTCAATTCTTTTGACCAGTTCCTCCAGCCCTTCATAGGTTTGATATTCTGAAAGATTTGTATAAACGGTTGTTTTAGTACCGACGTGTTCTATACAGAATATATCGTCACAATTAATGAAATACACTTCAGGACCGCATTTTATGCTGACAGTCTTCTTGGCACGTCTCAGAACATTTTGCTCTTTATATTTTACAAGTGTTTTCTCCAGTTCATCCCAACCGGGTTTCTGTATGTAGTTAAAAGCCTGAACATCAAAAGCTTTCAGGGTATACTCAAGAAAGCCTGTCATAAAGATGATTTCACAGGGATAATCGTTTTCACGGATCTGTTTGGCTATATGCATCCCGTTTGTATTTGTGCGTAAATTGATGTCCAGTATACATATGTTTATATTACGGCTTTTAACCTTTTCTAAGAACTCATCAGGTGAATCGGTAGCAATTATCAATTCGCCATCAATCTTATTTTTCTTTAACAGATAAGGAATTTGTCTTTGGTATTCTGCCAACAACTCGTGTTCATCATCAAGTACAGCAATATTTATCATATTATTACCCCCGTTAACGATAGTTCTATAATATATCATTTTAGCTAATTTTACAATATTCGCCAAGTAATATTATGTAGAATTAATACGAAAAATAGCCAAATTAGGCAAACTGAACGGTGTATACCTTAATAGAAATATAATGAAAATTAAGTAAAAGTTTACAATGTATACCTGCGATGATATACTTATTGAAATAAATGTAAATTGCAGGAGGCCAAATATGAACATACCGCTTAAACTCTCCGATAATTCCGACGGGATTATTTATTTCCAGCCTGTAGATGAGAACTATGAATGTGAGGTAGGTATAAAAGACAAGCTCCACAATGGATTGGAGAGTGCCTTGGATAATATAACTGATTTTGCATCAAAAGTTCAGGAGTCCCTTATCAGGTTCAGCAACCCTGATAAAGCTTCGGTTGAGGTTAGTTTCGGACTGACGGCAGATGCAGGAAAGGTAGTGGCAGTGCTCTTGAACAGCCATTCATCGGCAGGTATTAAAATAAAGCTTGAATGGAACCGGGAGAAGGGGAGACAGGGATGAATATTGACCGGATAATTGATAATTGCTATATACCCACTATTGTCCAGATTTTTGCCGATGGTGAACCGGCAGGTACAGGCTTCTTTATTGCTAAAAAACTGGTTCTGACCTGTGCTCATGTGATATTGGGAAATGGACTGCGGCAAATAAGCGGCACAGCAGAATGCAGGAATACCAAAATCAAAATTAAGTGGGGGCAGGATAGCTACGAAGCAGAAGTAGAGAATATTGAATACAATGACCCAATTTCCGGTGTAATGATGAAGGATTTTGCATTTATCCGCATTCTAAAGGAATTTGACCATCCCATAGTTGTTGTAGATGAAGGCAATATGCAGATAGGGGATGAATGCTTTGCTATGGGCTATCCCGCAGGAAAACCCATGGGGGAACAGGTTACCATTAAATACGAAGGGATGACCAATGCTTCTCTTCTGAAATTTGCCAGAGGTCAAATTCAGCCGGGCTACAGCGGAGCTCCCATTTTAAATATGAGGACGGGAAGGGTTTGCGGAATATTAAAGCGAACAAGGGATTTTACCACTGACCTTGGAGGATGGGGAATACCTGTTTCGGACATTCTAAACTATTCTTCCGCACTGTTCAGGCTGCACAGGAACACTTCCGTCAATGAAGAATGGGAGTCCTGCCTGAGCAGTATCCCAAAACAACCGCCAATAAAGGTGTGTTTTATTTCATCCGAATACCAGCCGCATATTATCGGCGGCCTGGGTGTTCATGTGACTCAATTGACAGCAGAACTGGGAAAGAAACTGAGCGTTGATGTAGTGCTTCCCGAGCAAAAAACAGGCTACACGTCCCAGTCACCGGGTGTAACCTTTTGCTCTACCTGCGGCACGCCTTCATACAGCAGTCCTGCGGCCTGGCTGGATTTTGCCCGGCAGGCAGCTTATGAAATAGGCAGGATACAGCCGGATGTAATTCACTGCCATGACTGGGTAACGGTTCTGGCGGGAATAAAGTGCCGTTGGCTCCTTAAAAAGCCGCTGATTTTTCATATACACCTTCCGAACCTTGCACCTCTCTGCTCCTCTATTGAGAATCTGGGACTTATTTGTGCAGATCTTGTTACGGTCAACAGCAGACATGTGCGTCAGGAAATTTTGCACAGGGATCTGCCCATTACACGTATAGAGATTGTTCCTAACGGAGTTAATACCAATGAATTTTTACCTTGCGGGGATTGGCCGGAGGAGGAACAATATATATTATTTGTCGGCAGGCTGGTAAAGCAGAAGGGTGTGGAGTTTTTAATACGTGCCATGTTTTATATAAAGGAAAAGTTTCCACATATCCGCCTTAAAATTGTAGGTGACGGAGAATATGAATCATGGCTTAACCGCCTTAAAACAAATCTTATGCTGTCGGACATGGTTGAGTTTCTGGGCCATAAAAGCGGACAGGATTTAATCCAACTGTATCAGAAAGCACAATTGGTAGTGGTTCCAAGCATCAACGAGCCATTTGGAATGGTGGCTCTGGAAGCAATGGCTTGCAGGCGCCCGGTGGTAGCCAGCAGAACCGGAGGGCTTAAGGAAATTATTGAACACGGCAAAACAGGGTTTTTGGCCGAGCCTGAAAACTATCTGGATCTGGCGCAATGGATCATGTCGCTGCTTCACAGCAAGGAACTCCGGCAGCAGATGGGTTCAAACGCATACGCATGTGCTAATGGCGATAAATATAAATGGTCTTCCATAGCACAACAGTACACCGGATACTACACCGGGCTGTTAAAGTCAGACATAACCGGCGAGCCGGACGGAAGAAAGAAGGCGGAGGCTGCAAAACTCATTGAGCAGATAAAGGCAGTATCAAAGAAAATGAAGAGCACTGTATCAAATGGATTATTTGATGAATTGTTTGATTGGATGTGATTAAATGATAGTCAAGCTTTTTTATTTAAACAGAAAACAGAGACAACAATTCGACGAAATAGAAGTCTTTCTTAAGGAATACATATATAAAAATCTGATGATTGAGGATTTATACATTCTGAACTACGATGATATGGACGAACTGAGGTGCAGTCAATATATCAATCTTTTGAAAAGCTCTGTTATCAAATATGAGGATTTTAACATTATAATAAAGAACAATAATAGTAATGAGGATGTGTATACTTATTTCGGCGGGTTATCCGCCTATGTATATTCTACTGCACGGATGGATATTTCAAGGGAAAGGTTGGAGACGATGTTTCCCGCTGTTGCCATAATGGACCGGATGGTTATGCTGCCGACAGGTATCGTAAATGCATTCGAAGTAGATAAGAGCAGGTTTTCATGGCTTCCAAAACCGTTGGAAACGGGGGGAGCGGTACTGGTGGATTACAAGGATAGGGAATCTGTCAAGGAAGGAATACACCAGATTGAGGAACAGCTGCAATATGAGATCAGCAGGCTGTGTGTACGTCAAATGATCGCCGGCAGTATTCCCAATCCCGACTATGAGGAACTGAGCAGGTTACTTAAGACTTATCCGGATTTTATACAGAGCCATCTCACTAAAATAGAAAAAAAAGCCCGTCTGAGGGTTGAGGCAGAAAATGAAATAATCTACCTTAATCAAAGGGCTATCGTATCTTTGAATATTATTAACCAGTCAGAGTTTCCTGTAGGCAGGGTACGCGTGACAGTCAAGGCACCCAGTGAGACTTTAACCGGTACTGTTTCCGAAATCGTAGAAATAAAAGATTCATGCTCCATAAAGTTTAATTTGCGCCCTGTGGCAAGTCCTTACTGTCCCCTGGAAGTGTCAATAGAGACATATGAACTGGGCGAGGCTTCCAATCCGCTGCAGTTTCCGGTTATATTAAACGTAAGACCACTATAAATGAACCAGTTCAATATTCTGTATATTCAGGGTGCACCCTTTGGGCGAATTTTCCTGATGACTGCCCAAATTATGCACCCAATATGCAGAATATTGTACCAGGAAAGATTTTTCAACTAGTACCGTGCTGAAGGATTAAGGCCCGAGCAGTCTCAGCCTGTACGCATTCATGGTAGTAGTACCTAGTTTGTCCATAAGCCTATAGTTGGCAACGGCTCCCACTGCGGCACCTATTACAGGAACCAGCTGGAGCATTTTTGCCAGATCAATATAGTCCCTGTATTCCTGCTGGAAAGTTCTCCAGTCAAAGGAGTTGATGTCCTCGGGCAGGGCTTGGGAAAAACTTTGCCAGTCCTTCACCTGCTGATAGATTTCCATGACTCTTTCCTGGCTTGAAAATGCCAGTTGGAATATATACAAAATATATAAGCGTTCCTTGTAGTTTGCAGCATCAAATCCGTAAATAGCAGCCGCATCGAATAAAAATTTGAGCTTCAGACTTAAAAGTATGGGGAAATCCGCCATACCCAGAAATATGCCGCCTGCACCTGTCCAGGCTCCGCCGGCTGCTGCGGTTCTTTTATAAAAGGTTATTCTTTCATTCAGCAGCAGCTCCCGTTCCTGCAAGGGAGCGTTGAAAAGCGGTGCGGCTGCAGTAAGTTCAGAGCCGAACAGGACCGCTTTTACCATGCCTTTAATGGTTTCGGTAACAACTTTATGCGCCTTCTCGGGAACAAGACCGTTCATCCTATTCTGAATCCCTTTGCTCAACCGGCTTGTCAGCGAAGGCTGATTTAACATTTCCAGCTGCCACATTTTTAATTCATACAGGGCATTGCGTTCGTAGTTGTTCATAATCCATCCTCAAAAATATAAAGCTTATTTGTTGATATATATATTTAGTATACGGCTGACCTGTTGTTTTGTATGAATAAAAATATTTACAAACCAATCCAATAATCATATAATTATATACATATATGATAATGTGGGAGGAAGGCAATGGACGACTTGTTGAACATATTCGGCATTCTTTCAGATAAAACGAGACTGCGTATACTACTGCTGCTGCAAAATAGAGAGTTGTGCGTATGCGAGATTTTTGGAGCGCTCGGGATGTCGCAGCCCAGAGTGTCCAGGCAGCTGGCCATTCTGAAGCAATCAAGGATGATAAAGGACAGAAGGGCCGGAAAATGGATTTATTACAGGATCGAGGAAAATGAATACACAAGGGAGCTGGCAAGTATTCTGGAGCTTTTGCCTGATTGGCTGTCCAATGATGCTGAATTTAATAACGACAAAACAATGCTTGAGAAAATCTGGTCTGATAAAAACAGCTTACCCGGCTATGAGTGCATTTGTACAGGAGGTCAAAAGGATGGAGAATAAAAGCTGTTGTACATCCGGCAATGCCCGGCTTAACACCGGGGACAGAAAGTCGGTAAAAATCAGACCGAGACTGAAAGTTGCAAATAAAAACTGTGCCGGGGTGTCCGGACAAAAGGACAATACCTGCTGCTGCGGGGGAAGTGATAACTGTTCTTCGGAGCCTGTTACAAATTATGATGGAAATACCCCCTGGATAACTGGTGAAATCCAAACGGCTGCGGGGAAGGTTCCTCGGGTGGCCACCAGACTGCTTCGCTCCGATATTCTGGGAGCGTGGAAAGTGCGCTGGGGGATAGGCAGGATGAATTATAAAATAAATCCCGGCATATATGCTGTGGGAAATCCTGACGGGGCTTCCCCTGTCCTTGTTACCGCCAACTACAAATTGACCTTTGATGCATTAAGAAAAGAACTGTCCGGCCTGAATGTGTGGATTTTGGTGCTTGACACAAAGGGGATAAATGTGTGGTGTGCGGCGGGAAAAGGCACTTTCGGCACAAGGGAACTTGTGAACAGGATTTCAAGAACGCGGCTGCAGGAAATAGTGGATCATAAGACTTTAATATTGCCTCAGCTGGGAGCTCCGGGAGTAAGTGCCCATGAGGTCACAAAACAAACCGGTTTCAAAGTTGTTTATGGTACCGTAAGAGCCAAGGATATAAGAGCCTTTATAAACTCAGAGATGAAAGCGACGGAGGAAATGCGGCAGGTCAGATTTACTGTGTATGACCGTCTGGTTCTGACTCCTATGGAGCTTGTCGGCACTTTCAAAATATCCATGCTGATTTTCGGTATACTGTTTTTAATAAATCTTGTGGCGCCGAAACCCTTCGGAGTTATGGATTTTTATGCCTATGCAGGTGCTGTTGCAGCGGGTTGTGTTATTACACCGATTCTGCTTCCATGGATTCCGGGGAGGGCATTTGCCTGGAAAGGCTGGCAGGCAGGTTTGCTGTGGGCCATTGCCCTGAATTTCCTCAATGGCTGGACGGGGCCGGAGGGACTGAGCCTTGTAAGAGGCGTGGGGTATCTGCTGGTGCTGCCTTCAATTTCGGCATATTACGCCATGAACTTTACCGGTTCCTCCACCTATACCTCCTTTTCGGGAGTATTGAAGGAAATGAGGATTGCCATCCCTGTAATAATTCTTTCCCTGATTCCGGGTATCGGCTTGTTATTGGCGGACAGTTTAATACGTTTTTAAGGAGGATACTATGAGGCATAGATATTTGAAAAATGTGGCCACTCTGAAACTTGACAGGGAAAAATGTAAGGGCTGCGGAAAATGCATCGAGGTATGTCCGCATAAGGTTTTTGCCCTGAGAGCTGATAAAGCCGAAATTATGGACAGGGACGGGTGTATGGAGTGCGGCGCGTGTGCTGGAAATTGTCCGTTCGGGGCACTGGAGGTAAAACCCGGAGTCGGATGTGCTGCTGCCATAATAATGGGGTGGCTGACAGGAAGCGAACCCAGCTGCGATTGCTCTTCCGGAGACAGCAGCAGCGGCTGCTGTTAGAGTGCCGGTATGAAGGGCTGTTACATCAAAAGCACATTAATCCATGGTTAAAAAGTAAATCAATATAAATATTACTGAACGTATTGAAAGGAAAAATAGACATGCCGGGTAAAATAAAAGTTGCATTCATCTGTGTTCATAATTCCTGCAGGTCCCAGATGGCCGAAGCAATATCCAGATTAATGGCAGCAGACGCTTTTGAGGCCTATTCGGCCGGAACCGTTACAAAGCCCCGGATCAATCAGGATGCTGTTGAAACAATAAAAGAGCTATATGGAGTGGATATGAATACTACTCAAAAATCAAAATTGATTTCTGATATTCCGGCAGTGGATATTGTAGTGACTATGGGCTGTAATGTAAACTGTCCGTTCCTGCCCTGTAAACACAGGGAGGATTGGGGGCTTGAAGACCCCACGGGAAAGGACAGGAGTGAATTTATAAAAATAGCCCGGCTGATTGAGGAAAAGGTTTTGGAGCTAAGGAGGAGAATACCGGGACTCGTGGATATGGGGCAGCCGGATTCAGAAAATATTGACAGCCGGATATATTAATGATAACATGTGAATGAATAATTTAAAATTCATTCATTTTCTTATGGAGACCTGCATATGGATAATAAAAAGACTCAAATTTATGACAGTGGAAAAGAATTATTCAGCCTCAACGGCTTTAAGGATACAAATGTATCTGATATTACCAAAAAGGCCGGTGTGGCTGTAGGAACTTTTTATAACTACTATTCATCCAAAGAAAAATTGTTCATGGATATTTTTTTAGATGAAAATGTAAAACTTAAAAAAAGCTGTTTACAGTCCATAGACCTCAATAGCAGCCCGCTGGAAGTGGTCAGACAAATGCTGGCGCTGAATGTTCAAGGTATGAAGGCCAGCCCTATTCTGAGGGAATGGTACAATAGAAGTGTTTTTAACAGGATAGAGCAGATATACCGTGAGGAAAACGGACTTGAAAATTTTGACTTCCTGTATGACAGTTTTTATGAAATAATTTTAAAATGGCAGGAAGAAGGGAAAATAAGGAGAGACATTGACAGCAAAATGATTATGACTATTTTTGCCGCCATTATCAATGCTGACACACATAAAGAAGAGATAGGAATTCAATATTTTCCGGAGGTTCTGGACTATATGTCGGAGTTTATCATGAAGGGACTGACCGACTGCCCCTGACAGAATCAGAGGCAATTTTTTTACTCATAAAATGAATGAATATAAAAATGTTCATTCTATTGAAATGTTTTGATTGCAGGGAAGGAGGCAGGATGCGAAAGGTAATCTGCACAGAGGATAAACATTTGACAGACAACTCAAGCCTTGGAATGAACACACAAATAACTCACAGGGTATTTGGTAGAAACGCACCGGAGGCAGTAAATTCAGCAAATGCCGAGATGGAGAGACTTGAAAAAATTATGAGCCGCTATATACCCGAAAGTGAGATAAGCCTTATAAACCAATTCTCAGGAATAAAACCTGTCAAAGTATGTGATGAGGTTTACAGGGTGCTCTCATATGCCAATGAATTATCCGGTATATGTGATGGACTGTTTGATGTTACCATCGGCCCCCTGGTGGATTTGTGGAATTACAAACATGCGCCTGGGGTGCCCGAGGAAGCAGATATCAGTCAGGCTCTGTCATTGGTCGGCTATTGTGATCTGCTGCTGAACCCTTCTGTAGGCACTGCCGGACTTGGAAAGCAGGGGCAGTCCATTGATTTGGGAGGGGTGGGGAAAGGTTTTGCAAGTGACAGAATTATTGAAATATTCAAGTGCTATGATATTGTGTCGGCTTTTACCAATATCGGAGGGAATGTCTCAACACTGGGAAATAAGCCTGACGGGACTCCCTGGATGGTTGGCATACGCCATCCGCGGCAGGAGGGCTGCCTGCTGGGAGCCGTTCCGGTTACCGGCAGGTCAGTGGTTACCTCCGGTGACTATGAGCGGTATTTTATAGACCGGGAAGGTGTCCGGAGGCATCATATCCTGAGCCCGGTTACAGGATATCCTGCCCAAGCCGGGCTTATAAGTGCTACGGTTATTTCGGACAGTGCTATGCTTGCCGACGCATTATCCACTCTTGTTTTTGTGTCAGGGTTGGAAAGAGGGGCCGGGTTTATTAAAAGGTTTCCCGGCACCGAAGCCATTATGGTGGATGAGCATCAGCAGATATATATAACACACGGACTTAAAGGCTGCTTTCAGCCGGCAGTCCATATTTCAACCAAAATTATATGAAAGGAAACAGATGCAATGAAAACTACTGTGAGAAAGAAGGGGAAAATCAAAGTGTGGATAGTTATATTGGTAATAATAGGAGTAATAGGAATTGCTCTATTGGGAGGAATAATGGGTACCGAACCGGGAAGACGTGAAATTAAAAATCTTACAATTAACGATATAAACTTTAAAAATTTACGTGACGGTACATATGTGGGAGAGTACAAGGGCAAAAAGGACAGTTTTCGAAATACCCGGGTAGAGGTAACGGTATCTTCAGGCAGGGTTACCGGTATAAAAGTGCTGAAGGGAGCTTTGAACAAAGAGGGAAAACCGGCTGAAATCAACTCAAAGGGTTCTACCGTAGAAGATTTGTTTGAGAAGGTTATCGAAACCCAGTCCTTGCAGGTAGATGTTATCAGCGGTGCCACCCTGACCTCAAAAACACATATAAAGGCTGTGGAAAATGCGCTGGAGCAGGCCGATTAGAAGTTATATACAAAGCTCGATCAAGGAGGTTTTCAATGAGCAATACAGTTATTTCCTATTCGCTGACCGGCAACAACCGGGCTTTGGCCGACAGTGTGGCAAAGGAGCTGTCTGCTGAACATATTAAAATAGAAGAAGTAAAGTCCCGCACCATGGGGTCTATTGTACTGGACATAATTTTTAACAAAATCCCAATGGTACGGCCACTGCCTGATAGCACTATTAAAGCGTGTGATTTGATTGTTTTATTGGGACCGGTCTGGATGGGAAAGGTTGCCACACCGCTCCGCTTGTACTTGAAATATTTGAAGACCCACCCATGCAGCTACGCATTTATCTCCATAAGCGGAGGTGCTGACGGCTCAAATCCCGGGATTGCAGGTGAACTGGAAAAAAGGACGGGGAGGGCCCCTGCTGTGTTGCTTGACCTCCATATTACCGGACTTTTACCATCCAACCCCAGGCCTACCCGTAAAGCCACATCGGCATATCGGTTAAAACCCGACGATATTGTTAAATTGACCGGCAAAATTATGACAGCCCTTTCACCATGAAAGGGACTGTTTTTTTATTATCAGGGGTTTTGCTTTTATTGTTAAATAAATTTATAATAGCAATATATATGTTAATTTAACTCGTTGTGCAGGTCATTTTTGCCTGAAAAAAATTGCTACTGATTATAATGGTACTTCCCGCACTAACTTCAAGCAATGGATGCACACAAAGCGCTTACTTGAAATAGTACGGTTCATAACAAGTATTTTTTCCGTCGCAGCAACTCGACCATCCGGGTCTCGAGTGCTGCTCAAAGTGACCTCCTGTCACTTTGCCGGCTAAAATACTTGTTTTTCACCTGCAAATTTCAGCAAGCACTTTTACCGTGCTCTCCATTGCTTGAAGTTGTACTCGCGTACCAGTATAATCAGGATAATTCTTTTAACTGCAAAATTGAGCATTAAAGATAGAACAGGAGATACATATGTCGGACTATATATTAACCTATTCAAAGACAAAATTTTATCCGCTGGAACCTGTAAGGGAGGATATAAAAATTGAGGATATTGCCCACGCGCTTTCCTTGATGACAAGAGCCAATGGGCATTTCAAGCACTTTTATTCGGTGGCCCAGCATTCAATAAGCTGCTGCAGGGAGGCCCATATTATGAGTTTGACACGCTGATGAATGTTCAGCTGTTTGAGACCAGACCTGCCGTTTCAATGCAGCACGACTTTTCGCAGAGGGATTTTAAAAGTGTGGAAAATGAGTTCCTGAGCTTGTTCGAGGAAGTTTCCGGGTAAGGAAGAGACACTCCTGCGGGCAGTTTATCCGGTGAAACATCAAAATGATTTGAGAATAATAGAGCATTAAAATGGAAAACTATTCAGAAAATATATTCAAAGTGAGAATTTTGGAATGACAATTGAACATAATGTATTTACTGAAATCGAGACACATTTATTAGAGGACAAACAGCCGTCAATTTACCTGGAGGATATATCAAAAACTCCGCTGTTTGAAAAATATCCCCTTGTGCTGCTCAACAATCTGAAGAAGACCGGTCAGTCTCCCAGGCACCACCCTGAAGGCAATGTGTGGAACCACACCATGCTGGTGGTGGACCAGGCCGCAAAGGTCAGGGATAAAAGCCGGGATCCCAGGGCGTTTATGTGGGCTGCCCTGCTTCACGACATCGGTAAGCCCGATACGACGAAAATCCGCAAAGGAAGGATTACCTCCTATGATCACGATATAGCCGGAGCTGATCTGACAAGAAAGTTTTTAGCCGGATACCTGGAGGAGGAAGGTTTTGTAAATAAAGTTGCAGAGCTTGTGAGATGGCATATGCAGATACTTTTTGTCAATAACAATTTACCCTTTTCCGATGTGAGATCAATGTTAAGGAAAACAGACGTTGATGAGGTAGCCCTCCTTGGCTTCTGTGACAGGATGGGCAGACTCCATGCCGACCGCAGTGAAGAGGAGGAGAATATTAAGAGGTTCCTGGCAAAGGTTAAAGCTAATCAGGCCTGAAAACCTTGAGCTTTCTCAGAAAGGCCATGGAGAACAGCTGGGCACAGCCCACAAACAGCAGGAAATAGTTCAGATGGCTTTCATTCCCGAAAAAGGTCAACAGGCTTATAAGGAGCACCGTACTTATAAACCTGCCTGAGTTGAGCATTATTTCCTTGTTGATGATATATTCCACTCTCAAATCCTCCTCATGCTGCAGGCTTATAATATTAAAGCTTGCCGAGGACAGCGGCACCAGAAAGAAAGGCACGAAGGCCGAGTCCAAAATCATAAAAAACAATAATGAGCCGTAGCTTATATTTATCACAAGCCCCAGTACGGCCACAAACATAAGGATTGCACCCAGCAGCATTGAAATCAGTCTCAATTTGGGCTTGATAAGTTTTTGCTCGGCTATATATGCCGCTGAGGAGATAAGGGATGCGAAGAGTGAAAATTTTCCCACGGCCAGTTCACTTCCGGTTGCTTTGTATACAAGAACTATTATGAGAAATCCTATGATAACATCTCGGAAGCCCCATAGGGCAATGCTCCTTCTAAGATTTTTCCAGTCCCCGCAATTGCTTTTAAAGATTTTGCCATAGTTGAGACGGGTGCCGTAATTATCGGCTTTCAGCATCAATGATACCAGGATAAGGATTATAAATAATATCAAGGATGAGGAAAAGACGATGGTATAGCCGGCTGACATGCTGTTTGCATTGATTATGAAAGCTGAAGTAATTGGTGCAGCCGCTCCGCAAACCCCTGATATTCCGCCGTTGAACCCGTTAAAAGTGTCCCTGTTTTCAGTGGAGGTAAAATCGAAACTCAAAACATGGTAGGAAAGCCAGTAAAAGCCCCCGGCTATGCCGAACAGTGCACCCACAGGTATTACATATTTCGTAACATCATTTTTTAATATCAATATAAACCCGAAAAACATAATAAAAAAAATTATTCCCAGCCTTAACGCCCAGATACCGTTCTTTTTTTTGGACAACCGGCCTGCCAGTATAAAAGCCGGAGGTATAAGGGCATAATGCATAAGGTTGTATTGTGCTATTACTATAAAATTGTTGGATTTCTTCCAGAGAAAAATGTTTACAAAGACGTTGGAAAGACCCATTGCAAGCGTAAACAGGGCACTGATAACAAGTAAAATTTTAGCTTTTCCCGACATTACTACCTCCAGAAATTTGATTATTATAAAAGTTGCCGCTCAAGTTTTTATTTTTAACCAAGTAAATGGAGATTATTTTGTTTTTAATTAAATATAATGTGGTAAAATAAAAGTTAGTTCTTAAATACTTTTATAAAAAGTTTTGTTATTATAAATTTGATAGGACCGGTAAATTGTTTCAGCCGGGCCGGAAATGGAGAGATAAGTATGATTAATTTTGAATTCTATAATCCTGCCAGAATAATATTCGGAAAGGATACCGAATTCCAGGCCGGAAAGCAGATTGCCAAATACGGTAAAAGAGTATTGCTGCACTATGGCGGAGGCTCCATCAAAGCCAATGGTGTGTATGATAAAGTTGTAAAGTCACTTAAGGAAGAGGGTTTATTCTTTGTGGAACTGTCGGGAGTTGTTCCGAATCCCAGATTAAGCCTTGTCCGTGAGGGAATTGAGCTCTGCAAGGAAAATAATCTGGATTTTGTGCTGGCGGTGGGCGGAGGCAGCGTTATCGATTCAGCCAAGGCCATAGCGGCAGGGGTCAGATACAGCGGTGATGTATGGGAATTATATATGGACAATTCAAAACTGGCAGGACTGACAGAAGCTCTTCCGGTAGGAGTTGTTTTAACAATACCCGCGGCAGGCTCCGAATCCTCCACAGCTTCAGTTATCACAAACGAGGAAGGCTGGCTGAAACGTGCAATAAATACCGAGGTGGTAATACCGAAATTTGCGGTATTAAACCCGGAATCCAGCTATACGCTTCCCGCATACCAGACAGCCTGCGGTGCAAGTGATATTTTTGCCCACCTCATGGAGAGGTATTTTACACAGGAACCAAATGTGGATTTCACAGACAGGCTCATTGAAGCAAATATGAGAACCATACTTAACAATGCACCTCTGGCTTTGAAAAACCCCAATGACTATAATGTCAGGGCCGAGATAATGTGGGCGGGTGCAGTAGCTCATAACAACCTCCTGAATACCGGAAGGATAGGTGATTGGGGCAGCCATGACATAGAGCATGAAATCAGCGGAGCATACGATATAGCCCACGGTGCGGGTTTGTCCATAGTGTTCCCTGCATGGATGAAGTATGTATACAAGCAGAATGTGGACAAATTCATACAATTTGCAATGAGAGTTTTCAATGTGGACTTCAGCTTTGATGATAAGGAAAAGATTGTATTTGAAATGATAGAGAGACTTGAGGCCTGGTATGTCAGGATGGGTCTGCCCATAAGATTGTCCGATGTGAACATAGGAAGCGAAAGAATACGTGAAATGGCAGATAAATGCATGGTTGGACGTACCCACGTAGGGAACTTCCAGAAGCTCAGGGCCGATGACATTTATGAGATCTATAAATTAGCACTGTAGCAGCTATAACCGTAGTTCGGCGAAACAGCGAGAACACGGACCACAGCCCGGAGCGGCGGCATTTGCCCTGAATTCCGGGCTGTTTTTATGCCGGTCGGCAAATTGTGCTCCATACTCTAAAAATATAGGAAAATATTACTTTTATATTATTGAACCTTATGGTATTTATGGTAAAATATTCATTAAACCATAAAAAGGGAATATCCCTTAAAAGGCAGAAGAAAAAGGAGGGCCGGTTAAATGAGTGATATTATTAAAATCCTGATTGTAGAGTATGACCCTGATTTTGCATTTTTAATCAAACAGCAGCTGTCAAAGGAACCTGATTTCAATTGCATCGGGATTGCTTCAAATTACGCTGACGCCATAAAACTGGCTAACGTGTATATGCCCCATGTAGTCATTATGGACCTGAACCTTTCATTATCCGAATTTGAAGGAGTGGAGATTTCCAGGGAAATCAGAATAAAGACAGGGGCCAAGGTAATAATCCTCACTTCTCTCGAATCGGAGGGAATTGTGGAGTATGCGGCAAAAAGAGCCTTCGCCGCGGATTGCTTGCTTAAAAGCCAGTTTTCCATCCTGTGCAACACAGTGAGGTACGTTGCAAATGGAACGACTCCCCATCAGCTTTTAATCAGAAAGCTGATCCTGGAGGATCTATCCAACGCCGAAAAAAATATATTTGATATGATAATCGGAAAAAATATAGGGATCAAATCCAGCAACAAGACCATATCCAATCAGAAAACCAGCATTTTGAAAAAGCTTGGGCTTAAAAATACGAAAGAATTGATAAAGCTGATGGGATGAAGGCTGTTTATGTATTATAATTATCTTATATAATTAAAACGTTTTGAGTAAAATAAGATAAATAATATTTTAGGAGCAGGTTATGGAAGGTTATTATTTGATGCCCCATCCGCCTCTGATAATTCCCCGGGTGGGCAGAGGCCAGGAAAAACAGATACAGAAAACCATAGACGGTTGTAATTCGATAGGCCTTGAAATAGACAGATCAGGTATCCATACAATAATAGTCATTACACCCCATGGAACTGTTTTCCGGGATGCAGTAGCTCTGACCGGGATTGAAAACCTTAAAGGCGATTTCGGTAAATTTGGAGCCAAACAGGTCAGCTTTAACATTAAAGTTGATTTGACACTTACGCATGAAATAATAAGGGAAGCGGAAAAGGCCCAAATTGCCGTCGCAGCCCTTAACAGGGAAAATGCAAAATCCTATGGTGTATCCCTGGAGCTGGACCATGGGGCAGCTGTTCCTTTGAGCTTTGTTAAAAGCCTGGATAAAATTGAACTTGTCCACATCACATATGGAATGCTCTCTCCCATTGAGCTCTATTCTTTTGGTATGGCTATAGAGAAGGCCTGTCAAAAGACCGGTACCAGGGCGGCAGTTATTGCCTCGGGGGATCTTTCCCACAGGCTTGCAAAGGATGGTCCCTATCCGTACAGTCCGTACGGTGCAAAATTTGATTCCCGCCTGCTGGAACTGCTTGAGCAGGGGGATTTCAAAGGCCTGTTCAACCTTGATGGAACTATGATCACCGAAGCCGGAGAATGTGGCCTGCGGTCACTTTATATTCTGGCGGGAACCCTTGACGGAAAAGATGCCAAAGCCGAAATTCTGAGTTATGAAGGTCCGTTTGGCGTAGGTTACGGTGTTGCACGCTTCAAGGTATCCGAGGGCAGATCAATTTTTGACGACATAAAAAACCTGGGCCGGGAGAGCCATGTGAAAAGGCTTGAGGAAGGCCCTGCCTATACCAGGCTTGCCAGGCGTAATATTGAAAACTTTTTCAGGACAGGAAAGTCTCTGACGGTAAAGGGTATTAAAGATAAAGAATTATTAAACGATAGAAAAGGTGTATTTGTATCCCTGAAGCTGGCAGGTGAGTTAAGGGGCTGCATAGGAACCATAGAAGCCGTCACCTGTTCAGTGGGAGAGGAAATCCTTAATAATTCCATATCAGCTGCCTTTAATGATCCCAGATTCTCACCCCTGAGGGAGGAGGAACTGTACCAGCTGGATATTTCGGTTGACCTGCTGTATCCGGCCGAAAAATGCAGTTTTGAGGACTTGGACCCCAAAAGCTATGGAGTCATTGTCACCAGCGGCAAAAAGAGGGGATTGCTGCTGCCCATGCTGGAAGGCATTGATTCCAGTGAAGAACAGGTTTCCATTGCCCTGCAGAAGGCAGGAATCGGAAAAAACCAATCCTATGAAATCGAGAGGTTTAAAGTCGAGAGATTTAAAGAGGTGGAAGCTTGAAAAAAGAGGCTATGTTTTTTCATCCCGAGGAAGGGAAGATCAGATGTGTGCTTTGCCCGCACTACTGCCTTATAGCAAAGGGGAACGTCGGGTTCTGCGGAGTGAGGCAGTGCGGCCAATCCGGGGATGAACTGAAGCTGTTTACATTGAATTACGGAGAAATAACCTCAATTTCACTGGACCCCATAATAAAGAAACCCCTGTACCATTTCCACCCCCGGGATAACATATTATCCGTGGGGAGCTTCGGCTGCAATTTCAAATGCAGTTTCTGCCAGAATTATTCTATTTCCCAGCACAGGGCCGAAAGCCGGTATGTGCCGGCCGGGGAAATGGCAGATATAAGCCTTCGGAATACCGACAGCATAGGTCTGGCTTTTACCTACAATGAACCGTCAATCTGGTACGAATATGTTTATGATGTTGCAGGTGAGATAAAGAGAAGGGACGGGGAACATAAAATAGTGCTGGTCACAAACGGATATATAAATGAGGAACCGCTGAAAAAGCTGCTTCCCTATGTTGATGCCATGAATATTGATTTAAAGGGTGACGGGGAATTTTATAAAAGCATTTGTCTGGGCAAACTGGAACCGGTTATGAATACCATCAGGGTTGCAAACGGAGAGGGCTGTCATATTGAAGTAACCACACTCCTTATTCCCGGAGAAAACAACAGCCATGAAACCCTGGACAGGCTGGGCGATTTCCTTGCTTCAGTAGACAGGGATATTGTACTCCATGTATCACGTTTTTTCCCAAGGTACAGAATGAAAAAACCTGCAACCGGCATTGAAGATTTAAAAAAGGCGTATCAGCAGTTAAGGAAAAAACTCACCAATGTGTACGTGGGCAATGTCAGTGAGGAAGAAAGGTCATATATTATGAACCAATGATTATTTTGGGTGACTATTTTGGGGAGTGTGACATGGCAGAACAGCTGAGTCTTTTGGATAACAGTGTTGAAAAGGTTTCAAGCGGCAAGCTTAAAACAATAATCTCGGCGTCGAGGAGAACCGATGTGCCTGCCTTTCACTATGACTGGCTGCAGGAGGTACTTGCGGCGGGCAGGGTTCAAGTGCCTAATCCAAGGTTCCCGGATAAACGGTATGAAGTGGATCTGACGCCTGAAGGAGTCCATTCCATAGTACTGTGGAGCAAGAATTTCAGCAGGGTTTTAGATGCTCCGGGGCACCTGACCGAATATAACCTGTATTTCCAATACACAATAAATAACTACTCCGGGCTCCTTGAACCCAATGTCCCCAAATATGCCGAAACTCTGAAAATACTGGAGGGCCTGCTGGGAAGATATTTACCCGAGCAGTTCAACATACGGTTTGACCCCGTAATCATTTCAACAAGGGGTGAGATAAGTCCGACACCCCATATGCCTGAGAAGGCAAGACTCATAGCCTTTGAACGGCTGTGCAGGGATTTGTGTTCTCTGGGTATGCAGAGATGCCGGATTACCACTTCATATCTGGCCATGTACAACCATTTAAAGAACAGGATAAAGCAGTGCGGTCTGGATATAAGACACCTGGACAACGATATGCAGATGGATTTTTTTACAAGGCTGGCTGAGATCTCCGGAAATTACGGTTTAAAATTATACTCCTGCGCCAGTACGGTTTTGGAGAAAATTGAAGGTATGGACCGGGGGCAGTGCATTGACGGGGAACTGTTGGAAAGGCTTTTTGGAGGAAGGGTAAAAAAAGCGAAGGACAGTGGACAGAGAGAAGCCTGCGGCTGTTCCGCCAGCAGGGATATAGGGATTTATTCGAAAACCGCCGGCGGGATGAAATGCTTCCATGGCTGCAAATATTGCTATGTTATGGACGGCAGTTGATATTGGTTTGGCACTACAAAAAACACTTACTTTTTATGGTAAGTGTTTTTTAGAATAGAAATTTATAACGTTTTATTAAGATTATCTTACTCTGACTCTATGTTTGATACAGAAATTATGTTCGTTGGAGGCAAGATATATTATTCCTTCAATAAACCCTACCAGGGCGGGAATACCGGTCCAGCAGAACAACAAGTACAATATGCCCATTCCGACCTTACCCATGTAAAATTTGTGGATGCCAATTCCCCCAAGAAAAATTCCCAAAAGTCCGGCGGCTATTTTACTCTTGATAGGCCAGGCGGGACTGATGCCTTCATTAACCATTTGCTGGTAGTGGTAAGCCTGCTGTGCCTGTGCCGTCTGGTTTGGATGTACCGGCGGATGATATTGCTGCTGAGGGTTGGACTGCTGGAAATTGGACTGTTGATAGTTAGGCTGCTGCCCGCCCGCCGGCGTCTGGACCTTTGGCTGTGCAGCTGATGCATTAGCAATAAAGACTTCTCCGCAGTACTTGCACTCTCTTGTGTCAGGTGCGTTGGGAGCACCGCATTGAGGACAAATGTTATCTGACATATATAAAACCCCTTTATTATATTTTAGGATTACTACCTATATTATAGAAGAAATCATACCTTTTTTCCACATTCAGGACAAAATTTCGAGCCGTCGGGTACAGCTGCTCCGCAGGAGCAGGTTTTAGTACCTATTGAAGCTCCGCATTCAGGACAGAATTTCGAGTTGGCCGGGACTGTCTTTCCACAGGTTGGACACTGCTTTTTAGGAGTTTCCACAGGGCTGCCGCACTCACAGCAAAACCTTGAATTTGCAGGATTGTCAAAACTGCAGGCAGGACACTTTATAACCGCATTATCAATAACCGCTCTGGTGTTTACCGACGAAGCCATCTCGCCAAACAGGGATGAACCTACCCCGGCTCCTACATTGCCGCTGACAAAGGCTCCTGCTATTCCCGAGTCGTTGGAGGCGGCGTTGTCGTACACATCAAAGGAACGCTTTGTCACATAGCGGTTATCTCCCATGATTTCAAATTCTGCACGGTTTTTAAGGATTTCGTTTATTTCTTCAAAATCTTCATCGGGAAAATTTATGGACTTTATAAAAAAGTTTACCGGTGCTAAGCCGTATTTTTTAAATTCGGAAGAAATCTTATCCTTTGCCATGGTGGAAATGGAATCCAGTTTGGCGGTGATTTCCAATGCTGAAATTTTTTCATTAATAATTATGTTGGCAATAATGGTTTTTATTTTCTGTACCAGAATACCTTTGAAATAGTCCATTATTGCATCAAACTTGACAATTTCGGCAGGGCCTATTATACCTATAAGCTCGGTAAAGAATTTAAGGTAATTGTCCACCTTGAGCCCCATCTGGCCGAAGGCTCTGACTCTCAGCTTGGTGAAATATTTAGGGTCTATGACCTGCACCGGATCGGAGGTTCCCCAGTAAATGTCCAGCTTGGTAGCAATGTTCAGGAAGAATATTTCAGCAGAAAAAGGTGTTTTTCCGCCAAAAGGCAAATTGACAATGGATTTCAGTATGGGAAGATTTTTTGCATCCAGAGTATATGTACCGGCATTAAATACATCGCATACCGTTCCGCCTTTTACAAATATTGCTGCCTGACCCTCGCCGACAATGAGCTGTGTTCCGTAAACAAGCTCTTCGGAGGGATATTTGTAGACAATCCAATCCCTAGTTCTAAGGCCGTCAAATTTCACCCTGTCGATTATAGCCATAATATGCACCTCAAACCTTATTTTGCTAAAAATTATATCATATCACTGAGCTGAAAACAATTACAAACACATTAATTAAAGCTGTTTTTATTGATTTCAAATTCATTCTTATTATAGTTCAGCATATTCTCATCCCTCATGCTGCTCAATTCCCTGGATAGGGCACTCCGGTTGACACAGAGGAAATCCGCCAGTTCATCGCGGGAAAACGGGATTCTGAATTTATTTGAACCGTGCTTTTGCATTTGCATGGTAAAATAGGCTATAAGCTTTTCACGGGTTGTCCTCTGTGAAAGAATATCCATTCTGTTGTTTAAAAGTATGTTTTTCCGGGCAATCAGCTGAAGCATATTTTTAATCAAAGTTGAATGAAAGCTGCAGGCTGAGCTGCAGGTGGTCACTATTCTGCTGAAGCGTATGAAAAGCACATTGCAGCCGGTGGTAGTCAAAACGGTGACGGGTATCCTGCTCAAATTGGCGCAGGCGAAGGCTTCTCCGAATATATCCCCTTCCGACAGCTCGGACATAATGGTCCTGTTGCCCATAACATCCTCTTTGACTATCTGGGCAGACCCCGATAGGATTATGCCCACCGAAGATACCCGGCTTTCAGCAAGAAAAATTATATCATTTTTGTTGTATTCCTGTGTTCTGGCTCCAAGGCAGCCAAGCAGGCTGTCATATTGGCTTTCATCTATATTTTCAAATATGGCGACGGTTTTAAGCAATTCAAAATAATCCTTCATAAATTTTTCTCCTGGTTGCAAATGCAACCGATTTAATGTCATAAGTCTAGTACAATAAGCACATAAAGTCAATCACAAATCTTAACAGAATTAAAAATAACCTAAATATAAGGAGGCAATTTTTTATGTCAGAAATGTTTTGTTTTCAATGTGAGCAAACTGCAGGTGGAAAGGGATGTACCGGAGCTGCAGGAGTGTGCGGCAAGAAAGCCGATACATCAAATTTTCAGGATGAACTTACAGGTGCGCTGATAGGACTTGCAAAAGCGGCTGAAAAGGGCCGGCCCACAGCACAGACTCATAAGGTTGTTATCGAAGGTTTGTTCACCACCATTACAAATGTAAGCTTTGATAACGCATCAATCAAGAGACAGATTGCGAATATTGAAAAGGAAAAAGCACAGCTTGGTTCTGCATTTGCAGCAAACTACGATATGCAGAAGCTCTGGAATGATAACGAAGATATCCGTTCCTTGAAGTCACTGATACTCTTCGGAATCCGTGGAATGGCGGCATATGCCTACCATGCATTGGTTCTGGGCTATAACAATGATGAAGTAAACGATTTCTTCTATAAGGCACTGAAAGCAATCGGAGAGGATCTCAATGCAGATGCCCTTCTTCCCATAGTATTGGAAACCGGTAAGGTAAATCTCGCCTGTATGGCCATGCTTGACCAGGCAAACACTGAAACTTACGGTACTCCTGTTCCGACCAAAGTACCTTTGACAATCGAAAAAGGACCTTTCATAGTAATTTCAGGTCACGATCTCTATGATCTGTACCAATTGCTTGAACAGACAAAGGATAAGGGCATAAATATCTATACTCATGGCGAAATGCTTCCTGCACATGCATATCCAAAGCTTAAGGCCTATCCGCATCTCAAGGGTAATTTCGGAACTGCATGGCAGAACCAGCAGAAGGAATTTGACAATTTACCCGGTGCCGTTTTATTCACAACAAACTGCCTGATGCCCACAAAGCCAAGCTATCATGACAGAGTATTCACAACCGAGGTTGTCGCATATCCCGAAATGGTTCATATTGATGATGACAAGGATTTCACGCCTGTTATAAATAAAGCTCTGGAATTGGGCGGTTATAAGGAAGACAGGAGAATGACCGGTATTAACGGCGGAGATACTGTTACAACAGGTTTTGCAAGAGGAACTGTCCTTTCGGTTGCCGATAAGGTTATCGATGCGGTCAAGGCCGGAGCAATCAAGCACTTCTTCCTTGTGGGCGGCTGTGACGGAGCCAAGGTTGGCAGAAACTACTATACCGAGTTTGTTCAGAAGACTCCGAAAGACACTGTTATACTGACCCTTGCCTGTGGAAAGTTCCGTTTCAACGATCTTGATATCGGCGAGATCGGCGGTCTCCCAAGAATAATGGACATGGGCCAGTGCAATGATGCCTACAGTGCGATCCAGGTTGCTTCCGCACTTGCAGGAGCTTTTGAATGTGATATAAATGAGCTGCCGTTGTCCCTTGTGCTTTCATGGTATGAACAGAAGGCGGTATGTATCCTTCTGACCCTGCTCTCCCTTGGAATCAAGAACATTTATCTTGGGCCTACACTGCCGGCGTTTATATCTCCAAATGTTCTTAATATACTGGTTGAGAACTTCAACATCAGCCCTGTTTCAACTCCGGATGCTGATTTGAAAAAGATTCTCGGCTGATGTGAAGCTGTAAATTATAAAGCCCTCAAGAAATATTTACTATAAAACAAACCTATAAAAATTGAAGTCTTGTCCATTTCATGCAAAGCAGCTTCTTACAGCAGGGTACCTGTAAGGAGCTGCTTTTGCATGTATAAAAAGCTGGTGTTGGACCACTGGACATATTTTAAATATATGGATATACTCTTATTGAGAAATACTAAGAGAAATATTAAGATAAAAGGGAAATACTAAGGAAAATATTAATAAGAGGAAGTGGAACGTGAGAAATTTTCTATCGGAATTCAAAGAATTCATATCCAGGGGCAGTGTTGTTGACCTGGCTGTCGGTATCATAATCGGTTCGGCATTCACAGCCATTGTCACTTCGCTGGTAAACCAGGTGATCATGCCGGGAATAGGCTTTCTGATCGGAAGGATCAATTTCGCCGATTTCAGGTGGACACTTGCTCCGGCTTCGGGTGACAAGCCTGAAGTTGCAATATATTATGGTGCCTTCATACAGCAAATCATTAATTTTATCATAATTTCATTTGTTGTGTTCTCCATGGTCAAAATGATCAATGTATTGCGGAGAAAAAAGAAGGAGGAGGAGAAGCCTCCGGTGCCATCTCCCGAAGTTCAGCTGCTGACTGAAATCAGGGATTTGTTGAAAGAGAACCGAAAATAAAAACAGGACGATATAAATTAATGCATTGTGCTGATTAATTTAAATTTTGCTTTAACTAAGTAACTTTTTTATATCAACTGGTAACTTCCGCACTAACTTCATAAAATAAGGGTGCACCCAAAACAATTACAAAAATTGTATCGACTCATTTAAAGCGGTTTTGCCGTCGTTCAAACTCGACATCCTGTCTCGGTTTGAAGCTCAAAGCAGCGTCCTGCTGCTTTGACGGCAAAACCACTTTAATTTTGTCGACAATTTATAGCAATTGTTTTTACCGTGCATCTTATTTTATGAAGTTGTCCTCTCGTACCAGTTGATTTCAAATAATTGTAAGGCAAAACAAAATTTCAAATAGCACAACGGGTTAATTTACTGTAAAAGAAAAAGCAGACCGGATTGGCTCCGGCCTGCATTACGCTGATATAAAACTGATTATTCTGATTTAAAATCTTGATTATCCTATAAACTGTTGTGTCCAGTATAATCTTCCGCTGGAATTCTTGGCTATACCTACACCGATTTGGGTAAAGGATGAGTTAAGGATGTTTGCTCTGTGTCCGGGTGAATTCATCCAGCCCTGCATAACCTGTTCAGGTGATGTCTGTCCCATTGCGATATTCTCGCCGGCAGTTCTGTAGCTGATTCCGTACTTTTTCATCATATCAAAAGGTGAGCCATAGGTTGGTGAATTATGGTCGAAGTAATTATTCTTTGCCATATCCTGTGATTTAAGGGTAGCTACCTTGCTCAGCTCGGTATTCATCTTTAATGGCTTGAGTCCTGCTTTGGATCTTTCTGCATTAACCAGGTCAACTACTTTCTTTTGAAATGCACTGTAATCCCCGTTGGTGGTGCTTGGTGCCGGTTTGGTTGTTCCTGTCGGTTTTGTTGTGCCGGTAGTTGGTTTTGAAGCAGGCTTTGTTGTGGAAGGCTTGCTGGAAGCCGGCTTTGCCGTAGTTGTTTTGCTGCAGTTTGAATTATTTGTTAATTTAGCTGATAAAGAACCGGTATATGATTTGATTATTTCTTCCAATTTTGATTTTACGGAAGTTACGCTATTTTGCTGATTATTTGAGCTTTTAGCTGAATTTGTCTTTGGGCAATTTTGAGTGTTTTTTACTGAAGTACTTACATTCAATACCTTTGGTTCACCGGATTTATCGCCGGTATTCAGGACTGTATTCTGAGGCTGATTATTACCGGCAGCCACATTTCCTTCCAAGGTTTTAAATGCGGTATCGACTGCTGCCGATACAGGAGTTTGCTCCTTGACGGCTTCGCTGTTTAAAGCGGCAGCTTCGGCCGGCCTGCTGTTATCAGCGGCAGCTTTGTTTCCTGACACATTTGCATTGCTGCTGAATGCAAAGAATGATACGAGTACAGCACATGCTGCGATACTTGATATAACTGTTGTTTTTTTATTATTCATGTTTACCTCCATTAGTTTCGACTAAATTTTACGTGCTTCTTCATGCCCATAATCAGCGTTTGTGACGATGCTTCTGTTCAATGCTTCGTTCAGCGTAAATATTTATCAGCTACCGGGGTATGGACATTATGTTAACACTGCTTTCTGTGAGAAACAACCCCCCAATTTATGGTAACCCGCTTAAGTGTAAGCTTACAAGGTTTTGGAAAAAAGGAGTAAAACCTTGAGGCGGCAGGGATAGCCCTTGGTTAAGTTGACATAAAATTAACGATAAAAATAATTGAAATTTGTTTATTTGGACTAAAAATATATTATTATTTACTGTTTACCTATGGTAAAATGGGGGAATAAATGAAACAGAATCCGGAGGAAAGGCGGTAAAACAAAGTGTTGGAATGGATAAGCAATCAGAATCACATATTTCAAGCCCTGCTGGCAACTCTGATGACCTGGGCAATGACTGCACTCGGAGCGGCAATGGTATTCTTTTTTAAGGAGATAAACAGACGTGTTTTAAACACCATGCTGGGTTTTGCTGCTGGAATTATGATTGCCGCAAGCTTCTGGTCACTCCTGGCACCGGCTATTGAAATGGCCGGAGATGCACCCATACCTGCCTGGCTGGTGGCCACGATAGGTTTCTTAGGTGGTGCAGGCTTTTTATATCTGGCAGACAAATTAATCCCGCATATGCACCTTAACTCCAAGGATGGGGAGGCAGAAGGGATTTCTACCAAGCTGAAGCGCAGTATTTTATTGGTTTTTTCAATAACGCTGCACAACATACCGGAGGGACTTGCCGTAGGTGTGGCTTTTGGAGCAGTTGCAGGCGGAATAACCGACGGAACGCTGATGTCTGCTCTGGCAATTGCAATCGGTATTGGTTTGCAGAACTTCCCGGAGGGGGCGGCAGTTTCAATTCCGCTCAGGAGGGAAGGATTATCGCGCAGAAGGAGCTTTTTCTACGGACAGGCTTCCGGTATAGTTGAGCCCATTGCAGGTGTGCTGGGAGCGGCCCTGGTTATGTTCGTAAAGCCTGTTCTGCCATATGCACTGGCCTTTGCCGCCGGCGCAATGATATTCGTTGTGGTGGAGGAGCTCATTCCGGAGGCGCAGAGCGGCTCCCATGAAAGTACTCACCTGGCTACCATAGGCTGTATATTAGGATTTGCAATTATGATGATATTGGATGTGGCCCTGGGATAAAAAAGAGTGTGTCACGTGCTGCTGGAAAGCTGAGCGACAATTTAACTGGCACTGCGGGTTAAATTATATTTCAATTAACCTGTTGTGCTAATTGAAATTTTGTATTTGCTTTACAGATAGATTTAATCAAAAGCAACTGGTACGTGAGTATAACTTCATGAAATAAGATGCACAGTTAAAAACAATTTACCGCAATTGTTTTGGGTGCGCCTTATTTTATGAAGTTAGTACGGAAAGTACCAGTTGATATAAAAATTAAAAAGGTAAAGCAAAATTTAAAGCAATCGCACAACGCGTTAACTTAACTGATTACGCTGGTGCGCTTTTCTACTGAAGGCGGGATGCCATAGTATTTTTTATACAGCTTGCTGAAGTAATATGCATCCTCGTAGCCTACATTTCTTGCAACCGTTTTGATGGGAATATTGCCTGCATTCAAAAGCTCATTGGCCTTGGTCAGGCGGATACGTATCAGATGATTGATAGGCGATTCCCCGGTCTCTTCCTTGAATATCTTGGATATGTATACAGGACTCAGGTACATGTTATGGGCGAGCCTGTATAAGGAAATGGGCTTCATATAATTCTGGCTCAGATATTCCAGTATTGTATTTACCACATTGGTTTTTTCTGAATTTGCAAAATTAAGTCTGGCTTTTTCGGACTTATCCTTGTTTGCATTCATTCCCCTGTACAGCAGAGAGGTGAGTTTAAGAATACTCGCCTTAATCATCAGATCACAGTAAGGCTCATTCTTTTCCTGTTCGGATAAGGTTTCGTTGACGCATTTTAAAATATCCGGCTGAAACAGCGGCATGGAATAAATTATCCCGGCGTCGGGTTCAATCAGATAATTCGGCGGCAGATTTTTTATCTGAAAATCGCCCAGGGCGTAATTGAATTCTTCCACCTGAACACCTTCGGGTATGATCTTAAGGTGTTTTAAACCAGGTTTGACTATTACGATATTACCCTTTGTCACCTCATATCTGACATCGTCAATAACATATGTGAAATTGCCGGCCAATATGATTTTAACCTCCGTGAAGTCATGAACGTGATAACTCATGGGTTTTTCACAGTCGGCTACATTAATAAATGCGTACAGTAAGGTGGGATTAAAGCATTCAGCTCTTACTTCGGGCATACACAAAAGAAATCACTCCATTGCAGTCATTTTAAAAGCAAATTAAAAACAAAGTTAAAACCAAAATAAAAACATAGTATAATACATATTTACAGCATTTAAGGCTTTGTATGCCTATTTTTACAGAACAATTTGCATATATATTTACAATAATATGTATACAGTATTAATTTATATGTTATCACAAACTTACCCCGATTCCAATCATATTCATTAATAATGTTATTCGGCACATAGGATAAAAATATCCATCACCAGGTAAAGAATATCCATTTTATAAGAGGGTTTACTCTTTATAATAGTACTAAGGTCAATAACTATGGACTCAAATAAAAACTACGGCAAAAGTGTGGTAAAAGCGTTGTAAAAGCGGCTTGAGAGCTTGATCCGCCTGAAGGTGACGGCTTTAACCTCAATTGAATTTGTAAATTAATTTGTGAATTAAATTTGTGAATTAAAATGGAAGGAATTACTTATTTATGGAAAATGTAAAATGGGTATGGAGCTACATAAAGAAATATAAACTCCGGATTTGCATAAGCCTTATCATGGTCCTTGCTGCTTCGGCACTAAGCATGGTATCTCCATATGTGTCGGGTATTATTGTTGACAGGGTTATCAAGCAGGGACACAGGGAAATACTTTTTGCACTGGCGGCATTAATGATAGGAGCCACGGCAGCAAAGGCAATAATAAGATTTACATACCAGATTAACTTTGAGAAGGTCTCCCAGGGAGCATACATGACCATCAGGGAGGATATGTACAGGAAGCTTCAGGCGCTGGATTTCAAGTTTTTCGATACAACAAGAACCGGTGACATCATGGCAAAAATGACCGGCGATATGGACACAGTCCGCCATTTTGTAGCCTGGGTTATTTACATGGTCTTTGAAAATGCCGTAATTTTCATTTTTGCGGTGATACTGTTATTCACAATCAATTGGCAGTTTACACTTGTGCTGCTTCTGGTCATACCCTTTCTCGGCTGGGCGGCCATAAAACTTGCCAATGAGGTAAGACCGACTTTTTCAGCTGTCAGACAGCAGTTTTCAAGGCTGAACTCCGTAGTGCAGGAGAACATCAGCGGAAACAGGGTCATAAAGGCCTTTGCCACAGAAAAGATTGAAATTGACAAGTTTGACAGGGAAAATGAGGCATACAGGCAGAAAAACATGGATTCGGCCAATGTTTGGTCAAAATACCTCCCCATAATAGATGCGCTGGCCGGAGCTCTTTCACTTACCATCATTATAATCGGGGGTATTCTGGTAATCAACGACCAGATATCCATCGGAGAGCTGGTAACCTTCAATTCCATAATATGGGCCCTGGGCAATCCTATGAGACAGTGCGGCTGGCTCATAAACGACATACAGCGTTTTAACGCCTCGGCAGATAAAATCAGAGAATTCTTCGAGACCGAGACATCAATAAGCAATACGGAACAGCCTGCCGAAGAAGAAATCAAAGGTGTGGTTGAATTTAAAAATGTGAGCTTTGGCTACGAGGGGGAAGAGGTGCTGAAAAATGTCAGCCTGAAGGCCAGTCCCGGACAGACAATAGCTATAATAGGGCCTACCGGTTCAGGCAAATCCACACTTGTAAATCTCATATGCAGGTTCTATGACTGCAGTGAGGGTGAAGTACTGATAGACAATATAAATGTCAGAGATATGGAGCTGAGAAACCTTCGTGCAAAAATATCGGTTGCGATGCAGGATGTGTTCCTTTTCTCAGATACCATCGAGGGCAATATAGCCTATGGTGTGCCGGATGCTCCCTATGAATCTGTAAAGTGGGCTGCGGGAATAGCAGATGCCCATAAGTTCATATCAAACCTGCCCGAAGGTTACGATACCATTATCGGGGAGAGGGGAGTGGGCCTGTCGGGCGGACAGAGGCAGAGAATAGCACTTGCAAGAGCTATTCTGAAGGATCCTTCAATACTGATCCTGGATGATACCACCTCCAGCGTGGATATGGAAACCGAATTTGAGATACACAAGACACTAAGGTCTTTCTATAATAATAAAACAACATTTATAATTGCTCACAGAATAGCATCTGTCAAAAATGCCGATAAGATAATAGTTCTTAACGGGGGAACAATTATTGAACAGGGTACCCATGAAGAGCTTTTGAAACAGAAGGGTTACTATTATAACGTATATCTTACCCAGTTCGGCGATTTTGACGCCGCAGCGGTCAAGGAGGTGGGGTAATGGCCAGAAACAAGTACGATGTGGATGAAGAACTGGTATCGGTTTTCAGAATGAAAGACTTAATAAGGCTTCTCAGATATATGAAGCCCTACAAGCTCACCATAGTTGTCACAGTAATTCTGATGCTTATAGCCAGCGTTGCAAATCTGCTGGGCCCGGTGCTTGTGCAGGATGCAATAGACAACAGGATTCCTGACAAGGATATTAGCGGATTGATAATTTTGTCGGTCATTTTTGCCGTCACGCTCATTGTAAACGCAATATGCTTCAAATTCAGGGTCAGACTTATGTCCACCATAGGGAACAATATTGTAAAAAAGATCAGGGAAGATATTTTTTACAAACTTCAGGAGCTTCCATTTTCATATTATGACAGCCGCCCTCATGGAAAAATACTGGTCAGGGTACTAAACTATGTCAATTCACTGAGTGACCTGCTGTCAAACGGTTTTATAAACTTTATAACCGATATGTTCACTCTGGTGTGTATCGTAGTTTTCATGCTGTTCATAAATGTGAAGCTGACACTGGTCAGCCTGCTGGGACTGCCTCCCCTTATAATAACCATAATGTTTATCAAAAATATACAGAGAAGGAATACTCAGGCTTTAAGCATGAAGCAGTCAAACCTGAATGCCTATATCCATGAGAGTATTTGCGGCGTCAAGGTTACCCAGTCCTTTGCCCGTGAAAAAAAGAACGAGAGTATTTTCCGTGAACTGAGCATTGCCTATAGAAAGGCATGGATGAAATTTACCAAATCCAACTTTATTTTATGGCCCATTATTGATACCATCTCGACATCAGGTGTGGCAGTGCTCTATTTTGCGGGAATAATATGGATACAGGGTGTATCCGTCGGTGTGCTGATAGCATTTATAAGTTACATATGGAGATTCTGGCAGCCCATTGCCAATATGGGGAATTTTTATAACGCAATGATAAATGCCATGGCCTACCTTGAGAGGATATTTGAGACCATAGACGAGGAGCCGGCCATTTCCAATCTCCCGGGAGCAGCTGAAATGCCCCAGGTCAAAGGACAGGTGGAATTCAAGAATGTGGGCTTTACCTATGACGTGGAGGCCGGAAACAAAATTCTGGATAATATAAACTTTAAAGTCGGGCAGGGCAGTACCATTGCACTTGTGGGGCCTACCGGAGCAGGAAAGAGTACGGTAATCAACCTTCTCAGCAGATTTTATGATGTTCAGGAGGGCGAGGTGCTGATTGACGGAATAAATATAAGGAATGTCACACTGGGCTCTCTCAGAAGCCAAATGGGAGTGATGCTTCAAGATACCTTCCTTTTCTCGGGAACGGTAATGAGCAATATTAAATATGCCAGACCGGACGCCACCGACGAGGAGGCCATACAGGCTGCGAAAACAGTGTGTGCCCATGATTTTATAATGAATCTGAAGGAAGGATACGATACTGAAATAAATGAGAGGGGAACAAGGCTGTCCATTGGAGAGCGGCAGCTGATATCCTTTGCCAGAGCGCTGCTTGCCGACCCGAGAATTCTCATATTGGATGAGGCTACCTCAAGTATTGACACCAGAACCGAGCTTGCCCTTCAAAACGGTCTGCAAAGACTGCTGAAAGGCAGAACTTCCTTTATAATTGCCCACAGACTTTCTACAATAAAAAATGCCGATTGCATCATGTACATTGACAGCGGCTCAATAGTGGAACGCGGAACACATGAGGATTTGCTGGCCTTAAAAGGGCACTATTACAAATTGTACAATTCACAGTTCAGTGTGCTTGAGGCCGTGTAGCAGGGACAATATTGATTTCCCGCGGGAAGCTTCAAGGCGGCTGCGGATTTTACCGCCGGTTGTGACTGCGTACTTTACATGTATTGAATATTGAATTATGATATAAATAAAATAAATTGGAAGATAACCTGTTAAGTACGGTTTATTCTATTAATTCATATTTGGGGAGGATATAACAGTGAGTATAACAAAGAATTATTTCGGTACTTTGCCCGACGGAACACAGGTAGATATTTTTACTCTGACAAATTCCAGGAAAGTATCAGTTGATATTATCAATTTCGGCGGCATAATAGTTTCAATCACAGTGCCCGACAGGGACGGGAATATGGCAGATGTGACTTTGGGCTACAGGAACCTTGACAAATATATTGAAAATCCCGGATACCTGGGAGCACTTATAGGAAGGCACGCTAACAGAATAGAAGGTGCCGCATTTGAGCTCAACGGAAAAGTATATGAACTGGCAAAAAATGATGGAAAAAATCATCTGCACGGCGGAATAACAGGTTTTCACAATGTTGTCTGGAAGGCCGGGGTCATAGGAGAGAAGCTTGTACTGACCCATACAAGTCCCGATGGAGAGGAAAATTATCCGGGAAAGGTTGATGTGAAGGTTGAATATTCCTTAACCGGGGAAAATGAGCTTGTTATAGACTACAATGCGGTTTCAGACAAGGATACGGTAGTGAACCTGACAAATCATGCATATTTCAATCTGGGCGGGCATGCATCGGGCGATATATTGAAACACCAGATTTATATAAATGCAGACAGCTTTACGCCTGTAAATGATGAGTGTATCCCAACCGGAGAGATCAGAAGCGTAAAAGGCACCGTAATGGATTTTACCGCCCTCAGGAATTTTGCAGATGGCTTTGACAGCAGCGATGAACAGATTAAAAACGGCGGAGGCTATGATCACAACTGGGTATTGAATACTAAAGGAAATATCGGGGAAGCGGCAGCTGAGTTATATCATCCCGAAAGCGGGCGTTTGATGCAGGTGTTTACTACTAAACCGGGTGTGCAGTTTTATTCGGGAAATTTCCTCGATAACCTCAACGGAAAGGAAAATGCCGTCTACGGCAAAAGAAACGGGCTATGCCTGGAAACCCAGTACTTTCCCAATGCAATGAAACACAAGCACTTTCCTTCACCTGTTCTCAAAGCGGGAGAAAAGTATCACCATGTTACAATATATAAATTTACTACTAAATAATCAAACAAAACAAAAACCCCTGGTAATCAACCAGGGGTTAATTGTTGTACAGTACCTGTTGGCACAAACCTATCTTCTAGAAAATCCACCGTTAGAACTTTTTTGTGAAGCTTTTTTAGCTTTTCTACATTCAGGACATCTTGCAGGCTCGTTTGTGAATCCTTTTTCCGCGTAGAATTCTTGCTCGCCAACCGTAAAAGTAAAAGTTGCGCCGCAATCTTTACAAGTAAGAGTTTTGTCTTGCATTGGAATACCTCCAAAAAATTTTTATTGCTGAGCATATAAAGCCTTAAACATTACGGAGCGAAAAAGGATTGTACAAATAAGAATAAGAAATTATAAGCCTTAGCACTTATATTATACTATCTGCACAAATAATAAGCAAGAAATTTGTTATATTTGGAAATAATTTTATTTGACAAAGTATTGACAATAACATTATGAAAGTATATCAGAAAAAAATTTACCGTAATATAATCCATCATTTTAATTTTTTAGTCTATTTTCATGACGTTTATTATTATCTAAAATGGTATTATGGAAGCTGATAAGTATTTTTATTCAGAAATTCAAATGATTAATATAAATTAATAATATAGTTAAAAAATATATATTTGAAAGGAACAGGCCATGATAGTATTTCATGAAAATAAAAAGCTCTTTCATTTAAGTACCAGGGGTATGTCATATATTTTTGGAGTGGGAGGATATCTCCAGAACCTTTACTGGGGGGAACCGGTAAATGCCGAAGACTGTGCCGAACTCATGGAAGTTAACTTTCACAGCTCCTTTGACCCCGATACAAACTTGGACAGGGAAGAGTTCACCTGCTGGAACGGGCGCAGCTTTGCCGAACCCTGCCTTAAACTGCAGCAGGGCGGTGAAAGTGTGGTTTTTACAGAATTTGCCGGCTGGGAAATCTTCAATGGACAGGATAGGGTTCAGACCCTGAGAATCACACTTGAGGACAAGGTCAGGGAATTCCAGCTTATTCTTGAGTATGTGGTTTATGAAGAATTGGATATTATTTCAAGGAAGGCGATTTTGAATAACATTGGCAGCCCGCTCAGTGTAGAAAATTTTCAGTCGGCAGCATTGAGCCTGCCGCAGCTTGAAAGGCCTTTCATGAGATACGTTACCGGAAAGTGGGCGGGGGAGTTTGTTATCAATGATGCCCCTGTTAACACAGGTGTATTCACAATGCAGTCAAAAAGGGGCATAACCGGACCCCATTTCAATCCATCCTTTGCCGTCTATGAAGAGGGTGCCACCGAGCAGAACGGAAATGTCTGGTTCGGACAGCTTGCCTACAGCGGCAACTGGAAGATATCCGTAGAGAAAACCATATTCGATAATATAAGAGTTACCGGGGGTATGAATGATTCGGATTTCTTCAAGACCCTTGGTCAGGGAGAAAGTCTTGAGACACCTGAGTTCTTTTTCGGCTTTTCAAACGGAGGCTTCGGAGGAATGAGCCGGAAGCTTCACAGGTTCCAGAAGGCTCATATTACAACTGCGTCGAAGCCGAGGCGGGTTCTTTACAATTCCTGGGAGGCCACTACCTTTGATGTAAATGTCAAGGAGCAGATGAAGCTTGCCGATAAGGCTGCATCCATGGGTGTGGAATTGTTTGTGGTGGATGACGGCTGGTTTGGAGAACGGCATGGAGATAATGCGGGACTTGGAGACTGGACGCCGAATGCCGGCAAATTTCCCAACGGGTTGGGAGAACTCATCTCATATGTAAATGGTTTGGGTATGGATTTTGGCATCTGGGTGGAACCGGAGGCTGTAAATCCCGACAGCTGCCTGTTCAGAGCCCATCCCGAATGGATTTACCATATAGACGGCGTAGAGCCCATGCAGTCCCGCAACCAGTACGTTCTTAATATTTCATTAAAAGAGGTAAGGGAATACCTTCTGGGTATGCTTCGCTCCCTGCTTGCTCAAAACAATATATCTTTTCTCAAATGGGACATGAACAGGATGATAACCGATCTGGGCTCCCGCGACGGGGTGGATCACAGGGAGCTGTGGAGGGCTCATGTGGATGCGCTTTATGAGATATGGGACACCTTGAGGAGCGAGTTTCCCCAGGTGGAACTTGAAACCTGCGCAGGCGGGGGAGGTCGCATAGATCCGGGGATACTCAGATATGCCGATCAAAGCTGGCCCAGTGACAACACCGACCCCTATGAAAGACTTTTCATACAGGAAGGGTTCACCAATTTTTACAACCCCGGAATTATGATGTGCTGGGTAACGGATACTCACCCGTCTTACAGGAGAAGCGGCAGGAGGGATATCAGCTATAAATTCCGCTCGGCCATGTGCGGGGGACTTGGCATTGGTTCGAATATCGGCAATCTGACGGCTGAAGAGCTGTCATTGTACAGCAGTCATATTGATGAATATAAAAGTATAAGACATATCGTCCAGAACGGCAGATTGTACAGATTGCTTTCACCCGGAAATTCCCCGGTTTCGGCAGTACAGTACATCTCGGAATCGGATGAGGAAAGTGTTGTATTTGCATTCCTTCACTCTCAAAAGTTTGGGGACCCTTGTAAAAGGCTGAAACTCCAGGGCCTGTTAAAGAATTCGAGGTATCTGGTACAGGCTGCCGGCAGTGAGGAGAGCAACAGGATCTATTATGGCAGTACACTTATGCATATAGGCCTTCCTCTGAGTTTGAAAGGTGACTTTGACAGTGCCCTTTTAAAAATAAAAAAGCTTGGGGAATAGGGATGTGTATATTTTGAGATAAACAACTGCTGCTATATCCCGGAGAGAATATAAACGGCCGAAAGTGTTGACAATAACATTATTGAAGCATATTAAAATAAATTGTAAAATCTATTGACAAATACTCTTTTGTACCGTAAAATATCAAATGTGTCTTGCGGGACATGAGATATGGTGGGTATAGCTCAGTTGGTTAGAGCGCCAGATTGTGGCTCTGGAGGCCGTGGATTCGAATTCCACTATTCACCCCAAAAAGTATAAGCGTCAGCTTATACTTTTTTTTGTCCGGTATAATCACCTTTTTACATATTGCACCAGTTTCTGCAACATTTTCTCAATTTACTTCGTCTATAAGCATAGAAAATAAATGCAAGATAGCTTCTTAAAGGATTAAAGGGGGAAAATGGCATGATAAAAAGACTGGCTTCAGGAATTATTATTGCAGTTTTAGCTTTTTCATTAATGGGCTGCGGAAGCGCAAGTACACAAACAAGCGCTGCTCCCAGGGCAGAAAGCAAACAGGTTTCGGTCGGATTTACCGGTGCTGCCGATGATGGAAATACGGCGTCAGACGAAAGAGGCGACAGCGCGGTGCAGGTAACCTCAGCCCGTATCAACGGGGAGGAAGGTGGCGGGTTTACCACAGCTGCCGATCAAAGCGCCGAACAGCAGAATACGGTTCAAAACTCAAGTGTTGTGAATATCGCCCAGAAAATAATATTTACAGGGCGGATGGATTTCCAAACCCTGGAATTTGATAAAACCAGAAATGAATTGTGCAATTATATGACTTCTATCGGAGCTTATCAGCAGAGTACTTCGGTTAATGGGGGAGGAATTGGTTTTCAGGGTATGAGGAGTGCGGTATACGTATTCAGAGTGCCCAAGGCAAAATACGGTCAGGCCTTCATAGATTTGAGGGAGTTTGGGACTGTGGTGTTTGAACAATCCAATGGCGAGGATGTAACAGACAGGTATTTTGACACAGAGGCCAGGCTGAAGTCCCTTGAGATACAGCGGGAACGGCTGTTGGAGCTGCTGAAGAAGGCAGCAAAGATGGAGGATATACTCAAAATCGAGAAAGAGCTTCAAACCACAAATTATGAAATAGAAAATCTGACAGGTACCCTTAAAAAATGGGATTCCCTTGTTGAATACTCCACATTCACAGTAAATATAAACGAAGTTGTACAAATCAAACCGATTCAGCCAAAGGAAAATGACGGTTTTTTCCACCGCATTTCAGCAGGCTTTAAAAACAGCGTAACCGGTTTGTGGAAGTTTACACAGGATATGATCGTGGCTCTTGCAGCCGCTTTACCGGTGCTGATACCTTTGGGGGTAATAGGCTTTGCGGCTTACAGGATCATCAGGGGGAAATACAGAAAATCCAAGGCGGGATCGGATAAGTCTGATATTCTGGAAAATTCTGCCGAGTCAACAGATTCCAAGGCATCTGATGACAATTCTGAAAAATAGCTGTCAATTAATATTGAACCTTGACACATGAAATTGTATATGCTATTATGATTTGGAAATTTAGTCTATAGGAGGATTTTTGATGTCTGCATTATCTGTAAAGGTGCAAAACAACTAAATAGTTGTAGGCTTTTAAATAAACAGGTTATTACCATTTATTTAAGTATGCCTTATTGATGGTACCTTTTGGTAGCATTGTGACACCTGCTTTTTCGTACAATTTGTCATTTTGTCATTGTACGTTACAGAATGCTTTGCAAACATTTTTTTCCGGACTGGATTTCAGCCTGTTGTATATGGGTATTTGACAGCATTTATATAAATAACAGTATTATTTATATAAATTGCCTGCTGATTTTATTTGTATTCCTGGTCTACCGGAATTTAATAGTTGTCCTTTAAGCGTGACAGGTTCGTCCTGGTCACGCTTTTTATGTTTCACGATATTCTGAACCTTTATGGCTGGAACTTCAGCCTGAATGTTGGGCAGAGTGCTGTCACGGGCTTTTGTTTTAATAATTTCAGCAGTGAAATGTGAGAGGAGAACAACTATGAATAATTATGCGGATACTTTGGAATATAACAAAATAATTGATATGCTCTGCCAGTTTGCAATGTCGGAGAGGGCACGGACCAAACTGTCGAAGCTTAAGCCCTACCTGTCCGAAGCGGAGTGCAGGGAAAGGATGCAGGAGACCACTGATGCCAGGCGTATTCTTGAGAGTCAGGGCACACCGCCGCTTGCAGCAATGACCGACCTGGATAAAATACTTGAGTTATGCTCAAAAGGTGCGATGCTGGTGCCCGATCAGCTGGTACTGGCAGCACAGTTCCTGATTTCCTGCAGGCGTATGAAAGCATATTTAAAAAAAGCTGAAGCTTTAGGCGGAGAAATTGCTTATTACGGTGGTTCTATAAATGAGCTTGGCGACCTGCTGGAGGAGATTGACAGATCAATAAGAAACGGCCGCGTTGACGACTCTGCATCTCCAAGACTGAGGGATATACGCAGAAAGCTGGAAAGCACCGGAAGCCAGGTCAAAACCAAGCTGGACAGCCTGCTCCGCAGTAAAAAGGAATGGTTTACAGACAGCTTTGTGTCAATACGGAACGGGCATTTTGTGCTGCCCGTGAAAAAAGAGTACAGGAGTTTGGTGACAGGTACTGTTATTGATACCTCCACCACAGGGGGAACGGTGTTTATTGAGCCTGTAGCCGTTCAAAAGCTTCAGACCGAAATATCACTGCTGCAGATGGAAGAGGAAAATGAGATCAGAAAAATCCTGTATACGCTGACCGCCCTGGTGGATGAGCAAAGAGCGGCAATATATTTGAATATGGATGCTATGGAGACCCTGGACATGGTTTTTGCCAAAGCAAAATTATCTGTACAGATGAAGGCCATACCGGTTAAAGTTGCGGTCAGCCGGAAAATGCTGATCAAGGCCGGACGGCATCCTCTATTGAATCAATCGGTCTGTGTCCCTCTGGATTTTGAGATAGGCTGCGGCATTAACGGTGTAATCATTACCGGGCCCAACACAGGGGGAAAGACTGTAGCCCTGAAAACAGCCGGACTGCTCTCAATGATGGCGCAAAGCGGGCTGCATGTTCCTGCCGGACAGGGAAGTGAGTTTTGTATGAACAATATGGTACTTTGCGATATCGGTGACGGGCAAAGCATATCCGAAAATCTCTCAACCTTTTCATCGCATATCAACAATATTATTGACATACTGAGCACCGCAACACGTGAAAGTCTTGTTCTGCTTGACGAACTTGGTTCGGGGACCGATCCTGCCGAAGGAATGGGGATAGCCATAGCAATACTTGAAGAACTGAAAAGGAAGGAATGCCTTTTTGTAGCTACCACCCATTACCCTGAAATAAAGGAGTATGCCAGAAAGGCCGAAAAGCTTGTGAATGCACGCATGGCCTTTGACAAGGAAAGCCTGAAGCCCCTGTACAGGCTTGAGATAGGAGAGGCCGGCGAAAGCTGTGCGCTCTATATAGCCAAACGTCTCGGCTTTCCGGAGCACTTGCTCAGAATAGCCCATGAACAGGCTTATGGGCAAAAATTCATTTCAAGCACTGTACAAACAAACTCATATAATGATGAATTCCTGTTTGCAGAAGAGGACAATGCAGAAGAGGACAATGGAAAGGAGGCTTCAAGCAACAGGAGAAAGTCGGGACCTGCAAGTTTGAACCCGAAGCCTGCTCCTGTGCTGAGGGGTGAGAAGGAATCGCCGAAACCAAACAGGAGCAGCAGGTTCAATATTGGGGACAGTGTTATGATTTATCCTCAGAGAGAAATAGGAATTGTTTATCAGACTGCAAACGATAAGGGAGAAATCGGAATACAGGCCAGGGACAGGAAAAGGCTGATCCCACATAAGAGGCTGAAACTGCATGTCCCAGCCGGCGAATTGTATCCTCCGGATTATGATTTCTCCATAGTTTTTGATACTGTGGCCAACCGGAAGGCAAGAAAAAAGATGGAAAAGGGACATAATCCGGAGCTGATAATCAGATACGATGATTAAAAGACTCATTTGGATAACCAGGGCATACCGCTGTCATACATTTTGACTGCAAGGAAATGCCAAATATAAAGCAGGGCTGACCCCGCATTGCCGGGGGTCAGCCTGTCCATAACAATTAAAACAAAAAATCAAGGTGTATTCAAAGCGGTCGGGGTGTCTAAATATGACATTAAAAAACCACTGTAACACTGTCGTTACAATGGTTCTGGTGACCCATCGCAGATTCGAACTGCGGACACCTTGATTAAAAGTCAAGTGCTCTGCCAACTGAGCTAATGGGTCAAATGGCTGGGATGGCTGGACTCGAACCAACGAAATGCCAGAGTCAAAGTCTGGTGCCTTACCGGCTTGGCTACATCCCAACGTCAAGCGCAAAACCTATTATAAAGAGGTTTGCACTTTTTGTCAAGCAAAATAATAACAATTTTTTATTTGCCTGATATAAACCACAGGGGCTGTAAAGCAAGGGGTGCTGCTAAAATTTTCTAACTTTGAAATCCTGGGTTGCAATATCCACCAGCTTCAGATCCTTGTTTCTTTCCTCGGCCATTCTGATGGACCATTCAT
Organism: Ruminiclostridium cellobioparum DSM 1351 = ATCC 15832; assembly: GCF_000621505.1. Classification (GTDB taxonomy): domain Bacteria; phylum Bacillota; class Clostridia; order Acetivibrionales; family DSM-1351; genus Ruminiclostridium; species Ruminiclostridium cellobioparum. The sequence continues at coordinate 70,649 of NZ_JHYD01000033.1, forward strand.
TTTCAAACAAAATGGAGTTTCTGCCCAGCTTATCTTCCACAATTACCGCCGTGCTCGGAAGATTCAGCTTTCTCGGGTCAAGGCCTTCATTTTCAATCCAGCGGGCATGCCTGTAAGGCAGATGCTGAATGCGGAGCTGGACGCCGTATTCATTTTTGAGTCTGTACTCCAGCACCTCAAACTGAAGTGATCCCACTACACCGATAATCAATGCCTCGATACCGATGTCGATCTGCTTGAACACCTGTATTGCACCTTCCTCGGAAAGCTGGTCGATACCTTTTATGAACTGCTTTCGTTTCATGGTATCGGCAGGGGTTACTCTTGCAAAGTGCTCTGCGGGGAAGATTGGGATACCCTCAAATTTTACATTGCCGTTTCCTTCATATAGCGTGTCCCCGAGATTGAATATGCCGGGATCGAACAAACCTATTATATCGCCGGGATAGGCTTCTTCAATGATAGTACGTTCCTGGGCCATGAACTGCTGGGGCTGTGACAAGCGGATTTCCTTTCCGGCGTTCACATGTTTTACCGACATGCCTTTCGTGAATTTACCGGAACAAATTCTCAGGAACGCCAGTCTGTCCCTGTGGGTAGGATTCATATTGGCCTGTATTTTAAATATGAAGCCTGAGAATTTGTCGCTTTCAGGATCAATTTCGGTTTCGGAGGTTGTTATCACACCAGGTGAGGGTGCCAATTCAAGGAATTCCTCCAAAAACGGCTGTACACCGAAATTGGTCATGGCACTGCCAAAGAACAAAGGTGTGAGCTCACCGCTGCGGATTTTCTTCTTATCAAACTCATCTCCTGCCATATCCAGCAGTTCGATGTCTTCACAAAGTTTATCGTGATAGTGGCTTCCAAGTAAATCGGCAAAAATGGGGTCATCAACCTTTCCAACGGTGGAGGATACCTGTGACTGCCCGTGTTCCCCGCCGCCGAAGAGCTCGATTTGTTTAAGCTTTCTATTATAAACACCCTTGAAGTCACCTTCTGTTCCAATGGGCCAATTCATAGGATAGGAGCGTATACCAAGTACTCTTTCGATCTCCTCCATAAGCTCAAAGGGGTCTTTGCTGGCACGGTCCATTTTATTTACAAATGTAAATATGGGTATGCCTCTTAATTTACAAACGTGAAACAGTTTTATTGTCTGTGCTTCCACACCCTTGGCTCCGTCGATAAGCATTACCGCGCTGTCGGCGGCCACCAGGGTTCTGTATGTATCCTCACTGAAGTCCTGGTGACCGGGTGTATCCAAAATATTTATACAGAAATTATTATATTCAAACTGCATTACACTGGAAGTGACGGAAATACCTCTCTGCTTTTCTATTTCCATCCAGTCCGACACTGCATATTTATTTGCCTTTCTGGCTTTAACCGAACCGGCAAGCCTTATGGCGCCGCCATACAGCAGCAGCTTTTCGGTCAGGGTTGTTTTACCTGCATCCGGGTGGGAAATAATGGCAAATGTTTTTCTGCGCGAAACTTCTTTTTTTAGTTCAGCTTTGATATCCGGCATTGATTTAACCTCTCGCAATTCTATTTAAATTGAAATCAAATTTCATTTTATATTATAGCCAATATGGTGTCAAATAGTAATTGAATGCACTTTAAAAGTTTGATTCTTGAAGAAAACTCTTGAATACAGAAAGATTTTGAGTACATAATTAAAATAGTGGATTGATATAGTTATGGACCGGTATTTTGACAGGTTAATGGAAGGATAATTTGTATGCTTACAGAATATATGCAATTATATATGCAATTAATGGTATAATGTATTTATTGATGGTATTTTAAGCTTTATTTTAAACATTTGATCATAAAATAAGATCTTATTATTAATATATTGAATAATATGTAGTACTATTCGGAGGGATTTTGATGAGTGAGAAGATTTTTATAACTTTAAATAATGAAAAATATGAAATTGAGAAAAAGACAACACTGCTTGAGCTGGCCAAACGCTTCAAGGATTCCTACCAGTCAAGCGTTGTGGCCGCCCGTGTGAATAATGATATCCGGGAACTCAGCTATGAGCTTGCCGAGGATGCAAAAGTGACTTTCATTGATCTTACTGATGAGGATGGCATGAGGATATACAGGAGAAGCCTTTACTTTATATTTATAAAGGCTGTCAATGAACTGTTTCCCGAAAGAAATGCGGTTATCAGCCATCCTATGAGTAACGGCGTATACTGTGAAATAAGAGGGGATGAAGAACTTACAGAAATTGATGTGGAAGCTGTTCAGAAAAAAATGAATGAAATTGTAAGCTGTGCACTGCCCTTTGAGAAAAAGGTCGTTTCCACAGAGAGTGCCAGGGAGCTGTATAAGAAGACCGGAAGGCTTGATAAGTATGCGGTTCTGGAACACAGGCAAAAGCCGTACGTTACGGTGTATAACTGTGGAGGCTATGAGGACTATTACTATGGCTACATGGTGCCCGATACGGGTTACATCAAGTGTTTCAGCCTGAAATTCCACCATCCCGGAGTGGTGATCCAGTTTCCTTCAAAGGGTAAGCCTGAAAAACTTCCGGATTTTGAAGAACAGAAGAAGCTGTTCAAGGTATTTATCGAGTATAAAAAGTGGGTCCGCATACTGGGGGTTGAAAATGTAGGAGCCTTGAATGATATTGTAAAGGCCGGTGAAATAGGCGATCTTATAAGAGTAAGCGAAGCGCTTCATGAAAAGAAGATAGCCGAGATAGCCGACAAGATAACAAACCATGAGGAGCAAAAGCGCATAGTGCTTATTTCAGGTCCCTCGTCATCGGGTAAAACAACCTTTGCCAACAGGCTGGGCATTCAGCTGAGGGTAAACGGCTATACGCCAAAGACAATATCCCTGGACAACTATTTTGTCAACAGGGATAAAACTCCCAGGGACGAGACCGGAGAATACGATTATGAGGCTCTTGAGGCAATAGATGTGGAGCTCTTTAACAAACATTTGACTGCCCTTCTGGAAGGACACGAAGTTGAGATACCGGTGTATAATTTTGAAACAGGTTCAAGAGAAGCCTTTGGACAGAAAATGATAATGAATAAAAACACCATTCTGGTAATAGAAGGAATACATGGCCTGAATGACAGGCTGACGGCATCAATTTCCTCCGAGGACAAATTCAAGATTTATGTAAGTGCCTTAACTTCCATGAACATAGACGACCACAACAGAATACCCTCCACCGACACCAGGATCATCCGCAGGATTGTCAGAGACAATAAGTTCAGGGGGTGTTCGGCAATCAATACCATAAACAGATGGCCGTCGGTAAGAAGAGGTGAAGAGAAAAACATATTCCCTTACCAGGAAAATGCAGATATTATGTTCAACTCTTCCCTTGTATATGAATTATGCCTGCTGAAAACCTATGCCGAACCCCTGCTGATGCAGCTGGGGCCCGAAAATGAACGGTATTCGGAGGTTAAGCGGCTTATAGAGTTTTTAAGTTATTTCCTGCCGATAGACGGCAAGGAGGTTCCAAACAATTCAATAGTTAAAGAATTTGTTGGCGGAAGCTGTTTTTTCTAAATAAGTAAGGCCGGCTGCCGCCGGCCTTTACAGGAATTATACATATTTTACGAGGTGAACCCTATGAAGCTCCTTGATATTGCCACCATATTAAATGCGCAGGTTATAACAGCAAATGAACTTCTCGACTATGAAGTTACATCCGCCTGCGGTTCAGATCTGATGAGTGATGTAATGGCCTATGTAACTGAAAATGTAGTTTTGCTGACAGGTTTGATAAACCTGCAGGTTATTAGAACAGCGGAGATGATGGACATCAGGGCGGTAATTTTTGTGAGGGGAAAGCAGCCCCTTGACAGTATGATCGAGCTGGCCCTGGAAAAGAATATTGTCCTTATGACAACAGACCTCACAATGTTTCCGGCCTGCGGAAAACTGTATGAAGCCGGCCTGAAAAACGGGTTTGACTCCGGGAGGTAGGAAATGAGCACCATAAAGCTTAAGTACGATATTCCTGCCAATGACTTTGTAGCTGCGGGGGAGGCTTCGAGCAATGTTAAGAAAAAGCTTGCCCAGATAGGCATTGCGGCCGACAAGATAAAAAAGGCGGCTATTGCCATGTATGAGGCTGAAATAAATGCTGTAATTCATGCAAACGGCGGGACGGCTGATGTGGAAATATGCCTGGACAGGGTGATCATAGCAATTATTGACAACGGTCCCGGAATTCCTGATTTGGAGCTTGCTATGACCGAAGGTTATTCTACCGCATCCGACAACATCAGGGAAATGGGCTTTGGAGCGGGAATGGGGCTCCCAAATATGAAAAAATATGCTGACAAGCTGGATATAAATACTGAGGTGGGTATAGGGACAAAGGTAACTATAACTGTTTATTTTATCTAGTATAATATTCTGCATGTTGGGTGCAGGATTCGCCCAAAGGATGCAACCTGACCATACAGAATATTGTAATAGGTTTGGAGGACATATTATGAACGAGTACTTCCATTCTGTCAATCTGGACAAGGATAAGTGCAGGGGCTGCACCAACTGTATAAAAAGGTGTCCTACCGAAGCAATCCGTGTGAGAAAAGGCAAGGCACGCATTATTAAGGAACGCTGTATTGATTGCGGCGAGTGTATACGTGTTTGTCCCTATCATGCAAAGACCGCAATCAGCGACAGTCCTGACATAATAAATGACTACAGGTACAAGGTAGCTATTCCGGCACCCTCTTTTTACGGGCAGTTTGAAAAGAAGTATTCCCGGGATAATATTTTGAACGCATTGAGAGATGTGGGCTTTGACCATGTTTTCGAGGTTGCCCGGGCTGCCGAAATAGTCAGCGAGGCGACCAGACAGCTGCTCACAAACTCCCTTGTCAGGAAGCCCATGATATCTTCGGCATGTCCCGGAGTTGTCAGGTTGATTCAGGTTAGATTTCCAAGCCTGATTGATAACATCGTCAAGCTGGAGTCACCAATGGAGGTGGCGGCAAAAATTGTAAAAACCCAGCTGCAGGAGTCCCGGAACATTCCTGCCGAGGAAATCGGCGTATTTTTTATTTCTCCATGTCCTGCAAAGGTAACCAGCGTAAAATCCCCCTATGAAAAGCAAAAGTCCTATGTGGACGGTGTCATTTCAATAAAGGATATCTATCTGAAGGTCCTGTCGGCACTGAATAACCCCCATAATGGCTCCAAGTACTCCGAGGCGGGCTTTGAAGGAATAGACTGGGCCAATTCCGGAGGGGAAAGCGGAGCGCTGGGGACTGAAAATGTTCTGGCTGTCGATGGTATACATAGCGTTATTAAGATATTTGATGAAATAGAAGGTGACAGGCTTTCAGACGTTGATTTTGTTGAGGCGCTGTCCTGCTCGGGAGGATGTCTCGGAGGTCCGCTGACGGTTGAAAATGTTTTTGTTGCAAAAACAACACTGAAAAAGCATATTCTTGAGGCTCCTGCCGGTTGTACCGAAAAAATGACTCCCAAAAGCTTTGAGGAACTGGTATGGACTTCAAATGTGGAATACAAACCTGTTATGAAGCTGGATGATGATATATTGAAAGCCATGGAAAAACTTGAAAAGCTGGAGAGAATATGTGACGGACTGCCCGGTCTGGACTGCGGTGCCTGCGGAGCGCCAAACTGCAGAGCCCTGGCCGAGGATATCGTAAGAGAGATTGCCAATGAAACCGACTGTATTTTCAAGCTAAGGCAAAGAATCCGTGATCTGGCTGAGGAAATGGTAGATCTGGGAGGAAAGGTGCCTCCGGTAATGGATAACGATCCAAATGGAGAATAAAAATGTATATTAAAGAATTGATGCAAATAATTTCTGGTGAACTGTTGACCGACAAAATACCGGATTTATCCGTAAAAGTTCAAAATGTGTATATTTGCGATCTGCTCAGCTGGGTGATGTCCCATGCACAAAAAGGTGATGCATGGATAACCGTTCTTACAAATGTAAATGTACCTGCCGTGGCTTTAATGACCGAGGTTGCCTGTGTAATAATTCCTGAAGCAATCAAGGCAGAGGAGCTGACACTGAAAAAGGCAAATGAAAATGGAATAATCATTATCGGAACACAGTTGAATTCTTTTGAAATAAGCAGGAGAATCATAGATTCAAAGCTGCTTTCATAACTGTTTGTGGCCGCTAAGCGGCTCATGGAGGTTAGCTTGAAAGACTTCACTTGCGTTCGCCTTCCAAGCAAACCTGTGAATTTATGGCCGTGCGAAATATTCAAAGTATTTATCAATACTTTGAAAGCGCACATGGCCAATTAACCTCCTTTATTCGCCTTATAGCGGATGAGGGAGTGAAGAGATTTCATTACAGTTTTGTGCCGCTATTGCGGCTCATGGAGGTTAATATGAAACTTGCATATGATCTTCATATACATACTGCGCTATCCCCCTGTGCTGATGACGACATGACACCCAACAACATAGTTAATATGAGTATATTAAAGGGCCTGGATGTTATCGCAGTAACCGACCATAATTCCTGCCGGAATGTCCCGGCCTGTCTGACCTGTGCTGAAAACACGCAATTGCTTGTCATACCCGGAATGGAAGTGGAAACAGCCGAAGAAATACATGTGATATGCCTGTTTCCCAATATGGACAGGGCATTGGAAATGCAGGAGCTGGTTTATTCACGGCTTCCGGAAATCGGCAATAACGAAGCTGTTTTTGGAAATCAGCTGGTTTTAAATCATAAAGATGAGGTATTATATAAAGAGGACAGGCTGCTCCTGACTTCAGCAGCCATTTCAATAAATGAAGTTTTTGATGTGGTGATGGGGAGATTGAAGGGGCTGGCAATCCCGGCCCATATTGACAGGCAGGCCAACTCGCTGCTGTCAAGCTTTGGTGTCATGCCGGAGGACATAGATATAAACTGCGTCGAGATAAGCGACAGGGCAAAGGAATTGATATTGACGGAAAAGCATTCCCGGCTGAAAAATATCAGGAAAATATATTCCTCCGATGCTCACTATCTGGGGAATATAAGTGAGAGGAAGAATTTTTTGGAAGCGGAAAAATGTGCGGAAGGTGTTTTAAGCTTTCTAAGAAATGGAAGTTTTCCTGATAAGCTTGAACTGTGATAAGGTGACGGGAGTCGTATTCAGAAATTTATATCCTGATACCGTAGTTCGTGGATATCATTGTCCTCCTGTACAGCAGCCGTATTTTAAAACGGTGTACCTCAACGGTAAAGTTTCGGAGGATGCTTTAAAGGCAATGATAGATCATTCATATTTGACAGTCCTGGGTAAACTGCCAGGGAAGTTAAGGGAGGAATTTCAATAATGAAATACACTATTATTAATGGCAGTCCCCACAAAGGCAATACATGGAGGTTGGTGGAAATTATCCAGGCTGAAATTCTCAGGTTGTCTCCCGGGTCTGTTTTTGAAGAAATTCATTTAAAAGATTTGGAGCTCCCATATTGTACAGGCTGCAGCATCTGCTTCAGAAAGGGGCATAAGCTCTGCCCCCACAACTGTATAATGCAAAGCATGATGGATAAGATCGAACAAAGCGACGGTGTTATTTTTGCATTCAGCACTTTTAACATGCAGCCGCCGGCCCTGGCGAAAAATTTTATTGACCATATGTGTTTCATGCTTCACAGACCTCACTTTTTCAGGAACAAGGCTTTGGTAGTATCCACCACAGGAGGCGTGGGCGCAAAAGATGCCGTTGATTATGTGGCGGGAACTCTGAGCGGAATTGGATTTAACCGGTGTTACAAATTACCGGTTTTGTCTTGCAGCTGGAATGCGTACAAGCCAAAAGAAAAAACTGTGGCAAAATGCAAAAGGGTTACTGCCAGGTTTCACAGGGATGTGGCTTCTAAGAAGCTCCATTCTCCGTCATTTGGTATCCTGTTGGTTTACAATTTGTTCCGTGGAATGAGCAGGGGCTATGCCCAAGGAACAGAATATGAAACCGAAGACGGTGTATACTGGACTGATAAGATCCGGGTAAACAGCACCTATGATCCTTCGGTAAAGGTCCCGGCATTTAAAAGAGTGTTTGGAAGTGTCTTTTTTTCAATAGGTGTCTTGGCTTCAAACTTTGTTACAATTACGTACAAAAAATAGTTAATATCAGATTTACGGAGGGATTATTTTGGGGGAACTGGAAAAACTGCCTAACATCGGCAAGGAAATAGAACGGCAGCTTAATGAAGTGGGAATAACAACTTTTGAACAACTGTCCATTATGGGCAGCAGACAGGCCTGGCTGAGAATAAAGAGTATAGACGACTCTGCCTGCATAAACAGGCTTTACGGTCTGGAGGGAGCAATACGGGGAATCAGATGGCACAAGCTCCCGGAAGAGGTTAAAGGGGAACTGAAGGAATTTTATAATAAATCCAAATAGCGGCATATACTAATTTTCACCGGCGGAGGACTTGGCAGTGAATTATATACAAAGCAGTCAGAACAGTACAATAAAGGAGATTAAGGCTTTACATCAGAAAAAGCACAGGGATTCCCAGGGGATGTATTTTGTAGAAGGTATCAGATTTGTCAGTGATGCTGTTGATAACGGGCAGGTGATAATAAAGGCTGTCATATCGGACAGGCTGGAAAGTCTTAACGGCGGAGAACTGCTCATTTCAAAACTCACCGGAGTATGTTCCGATATTTATAATGTACCGGACAAACTTTTTAAGGAGATATCCGATACACAGTCTCCGCAGGGCGTCCTTGCGGTTTTGAAAAAACGGACGGCTGAAATTGGTGAGGCATTGCGCCAAGGAAAATCGGTGGTAGTGCTGGACAGCCTCCAGGACCCGGGCAATGTGGGAACCATTATCAGAACAGCCGATGCGGCCGGGGTCTCAGCCGTATTGATGACCAGGGGCTGCGTTGATGTCTATTCTCCAAAAGTACTGCGCTCCACCATGGGATCGGTTTTTCATCTCCCAATAATCGAGGATTTGGACATTATAAATACAATTCAATTGCTGAAGAGCAGCGGCTACAAAGTCATTGCATCCCATCTGCACGGGCAAAACAATTACTATGATGAGGATTTGACCTGTAAAAGTGCAATTATAGTAGGGAATGAAGCAAATGGAATAAGTGAGGAAACTGCTGCATTATCCGATAAGCTCGTAAGAATACCCATGCCTGGAAAGGCAGAGTCACTGAATGCTTCGGTTGCCGCATCAATAATGATATATGAACTGGTCAGACAGAACAGGGCTTAGAAATCGGTTTCCCTGCCGCAGACTTGTTTTATTATAAGATTTGATATATAATTATTTAAAATTGGGAACGTTCCCTGTCAGGAGGCAGAATTGATAAATATATTTGATATAGCGAGAATCGCGGGAGTATCCAAAACAACTGTATCAAGAGTGATCAATAACCAGCCCGGAGTAAGGGAAGATACCCGTATTAGAATACTTGAGGCAATCGAAAAGCTGAATTACATTCCGAACCAGGCTGCCAGGAGCCTTGTGTCAAGGAAAGCCGGGGTTATCGGTGTGATATACAACGAATTCAATACCTCTGTGTATTTGAAACTGGCCAATCTGTTGGAGGATTTTGCCTCCCGGTACAATTACAATATAGTTTTCAGCAGCTCCAACGATGATTTTAATTCGAAAGCACGGTATGTACAATATTTTACCGGAGGTGCGGCCGATGGCCTCATATTGTTCGGAAGCGACACAAGAGATAAAGAGCTGGTTCAGAAAATAATAAATATCAATTTTCCGCTGGTACTGATCGAGAACCATTTTAATGACCTGAAAGTCAATAATATCATCATAGACAATTTTTCCGGTGCAAAGAGTGCAGTTAACTATTTAATCGGTTTGGGGCACAGCAAGATAGCCCACATTACAGGAAACCTGAATCACAGGGCTGCCTCGGACAGAATGAACGGATACATTGAAGCACTTAATTCGTCGGGGATCAAATATAACAAGGATTATGTCATATATACGGATGCGGGAGACAGCAGCGGTGCGGCAGCTGTGGAAAGGCTTATGTCACTGGCCGAGCCGCCGTCGGCTCTGTTTACCTTTAATGACCTTCAAGGATATGAAGCCGTACAGAGAGCCATGGAATTGGGTGTAAACATACCCCGGGACCTGTCGGTTGTGGGCTTTGACAACATTTATGAGCTGCTGCGTTTTATTCCCTCCTGCATACGGCTGACCTCCATGAAGCAGCCCATGGAGAAGGTTGCCGAGGCGGCAATCAAGCTGATAATTGACAATATAGACAATAGAAATACAAAACCCAGAGTGATATCCTTTGATACAGAAATTTATGAAGGAACCTCCTGCAGAGAAGTCATATGAGTATATTTTATTATATTCTTAAATTCTTTATAAACCCTTTATAAACCCTTTAAATGGTGATTTTTGGGGGGATTCCCTCTATAAGGAAAATATATTTTTTTAATAAAAATGGGAGCGTTCCCGTTTTGCTGGGAGGATTATATGAGATACGGGTATTTTGACCGAAAGAACAAGGAATATGTTATTACCAGACCGGATACTCCAACGCCATGGATCAACTATATCGGCAGCGGAGCATACGGCGGTATAGTGTCCAATACGGGAGGAGGGTACAGTTTCCACAAGGATCCTCAAAACCGCCGTGTTACCCGTTACAGGTACAACAATATTCCAATGGACAGACCGGGAAGATATATTTATATCAGAGATAAAGAAACCGGTGAATATTGGAATCCGGGTTATCAGCCGGTGCAAAGGAAGCTGGACAGCTACAGCTGCCGCCATGGTATGGGCTATACGGTGCTTGCCGGTGAGTACCGGGGAGTTGTTGGAGAGGTTACTTATTTTGTTCCCGATAATAAGGATTTTGAAATATGGCACTTGAAAGTGTCAAATACAAGGGCTGTAGCTCAAAAACTACAGGTTTTTGCCTATGCCGAGTTCTGTTTCTGGCAGGCCGTAATGGACCAGCAAAATGTGGACTGGGTACAGCAGATAAATCAGGGCAGATTTGAAGATGGAATAATTACATATTATCCGCATTATATCAGTGATAATGCCGCTTTCTTTGCCACAGCCGAAAAGGTGGGCAGTTATGATACAAACCTTGAAGCCTTCATGGGAAAGTACCGTTCGGAAGGCAATCCCCTGGCTGTTGAACAGGGGGGCTGCAGCAATTCCATTTCCTACAGGATGAACGGTGTGGGCGCTTTTTGCATGGATGTTGACCTTGGGGCCCGAGAGGAGAAGGAAATTGTTTTTATTCTGGGCTTTGCAGAGGACCGGAAAAATATAAAAGCCGATATTGAGGCTTATTTAACCCCTGAAAATTCAAAGGCGGCTCTGGACAGGCTGAAGGCTTACTGGAAGAACTACACAGGAAAATTGAGTGTGGAAACTCCTGATGAGGACATGAATTTGTTCGTCAATATATGGAACCAATACCAGTGTAAGACCACTTTTAACTGGTCACGTTTTGTTTCTCTTTATCAATTGGGACTTGGAAGAGGTATGGGCATACGCGACAGTGCCCAGGACACCCTGGGAGTGATGCATGCTATTCCAGGTGAGGCAAAGGAGCTGATAACAAAGCTTTTGCAGTGCCAGTACACCGACGGCAGGGCATATCACCTGTTCTTTCCGCTGACAGGAGAGGGCGGACAGGGCGATGCGCCGGTCAAATTGTTTGATTGGTATTCGGATGACCATCTGTGGCTCATTCTGGCAGTTAACGCGTATGTGAAGGAGACCGGCGATTTCGGTTTCCTGAACCAGTCTGTACTGTACAATGACAAAACTACTTCGGCCACCGTCCTGGAGCATCTGGATATGGCCCTGAATTTCACAGACAACAACAGGGGGCCGAATAATATTGCACTTGCCGGCCGTGCAGACTGGAATGACACCTTGAATCTGGATACTGGAAAGGGGATTGCCGAAAGTGTATTCACCTCCATGCTTTACTGCAGAGCGGCAGCAGAGCTGATCGAGTTGTGCGGGTATCTTGAAAAGCAGGAGCTCTGCGAAAAGTATCAGGGCATGTTTGATGAGATGAGAAATGCCATCAACAAGAGCAGCTGGGACGGAGAATGGTACAAGCGGGCATTCGACGACTGCGGACAGCCCATCGGCAGCAGGGAAAACAAGTTCGGAAAGATATTCATTAACTCTCAATCCTGGGCGGTGCTGGGCAGGGTGGCCGATGCCGAAAAGGCAAGCAAATGTATGGAGTCGGTTGGCAGGTATTTAAATTCAAAATTCGGAATTGTGGCAATGTATCCTTCCTATACCGAATATGATGATACAAAGGGCGGGGTGACTACCTATCCGCCCGGAGCAAAGGAAAACGGGGGCATATTCCTGCACACAAACCCATGGGTAATGATAGCTGAAATAATACTGGGCCATGGGGATAGGGCTTTTGAGTATTATTCCCAGATACTGCCCGGAAAGAGAAATGACGATGCCGAACTGTACGAGGTTGAACCTTATGTTTATTGTCAGAATATTTTAGGCAAGGAGCATCCGCAGTTCGGTGTAGGCAGGAACTCCTGGCTGTCGGGCACCGCAGCCTGGAACATGGTGGCGGCCTCCCAGTATATTCTGGGGATCAGAGCAGGTTATGACAGACTTGTGGTTGACCCCTGCATACCGTCCAAATGGCAGGGCTTTAAGGCAACAAGAAAATTCAGGGGAGTAATATACAATATCGAAGTACAAAATCCCAACAGGGTAAGCTGTGGAGTTTCAAAGATTATTGTGGACGGTGCCGAGGTTGAAAAAATTCCGGTATTCAAAGCAGGCACTGCGCATCATGTAGTTGTGGTAATGAAATAAAGTAATTGTATAATCCTTTATAAAACTGCTTTGAGTCGGTATAAACCGGATTCGGAGCAGTTTTTTTACAGTCAGGAATGTAAAAATTCTTTGATAAACGCTGCTTTTTTTACATGCTTTTTCACCAGGAAGTATTTAAAATTATGTTGACATTTAAATACCCAACTCATATAATAAAAACAAAGAGTACACGAGTACGCACTGCGAAAAACAGTGATTGAGTGTAGCTCGTGATATTGTTATTCAAGCATTGCAAGGGGAAAGAATAAAAGAAAATACCCTAACAATTATTCTCTGCCGCAAACAAACGAATAATACCATTAGGATATCTCTTTTTCAATTTTACCTTAAAAGTGCTGCTGTGTAAATATACACTGAAATAGCATATCAAAAATTTTATTTTCAGGAGGTAAAATATGATTGGAAAAAGGTTTTTAAGCGGTCTGACAGCGGCTGCAATGTCAATTTCACTATTGACGGGATGTGGGGGAACCCCTGTATCAAATTCTGCAGATTCCAAAGCTGAGTCAACCCAGTCTCAGCAGGCAGCGGGGTCTTCTGCAAAAGAAAATGAGCCTGTAACACTGGAGTTCTGGAATGTATTTACAGGTTCGGACGGTGACATATTGAGAGAAATCGGCGACAATTACAACAAGACAAACAAGGATAATATTACCATCAATATGGATATTATGCCAAATGACACACTTCAACAGAAGCTGCCGGCTGCCATTGCTACTAATACGGCACCTGATTTCGTTTTATTTGGCGTCGAAAACCTTGCATCCTATGTAAAGAACGATTCACTGGAAGAGATTGATGATTTCTGGACGGCAACCGGAGTAAACAAGGATAATTATCTGAAAAATGTTGTAGATTTATCCCATATTAACGGAAAAATGTATGGAGTCCCAATGCAGTACAATGTTCAATATTTATACTGGAACAAGGATTTGTTCAAAAGCGTGGGTCTTGATCCTGAAACTCCCCCAAAAACCATGGATCAACTGGCAGAGTTTGCCGTAAAGCTCACTGACCCTTCAAAAAACCAGTATGGTCTTGTTTTGCCTACAGGTGTTACATATATGCAGTTTCTCTGGGCCAACGGCGGTGATGCGGATGATCCTGCCGGCAATAAAAATCTCCTTAAATCAGCTGAAAATCTTAAAACGTTAAGCTGGCTGCAGGATTTGACGGTTAATAAAAAAGTAACTCCTATGAATGTTTCGGGTTCGGATGCCGATGCATTGCTTCAGGCTGGAAAGGTTGCAATGTATATGAGCGGTCCATGGCAGATCAACGGTCTTAAGGAGCAGGGCATAAATTTTGGTATTGCACCATGTGTTTCAGGAAGTGCGGGTGCATTTTCTCCTGCAGGAGGCTGCAGCTTTGTCATTCCAAAGGGTACAGATGCGGCTGCAAAGCAGGGTGTGTACAAATTTATGAAATTCTGGCTTACCGATGATATTTTAAAGGAATGGTCACAGCGTAATGGTTTCCCTGTATGGTCCAAGACGCTTCTTGAAGATAAGGATATTCAAAATGATCAGATAATAAAATCTATTTCGGAGGCAACCGGAATAGGACGCTCCTATAATCTTGGCTATGCACTTTCAAGCCAGATTGATAAGGACGTTATGATTCCCATGTTTGAAAAAACAATAACAGGTGCAGCCACACCGGAAAAAATATTAAATGAGGCTTCCGATGCAATGGATAAGATTTTGAGTACTTCAAAATAAAGTTTTTAAAGTTAAGGGGGCTGTCTCAAAATAAGGCAAATGATAATAATGTATTACTGATAATAGTGCGCGAGTGCAGCTTCAAAAATGAGAAGCACTATTAAATGTTTTACATGTATTTCAATTGTATCAGTTTTGCGGCACTCCCTTATTTTTGAATAGGAGTGTATATGAATATAAAGAATATTGAAGAATTTCATCCCAGGGCCCAAAAATGTGCATACCTGTTTATAATGCCATCACTCATTATTTTGACGGTATTTGTCTTTATACCGCTTGCAGCATCCTTTGTAATTAGTTTGCTTAACATTAATATTTTTATGAATGATATTTCCTTTGGCGGTTTTGTTAATTTTATAAAGCTGTTGTCGGACGGCAGAGTACTCAACGCAACAATAAACAGCTTTTATTTCACTTTGTTGGAGGTTCCGGTACAAATAGGACTGGCACTGATTTTAGCAATGTATGTCGCCAGGAACAGCCGGTATACAAAAATGCTCAGATCATTTTATTATCTTCCGTTTATTTGTTCCATGACAGCTATAGGTATTATCTGGTCCATGCTGCTGGACCCAAACCTGGGGTTTATTCCCTATCTTCTCAAAGGCATCGGACTGGAATCCGTTTCCTTTCTTAAAGATCCATATCTTGCAATGCCTACTGTAATAGCAGTGACGGCATGGAAAGGTTTCGGCTATACCTTGACCCTGCTGACAGCGGCCATTCTGAACATATCGGCGTCACTCTACGAAGCTGCGGAGATTGACGGGGCCGGAGCATGGAAGAAATATACGCACATAACCATACCGGGGATATTTTCAACATTAAGCTTTTGTATAGTAACAACAACAATAAGCTCTCTTCAGGTATTTGATCAGACCTATGTTATGACCCAGGGCGGCCCTTTGAGAAAAACCGAAACACTGGTTCAATATATTTACGACAGGGGATTTCAAACGGCACCCTACGATTTAGGTTATGCCTCGGCAATTTCAACTTATTTGTTTTTAATTATAGTAATTATAATTTTCATTCTGAGAAAGTTCATATTGAACAGAGGGGAGACTGTTAATGAATAGAAAGTTTAATGTTGGAAATATAGCCGGAGCAGTAATAACGTTATTTATTGCAGTATTGGTATTGGGGCCGTTTTTGTGGCTGTTGGTATCCTCTTTCAAAACAGACGCAGGAGTTATTACCTACCCGCCAAAATTTTTTCCGGAGGAATGGACTCTAAAGCAATACAAATTTGTAAGCAGGAGCATCCCGGTTTTTACAATGCTTAAAAATACCGTGATATTTTCCGGATTTGTCACTCTCATCAGCGTATTCTTTGATTCCCTTGCAGGGTATGCCTTTGCAAGAATGAGGTTCAGGGGCAGAAAATTACTTTTTTCAATTATACTGATGACAATGATGGTTCCTTTTCAAATCATTATGACACCTCTTTATATAGAAGTTTATAAAATGGGTCTTCTGGATACATATGCAGGATTGATTCTGCCCAGAGCAACAAGCGCTTTTGGAATTTATATGTTATGTTCCTTTTTTGAAGGTTTGCCAAAGTCATTGGAGGAATCAGGGAGAATGGACGGAATGAATGAGTTCCGCATTTACTGGTCATTGATGCTTCCGCTGTGCAAACCCGCACTGGTGAGTCTGGCAATTTTCCACTTTATGAACAATTGGAACGATCTGTTATATCCTCTGATGCTGACCAGCTCGGCAGCAAAACGTACTTTATCGGCAGGTTTGGCTATTTTGGTAGGAAACAAGGTGATCAAGTATGGTCCCACACTTGCAGCGACCATGATTTCATTGGCACCTCTGCTGATACTTTATATTTTCTGTCAAAGATATTTTGTAGAAGGAATTGCGACAACAGGAGCAAAAGAATAAAAGGAGAAGACTTATGAAAAAGGCTCAATTAATAGTAAACAGAAATTTTACCGGGGGAGAGATTGATAAAAGAATATACAGCTCATTTGTTGAGCATATGGGGAGGGTCATTTATTCGGGAATATACGAACCCACCCATCCAACGGCAGATGAGGACGGTTTTAGATATGATGTTCTGGAAAAAGTAAAAGAAATGGGAGTTACCGGTATAAGATATCCCGGCGGAAATTTTGTCTCCTGCTACGATTGGAGGGACGGTGTCGGACCGCGTCATCTGAGGCCGCGCAAATTGGAATTGGCGTGGCGTTCCATTGAAACAAACGAGTTTGGAACCAATGAATTTATGAGATGGGCCGGGAAAGCCGGAATTGAACCTATATTTGCCGTAAACCTGGGAACGAAGGGGATAGAAAATGCAGTTTCACTGGTAGAGTATTGTAATATTCCAGGTGGAACAAAATACAGTGATCTTAGAAGAGAGCACGGAATAGAGCAACCGTATAATATAAAAACCTGGTGTCTCGGTAATGAAATGGATGGTGATTGGCAGATCGGCCATAAAACAGCGGAAGAATATGGAAGATTGGCGCAGGAAACTGCAAAAGCGATAAAACAGGTTGACAGCAGTATAAAAGTTGTTTCATGCGGAAGCTCTAAATCCGATATGGTCACATATCCTGACTGGGAGGCCATATCTCTTAATTATACCTATGACTATGTTGATTATATCGCCCTTCATCAATACTATGGCGGGCAGGAAAAGGGAACGGAATTTTTTCTGGCCCAGTCACTGGACATGGAAAATTATATCAGAACAGTAATTGGGACCTGTGATTTTGTTAAAGCCAAGAAGCGTTCCAGAAAGGATCTTTATATAAGTTTTGATGAGTGGGGTGTTTGGTCCATGCCGGATACCGAAGTTGCAGCCCAGGTGGATGAAACTCCCTGGCAGGTCGCACCTCATCTAAGTGAACAGATATACAGCATGGAAGATACATTGTTATTTTCAAGCATGCTGATGAACTTTTTAAAATTTTCGGACCGTGTTAAAATTGCCTGCCAATCGCTTCTGACCAATATAAGTGCGGCAATTATGACAGAGAAAAACGGAGAAGTGTGGGTTCAGCCTATTTATTATCCTTTTGCCTATACATCAAAATATGGCAGAGGAACTGTTTTACAGGAGGTTTTCAAGTGCCCGGTTTATGCATGTGAAAGATTTGAAGAGGTTCCCTATATAGACAGCGTAACCGTTCATAATGATGAAACAAAAGAGTTGGTATATTTTCAGGTCAACCGGACAGGTGAGTCCCTTAATATTTTTGCAGAAAATCAGGAATTCCAGGTTGAGACCGTGATAGAGCATATCTGTTTGTCATCGGAAGATATAAAAGCGACAAATTTACATAACCACGGATTAATAAAGCCGGATTTTCCGGAAGACGTAACATTGAAAGGCAACAGCTTTGAATATATCATAAAGCCGTATTCATGGAACATGATAAGATTAAAGCTCGTTTAATCTGAAAAGAGTGTAACTGTTGCAGGAATATGCTATTATAAAATAAGGAAACGGAGGCTGGAGGTTTAAATATGGGAATAACAACAAAAGACCTGGCGGAGTTATGCGGTGTATCGAGGACTACAATCCACAGGGCACTTCATAATACAGGCAGAATTAACCCGGAGACGAAGGAGCTTATACTGAGAACCGCCAGCAAGTATGATTACCGTCCGGATATGCTGGCAAGAGGTCTTGTCAAGGGTCAGACATATTATATTGGAGTTGTTATTCTGGATGTTGACAACAGATACTTTTCTCAAATGCTTAATGCAATTGTTGCAGAAGCAAAAAAGAATTCATATTTTGTAAACATTACACTACATGAAAAAAATAAGGAAGATGAAAAAGAGCAGTTATGCAGACTGGTAGATTATCATGTCGATGGAATCATACTTTCTTCAATTAATAAGGGAGTAGAGTATAAAAAGTTCCTGGAAAACCTGAAGAAACCAATTGTAACTATTGATAATAAAATTGCCGAAGGGATTCCTTTCGTAGGAATCGACGGGAGAAAGGCAGCGGCAGACGGAACGCAGAAAATTATTGAAAAAGGATATGAAAAGGTTGTTTTCGTCTGTCCGCCCTTGGCAGATAAGGCAAGCGAAAATGTTTATGTACATGAGATGAGAGCCAAAGGCTTTCAGGAAACCTTGGCCAAACATCCCCATATTGAGGGAGTATTAATCGACAGCTGGGATTATTTCGACTTGTCACATGGTGAACTTGATATAAAAAAGAGAACCGCATTCTTCTGCACGGGTGACATGATTGCCCTTGATTTGATTCAGAACCTGAAAGAACGCGGTAAAACTGTGGTTCAGGATTACGGGATAATGGGTTTTGATAATATTGATTTTTTACGGTATGTATCTCCTAAATTATGGACTATTAGCAATGCCGTATCAGAAGTTGCCACAACAGCAGTTAACCTGTTATTTGACATCATGAACAGTGAAGCTGCGGAAACTGAAAAAATATTGAATTCGGTTGTTGTCGGAGGAGAAACTCTGTAATTTTGAAATTTCAAATATAAAAAATAGTAAAAGAGTGAAATAGCTGCTCTTTTACTATTTTTATAGTGTCGAAATTCCTGAAAACGCCATGCGGGCAAATCTGATGCTTTATTACATCAGTTAACTTTCATTTTTACATAGAGCTTAATGTTAAAGTAGACTGCGAAAAAGGATAACACTACAAAACTGCCCACTTTTGTTATTAGAACGGGCATTGGCGTTTCAATTCCGGCAATGCTCTGAAAAACAGTCTGTAGAGGGATCATAACTCCAATAGTGATACACAAGGTCAGTAAAATTGACAGCAGAACATATCCAAATCCATTGCGTTTAACTAATTTGAATAAACAAATAAAAGCAGCGGGGCCTATAATCCCCATATCCAATACATAGGTTATTTCAGTTGTATAGATTTCAATAAGTCCCAGAGAACGCCCTGAAACCAGGGAACTTATAATATCTGGAAGCCATGCTGCAGTTAATGCTGCGCCTGTAAAGGCCAGAAAGGTATAAATACCTTTATAGGGCAAAGGAGTATCAATACTGTCTGCAACTTTTTTCAAATCCATGCTTGCTATTGCAGTAATTAATGCAAAAAGACTGACCGAGAAGAGAGCTATGTATACCAGATGAAGTAAATTATAGGTCACTCCAAATGAAAGACTTGCCGAATAATACGTAAATACGGATATTACTGAAGTTAAAAACATTTTTGCTTTTATACTTTTCTTCCTGATATCCAATATTAAGGCGATTGCTAAAGCCGGAACAGCAAAGAAAAGCATAGTAAAGTCAGTACCCCGTAAAATGGGTGCTTTGAAGTAGGAATCATGTGAATAAAGACCGTCACCGTATATTTTGACAGTATCTCCGTATTGATTTACAAAATCATAAGCTTTACCTCCGGTTGTGTAAAAAAGTCCGGTTGACGAGACTATAACAGATAGTATTATTATTAGTACAGATAAAATATAAATTGTGTTGACCTTTCCAGGTTTCATATAACCTCCTGCAATTATATTTATTTGTTCATTACAGTATTCTGGCAATAAAGACGATCAGGTACGAGGCTGGGATGAATATCAGAAAAGTTAATGCCGATCCTAATATCTTACTGCCAACCATCCCTATGACACAGCCTCTGTAATCTGCCACGCTGTATTTACCCTCAATAACCTCATCTGTAAGAACTGACAAATACGGATCAATAAATAGTGCCGAGAGTATGGAGCCCAGACCGGTTAAAACAGATACCAGAGTCATACAGGTTGTGCTGAGCTCGGGTTCAAGAGTTGCGGCATATATGGGAGAAAAAATACCTGCCGTCAGCAGTGCCACAGTCAACACATTCATAACCAGTATATTTACCGGAAGCTTTTTCAGGTTGACACCCTTTATATTGGTTTTAGTCGGTATGGCGACGGAGTTTTTTATATAGGCCACACCTGATTTGGAAAAGCTGTGCAGCATCAACTTGAACACTGATTTATTAACCGAAAAAGCTTCCACCCCCCTGGTAAAGATTCTTTGAAAGGTAGGCAGAAGCGCAGCTCCCGCAATACTGGCAATAACAACATCAAGTATAAGTATATAAAAGACAAGCACCAGATTGGTTTGATAACCCGACTTTGCTATATATTTGGTGAGAAGCGGCAGCTGAAAAACACCTGCAACTCTGGAAAATAAAGCAATAGCATTAAACAGTGCCGAGGATACCGCTATTTTACCTGTTCTTACTCCTACAATTCTGACGGAATAAGCTAAAGTACCTATTATAGTTATTACAAAATTAATAATAAAAACCAAAACTAATCTATACATAAAAGCCTAAAGCCTTTCTCTTTTGCTTAAACTTCAAAATCCATTACCAGCCTGCTTTTTTTGCTTTCGGCTTCCGATAACATTTTCTTGATCTGTTCCTTGTTACTTTTAAGTTTATTACAGATTTGATCTATCTGACCCATAAGTTTTTGAATCTGATACATATCGTCACGGATTTTATCACGGACATTCAAATCGGTAAATATATTATCAAACCAAAAATCAACGGCTCTTGTAGTTGAGTCGATGCCGGCATATGCGCAGACATCATACATGTTTACATCTCTTAGTTCACTTTCAAAATCCTTCATAAGCGAACCAAGACGGTTGAGTTCAGCTTTTGCGTCATCGATATGATCATACTTTGCCATATGGCTTAAAATACCTCCGCCTCCCCAGACATCATAAGTAGCCCAGCCTTCGGCACTTTTCAGATGATTTACCGCATTGGCGGCTGCGGATATAACACGGCTGGCAGCATGCAGGGCCTCATCCGTTTCGGCAATTTGCTTTGTCAGCTCAAACTGCTGCCTTTCCAGTTCCGTATAGGAAGAAAAAGCCTGCTGACTGATTTTGCTTTTAATTAAATTCTCACGTTGAATATATTCAGTATCAAACAGTTTCTTATCGGCAGCCAGTTCGCTTATCTTTTTTGCCAGTTCAGCTTTCTCCTGAGCCAGCTGCTTTACTCTTTCAGCCGCCTTGTCGTATTCCAGCTTGGCAGAAAGCATCTCCTGAGTTTCTTTATTGACTTTACCCTCATACAATCTGATCAATTTTAGTAAAGTATGGGAAAATTTATCCTTTTGAAGTTCATCAACGTCCAATGCTTCAGACTGGTACTTGTGCAAAAGGCTTCTTACGTCGTCCTCTGCGTCATACAGCCTTCTGCTGAGACTCTCCATCCGTTCCTGCAGTACCGGCAGAGCTGCCAGCTTGTTTTTTAATTCTGAAAAGCTGTTGTTGTCCATTTGAAAAGACCTCCCTAAAATATATTGTGCGACATACTTAATTTGTCCGGGCTTCCTCTACAACAAGGATTTTGTTCAATATGTCCATACCCCGGTCTATGTCTACATGTTCGTTATAAGTAAATTAATGCTATCAGGATAAGTTAAATAGCTTTTTTCCATTATAACACCTTTAGCGGTGAATATATCATTTAGCTGCAGTACTTTATCCCAGAACATTTTTGTTTTATTCTATACCTTTCGTTATTGAGGATTTAACAACCATATTTATTGTATATTCTGGTAAAATTGACGTCAAGTGAGAGACCGGAAAACTCACCCTTGAATAATTTTACCTATATTGTTATAATATCAGGGAACAGTTCGAATACTAATTGTGTAATGCTTGGGATTCCTCAGCTATAGCATATTGGCGGCTGTAGCTCAAGAATTTCGTACAACGGTATATTTTAAAAGCTATGATGGAGAAGAGTAAGCGAGACAGGATGTTGCAGAGAGAAGGCATCACCGGCTGTAAGTGCCTTTAACGGAATACTTGCCAAAGTTCCCTCCGAAGCTGTGGTTCTGAACTAATTATATGATTTTGCCAGGCATTCGGCATGAGATGCCGGTTTGGCACATCAGTGTAGGAACTGCCGGTAAAAACCGTTATATTTTAATGAGTTTGGAGATTGGTTTTTGCAGTTAATGTACTGCATTCAAATGTCTCCGATAAAACTGGGTGGTACCGCGGAGAATGCCTTCGTCCCTTTGGGATGGGGGCTTTATTTATTGTCTGGGAGAGTATGATTTTTTAAATAAATTTTAAGGCTGAAAGTGTTTGAAAAACAGCATTACAGGAAATTCAGACATATTCGATTAGAGATGATTTAATGAAAGGAGATAATAGACGTGATTGAAAAAATCAGTATATTAAGGGAAGCCGCGCTTGAAAAAATAAAACAAGCTGCAAGCAGTAGTGAAGTTGAAGAACTCAGAGTAAAACTTCTGGGCAAAAAGGGTGAATTGACCGAAATGCTCAAGGATCTCAAAAACATGGCTATTGAAGAGAGAAAGCAATTTGGTCAGGAGGCTAATGAGTTAAAGAATGAGATAACCGAGCTTTTGGAGTCAAAATTCAAGGAGCTCAGTGCCAATGATGTTAAGAAGTCCTTGAGCAGCGGTTCCAGCTTTGATATTTCATTGCCGGGGACTCAGTTCAAGGTGGGTTCACTGCATCCGGTAACAATTGTCCAGAAGGAAATCGAAAGGATATTTACCGGAATGGGCTTCAATATAGTTGACGGCCCCGAGGCAGAAGAGGAATTTTATAATTTTGAAGCATTAAATATACCAAAACACCATCCTGCAAGAGATATGCAGGACACCTACTGGCTTGAAAACGGTTCTCTTCTCAGGACCCATACTTCACCCTGTCAGGTGAGGGCAATGCAGAAATACGGCGCTCCGCTGAAGGTTATTGCTCCAGGAAGGTGTTTCAGGAATGAGAGCACCGATGCATCCCACGAAAACACTTTCTTTCAGCTGGAAGGTATGATGATCGATAAAAATGTCTCCATTGCAAACCTCATTTATGTAATGAAGCTGTTATTATCGGAGGTATTTAACCGAGACGTAAAGATAAGATTGAGACCCGGTTTTTTCCCATTCGTGGAGCCCGGTTTTGAGCTTGATCTGAATTGTATGATATGCGGAGGAAAGGGCTGCCCCACCTGCAAGCACTCGGGCTGGATAGAGCTCCTTCCCTGCGGCATGGTTCACCCCAACGTATTGCGCTACGGTGGAATCGATCCTGAGGAATACACGGGTTTTGCCTTTGGTTTGGGCTTGACCAGACTTGCGATGATGAAATATGGAATCAGTGATATCCGTGTTCTTAACTCAGGAGATTTGAGAGCAATGGAACAATTTTCAGTAAGGTAGGAGGGAAAAAAGTTGAAGCTGTCATTAAATTGGTTAAAAGATTACGTTGACTTAAGTGGAATTGATATAAAAGAATTGTGGTACAGATTTACCATGTCTACCGCAGAAGTGGAAGAGGTGGAATTTGTAGGCCAGGATATACAGAACGTTGTTGTGGCAAAGGTGCTGAGTGTCGTACCCCATCCTGAATCAAAGAAGCTGAAAATAACACAGGTTGATTCCGGGGACGGAATTCTTCAAATTGTCTGCGGAGCTCCAAATGTTACCGAAGGCATTCTGGTACCCCTTGCAAAAATGGGGGGATCGGTAAAGAACATGCCCAAACTGGGCAAGGTGAAACTGGTTGGAGTTGAAAGCTTTGGAATGCTCTGTTCAGCAAAGGAACTCGGAATCAGCGATGACCACGGCGGACTTCTGGTACTTGAGGGGGATTATGCCCCGGGAACAGATATCAAGTCAATTATAGATATAGATGATGTTATTATCGAAATCGATAATAAATCACTTACAAACAGACCAGACCTGTGGGGGCATTACGGAATTGCCCGTGAAATAGCCGCAATATACGGCAGAGAGCTGAAACCCATGCAGCTGGATGATCTAAAGTCTGCTGAGGATAAACCGAAGCTTGACATTTCAGTAGAGGACACAGAAAAGTGTTTCAGATATTCCGGACTTAAGATAGACGGCGTAAAGAAGCTGGAAACCTCCATGAACATGAAGGTCAGGCTGTTCTACTGCGGAATGCGTCCAATATCACCGCTGGTGGATCTGACCAACTATCTGATGCTTGAAATGGGGCAGCCCATGCACGCCTTTGACAGCAGACAGGTGGAAAGCGGCATAATTGTCAGAGCAACAAAGGAACCGACTCTGTTTAAAACCCTTGATGGTACTGAGAGAAAGCTGCCTGAAGACGTGCTGCTGATATGCAACAGAGAAAAGCCGGTTGCGATTGCAGGGATCATGGGCGGTGAAAACTCCGAAGTGCTTGAGGTTACAACCTCCATATTACTGGAGTCTGCAAACTTTGAAGGTTCTTCCACAAGAAAGAGCTCCACTAAAATAGGTCTTCGCACCGAGGCCAGCGCACGTTATGAAAAGATGCTTGACCCCAATATGACTGTGACGGCAATACAGAGATTTGTCAAGCTTTTAAAGGATATGCAGCCTGACATTCAATTTGCATCCGCTTTAACCGATGTGTACTGCAGCAAGCTGGAACCTATTGATATTACAATAACAAAACCGTACATTGACAAATACATCGGTAACACTCTGACAAAGGAAAGAATGGTTGACATTCTGAGAGCATTGGAATTCAAGGTGGATGTGGAAGGCGATACCTTCAATATAAAGGTGCCCACCTTCAGAGCTACAAAAGATATTACAATGAAGGTTGATATAATTGAAGAAATCACAAGAATTTTCGGTTATGACAATATCCAGCCTCAAACCCTGGATATAGCATTAAAACCTCTGCAATACAACGAAGAAAGACTTACCGACCACAAGATAAAAGAGCTGCTTTCCGAAAGGTTCGGTGCAAGCGAGGTAAACAGCTATATCTGGTATGACAATACCTTCAACAGCAGAATGGGTATTGAAACGGACGGACAGGTGAAGGTTTTGAATCCCCAGGCACAGGATGCCAATACACTCAGGGACAGCATGGTACCCGGAATGCTTGCCTTTGCTGAGAAAAATGAAAAGTCATATGAGGATTTCCTGCTGTTTGAAATAGGAAGTGTATTCAGGGCAGCATCACCTAAGGACAAATGTGAGCAGCATAAAAATCTGTGTATATTGGCTGCCAGCAAAGTTAAAAGTGAAGATGAGCTGTTCTATGATCTGAAGGGAATAATTACGTTTATAGCTAAAGCCTTAAAGAATGCGAATCTGGATTTCTCTGTATGTACAGGAGGCTTAAACTGGGTGCATCCTATGAAATCAGTGGATATAAGCACAAATGGAACCCCGATGGGGTATATAAGTGTAGTCCATCCTATGATTAAAAAGAACATTGCCAAAAAGCTGAACATAGCTGTGCTGGAAATAAACAGAGATGTGCTCCAGGCTATTGATACCGGGGTTATCAAGTATAAGGAACCATCCAGGTTCCCTGAGGTCGTTCTGGATTACAGCTTCCTGGTGGACAACGGGGTTACCTTTGACAGGGTTAATGAGGATATCGGCAGCTTTAAGTCAGACTTGCTCAATGGTTTCAGCTTTGTTACCATATACACCGGAAAGGGCCTGCCCGAAGGCAAGAAGAGCATGACCTTCAGATTTGTAATAGGTTCGGCGGAAAAGACTCTGTCAAGCGATGACATAAATGCCTTTGCAGGTAGTCTCATTGACTACATGAACAGCGTAGGCTATGCTTTGAGATAGTAATTCAGGTTAGAACAGCTTTTTTTACCGAAAAGAATATTACAATAAATAAAATCATCCGTCTGGAATAATTTGTTTCAGACGGATTTTTTCATACAAAACTAGCTTTATCAATACTGTCATGTCCAATCCTCTGAGGGTAAAGCCCGATCTTCTCCCGGGTATTTCAGGCAATTTTCTTCAAATTTCATGTATATTAAGATTTACTCGAAAAAATAAATAAAAATTCAGGTGTTAAATCAACTTTAAAATTTACTATTCAGTATAGGAATAAATTTATAAAGAATAAATTTTAGGAGTTGAACAGGATGTACACCAGAGCCCCGGATAAATCGGCAGCGGCACAGAACAAAAACCTTCAGAACTCATCATCAAGGCAAAAATCCTTAGTCAAGCAGCCCAACTACATAGAAATAATTCAACGTCTCAAAAGACTGCCCAATTCATTGACACAGCAGGATATAAATATCCTCCAGAAAACCATTGGAAACCAGGCAGTTATTAAGCTGCTTACCGATATAAAAAAGATACCTCCAAAAAACAGCCAACCCGGTCAAGACAAAGAAACTACTCCCGGCACACAGGATAAGCAGCAGGATACCGGCAGCAAGACCGTGGAAAAAACCGGAGAACAAAGTGACTCAGGTGACCTGAACAGTAAGTCG
>NZ_JHYD01000034.1 GCF_000621505.1 Ruminiclostridium cellobioparum DSM 1351 = ATCC 15832
ACCGTTTTGCAAGAGCCACTTTCGCTGCTGCTAATATACATCTGGATGCTTGGATCAAACACAAATCCTTTAGTATTCTGAGTCTATTGCAATAGTACAAGAACTTTTCAAACAGCATTTAAAAATCTTTGAATTTCAAAGGTTTATTTGCTGTCCCAAAAAATCTGGGCTCAAAATTACACAACTATTAATTTCTCAAGGTACAATGCTTTTTCTACAAATAGCTCCATTTCACAAAGAAAATGGAGTGAAGTATTGGTTTTTCTCGAAATTACCAATTACTTTTCGAGAGTATTCTTAATATTTACTTTTTAAATGGTATAAAATTATAATATCTCAAGTCAGATGACTATGAATATGTTAACATAATTATATAACTCATATTTAGAGAACAAAATCAGAATGTTCTTACTTTTCTTGTGTTATTTTTACTTGTTTTAATTGTATTCCGTCAGCGGCTCTCCTTGCCATGCACTACCTGCCTGCCGCTTCGATCAGGTCTTCCAGCAATAGAATTGATGAAATGTTTGAGGCTGCACCGATAATAATCCACGAATCAGCTTGTTCATATGGCTCCAGATACGCCAGTTCACCATCGATGGCTTTCTGCCTTAAGGAATTGGGCCTTGTCCTGCATGGTTCCAGAGCATACATGGGAGTCTCATCGGCTCTTTTGGCAATCAACGACCTGGGAAAGCTCTCCAATGGTCTTATAACAAAAGCAGCTTTATCTTTTTCGGCATTTACTATCATTTCAGCCGTCATTTTGCCGCTTTCCTCAATCAAATCCAGATAACCGTTGAGCTCTTTGACCTTTTCCAGGCAATTTACCGGTTCAGGCACATACTGATAGCACCTTATGGGCTGGAGAGGCAAACTGAAGCCGTATATCTCAAAAGGATCCTTTTCTTTGGGTGCCGAATCCCTGAGCAGCATTTTATCCACGGCAACAGGCAGAATATACCTTCCTCCCTTTGAAACAAACTCTCCGGCCGGCTGGATATGAAAACCGTCATCCAGCGGCTGCCTTTCACCGGTTAAATTCCTTGTGGAATCTTTTCGGACTATGAGGGGTGAGTTGTACCTTGTGAGAATTTTGATATTTTTTTCATAGACAGGTTCTGCCCGGTAACCCTTTATGGGAACAATACCTTTCAGACAAATCTGCTCCCCGTCCCATGAAATACTTATGGATTCCAATATTGTCCTTGAATAGGAGCCTGTCCCGTGTACAGTCCTTACCTCGTCGGGAGTACCGAAAACTTCTGGTCCCAGGGCCGCAACAGCGGCATAAAAACCCTTTTCCCAGCCTCCATTTTCGTGAAGGTTCACATTGTCCGGATGAAGAAGATATTCCTCTCCCCTGTCCCAGGTGATTTTTTCCTCACCCAGGAAGATTTCTCCCATATCCATACCCCTTTCGGGAATAGCCGTAAAGGTCAATAATCCGTTGGATATACGCAGGATATTGATACTGCTGCCATACCTGTCTTTAAATATCCTCTTTTCAATAAAACCGCCATGAGGCAGTTCTCTCCGGGCACCTGCCGCCAATTCCCCAAAATGAATTATATTTTCCTTACACATGACCATACTCCATTGCACAGGTGTCCTTCAGCTCAATGCAGCTTAACAGGATTACCGGTTCTATTTCCGGAAACCCGCTCACAACGATTTCGGCTTTTTGCAGGATGTCTCTTTTTCCTATTCCTACAACTCTCATGCCGGCCCGCTTTGCGCCTTCCACCCCCGCCTGTGCATCTTCAAATACAAAGCATTCGGACGGATCGATCCCCAGCTTTTCCGCCGCCTTCAAAAACACTTCGGGATCCGGTTTTGCCTTTGAAACACTGTTCCCGTCCACAACAGCATCAAAGAGCTCTGTTATGTCAAGCTTTTCAAGTATTATAGGGGCATTTTTGCTGGCCGATGCCAGGGCAGTCCTTATGCCTCTGCGTCTCAGATACTCCATGAAATCCCTTGCCCCGGGCAGTATATCCGCCGGGGTCATTTCATAGAGATATTCCTTATACCATTCATTCTTTTTAGCAGCCAGTTCCTCTTTTTTCTCCGGGGATAAATTTGTACATCCACCCACTTCAAGGAGTATTTCAAGAGATTCCATACGGCTCACGCCCTTCTGCCGCTCATTATCCTTTTCTGTAAATTCAAAGCCCAATTCCTGTGCCAGCCTTTGCCAGGCAAGAAAATGAAATCTTGCCGTATCCACAACCACGCCGTCCAGGTCAAAAACGGCCGCTTTAAATGGCTTCATGTGTTACCTCCAGTTCTTATGCTTCAAGTTGATCCTGCATTTCAAAAATCTCGTACTTTTCTTGTGTAATAGCAGCCTTATACCATTTGCCATGCCATGCCAGAGTAAACTCAAGCTTTTCCCATTTTTCGGGGAGATGCGGCTCCAGACGTATTTCACTGCACCACATGGCGCTCTTCAAGCCTGCAAAACCATATACAATCATCTGCCACAGGCCTCCGCAGTTGGCAATGTGAATACCTTCGGCAGCTCCCTTTTTTTCAATGGACATGTCGGTTTCCATAACTTTTTTAAGGAATTTTCCGGCCTCCTCCAGCCTTCCCAGCCAGGCTGCCGTGATTCCGTAAACCGATGCCGAAAGCGATGAGTCGTGAGTGGTGATGGGTTCGTAGTAGTCATAGGAAGCAGACAGCTGCTCCCGTGTGAAATCCTCGGGATAAAGCATTATCAATTGAAGTACATCGGCTTGTTTTAAAGCCTTGGAACGGTAATTCCTCTCCTGGGATATAAAGTGTCCGAAAGGCCTTGTCCTGTCCTTCCAGATGGTGTCAAAATCCAGATCGGCATAATCCTGAAAATCTTCCGACTGGGGAATTATCCGGGTATTTGCATCAAAAGGAATTTTCAATTTCTCTCCCACATCCTTGAACCGCACTAAATCCTCCGGTGTGAGAGCAAGCCTTTTTTCAATATCCCTGTATTTATTTGCATCCTGTTTCCTGACGGTTTCCAGGTATTCAACTGTTTTTTCCAGGCTGAATTTAACCATCCGGTTGGTAAATGCATTGTTCCTGGTCATGGGCAGGTATTCATCCGGACCCATAACGCCCAAAAGCTCATAATAGCCATTTTTATTGATATCCACCCGCTCAACCCAGTACCTGGCGGTTTCAACCATTATATCGATGCCATGATTCCATATAAATTCCAGATCCCCGGTACCATTTACATAATGGCACAACGCGTATACAATGTCTGCCGTAATATGTATCTCATGATCGGCATATTGCCAGCATGGGCATTGCTCCTCTCCTGAAACCGAAGACTCCCAGGCATATCTTGCCCCCTGGTAGCCGTAAGCCCCGGCATTTTTACGAGCCCCCTCCAGCGTGTTGTACCTGAACATTATCAGGTTCCTGGCAGCCTTTGGATTTGAATGGATAAAAAATGGCAGCATGTTTATTTCGGTATCCCAGAAATACCGGCCAAAATATGCTTCACCTGCATATCCCTTGGCACATATGGCAACCCTGGGGTCATTTTCACAGTTAGACCGGATCAGGTGATATATGGATGTACGCAGCGCCAGCTGCGCTTCAAAATCTCCGGTAATTTTTATGTCACTGAATTTCCACTTTTCGCTCCAGACTTTCGCATGATTTTCATAGAGCTTTTCCCAACCATTAGCATCGAAAGCCCTTAAATATTTAAGCCCTCTCTCCAAAAGCTCTCCGGCCTCATTGTCCCTGCCGGTTACAACTGAAACTGCTTTCTGAACCTCCAGACAATCTCCGGCTTTTAAAAGCTTTGATCCCGAGTAAAAAACATTTTGGCCTTTCTGCTGCCTGCTCCATAAAATATTTTGGGAGGCCTTTACACTGTACAGCATTAAAATCCTGTCCCCGCCATCGGTAAGAGTTTCTGCCGAAATACAGCCGGTCTCAGGTTCTGCTGTCAATACCTCCCGGAAATGGTTGTAACCGTTGGTCCTTACGCCGGCATCTATTCCGCAGGCAATATCAACAACGCCCTGTCCCGACAGTGCTTCAATACCGAGCTGCTGCAGGCACAGATGCTCATGGGACATACTGATGAAGCGCATATATGTAAGCCTCAGACTCAATCCGGCTTTTGTTTCCCATATGAGGGTCCTGTAAAGGCAGCCGTTTCTCAAATCCAGCCATCTTCTATATTCCTTGACATTACTGAGTTTCATATCCAGCTTTTCGCCGGCAATAACCAAATTCATACTTAGAAAATAAGGAAGATTAATTATTTCTTCTTTAAGCAGCGGGTGCTTACCAACGACACCGGGTATGAAGGTGCCCCATTTGGATTCGGGATGCCTGGGCTTTTCAAGTGTGACATTTGCCGGCATCCGCAGGTATTCTTCATCCTGGGCTGCTCCTTCAAGCCCTTCTTCAAAACTCCCCCTGACATGCATATAGCCGTTGCCCTGGGTAAAAAGTCCTTCATAGTGCTTGGTGGTTTCACCGCTGAACCTGTCTTCTTTTATACACCATAATTCATCTATATCAAGCAATTGCTTCCCTGTATTCATTAAAATTCAATCCTTTTTCAAATAATGAAGTTTTTCAGCCTTTTACGGCGCCTGCCGCCAGTCCTGATACAACCTGCTTCTGAAGCAGCATATAAACGATTATGCTTGGAATGATTACAATAACCGTAGCTGCAAACATTACACCATAGTCACTGGCAAACTGGCTTTTAAAGTAGTAGAGTGCCAGAGGAAGTGTCCGGCTTTTGTTACCTGTTGTGAGGGTAATTGCAAACTGGAATTCATTCCAGCATAAAAGAAACTGCAATACGGCTGCCGTTCCAAACCCGGGCTTTGCAATTGGAAGAATGATTGAGACAAAGGTCCTGATGAAACCCGCCCCATCCAGGCTGGCCGATTCTTCCATTTCCTTTGGTATTGTCTGAAAATAGCTTGAAATTATATAAAGTGATGCGGGAAGCCCAAACCCTGCATAAACAATAATCAAACCAATCAGTTTGTCATACAGTCCCAATGTATTCACTGTCAGATACAATGGCTGCAGCATTGCGGCGCCAGGTATCAGCAGAGATAATGAACAGATACCTACTATGGCTTTTTTTCCTTTAAAGTCAAACCTTGCAATAACATAGGCCGACATCCCTAAAATAATCAGATTCAATATTGTACCGAAAATACCTACGATAACACTGTTCAGGTAAAACTGTGTCAATGGTGCTATTTTAAAAGCCATCAGATAATTTGATATTTTGAAGCTTTGCGGCCATCCAATGGAATAATTGAGAATCTCCGCATTGGTTTTGAACGAAGATATGAACACCCATATAAACGGTCCGATTGACAGAACCATTATAGTTAAAACAAACAAGTATTTTAAAATTGATAAAAGAAATTTCATTCCTTTCAAGCAAGTCACTCCTTTCATGTATCAGAATTGCCTATTTTAAAGATTCTCCTGTAGAGTAGTACCAATACAATTCCAAATACAACAAGGAATGTACCAACAGTATTTGAGTATCCGAAATTATTGTCCATTAAAGCTGTCTTATAGATATACATTGGAAGATTCATTGTCTGATTTCCAGGCCCTCCGCCTGTGGTCATCATGATGATATCAAGCTTTTGCAGCATACTTGTACCCGACAGAATTACACAGGTTCCGATAATGTTTCTGAGCAGCGGCAGTACAATATACAAATTTACTTTTATTTCGCTGGCACCGTCAATCCTGGCCGATTCGAAAAGTCCCTCCGGAATTGCCGCTATTTCAGCCAGAACCAGAATGGTAACTACGGCGGCATAGGGCAGCCAGGTCATGGTTACCGAAAAGAAGGATGTCCTGTAGTCCATAAACCAGTTTTGTGAAAAATCCTTAAAGCCGAATAACCTGATAATACTGTTTATCGCGCCAAACTCAGGATTCAATATGCATAAAAACAGCATTCCCACGGCAGCTCCCGAAATGATATTCGGTATCATAAATACCGTTCTTGCAAACTTCCAGTAAAATTCCTTCATATTGAGAATAATGGCGAACAATACACCAATAAAAACATGAGCAGTGGACTGCAATATAATCCATATAACGGTATTAATCAAACTCCGGGTAAAATCCGAGTCATCGGTAAACATTTTTATATAATTGCTTAAGCCGATGAAAACAGGTTTTGTTCCGGTGGCCCATTCTGTAAAAGAAGTACCGGCAAGTATAACAATTGAAACTGCATAAACTACTACAAACAGTATAATTGTCGGAATCAGGAATAAAGCTATGTAACCTTTATTTTTCGCCATTTCATCATCTCCTTAAATGCAATTCTCCCCGGAACCTTCCGAGGAGAATGCATTACAACTTCTATTAAATATTCAGCATTCATTTAAGTTATTTGTTCTTTGCAGCCACCTCAGTAAGCTTCTTGGCAAACTGTTCGGCAGTCAGCTTATCGAAAGCCAATTCCGGATATAAATTCTTCCAGGTATCAGTTACATTTGGGAATACAATAGTGTCAAAGTACTGGTACTTCACTTTTGCACTATTTCCTACATCAATGGTCTCTACAAATACCGGATATTTCTGTTTGAATTCTTCCGAAGGCTGTACCTTGTCTGAAACGGGTAACACGTTACCGAGTTCCAGTGCTATGGATTGCCCTTCGGCGCTGGTCTTGTACTTGATAAATTTAGCTGCGGCATCTTTTTTATCCTGGGCATCCGAACCAATCATGTACCCGACTTCATAGGACAAAAATGCTCCGCTTCCAGGGTATGCGGCAACACCCACCTTCTTGTCGAAACCCTCCGGAGACTTGCTCTTATCACTGAAATCACCGATCATCCAGGGACCGTTGGCGATAATGGCAGCTTTTCCCTGTTCGAAATTATTTGCCGCATTTGCATATACTGCTCCTATGGCATCCTTTGTTGTGTACTTCTTCAGCATTATCTGTATTTTCTTCAATCCTTCGATCATTTCGGGAGTTTCAAAACTTGCAGGATGAAGAGTATTCATAAATTTATTTCCGGCTTCTCCGCTTGTACCTACAATTGAGGAAAGCATAAGGTTGGTGGTCCATGCATTTTCACCTGTCATCAAAGCCAGGGGGGTAAAACCTGCCGACTTTAATTTGTCGCAGTTGGCCAAAAACTCATCCCAGGTTTCAGCAGGTTTTATGCCTGCCTTTTCAAACATCTCCTTATTGTAGAAATACCCTATAACCTGTTTTTGATCACTGATGGACCATACCTTTCCGTCACGTGTATTTGCGGCAATTGCTTCATCGCCGATATCAGCTTTCCATTCTGAATCCTTATCCAGATATTCATTAAAAGGTGTTGCCAGATTGCCTTTTATCAATATTTCATTTATTCCGTTTTTACCCATGACAACATCGGGAAGATCCCCTGAAGCAGCTAAAATTTTCATCTTGTCGTTATATGCCGTATCGCTTGGAATCTCTTCTACCTGGACTTTTACTTCATTACCGAACTTTTCATTAAACTTTGCGATCTGCTCCTTCTCGAAAGCAGCAGAGTAATGGGTACCTACCCTGTATGTAGGATATTTTATTGTAACCGGGCCCTTTGCCTCTGCACCGGTCTGTGCACTGGTTTGTGTACTGGTTGATACTGCGGCGGATGTTGTGCTCTCGGAAACTGTATTTGTACCGCATGCAGCTAAAGAAGCAACCATTAATGAAGCTAATAATAAAGCTACAGGTTTTTTCATCTCAATTCCTCCTTGTATGTTCAAATCATTCACTAGTAGCGCTACGATTACATTATAAGATGCCGGGCCAAATAAGTTAATTTATTATTTGTACTTGTTTTTGTAATATTTCTAATTAAATTCCTCTATGCCGGAAGATTAACAGTTAAATTCCAAATTAATTGTAATATCTTTACTATTGTATGATTTTTTTGACTTCATATTTTCTATAGCCAAAAAGTGCACCTCAATATAATAGAAACATTTGGTTTACTATCATTTGGGTGCACTTTTCAGTTCAGGTTATTTATCTGGAAAGCAGGTTATACAGTACCTGTACAGCCTCTGCCCTTGATGTATCTTTTTTAGGCTTCAATTTATTGTCATCTCCCGAAACAATACCTGCCTCAACAAACAGCCTCATTGTATCTTTTGCGTAACCGGATACATCCTTTGAATCGCTGAAGCTGTCAAAGTTTCCTGTTTTTGCAGCCGGTAATTCACCAAGTATATCCAACACACGATAGAGTATAAGAAGCATATCCTGTCTGCTTATAGCAGCATTCGGCATGAATTTGTTATCTCCGGTACCTGAAACCAGACCCAGGCGTTTTGCAGTACCCAGGTAATCAGAATAGTATTTGCTGCCGGCATCTGCAAAGTTGTCGGTTACCGCCCTATCAGCCTCAATTCCGTAAGCGTTCATTACCATTATGAGGAAGTCAGCTCTTGTAACTTTATTTTGAGGAGCAAAACTGCCGTCCCCCACACCATTTACTATACCTCTGGCCGACATGAATCCCACCGCCCTGTCAAACCAGTCCCTGGATGTAACATCGTTGAATTCAACCTCATTATAACCTGCGGCATACTGTGAACTGTCAGCGGTTATAAAATCAACCGTGCCTGTCACAGGATTATATATACTTCTGACAACCTTTGAGTTTCCGTCATTGTCTATTTTGTATATTATGATAGAGTTATACTTCTCATTGGGTTTTGGAGCATATGGTATACTTATCCGGGCAGTTCCTTCGCCAAGCTCTGATATAACTTTATCACCAGCCTGGACTGAGAAATTATAAACCGGCCGGTCACTCACTTTGGTCTTTATTTCTTCCGGCAGCAAAGAATCCTCCGAATTTTTCAGGATAATGCTTACTTTTCCGGATGCAGCAGAAGCACTGATCGAAGCTATTGCTTTTGCATCTAAAATAACACTTCCGATTCCTGTACTAAGCTTAATAGAAGTTCCAAGGGTTCCGGCTATTTCTTTAAGCGCATCTGCTGGGAATCCTACCTCGACAGATTTTGTATCTTTTGCAGAGTCGAGTTTTATTTCAACAATAGCTTTCTGTCCGTTGATTTCAGCTTCTCTGGCTTTTTCTGCAAGACTATGGATAGCAGCTTTTTCTACATTGGCTACGGCTTTTCCCGATTCATTGCCGGCTTTTATTGAAATGGTTAGTATTGTTTTATCACCGCTTATAGATGAACCAATTGGATTTACAGTCGTTTCTTTATTTCCCGAACCGGTATTTCCAGTATTACTTCCGGTACTGCCGCTGTTGTTGCTGCCGTTGTTTCCGGTATTGCCTCCAGGCTGATCGGCAGGAGTTATGGTAATACTTAAAGCTTTACTTTCACTTAATACGGGATTGCTGCTGTCCCGGACCTTTAAGCTGACACTAAAGGTACCTGCTGCAGTTGGAGTACCTTCTATCACCCCGGCATTTGTAATTTTCAGTCCCGACGGAAGTCCTTCAGCACTCCAGGTGTATGGCAATGTTCCGCCTGCTGCGGCTAATGCACTTGAATACGCCGCCCCAACCTTACCATTGGGTAATGATGTTGTATCTATTGACACCGAGCTTCCCAATAAATCTTTCAGCACAATAGTAACTTCCTTTGTTTCTATCGGAACTGTAACAATACCATTGGCATTGTCCGCTTCTCCGGCAGAAACCCATGAGATATTGTCTACCATGGCTGGCAGTTGAATACTCCATTGTTCTGCAGTGCCTGCAGCTATTTTGGAATTTTCCCTATTGCAGTTCATGGTAATTTTCAGTTTGCTGCCGTTTCTTTCAATTGTATAGCCTGCTCTGCCGCCTTGAAGAACCGGATAATTTTCTACTGCCGCAACTATGTTGTTTTCCCTGGTGGCATTTGTTACCCATTCTTTTGGAACACCACGGCCGATAATTATTTCTGCATTTTTGTTATCATTAAAAATTCTTTCGGCTATAAGTGCATCATACAAGACTTTGGATGCTGTTGCCTGTCCCCACATGTGCTGGTTGGAACCACCGCCTCCTGCCGCATTATCACGGTTCCAAAGCGGAGTTGAGGGATCCTGGTCGGGATAATTTGTGGGTCCTACACCTTCCCACCAGCCAAAGGGCGAGCCCATGGCACTGTTTATCTGAAATTCATAAGCTTTTATTCCCATATCCCTGTAAGCTTCACCACGAAGTGCGGCAATACCGTATCCTGCATTGTAGGCACTTGAATACCAGCCATGAGGATAACCTCCAAAATTATAAGGTGAAGCTTCCGGCAGGCTTTTACGCCTTTCAATGCCGTATGCATAAGTCTGGTCGATCATATCTATATTGGCTCCTGCCCTGGTTTGATCTGCACCATACAGATACCCGTCCCAGGGGAATGATCCGAATAACAGCATTGATGCCCAGTTTGCATCTCTGATATCATTACATCTGTTTTTAGTGTTGGGTTCAACTATTGAAGCCGGAATATAGTTTAAGTTATTACTGCTGATTGTATTTTCAAGTGTCTCGGTTACTGCTTTTAACAAACTGTCGTATTCGGCATTGGCCCACTGAACTTCTGTTAAATAATAGTCTTTTTTGTTCGGGTCGGTTTCCTTTAAAGCCAATTCATTACAAATATATTTATACGCTGTAAGCCCCATAAGTGCGGCCTGGTCGTCAACTGTCCACTGGCCGTAGGAATCAATGGCCAGAGTGCTTTTCATAATTCCGTCATGGTTTGCACCTGTACGGTCGTCATGAATAGAATGAGCCATTTTTTTAATTACTCCTTCAAATTTTCCCTTTATGTAATCCAGATCTCCCGTTTTGCTTAGATATACGGAATATGCCCATGGCAATTTCCAGTTTGCATCCCAGTATAAATCGGGATCTACCTTACCGTTTTCAATGTTTATACCTCCGGTCATGGGAACACTTTCAAGATAATTTTTTGCGTCCTTGAAATCACCGGCTGTAATAAGGGACTGCAATATTCCGATTGTGTCATGTGAAAACAACCTGTCATAGCCATTTTCGCCAACATGCAGGAATGTGTCGTCTTTGATAATAAGAGTATAGATATAACCTGCCTTATATGCGTTTACCAGACTGTCCCTATTTTTTGCATCCTTGCTGTTGGGCAGCCTTATATCTATTATTCCTGCAAGTCTGGTATCCCAGTAAGTCTTCATGGCAGCATAGTTATTTTCAAAAATGCTGTTTTTACCTGTATCTGCGACACTCCTTGCGGCTTCAACGATCTTTTGGTCAGTGGGGAATTCTGCCTTAGGAGATACTTCATGTTGATTCCCTGTATGTCCTTCATTTTCAAATCTATCTGCTTTAATTGCATATTCTCTTACAACTGTTTCTCCGGCATTAATGACAAATGCAGATTCAGCTGCTTCATTCAAAGGCAGTAATTCCTTTGAAACAACAGGAAGCAATCGTTTCTCACCTGAATTGTTTGTGGCCGTCATTTTTGCATATGCAACTTCCACAGGGTTGCCATCAATGATATGCTTATTGGCAAACTCTTCAATTTTATATGTAACATTATCTGTCGTATACTCACTTACATAGCAGGGCAAATATCCGTCCCTGTTGTACCAATCGATTGAAACACCTTTTTCCTTAAGGCCTGCCACACCGAATCTGATCATCAGGTTTCCCCTGCTGGCAAGCTTAAAGGAGCCATCAATAAACGCAATGGGAGCATTCATATCACCTTCAAAACCAAAAGAACCGGTTAATCCGCCGTCTGTTTTTGATGAATATTCTCCTGATACCTGAAGCTTTGCAATAGCGTTCAGAACATCGGCGTAGGCCTGCAGCTTTTCATGATCGGAAGCAATGCCGCTCAATTGTTTTGCATTTGCAAGTGCACCTGTCAATACTGCCACAGAAGCTTCAGTGTAACCCTTAACCGCCACATTATCAAAACTTGAAACGAAAGCATTAAAATCAGATATGTTTATATTTGTAACCAAATTATCTTTTGCGGCTTGAAGTTTTCCGGCTTCAGCATCAATTTCCTGCTGAGTGGCATCGAAGTTATCCAGGCAGCTTCTTGCGGATTCCGCAGCACCCGCCAAAGCCAGCCAGGATTCCACCGTATAAATTTTTTCATTGTAGTTGCCTGTCTCGGATACCAAAGCCTCCAGTGCGCTTCTATCAACACTTACTTTTTTTATAATTTTCATCAAACCTGTTCCAAGCCATGCTTCAGCTACAAAATTTCCTGAAACGGTCTTACCGTAAAATTCATTTTTTGTATAATAATTTTTAGGCATGACTGTCCAGCAATATATACCGTCCTGAAGAGCAGTCTGAGTTACATCAATTGCATATCTTTTATTTGCGCTTATATCATAACCAAGCTTGACTGTGGTTAATCCTCCGCTTACAACAGCTTTTTTGCCGACGGTAGTTTGTGCAAGTACAGCTCCGGTGGGCAGCCCATTGCTATCCGCAGCATACAGCTTTACCACCAGATCACTTCCGTCATCCGATGCCTTCGTCAATCCAAGCTGAACATATTCCATCCTGAAAGCTTCACCGGCTGTAAAGGTCTGGTATCTGTCCTGTTGATCATTGAGATGACCCAGGGCATAGCTTAAGCCTCTCTGATCGCTTGTGTAGTCTATCATCACATTGGTGTCCTTTTTTACAAGCTCACTCTGGGCTTGACCAAGTGCTGCTTTTGCATTATCAGCCTCTGCCTGTGTGGCGTCAATTTTTTCAAGAATTGCCTTTGCCGCAATTTTTGCATTATTAAATTTGTTCCATGAAGCATCTGTAAAATAGCTTTTGGTTATTCCGTCAAATTCATCATAAAGAGCTTGTAAAGCTGATTTGTCCGCAATTTCTTTGCTGCTTACTGCTATATTTGACAGTGAGGAGTTGCCATCACGTGCATTTTTATATTTTTGCACACCCTCAACCCTGAGCTCCTTATTTGCAGGAACAACCACCTGATATTTGAATACCTGGGCAGTACCGCCTGCCTCCATATGTTTGGCAGCGGCATATTTGCCATCCAGAAAGAAGTTTACATCTGCTTTTGCCTGCCAGATACCCGTACTGAATACCACGGTTGTTTGAGTTGGCTGTGCTGCTACCGAAAAGTTCCAGCCTACATTTTCATTGCAGGCGCCGGGATTTCTATCCTCCGGTAAAGGCAGGAAAACACCGAAGCCGGTATCATTGGCCAAGGATTCATAACCTGTCATTCCATCCGTCCATGATGCAGAAGCATGGTTGGCATCACCATTAACCTCTTTTCCCTCAGGAACAGTATTCACAAGTGCGCTGAACGAAATTGCGTTTTGAGTATTCTTCCTGATCTGTATAATTCCGTTCGAACCATTTCCTTTCAAATGCAGCCAGTCAATATTTCCAACTGCAGTCAGATCAATGGCAAACACACCACTCATCTGGCTTTGTGTAATGGACAGTTCATTTGTATTGTACTCAAGGGCACTCTGTGCCTGTACCAAAGCGGTTTTTGCGCTGTCAATTGCAGACTGCGCTGCAGCCGGATCGTCAAGAACAGCTTTTGCAGCAGTTCTTGCATTATCAAAAACCGTCCATGTCGTATCTGTATACGAGCCCTGAACTAAATCCTTAACTTGATTATATAAGCTCTGTAAAGCCGTCTTATCAATAGCCGTTTCACTGCTGACCGCTATACCTGAAAGTGAAAAATTACCCCACTGGGATAAAGTCTCCTTTTGTATTCCCTCAACCTTCAATTCTGTATTTGCAGGTACTGTTACCTCATATTTATATACCTGGGCGCTGCCACCGGCAGATATGCTTTTGGTATCATACAGCGCACCATCCTTATAAAATTTTACATCTACTTTTGCCTGCCAAAGTCCCAGGCTGAATACTACCGTTGATTCCTTCGGCTGTGCCGCTGCCGTAAAAGTACAGCCCACGTCATTCCCCCAGACAGCCGGGCCTCTGTTGCTTGCCGGGAAGAAAACACCAAATCCGGTATCCTTGCTGCCGGTTTCATAGCCTGCCATACCGTCATACCAGCTATAGGACATACGGTCTGCGTCACCATTGTTTTCTTTGCCCTCAGAGCCGGTATTTGATAATGTACCAAAAGAAATTGTACCTGGAGAAGCTGCTTTCCTGATATGTACGATATTACCGGAACCGTCTCCCTTCAAATGCAGCCAGTCAACATTTCCGGCAGATGAAAGATCAATTTCGGCTTCACCGCTCACCTGGTTTTGCAAAATATTAAGTTCTTCGGTACTTCCCGCACCGGCAGTACCCACAGCTATGTTTGATATTGAAGAATTGCCGTCCTGCCACAAGATATCTGTTTGAATGCCTTCAACCCTCAGTTCCCTGTTTGCAGGTACCGTCACCTGATATTTAAAGGTTTGTGCGCTGCCACCGGCAGATATGCTTTTCACATCGGCCGGCATACCATCCATGTAGAAGTTTACATCCACATTTGCCTGCCAAAGCCCTACAGTGAATATTACCGATGTTCGGACAGGCTGCGGTGACACGGAAAAATTCCAACCGACGTTATCGCTGCAAGTGCCGGCACCCCTATTGCCTGCCGGTGGTAATAAAACAGCAAACCCGGTATCATCGAAACCTGATTCATAGCCTGCCATACCATCGGTCCAGGTGCTGGCTACACGGTCTGGATCGCCATTACTAACCTTGCCTTCCGGGACTGAATTTGGGAGTATATCAAAGGATATGGCACCCGGAGTAGTTGCTTTACCAACCTGTATAACACCTCCTGAGCCGTTGCCCTTAAAATGCACCCAATCAATATCTCCAGCCTGTGTCAGATCAAGATCATACTGACCGCTCACCTGGCTTTGATCAATAATAAGGGTTGCATCACTGCCGGCAGCATATGTCATTCCGCCCTGAAGTACAGCTGAAAGTAGCATGCAAACACATAATGCTGCCGAAACCATTTTTAAAACAGTTCTCTTTAACATTTTTTCCCTCCGTTAAACTTTTTTAAATACCTTATTTTTATAAAATGCTACATTTAAGTATATTGTCTATCTTGTATATAGTTAATGAAAATTAAGTACATGTTTTTGTGATATTTTGCTATATTCAGTCTTTAGATCAGCCCAATAAATTCAACTTGTATTATCTTGAGAATTCTTTAGTTTTTTTTACTACTTATGAATTTTTAAAGGAATTTGTTGGGTTATGTTGAACTGGCATAGTTATGTTACATAATTTTAATTTAACCTGTTGTACTAATTGAAATTTTGTATTGCTTTACAGATAAATTTAATTAGGATCAACTGGTACGTAAGTACAACTTCATTGTAATATCTTTACTATTGTATGACTTTTTTTACTAACTTTTTCTTTATTAAAGGATTATAAAGTATTTTGTTGAATTATGTAGAATTATATGGTCGTTATATTATACAATAATGTATTGTGTAATTCACATGCTGATAAGGAGTTGGAAAATTTCTAATGAGTAAGCTCAAGAGACTGTTTAAGCCCCGACGTAAATTTCAAATATTGCGATACATTCAAAGAGCACCCATAAGGCACAAGATCACATTGGCCATAGTTCTTCTACTTCTGCTCCCCATGTCCATTGTCGGTTTTTATTTTTATTGGAACATGGCAGCAGTACTGACTAAAAATGCCAATGACAATCTGAGCCAGCTTATACGGCAGGCAAATGAAAATATAGAAAATTCCTTTAAGATAATCGACACAACCTCACTTCATTTTCTCTCCAATAAAAATATAAGAGCCTGGACTTCAGGCGATACGTCTTTTGATGGAGATTTCTACAGCCTTTTCATCAATAAGAGTCTTATTGAAGAAGACCTCAGGTACAGCCTGATGTTTAACAATGCCTGGGATATGAACCTTATCTCCACAGCCTACGTGTTTTTGAATGAGGACACCTATTGCTCCATATTCAAATCCACACCCAATATCGACCTGATAAACAACAATAATATTAATGTTTTTAAGAAAATCAGCGGGAGTAAAATCAGGGGCAAGACAATACTTCCGCCTTCTTTAACAGATAGAACCATCTATTTTACCCGCATTGTCACCAACATTAATAATCCTAAACAAAGGCTGGTTATGATTTTCGGAATCGAGGAAAATGAACTCTATAAAAAATATGCGGAGCTTCTGTCATTTGAAGGTTCAATGGTATATATCACCGACGACCGGGGCGCAATCTACTCCAGCTCGGACAGGAACCTGCTTGGAGGCACCGTTGCTTCCTCCATTCTCAATCTTAACAATGACACCGACGTTTCCGAGGTCACATTGGGAAATACCACCTATCTGGTTGCCCATAGGAAAATAGGTGACACCGGCCTTAATTTTATCGCAGGAATTCCCAGGAACCAGGTTCTGGCAAAGCTGTCGGACAGTATGAGAAACTACATAGCAATTACCTTTGTAATCATATTTGTATCCGTACTCGCAGGAATTCTGGTTTCACTCAGGTTCACGCGATTTATAAGGGACCTGCTTTCTGTCATAAATAAAGTCAAGGTAGGGAATTATGAAACTAAAATGCCGGCTTACAAAGACCGTGAACTTAAACTGCTCAGCAATACCTTCAATAATATGACCGATGAAATAAAGTACCTTATTAATCAGGTATATGAAAAGCAGCTGCTTTTAAAGGAGACAGAATTCAAGTTCCTTCAGTCCCAGATGAATCCGCATTTCCTTTTTAATACGCTCATTACTATAGGATACAAAGCCAGACTGTCAAAGGATGAGACCATATATAAAATGGTGACCTCCCTTACCGAACTGCTCCAGGCAGGCATCTATACAAACAGCCGGGCCAAGGTTCACATAAGACAGGAGCTGGAATTCATTGAGTTTTACCTTTACCTGCAGAAGATGAGATTTGAAGACAAATTGGAGTATATCATCCATGTTTCCGACGAGAGCATTTTAGACCTTTTGATCCCCAAGCTGAGTATTGAGCCGCTTGTAGAAAATGCGGTAGTCCACGGACTGGAGGAAAAGATGGGAAAGGGCACCGTTGAACTGAACATTTACATGGAAAATGAATCGGTATATATTGATGTCACCGATGACGGTGCAGGTTTCGAAAGTTCAAATATCAACCTTGACAACTGTGAAACTATCAGCATGCGCAAGAAGGGGCACAACAGCATCGGCCTTATCAATACTCACAAAAGGATCAGACTGATATATGGAGAGCCTTATGGTATCCGAATTGAAAGCCGGATCAACAAAGGCTCAAAGGTAACTGTACATATTCCCGCAGACAGGAGTGAAATAATAAATGTATAACATTATGATAGTTGACGATGAGCCGGTGATCAAGCAGGGGCTCTTATACTTTGTCAATTGGGAAGCACTTGATTGCCGGGTGGTTTGTGATGCTCAAAACGGAATTGACGCAAAGGAAAAACTCAGCTCCCATTCTGTGGACATTGTACTGACAGATATTAAGATGCCCGGAATGGACGGCCTTGAATTGTCAAAATATATCCATGAAAACTATCCCGCTGTCAAAGTTATCATACTTACTGCCTTTGCAGATTTTTCCTATGCCCAGACCGCCATAAAATACGATGTGATAGATTTTATCATTAAAACAAATCCTACCGAGAAAATACCCGACGCCATTAATAAGGCAAAGGCCCTGATCAGCCAGGAAAAGGATAAAGATGAGAAATTAAAGCTCATGGAGCAAAAGGCCAATCTGCGGTTGTCGGAAATCTGTGAGAAGTTTTTCAAGGATGTGTTTAACGGAATCATTATGGACGATATGCTCATTCAAAGCAAATTGACCGAGCTGGAGATAAAAATTGAAAATTATTTTATTGTTCTGTTTGACATTCACAGTGTTTCAAACGAAAATTCCCTGATCAGCCCGGAGGACTATAACAAATTCATGCACTCGGTGAGCAATCTTCTTTCAATGGCTTTTAAAAACTATCCTCACTATACGGTGGCAGTTGACAGAACTTTGCTTGCGGCTATAATTTCCT
This sequence comes from Ruminiclostridium cellobioparum DSM 1351 = ATCC 15832, assembly GCF_000621505.1. Classification (GTDB taxonomy): domain Bacteria; phylum Bacillota; class Clostridia; order Acetivibrionales; family DSM-1351; genus Ruminiclostridium; species Ruminiclostridium cellobioparum. The sequence goes on from NZ_JHYD01000034.1 coordinate 18,020, forward strand.
TTAAAAGCCGCAATGTCCCCCTCTGCACTCAAACCCTGCTCATGACCTGTAACGAAATTCTATCTATGGCCGATAGTTTCATGCGTTTTACCATCAGTATAGGGATAAGCCAAATGCAGCAAAACATCCCGGCTCTGTCTGTTGCCTATCAGGAAGCAAAGGATGCACTTAACGGCGGTTTTTACAATGACAACCACGTTTCTGTTTTTATGCCCAACACGTCACCGGTCACCTCATCACCCGGACAGCCCCATTATTTCGCTGAAAAGATTGTGGACAGCCTCCAGCTGCAAAATCCCTCAGAGGCATTAAAAAGCCTTGAAAACCTTTTGGAGGAATACAGACGCAACAAGGAGCCCATAGAAAATATAAAGGTATCCTGCATGCTCATCGCCTCCTATTGCTACAGGCTTCTCGCAGGTTTCAGGCTGTTCACACCCGAGCTTTCCGACAGAGAGCCTGAAATATACAAGCGGATACAGTCAAGCAGAAACATTCAAAGCCTGTCAGCTATTTTAAAACAGTTGATAGAAAGCATTTCTAAGGTTGTAGTTACCAATGAAAATAAATTCAGTTATCTTATAAAAGAAACTCAAAAATATATAAGGGATAATTTCCACAAGAATATCAGTCTCCAGACCATAGCAGATCATATCCATGTCAACAGCAGCTATCTCAGCCGGTTGTACAAAAAGGAAACCGGCGAATCCATTGTGGATGCCATAAACAAGTACCGGATCGATCACGCCAAAAAGCTTTTAAAGGATCCGGCCAACAAAGTGTTTGAGGTTGCATGTGCCGTAGGTATTGAAGATCCTGCCTACTTTACCCATGTTTTTACAAAGTATACCGGAATGAGCCCCAAGGAGTATAAGGCAAGTAATATCAGCTGATGACAGGTGCATAAATTATCTTTTGTACTGGTAAACTTGCCTGAAAAAGCCGGCTGCTTTGCGCTTCCGGCTTTTCATAGCATACGGTGACCTTCCTGTTAAAAGGCCCAATTCCAATGTTAGTTAGTTGGAACCGGGCCTTTCTTTCATATAATTCTGTTATTAGCTGTTACATGATTACTTATTGTATATTTTATATAGTATGGCTGCGGTTTCGGCTCTGGTAATGTTTTGTTTTGGATTGATATTACTGCCCGAGCCTACAATTATTCCACTTTTGACTAATGCAGCAACACTGTCCAGCGCATAGCCCGAAACTTCCGAAGCATCCCTAAACTTTGCGATATCTTCCTTTGTTCCCTTTTCCAGACCTTTATCGGCAATCTCCATTGCCTTAACAATCATTTTCATTAAATCCTGCCTGGTAATGCTTTTCTCGGGCGCAAACCTGTTATCACCTACTCCATTGGTTATTCCGAGGGCTTTTGCTATGTTTATTTCTTCCAGGTACCTGCTATCGCTTGTATCATCGAACCTGCCGTTTGCCTCGGTGTTCAGACCAAAAGCCCTTACCAGCCATGCGACGCTTTCCTCCCTTGATATTGCCAGATTCGGTGAAAACTCTTCCTCTGATGTTCCTTCTGCAATACCTTTTGCAGCAAGAGCGGCAATGGCAGCACTGTACCATTTGTCGCGGGATACATCGCTAAAGGTCTTATCAGAGTACCCGACCGCATATTTGCTGAAATGAGTGGTTGTAAATGTGATTTTGCCTGTTCCGGTATCATACCTTGCATTGGGCACAGTATTGATATTATTATTTCCGTCAATGTAATAAACGACTATTTTGTCCGGATTTTCCAATTCCCTGGCAGCCGGTGTATATTCCATGGACACCTTTACAGGAGCCAGAGGATTGTTCCATTCGATATTTTTGCCGTCTATAGCCATATATAGGTTTATTACCGGCCTGTTACCTATGATATCCCGTATTTTTTTATCCAGTTGATTATTGTTTACAGGTTCAAATATAATTTCTACAACCTTTGAATCCTTTGCATCCGCCTTTTTTATCATATTTGACGGAACAGTCAATTCAGCAACAGGAGTCATTATTTTTATATTGCTTTCAGACTTTGCAGATGCAACCTTGCTTACAGGGAGCTTTTGTACATACTTTAAGGCATTGGGCTCCTTTTTCATTTCGACAATTACGGTTTTTGTACCGTCAGGGGCCTTGACAGCCTTTTGTAAAGCCCTGTCCAAATCACTCTCCGATATTTCATTCACTACGGCACCGTTTACAACTTTGGAAGTGTTTTCAATCCTTGCATTGCCCTCAGGTGTAACTGTAATAATTGTCTCCTGAACGGTGCTTCCTCCACCGTTCTGCCCGCCTGGAGTACTTCCACCCGAAGTACTTCCTCCACCGGTTTGGCCGCCGCCTGGAGTACTTCCGCCTCCGGAGCTTGTGTTTATAGTATAGCTGAAGGTTGCAACTTCACTGTTATCCATGCCTTCTTTAACAGCAATTGCTTTAATTACCGTGCTTGCGTTAACGGCTATCGGATTAATATATATTGCACTTGCTGTTGTTGGTTCACTGCCATCCGCAGTATAGTAAATATTTGCGCCGCTTGTGGCACTTGAGAGCGTCACTGTCTGTGCTGAAGTGTAAGTTCCTCCGGCAGGTGACGCTGCCGGTATTTGAACCCGCCCGATCTGCGGTACATCAATTGTATAGCTGTAAACAGCTACCTCACTGTCCTCCATGCCTTCCTTAACAGCAATTGCCTTAATTACCCTGCTGGTATCAACAGTTATCGGACCGGTATATAACTCACTTGCCATGGTCGGCTCACTGCCATCCGCAGTAAAGTATATACTTGCGCCGCTTGTGGTGCTTGAGAGTGTCACTGTCTGTGCAGAAGTGTAAGTTCCTCCGGCAGGTGACGCTATAGGTATTTGAACCTGCCCGATCTGCGGTATATCAATAGTATAACTGTAAACAGCCACCTCACTGTCTTCCATACCTTCCTTAACGGCAATTGCTTTAATTACCCTGCTGGTAGCAACAGTTATGGGACCGGTATATAACTCACTTGCTGTGGTCGGTTCACTGCCATCCGCAGTATAGTAAATACTTGCGCCGTCTGTGGCACTTGACAGCGTTACTGTCTGTGCCGAAGTATAAATTCCTCCCACAGGTGAAGCTGCCGGTGCCTGGACCTGCAGTGGCCTGACCTGCAAACCGTTTATTGCGGCATTCAGGTTATTAAGGGCCGCAGTTACTTCTTCCTGTGTTGAACCCTTGTTGTCACTGACACTTACCGCTGCATTTAATGCAGTTTGCAATAAGGACCAGGATTCAGGGGTATAATCTTCTTCTGTCAGAGCTTGCACTTCACTGATTTTGTGTATTAGCCCTGTCTTATCTGCCGGAATAATTATGTAATCTATGTTGGCGGCAACATCACCCGAATCGTATTGTAACTTGATGCTTGCCCCGGCAGGGATATCAACATTAAGGGTTTTTTCAGCGTATTTGCCTGCGCCGTTCCAGCCTCCTGTATTCGTGAAGGTCACATCCTGACTGTCAACTCCGTTGATATAAAGGCTAAGCTTCGGATTGCTTTTACCGGATGCATACCCTATTATTATATTGTTTGTCGGTGCACATTTTATAAGTTCGAATGCCGCTCCCACATGGTCTATGCTTCCGGCTATAAATCCGCCTGATGCATACGAATCTGCCTGTTTATATGCTGTTCCGTACATCTTTCCTATTTCTGCTTCTATTTTTCCTGAATAATATCCGGGATACAGCTGCAATCCATCTATCACAGCCTGTAAATTGCTTAATGCCAAATCTGCCTCTTCCTGGGTAGGAATTGCTGCGGCAACACCGGCGGCCTCAGTTATTGCCGCTTGCAGGGTTTTCCACGCCGCTGCGGTATAATCCTGCTCAACAAGCTCTTTCGCATCATTAATCTTCTGTGTAAGTGCTGAAATATCAGTATTTGTTAAACCGATGTAATCTATGTTTGCGGCAACATCTCCTGAATCGTACTGGAATTTTATAGTTGCACCTTCTGGAATTACTACGTCAAAGGTCTTTTGTGCAAAGCTGCCGCCCCATCCTCCGGTTTTGGTAAAGGTCAGATCCTGACTGTCTACTCCGTTGATATAAAAACTGAGCTTGGGATTGTCCAGGCCGGATGCATAAGCTACTATCAGCCTGGTTGCCGCACCGCAATTTTTCAGTTCAAAGGCCGAACCAACATGGTCTATACTTCCAACCATAAATCCTCCGGATGCCCCGGAGTCTGCCTGACTGTATGCAGTTCCATACTTTTTGCCTTTTTCGGCTTCCACTTTTCCGAAATACCGAACAGTTACCAGGCTGTCCACTACTGCTTTAAGAGCGTCGACTGCCGTATCCACCTCAGCTTGTACGGCATCTGCCCTGTTATAAACCTCAAGTGCGGCATCTATGGCCGGTTGCAGTAAATCCCAGGTTTCGGGCGTATAATCGTTTTGTGAAAGACTCATTGCACTGTTTATGGTTTCTGCAAGAATTGATTTATCTGCTTCCGCATCTGATATAAACCTTATATAGTCAATATTTGCGGCGGCACATCCATCATCATACTGGATTTTAATGCTTGCACCCTCCGGAATACTTACATCGAATATTTTTTCAGCATATGTGCCATCCCAGCTTCCTGTTTTATCAAAGTTCAACTCCTGACTGTATACTCCGTTTATATACAGGTTGAGCTTTGGATTGTCCAAGCCCGAACAGTAACCTATTGCCAGTTTCTGCGAGGCAACACAGTTTTTAAACTCAATTGCGGATGCCGAGGTAGTTTCAGTTGCTGCGTGATCTATACTTCCCGCAACATATCCGCCTGAAGCAGCATGGTCAGCCTGTTTATATGCAGTTCCATATTTAACACCGCTTTCAGCCTCAACTTTTCCGGATAAATACCCGGGCTGTGATGCCAACAGGCTGTAGCACATAAGAGTAAGTCCTGTGGCATTTGCCGTCGGTCTTACAGTTGTTCCGTCATATGGCGTATTCCAATAGGGAGCTGTGAGGTCGTCTCCGCTTCTGTTATTATAAGCGGCCTGAGCATTTTTTGTTAACCAGTCGGTATACTGTGTCTGTCCGCCAAGGGTGATGAGCTTGTATATTCCGCGCATTAAAATACCTCTGAATACAATCTCATAGCTGTTGGTTGGATCCGGCATGTAAAGTCCGCTGCCGCCCACATCATCTTCATACACTACGATTTGGTCAGCTCCCGTTGTGAAGCGTTTTTTTGCGAAATCAGCCGCCTTGCAGGCGTCTGCTATATAGCTGTTATCTTTGGTAAGGTCATACAGGTATGACGCAAGTTCAATGAATATTCCGGCGTTATAGGTGTAAAGATTATCATCCCAGCCAAGCTTACCTGTTGTTATTGAGTTTTCTATACCTCCATCGGGGCGCATAAAACTTGCCTTTACCCAGTTGTATATGTCAATAGCCGCTTCCTTATAAGTTCTGGAGACACCGTCTGCATCAGTGACCTTTTCATCAGGATAGTACTTTGCCAGCTGGGCGGCAACAATAGCCCATCCATTGGTGGGCACATCCTTCTGATTCTGCACACTGCGTTCACGCCACATTCCGCCGCCCCAGGTGTCATCTACGCTTGTTTTATAAAAGAAGTCAAAGTGCCATTTGGCCTGATCCAGCATATGCTGATCGCCGGTAATGGCATATGCAGACATTGTAAACTGCGACTGCCATGAGTAATCATCATTCCAGTCACCTTCACTTGCTATCCATGATTGCGGATTTCCATATTTATTTGCCGTGTGGTTATCCTCAAACCAATAAAATGTTTCGCTTATTTTATCCTTGTTCTTGCCCGTCAAATTATAGTATGCGCAGAGCAATTCACGGGAATAGGCGGCTTCCCAGAAATGGGAAGTATAGATATCCCCGCTTCTATAATGTGTGTTCAAGAAAGCTTCCATGCATCTTTCTACATCCGGCTGGTTAAAAGAATAAGCAGCCATTGTGGTGACCGGAAGGCTTAAGCTGAGGATACATGCGGCCAATATTACCGCCAGCAGCTTAATAACGCCTTTCTTTTTTAACATAGATATTTCCTCCTTTGACAATTTGATTTGATACTTTGATTTACCATTGTCTGTGCAACAATGCAGTCTGATATTTTGATCGTATTATGTAAATATAATGTTACATTTATTGTTTATAAAAATTAATGTAATTTTGTAGACACTCAAAGGTAAAAATGTGATATTTTATTGCAGTCTGTAAACTCTGGCTTCGTAAGGCATTAATACAAAGTCCCCGGCCATGCTTACATCAAATGAGTCGTAATTCGCCAAAAGCAATTGGGCTTCCTGATACTTTGGAACAGCTTTTATATCAAATTGTGATGTTTCCTTTGAAAAATTCATTATTATCAACACACAGTCACCCTCCAACTGTCTGATATATGAAATTATTCTGTTGCTGTCTTCAAGCAACGGAATGTATTGGCCGTAAATCAATACCGGATTTTCCTTTCTGAGTTTTATGAGCTTTCTGTAAAAATTTAAAATGGAGTTTTCATCCTTTACTTCATTTTCAACATTGATATACCGGTGGTTGGAATTTACTTTTATCCATGGAGCCGCTGAAGTAAAACCGGCATTTTTACTGCCATCCCACTGCATTGGAGTGCGTGCATTGTCCCTTCCTCTTCTGTGGATCAGCCGCATTATCTCCCTTTCATCTTTTTGCCTTTCAAAGACCATTTCCCTGTAGAAGTTCAAGGTTTCTATATCCCTGTAGTCATCAATTGATTTGAAGGCTGCATTTGTCATACCTATTTCCTCACCCTGGTAGATATACGGAGTGCCTTCAAGGGTATGAGTCAGGGTGGCCAGCATTTTAGCACATTTTTCTCTGTAAAGCCCATCATCTCCAAACCGGGACACTGCTCTGGGATTGTCATGATTGTTCAGGAACAGGCTGTTCCACCCCTTCCCGTGCAGCACTTTCTGCCATTTTGACAAAATTTCTTTAAAATCGGTTAATTTCCAGTCAACAACATCCCACTTTCCGCCTTTACCCGTATCTATTCCCATTAATTCAAACTGGAATATCATATTCAGCTCATTTCTTGACCCATCAGTATATAAAAGACCTGTCTCGGCGGTAACATTAACTGTTTCCCCAACTGTCATGCAATCATACCTGCTCAATACCGTTTTGTTCATCTCTTGCAGGATTTCATGAATTCCAGGCTGATTGGCATATAAATCCTCATCAAAAACATATTTTTCTGTTGTTGAAACAGCCCTTTCAGAGTTTCTCAAACCCTCGGGTTTACTCAGCAGATTAATGACATCCATCCTGAATCCGTCTATACCCTTATCCAGCCACCAGGTCATCATATTAAATATTTCTTCTTTTACCTCCGGATTCAACCAATTTAAATCCGGTTGTTTCCTTGAAAACAAATGAAGATAATATTCATCCGTCGTTTTGTCATATTCCCATGCAGAGCCTCCAAAATACGATTTCCAATTGTTTGGTTCACTTCCGTCCCTGCCCTTTCTCCAGATATAATAATCCCGCTTGTCACTGCCGATGCCTGCTCTTGATTCAACAAACCATTTATGCTCATCGGAGGTATGATTTATTACCAGATCCATAATAATTTTCATATCCCTTTTATGGACTTCTGAAAATAAAGTTTCCAAATCCTCCAATGTTCCGAATTCCTTCATAACTCCATAATAATTTGAAATATCATATCCATTATCATCATTTGGGGATTCATAAACAGGACAAAGCCATATTACATCAATCCCCAGATATTTCAAATAATCCAGCTTGCGGATGATACCCTTCAAATCACCTATTCCATCGCCATTCGAATCATAAAAACTTCTGGTATAAATCTGATATACAATTGCCTCTTTCCACCATTTTTCACTCACAGTTTTGTCCCCCAATACCGGTAAAACTTTTCCAAGAAAAACATACATCCAGAGAGTAGTCTACCCCTGGATGTATTAAAGAAAATTCTCTTTGCCTTAAGGCCAATGAGTATTACTTTGCTGCACCTAATTTAACCCATGCTTTCTGTATCTCGTCTATAGCCTGTTCCCTTGTTTTTGCTTTTTCTATGTATGATTGCATTATTTCGCCAAACTTCTGATGGAAACTGTCAAGAGAATAGTTGACAGGAGCACCCGACGAGGGGGTAGTCTTTGTCAATTCAGCAAATGCCTTTGGCAGCTTCATGTCAGGTGCCGCAATATCCTTAACCGGTCCTATAACCTTGGCAACTCCGCCAAACCAGTTCTTTCCGTAATCAGATGTATATAACCAGTTAAGAAGATTCTTTGCATCTGTTAATACCTTTGAATCTTTATTTACTCTTAAACATTGTGCCGAGCCTGCACATACATTTGCTTTGCCGGCATCCTCGCTTACAGGATACAACATCACTCCGAAGTCAAAGTCCGGAGTTATCTTTGTAACGCCTGATTCAATCCATTGACCCTGACCGGTGATCATTGCAGCCTTGCCATTTGCGAAAGTACCAACCTGAGCATTGAAATCACTTTCCAGAGGCTTTGGAGTACCATATTTTACTGTCATATCTATGAAATTAAAATAATTCATCAGGGTCGGATGCTCTTCAAACTTTGTAGTTCCGGCGATAAAGTCATTTACCAGTTTTACAGAATCAGAGCTTTCTCCGGCAATAAAATGCTGGAATATGTGCTTCTGGACCCACCATTCCTTATATCCGTTTGAAAATGGAGTGATGCCCTTTGCAGTCAGCTTCTGGCAAACAACATCCAACTCGCTGAGGGTTTTTGGCAATTCAGTTATTCCTGCTTCCGCAAACAACTTCTTGTTATAGATTAAGGGAAAGGTATCCATTACCAGCGGAGCTCCCATTAATTTGCCGTCATAGGTCATGTCTTTCTTTACTCCATCCAGCATGACACCCGCCAGGGGCTCATTTGTCAAATCTGCCGAGTATTCTGCATAAGCTTTTAACTCTCCGCCTGCTGTTGTCATAAAAATGTCAGGAATTGTTCCGGCTGCAATTTTGGATTTTAAGACAGTGGGGTAATCTGCCTGCATTACCTGAAGATCTATAGTTACATTGGGGGCTACCTTTTTATACTCGCTTACATATGCATTATATGCATCGGTATATTCTGCCTGACTTTGCAGAATAGATATTGTTACCGGTTCAGCCTCCTTTGATTCCGCAGCTGCTGTCGATACAGCCGATTGTGATGTCTGTGCAGCTTCAGATGTACCGGAAGGTGTGGATGAACTGCCGCAGCCACTGGACATTCCGGCCAGCACCGCCACGCATACACCCAAACTTAATATTTTTTTCATCTTTGATTTCCTCCTTATAAAATGTAATTTGGTATAGTTACATATTAGCGAGATATCCGTATGTATAAAATATATATAAGTGATATTTTAGTGGTAAAAATGTGTACAATGTATTCTACCCTCTATTGACAATGTACAATACGTTTTTGAGAGGGTATTAACCAATTAAAGTATTTCTATAGTCAGAAGGAGATATTTTGAAAAAATTCCTGAAGGCCTTGCTAAAATAGTTATTGTCACTGTAGCCTAACATCTGGGCTATACTTTGAATCTTTATATTGGGATCTGCTATAAGTTCCCGGGCTTTTTCCATTCTTACCCTGAGTACATATTCGTATATTCCGCAGCCAAATTCATTTTTAAATAATTTCATCAAATACTCCCTGCTTAAAAAGTACTTGTCGGTAAAAAGAGAAATTTTTATGTCCTGGTAATAATTATTGTCGATATACTCCTTAATCTCATAAATATTGAGATTGTCATTTTTGATCTGCTTCCTTGCCAGATTGTAAAATAATTCTGTTATATCAAGCAAATACTTTTTAAACTGATCAAAATTGCAGACAGTTTTTGAAAGGTTTTGAAAGTAGGATAAGAGTTCGTTTGCTTCAAACCCCTTGACCATTGAAAAATTGTTTAATAAAAGCAGGAGTTCATCAAATATCCTGTTTGCATCTCTCAGACTGAGATATCCGGCTTGTTCTATCCTGTCGGCAAGTTCATTGACTATTCCCTTGGTATATGACAGGCTTCCGCCTTCAATTGCGTTAAAAATAAGATCCTTTTTCCCCAGCAGGGATACATTTTTTGTGTTCGCGTTTTCCGGCACAACATTTGAACCGCTTTCAATTTTATTCAAAATATTGAAACCGTTTATACTTTTTTCTGCCTCTAAAAACGATTCCTTTAATGAATCTATTCCTTCAAAAAAGCCGCCGACACCTGCTATAATTACTAATTCAAATAATTCCTTAAGCTTTTTCCTGGACTTTTGTATCAAATGAAGATAATTGCTGCTCAGTTTTTCATTACAGTTATTTTCTATGGAAATTATTGCTATCATCTCATTTTCAGCCTTGGGATTTATCAGATTGAAACATTCAACCTCATCATTAAACAGCTCATTAATGGCATTTGAAACAGCAAACTGCGCAAGTCCGGTATCTCCGAAGTACTTCTCACTGACTTCCTCATAATTCATTATTCTGAAAATCACTATGGAATAATATTTTTTTCTGTTTCCGTCATCTATGATTTCCTTGTATATTTCACTCATCTGCCGGCTGATGCTGCCTTCAATGGCAGTAAGATAGACCTTTTCCTTTAAACTGGGCAGGGATAGGTTAAGCAGGATATTTTTATCTATATACTGACTCTGCGTTTTTCTTTTATTTGAAATAACATCAACAGCTTTTGCCAGTGCACCGTTGAGCTCATTTCTTTTAATGGGCTTTAACAGATAATCGATAACTTTGGAGTGTAGAGCCTGACGTGTATATTCGTAATTGTCATAGCCGCTGATGACAATTACAGCCAGGTCAGGATACCGGCTCTGAACCATACGGAGTAAATCCATACCATCCATTCCCGGCATTTTCATATCAACCAAAATAATATCCGGCCTTTTTTCTTCTATAAGTCTTACTCCATTTTTTCCATCCCATGCCTCAAAAACCTCATAAATATTTACACTATTCCAGTCAGCCAAAATCTTTATTGCTTCTCTTGCCGGTTCTTCATCATCAATAATTAAAACTTTATACATACTAATGCCCTTGCCCGGCATTTTTCAATCTTCATGACAGAAATGGCACGGGCTCGGTACCTCCTTGATACAATATTTTAATTATATTTCTCAACCTTATTCCCACCGTCCGGTATAATAAAGCTTATCGTAGTTCCCGTACCGTCAGATTCGATATACAAGCTGGACTTTCCCTTATATAGCAGGTGCAGCCGGGTATCAAGATTTTTTAAACCGATTGCTTTATTCTCATTCTGCCCATTTTCACTGTCCATATAGAATCTGATTTGCTTAAATCTTTCGGGCGATATTCCCGGTCCATTGTCACTGACCGAAATCAGTATATCATTACCTTCCAGATATGCTTTAATTATTATAGCCACTGATGTAAAGCTTTTTTCCAGCACGTGCTTTATGGAATTTTCAACAAGAATTTGTATGGATATCTTTGGTATGAGAACATCCAATACATTATCATCCATTTCATAGGTTACCGTTAGCCTGTTTCCGAATCTGGCCTTTTGAATAATAAGATAATCATCTATATATTTAATTTCATTTTCAAGTCTGACAAGGTTTTTTCCGTTTATGGTATATCTGAAAGTTGAAGCAAGAGCATCTACCATATCGCTTATATGAAAGGCTTCTATTTTTAAAGCAGTGGTTGATATGGCCTGCAGCGCATTGTATAAAAAATGAGGATTGAGTTCTGCTTCCAATGCTTTCAAAATAGCATTCTTTTCTTCAAGCTTCGTTTTGTATTCCTCATTAATTAAATCATTAATTTTGGCTACCATAAGATTGAATTGTATTGTCAGTTCCGCTATTTCATCATTGCCTTCAACCTTTGCCTCCAGGTCAAATCTGCCCTCGCTGAAGCTATGCATTTTTTTAGTAAGCTTTTTAACCGGCTTGGTTATTGCATTGGCTGACAGGACAACCAATATAACCGAGATAACCAGAATTATACAGCCTACAAATGTTCCCAATGACCTGTTAGTCTGTGCCGCACTGTATATTTTCTTATATGGAATGAGTTTAACCAGCCTGAATTTCATGCTGTCCGAAGCGTTGTAAATGGTCAGGTAACTCTTATCCTCACTTTTCCAGTCAAACATATTTGTACCCTGTTTTTGAAGTCTGGCTTTAAAATCCGGCCGGTTAAAGTATTTATAGTTGTCTTTATTGTTGGAATAGAAGGTACTGCCATCTTCGCCCATGAATATAAGCTGCTCCCCGTCTGTAAGAGAAGTATTCCTTATTATTTCATTCCATGTACTGTAATTGCAAAAGAAGGATAATACGGCATATGGCTTTTTGTCTACAATATTTTTAATTGCTCTATGATATGCAAAAAAACATTTTTCCTGATTAATCGAATAGGTTCTTTTTTTTGCCAAAAAAAGAGATTCAATATAAACATTGTTCTTGCTTTTTATAGTCCTGATATACCAGTCTTCGTTGGGAACATCAGTATTATAGGCTTTTCTGACCTTTAAAACCATTCCGTCCCCTCTCGTTATGTAATAATAACAATTCTGCTCAACTATATACAGGCAGATACCTTCAAAATCATTACGGGAATAAAACATACTTCTGATATAGTCTTCCAAATAGACTTCTGCCGATAATTCATCCGTTACCCCCAACAGGGCATTCATAATATTGTCATACTTTATATTCGGCAGGGACACCTGGTTAATATCATTGAAATAGCTTTCAATATTCTTGTTAATCAATGTTAGATTGTCTCTGTTTCCATCAATGATATTCTTAACCGATTCTTTTTCTATTATTTTATAGGAAACAAAAGTCAATGAAATTATTGTAAGTATAATTATTGCAGAAAAAAGAAGTACCAGCTTGTTGGCAAGCTTTTTGAAAAACAAGCATTTTATTTTATTCAATACTATATAAACTATATTTTTCATATTAGTTTACATCCCTCTTTGTCAACACTGACAAAATACTACCCTCTATTGACAATGTATTGTACATTGTTAATAGAGGGTAGAGTCATTGCAGTTAAAACTACGGTTGAAACCTTTATTTTTTAACCGTACGACTCTATAAAAATAAACATCATTCTACATATTTCCCCTTAAATAATATGATATTTCGACAAATTATTCAACTTTAATATCTATCCGTATGGTATTCTGCCATTGAAGTCAGAAGCGGTCAAAAGTTGCCTATCCCTTGACTGCACCGGCTGTAACACCTTTAACAATATTTTTCTGCATTAATATAAAGAATAAAATTGATGGTATCACAGCAAGAACAATAGCCGTCATGGTATACTGCCAATCGGTTACATACTGTCCAATAAAGGTATATGCAGCAAGTGTCAGGGTTTTTGACTCCTTTGTCCCGTTAAGGAATATCAGCGGCAAAAGGAAGTCATTCCATACCCACATTACGTCTATAATAATAATTGTACTTGTAATAGGCTTCAGTAATGGAAATATTATGGAATAAAACATCCTTAGTGTTGATGCTCCGTCAACTAGGGCACTTTCATCAATTTCTCTCGGAATGCTTTTAACAAAACCATGGTACATAAATATTGCGGTAGGTGCCGCAAAACCCCAGTATAGTGTACCTAATCCCCAGATATTATTTGGTAATTTAATAATATTTAAAAACTTTATCAAAGTAATCATAATTGTTTGAAAAGGAATCAGCATTGGCGAAATACAAAAAATATATATCACCCAGCTCAATCTGGTCTTTGTTCTGGACAGCATAAATCCTGCGAGGGAGCTGAAAAGGATTATTCCTAAAATGGCCAAACCGGTCACTATAGTATTGTTCAAGAACAATTTAGGGTAGTTGATATTATTCCAAACGTAAAAATAATTTTCAAAATGCAGAATTGCAGGAAATGCTGTAACGTCTGTCATCACTTCTTTAAAACTCTTCAAAGAATTCAGCAATACCAAAAATATAGGGTATAAAAATAATATTACAGCCGCCAGCAGAACCAATTCCATAACTATCAAGCTTTTTTTACTTTTATTCATTATATTTCAACCTCCCTGCTCTTGAAGAATGTAACCTGTACAAGCGTTATAACCAGTATGGCTACAAAGAGAACAAGTGCTTTTGCGGTTCCATAGCCATAGGTGTTATTCTGAAAGGCTTCTTTATAAATATCATATGTAATACTTGTAGTAGCTCCTCCAGGTCCGCCATTGGTCAATGAAACAATAACATCAAATACCTTGATGGAATTTGTCAATGCCAAAAATACGCATGAAGTTATAGAAGGCATTAAAAGAGGAATAGTTACACTGAAAAACCTCCTTACGCTGCCTGCCCCGTCAACAATTGCCGCCTCAATCAGTTCATAGGGAATAGACTGCAGACCTGCAATATATATAACAATATAGAACCCTATAGACTGCCATATGGAAACGAATAATATCGACCAAAAGGCCAGCTTTGCGTTACCAAGCCAACTCCATGAAAACATGTCCCAATTGGTAATTTCTCCAAGACTCTGGAAGCCTTGAATAAATATAAATCTCCATATGAAGCCTACAATTACCAGGCTTAAAATATAGGGAATAAAAAATCCCGCACGGAGAATGTTTGTGCTATGCAGCTTCTTGTCAAGCATCACAGCTATCAATACAGCCAGAACGTTAATTATAAGGATAAACAATACCGAGAACTTTATGGTAAATACAGCTGAGGATTTAAATGCAGCGTCTTCGGTAAATATTAATTTAAAGTTTTCTATTCCGACAAACCTGGCTGCTTTGCTAATACCGTTCCATTCAGTAAACGAATAAGCCATACTCATAACAAAAGGAATATATACTACAAATGAAATAAGAACCACCACCGGTAATACATATATAAGATACTCAAATTTACCTATGCCTTTTTTAAACATACGTACCTCCACTTTCTTAATTTAACTCGTTGTGCCGGTTATTTCATATTTGCTTTACCTGTGTAATTTTTTATATCAACTGGTAACTTCCGTACTAACTTCATGAAATAGGGCGCACCAAAAACAATTTATCGCAATTCTTTTTAACTGTGCATCTTATTTCATGAAGTTGTCCTCGCGTTACCAGTTGATTTCAATAAATCTATCTGTAAAGCAAAACACAATTTCAATTAGCAACACGTTGATTTATATTTATTATCCAATATGGATGAGATATGGAGAATGTATATTCGTAACATGGTATAGGTAAAAAAGTGTACACTTTTTACTGCGGAAAGGGGATTCCCCTTTTCAAACCCTGTGTATAGGAATTTACTGTTTGGAGTTTTCTGGTGCGTACGCTCAAAAAGCCAGGAGCTTTTGGCTCCCGGCTTTTAAACTTTGTCCTCTATGTAAATTTTCTTTTTCAGTGTAAACTTCATCTATATAAAATTACTTACCCTGATATTTTGCCTTTGTTGCTTCTCCGCCCCGTATATGCCGCTCTGCCTTATTCTCCTCGAGAATGACCCTGACATCGTTCATAAGTGTTGGATTTATTTTCTCTAGTCTTTCAGTAACATCTTTGTGTACTGTGCTCTTGCTGATCCCAAACTTTTTAGCAGCAAATCGTACTGTTGTCTTTTTCTCGATAATATAATTCGCGAGCTCCAAAACTCGTTCTTCTATATATTCCTTCAACCTATACCCCCCTTTGATAAGGCAATTCTGGGAATGATCAGATAATAACACCTGCTTTTCAGGGATTGGTTCATTATCCGTCATTCCAGTGTGCAAAGTAGGCAAAGTCAATTACAACAAGCCCGGTCAGCAATGCGATTTTGCTGTAATTGACTTCTAAAGCTACACAGGCAACGTCTACAGTGTATATATATGCCTTAAGGGGTAGTCTTATGATTATAACGCATAAGTTCAAGAGAAAATTTTTCGGCTGGGAAAAATTTTCTCTCCTGAAGTGCGTTTTAACGAAATTGAGGAACATTTATTTATATTTTTTTATAAAATTTCTGTTATTTTAAACCGATACTTTCAGTGTTTGTATTTCAAAAGGTTTGAAGGTCAGAATTCCGGTATCACTATCAAGGCTTTCCTGGTCCGTTTCCTTCTCCATCAGGTCTACAAGCCTGATATCCCTTGTTTTAAATCCAAAGTTAACCTTTGTACTTATACCGGTACCATGGCATTCATACATTCTTATTATTAAATCATCACTGTCCTCACATTTTTTGACCGATTCCACAATTATATTCCCGGCCTCCACCGTAAGAAGTGATGCAGATTTTACAGCAGGGTTTGCAGAAATTGTTTTAAGCGGTACATTCAGTTCGTAACCGGCTTTGACAACACCGCCCCGTATATAGTCTCCCTTGTGCGGGAACAGGGAATAGGTAAACACCTGCCGGCCCAGGTCTGCTCCGGTGCCGGGAAAACTGGTGCTCCTCAGCAAATTCAGATCCAGTATGTTGTCCAGAACTTTATGTCCGTACTTACAGTCATTCAAGAGTGCAACGCCGTAGTCACCCTGTGAGATGTCCACCCACTTGTGGGCATAGACCTCATATTTTGCCATGTCCCAGGAAGTATTCCTGTGTGTGGGGCGCTTTATATTTCCAAATTGTATCTCACAGGTGGCCTCTTGTGCATAAACATTTACCGGGAAGGATGTCCTGAGCATTTTGGAATTCTCATTCCAGTCCACAGCTGTTATGAAATCAATCTGCCTTTTGCCCAATGTCAATACAACTTTCTGCTCGAGGATGGATTGTCCCGATGGTGTCCTGAAGCTGCTTTCTCTTATGATCTGCGGACCGTCGGTATAAACGCTGCTGTCTATAAGTGTCAGCAGCTCACCGGGTTTTTCATCATAATATACGGGGAAATCCCAGGCATCGCCCTTATCTTCGTATAGCGCCAACCCGTTGGCCACAGCCCCTTCAGGTATAATGTGACGCTTTTCGGCTTTATCGTATATTGATTTTATAAATCCGTTCTCCGAAAAAACAATTGAGAAGATATCATTTTCCATCACATCACCCGTACTGAGCAGCTGTCCTCCCGAATACGCCCCGGCAGCTTCTCCGGCAGTATTTCCATTCCCTGCGTTTAACGGTACAACCGCATATCCCATGGGAGGCACCTTTGCCTTGCACCAGTTTCCTTCATGGGAAATCCATTCCTCCCGTTCCCAGGATAACGAATTGAATACCTGCACATGCCCTGTATCTCCGGAATTAGTACCGGCGTGCTCACCGGATGCCTCTCCTGTGCACAGTGACAGATACCTTTTCCCGGTCTCAGCTTCTACCTGGCCGAGCATTGAGGCATACCTCTCCAGAGATTCCTTATAAACCCTGCCTATGGAGGATCCAGGCAGAATATCATGGAACTGATATAAAAGCATCTCCTTCCAGGTTTTATCCAGGAGCTCTGCGGGGTAAACTTCCCCGGTTATTTCACGGCCTTCCTGCTTTACCATGAACAGCACCGAAGCAAATTCCAGTTCACGCAGCGCCAGCTCAAGTTTCCTGTTGTATCTTTTGTTCCTGCTCTGGGTGGTATAAGTGCCCTGGTGGTATTCAAGATATAGCTCTCCGCGCCAGGTCTTTAGCATAGGAGATGCTTCTTCAAGCCTGTCGAAAAATCCCTGTGCGGTTCCCTGGGTTACCGGAGCCAGACCGTTCAGATCCCGTTCCCTCTTCAGCCTCTCCAGATGCTCCTCTCCCGGCCCTCCGCCGCCATCTCCTATCCCGAACAGCAGAAGGCATTCATCCGAAACACCCTTGTCCAGGAATTCCTGTTCGGAGAAAGCGACAGCTCTTGGTGCGGCAGAGCTGTTATAGGTTCCTTCGGGCGGCATATGCGCCAGAATCCGGCTGCCGTCAAGGCCCTCCCACCAGAAGGTATGATGAGGATGCTTGTTGAACTTGCTCCAGGAAAGCTTGATTGTCATAAAATAATCCACGCCGGATTTTTTCAGTATTTGAGGCAGCGCAGCAGAATATCCGAAAACATCGGGCAGCCACAGATTTCTGATATCCTGTCCGAATTCCTGCTGAAAGAAACGCTTTCCGTGAAGTACCTGTCTTATCAAGGCTTCTCCTCCCGATACATTTGTATCTGCCTCCACCCACATGGCGCCCTGGACCTCCCAGCGACCCTCTCTGATACGCTGTTTTACCTCTTCATAGAGCGCAGGATAATATTCCTTGACCCATTGATACAGCTGTGCCTGACTGGCTCCGAAGATATATTCCGGAAAACGTTCCATATTTCTCAAGGCAGTAGAAAAAGTTCTGGCACCCTTGCGAATGGTTTCGCGGATGGGCCACAGCCATGCCAGATCAATGTGGGCGTGCCCTATTGCATTAATCCTAAGGGAAGGATCTCCGCCTTTTTTATTGAGTTCAGCGGCCAGGATTGCTCTGGCCCTTTTTGCTTCTGCATTGTCATACTTCGTTAAAATATTTGCCGCTTCATTCAGGGCTCGCAGAATGCCATGGTATCTGGCCTTATCTTCTGGCAGCTGCTGCAATAAATCCAGCAGTACCTCAAAGTCGTAATAAAGCTGCTCCATTTCCTTATTGGCAACAGCAATATAGGCATCTTTTACAGTCCCGCTGTCCTGATATTTTCCAAAGAGATCATTACAGCCTGCATCGGCCCAGATCTCTACTTTGTCACCTGCTTTTAAAGGCCTGTCAAACCGGTAAACTATTTTTCCCGGCCTTCCCAGTGAATAATCAAATTCCGAGGAGAAATTTGTTAGGCCTCTTACCGGATTTCCGGCATTGTCCACTACACAAAGCTCTCCATTAATGTCAATGAGTAAAATAATTTCCTCATCATTGGCTCCTGTTTCAGACGCATCGGGTACGGCCCCTGTGAAATGAAACCAGCCGCAATCCCATAAATTTCCCCAACTTTGGCCGATGGCAACATCCTTTTTTACACCCGACATTCTATCCTCAAAGGTCACGGGCTCCGGCGTGATCCAGACCGAAATGTCAAGTTCTGAAATCCTTTTATACATTGCCGACTTTATTTGTTCGAGTACTCCGGGCAATCTGTCTTTCATGTTTTTAAAATAATATGGCATATTGACCTCCATAAATAAAAAATTATCTTTATAACAATCTTAAAAAATATAAGACATTAAGTCATGTCAAAATTTTATTAAATATCTCAAAATTTAATATTTATAATTCATTGTTATATTTGATTATCGCAAGACAGCCGCAGCATTCATGAATTGACTAAAGATTAGCTTTACCTTATAATTTAACTCATAGTGCCTTTTAAATTAACCTTTAACTTTGCAATTGAACAGTTTAGGCCCGATTATACTGGTACGCGAGGACAACTTCATGAAATAAGATGCACGATTAAAAACAACATTTTATGAAGTTAGTGCGGGAGTACCAGTTGACATAAAAAAGATATTTAGGTAAAGCAAAATTTAAATTAATTAGCATAACAAGTTAATTTACGAAGGTAGAAAGCTTTATTATTATTTTGTTTAAGGTGAGCACATGGAACCGAATTTTGTCTCGTATAAGGAATGGATAAGTGAGAACCTCCCCTTTGCACTCAGGGTGGACTGTTTAAATTTTCATGTATTTCCGCACTGTCACAATTACATAGAATTTAATTTTACAGTTAAAGGTCAGGCAAAGGAAAAAATAAACGGCATAGAGCATACTCTCAAGCCAGGAACCTTTACACTGTTATTTCCTCATCATATCCATGAGATTGAGACTTCTCCCGAAAATCCCCTGCTTATGTTTGTGGGCAGTATACGGATAGAAAGCTTTTACGACAGGAAGGGGGATTTCCTGGCATTGACCGAGCTTCTGAGCAAAGCAGCCTTTGATAAAATCCCCTATAACTATTTTAATGAGCAGGTCACCGAAGAAATTACAAATATATTGAATTTTATGCTGAAGGAGCTTTCCGACAGCAGGCTGTGGAGCACGCTGATGTTTAAAAGCAAATTGACAGAGCTGCTGATTACCTTTGACAGAAACAGGTCCAACAGCAGCTTTACCGAAGTGAAACAGACACTTTGTCAGAAGAGCGGAGTCTGGGATATTATTACCTACGTTTCACAGAATTATTATAAGGAAATTTCCCTTCAAAGCCTGTCAGAAAAATTCCACATGAGCATTCCCCATATAAGTTCATCCTTTCATCAGCTCCTCGGGGAAAACTTCCACCGGTACCTTGAAAAATTGAGACTTGCGCAGGCTTGTGATCTACTGCTCTCAACAGATTCTTCAGTGCTTGACATCTGTTTTGAGACAGGCTTTACCTCCTATAAAACCTTTTCAAGGGTATTCACCAAAAATTTGAAGTTAAGTCCGACGGAATATAGGAAGCTCAAGCTGAACCATTAATCAGGTAATTGGGGGAGCGGTGTCATACAGGGGTACGCTTCAAAAAAACGATATCAATAGTGTGCGAGGCTGGTATCCATCAATTGGAAGCCCGGTTAGAAGAGCTTGCTTGAAATTTGTAGACTTACTCCAGGTACTTCGTGCCGGGAAATTGACAGGATGTCAATTTGAGCAGTACGCGAGACCCGGATGGTCGAGTCGCTGCGACGGCTAAGAGGTGCTTGGAGTAAGTCATACTATTTCCGGCAAGAACTTCGTGGGCAATCAATTGATGGATACCGGCCGGGAACACTATAATTTTGCAGGCATTTGTTTTTCAATCATATTAGTATAAAAAAACTCCTAAAACTCCTGCGGCCAATATCAGAAATATGGGCTGTATTTTTGTTTTAATTAATATGAGGAATGTAGCGGCAATGAGAAGCAAACTCTTGACTTCCAGCAGGTTCACTCCTGCCGCTGTTATATTCCAGCCGCCCGGAATAAGAGTATTTCCTGATGCCAGAATCATACCGTTTTTTATTGCAAGACTTACGGCAGCATACAGGATTATTCCGGTTATAACCGGTCTCAAACCGTTTAAGGCAGCCTGCACCAACGGATGATTATACGCTTTGAAAAAAAAGGTGGCTACAACAATAACTATTACGGCACAGGGAATTGCTATACCAAGAAATGATACGACAGCTCCCGGAAATCCCGCCACCTTGTATCCAAATCCTACGGCGGCATTTACCGCTACGGGACCGGGCGCCATGCCCGCAATGGCAATGACATCCGTCAACTCGGCTGCAGAAGCCCAGTGGTTTGCTTCAGAGACTTTTACCATGCTGGGAATCATTACATACCCTCCGCCAAATGCGAAGGCACATAACTTTACAAACATGATGAACAATTTAAAAAGGACACCCATTTACAGCTCACGTCCTTTCTTTTTTTCCTTGATGCAATTAAGTGTTTTAATCCAGTGGATTACCAATCCGCACACTATACCGGCGATAATTAAAGGTATCGGATCCAGGTGCAAAAACAAAGAGGCTGCAAAGGCGGCAGCAGCAATAACGACACTGGCTAAATTATTAATTGCTGTTTTACCGATTTTATATGCGGCATAGAGAATTAACCCCACAACCACGGGATATATAGCCTTGAAAATGGATTTGACGGCCGGATATCCGCTGATCCTTGTAAACAGAACCGAAAGTGTCATAACGATCACCACAGACGGAGTCACATTTCCAAGCAGTGCGGCAATAGCCCCCGGAATACCTGCCACCGAATAACCTACGAAGGTTGATGCATTAATAGCAATAGCTCCCGGCAATGCCTGGGCCACCGAAAAAATATCAATTATTTTTTCCCTTTCCAGCCACTTTTTGTTTTCTACAACCTCCTGCTCGATCAAAGGTATTATTGCATAACCTCCGCCGAAGCTCACAGCACCTAATTTAAAAAAAGCCATGTATATTTCAATCAACTGCTTTAGTCCAGCTTTCAGAATCTGTCACCTCTTTTATCTGCATACAGCCTTGCAAAATTATTTAAACTTCTCGGTGGAACAAATTTAGATGTTACATTCCCCCAGTACCACCCTCAAAATTCCCGGTATCTCCATTTCTCTTTTTCCAGAGCCGTATCCAACCTGTATTACCGACATGGCAGGTACACTTCCGAAAGCTTCGGCCAGAGTTGCGATTATTGTTGCTCCTGTAGGTGTGATCAATTCATTTTCAACCTCAATGGTATGAAAGGGTATTGAGGCCTGCGTCATAATTTCCATGGTGGCAGGTACCGGAACGGGAATAATGCCATGCCTGCAGGTGATAAAACCTGTTCCGTCGTGCAGCGGGGAACTCATTATCCTGTCGGGATTCAATATATCTATACAGACTGCCGTTCCGATTATATCCGCAATTGAATCCAATGCCCCAACCTCATGAAAATGTATATTTTCCATTGTGGTTCTATGCACCTTGGCCTCGGCCCTGGCCAGCCTGTTGAACATTGCCTTGCTGAGACTTTTAACTCGCTGGGACAATGAGCTATTGTCAATAATCTTTTCAATATCGAATAAGTTTCTATGTTCATGGTGTTTTTCGTGATCATGCTCATGATGAGGTTCATGATGATGCTCATGGCTATGTTCATGGGAAGGTTCTTCATCCTCCAGTATCACATTTACATCGGTACATCCGATGCCATTTTTGTATACTGTTGAAAATTCAAACTTCAGCCCTTCAAGGTTAAGCTTGTCCATTTCCTCCAGAAACCTTTTATGGTCTATGCCCAGGTCTATCAGTGCCCCCAGGGTCATATCACCGCTTATTCCCGAACAGCAGTCAAAGTATAAAAGCTTCATATGTATCTCCTCTCCGGACCGTTTTGTGATGGTATTTATAATTAAATGGTTAAAAAAAGACTGGTTCAAGAAAACCCTTGAACCAACAAGATAAAAACAGCATTAGCAGGTGTATATTTAAACCATGCCTGTCACTTTAAGATAATATAAGATCATATGGTGCATGCTGCCAGGCATGGGCTTAAATCTATTGTTCATCCTTCATTCCAAGATGTACGGCAGTGAGCTTGAAGGTTTTTGGCAAAGCCAGGATATTGGGATTTTCTCCCACATATTTTCCGGCATCCTTCAGAGCTTCTTCAAAAGTGGCTCTGGTCTTCATGCCCATTCCTCTTGCCAATCCAGGCTCAATGGCTCCAACGATATAAATGGCGGAACAGTTCATTTCAGCTATATGTCCGCAGGATATCATTGAGAATGCATGGTAGGGGTGATATCCGTAGTTGAAGCGGTATTTGTCAATATACTCCCTGCTGTTCGAGAAATATTCTCCGTACTTCTCCAGGTCGGGCAGAGTATTGTGATAATCCTTTTGGAACAGCTCATACAGAGCCCTGTATGACGGGAATTCTTCATCGTGGAAGTAGCCGTTGCATATGGATGAGCATATGACCACACAATTATCCTTCATAACTCTCTTGTGCCGTATAATCTGAGCAGATATGGCCTGGAGCATAAGCAGAGGATTTGTTCCCATTCCGTTTCCGTAATGGAAGGCCTGGGGCATGCCAAACACCATGATATCATATTTCTTTTCAGCCCAGGCTATGTTGGTTCGTCTGTCACACACCTCCCAGGACAGCGGCTGTATTTCTCTGGCATAACCTGTAAATACTCCGATTTGTCTTGAGTTGGTATCAAGGCAGGCATCACAGGTAAAAAATTTCTTACCCATGCATTTTTCCATGTGCATGCCTATTGAGTCAAATTTGCTTCTCATGAGGCTGTCCTTGCTCACAGGTGTGAAGTCCTTCCGGTGCATAACATGGGGCACATGATGATGCATGATGGATTTCCAGTGTGTAATACCCGTTGTACAGTGCTTGTAGCCTCCGGAATAACCGCCGTACGGATTGCCCATTGCATGTCCTATAAGTATGGCGAAGTCGGAATCGTATACCTCTTTGTTCATGATTACTCTGTTGTTCATTTCGTCATAACCCAGGTCCACCAGGTTGTCGTAATCTTCGCTGTCATGGTTGACTATCTGGTTTGACCACCAGAAATCGGTAAATACCTTTGCTCCCAGCAGGCTTTTGATTTCCTCACGGGTATTTTTCCTGTGAAGACCATTGCTGCAAATGAGTTTGATATCCTTTTTTTCCACTCCTGCCTTGTACAGTTCCTCCAATATTATGGGAATTGCCACTTTCCTGTGGGCAGTTTCCTGAAAGCCGCCCTTAACCTTGTCTGGGAATACGATTACCACCTTCATGCCTTTTTTTACAGATTCTGAAATAGGAGGCATTCCTATAGGGTTTAATATGGATTTTCTGGTCTCTTCCTCAATATTTTCAATAAACGGCGGGTCGGGAACCGTCTCACCCGGTATGAATACATCTGTACTATCCGGCAGTTCGGCTTCCATCAAGCCCTGTCCATATTCGAATGCAATTTTCATTTTATCCTTCCTCCTTTTTAATAAGTTTTGGTTTCAAGCCTGTTTATCAGAGTCTTATCCCTGCTCCTGACCAGTTCATTACCTGATCAAAAGTATTGTTCCAAGAACAGCCATCAGTATGTATACGGATTTTTTCAGAACATCCTGTGGAAGCCGGATAAATACTTTCATTCCCAGTACCGTCCCTGAAATTATGGCTGCAATGCATACAGCGGCATATTTCATCACTCCGGGCTCTATATTTCCGTACGCCTTATGCAGAATTACCGTTACGCCTCCGGCTATCATAAAGGAAAACTCCAATGCCGCCTTATATTCCATCTTTTCCTTGACCGTATTGAGATAATATATTACCAGCGGAGGCCCTCCAATATTGAACATACCTGAAAGCAACCCGCTGACGGCTCCAAAAGTTATCCCGTTTATTCTGCTGTCCCTGATAGACAACTTTTGTGCCGGGCTTTTTAAAAACATAATTGACAGCAGTATGATGATTAAGCCCAGTACCTTTTTCAGCAGGTTTTCATTGCAGACTGTAAGCAGGTATACGCCCAGAGGCATAATCAGAAGGGATGAGAGGACCGCCGCACTTTTAAGGGGCATGAACATTGGGAGCAGTGACATCACAAACAGTGAAAAACCAAAGCTTGCCGATCCCTGGATTACACTTCCCACAAAACAGATTACAAACACCAATAAATAGGTTTCCATTAATATGCATCCACTTTTTATTCAATCTTTATTTCAATTAATAATCAATTTTTTATTTGATGTATTTATTCAATATATTTATCAATGATGATCTTCAGATCTTCCGGGTAAAAGCCTATTTCACCGGTGAATTTTGTCAGGGCAACCAGCCCTCCGTCTATACTGCCTATCTTTGAAATGGTTCCGGCATTTTCTTCCTTTAAGCCTCCGCCATATACTACCGCCGGTTCAAATCCGAAATGCTCCTTGACCACCTGCTTGATATATGCCGAAACAAAGCTTATATATTCAGCTCCCGGAGGAGTTTTTCCGGGTCCTATGGCCCAAATTGGTTCATAGCCTATTACCACGGCATCCTGGCATTGCTTTGCTTCCACTCCTGCCAGCGATCTTAACAGCTGGGCTTTTAAAACTGCTTCGATTCCCGGTTTTTGTTCCTCAAAACTTCCTTCGCCTTTTTCCTCGGCAGTTTCACCGATACATACCAGTGCTTTCATTTGCGCATCAAGTGCACATAATACTTCCTCGTTTATGAGCCTGTCCACAGCTGCATTTGCAGAATTCCTTGCCTGCTCCTCCCGAAGAACAGCCGGATCATAATGGGCCATAATCCCAAATTTATCCCTACGTTCCTCAGAGTGTCCGATGATTGCCCACTGGCATCCCATATTGCTGACAGCCGCAGCAGGACGGTTTGTGGTAAACGCCCCGAAATTTCCGCCCTTTGCCACATTTTCCCTGAATACACCCTGGCAGCCGATTTTTACGCTTTTTGTATCGTTTACGGCATAGCCGGCAAGCTTCTCCCTTGCTGTGATCAGCAGGTTCTCCTGGAGCAGGAAGCATACTTCAACAGCTTCATACCTTCCAATTCCCAGGCTTACGCATTCACCGATTATCCATTCGATCCATTCCTTGGGGTCATCCTTCTGACATATGCCGCCCAAGCTTTTTGGGATCTCAAAACGTTTTAAATTTACAAATATCTGTTTCATTTTCAAGTTATCCCCCATTTTTTCAGACTTCGATTACCTCTATATCCAACAGCTTGCACATAAGGCGCATTTCATCGGCCACATCCTCCCAAACAAGGCTGTAGTGGTGCGGAACTCCTTCTTCTGCTATCCTGTACAAAACCTCGCGGACAGGAGTCTCCATTTTAACATTTACCATCACACCCTTGGTTACAACCTTTGTAGGTACTGCCTCGCCTTTTGCAAGGAACAGCTTGTAATGGTCTCTGATCTTGCACATTCTTGCGATTGTGACCCTGCCTGGTTTCAATGCAGTGTAGAAGGCCGTTCCCTGTCCTGCCAGGGGGTGGTTGGACAGCTTGATGGCACTTCCGGGATCCTTCAATTTTCTGCCCGCCTGACCGCAATGCCAGAATAATGCGGTATTTTCCTTTTCATCGATATTGATGAGGTCACTCATAAAGACTGTGGTATCAGTCAGGTAATTTTGTATGAGCATGGCAATGGTAGCATCCATGTCTCCCTCGCAACCGATTATAAAGCCCTCATCGGCCATTCTTGACAGTACGGCACACGGCGTGGTTTTCAGGACTCCCATTTCGGGCCAGCACTTGATGATACCTGCATTCAGCCCCTGCTCCTCGATCAGGTTCCTGAGTGCAAGATACAATCTGGAATGGTTTTCGAGATATTCGTCGGATATTTCAATGGTTTTGATTTCACTGCGGATTTTTTCCATATCCTTTTTAACTTCCTGGGCATCAATTGCTGCCATGCTGTCAAATATGGGTTTTAAATCAAACTCTTCAATTTTGATGCCGAAAAGTCTTCTTATCAATGTTTCATCAAAGGTTGAACTGTAGAAGGCAGTGGGCCTGTATCCCAAAAGTCCCAGAAAAGTCTGTCTGAGCCTTTTCAGGGTATTGTAAACTCTGACATACTGTCTTACTTCCCTTGCAGTTCTTTCATCGGTATTGCTCCCATATACAAAATGGAATTTATGTCCCAGTCTGTGCATTGCAGCCGCATTCATGGTCGCCGCAACCAGACTGTTTGCCATGAGTCTTCCGCCGTCGAAGGGTGGTTCGTATGGTGCCCAGATAATTACGGGTACCTTGAGCTCTTCGCCTATATATGTAGCGGCATAATCACCTGTAAAGGCACCGAGTACGAGAACAACCAGGTCTACGGATTTGGTCCTGAAATATTCCGTTGTATCCTCTACATCCTTATTATTTATTGCTATATTTTCAGTCTTGACAATATTTATTCCGGAGCAGTTGTCTTCAAGCCACTTCCCATATTCGGCATGCCTGCCGGTGGGCAGCTCACGCGGCCATCTGCCTGAAACGGTAGTTATTAAACCAACATTAAGCTTTTTTTGTTCCATGATTTTTCCTCCTGTCAGCGATTAGATTACCTATGCTTTGTTTGCCGAACCCGAAAGCTCGATTATTTCCTTGATGGTACCTTCCAGCTTCTTTTCTGCAAACTGTGATATCTTCCAGGAATGTCCCTGGTGATCAAGAGTGTCTATGCCTTCCTTGTAGAATTCCACGTATTTATGTCTTACAAGTGTACCGAAGTTTATCTTGGCAACACCTGTTTTGATTGCCTCCCTGACTGTCTCATCGGGCATTCCGGTACAGCCGTGCAGTACAAGCGGAATATCCGTAATATCCCTGACCTGTTTCAAAATATCAAGACGGATCAGCGGTTTGCCCTTATAAAATCCGTGTGCATTTCCTATTCCAACGGCAAGCATATCAGGTGTACATAATGAAAGGAATTTCTTTACATCCTCAACATTGGCTATATTCTTGTTGTCCATTACAGCTCCGGCGCCATCAAGCCTTACAAGTTCTCCGACTTCGGCTTCAACGGGCACTTCAAAGGATTTGCAGGCTTTTATGACTTCATTTGTATGCATCGCATTGTCTTCAATGGATTCTGCAGAGCAGTCAAGCATAATTGAAGTAAATCCGTATTTCAGTGATCTCATACAGGTATCGAAGGAATCCCCGTGATCCAGATGTATGGCTACAGGTACTGAAACCTTGTTTGCAAGCCATTTGCACACCTCAGCAAACCAGTCGTCTCCTGAATACTTTCCTGTAGCTACATAGTGGGCCAGTATTATTGGAGACTTCATTTCTTCTGCTGCATAGCAGACTGATCTGATAATGTCATAATTTCCGCCCTGGGTGTTTATGGCCGGAACTGCATAACCTCTTTTTTGAGCATCCAATATCATTTCTTTACTTGTAACCAACATATTATTTAACATCCTCTCTAATAATTTTTATGTTTAAAGTTTTGGAACACTTATTTTGGATAATGCCGCATATTTTGGAAGCGGAGCTCCTATAAGGGGCGTACAGTAATCAATGAATTCCTTCCTGATCCCGTTTCCTCTCTCATTTATCCACTCAAGGGGGAACTTTCTTTCGGCATTTGCAACTTTTTCAAGGGGAACCAGCTCAAATTCATAGCTGTAAGGCTTGCTTGAAGTTCTCCTGATTGCTGCCATAAAGCCTGTTTTGCCCTCCACCGCAGCTTTAACGGCAAATGCACCTGCTCCTATTGCTTCCTCCCTGTCAATGTCTGACTGCATGGGGATGGATGCTCTTCCAAGAAGCCCGGGTTTTTCGGCCCTTGATTTTATACTGAGCCTGTTTATGATTTTATCCGACAATGCCTGGGCAACTCCTCCCGGAACCTTGTGCCCGAAGCCGTCCACCAGACCGGTATCGGCAATGGAAACCCCGTTTGCATCCACCAGGCCTTCGCTTGCAACTACAAGAACTCCTTTTGTCTTGGAGTGCCACATCCTGACATCTTCAAGAAATTCCTCCTCGTTAAACGGTCTTTCGGGCAGATAAATAAGCTGAGGCCCCGCTACTGTATCTGTTTTTGCAAGTGCTGTGGCTGCCGCAAGCCAGCCTGCATTTCTGCCCATTATTTCAAGCACTATAACGTGAATGGGAAGCGCTTCTACTTCTTTTGCAAGCTCCATGGCCGATATGGCGGCATATCTTGCGGCACTTCCGAACCCGGGGCAGTGATCGGTAAATTCAAGGTCATTATCTATGGTTTTCGGAATGCCGACAACTTTCATGTCGTAGCCTGATTCCCCGGCAAGCAGGGCCACTTTGTTGCAGGTATCCATGGAATCATTTCCGCCGTTGTAAAAGAAATATCTTATGTTGTATTTTTTGAATATTTCCAAAAGAACAGGATAGTCCTTATCACTTAATTTTCTTCTGCAGGAGCCTGTTGCCGATGCAGGTGTATAGGGCAGCAAATCAATGTTTTCCTGGGGTTCTCTTCCCAGGTCAATGAATTCTTCCTTAAGAACTCCTTCAATTCCATATCTTGCACCGTAAATACCCTTAATCTGCGCGTGTTTTTTAGCTTCGGTTATTACTCCGTATAAGGATGAATTAATAACTGCGGTTGGACCGCCGCCATGCGCCACAAGCAAATTTCCTTCCATTTTTCCGCCTCCCGAATATATTCATTATATTGTTGCGTATTTAATTGACTTGATACAAGTATAAGCCTATAATTATATTAAATGAATGCATAGTTTTGCCGTTTATATACACAATATTGCTGTTTGAACAAACGGCAAGACAGTTAATTATAGGAATCAGAGCCTGCCTGGCATCCCGGTTTGGATGGAAAAGCGCCCGGATTTGGATGGATTTTAGGTGCGGAGGAATTAAGCTTATGATTGATATCTCAGGCCATTTGAGAGATTATAAACAGGAATGCGGATTTGAGGATAAAGATAATTTTCTCACTGTTAATTGCTGTGGATTTCAGAAGTTTATAACCAAAAATTTTGCCAGGCACCGTGAAAAGGGGCGGCTGGACTACCAGGCAATATATATAATAAAGGGCAGGGGCTGCTACAAGGTTGACGGCGATTTTGTAAACGTTGAAGAAGGGAATGTCATTATATACAAACCCGAAGAGGAACAGCACTACATATATGACTTTACCCATTGCCCCGAGGTATACTGGGTTCACTTTACAGGTTCCGGAGCGGCTTCATGTCTTGAAAATACCGGCCTTACCGGAAAAAAGGTCTATAATATCGGCTTAAGCAATACCTGCATTGAACTCTATAAAAAAATGATAAATGAACTCCAGATAAAAAGATCCCTGTTTGATCAGATTTCAAACGGGATGTTGATTGAGCTGCTGTCACAGATGGGAAGACGGCACAAGGAATTGTCAAACGGTACAAACCGCCTGAAGGATGCCAGCCTGCAAAAAGTCATAGAAAATATGCACTCCAGCTATAACCTGCAGTGGACGGTCAAGGATTTTGCCAGGGAATGCAATCTGAGCACCTACAGGTTTATTCACAATTTCAAGGAGTATACCGGAATGTCTCCCATTGAATACCTCACAAAAATAAGAATAGACAAGGCCAGGGAATTACTCCTGGACTCATCTCTCAACATAAGTGAAATATCAAATGTTATAGGCTATGAAAACCCTCTTTATTTCAGCCGTGTTTTTAAAAACTCCACGGGGCTGCCTCCCAGTGATTTCAGAAAGGAGGTCCATTCATAGCAGTATTTTAAAATCAATTGCGTATACCGAATGGGCCTTAAGCACAAAATGCGGGCCTTCCGCCTTGCTTGTTTTTGGCTTGATCCTTCCGGTATCCAGGGCATGGTTGATATCTCTGTAATGCTCTCCTGTCAATTCCCACATTTCAACCTCTTTACCGGAGTTAAAACCCTCCAGCTCAATATGGACCTCAACATCCTCAAGACTCCTGTTTGCCGCAAACAACGTCAGTATATTTCCGGCCCTGTTCAGACA
This sequence comes from Ruminiclostridium cellobioparum DSM 1351 = ATCC 15832, assembly GCF_000621505.1. Lineage (GTDB taxonomy): Bacteria > Bacillota > Clostridia > Acetivibrionales > DSM-1351 > Ruminiclostridium > Ruminiclostridium cellobioparum. The sequence continues at coordinate 48,955 of NZ_JHYD01000034.1, forward strand.
GGCCACAGAATCAATTACCGGCAGGTCTTTCAAGTCCATATTGTTATCTTTGACCTCTACCGAATATTTTTCGCAGTTAATATCTGTATCCACCATATACGCAATATCTTTTTTGGCATATATCTGTAAAATGTAATAAGCGGGAGTACCGTAAACAACAGTGTCCTTTCCGCTCCATCCTGGTACTCTTCCCTTCGATTGATCCGAACAGCTGTCTCCCACCCTGATGCAGCCTCCGGTCCAGCCGTTCACCAAATCGGAAAAATTGGTTATGGCCACCATGCCGCTGTTTCTTATAAACTCATTCAGATTTGCTGCCACAGCCACTCCTGCCTCAAGCGTATGTTCATCCGGCAAACCTTTACGGACTGTGTTGGGCAAATACATTGTGTTATATTCCGTTATTGCATATTTGATATGCCGATAACCCGGATTGTTTTTTATAATCTGGTCTGTGGCGCCAAGAATATGCCGTGTTACCTCGGGGAAGGAAACGATGGCTTTAAATTTTTCCTCGTCACTTGAGCCCTTGTCCATGCCCAGCCGCCCATAACCGTGGTATATGTGTATTGCCACGAAATCAAGATATTCTCCTGCGCTTTCAAGCAAGGTGCCGTTCCATTCAGGCACCACATCCCCGCAGCCTATCAGCAGTATACCGGGGTCGGCTTTTTTCATTGCCCTGGAGAACTCAGCACACCTTTTTCCGTATTCTTCGGCATTGCAGTGTCCAACCTGCCATTCCCCGAATATTTCATTTCCTACCTGCCAGTATTGCACATTGTAAGGCTCCACGTGTCCGTTTCTGGCTCTGAGTGCTCCCATGGGGGTGCTGCTGTCTCCGTTGCAGTACTCTATCCATTGCGCAGCCTCCTCCGGTGTTCCCGATCCTGCATTGATACATATCATAGGTTCTGAATCCAGCTTCCTGCACAATTCAATAAATTCATCGGTGCCGAAATACTTGTTGGACATGCCTCCCCATGCTTCATTGTACATGTTGGGTCTCTGATAAAAGGGCCCGACTCCGTATTTCCAGTGATATGCGCTTATTACGTTCCCTCCGAAGCGGAGCATACGCGGATTTAAGGCTTCGATGTATTCATACACCTCTTTTTTCACATATGCCACATTGTCAGCAGGAAGCATGGATATGTGGTCAATCCAAAGCATGCCGGTGGATACCGAATCCCGCCACGGATATTTTTCCGAGTCCACGCCAACCCTGAATTCGGCATTGCCGCAGTCCTCTGATATTTCCAGCCTGCATTCACATTCCTGCCAGTCATGGCCGGGCAGTTCAACTACGGTTCCTGCAAGCCTTTTGTTCTCTTCGCAATCAAATATTTCAATATTAATATTGTCCAGCTCGGGAGAGGATCTGGCATACATTTTAATAATGTATTCAACATTTCCTTTTACCGAAATTCTCTGAGCTATTCCCGAGTATGCGCAGTCATCGCTGACCATGCTGATTTTCTGACTGTTGCCTGAGTGAAGATAAGCCGCGGGCTCCAGTGCATATTTTGTATTTTTGCCGTTGGTCACGGGATACCAGGGGCCAGAGACACCTCTATGGCACATGTCCTCCTCCTCAAAATCCATATCCTTCAGAACATATGCCAGCATGCCATCCATAAAATCCCGTATATCCTCGATGAAATGTGAAAATATGTACGGGCTTATTTCATTATCCGCTTTTTTTGCGCCGTTAACTTTTATTACTGTATTTTTAAATATTGTTATCATCCCCTGTTTTAATTATATTTTATCTTTTAGGATACAGTCTGCCATTTTCCCATTCCATGGGAATAACTGCGGGTCTGGCGTAGGCCCGAATCTACTGCATATTTAACTGATTACCTCTACACCTTCCGGAGCATTTATAATGAAACTGCCCTTTTCCCACTTCACTGCAATATTACCCTGGGGTATGGGACATTCTATGCGGTAGTCGGTACCGATATCTTTGGGTTTAAGCTTTATCTTCATACAGCCGGGCTCCAATATTTGCAGGCCGATGGTATTTTGTATCATAAACTGGGCAGGTCCCGCAGACCATGCATGGGATATGGAACGCATAACACTGGTATAATAACCAAGCCTCCAGCTTCCGTTCATTCCCCATTCCTCAAAGGTGGATGCCGCACCCTTGTCGACCATCCATGCACACCAGCGTTCATGGATGATTTTGTACGCAAGGTCGTGATGGCCGGCAAGATCAAGCGCCCTGAGAGTAAATGCGGCTGCAAAAGGTTCTGCCATGGTAAATTCCTGTTTCTTTTCTACAAATAGGTGATTGATGACAGCCTCCGCCTCATCTCCCGTACACAGACCCCAAAGTATGGCAGCCATGTTTGAATGCTCACTTACACGCCGGGACAAGCGTCCATTAAAATTGGCATCCACATAGCAGCCCTTCTCATTGTCAAAGAATCTGGAATTAAAGGCTGCCTTTATACCTGCACGTATATCCTTAAGTACTCCTGACATATGTGTGTCGTTCATCAGCTCGGCCATTCTTATCATTTTATCTGCCACACCATAAAATTGAGCATTTAAGAATGCATTTTCACCGGCAACATAACTTTTCATCCAGTCCACGCCATCAATAAGCGCCCAGTCAATGAATGCCTTATACGGCAAATTACCCAGCAAGCCATGTTCATCCAGCTGGTCTGCAAGGGCGTACGCAAGTTTGCATACATGAGGCCAGTACCGGTGTATCCATGCCATATCTCCTGTATATTCATAATGGTTCCATAATGCGTCTGCCCACCATAAGGAGTAATCTACGGTAGATGCTCGCCAGTCACCGTTGTCCCAGCTTTGAGTGGTAAATTTTATAAGTCCGTGAGGTAATTGAACCAACCCCGTCTGGTGCAAAAATTTACCCGGAAGTTTTGTGTCGCCGAAGCAGGCGTAAATGCCTCCCAGCAGCACTGCGCAGGTATCGCCGCACCATTGGCTTTGTTCACGCCATGGTGTGTCCATAATATAGTCGTTGCTGCACAATCTCAGTGTATGCCTGCATATACTGAATAATTTGTCCAACCGGTCATCTCCGCTTTTAAAGGAGCCCCTCAGCTGATATGGATATGTGCGGCTTAATGCGTGCAGGGAATATACCTTTATGGGACTAAAGCAGTCCCTGAAGCGCAGTTTGACAAATCTGAAGGATTCCCATGCAAAAAATCGGTACTGCTGCCTGCCTTCTCTCAGTATATACCGGCTTGAGCAGTGAAGGGTTTCGATGCTGTTTACGAAATGCCCGTCTACCAGGCGTTCGGCATAGCCAACATCTACCATGGCCCCGCCGGGACCTTCCATATCAAATTCAATGTATCCCGTCATTACTTTTCCAAAGTCCAACACAATACAGGGATCGTAATATCCATCCATTAAAAAGGTATGGCTTTGGTGGGCTGTACTGCTGCCAAAACGGGAAGCTCCGCTTTCCCCCAGCAAATTCTCTGAGAACTCAACCAGGCTGTTTTCCACAGGTTTCCCGGCCAACGAAAGCGCTATGCTGAGATCCTGTCCGCGGACACGGTTTTCAAGTGACAGTGCCTCTTCTACATAACATATGGAATGGGCATAAACTTTTTCCTCTGGCAGAAACGGAATATCGCGTTTTATCAAGGGCAAGGGTGCTGCTGTTTTTGCCCTATTCCAATAGCTGCCGTCAAAGCCCGGCAGCGTCCAGCCTTCGGGACAGAGCCGTGCATCGTAATGCTCCTGATAGCTTACATTGCTGTTTTGGCGGTCATGCTGTGTGTCGCAGCTCCACATGGGAGCACGTAAAACATGCCAGCTTTCTTTACCGCTGGAAAGCAGCACCTTGTTATGCGCATCTGTAATCCATGCAATAAAGCATGCATCCTGGCTGCCGTTCATGTTTTGAACCTCCGCAGCCAGGCAGTTTTGCCGGTCTGCCGAAATAAAATCCTCTGCCGTGTAGCTGTCCAAAATGTTGGCATACGGTGCTGCCGGCGGCGGTCCCTGTCCGATCAGGCGTCCATTGAGGTACAGCCGGTATTTTTTTATTGCCGAAACATGCAGGGTAAACGGCGGATGAAAGCCTTCTGAAGAAAACTCCCTGCGAAAAAGGTAGTAGCTGTTGGCTGAAGGCTTCTCTTCATCCGCCCAAATAAATTCTGCCGCCGGACAGACATACTGTAAAATCTTGTCAACCATATTGACCTCCATGAGCCTGAATTTCCCTTATCCCATGGCAGATGCTCAGAGCATCATACCGTGCAGGAAAATAGTTTATCAACGTTAACTTAATCCTTTAATTCCCCGATCTTGTACAGACAAGGGCGTTCCCATTCAGGTGTGGTAATTATGTTTCCCCCAGGTGTTGTTTCGGTGAGCATATGCCAGTCTCCGGCCGGATACCATGTTCCGCTGAAATATCCCGGGCCGTGTCCGGTAAAGTTTATACGGTAGTCGTTCATCAGCGCTATGGTAACATTGGTACTATTTTCGATATGGTACAGCGAACCTCCGGGATAAGTGGATGCATCCCCCCCGCTGCCAAATATGGCAATGTTGTCTGAATCACGTATCAGCACATTGGGAGTATTACATTCGCTCTTTAGATTATATATCCGCACATTGCTTGCATTAATAATTTCCATTTCATATTCGGAGCGTGAATGCTCAGGGTTACAGGCATAAATGCTGAATGGGTTTTTGGTGCCCTCTATGCGCAATATGCGGTATCCTTCTCCGCCCTGTGTTATATCACACCAGAAGTTGTACCAGCGTCCTCCGCCATTGCCGCTTACAATGATCCATGGATGATGCCTGTCTTTTGTAAGCCATGTAATGCGATATGCGGGGTCCATATAAAACGTAAAATTACGAAGGACAGAATTGCCTTCCACACGCCAGTGCAATGCATATACCATGGGTAATTCTCTCGCGGTTACCAGACCGCAATAAGCCAGAATCAGCTCTGCATTTGCAGTATCAGGCGTATCCAGAGCCGGTATGGGTTCATTGACCTGACCAAAAATACCTTCAGGCTTTTGAGTGACTATAATTTGTGAAAGATTTTGCGCTACACCTATTAAACGTGTATTGGCACGCAGTTTCAGTGTTCTTGTTATCCGATAATAGCCTTTGGGCAAAAACACCGTATCACCGGCATCAATTGCAGCCTGCAATGCATCGGTATCATCCCCGATACCGTCACCGGCAGCACCATGACATCTTTTAACATCCCACTGCAGTACATCCTGCCAAAGCGGCAGATGGTAAAGATGCCTTTCTATAAGGTTTTCAGGCGGTTCAGCGTTCAGTTTCATTTTTGCGTAGGTGCAGGTGTCAAATTTTTTTCGGTCCACATACACCGGTGCTGTATAAATGCCTCCATGATCAGGCATTGAATCAATACCATGGGCAAATTCCTCTACCTTGCACCACCCGGCCGGATTTGCCTCCAGCTTTGTTCCGTCGGGATTGCATACCGCATGAGATGCATTTTTTACATATACATTACGCAGGTAGACACTTTCACGGCTGCTTACCGCCGCTTGAATCCCTCCCTGTTCCGGCGGGTTGTCAAATTCAATGGTACTGTCTATCATGGCAAGCTGTCCCTGCTGGATAAACATGTATGTACCGCCATATGAAACCACCGGGGGTCTGGGTGAGTCTGTAAGAATTCTGCAGCCGACAAATTCCACACCCTGTTTGGCGCCGGCTACAATGGCATGATTCCTCTGATGATCAAACACAAAACCGGACATTGCTGAGCCGGGAGTACCTTTTGATATATCAATACCTATACTGCCGCCCCTGATAATATTCTGTGCATGACTTCCGCCGTTGCCGGCACAGCCCCAGATTCCGCACCAGCCATCGCCCGCATCAATCACGCAGTCCTCAACAGATGCACCCTGGGCAGCATAGCACCGTATGCCGATGGCGCCATGGTTTCCCTCACCGATTACTATGTGCAGTCCTGTTACCATATTCATAATGCTGGCAGGAGCGGCATTGTTCTCGGAGCTGTGACCAAAGAAAACATCAATTACAGGTCTATGTGTTTCAGTATAGGTAAAACGTTCGGTATTGGGTGCCAAAACTATTTTGGGGCGCAGGATCTCTCCGTTGGAATCAATATTTCTTTGCCCCGTAATAACCACCGGAAACATACGCGGCACAGTGCGGTATTCATCGTAAGGATAACCTTCCCACCAAATATATTGCTGTGCATAAAGAGTATCGGTTACGGTATAAGTTCCCAGCGGAATATAGCATACAAGCTGATAACGCTGTGCCGCAGCAATGGCTTCATTCAGCGGGGCAGTGCTGTCCAGGACACCTGTGTTATCCGCGTTGAAAGGAGGTTTTGTAACGTCCAGCAGTCCCAATGCCTGCAGCGGCTGTTCCTCCAGGGAGAATGGATTTTCAAAGCGGATACCTCCGGCATACGGTTCCAAATCCGGCTGCCGGCTCACAGGAACCGGGCCTTCGTAAGTTTGCTCCGGATATGGAAAAGAATATGTTATTTTCTTTGTAAGTTTCATTATTTTACTCCTTTACAGAGCCAATCATAACTCCCTTGGCAAAATATTTTTGTAAAAACGGATAAATAAACAAAATAGGCAATGTAGAAACTACTATGGTACAGTATTTCAACAAGCTGAGAGTAAGCGCATTATTCACATCTTCTCCCCCCGCCGCCGTTACATCCATCATACTGCCGCTCAGCAGTATTTCCCGCAAGAAGAGCTGCAGAGGATACTTTCCCCGTTCGCGAAGAAAAATCATGGCATTGAACCAGGAATTCCAATGCTGCACCGCGTAAAACAGTATAATTACTGCCATGGTACTTTTAATTACCGGTATAAAAATTCGGAATAAGATTCCAAAGTCGTTGGCACCGTCAATTTTGGCTGCATCCTCAAGACTGTCCGGTATCTGAGCCATGGAGGTACGCATAACTATTAAATTCCACGTGTTGATAGCCACCGGCAAAACAAGCGCAAGACGGGAGTCATAAAGTCCGAAGCCCTTAACTGTAAGATAAAAAGGTATAAGGCCCCCTGAAAAATACATTGTAAAAACCACTCCCATGGTTAAAATACGGCGAAGGTAAAAACCTTTCCTTGAGAGCACATAAGCTCCCATGCTGGTTAACAGAAGGTTTACTGCCGTACCCACAATTACATAAAAAATTGTGTTTATATAGCCTTTTCCGATATTCGGATTGCTCCATACCATTTCGTAGCCGGATAGAGAAAACCCTTGCGGAGCAAGAAGAACACCGGTATGCTTGACCAATTGGGCCGGATCGCTAAAGGAAGCAAAAACGACGTATACAATCGGGTATAAGAATACCAGGCTCAATACTCCCAAAAGCAAAACATTAAATAAATCAAATATTTTCTCAAAACTGCCATGTTTTACCACCATGTCATCACCTCACCACAAGCTTTCGCCGGTAAACTTTTTGCACAGCCTGTTAGCAATCCACAAAATCGCAAAATTAATTACCGAGTTAAACATTCCCACAGCTGTACTGAAACCGTAATCCATATCCAAAAGGCCGCGGCGGTACGTGAAGGATGATATAATATCAGCCCTTTCCATGATTGTGGGATTATACAGCAGGATAACCTTTTCATATCCAAGGCTCATAATATTACCGATTCTCATAATAAACAACACAATGATGGTAGACATCAAGGAGGGAATCGTCACGCTTAATATCTGCCGGAAACGGCCGGCGCCATCAATGGTGGCCGCTTCATACAGTCCGGGATCTATGGAGGATATGGCCGAAAGATAAACTATACTGCCCCATCCGATGGTCTGCCATATATCGGTAGTTACAAATAACGGCTGGAACATTTTCGGCTGCATCAAAAAAGTTTTGGGCTCGACTCCGATATAACTCAGCAGCTGGTTAACAAGCCCTGTGGAGGAAGTAAAATCGCTTATAAGCCCGCAGACCACCACAAGTGATATAAAGTGCGGCAGATAGCTTAAAGTTTGTACTGTTTTGCGGTATGTTTTCCATCTTATTTCATTGATCAGAAGAGCCAATAGTATGGGGGCAGGAAATCCGAATACAATCAATTTAAGACTGAGAAAAATTGTGTTTCGCAAAAGTCTTGTAAACTGGTAGTCATGAAAGAAATTGATAAAGTTTTGAAAACCCACCCATTCACTGCCCAAAATACCTTTGGCAGGAGCATAATCCTGAAAGGCAATAACCAGACCTCCCATTGGCAAGTAGCAAAAACAAATATAAAATGCTGCTACAGGGATGGCCATAAGGTATATATATTTGTTTTTTATTATATCTCGCTTTAAATTTTTTAGTATAGACATTGCGACCTTCTTTCCCCTAAATGCTGGCGGAGTGAAGCGGATTTACTCCGCTTCACCTCCACATTTGTAAGTAAAATCAGCGTTTTAAATACCTGCCGAGTGCGTCCTGATAAATTTTTATGGCGTCATTGATACCCATTTTATCCATTTGTTTTACGTAGCTATCAAATTTATCAAGTGATTCTGCGCCCATAATGAATTTGAGTACCATTTCATTGCGATAAACATTTGCAGTACTCATTATGCTGGAATAAGCTTTTGCTTCATCCGCAGTAAGAGTTACCGGCGGCATGGCCAAATCAGCAGTGCACTGCTCGGTCCATGCGATTTTCTGTTCCATTACCGCAGGTTTTCTCAATGTACCCGGGTTGGCATATGCTCCATAGCGCAATTGCGGGAACGACTGCATTTTGTATAAAAACAATGCTGTTTCTGTGGAAATGTCGGGATTATTAAGAACAGTATCCGTAAATACCGGCTTACCTTCCTGCAAGGTGTAACCCTCACCCTCCAGTCCGAAATTATACAAAAGAGAGCCTTTTTCCGAAAATGCGTAATCCAACCAGGCCACAGCAATTTCAGGGTTTTTGCACTGTGTTGAAATACTTACTGAATTGGCAATAGGAGATGCTACGGCATCAAATGCACGATAATTGATTTTATCTCCCTCTTTCAAAACAGGGTATGGTGCAGTTACATAATCTATTTTTTGACTTCCGAACAGGTTGGATGCGATATCCACAGAACCTACCATGGCACCCGCTTTGCCTGATGTGATAATGGCATTCAGGCCCTCTTCGTCACGTGCAGGAAAATCTGCATCAATTAAGCCATTTTTGTACCAGCGGTTTATTAGTTCAAGATAATCTTTATAACCTGGCTGTATAGCACCAAGCTTTACAGTTCCATTGTCATTATAAAGGCTGGGGCCCATGCCGTAAGCCGAAAGGAATACTCCCCAGTGATCCTCACCGCGGTTTTTAAAACCCTCTCCAACCGGAGCGCCTGCAAAATTGAAAATCAATGGTGTGGAGTCCGGATGATTTTTCTTCATAGCTGTCAGCATTTCTTCCCAGTCACTGATTGTTACAGGTGTATCGAGGCCGGTCTCCTTCAGCCAGTCGGCCCTGATGGAAGGACCATGCCAGCATAGGTTGTCCTGGCGCATAATCGGCAAAATCGCAGACATGATGCTGTTGTCCGATGAGCACTGCCGTGCGGCATCCGGGTTATTTGCCAGCAGCTTGCTGTAATTTGGCGCATACTTGGCAATCAAATCATTCAGTTTTATAAAAATACCATCTGCAACAGCTTTGTCACCTCCTCCGGCATAAAAGCTTATACCGCCCATAACCATGTCAGGGTATTCATTGGAGGCAATCATCAGGTTAAATTGTTCAACCTCCTGTCCGATTGCGGGATGTATAAATTTGATTTTTGTATTGGTTATCTTCTCCATCTCCTGAAAAACATGACTGCCGCTAAAATCAGACATAACCTTTGAGGCATTTACATTGAACCCGCACCACATGGTAAGCGTCGCTGATTCCTTTAATGGAAAAGATACTTCCTTGGCTGCGGAAGCAGTATCGCCCGTGGTGGTCTGACCTGCTGTATCCGTCTTCCCTGAATTGCCGCAGGCTGTCGAATAAATAAGAATGATACATAGAATGACGGACAAAATTGCTCTCTTCATTTTCATAAATTTATTCCTCCTTGGATAATAAAAAGATATTTATGACATCCCGCTTTTCGGCGGGTTATCAACATTATAAGGTGAAGTCTTTATTGATTATCTTTCTTTCAAACAACCTTTTTAATAATTGTTGATTGTGTGGTATTTATATGGTTCCTGATATTTAAAGACATGCAATATTTTTTCAATATATTATGTATACATAAACTTAATAATTGACTAATCGATTTAAATCTTTTACAATGGCACTTATAATAGTAAGCCAGGTTGGAGTGTAAAGTAAATGTCCTTTTTTTGACCCATTTCACCTCGTTTTTTGGTCAAATTGCACAAATTGCAATATGTTTGTTTATAGATTTTACTATAAAATTATCAATTTTTTCTTTAAATTATCATTTTGTAACTTAACAGAAAGGGGTTCCCATTATGAGAAAAAACAGTTTTCTTATCAGACTGAAAGCAGGGAGCTTTTATAAGAAATTACTAATTTCTTACATCGCATTACTTTTAATAGTTGCATTTGTTATTTCCATTATAACCACAAAGTTAATTAATACCATTTCAGATTATACTGTTGAAACAGGCAGATACTCGGTATCCCAATATCAGGTTCATCTTGAAAACAAATTGAGGGCAATAGAAAGCCTTCCGACAGATTTGCTTTTCGATGACCGGGTAAAAGCCCTGCTGTCACATAAAGGAGATTTTGATCCTCTCATAAGATATGGCTTTACAGAAATTATTTCCAAACTGAATAGTTACAAATTTTTAAACGGGTATATCAAATCCATTTTTATATATTTGCCGGAACAACAATATATTATCACCGGAAATTCTGTTTATACTGTGGAACAGTGGAGTTATCAGTATCTGCGCAGTGATTCTTTTTTCAATATTTTAAACAGCTACAATTATAATAATTGGTACACTTTGGAGGGGGATGGAGCATACGCGAAAACAGCTGCAATGATATGCTCTCTCCCGCTGGGTGAGCATTCAGAAACCAAGGGAGCACTGTGCATAATTATCGATCCCGGTAAAATTTCCTTTGATTCATCCATATCGGCAGATACCAGCGATTGTCAGATGTTTACCTTTAACCGGGATGGTAATATTATGTTTTCAACTCAAGACAAAGCTGCTCTGTTAAAAAATTATCCTGTGAATATAAGTGAACTGACCCCGGGTGTACACAAGAAAGAAGGATATGCCTTCTGTGTGGCACACTCAGCCGAGTTTGACCTAACCCATGTGGTAATGCTTCCTCTCACGGACTATGAGCAAACGCTTACTGCCAGTACCACCATTGCAATAACCTGGATTGTTCTTCTACTACTTACATGTCTTATTGTGAGCCTCGCCCTGGCGAGATATAATTACAGTCCCATACAGCGTATTGCAAAGCTGATGGATACTGAAAGACACGGTGCCCAGGAAAATGTCTCAAGTTTGGAATACATAGAAGCTTCTATCAATCAGTTGCTGGCCGAAAGAAAGCAAACCCGGGCAGATATGGCCGTTAACAAACAACAATATATGGATGCTTTACTTACCAAACTTATTCATAACGAAATATTAAATGAAAACCTGATACATGAATATATGGAAAAATTCGGCCTGGAAATCAACGGTGAATATGTTCAGATTATATATATACAATGTGATGAACCATCCCTGTTGCGGCAATCCAAGGTACTGTTGGAGCAGGCTTTAGTTTCAGATATGAATATGGAGTTTGACTTTTATTTGCTGGATGGTATGAACAATTTTAAATTGTTTTTATTCCTGAAGTCCAAATATAGCGGTTCAAAAATATACGGCACTTTGGAACATCTCTTTGCCGAACAGCTGGACAATATAATTGTATCCATGGGTGAAATATACAATGGGCTTCCGTTATTGAACCTGTCCTACGAAGAAGCAAAAAAGGTTGCGGATTATATGACCTTTTTAGGCTTGCATGGCATTATGCGCTATAGTGAGCTGAACCAGGCAGACCACTTTAATGAAAACAGCCTTGTGTTTGAAACATGGTTCAGAAAATTTGCCAACCTGATCATTGATCAGAATCTTTCTGCCGCACAAAGCATTCAGGGACAAATATTTGAGGAATTAACCAGTAAACAGTATACTCTTCAATTTGTCAAATGCAAAATTTTCAGCTTTATAGACCATACAATTTCAGTTATTGGGGGAATGGATGCCAGTTATGTCAATAATATATGGGAAGACTTTTCATTGGCAGACAGGCTGTTGAACTGTATTACCATAGAAGAGTTGGAGAAGGAATACCACGCAATTTTCAGCTTTTTATCAAATATACTTTTATCGTCTGCATCCAAAATGGATGTTATTGAGCATATACGCAAAATAACCAATGATAATTATCTCAATCCTGATTTTAATGTATCATTTATTTCAGACCAGTTGAATGTAAGCCATTCCTATGTATCAAAAATCTTTAAAAAGGAAACAGGCAAGAATCTGCTGGACCATGTACATCAGCTGCGCATTGCATATGCCAAGCAATTAATGGCCGATAAGCCCAATCTTACGCTGGCGGATATTGCTTGCCAGAGTGGATTTTATAATGATGTCACATTGATAAGAGTATTTAAAAAATATGAAGGTATTACGCCTGGAAAGTACCGCAGTCAGCTTGAACGCCTCTCTAAAACATAGAAAGCATTAACGCGCTGTGCTAATTAATTTAGATTTGCTTTACCTGTGTAATTCTTTATATTAACTGGTAACTTCCGTACTAACTTCATAAAATAGATGCACCCAAAACAATTACGAAAATTGTATCGCCTCATTATAAAGCGATTTTGCTGTCGCTCAAACTCGACATCCTGTCTCGATTTGAAGCTCAAAGCAGCGTCCTGCTGCTTTGCCGGCAAAACCGCTTTACTTTCGTCGACAATTATCGCAATTGTTTTTAACCGTGCATCTATTTCATGAAGTTGTCCTCACGTACCATTTGATTCTAATTAAATCTATCTGCAAAGCAAAACAAAATTTCAACTAGCACAACGTGTTAACTTGACTTGCTATTTAACTTCAATAATATAGCCGCACTCAAATAATCCCTTGGGGGAAACAGATAAAATACCTTCCTTGTCCCTTATATCTTCAACCCTGTTTTTTGAGGATGTTATCCCGTACCATGGCTCAATGCATACAAAAGGTGCGCCTGTTTCCGGCGACCAAATACCCAGATAGGGATAACCGCTGAAGCTCACCTTGACAGCTCTGTTGTTTTTAGTGTTTTTTAATTCAACGTAATTTGATTCAAGTCCTTTCATTATGACTACCCTGCTTTCAAACAGTTTTGAGGAAAGAGTTACAGCCTTTTCATTACTTATAAATAATTCCTGCCGTCCCGTTTGTAAACCGTCCTCAACAAATCTTCTGTTTATATACTCACTTTTTTCAAAGTCAAGATAATAATCTTCCATAGTCTCATTCTCAAGCAGCGGACATCTGAAACCGGGATGCTCTCCTATTGAAAACCACATTTTTTCATTGCTCCTGTTCGCAACCTTGCGTTGTATTTTCACCCGGGAACCTGCAAGCTGATAGCTCACGTACAGATCGAATTCAAACGGATATTTGACAAAGGTTGCCTCGTTTGCCGAAAATTTATATAACAAGCTGGTCTCATTACTTTCAAGCAAATCAAAAGTGCAATCCTTTATAAATCCGTGAAGCTCAATTTCATATTCCCTTCCCTTATACATATATCTGTCTTTTTCAAAAATACCCACAATCGGGAAAAGCAATGGGGCACGCCTTTTCCAATACTTCGGATCCCCCTGCCACAAAAATTCCAGATCATCCTTCCTGGTTTTAAGGCTCATGAGTTCTGCACCTGCTGAATTTACCTCAACTGCTATGTCATCGTTAAAAATTTTAGAAATCATTGTTTTACCCCCATACGCCTTTCGGCTTTAAAATGTTTTATTTGATCCAATTACCCTCTATCGACAATGTATTGTACATTGTCGATAGAGGGTACATTTAATTATACTAAGGGTCAGGATATATCCCAATGAAGTATCCTGCCGACTATATACACAAAATTGCCTGTATTTAAGCAAACTGATTTCTGTAATTATCAACTTATGTAAAAAGGTATGGAGTTGCTTTGGGACTTCCGGCAGTAATTTAAGAGCAGGTACACAACCTTTTATCACCGTTGTATACCTGCTCTTAAAATGTATAGGGGGACTGTTCCAAAATGACACAGCTATTAAATTAACTCGTTGTGCTGGTTAATTTGACTCTCAATTTTGAATTAAATGGGTTATGCTGATTTTACAGGTACGCGAGTACAACTTCAAGCAATGGAGAGCACGGTAAAAGTGCTTGCTGAAATTTGTAGGTGAAAAACAAGTATTTTAGCCGACAAAGTGACAGGATGTCACTTTGAGTAGCACGCGAGACCCGGACGGTCGAGTCGCTGCGACGGCAAAAAATACTTGTTGTGAACCGTACTATTTCAAGTAAGCGCTTTGTGTGCCATCATTGATTGAAGTTAGTATGGAAGTACCAGTATAATCATTAACAATTTTTACTTGCAAAGTTGATCAACCAACCAGCACAACGCGTTAAATTAATTATCCTTTTACAGCACCCGCAGTAAGCCCTGCCACCATATATCTCTGCAGGAACATAAACAGAATCAATACGGGAATTGTTGCAGTCACACAGACTGTCATTACGTTGGCCCAGTCATATGCAAATTCGCCCATATACCTCATTGAAATTCCCGAAGGCAGAGTCCTCAGTTCATCCTTGTTTACCAGGGTTATGGAGTACAGCAGGTCGTCCCAGGCCAGCAGGAAGGTGTATATTCCAACAGCCAGGAATCCGGGCTTTGCCAGCGGGAATATGATTCTCCACAGTATGCCGAACCTGCCGCAGCCATCAATTCGTGCAGCCTCCTCAAGATGTATCGAAATATCGTCGAAGAAGCCCTTTATCATCAGTATTGAGAATGGCAGGGATGCAGTTGTCATGGCCAGCACAAGTCCAAACCTGTTATTCAGAAGTCCGTAATTCTTATACATTGTATAAAGCGATATCAGCAGTGATACAACCGGAAACATCTGTGTTGACAGGATCAGCAGCATAATCAGGTTCTTGGCTCTGAACCTGAATCTTGAAAAGCCGTATCCGGCAAACATTGCCACAAACATAGTGAGCACCGTTGCTCCTCCCGACACTATAAAGCTGTTTTTATAATAGGTTAAAAAATAATTCTCGCTTAACAGCTTTACATAATTTTTTATTGTAGGGTTTTGCGGAATCCATTCCGGAGGTATTTTAAACAGCACACTGTTATCCTTGAAGGATGTGGAAATCATCCAATATACGGGAAACAGCAGGAATATCAGGAATACAACCAGCAGAACCCTTGTAGAAATAAGAGTAAAATAGTCCTTTTTATTGTTCATCTCTATAACTACCTCCCTAGTCCTCTCTCAATGAAAATAGTTTATTGTACCCCCATGAAAAGAGGATAAGTATCAGAAGCCACAGTACGCCTATTGCGGCACCTTTGCCCAGGTTAAGCGATGTAAACGCAGTCTGGTAGCTTAAAATGGCAAGGGTTGTTGTTGCCATAACCGGTCCTCCTCCTGTCATGATCCAGAAGAGGGGGAACATTTTAAAGTTCTCGATAACTGCAACCAGAGTTACTGTCTTAATAACATTTGCAAGGAAAGGAAGCGTTATATGAAAAAACATCTGTTTTTTGTTTGCGCCGTCAATAACTGCTGCTTCATACATGTCTTCAGGTATACTCTGCATGCCGGATAGCAGCATGATAGTCATAAACGGAAGCTGCCGCCATAATGCAGCTATCATTACTGAAGGCATGGCCAGTTTTAAATCCGAAAGCCAGGTCTTGGGCTCGTTTATTATTCCGGTCCCCATCAATATATGGTTCATAACACCATACTGTGGTTGGAATATCCACATCCACAACAGTGCTACAACTATTGTAGGTACTATCCACGGTATAAGTACCAGAGTCCTCAGAAGTTTTCTTCCGGGAATGTTCATGTTAAGGATCATGGCTAAAGCCATACTCAGAATAAACTGTATAATAACCACACTTGAGGCATAAAAAACGGTATTTTTTAATGCTGTTCCAAAATCACCGGTTGAAAATACATCTCTGTAATTTGCAAAATTATTCCATGCAGCTGATTTAATATTTGTTAATGTAATATCAAAGAAACTCATATAAACCGATTTCATAATCGGTATAAATATTGTGAAGCACAAAAGGATAAAAGCAGGTGCCAGAATGGTTATCAAAAAAATCCTGTCCTTAACACTGTTGGATAACAATAACCTGTTTTGCCTGATACTTATGGAACTTGCTTTTGTGCTGTTTTTTTCACTCATTTTAACCTCCAAGCGCCACATATTGCGGCAAAAAATATGATAATTTTGTGGCGGTATTTTTCAGGGGATAACCTGTAAGCCCCATCGAGAGGTCTATCAGGTCATCCTCCCAAAAAAATTTGCAAAGCGCCGGCAATTATTTAAGCAAGCCCTTCAGCTTTGCATCCAGGTCCTGTGCTACTTTTGCAGGCTCTTCCTTACCAACGGTCACTCTTTGAAGAGCTGTGGCAATTTCAAGATATCCCTGCTCCATTCCCGGATTATTTGCAGGCAGCGGCTGAATGTAGTTATTCAACTGTTCTACACAAATCCTGGCAAAATCACTGTCATTCAGGTCAGGATCGGCACTGAGTGATTTTCTTGCTGAAAGCACGTCATTGCTCTTATGATATTGCGTAATCATTTCTTTACTTGTTATATACTTGAGAATATCAGCTGCCTGGGTCTTAACCTTTGAATCCCTCGAAATGACAAGTCCATGAGCTTCACCGATGGATACGCTCTTTCCGGTCTTATTGACAGGAACCAGGGCAACTCCCCAGACCTTGTCAAAAGCTTCTCCCTTGCCGCTCAGATTTCTGAATACTGCCTTTCCGTAGTAACCGTCCATATACATACCAAGCTGGCCGATTGAAAACAGATTTCTTAAATCTTTCAGCTTGGCACCTGCAGGTGATAAGCCCTCATTTGAAATAGTCTGATAGAATTTAAGAGTTTCTATTACTTCCGGAGTATTAACATTTACCTTTGAGTCCTTATCGTATACCGAACCATTAAAGCTGTATATGTTTCTAAGCGCGACCAAACCATTTATAGGCAATTTATCGGTGGCCTCCCCGAAGCCGTATATTTTATTTCCGTCATCAGCCTTGACCTTTGATATGGTTCTTGCCATGGCAAGCATTTCATCATAGGTTTTAGGAGGCATTTCAGGGTCCAACCCTGCCTTTTTGAAAATTTCCTTATTATAATAAAGTACGTAAGGCGAAGGAGCCCATGGAATACCCATCAATTTGCCGTTATACGTGTAGTCCGCCTTGTAGGAATCGATGATATCATCTATGTATTCCTTCCCCAAAAGCTCATCAAGAGGTTCAACAATATCCGAAGTTGCATAGGTGGAAAACCAGGCCGTATGGGTCTGAATGATATCAGGCGCATTTCCCGAAGCTGCCATTACAAATGTCTGCTGCTTTATATCTCCATAAGGGATTCCTACATATTCTATAGTAGTATTGGGGTGCAGTGCCTTATATGATTCGGCTATCTGTTCAAAAACTGGCTTTGTAGCTGCTTCACTCATTCCCCAGTTTGCAAACTTGACTGTAACAGGAGTATCATCACTGGTCTGCGCTGCTGTCTGTGAAGCTGGTGATTGGGAAGCTGAAGAATTCTGTGCTGCTTTTTCTTCACTGCCGCATCCTGCCAGCATGGAAACCGAAATAATACCTGCCAATAGTAAACAAGCTAGTTTTTTCATAAATCTTCCTCCAGAATTATTTTGTTTTTTAAGTGCCGGCCACTTTGTGTTTTCATTTTGTCACATATGTACCAATAAGTAAATTTTATATTTAGTGTTTTTATACAAAAAATCTTACTTTTTATATGATACATTTTTTACTTTGTTGTATATTACCTTACTTTTTAATATTTTTTACTTACTATTTTCCTCACTTCATGTAATAATATAAATAATCTACGACTAATTTTCGAGGTCATATTACCATGTTGAAACCTTCCATATTCCTGAGCAAATTTAACAGAACATTTTTAATTTATTTTGTATCGTACTTTCTTGTCATAATAATACCTATTATTGTCATAGGTTCATTTTCATATCTGGTTTCAATTAATGCACTTGAAAACGAATTGAGCAATTCAAGCGGCAATTCACTTATACAAATCCGGACAGCCATCGAAAATACTCTGGATGAAATTGACAAGCTCTCAATACAAACAGGGATTGATGCAAGAATATATGCATACGGCAATAATACAGACAGCAACTATTTCCTGACCGAACTTTTAGATCTTACCAGAGATATACCCAGTAAAAACAGAAACATTCAATCCATAAAAATGTACTTTAAAGCAAATAATATGATAATATCCTCCTCAGGTATTCTAAGTGCGTATAAGGGCGAGGTAGCAAACCGCTGGGTTGAAAATTCCGGGAATACTTCCCGCAAGGCCATTTGGCTGCCTACCCAAAGCATACCTAACTATGACGGTGATATCGACAAGGTCATTACCCTTGTGCGCAGCGTGCCCGTCAACACCGAAAAGAAGCTGGGGCTTCTGGCGGTAAATATCCACGAAGCAAAATTATCCCAGGCCATGGAAAACATGAAAATTAACAGCCATTCGGCCATATATATCACTGACGATCACAAAAATCTGATATCCGGGAAACCTTTAAATACCGATATTACAAATGACAGAAGCAGTGAATATATAAATAAAATCCTCGGTTCGGGCAATCAGGGGCATTTTATTGCCGGTATCAATAAAACTCCTACCCTTGTTTGTTATGCAAAATCCTCCTACACCGGCTGGATTTTTGTATCTGAAACACCTCTTACCTATTTGACGCAAAAACTTTCCTTCATACAGAACCTTACTTTTGGCTTATGCCTTTTACTGGCCCTCGTGGGAATTTTTATATCGTATCTCCTGTCAAGAACCATGTACAACCCCATAAAAAAGCTTATGGATATGTTCAAATCCCAGCCGGACAGTTCAAATACAATGTTTGAGGCCAAAAGCAGGGATTCCTTCACCTTCCTGTCAGGGGCCTTCCAGCAGGTAATAGTAAGGAATAAAGATCTTGAAAAGTCCTATTATTCCAGCCTGCCTGTACTCAATGAGAGGTTTGTACTGAGTTTGCTAAACAACAAAATAGTTGATTCCCTGGAAATTCAAAGCCAGATCGACTTTCTCGGCATTGATTTTATGTACCCCAATTATTGCGTTGTTCTCATTGAAGTTGACAATTTTGCAGAGCTGGCGGATGCACTGACTCTTGCCGACCTCAATCTGTATATATTTGCAATACGCAACATTGCTGAAGAGCTTTTAGGCACAAGCTTCAAATTTTTATCGGCCGAAGTATCGGAAAGCAGGCTGGCCTTCATCGTCAACATTCCGGATGAGAATGTGAACACCTTTAATTCCGACATTACAGGTATTCTGGAACAAATAAAGGAATCGGTAAGTAAATTCTACACCCTGACCGTCTCTGCAGGTATCGGCAATATTTACCATGAAATGGCTGATTGTGGTCTTTCCTACAGGGAAAGCCTGAATGTCATGAAATACAAGCTTATGTCGGGTACTGATACCATTCTTTTTTATCATGATCTTTCGGACAGCTATAAAATTGCATATTATTATCCTGAAAAGACTGAAACACTGATAAAAAACAATATTAAGTCGGGTGATATACAAAAGGTTAAGGAATATCTCAATGAAATATATTCAAACATAAAAAGTAACTACAGCGTGTCCTACGAAGAAGTCTACAGCACCTATAACAGACTTCTGGATGCTTCGCTGTCCGTTCTGTCGGATTCCGGAATACAGCATTCCGATATTTTCGGAGAAAACTACATTGTATATAAGGATCTGGCAAAGAAGGAGACCCTTGACGAAATTCATCTTTTCATAAGCAGGCTGTTTGAAAGTATTGTTTCATACATTTCAAGCATTGATAAGGGAGATAAAAATATTGAAAAAGCCATGGATTTCATAGGTAAGAATTTTCAGAGGGACCTCTCGGTGGAATCCATAGCCGACTATGTAGGCCTCAATGCTTCATATTTCAGCAGAGTATTTAAAAATGTGACCGGCAAGACCGTTCTGGAATTTATAACTCTCAAACGGCTTGAGTCCAGCAAGGAACTGCTGAAGGAAACAAATCTCAACATTGCCCAGATTGCCCAGAAGGTGGGCTACAACAATGTTCACAGCTTCATGCGCTTCTTTAAAAAATACGAGGGAATTACTCCCGGTGATTACCGGAATGGACAATAATATATAATAATAAAATCTTTTTGAAGGCCAGCAAGCTCGTCCGGCAGTTGCGGACGAGCTAAGGTTTTATGAGATCTGGCTGCTAATCAACCAATTTTTTCAACAGTTTATTTCTATAAAAGTACTCTTCTGAAACACCGCATTCACCTATAAAACGTGGCCTGGCTGATCCTTTTTTAAAGTCGGCATGATAATCCGAGCCACCTGACATAATAGAAACCCTGCTTTCATATTTTTGCCTGATTTCGGTATAAATCTCCTCTTTGGATTTATTCCCGGAATAGCTGGTCTTGTCATAGGTGTAGCAGGCTTCTATTCCATCCAGCCCGGCATTTATCAGAATATCAATATATTCTTCCCGGCTGATTATTTTCTGATTTATAACTACACTTTCCGATATGAGGTGAGGATGTGCAAGAATTGTGATACCGCCGCAGCGGTGTATTTCCTTTATTACATTAACCGGATCGGGCTTACGCCTGTTGATTCTGTATCTCTCATTATTCTTTATCATCAGTTTGGCAGAACTCCAGTCAGAGGAATAACCCTTTGCTGCCATGAGCTCAAATATCTTCTTTTTCTGAATCTGACTTTCTTCAATGGGCGTTCCGTTGTTCTCCATCAATTCTTTCCAGGAAATATCAATCCCGTCGGAATTCAGCCTTTCCACAAGAATACGGTAGCTTTCTGCCTTTGAAGCTGCAACTGCATCCTGAAGCCGTTTGAAAAAAGCATCCTTCCAGTCACATCCCAGGCACACAATATGGACGTCTTCGACTTCAGTTTCACAGGAGATCTCTATTCCTTTGAGCAGGACAACTCCCTTTTCCTTTGCATAAACTTCGGGAGTGATCTCCAGCCAGCCGGCAATAATTTTTTCCGGAGGAATAATATCATGATCAGTGATGGCTACTATTCTCATCCCCTGTCGGGCTGCGTGGTCAATCAGCTCCTGAACAGAATCCGCCCCATCGGACCGGTTGGTATGACAATGGAGATCGCATGGAAAATTTGGTGACATTAACGGTATTTCCATTAAATCAATCCTTTCTGAATAATCTGATATGCTTTATTGCAGCACTTTCAATTTTTTTGTACAGAAATTCATCCATTCCGATAGGATCCAACCTGTCTGGATATAGTTGAAGATACTCTCTGGCACCATCAATGTAAGCATGTTTTATAGCAGTAGAGACATTTATTTTGGCTGCTCCGCTTTCAATCAATTTAAAAAATGCACCATCTTCAAGCCCGGTTCCTCCATGTATAACTATGGGCTGCGATATTCTGTCCTTCAACTGCTCTATCAAACTAAAATTGATATGGGGCTGGCCCCTGTACATTCCATGTGCGGTGCCTACCGCCGGTGCAAACATGTCAACTTCCGATTCTCCGGCATACCTGATTGCTTCATCCAGTGATGTTTTCTCGGCATCATCTTCCGAAACGCTTATATCGTCTTCCACTCCGGCAATTTTCCCAAGCTCGCCTTCAATAAATACACCCCTCGCATGTGCGTATTCTGCCAGGGTTTTGCTGTTCCGTATGTTTTCCCCGATTGGCAGAGCCGATCCGTCATACATGACAGAATCCCATCCGTTGTCAATACAGGACTTTACCAACTCCAAATCCTTGCAATGATCCAAATGTATAAAAACAGGTACCTGGGCAGAATCCGCCAGTTGTCTCAGCATACTGCCCAGGGCCTTAACCCCCAAAGTGACCGCAGTCTGGGATGAAGTCTGCAATATAACAGGACATCCCTCCTTCTGAGCAGCACTTATCACTGCCTTTGCCGACAGATAATTAAATATGTTAAAGGCTCCAATGGCAAACCTGTCTTCTTTTGCCCTCAATAACTCCTCTAAAATTGACCTTTTGTCCATTATATCCTCCAAATGCGTGATAATATCATATCAGCCATTGCCATACTCCATACCCGAAAGACTTTCCCGCACAGCCTTAACAATCCCAGCGACATCCAAACCGTAAAACGACAGGATTTCTTCATACGGACCCGATGTGGCATAAACTTTGGGTATTCCCAATCTCTTTACCGGTACGGGGAATTCTTCGCTGCAAACTTCTGTAACTATTGAGCCCAGGCCGCCTTCGGTATAATGCTCTTCCACAGTTATTATCCTGCCGGTTTTCCTTGCAGCTTCCACTATAATTTCCCTGTCCACAGGTGATATTGTCGGCATACCGACCACTTGAACCGCTATTCCCTGTTCACGCAATTTCTCAGCCGCCTTTACCGCTTTTGCAGTCATAAGTCCGGTGGAAATAATGGCCATATCACTGCCTTCACAAAGCACCTGTCCTTTTCCTATTTCAAATTGCCTTTCCTGGAGAAAAACCTCCTGAGGCTCATTACCAATCCTCATATAAACCGGACCATTGTATTCCAGCATGGCCTTGGACGCTGCTATTATTTCAGATGGATCCTGGGGTGCCAGTACAACCATACCGGGAATCATCCTCATTATTGCATAATCCTCCAATGAATGGTGGGTTGCGCCGAGGTCAGAGTATGTAATACCTCCGTTTCTTCCGACGATTTTCACATTTTGCTTCATATAACCACAGTCATTGCGCAGCATTTCAAAAGGCCGGGCTGTGACAAAAGGTGCAATGGCGCAAAAAACCGGCACTTTTCCTGTTGTCGCCAACCCTGATGCAATACCTACAACCCCCTGTTCCATGATGCCAAACTCAAAATAACGCTCAGGATGTGCTTTGGAAAACTCACCAAATCCTGAACTGCCTCCGCTGTCGGCTGAGAGAATAACGATATTTTTATTTTTTTCGGCTATTTCCGATACTGCCTTGCCAAACGCTTTTCTTGGATCTATTTTTTCCAAACTCAGCTCACCTCTTTTACTGTACTTTCCAAATGATGAATTATTTCTTCAGTTTCCCTGATAACTGTTTCCAGTTCTTCTTTTGAGGGCTTCCAATAGTGGTATGCCACCTTTCCTTCCCCCAAAGACAGCCCTTTTGCCTTTACGGTATTGGCAACCACCAATGTTGGTTTGCCGTTTTTTAATGGCAGCCGGTCCATCAGCTCAATTATTTGCTCCATATCATTTCCATCCACTTCCATGACATTCCAGCCAAAGGCCTCAAATCTTTTGTCCAGCGGTTCAAAATTCATAATATCAGAAGTTTTTCCGCTGATTTGCAGGCCGTTTTTATCTACAAACGCCACCAGATTTTCAATATTGTGATGTGCCGCTGCAGCCGCAGCCTCCCAGTTTGACCCTTCTGCCAATTCCCCGTCTCCCATTACAACATAGACAGTTGAATCACTTCCCCGGGAGCGAAGCCCAAGAGCCATTCCGCAGGCAAGGGACAAGCCGTGTCCCAGGGCCCCGGTATTACCTTCCACCCCATTCAGTTTATGCATGTCAGGATGCCCCGGTAATTTTGAATTAAGCTTTCCATATGTATCCAATATTTTCTTGTCAAAGAAGCCCCTCTCGGCAAGTACACCATATTGGGCCATACACTTGTGTCCCGCCGACAATAAAAAGCGGTCCCTGTCGGGCTTTTTCGGATTAGCCGGATCTATGTTCATTTTATAAAAATAAAGTGCTGTAATGATATCTATACAGGAAAATGCACCTCCGATATGGCCGCACCCTCCGGCCTGTATCATGCGCAGAACATTGCGCCGGCTTTTAGCGGCATATAATTTCAGATTTGTAATAGTTTTATCTCCCATTTTTATTCCCTCTTCCATTAATTAAACATTAGCAGTGAGCTTCATATTTTTGAATGCTTTCCACCTTTGGAGCCGATCTGGAATTGGGATCGAAGGATGATTCCAGGTACTCCTTTACCAGACATTTTGCCAATTCCACCCCGGTAACCTGTGCTCCTAAAGTAATTATATTTGCATTATTGCTTCTTGCCGCCCTCTGGGCCTGGTAGATATCACCCACCAATGCCGCATAAGCACCTTTTACCTTATTGGCTGCTATACTTACGCCGATACCCGTACCGCAGATAAGAATGCCTCTATTAAACTTTCCGGCAGCAACAGCCTCCGCAACCTTTACCGCAGTATTTGCATATATGGGGTCATCACTTCCATAATCTTCACAGGTATATCCCAAACCGGTTACATAACTTATCAGTTCTTTCTTTAATTCAGCCGCATTTGGATCACATCCGAACACTATTGACATTTTGTCAGACATAGAATCACTCCTTTATAAAATTATTTATCTCTTCAACACCCGATTTTAAATTTCCGGTCATTTCATACAAAGCCATACCCGTTATTTCCTGAAGAGGCCTTCTGGGAACTCCGCAGCTATACCCGAATATGTTCATTGCGGCTTTAACTCCTGCCACTCCATATTGAGCCGTAGTTTTTTTTGCCAACCCGCACAACCTCCTGTGCAGCTCCCCGGCCTTATCAATTTTTCCTTTAACCAAAAGCTCATACAGGAAACAGCAAATTTCCGGAATGTAATTCGCCGATGATAAAACACCGCCGGTTGCCCCGGACAGGATGCCTTCATAAAATTTATCCATGGTTCCGGCCAGCAGTGAAAAGTCTTTCAGTTCCGGCAGCATCGAAGTATATTCACCCACGGGCTTTGATGATGTATCCTTCATCCCGGATATATTTGAAATACCCGCCAGCTTTACCATAAGCTCAGGTTCAATATTGACACCCGACGCATAGCCAGGTGCACTGTACAGAATAACAGGCAAAGATATTTTTTCCGCAACTTCGCAATAATATTTTTCAAGAACTTCTGAAGACATCTGTTTTGGAAAATAGTGAGGTGTCAGTATAAACACCGCATCCACTCCAATTTCCTCAGCCTTCTTTGAAAATTCCACAGTATTCTTTACCGATTCCCTGCCGGTTCCTGCAAAGACCAGTTTATTTTTGCCGGCAGTTTTTTTAACCACATTGAGTATATCCAATGCTTCATCATCAGATATATACGCAAATTCACCATTACTTCCAAGCGGCATATAGCCGCTTATCCCAGTCAGGTTCAGCTTTTGAATGTTCTCCTTAAGCAAACCCGGATCAACCCTCTGGTCAGCCTGGAAAGGTGTGATAACCGGAACGAAAATTCCGTTCAACAGCATGTCTATCTACCTCCGATATGCAACAGATTATTTTTTTTAAGCATATTCCAGGCCAAAACAGCACAGCCTTTCAGAGGACAATTATCTACTACTTCTATCTCTGCATCATCGAATATACTTCTTTTTCTTTTTAAATAAGAAGGATTTTCAACAAGATTACCGGTGGCTTTCATATACTTATTAACATTTATTATTTTTTTACATTCCTCAAGTGTAATTTTTGCAGGATTTTGAATTCCGTCTATTACCGCATTCAGCAGATCATCTCTTTTTGTACTGAGCGATAAACCGCTAAACGCTCCTTTTTTTACTCTAAGGCTCTGCCTGTCTCCGGTAAGATACGGCAAAAACCTCACACCGTCGGACTGGTATTCATTTTCCAGCACCTCAGCCAGGTGTTTCTGAAAAAACCCTTCCTTGCTCATTTCTCTATAGAATTCATTTTGAAACCATTCCAAAATAAATCCTGCTGTCGTTATTGAGAATATCTGCCACTTTCCCTTTACAGGTGAGCAGCGTAAATAATATTTATCGTTTGTCACGGGACGGTCCGATAATACCGAGATCATCTCACTGCTGCCCGAAATAAACAATACGTCGCCTGTTTGGGTATTCCCGGCTCCAACAATCGCTCCGGCAACATCCTGCATTCCCAGCATTACCGGAATCCCCTGTTTTACACCCATTTTTTCAGCCATTTCCTTTTGAAGTATCCCGGAGCAGTCCCCGGTCTCAAATATTTCGGGCAAAAGTCTTTCAGGTACATTGAAGAGCTTGCATATTTCATGGGACCACCCCTTGTTTTTAACGGTTTGGTACATACCTGTTATTGATGCATTGGTTAAGTCAATTGCCCATTCCCCTGTCATCCGCTTAAATAAATATGTAGATAAATGTCCTATCTTTTCGGTTCTGTCAATAAGTTCGGGACGATGATCCATAAACCAGAGCAGGGTGGTCAAGGTAACACCTCCGGCATGCGGGAGTGTACCGGTTATATTTCTGAATTCATCCTTGCCTATATTTTCTATTATTTTTTTTGTATATTGACGGCTTCTTCGATCAAGATGGGTTATTATACGGGAAACCGCATTCCCCTCTTTATCCATTAGCAGGAAGGACGGTGCAAAGGTGTCAAAGCCGATGGCTTCAACATGGGGTAGATATTCTTTTAATTCATGCAAGGATTGGATAAAAGCATTCATTACTTCATCCACATCTATTTCAACTCTGTTTTTCTCAGTTACCTTAAATTCATAATTATGTTTGGCTGTTTTTATTAAATTAATATTTTCATCCAATATCGCAGTTTTTACCGATGATGTACCAAAATCCGCTGCCAAAACATACATTGCATCTCCTCCTTTCTATAAACATGGGGAATAGAGCCAATACCCGATTCCCCATGTTCAGTCTGTTATGTAAGTATTACGTTACAAGTTTTCAGTTATTTGCTTCCAATACAGACTTCAGTCTGGTTTCAACGGTTTTCATTATCTCATCTATTGTTCTGTTTGTTGCCAGCATTGTATTATATGAATCACCCATGATGTCCAGTATTTCAGTATAGGCAGGGAATGAAGGCTGTGGAAGGGCGTATTGCATGCAGTCCAGGAAGCCTTTGAAGCTGTCAGTCTGCAATTCAGGTGCACTTATTGCTTCTTTTGTAACCGGGAGTCTTCCTGATTTTATTGCAAAATCAACCGCAATATCCTTGCTTGTCATAAACTTAAGGTAATCCGCCATGGCTTCGGGATTTTTACACTCTGTCGTAATTGCATAGCCTGATGTCTGCAAATTTGTTACATGTCTCTCATCGGCAGGCATGGGTATGCTTACCAGCTTTCCTTTAAGTGCGGGATTAGCACTCTCTATTGCGCCTATTGCATTTGAACCTGATATCATCAAGCCTGTCTGTTCCTTTGCAAAATATGCAACAGCTTCAGGATAACCTGTCTCAGTCACTCCGGGAGGTACAACGCCGTCTTTCTTTGAGAGGTCCACAAAAGTTTGAAGTGCTTTTTTGTATTTATCGGTGGTTAAATCAGAAACCCATTTGCCGGAAGCATCCTTATATACTTCATTAACTCCAAATGTCCTTATAAACTGACAGAATCTGGCTTCTCCGGAACCGTTTTTAGTTCCTACCATACTGAATCCCCAGTGTCCGTCTTTTGTAAATGCCTTTGCAGCCGTTTGGAAATCTGCTACAGTCTCTATTTTGTCAATTCCGGCATCCTTCATCCAATCGGCTCTGGCAATGAGAGCCACAGGTATAACGTGCCAGGGCACCAGCATAAGTTGGCCTTCAATCTTTCCAAATTCAACAACTTTTTCATTAAGTGTTGATATAAATTCCGGTCCCAGCAACTTTTCATGATCAACTATGATTCCCATATCATGTGCCTGCGCCATGAATTCCGTAGGCATAAAAAATGCATCGGGAAGGTCTCCGCTGGTATTTAATGCAATTATCTTCTTTGCCATTTCATTGACAGGCTGTTCTAAAAATTTAATCTTTACGTTTTGATGCTCTTTCATATATGCATCTGCCATGGCCTGTTCAAGAGGTGCTTCTGTCTCGGTAATAAGTGTAGACATAACCGTCAATGTTATTTCTTCATCAGAATTCGCTGCGGCAGCTGACGAAGTTCCCGAAGATGCCCCCTGGCTGTTCTGCGAATCTCCGGCCGCAGAACTGCCGCAGCCGGCCAGCATTGATGCTGCCATTGCTAAACACAATACGATTACCAACAATCTTTTTTTCATAAATTAATCCTCCTCTAAAATTAATTATTTATTGTTTTACAGCTCCCGCTGTTAAACCGCTGATAAATGATTTCTGCAGGAATATGAATAATATTACCAAAGGCAGGCTTGCAATTACCGAAGCAGCCATCATATCATTCCACAGAATTTTATAAAATCCGTTAAGGTCGGCTATTCCCAATGGAACTGTTTTAAGTTCGGGTGAGGTTATTAATACCTGCGCAAACATATATTCATTCCATGCAGTTATAAATGAGTATATTGCAACTGAGGAAATACCCGGCAAGGTCATGGGAAGCACGATTTTATAAAATGCCTTCCATCTGGAGCAGCCGTCAATTATGGCCGCTTCGTCCAATTCAAGAGGTATTGTTCTAAAAAACCCAACCATCATCCACGTGCAGAAGGGAATTGTAAATGATGTATAGACAAGAATCATTCCCAGCAAACTATCCTTTAATCCGTATAAATCAAGAACCTTATAAAAGGGAATCAACAGCATGATGGAAGGAAACATCTGAGTTACAAGAACAAATGTTAAAAAGCTGTTTTTGCCTTTAAACTTGAATCTTGTTATTCCATAGCCCGACAGACAGGAAAAGAATACCGACAGTACCACTGCTCCAATTACGATAATAATACTGTTTTTAAAATAGGTCAGAAAAGGGTACTCGGTCCAAAGCCGGCTGTAAGAATCAAAAGTAGGATTGTCCGGTATCCATTTAGGCGGTATTGTGATGGTTTCAGATTCAATCTTAACAGAAGTGGATATCATCCATAGCATGGGTACCAGGACAAGAATCGATGAAATTCCCAGAACAAAATATGTCAAAATATTACCGGTAATTTTACCTCGTTTTAGTTTTATGTTAACTTCTTTTTTATTCTTCATTGTCCAAGAACCTCCTATACAATTTGCTTATTACCAGGCAAATGAAGAATACAATGACAGACATTGCCGCAGCCTTTCCAAAATTGAAATATTCAAATGCCTGCTTGTATATCTCTATACTGATTATCGAGGTATCGCTTCCGGGACCGCCTTTTGTCAGCAGATACACTATTGTATAGTGCTTGAACCACCATACTGTATCTAAGACCAGTGTGGTAGTGAGTACGGGTTTTATTGACGGAAGTACAATCCTGAAAAAAGTCTGAACCTTATTGGCACCATCCATTTTTGCAGCCTCATATATATCTTCCGACACACTTTGCAGCCCTGCCAGCACATTTACCATAACAAGCGGATAGCCTTTCCATATACTTACAAGCACCACTGCAATGAAGGCAAACCGCGTATCCCCAAGCCAGGATATATGATCATTTATTAATCCTGCATCAAGCAGATAGTTATTCACCAACCCATACAGAGGATTCATGATCCATTTAAATATAAGTGCGACTACTACCTCGGGAAAAAGCCACGGAAGAACCAGAACAGCCCTGAAAAAGGTTATTCCCGCCTTTTTCTGATTCAGCACCATTCCCAGCAGCACGCCAATTATAAAATGTGCTGCTACAACCAGAAAAGTAAATTTTAGTGTTATCCATATCTGTGAAATAAAGGCTTTATCGGAAAAGATGCCGATATAATTTTTTAAGGCTACAAAATCCCATTTGTTAGACAGGTTTGTTTTGAAGAAACTGATGAACACCCCGTAACACAGGGGATATATCACTAACATTATTAACGCTATTAAGGCTGGACCAATAAATATGTAGGGTGTCAAGCTCTTAAGTGAGATTTTTCGAGAATCAAAAGCCGCCGTTTTATTTGTCCCGCTTCTATTATTCATGAACAATTGCCTCCTCCATTAAAATTACCAATCTGCTACAGAATGATCATCTTCGTGATAATATACCGGGCAGCTCCAACTTCCATCATATATATAATCCTTAATTGCATCTTCATTAACTTCAAAACCCAGGCCGGGCGCAGTCGGGATGTCAATATATCCATCTTTTATTTCAAATGCCTTTTTGAAAAGATTTTTTCCCAAATCCGAGCCGTCTCCCAAACGTATATTTTCCTGAGCCGTAAAGTTGGGAATACAGGTATCAATTTGCAGACAGGATGACAATGCTATAGGTCCAAGAGGATTATGCGGAGCAATATTTACATAATAGTTTGCCGCCATGGCAGCAATCTTGAAAGTTGATAATATACCTCCGCAATGGCTTAAATCCGGCTGCAGAACATTTGCGGCCTGTTTTTCCAGTACCTGCCGGAAAGCCCAGGGCGTAAACAGCCTTTCTCCGGTTGCAATGGGAATTGTTGTGGATTGAGCAATTCTGGCCATGCAATCAACATTTTCAGGAAGGACGGGCTCTTCTACAAACATGGGATAATACTTTTCCAGTTCTCTGCAAAAAATAGGCGCCATGGCAGGTGAAACTCTGCCGTGAAAATCAATGGCAATATCAATATCCTTTCCGACAGCTTCTCTTAAAGCAGCAAATTTGTTTACATAAGTCTCAACAGTCTTCATTGTATCAATATGTCTGAGAGGAACATGTATGGGTGTCTTCAATGCTGTGTACCCCTGTGCGACTTTTTCTCTTGCAGCCTTGCAAAGTTCTTCCACCGATGGATTTTCAACAGGTGTGATGTGTGCATACATTCTTATCCTGTCTCTGCATTTGCCTCCAAGCATTTGCCAAACGGGCAGCCCGTATACCTTCCCCTTGATATCCCAAAGTGCCTGTTCTATCCCGCTTATTGCGCTGCAGATAATTGCACCGCCCCTGTAAAAGGAACCGCGGTACATCAGCTGCCAGAGGTGCTCGATATTCATGGGGTCCTCACCGATTATCATTTTCCCCAGGGTGTGTACGGCTTCCTCAACAACCGTACTCTTACCTTCAATGACGGGTTCACCCCAGCCGCAGACCCCTTCATCCGTTGTAATTTTTAAAAACAGCCATCTGGGTAAAAGATTGTATGTTTCAAATTTTACAATTTTCATTTATCCGTCCTCCTTACCAGTCCCCTAATGAATTATCATCGGAATGATATTCCACGGGACAGGTATAATATCCGTCATAGGCAAAGTCTTTCAATACCTCTTCATTAACCTCAAAACCGAGTCCGGGCTTTTCAGGTATATCTATGTAACCATCAACTATTCTAAAGGGCTCCTTGAACAATATATTTCCCAGATCGGTTCCGTCAGGCATTGTAGGATGCTCCTGGGCGGTAAAATTCGGAATACATGTGTCAATTTGAAGACATGCAGCCAAAGCAATCGGGCCAAGCGGATTATGCGGAGCCATGGAGCAATAATAGTTGGCCCCCATGGCTGCAATCTTGTAAGTTTGCAATATTCCGCCGCAATGACAGACATCCGGCTGCAAAACTTGTGCCGCCTGCTTTTCTATAACCTCTCTGAAGCCCCAGGTTGTAAACAGCCTCTCCCCTGTCGCTATGGGAATACTCGTTGATTTTGCAATTTTAACCATGGCATCTACGTTTTCGGGTAATACCGGTTCTTCAATAAACATGGGATAATACGGTTCCAATTCCCTGCAAAGGATGGGTGCCATAGCCGGTGAAATACGTCCGTGGAAATCTATGGCTATATCAACTTCCTTACCAACCGTCTCCCGTATTGCCGCAAATTTTTCTATATATTTTTCAACGGTCTGCATGGTATCAATATGTCTTACAGGGGCAAACATGGGTGTTTTTAAAGATTTAAAACCAGCCTCCAGCCTTTTTTTTGCCCACTCCCGGACTTGTCCGACAGTTGGATTCTCCACATTGGGAGTGATATGGGCATACATTCTGATACGGTCTCTGCAGCGCCCGCCTAAAAGCTGCCATACAGGCACGCCGTACGTCTTTCCCTTAATATCCCATAGAGCCTGTTCAATACCGCTGATTGCGCTGCATAAGATTGCTCCCCCGCGATAGAATGCTCCTCTGTACATCAGCTGCCACAGGTGTTCTATATTCATCGGATCTTCCCCGATAATCATTTTGCCAAGAATATGTACTGCTTCTTCCACAACCTTTGTCTTACCTTCCAGATCAGGTTCACCCCAACCGCATACCCCTTCATCGGTAGATATTTTCAAAAACAGCCATCTCGGCCGGATATGAAATGTTTCCAATTTCGTTATTTTCATGCATGTCTCCTTCCCATCAAAATCAAAAATTCCGTTCGCCATTTCGTACGTTGTTCGCAATTTTAATTATATCAACTAAAAACTTTTATGTCAACATATTATAAAATATTTCAAAAAATTGGCCTTAAAACTATGCATATTTATTAATTTTCATACAATGTGTTGACTTGTTTTAAATATGAATGATATAATTTTATTCATAAGTCGTTCGGATATCCGGACGGATAATCGTAATTGTGAATGAGGGAGATAATATGGAAAACCGGAATATCAAGATTAACAAGACTGTAGCCCGCGTTGCAGATATATTGGACTATATTGCCAAGTCGCAAAAGCCGGCGGGTTTGGCTGAAATCAGTAAGGAACTTAAAATACCCAAAAGCAGTGCTTTTGATATAATACATACACTTGCAAGCAAAAAAATGTTAATCATAAATGAAGAGACAAAAACATTTCAGTTGGATGTTAAATCCTTTGAAATCGGAAGTGCATATCTTGGGCGTTCCCATATCCATAGCGCCGCACGTCCCTATTTAAAGGATCTAAGCCTGCAAACCGGTGAAACAGCATTTCTGGCTGTTCCAAACAACGGCTTCCTCGTATACCTGGACAAGGTGGAAGGAAGATCCCCTACCAGGACTACATGTGTAATAGGCGACCGGAATTATATGCATTGTACCGGCCTCGGCAAAGCCATGCTGGCATCCATGCCTATTGAAGAAGTGAGAATGATAACAGGCGGCGGAAAACTGCAAACGCATACGGCAAATACTCTCCCCGATTTCAACAGTCTCATAGCCGACCTTGAAAAAATTAGGGAAAGAGGTTATTCCATCGACAACTGTGAAGACAATGATTTTGTATTTTGTGTCGCTGCTCCCATACTCAATCATTCGGGTAAATGCATAGCCGCAATAAGCATTTCTACCATATACACGCCTTCTACCAGGGAGAAGGAACCGTTCTACAGCAAGTTAATAACCGATGCCGCCCTGGAAATCTCCCACAGATTCGGCTATACTGAAAACTTAATTTATTCCGTTCGCTCATATAATATTTAATCCGGCATAACAATATATTTCCATTTCGTACGGTTCAGTATCCCTAAATCAATTGCCGTGGACTCTCACGGTAATTGATTTACGAAAAGAGGAAAGATTATGAACCAGACCTTATACCTTATCAGGCAATTTGGAGTACTTCCGTGTATCCCGACTCTGCAGGGTATTGATATATCAACTTTAAACAATACCCTTATTAATTCCGGTATCCCTTATATCTGTTTGGAGACCGAAAGTTCCCATGTGTCACCGGTTTTAGATTCCGACATAACATTATTAAATTTATCTTCAAGTGAAAAGCAGTACCTACTGAAAGAAAATGTAAGATTTATCACCATTCCTTCCCAGCTCTGTTCACCAAATGAGTCTGAAAATTTATCCGAATTTCTCCGGTCTGAAATTGATAAAATTTTGGATCTGAAGCTGATCCATATCGGCATTAATTCAAAAAATGAAGGGGAAGCCGGTGAAATTACCCGACAATACGGCAGCCTTCTTAACCTTCCTGTGAAAGATACCAGGGATTCTTTTTTTGTGGGAACTCTTGTTGAGGTTATGAAACATCCCTTTCTGGGAAAAAACGGCCATATTGCATTGGGAACCGGTAATATACATCTGGCCGTCAGCTATTACCGTGCACTTGGATATGAATTCAATTTCGATACGGCAGTATACAATGCTTCAAAAGAACTGGTACTCATTTATCTGAAAGAAGAGTACGGGGGCTTTGCCTTGCATTTTAAGCAGGTTTAAGTGTAAATGATAATACAATTTCAAAAGGAGTAATTATAGTGTCTGAAGTCTTAACTTTTGGTGAATCCATGATTGTGTTTGCACCGTCTCAATCGGGATTACTCCGTTATATAAATAATTATGAGGCAAAATTTGCCGGTGCCGAAAGCAATACAGCCATAGGTCTCTGCAAACTGGGGCACACTGCCCGGTGGTTCAGCCGTATCGGGAATGATGAACTGGGTCAATACATACTATATAAGATACGTGCGGAAGGGGTTGAGGTCGATAATGTCATTATGGATAATGAACATCCGACGGGTATAATGATTAAAGAATTATCCGGGTCGGGCCAAACCAGGGTCTATTATTACCGCTCAGGTTCTGCCGCAGCCTATTTAAGTCCGACAGATCTGCCGCCGGAATTGTTTGAGAATGTAAAAATACTCCATGTCACAGGAATTACTCCGATATTAAGTGACAGTTGTCACTCCCTGACCATTTCGGCAATAAAAACAGCCAGACAAAAAGGTATAAAAGTCAGTTTTGACCCAAATATCAGGAAAAAGCTCTGGAATAATTCCGATCATTCTGAAATGATCAGAGGACTTATTCATGATTCAAATATTGTAACCCTTGGTTTGGAAGAAGCTGAAATACTATATGGCAATAAAAATTTTGAGCATTTGAATGAAATTCTGTTCCGTTCTCCCCATTTGGAATATTTAGCCATAAAGAACGGCGCCGAAGGAGCTTTTGTCTCAGATGGTAAAACCCATTATTCCATTGCACCTTATCCCTGCAACTGTATTGACAGTATCGGAGCGGGTGACGCCTTCAACGCGGCATTTCTGGCAGGTATTCTGGAAAACAGGCCCGTTGGGGAATGCGGAAAAATGGCGGCAATTGCGGGAGCCTTAAGTACTGAAACCACAGGGGATACCGAAAGTCTTCCTACAAGGCAGCAATTGAATTCAATTTTAGAACCGGAACAATCAATTTATCGATAAAAAGGAGGAAAATCAGATGAAAACCCTGATACAAAAATATCCTGTCATTTCTATTTTAAGGAACATACCGGAAAAATATCTTGTTCAGTACGTCAATGCAATTATTAACGGAGGGATACACTGCTTTGAGGTAGCACTAAACACTCCGGACGGAGACAAACAAATTAAATTATTAAAACAGGAGTTTAAAAATAAAATAGTTGTGGGGGGCGGAACTGCCATAACTAAAGAGCGTATTGACAGAGCCGTTGAAGCCGGAGCCGAATTTTTACTTACTCCGTCTTCCTCAGAAAAAATAATCCGGCATTGTCATGATCAAAAAATTAAAATTCTCCCGGGCGTAATGACACCTACAGATGTTGAATTGTGCGTATCATACGGCTATGACACCATGAAACTTTTTCCGGCCGGAGATTTACCTTTAAACTATGTCAAAAGTCTGAAGGGTCCTTTTGATCAAACCGATTATGTGGCCGTTGGCGGTATCTCCCTGTCCAATGCAGCACAATATCTTGACAGCGGTTATTCAGGTGTAGGAATTGCAAGCGGCCTGGTGCCCGACGAATATATTATTAACATGGACTGGCCGGCAGTAACAGCTTATATTCGTGACAGGCTGCCGGCAATCATGGCCTGCAAATCTATTAATTCAATAGGCTGATTGCTCAGCTTGAGACAAGGCAGCTTCTTTTTAATCTAAAATACGACATATGCGGTTCAGGGCAGCCGCATATGTCGTATAATTTGGTTTTTTTCTGATTTATTGTTTCTCTTTATTTTATTACAGTCATCCCGCCCATGTACGGCTGCAGCGCTGCCGGAATATTCACGGAACCGCCGGCATTCAGGTTGTTCTCCAGGAATGCAATCAGCATTCTTGGAGGAGCCACGACAGTATTGTTCAGGGTGTGTGCAAAATATTTGCCGCTTTCCCCGTCCACACGGATTTTCAGGCGGCGGGCCTGTGCATCGCCGAGGTTTGAACAGCTTCCCACTTCAAAATACTTTTTCTGCCTTGGTGACCAGGCCTCGATGTCAACTGATTTCACCTTTAGATCAGCCAGATCTCCCGAACAGCATTCCAGAGTTCTGACAGGTATGTCAAGGGAACGGAACAAATCCACAGTATTCTGCCAGAGCTTGTCATACCACAGCATGCTGTCTTCAGGCTTACAGACAACAATCATCTCCTGCTTTTCAAACTGGTGGATTCTATAAACACCTCTTTCCTCAAGTCCGTGAGCACCTTTTTCCTTTCTGAAGCAGGGTGAATAGCTGGTCAAAGTCTGGGGCAGTGAGCTTTCGGGCAGTATGGTATCAATGAACTTACCTATCATCGAGTGTTCACTGGTTCCGATCAGATACAGATCCTCTCCCTCTATCTTGTACATCATGGCATCCATTTCAGCAAAGCTCATAACACCTGTCACAACTTCGCTTCTGATCATAAACGGAGGGACGCAGTATGTAAATCCCCTGTCTATCATAAAGTCTCTCGCATAGGAAATTACGGCCGAATGAAGTCTTGCTATATTGCCCATCAGGTAGTAAAAACCGTTTCCAGCAACCTTTCTGGCACTGTCCAGGTCTATTCCGTTCAATTTTTCCATTATTTCAGTGTGATACGGAACTTCAAAGTCCTTTAAAGCAGGTTGGCCATAGCGCTGAACTTCCACATTTTCGCTGTCGTCCCTGCCGAGGGGTACACTTGGGTCTATTATATTGGGAATGGTCATCATTATCGTCTTTACTTTTGCTTCAAGTTCATTTTCCTTTACTTCAAGCTCTGCCAGACGTGCAGCCTGATCATTGACTTTTTTCTTCAGCTGCTCGGCTTCTTCTTTTTTACCCTGGGCCATGAGTCCGCCGATTTGTTTGGAAATCTTGTTTCTGTCGGCCCTTAAAGCTTCCGCTTCCTGTTTGGCACTTCTCAGCCCGGCATCCAGAGCTATAACCTCGTCAACCAGGCCCAGTTTCTTGTCCTGGAACTTGTTTCTGATGTTCTGTTTGACTATTTCGGGATTTTCTCTTACAAATTTTAAGTCTAACATAATTTCACTCCTAATTTTGATTATTTACAATAAAAAAACTCTCATCCCAAAAAACCACTGGGACGAAAGTATTCCGCGTTGCCACCCAAATTGCCGGTACCTGCGTGCCGGCCACTCAAATAAAGTACTATACAGGGTACCAGCCTTCCGACTTTTAATCGAAAGCTCAAAAAGTGGACTGATTTATACTTTCACCGATTCCCACCAGCCGTCGGCTCTCTGAAGAAAGTTCTAAATCTTGGCTTTTATCATCGCTTATTATTAGTATCATTATGCATAATTATATATATTTTTATTCCTATTTTCAAGAAAATTTTAATCAATTATCTCTTATTCAAACCCAATACCCTGGCCAACGCCTTGTCCCGGGTGACAATAGCACCTTTGGGACACAGCTCCTGACAGCAGAAGCAGCGGATACACTTGCTGTAATTCCATTTAGGGATTGTTTTGCCGTCATGCTTTATAAAAGATATTACTTTTGATTTTTCAGGACATGCCTCATCACATTTTTTACATCCAATACACTTTTCCTCAACCAAAACAGGATCGGGCGCCGTCAGGGAAGATACAAGACTGGTCAGACCCGGAGTCAGGAAGTTAACCACTTTTGCATTTCTGGAGAGCTTAAAATCCCTTGATTTCATATTTTCAATGCTCTCTCCCAGGACTTCTATTTCCTCCGGAAGCACTGTTCCCCACTTTGAATCCTGTGCAGCCTTTAAAACAGGTATGGACAAAACATTCTCGTACCCTATAAGTCTCACCGCCGTGGAGTCAACTGCAGTAACGGACTTTCCCATGATCAGGGTATCCATTTGCCTGGGAGTCCCGTTTCTGGGCCCGTTTCCCTCCATGGCAACTATCCCGTCCAAAATGGCAAAACCGGTTTTGACCAAAGAGTTCAAATCCAAAAGCATTTTGGCAAAGCCGGCAGAATCGGGCAGCTTGGTATGCCAGCCGGCTTTTTGCCCTCCGGGAATACAGCCGAACTGGTTTTTAACCGCCCCTGTATAATACATCATGGCATGGGTCTTAAGCTTTGGAAGAGTTATGACCACATCAGCCTCATAGGAGGCTTTGGCAATATCCCAGTATTTGTACATAAGCGGCTTATCAAGTTCACAGTGCACAGCCTGGTTAAAATCCGCAAACCTGACACCGTATTTATCTGCTATTTCCATAAAACCTGACTTTTCGGCGGCTTTCCCGGTATCCTCCTGTCCGGGTGAATCGCCAAAAGAAATGTTGTCACTATACTCTTTTACAATTCTGACAACCGCTTCAAAAACAGCATAATGGGTAATAATCGGAGACCCTTTCTCAACCACACTGAGAAAATTCGGCTTTAAAAGAACCTTGCTGTCCGCCGGAATGAGCTCCCGCAAAAAAGCCTGGCCTCCCAAAAGATCAAAACCTTCTCTCAGCTTTCTTTCTATCTGATCAACCTCATATCCGGTACATTTTAATAAAGCTACTTTTTCCATAGGCCTCGCACTCTTGAAATTTATTATAGTTAATATTCTACCCTTATGAAAATGTTAAGGCAACAGTCAAATTTACTATCCTGACTAAGGGATAAATCCATAAAACCTCCCGTCATAATACCTGCCTTCAATGAAATAGTAATCCTTCAAACGCCCTTCCAGTACAAAACCGTTCTTTTCGAGAACACGGCAGGAGCCGGTATTTGCTTCAGCTACGCGAGCATGGAGTTTATGCAGCTCAAGGACTTCAAACGCAAAAGTTTTCAACAGCCTTACCACTTCGGTACCAAAGCCCCTTCCCCAACAGGGCTTGCTTAAAACATAACCTATTTCTGCATGTCCTGCCTCTCTGTCAAAATTAAACATCATTGCGGTTCCGATTATTTGACGGCTGTATTTTTCTGTGACCGAGGCATAAAAATGGGTGCCCTCGGATTCCCTTTTCAACATCTGCTCCACATGGCGTATGGTTTCATCGGGACTTTCCATCAGTCTCCAGCCGATAAAACGCGAGACCTCCTTATCGGAGGCATATTTGTGTATTTGGGCGGCATCATTCCGATTCAGGGCTGTAAAGCAGATTTTATCACCCTCCATTTGGTGTAACAGTTCAGTTGTCATTTGGTCTCTCCCATACTTTTAGTGTAGTAATGCAGGGTATCCAGGCTTCAACAATATGGTATATCCGGCTGTTCAGATATTTTTCAGCTCCAGCCACATAACAGTCTGATTCCCGTTGCCGTCAAGCTCGGTAAATCCAAGCTCCCTATACATGTTAAATGTGCCCCTGTACTGTTTCCGGGCATCATCCGTACTTTTGAAGGGAAGGGATATTACGGCATCAAAACCCTGTTCCCGGAAGCCTTCTACAGCTTTTTTCAGCAAAAGCCTGGCGACGCCCTGCCCCCTGTATTCAGGGTGAATGACAAAGCAAATGACACAGCCAACCTTCCTGTCCCCGGTTATATGACTCAAATCCCCGTCTATTCTGATAAACCTGTGTATGTCGTTTGCGCCGCACCAACCGATGCATTTGTCACCGTCAAAAGCCAGGTACCCCTTCATTGTACCGTTATTTATGTTTTCAACAGCTATGGTGCGGTTCTCCTCACCTGTCCTGTTCATCCACACCTCCTGAGAACAATCCGAATAATAAAAGGCACAGAAGCAGCCGGCCCAGTGCGGGGCATGTCCGAAATCCAGTCCTCCCAGATATTCCGTAAATGTCCCTGCAAGCTGTGGACTCAGTGGTTTAACAGTGTAATTCATAATTGCACTCCTTTTTTCAACTTATTTTTGTCCTTTCAGTCTGGTAGTCTGTGACATCCCGGAAAATTTAACCGACGGCAATATATGAATTTAGATGTTACAGACTGCTAATTTGTATCCCAGGTTTATGATTATGTTATGCAGTATATTTACCCTGGATTTTTTTATTCTGGTATATATGGACTTAATGGAATAGAATTCTCTCCTGAACCACATATATCCTT
Organism: Ruminiclostridium cellobioparum DSM 1351 = ATCC 15832; assembly: GCF_000621505.1. Classification (GTDB taxonomy): domain Bacteria; phylum Bacillota; class Clostridia; order Acetivibrionales; family DSM-1351; genus Ruminiclostridium; species Ruminiclostridium cellobioparum. The sequence continues at coordinate 89,301 of NZ_JHYD01000034.1, forward strand.
CAAATAATTCCTCTTTGCTCATATTTTTAGGAAGGAATGCAACTTCCGTTTTTCCGTTGTAATTGCTCCAATTCCCGGTCAAAAGTCTGTTTTCCTCCTTCAGCCGGTCATATATTGGTGTTCCGGGCAGAGGGGTCAATATGCTGACCGTCGCACCGTCAATACCCAGATTATTGCATATCTCCAGAGTATCTTCAAACACATTTTTCTTATCATCGTCAAAGCCGAAAATTATCCCTGCCTGGACGCAAATACCGTTGTCATGGATTTTGTCTATTATAGCTTTATACCTTTGTACCACATTTATGCCTTTATTGACACTGCCCAGACTTTCCTGTGAAAAAGACTCAATTCCCACAAAAAGATATATGCAACCGGCAGACCTGGCCAGTTTTAACAGCTCATCATCGTTGCACCTGTCCAGTGTAACCTGTGCAGCCCACTTTTTATTAAGGGCTTTCAGTTCCTTCATTAATTCCCTGGCATAATCTGTATCTCCCCAAAAATTGTCATCCCAGAATACAAAATATTTGTTTTTTATTGTTCCGATCTCAGCTATAACCTCCTGCACCGGCCGCTTCCTGAAAGGTTTACAGTATATCTGCTTAAGGTTGCAATAGCTGCAGGAATACGGGCAGCCCCTGGAAGAAAAAACTGCCCCCTTTGAAAACGGCCTCTTCTTAATTAAATCTCTTCTGGGGACGGGCAGGTTCTTCAAATCCGGAACAGTCTCGCAGGTATATCGTGTTCTTGCCTTTCCGTTGTAAAAATCCTCAAGAAATTCCGGCCAGATCAGCTCACCTTCACCTGTCAAAACATAATCGCAGTTTTTTCCCACCTCATCCGGAAGCAGCGTTGCATGGGGACCTCCCATTACGACTCTTGTGTTTTTTGCCCTGAGTCTTTCGGCTATTTTATAGCAATGTTCGGCATTAGAGGTATTTATAGTGATTGCGGCCAGGTCGAATTGTTTTTTATAAGGAATCTTTTGATTGTACTCGTCTATCAGGGTTATATCGTATTTGCTCTCATCTATAAAAGCTGCCAGATAAGGCATTGTAATCTGGATAAAATTGTTGAACTGCTTTTTTCTGAATCTGTTGATTTCTTCATTCTCAGGTGTTATTAATAAAATTTTCTTCTTCATACTTTTCTCTCCCTTTATATCCATCTTACCTTCCACACCTGAAGCTCAATTGTAAAATGAATTTCCATACCAGTTAATTCATTTTACTCTTTAGTTTTATTTTTATTGCCTTAACAGGGAATATGGATTCTTCCCTTACAAAATATACAAGCTGACCTTAAATGGTTGGCCTTCTTTTATATTTTGAGGGTCTAGCCGCGCGGCAATGAGCGCTGGGTTTGGGGCAGAGCCCCCGTTCCTTAAAGCCAGACTCCTTTTATATTTCATTGGTTTAAAATATTCTAACTGGTGGCTATGCTCCTAATACTGGTGGCAGATTGGGAGGAACCATGTCTAAATATTTAACCTATGAAGAACGCCTTGAAATTGAAGGCGGATTAAAGAACCACCTCTCCTTTGGAGCTATTGCAAACCTTATTGGTAAAGATCGTACTACAATAGCAAAGGAAATAAAAAAACACTCTTTTGAGAGAAAGTCCGGCTACAGTGGATGGGCATATAATGCCTGTAAACAACGTAGCAATTGCAAGGTCAAGTATATTTGTGGTAAAACCAATTGTAGAAGACCTTCTACTGTATACTGCAAGTTGTGTAACTACTGTAATGACTTCTGTCCTGAATATGAGGAAGAAGTATGCTCATGCCGTTTCAAACCTCCATACGTTTGTAATGGTTGTATGCAACTCCATAAATGCACACTCAAAAAATCAGTATATGATGCTGAAGATGCACACCTGGCTTTTTCACAAAATATTTCTGAATCCAGAAGCGGTATTCTTTCAAACGAAGCAGAGTTAGCACGCTTAAATTCTATTATTTCTCCACTTGTTAGAAAGGGACAATCCATCCATCAGATATATGCAACTTATGTGGATGAGCTTATGTGTAGTGAAAAAACAATTTACAACTATATTGATGCCTGCCTTTTTGATGTAAGGAACATTGATCTCCCTCGTAAAGTGAAGTACCGTCCTCGCTATAAAAAGCCCGAATTCAAAGTAGATAAAGGTTGCCGGATTGGACGTAACTATGAGGATTTTCAGACATTCATTGAGAAACATCCAGATATCTCTGCCGTACAGATGGATTCAGTTATTGGAAGCAGGGGTGGTAAAGTTTTATTAACTATACATTTTGTTGAAACCTCCTTTATGCTGGCTTTTTTACGGGATGCAAATACTTCTCAATCCGTTATTGATATTTTCAGTAATATCAGAAAAATCATCGGAAAGGAAAATTTCCAAAAGCTGTTTCCGGTAATTCTGACGGATAACGGGAGCGAATTTTCCAATCCAAAAG
>NZ_KK211297.1:0-59540 GCF_000621505.1 Ruminiclostridium cellobioparum DSM 1351 = ATCC 15832
CGAAGCTGGTAAAACAAGGAGCTCAAAGCACCGTTTTGCAAGAGCCACTTTCGCTGCTGCTAATATACATCTGGATGCTTGGATCAAACACAAATCCTTTAGTATTCTGAGTCTATTGCAATAGTACAAGAACTTTTCAAACAGCATTTAAAAATCTTTGAATTTCAAAGGTTTATTTGCTGTCCCAAAAAATCTGGGCTCAAAATTACACAACTATTAATTTCTCAAGGTACAATGCTTTTTCTACAAATAGCTCCATTTCACAAAGAAAATGGAGTGAAGTATTGGTTTTTCTCGAAATTACCAATTACTTTTCGAGAGTATTCATTTAAGTTATTTATGCCTGACAATCTGATTTGACTCGTTGTGCTAATTGAAATCATACACTCTTCATTAATTCAATCTGAATTTTTCTTTCTTTTCTTACTTCCTCTAAATTTTTAGGATACATTAAATTTATCAAGGTTATTGCATAATCTGAGGCTATTAATGCATGTCTCTTTACATGAGGAGTAGCAGCAACCTGTCCCATAACTCTTAAAACCTTTACTTTTATAGGATCTTTTTCCTCCCGGGCTAATCTGTGTATCTTAAAAGCCACATTTCTTGCCTCCTGGAACCTGGCTTTTCCCTCCTGCCATTTCCTGCTGATATCAAAACATTCATTTATCTCATCACAGGGCTGCATATTGGTTAAATCTAAAATATGCTGCGCCAACAGCAGACTATAACATGAAATAGCCTTATGACTATGGCTTTTACTGTCAAATGCGGCAATAAGCTCGTCTTTTAACTCAGGAATATCATCAATTTTTCTTATTATTCCCACATCTCCCATATAACTGTCCTTCTTTCCGCCTCTCATGCTTACACCTCTTTAAATCTCCATTTTTTTATTTATCAACCCACCTATATAATCAATCAATTCCTTTACATCACACTCAGCCTCAGCCAGGGAAGACAACAGCCATTCATCCGAATCCTCCGTTTCTCCGGATAAGAACCTGTTATTTCCCTCACTTCCGGGTTTCAGTTTTTTTAGCATTCTGCATATGCACTGTGTGCTGTAGTTTTCCTGTCTCAACACCTTAATGACTCCAAGCAGCTTTATTTCATTCTCTCCATAAACGCGATAGCCATTTTTACTTCTCGGCACATCAAGAAGCCCGTTTCTCTCCCAGTATATAATGACATTTATTGAAACCCCCAGCAGTTTTGCGGCCCCATTCCTGTTTAGTAAAGTATCCTTTTCTTCCTGTGAACCACTTTTCAAAATTTTCCGTATTATTTTCATTACCCTGAGTTCATTATTCTTTTCATTTTGTATATGTGCCAAATACTCTCTGCTCACCTCCAAAGCCTTTTTTAAATTCCCCCGGGCAGCACTTCTTATAATATTTTGGACTTCAAACTTCATATAGCATTTGATAAGTTGGCTTCTCAATGCCAGCCTTACCAGCTTAATCTGCTCCAGATGGGTTTCGTTATAAACCCTGTAGCCATTTTTACTTCTTTCAACAGGAGCCAGGTAGCCCCATTTCTCGTACAGCATAACAGTGTTTGGATGTATCCCCATTATTCCGGCAATTTCAGAAGTACTATAGGTTCTCATTGTACACCGCCTCTTTGGTTACCTTGATTTCATATCTCATTATAGCATGCGGCTATAACCCTGGTACGATAGTGGAGGGTTTTAAAAATAAAATGCCTTTACAGAGATTACATCTCCATAAAGGCACCTTTATACTGCTGTCTATAACTGATTTCTTACTATTTCAGCCGCTTTTACCAGATTTCTAAGACTTGCTTCGGTCTCAGGCATACCCCTTGTTTTCAAACCGCAATCCGGATTCACCCACAGCTTGTTCCTGTCAATCTTCTCAAGCATCTTATGCAGGGCCTGAACGATTTCCTCCGCCGCCGGTATCCTTGGGGAGTGGATGTCATATACTCCCGGTCCGACTTCGGTTTCAAAATTATTTGCTTTCAGAGCATCAATAATGGTAAGTCTGGAACGGGATGCTTCAAAAGAAATAACATCTGCATCCATATTATCGATATCTTTTACAATCTCTTCAAACTCACTGTAGCACATATGTGTATGAATCTGCGTTTCGGGCTTCACCTTACTGTGGCAGAGACGGAATGCCGGAATAGCCCAGTCCAGATATTCGCTGTACCATTCTTCTCTTCTTATGGGTAGCTTTTCCTTAAGAGCGGCTTCATCTATCTGGATAATTCTGATTCCGGCCTTTTCCAGGTCGCATACCTCCTCACGGATGGCTATACCTATCTGATATGCCATCTCCTTAAGGCTCACGTCTTCTCTTGGAAATGACCAGTTCAATATGGTGACGGGACCTGTCAGCATTCCCTTGACCGGTTTGCCGGTCAGACCCTGGGCATACCTTGAATATTTAACGGTAATAGGTCTGATACGCCTAACATCGCCAAAGATAATGGGCGGTTTTACGCATCTTGTACCATAAGACTGAACCCATGCTTTCTGTGTGAATACATAACCTGCAAGATTTTCTCCGAAGAATTCCACCATGTCATTGCGTTCAAATTCTCCATGCACAAGCACATCCAACCCTAAATCTTCCTGTTTTTTTATACAGCCCTCTATGAACGCAAATACCTGTCTGTCATATTCTACCTGATCTATATCACCTTTCCTGAAGCAACTCCTGTTCTTTTTTACCTCCTGAGTCTGGGGAAATGAGCCGATAGTGGTTGTAGGCAGCAGCGGAAGTTTAAATTCTGTCTTCTGAAGCTGTTCCCGCTCCTTTCTATCAACCTTCCTTCTGAAATCTTCTTCCGAAAGGGCTGAAACGTCTGCCTGCACTTTTTTATCCGCATAAAGCCTGTCTGCCTCAAATACTTTTCTGTTATTGCGGTATTGGTCAAGAGCATCAAAATCATCTCTTTCAGCCAGTATGGACAGTTCATGGAGTTCTCCGAGCTTTTCCTTTGCAAAGGAAAAGTGTTCCCTGACACCGCTCTCAAGTTTTGTTTCATTTTCCAGGGTATACGGAACATGGAGCAAGGAGCAGGATGTGGATACAACAACATGTTTCGCATATTTTCCGATTTCTGAAAGCAGCCCGATTGTTTTTTTATAGTCACATTTCCAGATGTTTTTTCCATTGACGACGCCGGCAAATAAAATTTTACTTTCCGGAAATCCGTTTGTTTTTACCAGCTCAAGAGTCTTCTTTCCTTCCAGAAAATCCAGGCCTATTCCATCAAAATCCAGAGCTGCAATCTCATTGTAGCAATCTCTTACATCTCCGAAATAGGTTTGAAGCAATACCTTTGTTTTCTTTTTTTCTTTTAATATTTCGGTATATAATTTTACGAATCTTGCGGTATCTTCCCTTGAAAGGTCTGTTACCAGGGCGGGTTCATCAAACTGAAGCCATTCGGCACCAAGTTTGTCAAACCTCTCAAGAATATCCCTGTATGCCTGAATCATATCCTCCATAAAATCATCAGCGTGCTTTCCACCATTATATTTCGCCAGTTTTAAAAAGGTAAAAGCCCCTATAATAACCGGTTTTGTTTCAATTCCCATGGCTTTTGCTTCTGCGTATTCATCAAAGGGCTTGTTCCCCGAAAGTTTAATATCCGTATCATCATAAAGCTCCGGTACCATATAGTGATAATTGGTATTGAACCACTTTTTCATTGCAAAAGCCTTCACATCGCCCTGTACTCCCTGAAAACCTCTTGCCATGGAAAAATAGGTTCCATGCCCGCTCAATTTCAAATTCCTGTATGCCTGAGGAACCGCATTCAATAAAACCGTCGCATCCAGCATACCATCATAAAAGGAAAAATCATTGGAGGGTATATAATCTATCCCTGCATTCTTCTGTAACTGCCAGTGTTCGCTTCTTAATTCCGTTCCTGCCTCATTCAAATTTTCTTCCGTTATCTCTCCGTTAAAATACTTCTCCGATGCAAATTTTAATTCTCTTAACTTTCCCACCCTCGGAAAACCGATTATCGCACTTTTCATTCCCTACCTCCGTTATATCATACTATTCATATCGATTCTATTTTATAATAGTATAGAGCAGTTTAACCGTATTGAATAATACAAAAAAATGCGTGTTTGATATAGCTTTAAGCTATTTCAAGCACGCACTCATATTGATTCTGATTAAATCTACCTGTAAAGCAATACAAAATTTCAATCAGCACAACAGGTTAATTCAAATATATTCGGATATATGCATTTTTAACGCTTCCATATATGCCTTTCCATACCTGCTCAGAGTCACATTCTTTTGCTTTATTGTCCCCACACGCATATATTCATTTACCTTAAGCCGTTTTGCGATGATATTCTCCCCGTTCAGTTCCCTGCTTATTACCCCGGTACTGACGGTATACCCGTTCAAGCCTATTACCAGATTGAATAATGTGGCCCTGTCTCTTACCTTGATATTTTTTTTCCGGTCAAGAGTACTGAGGATCTCCTCCGAAAAATAAAATGCGTTATAATCCCCCTGTTCAAAAGAAAGATAAGGATACTCCTCAAGCTCATCCAGGGTTATTTCATCCTTTCCTGAAAGCGGATGCTTTGAACTGATAAAAACATGGGGATTTGCCACAAAAAGTTCTTCGAATTCCAGGCTGTTCTGCTTAATAAGCTTCATGATGACTTCCTTGTTTTTGGAGGAAGTATAAAGAATTCCTATCTCACTTTTTAGTCTGCTCACATCCTCTATTATTTCATAGGTCTGGGTTTCCCTGAGTGTAAAATCATACTGGCTTCCGCCGAATTCACGGATCACGTCGACAAAAGCATTTACTGCAAAGGAATAATGTTGGGTTGAAACAGAAAATCTCGGACTTTGTTTCTTGGCATTCAGAAACCTTTCTTCCAGCAGATTTGCCTGTTCAAGGACCTGTCTTGCATACGCAAGGAATTCATCACCTGCATTTGACACTACAATCCCTTTATTTGTCCGGCTGAAGATGGTAATCTGCATTTCATTTTCCAGTTCTTTTATGGCATTGGTAAGGCTGGGCTGGGAGATAAACAATTCTTTTGCGGCATCACTGATTGAACCCTTATCCGCAACAGTCACTATATATTTCAACTGCTGTAAAGTCATTATCTATTCAGCTCCTTTTTGTTTATACGCTTGTATATAAGCAAAATTTTCGTTGTTCCTATCCACTGAATAATCATCACAAATGACTGCATCGATAAAGTCCTTGCCGCTTGACTCCACCGCAACCACTTTCATTCCAAGCTCCTTCTCCACATCACTTACTGTAACATCATCCAAAAATACCTTTTCTCCCGTCCTCAGCATATTGGACGGTATATGGAGCACATCTCCAAGGTCTTCACCGTTGTGTCTTCTCTCCTGGAGCTGTTTTATCAGATCCTGGCCGGTAATAAGCCCCGATACTGTTATTGTCTCACCGAAAAAGATGTTCCGGATGCAGCACACATTTATTGTTATTCCCGGGAATACCTCCATAATCCGAGCCGCAAAACTTTTTAGAGTGGGATAAGTCAGCTTGCCGGTGGCCATTGTCAGTGTCCTGGACACGATATTTTTAAGCTTTTTGCGCTTTATGTCTTTTTTAATCTTCTCCAATGCCTCATTAAATTCATCTATAAAAAGCCGCATCATGCCGACACCATTTTCAAGCTGGATATAGCCATCATACCGCTCTTCTTCTGGGAAATCCCTTTCTGCATTGATATACCATTCGTCACTGGCATGAATGAAATGGAGGCCGTACTTTTCATAAAATCCGCGCTGCCTGCTTTCAATCATATCGATAATGGCTCCGGCTTCCTGCCTGCTGTATAATTCAAGCGGCTGCAAACCTTCCCTGTATTTCGTAATTCCGGCCGGGACCACCGAAACACTCCGCATGAAAGGAAGATATTTTGAGAGATCCTCTATTGACCTTTCCAGCTCAACACCATCGTTAATATTTTTACATAATACAATCTGCCCGTTCATTTCAATCCGGCCTGCATACAGCTCGTCCAGATACTTTAGCTTGTCCCCGGCAAATCTGTTATGGAGCATTTTGCTCCGGAGTTCCGGATTTGTTGTCTGCACCGATATGTTAATAGGAGCAAGATGCAGGCGTATAATTCTGTCCACATCCTTTTGCTTCATGTTGGTCAGGGTTATATAGTTTCCTTGCAAAAAAGACAGCCTGGAATCGTCATCCTTGAAATACAGCGTTTCTCTCATGCCGGGCGGCATCTGGTCAATAAAGCAAAACATGCATTTATTGCTGCAGGAACGGTAATCACTCATCAGACTGTTATCAAACTCGATTCCCAGATCGTCATCGTAATCCTTCTCAATCTCCAGCAGCCATTCTTCCCCATCCTGCTTTTTTATCAATACTTCGATAAATTCGTCCTTGATCAAATACCTGTAATCAAATACATCCTCTATCTCTTCATTGTTAACTGCCAATAGGAGATCTCCTGCTTCAATTTCCATTTCTTCTGCAATAGAATCCGGATACACCTCTTTAATCAGATGACCTTGATTCTTTTTTTTGTTCAAATAGGATTTTCCTTTCTTAAATATTGTCATTCCTATTGTACTCTTTTAAGAGGTTTTATACAAGGAGGGCAGTGTCTCACACCGGTGCCGTTTGGCATAAAAAAAGCACCAAAGCTTTTCACTGGCTTCAGGTGCTGTCTGATATTTCTACTTTACAATTTTCTCTCTCATACTGCTGTTAATAAAAATTGCCACCAGCAAGATAATTCCTGTAATACTGCCCGGTATCCCCAGGCTGAAATGCCCGGATAAATCCAACCGGTCTCCCACTGTGCTTCCGCCCAACGACACAACGGCAAATATGGCCGAAAGGATTCCCATAATTCCTTCTCCCACAATCAAGCCTGATGAAAATAATACTCCCCTCTCCTTGAATTCCTCTTTCCTCCTGTCCAAAAATTTTGCCAGCAAGCCTCCTAAAAAAATACAGGAGCTCATGCTGATGGGCAGGTACATTCCAACTGCAACAGGCAGAACAGGTACATTTAACAGTTCCATGACAATGGCAAATACCACTCCGATAAATATATATGTCCAGGGCAAATTATTATTTGCCGTACTCTCAACAATCATTTTCATCATGACAGCCTGAGGCGCGGAAAGGCTTTCAGAGCCGAATCCCCACGCTTTATCCATCAACATCAGGATACAGCTGATGGACAGGGAGGATATTACAACTCCTATAACCATGCCAAGCTCCTGCACCTTCCAGGGCCCTCCCAGCAAGGAACCTGTCTTCAATACCTGTGAGGTTTCTGCGGCCAGAGATGCTGCTACACAGACCACCGCACCCATTATAACCGCTAAAAAAAACATATCCTGTTCAATCTTTCCGGTCATCAGCAATACCATTGACGATACGGCCAGAGTAATCATGGCTATTCCGGAAACCGGATTGTTGCTGCTCCCCAGCATTCCGGCCATTCTCGCCGATACTATGGAAAAAAAGAATCCAAATATTATAATTATCATTAGTCCGACAATTCCAAATATATAATAGCCAATAGCCATTGCGCCCAACATGGCAATTGCTGTTATTGGGATCAGCCTGCTTTTCATAGTGCCTGTGTCTATCTTCTTTATGCTTTTCCCAAAATTCCTTATCATGCCGGGAAATATTTTTACAAGTCCGATAATTCCTCCTGCTGCCACCGCCCCCGCACCAATATATTTAATATAGCTACTCCATATGGCCTCGGCCGTCAGTCCGGAAATTGGCAAGGTGGCGGGAAAGAATACATTATCTCCCCCAAAAGCTGTTATAATGGGGATCAATATTATCCAGCCAATAATTCCTCCCGTAAAAAAACAACTGGACACTCTATAACCTGAAATATATCCTACACCTATTAAAGCAGGCAAAATATTTATTCCGGCAGTAGCATTTTTCAGCCCGGAAAATGTGTGTTTTACGCTGTCCGGAAACACTTTTAATATTTGTGATAAAAATGTAAAGCCTCCCGACACAAGGACTCCGTGAAGGATATATTTTGTTTGACTTTGTTTGTTCACACCTGACAATATGACTTTTGAACTGGCTATGCTTTCAGGGTAGATTAATTCTTCCTTTTCCTGGACAAGCAGCAATTTCTTCATGGGTTGGATGAAAAGTATTCCCAGTATTCCGCCAAATGTGGCTGCCAGGGATATGTACAATATGCTCGGAGCCGCAAGCACCCCTTCTCTCGCCCATATGTACAAAGCCGGAACAGTAAAAATAATTCCGGCCGCAACGGCTTCCCCGGCGGCTCCGACTGTGGTTGCAAGCATTGTATTTTTTAAGGATGAGCTTTTTAATATATACTTGAAAACTCCAACTGATATAACTGCTGCCGGAATTGATGCCGAAATTGTAATTCCCGCCTTCAGTCCCACATATGCGTTGGCAGCTCCGAATAACACGGCAATACCGATTCCAACCAATATAGAAATTGCATATTCTCTTTTATTCATAAGTACTCCCCTGTTTATAAAGTCTTTACCATTTTTATATGTGGCAGGCCGGTCTTTTTTGATGGAAAAATATCGCCCTCGGTGTGGAAGCCCAGCTTCTCATAAAATTCTTTTGCTTCAATTTTCGCATCAAGGATAACTGCTTTCCGCCCCTTTTCTTTTGCCAATGACATCAAATGTTTCATTAATTCCTTTCCGATTCCCATTTTATGATAAGCTTCCTTTACAACCATTTGAGAAACAACCGAAATATTATCATTGTCAAAAGTCAATCTTCCGTAACCAAGAACCTCTTTTTTCTCAACGCATACCAGGTGCACCGCCCCTTCCTCCAAACCATCAAATACCTTATCCAATCCCACATTGAAGGGTTTGAAAAAAACCTCATATCTCAGATCTATGGCCTGGCTGTACAAAGGATCGTCTGAAGTAATCAAGATATATTCCATTTATCCTCCTCCACCTTAAAAGTCGGCTCATTAATAATACCTGATGCTTTTTATTGCACTATCTACAATTTCATATGCTTTTTCAGAAGATTCAGCCTCGGCCAGTACCACCGTGCCATAACCAACTTCGGTAGCAATTACGGTATCCCCGGGTTTGATCCATTGCTCCAAAAGCTTAATTCCCTGCATTTTTTCAACCTCTTCCATCCCCTCAACGCCCGCGACCACCCCTGCTCTGGCATAAACCACTCCAAAAGCGGTGGGTACGCGTGTGTTGACGGATACTGAAACTTCCTGCCCTGTTGCCAGCTTAATCAAGCTTTCAAACATATTGACACCCGTACTGTTTTCTACCGATTTACCCACCAAAATACCGCCTAATCTGGCATTTACCTCTATCAAACGCGGTCCGTCTTCGGTAATCCTGAACTCAACATGGGCAAGACCGAAATCATAATCCATACAATCCAAAATATTTCCGGTCATATTTATGATTTGCTCCTCCAACTCTGCCGTTATCCTGGGAGACGGTGTTACAAAATATTCTTCCAGAAAAGGTGGCTGTTTCATAGGTGCCATTTTATCATGTATGGCTGCAATATATTTCTTCTCCCTGTCGACAATACACTCTACGGAAATTTCATATCCCTCCAGGTATTCTTCGCACAGCCATAGTTCAGATAAGTTGTCCTCACTCCAAACATTCATGGGGGCAAGCTTTCTATCAGCCTTTACTTTATTGACAAAGCTCTCAAATTCTTCCGGAGACTCTACTTTGGTCACAGCACACGAGCCTGCAAATTTTAACGGTTTGATGATGACAGGATAACCAATTTCTTTTTCTATTTTCTCCTTACTGCCGTATAGGTCGTTGGTGCACATGAACTTATTTTGTTCTATCCCGTGTTTCTCCAGCAAAACTCTTGTTAAATATTTATTTCTTGCAATCCTGGCCGCTTTCACACTTAACCCCGGCAGGCCCAATATTTGAGCCAGAAGTGCCGTCTGTTCCACTGCAAATTCCGTAAAAGTCAAAATTCCTATTACATTATGTTTTGTGGAAAAATCCACCACTTCCGTTATCAGCAGGTCAATGTTCTCGGTATCCACCGAAATGCTGTAATCCGCCAGACCGTACTCATTTTTAAAATTTTTTTCTGCGATAGCGACCTTATATCCCATATCTTTTGCCAACTGCAGCGGAATGGTTTTTACACTTTTTCCGCCGCCGCTCTGGACAAAAATCACCACTTTTTCTTCCATATTCATTACACCTCCTATCGCTCTTCAACCATGTCCATATTGATCCCCATACAAATGTACCCTCTTTTTTGAGCCTCACTATTGAAACCATCAAATCCAAACGAGTTGCAAATGCTTACCGTGCTTCCCCGCTGTTCCGCCATCCGTTTAATGGCATTAAATTTCTCAAGCATGTATTCCTTCGGAGGACTGTATCTTATGACATGAGTACCGTTTGCAGTTCTGTAATCTTCATTGTGGCTGTTATCTCTTATATATATTTCTTTGAATTCATCAATATGCTCCGGTATCTGTTTTGCGATTCTCTCCAGACAGCCATGTGTGACCCTCGCAAAGTCAATTGCAAAATGATCTACACCCGCCTCAATAAACCTATCCATGATGCCTCCCACAAACGACAAATCCCTAAAGGGAAACAGGGGTTCAAGTATAGCCGCCGTTTGAATACCGGCAGCAACACAGGCTTTTGCAAAGGTAATCCTCTCCTCCAGGGCTGCCGCACATGGTTCCACAGCCTGTCTGATTTCCTCTGCAGGCATTCCATAAGTAATAATCACCTGACACTTTTCTCTGGTCTCCACCAACAGCTTAAATAAATCATCTGTGGGGACTCCCTTGGTTACCAGGATGTAGTGGCATTGCTCATCTTTTAACACCTCAAGGATGCCTCGGGTCACACCTGTCTCCATCAGCGGTTTTTGAAAGCAGTCAGACTTTGGACAGTAATAGTACAGAGGATTTTTATTAACCGCCTTATGCTTTTTAATTTCATTTCTTAAAAATTCAGGGTATTGGGTATCAACTTTGACAGGTAAAAATTTTTCGGTGTCTTCCTGGCCCAATGCATTGCAATATGTACACTGGAATTCACACCCCATGACCGGAACAATTTCATAGATCAAAGGGCAGGTGGGTGTGTTGCTGTGTATCTTTATCCTCAGCATTTCTCCGGGACATAATTGGGTATTGTTATGCATATTTTATCCTCCTGTAATTAAAAATTATTAATAATAAAGTCCATAATTTCCCTGGCCTGGACCGTATCGTCAAAACTATATTTGATTCCTCCCAGATCTCCTTTGAATTCATACAGCTCTTTCTTCAGTTTTACAGTGTCTTTCCGATTATTAAACAAATCGCTCATGATTCTGGCCAGAATCTTCATATCGCCTTCCCGGGCTCCCAATCTCGTAATGCTGTTTACGCCGATTCTCAGCCCCCAGCGGTTACCCGGCAGAAAAATAACATTTGAAGATACCCCTAACTTTTCCAACTTTTGAAAGTTTGCAATTGCATCTCTTTGGGTATCAAAATCGATCCAGAACTGATTGGACTCGGTATAACCATATTCTTTGGCCGCAATTTCAACTCCGTTAGACTGCAGATTGTCGGCCAATGCTTTAGCATTGTTATAAATGCTCCTCGCATACTCCCTGCCAAACTCCTTGAATTCCGCCATGGCAATATACAGAGCAAATATGTGATGCATGTGCGTATTGGAAACCAGCACATCCTTAACCATATGGTGAACTCTGTCGGACAGTTCGCCCTTTTCTTTAAATAAGATTATGGACTTCTGCGGTCCCCACATGGATTTATGGGCTGTTGAATGAATGATATCGGCCCCCTCCGCAAAAGGCTCCTGGAACATGCCTCCCGCTATCAAAGCCACCATATGTGAAGCATCGTACATTATGGTTACATCATCCCCGACTATTTCTGATATTTCCTTTAAGGGATAGGGGAATAAAACATAACTGGAATCCAGAAATATTGTTTTAGCCGGATTTCGCTTCCATTTCTCTTCAAAATCCTTTAAATCAAAATGGTAGTCTTTTCCCAGCAGCATTTCCACAATATTCAGATTCAGCCGTTCTGCTATGGGTTTTACCGACAAATGGCCTCCATGCAGATCATACATTTTATACATGGTATCTCCATTTTCAAACAAGGAAAACAACAATACCGTTAAACCGCTCAATCCGGATAATAGCCTCACATCACATTCCTCAGCCTTGAATACCTCCTGTACAATGGCTCTGGTCATTGCATTTACCCTATCCAGGGTTTGAATATTTCCGAAAGCCAGATTTCCAATCTTGTCTGCTTCCTCGGGCAGCCTGGAACAATACTGATCGCTCAGGCCCATTAGATATGATGACCGCAGCAGTCTGGATGAAGTATTTTCCGATGATATCAATGCCAGCCTGTCATCTTTATAATGTTTATAATCCTCCACAAATTTTATTATCTCAAGTAATTCTGAACCCATATTAATTTTCTCCCTCTCTGCAGCAGTATTTATCAATGATGTCAATTAATATTTCACAACACTTTTTGTACTCTCTTACAGGAACTTTCTCGTTGTTTCCATGAAAGGACTCCAGCTCTGCCTGGCTTATCACGATTGGGTATATGCCGTAACTGTCCACTTTCTTCTCCCTAAAATATTTTGCATCCGTTCCAACCGGCGTAATATACGGCAGAACCTTCGCATTTTTATAATAGCTGCATATACTCTTTTGGACAGCTTTGAATAAAGCCGACTGTGAATCGGAAATATCAGATTGCTCCATCTCTTTTATTACATTAAATTCTATCCGTTCATCATCAACCAGCTTTTCAAGACGGCGGATAACCTCGTGATAGTCAGTCTTCGGCAAAATCCGGCAGTCTATCAATGCTTCAGCTTCTTCTGGAATTACATTAACTTTTATACCCGAATTGATTACCGATATGGTCTCGGTATTTCTGATAATCGCATTAAAGAACTTAATTTTATGTAAATAATTACCTATACAGCTTCTAATAAACTTAATTTTATATAACTTTGCGATCAGATAATAAGCTCCGCCCCTTAGCTTCGATACTTTTATAATGGTATCCCACAGTATTTTATCGCCGGCAGGACATTCAGGATGTGTAATGATCTTGTGCAATGCCTTGATCAATATGTCATTGGGGTTGTCCAGACTTGGCTGCGATGCATGACCGGCCTTGCCATGTGCCTTTATTTGAAGCCATATTCCTTTCTTCTGTCCGCATGCCACGAAAAACACAGGGAATTTTTCATTTATGTCCCTGGTTCCAAAGCCCCCTTCATCCAAAACACCCACAGGGTTCAAATCCTCCCAATAATTATCAACTATATATTTTGCGCCTTCTTTCCCCCCGATTTCTTCATCCGGCACGGCTAAGAATACTACTGTTTTTTTGGGCACAACCGACTGACGCTTATAGAAAATCATCGCCATTAGTTGTGCAACTCCCAGGCCCTTCATATCAAGAGCTCCACGTCCTTCGATACAGCCATTTCTTTCTTCGCCGGAAAATGCATCAAACTCCCATTTATCCTGATCGGCCGGAACGACATCCATATGGTTTAGCAATAGAAGGGAATCCTTTTTTTCTCCCCTTATAAAACCGGCTATTGCCTTTTTGCCGGATGAACAGCTGTAAATTTTATATTCAATATTTTCTTTCTGTAAAATGCTTTCCAAAAACGCCACAGCTTCATCCACATTTCCGGGTGGATTAACAGTATTGATTTGTATGTACTTCTTTAAAGCATCTTTCGCTTCAGTAAATAATTCTTCAAATAATTCTTCCACGGTACTCTTGCATATTTCCATTTCACACTTCTCTTTCTTCATACTTAATTTGTTCCAACTCTCTTTGAATCTCATACCCGTCACGGAATGTGGTAATTCTTTTTTCTCCGTTCTGATAATAATAGCTATAGAAAGCGTCTATCAAACAAACAAAGCTGTTGATTCTGAAATCACTCTGATAATTTTTTATCAAAAACTCTGCCGGAATAACCATTTCTTCTCTTTGGCCTGTTATAGAATAGAATTCAATTGAATCCTGACCGGTGATTCTAAGTTCTCCCTTATCGGTGAATATTCTTATATGGTCAATTTTTATAAACTTTGATGCTGAAATGTTTATTGCAGCCGGTATACCGGTGGCTGTAACTGCAAGTGCATATACCGAATCGTCAGAGGTGTGCTTTTTGTATTTGCCAGCCTTTACATCATACCTATTCCTGACTTCGGTAAAACCAAATCCTTGAATCCGCTGCAGCGGGCCATTTCCGATAAAGTGCAGAAAATCCAGCTGGTGGGATAGATGCGCCCCTGTCATTCCTCCTCCCGCTTCCCTGTCAGCGAACCAATCATATAATCTTTCAGAGTCGGGAGTATTCCAATATGTCATGTGTTTTAGGATTTCTATGCTTCTTGTTTCACCGTATTCCCCGGTTTCAATTATTTTTTTCAAGTATTGCTTTGAGGGATCAAATCTATGTTCATGTACCAGTGCTGCTTTGCTGTTATTTTCTTTTGCCAGATCCAGCAGTTCTTTACTTTCCCCTGCACACATTGCCATGGGTTTTTCCAGTATTACTGCTTTACCGGCCCGGATTGCCTTTGCAGCAAACTCGAAATGCTCCCTTGGAATGGCCGCAATGCTGACCAGGTCAATTTCACCGTCCCCGGCTATCTCGTCAATAGAGCCATAGGGATATATTCCATATTGCGCTGCCACAGCCTGACCTTTGCCTGGCGTGTGGGCACATATCCCTCTCACATCATATTTGTCATTCAATAGATATCCCGGCAAATGGACTTTAGCTCCAAAACCGGTTCCTACAACAGCCACTCTGATTTTATGCATTCTTTTCCAGATCCTTCTCTCTTAACGGTAATGTTATTACGATTTTCCCGGACTTTGTCACAGGTATTTTCTCAACATATTCATAAGATATTTTCAACTGGGTTTCGGCAAATTCTTTCGGAAAAATTCTTTTAATTTTCTTTTCCAATAAACGCCTTACAGTCTCACGGTCTTCCACCTTTTTCTCGATTTCCAGTATCACATTGATTTCGGTTCCATTGACTTGAATTACTTGATAATGTGCAATTCCCGGTATATGTATGCTCCAAAAAGGATATTCTGAAATTCTGAACTTCCCGTCCTTTTTATCCTCAAAAGTAAAATATGAAGTATTTCTGCCTCTTATATAACATATCCGGTCCAGACTGCTGTTCTTATTATTGGGCACATAATAAGCCATATCCCCGATATCATAACGAATAATGGGCATAACCCTGTTATAGAGATTTGTAATTACTATATGCCCCAACTGATAATATCCGGTAATAGGCCTGTTATCTTCATCAAGCAATTCCAATATTATTTCCTCATCCATAACGGTCAATGTTTCGGGTTCTTCTTCAAAAGCAACCGGTCCTGTTTCACAGGTAGAATAACTGTTGACCGGGAATATGCCAAATCCGGCTTTTATTTTATTCTTGTCGCGTTCGGTCAGCATCTCCCCCACAAAAATCAATTTTTCCGGTTGTATATCAACAGCTTTATTTAATATGTGCTCTGCTATTTCCCCTAATACATGCGGTTTTGCCATAATAAACTCCGGCTTGAAACCTTCAACCTCTTTGACCATCCTATCGATGGGAGTAAAGATTGAAATAAGCCTTAGCCTCACCAGGTTCCTCATTGCATAAACCCACGAATTTCCGCCTATATAGTCATCCATAATTCCAATATATAAAAATCTCTTTTTTCCTGCTATCAGTTCAAAGGGATTCCTCCCCTGCAATAAACCCGTGTTCTTAACCAGCAGCATTGCAGTAGCCGTTGCAAACTCTCTTGGCCCCCAGACCACATTAACAGAACTCCCTGATGATCCCGACGTATGAAAAATCAAAAACTTATTTTTGTAATTCCTGGACAGGGAAAACCCCGTACTTAAATAATCTTCTATATCACTTATCCCCAAATCCACGGTCAAAACATCCTCGAGGCTATAAACCAATATATTTTTGTCAACTACCGGCAGTTCCTCCAAAGGGATCTTTTTTAAATCCAATCCTTCAAGTTCCCTACGATAAAAAGCAGAGTTATCCCTGGCATAGCACAGTATCCTGTACAATTTCTTCTTCTTGAGAATTTCCTTTTTATATTCATCCCTGTACGAAGGTAAGTAGTATGAAAAATATTTTATTAAGAAGAAAAATAAAAATTTTAATCTGAATATCATATTATTTGTCTACCCCTTCCTAATCAGATAAAATACGCTGCCGATTTTGGAAAAACCCGCAGTGGTATATAACTTATTTGCATAAGTATTATCCTTTCTCGTGTTAAGAACAACTGTCAGCTGCTCAAGAGCCGCCCATTTCAAAAAATTCTCCATGCAATTGGCAGCAATCCCCTTTTGCCGTTGGGAAGCATCGGTATATATTTTTCCAATCTCCATATATTGCTTGTATTGATATTTAATTTCAATTTTACATTTTACCGGCTCACCATTAATAAACACCTGGTTTCTTTTGACTTTTTCCCTGTACTCAATATGTAAGTCTTTTTTCCTTTCTTCTTTTCTCCAGCCGATTTCCTCATCGATATAGTTTTTCTCCAGCCTTACCAGATCGTCAATGTCATTATCCCCGGCAAATCGTCCTGTATTGGATAGAAATTCATAATTATTTGTATCTTTCAGCTTATTGATCAAAAAATTTTCTTCAACTGCCTCATATTTCTCCTTGAATACCTTTATATCCACTTCCTGGTCAGTATATAAAATAATTCTTACTTCCTTGAATTCATTGTTGATCCTTTCCAGGATTCTACAAATATTATCAATATTGTGCAAAAATAAAATCAGTTCATCATATGGGCACAGCACTGCAACACCTTCATTATCAAAGATAATAGCTCGTATGTAATCGCCGGACAGCTGCCTGCCTAACACCGGCAGGGAATACGGCAAGTACTTTTCCAGGTATTCAGTATCCTTCAGTATCTTATACATAATTTTTATCTGCCTTATCCTGTTTTCCTTTTATGACCTGAGAAGTCTGTAAAAGCCATAGGGCTTTCTGTATTTTTTTGCCAATTTATGTTTTTACATATTATACCAGAACTGCTTTATAACGTAAAGTAAAATGTTAAAAAAAACACAATTTTGTCGTTCAAAATCTAAAAAACCTTTGCTCTCCAGAGGGAGATCAAAGGTTTTTTTATAGAACAGCCTGTTTTCAGTTTTGCCGGAATTTCCACATTACTGCATTAATTAAACAATGGAGCCTCCGCCGTCTACCACAATAAATTGACCTTGCACATAGCTGGAAGCATCACTTGACAAATACAATACGGTGCCATTCAGTTCACCCTTGTTTCCGGGGCGGCCTGCCGGATTCAAGGCATTATATTTATTCAGGAAATCTTCTGATTTAAATAGAGTACTGCTGGTCATTTCACTTTCAAACAACGCAGGTCCAATGGCATTAACCGTGATTCCATACCGCGCATAGGAAGCCGCCATTCCCTTTGTCAGACCCAGAACTGCTGATTTTGAAGAGTTATACGAATGTCTGATAAATACATCAACCTTATCTGCGACAATGGCATTTACAGAAGCAATATTTACGATTTTCCCGTATCCCCTTTCCTTCATTTGCGGTACAACATATTTACTTACCAGAAATATACCTTTTACATTTGTGTCAAAGGATCTGTCCCATTCTTCAACGGACATGGAATCAACGCCTCCGCGTACTGCAATTCCTGCATTATTCAAAAGGATATCAATATGTCCGAACTCTCCGAGAACTGTCTCTATGGCAGATTTAACACTCTCTTCTTTTGTCACATCACATCTGACTGCAAGAACTTTTCTTCCTGTCGCTTTTTCGATCTCTGCCTTTACAGCATTTAATTTTTCAACCCTTCTTGCCAGGATAGCCACATCCGCTCCGGCATTTGCATATGCAAGGGCTGCATCAGCTCCCAATCCTGAACTTCCGCCTGTCACAACAGCTACTTTTCCTGTTAAATTAAACATATTTGCCATATTCATCTTCCTCTCTCTTCCTTAATAAATTTATAATCTTCGTTATAACAATTGCATTAAATGCGTCCGGTTTCCATAAACGCTGTCCTGTCATATCTTCCGGTTAATAAATAAGGGATAACTTCATCTGCCTCTAATTTTTCTGCCAGATTTAATTTATGAACCAACAAACTGTTCCTGGAATATGCACCACCGATTATGGTATGTATGGGCAGTTCGGCCCAGGGATCATCGATGCTGGATTTAAGTTTCATGGAGACAGCAGCCGGTTCCCAGGAGGTATAATTATATTCGCATTGGTTCATAAGCAATGCGCCGTTTACAAAATGTGACTCTCCGTTTTCATCGGGTATTCTGTCAAAATGAAAATAAAAGCCGCCGCCAAAGGACTTTTTACCCGCACCCGGAAATTGATAAAGGGCCCCGGTCAAAGGGCTGTTGTATTCACCTAATTTCATGGAAACATCCACAAGCTGCGTTCCTCTCCTGGTTACCGAGGCTGTGACACTGTCCCCATTTTTTCTGATAACAAATTCCGCCCCCATTTTCTTGGGTATACTTCCATTATCCCTGCCGCATTGTACGGCCATTTCAGCGCCGGGTCCCCCTAAAACCAATCCCATCGTATAAAGTCCCAATGTTTTTCCATAGGTTGCATATACACCCAGTATGGCTTCATAATAATCGTCTGCAAAGGTAGGGTTATTGACGTGACAAACAGATATTGTCACAACCGGTAAGGAAAATGGCTTCAAAGGCGGAGGCAGAATTTCGGCAATTGCCCGCGGATCTGTTAAATAGGCAACATACACTCCCTCCTGATTGTCCATTAAGGATATCTTTCCAAAATTCGAAACATCTGTTTTGGAAACCTTGAAGCTGATGTTCTTCGGTTTGTCCCGGAAAAGGTCTCTGCCTGCCTGGAATCCCGAATGTACAGCTTCAGCTATCATTCCGTCCTTTTGCGCACTTCCGGTGACCTTGACCGGTATATTTGCAGCCTCCAATTCACTCAGTAAAGATTGATCGGGTTTAAATCCGAGAGATAATACTATGGCATCGGTTTTTACTTCCTTCTGCTGTTTAGTTTCCATATCCTCAATCAAGACTGCTTCTTCATTTATTTCTTTTAAAGACTGGCCAAGCAGATAATTCACTCCATATTTCCCCAACCGCCCGCATACGTCTGCAACATTGGTATGGTTCGCATTTGGGGCCGGTCTTGTCAGCATATCTACGATTATTACCTTATTATCGTTTGCAGCTAAAAATTCGGCTGTCTCAAGCCCGGTTAAACCGGCACCAATTACGGTAACCCTCTTCCCCTTCAAATCCGCTTTTCCCGATAACACTTCCTCCACCGTATATACGTTATTTCCATCTATTCCTTTAATCTGCTTCGGAATGACGGGGACTGAGCCTGCTGCCAAAATAACGGCATCCGGCCGGCAGGATAAAATGGTATCCTTTGTGGCTTCGGTATTTAAAACTACCTTCACTCCAAGCCGTTCAAATTCATCCTTGTAAAAGTCTGTAACCCACTGCATGCGCTCCTTTAACGGAGGTTTTTTTGCAATATTCAGAGTTCCTCCGAGTTCTTTTTGACGGTCCAGCAGGGTTACTTTCATGCCGCGGTCTGCAAGGGTCAATGCAGCACTCATCCCTGCCGGTCCGCCGCCAATTACCACTACATTATGGGATTTTGTATCGTAAGCCGGATTTCCATATTGTTTCTCCCTGGCAAAAACCGGATTCAGAGAACAGATTGGCGGAACCCCGGCGGCACTGTTTGCATTTAAGCTTTCAAAACAGCGCAGACAGGATATGCATTTCCGGATTTCTTTTTCACGTCCTTCTCTGGCCTTGTTTACCCATTCCGGATCTGCAATGAAACTTCTTCCCATGGATACGAAATCCAAAATACCGTCATTTATCATTTCATCTGCAATCTTCGGTTCCCGGATTACGGATACACCAATTACCGGAATATTGACATTATTTTTGATTGCCCGTATCATGTCTTTTCTCCAGCCCTGAGGGAAGGAAATGGGTTCTACGCATGTCATACCTGTCTCATATAAGCCACAGCTTACGTCAATAAAATCAATGCCTTTTTTCTCCAAGGCTTTTGCTATTAAAACACCATCTGTAATATGAATATAGTCTTCCGTAACACCTGTTTTATCCAGAAATTCTTCGACGCTTAACCGAACGCCCACAGGAAAATCCGGTCCACAGGCTTTTTTTATGCCATCAATTATTTCAGTAATCATCCGAAGCCTGTTTTGGAAATTTCCGCCGTATTCATCATTACGCTTGTTGGTATACGGAGATAAAAACTCTTGCAGGAGGTATCCGTGAGCGGCATGTAATTCTACTCCGTCACAGCCTGCTTTCTGAACCCTGACTGCCCCTGCAACAAATTGTTCTATCAGCTGTTTTACTTCCTCAGTCTGTAATTCTCTGGTTTCCTGTTTTAACAATTTACATGGAATTGCCGACGGTCCAACTACAGGCTGGCCTCCCAACAGCGCAGAGACTGTCTCACGGCCAGGATGGTGCAGCTGAATAAATATTCCCGTTCCATGCTTGTGAATTGCTGCTGCAAGCTCAGATAACGGCTTTATATGTTTATCCTTTGTCACCGATAACTGCCTTAAAAGCCCTGCTCCATTTACATCATTTATGCGGGTGATTTCCGGAATAATAAGTCCTGCCCCGCCAACAGCCCTGGCTTCATAATATGCGATCATATCTTCCGAAGGGGTTCCATCCAGATTGGCAAGTCCACAACCCATTGGTGACATAACCAAACGGTTTTTAATTCTCAGTTTCCCAATTTCTCCAGTCTTAAATATCTGGCTATACATTTTATACCTCCTGACACAATACTGAATTTAGACACTATCACATCTTAAAAATACAGAATTGCCGTTATTTTTTCAATGTCTACCATAAATGATAAATTTTTGACTTTTTGTTTAGGATGCACTATATTAAATATATATGTTAATTATTCATTGACTTTATTACAGGGGAGACAAAATGACATTTGATACACTGATTGAGAAACTTTCAATAGAGCACAACATTGAACTCCTATCCTGCAAGGATACAACCGATCTGCAGGATGTGTCCTTTATCGATTGCAGGCATCAGCCCGGACAAATTGAAACTCTATATTTTGGTTATGATAAACAATTGGAAAATCTACACTCCCTCCCCCATAACTGTATTCTTTCAAAAATAAATGAGTCCCTGATGGAAAAGGGTAAAAATATGGCATTAGTTCCGGAAGAAGATCTCATCGGTGTCTTCAATGATGCAAAAATGCTTATAAAGGCAAATTCCGGAAGGGGAATTTTTGAAGAACTCACCGCTGTCGCCGAGAAAACCCGCAGTATTGAAGCAGTCATTGACGCTGCTTCAATACGTCTGGAAAATGCTCTGATTTTTTGTGACCGCAATTTTAAAATCATTGCAAGTTCAGCAACCTACCCCGTTACCGATTCGGTATGGCTGGATAATGCAAAGCATGGATACTGCTCCTATGAATTCATTAACGGGGTCAGAGAACTCAAACCGGTTAAAAATGCTTCCTTAACTACTGCAAGTATCGACGTTACATGTTCACTGTCACCATACCGTAAACTTAGCAGTAAAGTATTTCATAATCAGACCCAGGTTGGTTTTATACTAATGCTGGAAGGTGAAAAACAGATTTCGCCTTTTCATTCCGATATGCTTAGCGTTATCAGCCATGTTATCAGCTATGCCATCGCATTTTATCTGCCAAATTTATTCGAGAATAAAAGTCCTTATCATGAGGTATTGTTTGATATGCTGATCGGAGCTCCTTCAAAGGAAATATCCCCCCGGCTGAAAGAACTGTCTTTTCCGGCCGAAATGCTTGTATTATTCATTCGTTCAACAAGATATTTGGGCTCCTCCTATCTAAAAGATACCATAAGCAAACTTCTGACAGAAAGTATACCCGGAACTCACATGACATATATTGATAAAGGAATAGCAGCGGTCATTCCCTGCAACGACGATCCCCAAAAAGTTACCGGCCTGGAAGACTTAAGTAAATCCTGGCATCTCAGGATAGGAATCAGCAATCCCTTCAGAAATATTGAATATTTTTCAAGCTATTACATGCAGGCACATTCAGCACTGGAACTGGGACAAAAATTGAATTCCGGACAGCTGGTCTGCCATTATTGCAATTATCAGATTTTTGACCTGTTTTCCGAAACAAAGCACCCTGAAGCTCTTGGCCGGTTTTGTCATCCTGCGCTGACTGTTCTCAGGCAAAATGACCAGGAAAACAACTCGGAATTGTATAAAACCCTTTGCGTCTTTATTGAAAATTCCTGCAGCATCAAGCTAACTGCCGAGTCACTTTTTATACATCGCAATTCTTTGGCATACCGCTTAAATAGGATCGTTGAATTATGCCATCTCGACTTTGCCGATACAAATACGCTTTTTCTGCTGAGGCTGTCTTTTCTTATTGACCGTTACAACGGGTTAAATACTTTCACTGAATGGGAATAACCTGGCTATTCTAATTGCTCAAATATTTATCAAACCGTTTTGCTGTATTAATTACCTCATTGAGAAAGTCTTTCGTTGTCTGAGCCTTTTCATAATTTTTCTCACTCATTGCCGAGGTTTCTTCCGAACTGGCCATTATTTGTTCGGTGGAAGCTGACAAATGGCCTATGTTGTCTACTATGCGATTGTTTGACCCTGCTAAATCCGTTAACATACGATCAATTTCCGAAATGTGATCTGTTAGGATACCGACATTTTCATTAATTTTCTCAAAATTGGCAGAAACACTTGTGATCAGGCTTCCCTGTACCTCTGTTGACTGAATGGATTCTTTTACATTATCCGAGACTGTTCTTGCATTTTGGTTCAATTCACCAATTATCCTTGCTATATTTTCGGTAGACTGTCTTGTCTGCTCCGACAATTTTCTTATTTCATCCGCTACTACTGCAAATCCCTTACCGGCTTCCCCCGCCCTTGCACTTTCTATGGAAGCGTTCAGTGCCAATAAATTTGTCTGGCTTGAGATGTTAAAGATTATATCCGCAATATCGCGGACCTCATTTGTTTTTTCCTGCAATCGTTCCATTGAGTTTACAACCAGGGAATTTGCATTTATGATTGTGACCGATTGCTCTTCCAATTGATTCATAATATCCAATCCGTCTTTTACAGAGTCAGAGGAGCTTCTGGCAATATCCACCACCTGTTCGGAGCGTTCCACCGTCTTATTGATTGACTGTTGAATGGATTGGGTCATCATGTTTTGTTCTTGAATATTATATGCATTATCCTGTGCTGTTGATGAAATTTCATTAATGGCCGTATTAATGGTTCCCGCGGATTTACCCAGTTCATGCACCAATTCGCTGCTTTCCGATGTCTTGTTTTGAACAATTTTTGCAATTTTAAGAATATCCTCCAGCATTTCTTCCTGCAAAGCCTGCTGGTCTTTAATAGCATGTATGGAATCGTGAGAAAATCTCCCTCCAATGTCGGAGCATTTATATATGGTATGTAAAGTTAATAGTATAATGACTAACTCAAGATAATTCTGGGACGAATAATTTTTATATATAACAACTAATTGGGCCACATAAACAATATTTATAATTCCGCACACTATGCAAAAAATCCTGGAGAGCCGGTTATCAAAAAACAATATGGCAGCACACAGGACAGGTATTGCACTTACTTTTACGAAAGTTGTTCCGTAGAATAACAGGAATATGCCATACACTACCATATAGCTTGTAATGCCTCCCCAGCCAAGTATGTCACTTGTTGGTTTTTTGATATATACCGACCAATTAATAATAACCGCCAGACAACTTGAAGCTATAACAACAGTTCCCACAGCAAAATTTATACTGCCTTTTATAAGATCAAAAGCAACAACACCCATATACAAGGTATAAAGCATTGTTGTTCCCAATGCCATAAACCAGTTGATCACCTTGTTTCTGGCAGATTTTTCATTATACTTTCTCTCATTTATCACCGTTTCTTTTGTATCCATAATCCTCTCCTTAAAAAATGCTTTTATCATATATCACACTAAATTGTTATCGGCTGAAAGCAACAGCTTCATTATGATATAATATGTATATTTGCATAAAGCTTCCATAATAGTTATAGAATATACATTATTGTAATAACTAGCAATGTATACGGTACATAAAAAATTTATTTTTTTTTGTGCGTCACAAATAACGAGGATTTAGATGTCCAGGGCGTCCTTTAGAACACCCTGGCCTCAACAGGCGGCGGGTACCATTTCAGTTTCGCTTGCTGCAGGCTCACTTTTTCATTTATTCCTCCATTTTGATGTAAGGATTATGGATAATAGAGTTCCCGAAACCGTGCCGCTATTGACCGCGAGGGCGATGATGTATTTATTTTTCGTTTGCTTCGAGAACTTTTTAATAAAATCTGAAACAGAAAAAACCAGGACAAAAATGACAATTTTGTCCTGGTTTTTTCTATTTGCTTAAAACTACCTGTTGTACAGGTTATAAATAATAACTGCTGCTTCGGCCCTTGTTGCTGTTCTCTTCGGATTTATCGTATTGCCGCTGCCTTTTATGATTTCTGCTTTAATTAAAGCTGCAACATCCTTTAATGCGTAACCGCTTATCTGCGCCGAATCAGAATAGCCTTTCAACTCCGAATCGGAGGCATCTGCCAACGGTTTACCGGCTTTATCCATTGCTCTTGCCGCAAGGACCATCATGTCCTCCCTGGATATCTTTGCATTTGGATTGAAGTTATTGTTGCCAACCCCTGCTGTAATTCCAAGAGCCTTAGCTGTCGCCAGAGCTTCTGCATAATATGCACCCGGGCTCACATCTGCAAAGTTGTCCTGTGTTTTTGCAGATAACCCCAGAGCCTTGACAAGCAATACTATGAAGTCTGCCCGCCTGATATGGGCAGAAGGATTGAAGGTTGTTTCAGAGGTCCCGTTAATAACACCCTTGGATGCCATA
This sequence comes from Ruminiclostridium cellobioparum DSM 1351 = ATCC 15832, assembly GCF_000621505.1. GTDB lineage: Bacteria > Bacillota > Clostridia > Acetivibrionales > DSM-1351 > Ruminiclostridium > Ruminiclostridium cellobioparum. Next base: position 25,154 of record NZ_KK211297.1, read on the forward strand.
ACCTCTATTGCCCTGCCTGCCCATGAGTATTCACCAATGTCTGTAAAGCTCTTCCTGACATATGCCACTGCATAGCTGCCGGAGTGGGTTGTTTTAAATGTTACATTGCCGGTTTCGGAATCATACCTGCCCGTTGGTACCGCTGATGCCTTTCCTTCCCCATCTATGTACCACACGACTATATGCTCCGGATCGGCAAGTTCGGCTGCCGTGGGTGTATATGGTATCTCCATGATTACAGGCGCTTCCGGATTGTTCCATGCCATACTGCTGCCGTTTATATTGACCTTGAGCTCTACTGCAGGTCTCTTGCCTATTTGTGACTTTACTGCCGTGTCAAGCACACCTGTATCTGTTTTTGCTGTGATGAGACTTACACTCTGTGCCCCTGCTGCATCTGACCGGGTGAGCATGTTTCCGGGTACTGTTACCTTACCCAGCTCGGTTGTTATTTCAATTTTCTTTGATGCATTTTCCGACATCACAGCTGCTGCCGGGATGTTCGTTTCATATGCACTTGCTCCTTCAGCCTTCGGTACATTGATTTTTACTTTATCAGTTGCTTTTAGAGCTTTGTTTAATGCCTCGGCATCAATGGTAGTTATTGCTACGCCTGCGCTGTTCACTACAGGTACAGATGCCTGAATTGTACCCGGTGTATTTTCTATGGGCGTAGCCGGCGGTGTTGCTGCCGGTTGTGTTGTTACCGTTGTTCCGGAGGAACTGCCTCCACCGGAATTGCTTCCGCCGGTATTACCGCCGCCGGGATTGTTTCCGCCATCACTTTGTCCGCTCCTGACAGTTACAGAACATGTAGCCGTCTTACCGCCGTCCTCTGTTGTTACGGTTATTACCGCTGTTCCTGCACCCACGGCAGTTACCATACCGTTGGCGTCAACAGCTGCAACATTGGAATTGCTGCTTGACCAGGTTACGTTCTTGTTTACTGCACTGGAAGGTGATACTGTAGCTGTCAGCTGTCCGCTGTCTCCAACAGCCATATACATGGATAACGTGCTGATTGTAACACTATTTACTCTATCTGCTGCTTCCACCAGTTGTTCATACTGCGTTTCTGCGGCTGTCAGCACTTCATAGTTATCCACCAATGCCTTCTGATCATCATTCAGTTTATTATAAGCATCCCTTGCGGCATCAATATCTCCCTTGCTATTCAAGGTAACCGTGCCGATTGCATTAATCAATGCCTTTACTGTTTCAACTTCCGCATCAATAACTCTTATTTCCTGTTCGAACACAAAATCCGGATTAGCAACACTGACAGCTCTTACAATAGCGGTTCCTACTCCAATTGCCCTTATTAAACCTCCATTAGTTACCAGTAGTACACTTTCATCACTGGAAGTCCAGTGAATGTTCTTTATTGTTGCATCATCGGGAGTAATTGAAGCATCAAACTGTGCAGTTGTACCTTTCTCCATAATGGCTGCACCACCTTGTACCTCAAGACTGGAAACAGGTATTGGGGCACCATTATAATCTGTTACCGTTACCTCACAGCTGGCATTAACATTATTATCAGCTGCAGCAAAAGCCGTAATTATTGCTGATCCTGTTGTAACACCGGTAACAACGCCTTTATTTGAAACCATTGCTATTTCAGGATTTGAGCTGACAAATGAAATACTTCCCTCATTTATATAAGGCGGATCTGTAATAACAGCAGCCGTTTTCTTATGGTTTCGTAAAACAGTAAGTTTATCGGAAGCAAACGAAATTGCACTAACAGTTGTTTGTTCCAAAGTTCCATATACTTCAAATTCATATAAGGAATATCCATACGTGGTACCTCTCTTAATGCCTTGCATACGAACGTATCTTCCCTGTACCGGCTGATCAATGGAATACTTTTTCCATCCGGCAGAGCCGTTTGTTTCTGATACTACATTAGTAACCGTATTACTGTCATTGTATACCTGAATGTTGTACTCTTTACCGTAAGCTGCTTCCCAATTTAAATTGATCTGATAAATATTGCAGGGAACACCTAAGTCGATGCTATACCACTGATCATCGGTTCTCGCAGACGCCCAGCGCGTTGATGTATCTCCGTCTATGGCAGCTTTAGGATCACTATTAGAGGAATCATTGCCACTTGTTGTCGCTGTCTTTCCAATTGCAAGATTTTGAAGTACAATGCTTTGCGGTTTAAATGAGATGACGCGGAACTCATAAAGTGAATAGGCAGCAGATGCTTGCGTACCTATCAATCTAACATACCGGTATTCTTTTACCCCATCAAATTCAGTCCATACATTGCCTCCTTTACCGTTTGTTTCAGTATAAAGATCTACCCAATCGGTTCCATTCAAAGAGCCCTGAATCACATAATTAGTCGCATATTGCTGCCAGTTAAGCTCAATTGCTTCAAACTCTTTCGGAAATCCTAAATCGACCTGCAGCCATTGAGCAGGACCTACATTGGATTCCCAACGCGAAAGATAATTACCATCAGTTGCGTTACTAACAGGGTAACCACTCTTTACAGTACTTGCCGTAGTATTTGAGTTAAGTGCAATATTTTGTGAAGTACGGACTTTAATATTTGCACTTACATCTTCCTCCGTTCCAAGAACCTTAGCTGTAAGATCCGCTGTTCCTATGTCCTGAGCCTGCAATTCCCCTGTTAAAGGATTCACTGTGGCAATATCCTTATTTGAAATGGTATAGTATATTTCACCGGTTGCATTCATTGGTGCCAGTTTGACGGTTGGGGCCAAATTATAGTTCATAACCGCTTCAAACTGCTTGTCCTTAAACCGGATCTTATTAATGGGTGCAATTTCATGGACATATGACAAGCTGAGATCAGAAATAGCAATCGAATCAGCTCCACCGCTTATTGTAATCAGCAGATAGTCCGTCCCCTCCTCTAAAGAAGGAATGCTGTAAACCACTTTATCGTAGTCTCCGGAATCACCATCGGAAGTCTCTACGGGAGTAACAGGTGTAAAGCTTTCCCCATCTTTGGAAGATTCAATCGAAACAGCACCGCCATTTACTTTGGAAATAAAAGCAGTTAGCTTTGCATTTTGTATATTGGTATAACTATAAAGCATAGTTGCATTTTCAGAGCCGCTTTTTATCAGAATATCCTTATCGCCCCCGAATTTAACCCCATCTCCCGTTATATAGGCGGCACCGCCTTTTACCTCATATGCTCTGGAATCATCCAGCATGGTATCCATTACGTTACGGTCAGAAGTCCATGCGTAATCTATAACCAGATTTGAAAGCTGAGGCGCCCAAATCTTGGTATTATTCGAGACGGCAATCTTAATAAACTTTATGGAACTATCCAATTCCGCTGAATTGGTATATACAACCTTACTCCACTTATCTTTAGTTACAGTTCCGTTTTTTTCTGCAGGAATGAGAACCCAGTTCTTGTTATCTGCTGAACCATAGAAATTAAGTATGGTATTATCATCTGCATTAGCCAAACCATAATCATATGTAGTCAGTACAATTTTTTTAGGTGAAGGAACATAATAGGTTAAATATTCCTCTCTCCTTGGGTTGGTTTTATCAGCATCATTTCTCTTAAGTCTGGTGGTATCTCCATTATAATAAGTATCTGCATTTGAAGAGTCGAATGCCCATCCTCCGGAATAACTGACTGTCTTAGAGAAGTTTTCAAACTCATCGTTCAAGGTGCGTGTATTTCCGATTGCAAAAGATTTTTCTTGCGATAGAACGCCTTCACCTGAATCATTAATAGCTTTAACTGCAAAATAATATGTTGTATTTGAATTTAATCCTTTGATTTGCGCAGTTGTTTCAGAGGTAACAAGTGATTCGGTATACTTTCCGCCTTCGGTACCGTAAACCAGCTTATACCCTGTTGCCCGCAATGCTTTTGCAAATTCAAGGCTTAATGTATCATCACTTAATGACATATTGGAAATTGCCGTTTCTCCCGGCACCTCAAGCTTTTTAAAAGAAAACTCAGCTTCGATCGGATTTCCGACAGAATTATTGACATCTATCTGAAGTCTGATTGTAGGAGAAGTTTGAATAACTTTAATACGGTCATCCCCAGTAATAATCGAGGTAGCTGCCCGGTTAATATCCACGGTAATTGGGCCTGAATTCCTCTTTGTGGTGTCTGACAGAGCAAAGTTGAGCTTGTTATCATCTTCTTTTATCATAATAGAAGATGCTTTATCAACTGAAAGATAATCTTGTACACCCATTGCATCGATGGATTGATCACCATCTTTCCAGAAATTAGCGCCAAGGGTATGGAGGGTTTTTTCATATACGGCATGTACATCATTATCCTGACGAATTATTTCGGTATCACTGGAACTTGCATAGTTTTCAACCTGCGCTTCGGTCTTTCCGGGCAACAGAACATATGCATAGCTGTCATTTACCGGCTTTGAACCATGATCAATCCACATCGTAAGGTAATTGGCTGATTGAACACTGTCATCAACATTATAAGAACCCAGGTCGGTCCACTTTCCCGTACGGGTTTCACGGACTGCGCCGATTCTGGTCTCCTTCGGAAAATAAACACCAATATTGGAGCCTTTGACATTTCCTTCTATCAATGCCCACCTGGCATTATCGATTTTGCCATTCCACCCAAGTACGTCGGGCTGTCTTTCCCCATTGACGATCAGAGCGTTATCACCAGTGATATAATGGTTGTCAATGGTCGTTTCCACATTTTTATCCTGTGCGGAAGTAATGTCTGTGCCTAAAGCCACAACCTCGTCATCAAACATGAACCACGATTTTTTTGCACTCACTTTTGTGCTGCCGGATGAAATTTCCAGACCGGCAGTGCTGTAAGTACCGTTAAGAGTTGTGCTTCCCGCAAAGGCGTTTGAATTTGTATGGCTGCCCACAGTGGTACCGTTAACGGCAGTTACGCCGGGAAGGCGATACCAGTTAAGCGTTGGTTTTTGATAGGTGAACTGTCCGACATCACGCGTGTAAATATAAGTCTCACCAAGACCTGTGTACCAGCCCTTCGTATTACTGTCACCCACCTCATAGGTTGTGATATCCCTGCTGTACATGGAAAGCCCAAAAGTGAACTTATCTGTAGTATGAACCGTTCTTACACCTTTTCCAAAGGTATAGCTTTTTCCTGCATTCGAAACCGGTTTGATTGAATCATCCTTAAGGATCTCCAGTGTTTTGGAGAGATTATATACGGGGAACATATACCATGCAACACCGGCACCTTCATTCAAAGTGTGTATTGCATTTTCATTATTCATCCATTCCTTTATCATTCCCTTAAGTCTCTTCCCCTCATTCTCAGATACCGATTCTGAGAACAGCAGCACATCAAGGCTGATGGTAATGCCTGCATAGGCATCGGTAGTGTCCGTACGGGTGATTTCACGTCCCCTTACCATATCCATGAATACACCATTATACATAAAAGGTATATAGCTTTTTTCCACAATGGTACTCATATTATCTCTTTCGGGACCGGTAATTTCCCATGGAGAATTATCAAGCATATAAATGAAATGGCTGATATCCGAAAATGCTTCCTTGCCATAGCCGCCATTATAAACAACATTTCCATGCTGCATGAATGTGCCGTCCTCATAATAGCCGTCACCGCTTTTAACATATCCCATGTAGGAGGGAACATCATTTTTTACATATGTAAGAGTTGCACTGTCTTTAAGAAGAATAGCCGAATACATACGGACACGGTCTCTCCACAGAGCATTTGCACCCACATACATATAAGAATCTCCTCCTGTTTTAGTCGTAGCCTTAAGAGCCGTTGCTGCATAAGCCTGAATCTGGTCTGCCGGCAGATAATCATACATAAGCAGAATTGTCTCAAGAAGATAAATGGGTCCGCCTATCTCCCAGGTAAACCAATTCCCATAAGCATTAGTATCTACTCCTACTTTATAATGATTTTTATAAATATAATCAAGTCCACGGAGTATCTCAACTTTCAACTTTTCATTCTGATAAAGTTCACAGCCTTTGGTCTGAAAAGCTAAAGCCATAAACTTAAGACTTCGGATAGAAAACTGGGTATTATTCGAATCACTGTATGCAGAACCGCGATTACCAAGTATATATTCTTTCCAAAGGTAATCATTTGCCCCCCAACCCGGTGTAGGACTGGGATTGATCCTGTCAAGGAGATCCTGTGCTACATTATTTATAGCGTGAAGCAGCTCCTGCATATCCGGGTCCTTAGGATCATAATCTCCACCCATGGCTATATACTGCCATTTTTCCCGCAGTTTATCAAAATCATCGGCTGTTTCCCCTTGTGCAAAAACAATCATATTGCTCAGAACCATGGTCAGCATCATTACAAGAGCTAAAATAAAACTCAACGTCCGTTTTAGTTTCATAACTACTCCTTTCATAAAATATTTTCAAGTGAAAAAATTAGTTTACATTTTTGCAATGTTTGATGGGATGGTACAGACTACTGCTTTAGATGTACAGATTTAAGAATAATTAAAAAAATTTTGAAAGGAATAAAAGGATTATAGGTAATTTTTTTGATTAAAAAAATTACCTAATCCTTTTATTACATTTATTTTAATTATTTAACATCGGCTTTAGTGATTACAGAAACACCGGTATCAGTTACAGCTCCGCCCAGGCTCTTACCCTGGAGAGCATCTACTGCTGCTTTAACTCCCTTTTCGCCCATTACGTCGGGATTTTGAGCCATAGTTGCCAGTATGAATCCATCTTTTATTAATGAAAGGATGGTATCAGATTTGTCAAAACCTACACCGATTACTTCTCCGCCTGCTTCCTGTATAGCATTGCCGGCACCTACCGTAGAACCTTCATTTGCGCCGAAGATACCAACAACTCCTGATGTTATGTAATTAGCCGCAATGTCTTTTGACTTGGCTGCATCTCCTTCACCATACTGAGTTGCAAGAATTTCAAAATTTGATCCTTCAAAAGCTGAACGGAAGCCTGTTTCGCGAGCTACACAAGATGCTGTTGCTGCGTTAACATTTATAATACCGATTTTTCCGGAAGTCTTACCTGCGGCTTCCAAAGCTTTTTTCATCTGTTCGCCGGCAGTTTTTCCGGCTGCTGTGTTGTCTGTGGCAAATGTTGCTTCGCCATCGAATTTTGCTGCAGAGTCAACATATACAATTTTAACACCTGCGGCCTGTGCTTCTTTTAAAGCTGCTGTAACCGCATCCGGACCATTTGCTGCCAGAAGAATGGCATCAGCCTTATCTGCTACCGCGTTATTAATGCATTCGATTTGCTTTGCATCATCTTTAACATCTGGTGCCGACCACTTGTAATCCACATTTCCGAGCTCGGCTGCTGCTTTTTTAGCTCCGGCATCAACGTTAACCCAATATTGATCCATTTGGTCCATTGTGATTAAGTACACTTTGAATTTCTTATCTGCCGCCGGTGCTGACGTTGATGCACCTGATGCTGAAACTCCTGATGCCGATGTGTCGGCAGCTTTATCCGACGAGCCTCCGCATCCTGCCAGCATTGTTCCTACCATTGCTGCACATAACAGTGCGCCAAGTAACCTTTTTTTCATTTCTAGCCCTCCTTTAAAATTATAAAAACATTATTCTATGAATTAAGCTTTTAGCTTAAATCCAACCTTACCGCTGCTTTCATTTTTCCTTTTAGGCTTTCCGGAACGGACCACCACATCAAGCAATACCGAGACAACTACGATAATACCGATTACAATATTCCTGATAGCCACCGGTGCTCCGGCAAATTGCAAACCATTCTGCAAAACACCCCATATGGCGGCACCGATTATTGTTCCAAGCAGAATACCCTGTCCGCCAAGTGTACTGACTCCGCCTATTACTGATGCGGCAACTGCGTACATTTCGTACATATTCCCCGCATCCATAGTCCCCATACCGGATGTAGCACAAATAATCAAACCGACTACCGCTGCACAAAATGAACTTACCAGATAAGCCTTTACCGTAGTTCCTACTATGCTGACACCGGATAATTTTGATGCTTCAATGTTGCTGCCGACGGCATATATGTGACGGCCGGTACGCGTTCTGCTAAGCAAAAAGTTAAATACCGCCCATAGAATGATAGCAATCCAGATTGTGTTGTAAAGACCAAGGGTTTTACCATAATAAAATATATCACGGAAAGTTTTTGCTCCCTCTCCAATGGAGTCGGTATTGTAGTTGTTATTTACAATCTGAGCTATACCCCTTGAAATTGTCATGGTACCCAAGGTTGCAATAAACGGTGGCAATTTACATTTTGCAACCAGCTCACCATTAATAAAGCCCACAGACAAACAGCAAAGTATTGTGATCACTACGGCCACCCAGGGATTTACCCCCTTGGTCATCAAGGTAGCTGAAATCATACAGCTCATACCGACAACAGATCCTATTGACAAGTCGATATTTCCTGTAATAAGTACGAAGGATTGACCAATTCCTATCAAAACAATGGGAGCAATTTGCCTTAATAAGTTGCCTATGTTTTTTGAGGATGCAAAAGTAGGATTTAAAAAGCCAAAAACGATAAAAAGCACCGCTAATCCCACTGTTACTGTCAGTACCTGTCCCATACCTCTTATGGACATAATTTTCTTGAAATAACTTTGTTTTAATTCCCTTCCCATTTTCCCATCTCCTCTGAGCACTATTATTTAAGCCTTAACAGCATCAATTTTTTTATCAAATTTAGTTGCATATATTAGAATTGAATCTTGTGTAGCTTCATTTGTGGGCATTTCGCCTGTTACCTTTCCGTCGCACATTACAATGATTCTATCTGAAATCCCCATAACTTCCGGCATTTCAGACGAGACAAACAATACGCCGATTCCCTGCTCCTTCAGTTCATTCATCAAGTTATATATTTCTACTTTTGCAGCAACATCAATACCTCTGGTAGGCTCATCAAATATTACAACCCGGGAATTTCTTGCGAGCCACTTTGCAACTACTACTTTTTGCTGATTTCCGCCTGAAAGACTGCCGGCATCAACTTCAGTCGTCGGAAGTTTGATTTTTAAATCGCTGACTGCTTTCTCCGACATGCTTTTTTCTTTTTTTCTGTCTACAATGCTCAGTGCATTACATAAGATATCTAAATTGGGGAGACTTATATTATCCCTGACGCTGAGTTTTGTACACAAACCATCTTTTTTCCTGTCTTCAGGCGCAAGGACGATACCCGCCTGAATAGCATCCAGTGGTTTATTTATTGTAATTGTTTTGCCATCCAGGATAATCTCACCGGATTCCTTCGGGTCTATGCCGAAAATTGCCCTCGTGGTTTCTGTTCTGCCGGCTCCCATCAATCCTGCGATTCCTACAATTTCACCTTCATACAGGTCAAAATTTATATTTCTCACCATTTTACCCGCATTCAGATTTTTAACCTCAAGGATTTTTTTGCCTTTTTTGCATTGTACCCTGGGGAATTTCTCTTTTATTTCACGTCCAACCATATTAGCGATAATCTCTTCAAGGGTCGTAGAGGCATAATCCATACTTTTAATAAATTGTCCGTCCCGCAAAATGGTAACTCTGTCTACAATATGTTCCAGTTCTTCAAGGCGGTGAGAAATATATACAATTCCGCAGCCTTCCGATCTTATTTTCCTGATAATCAAAAATAAATCATCTATCTCTTTAGAGGTGAGCGCACTGGTGGGCTCATCCATAATCAGCACTTTCGCATTTGTTGAAAGTGCTTTTGCAATTTCCACCATTTGCTGTTTTGATACTGCCAGATCTCCAACTATTGTGTCGGGACTGATATCAATATTTAAATTGTCCAATACTTTTTTGGCCTGTCTTTCCATTTCCCTGTTAGACAAAACTCCTGATTTTGTTATTTCTCTTCCAAGAAAAATGTTCTCTGCAACCGACAGGTGTGCGCACATATTTAACTCCTGGTGAATAATGGCAACACCTAATTCCTGTGCCTTCTTCGGATTCATTTCATCTATTTCACGTCCAAAGATTTTCATGGTACCTGAGTCTTTTATGTAAACACCGCTGAGAATTTTCATCAAGGTTGACTTTCCGGCCCCGTTTTCACCAAGTAATGCAAGTATTTCGCCCGCTTTCAGATTAAAGCTTACATTATCAAGAGCTAAAACGCCTGGAAACCTTTTAGATACTCCGCTTAATTCAACGATATAATCATCCATCTGTTTCACCTTTCTTATCTGTTTCAGAAATGCCTTTTTTGATATGAAATGTTGTTTACAGGATGAGTATAACACCCCTGACAATGTAATTGTAGGGGCGTTTGTTTGGAATAGGTGGGGCATTCTTTGGGTATTGACCGCCGGTTATAACTTGATTCAATGAATTGATTTTTATTATTCCTTTATGATAGGTAATGTAATCTCTACATCTGTTCCGACATTTTGAGTAGAATAAATATAAATACCATATTTCTCACCAAATATAAGCTTGATCCGGTTATTTACATTTATAATTGCTATTCCGCCCTTTTTCTCTTTTTTCGACTCCATATCATCCAGGGAGTTTGTTAAGAGTTTATTATTAAGTTTATCCAGAGCTTCTTTTTCAATGCCCATTCCATCATCTGAAATTCTGATAATAAGTCTGTCTGAGGTATAGTCTATATGTATCCTCAAATTACCTTTTCCTATCTTCCGTTCAATACCGTGGTAAATGGAATTTTCAACAATGGGCTGTAAAATCAGCTTTGGAAGCTTTAGGTTCAGAATGGACAAATCATCACCATCATCGTCATACTCTATACTTAAGCTCAATTTATCTCCGAAACGGAATTGCTGAATAATATAATAATTTTCAATATTCGATAATTCATCTTCCAAGGTCACTAAATGATCTACATTTGATATGGTGTACCGGAAAAAAGTAGCCAGGGCTTCAGTCATGGATGCAACCCCGTCCATTCCCGCACATAAGGCCTCGCTGCGGATTCCCTCCAATGTATTATATAAAAAATGGGGATTAATTTGGTTTTGTAAGGCCAGATACTGGGCCTGTTTTTTAGATACGTTCAAAAGTGCGGATTTATCAAGACGATCAGATAATAATTCCAGCACCTTGCTTACTGTTTTGCTGATTTTAATATCCTGCTCAAAAAAATCATCTACAAAATATCCTTCAGTATATAATTGCAATAATTTTTCCATTTGACGGTACCGGAGGTAAACTGATATATACCCTATATAAACTATCAGGAAAAAAGCCAGGACAATCAGGACTAAAACAACTTTATAAGAGGGAATGGTAGTGGCAGCAAAACCTATAAGTGCTATTAGCAGGATAATAAACAGCAGTATCATCCATACCCATTTTTTTATGTTATCCAGTAAAAAACTTCTATCTTTATTCATACAGGAACCTTTTAGGAATATATTTTTCTATATTCATTTGGTTTTAAATTTGTATACTTCGCAAATCCTTTTGAAAAATGTTTTGTATCATTATAGCCAACCTCTTCACAAATTGTAGCAACATTCAAATTTGATTCCTTTAAAAGTTCTTTGGCCCTTTCCATACGCACACTTGTTAAATATTCCGAAAACGTCGTGTTTGTTTCTTTTTTGAACAGGGAACTGAAATACGTGGCGTTGAACCCTATATAATCACTGACTATTTCCAGTGAAATCGGCTCTTTATAATGATCTTTGATATATTGCTTTGCCTCACGGATTGGTTTGCTGTCTTCCTGCTGCTTGTCGGCAATCACCTGATTAAATGATTTTATAATTGTTCTGGAAAGTGTTGCAAAGACCTCCTCCATGGAACCGCAATTTTCTATATTCAAACTGAATGTATCAAAAAAATCATCTGAATTCCTGATTACAAATTTATTTTGTCTCAAGTGAAACAAATACAAATTCATGGCTTCTTTTGCCATTTGAATAACTTCATGACCGGTTGTCGATTCCTTATTTTTCAGACTTGTTTCCAAAAAAACAAATGACTCTCTCAGCTGATTTTCCTCCAACCTTTCAAGCGCCTCGATTAACTTCCTGTTAAACTCATTGAATGTGGAGCTGTCAGCCAATTCATTTGAAGACACCTCCGCGCCTTCCACCACTTTATTAACACCAAGTATGAGCCTTTGCTCTATTGCCCACACTGCCGTCTTCATTGAAGAAAAAATGCCGCGGACCGAGTCTTTTGGAATACCTGCACCTATTGTAATTTTAAGATCTTCTATAATATCTTTTTGCAACAGGAGTTCATCCAATAAGGCTTTCAGCGACCGCCTGACGGCTTTCCTGCTGTCTTCACTGCAATTGAGGACAATATAGCACAAATTATTTTCAAAAATACTTTCAATGTCATAGCAATATTCATCGACTTTTTTATGAATGGACTGTAATACCTTGTCCCGAATATATTCCATATTGTTTTGAGAGCATGTATCTACACCATCGATTTTAATGAGCACAACCTGAAAAAAACCATCACAAAAGTTGTAATGATACTTTTCATTAATACTTTCAATACTCATTTTCCCTTCGGCAGAGGCTCTTTTGAATAATATATCGGTAAAAAAACCGCTGCGTATCCGATCTAAATTGTCTTTGATTGAAATACGGTATTGTTCTTCATTGGATAATTTTTTTGTACGTTTTAAATACTCCTCCCGCAATCTGGAGAGTGTATCAATTAATTCTGATTTTTTAATGGGTTTAAGGAGATAATCCCTTACCCCGTATTTAATAGCATTTTGTGCATATTCAAAATGGCGGTATCCACTGATTATAATAAAATCCAAATCTTCACTTATTTCCTTGGCACGCCGGATCATATCAAGGCCATCATAACCCGGCATGCGGATATCGGTAATTACCAGGTCAGGTTTGTATTTTTCAATGGACTGCAGCGCTTCAATACCGTTATGTACAATCGAAACCACTTCCATACCCAGCTTTTCCCAGTCTACTAATTTGTAGATAAGCTGACAAACTTTATCTTCATCATCTGCAATAATAAGTTTCATACTACACCTTTCTTTTTGCATACATATGGACCCGATCAGGGAAAGATACTGCAATGGTTGTTAATACCCAGCAATAAATAATATAATAACAATATAACTTAAAACAAATGATTTTAAAAGTTTAATTAATCACTTTTTATGTAAACATGTAATTTTTTAATAGACCATTAACATCGGCAGTAAGCATTTAATTTTTCAAATTTTGCTTATTTGCCGTGAGCTAACTCTGTCTTAAACTTATCCAGTTCACTGTTCAGAACTATTGAGAGGCTCTCCAGATCGCCTGCATTGTTTGACAGTTCTTCTGCTGATGCAAATTGTTCTTGGGTGCTTGCGGAAATCATCTCTGTTGTGGCAGCCGCTTCCTCTGCGACCGCAGAAATACTCTCCATTGATTCCAAAACCTTACCCTTTGATTCCACTATGCCTGCAACAGATTTTTCCGTTCTTGTTATATCCTTTAAAACTATTTCTATAGAACCGAATACCAGGTTAAATAATTCTTCGGTTTCCTTAACAGCTATTTTTTGCTCATTGACGGCAATATCGGAATTTTTGACCTGTTCGACAGTAACATTGGTTTTATGTTCAATAGAAGCAATAATGTTATTTATGCTGCCGGTAAACTCTTTTGATTTATCTGCCAGCTTCCTGACCTCATTTGCCACCACGGCAAACCCTTTTCCCGATTCACCTGCACGGGCGGCTTCAATGGCTGCATTCAATGACAAAAGATTTATCTGCTCTGAAATTGAGTTCATAATCTTAAGTATTTTTTGTATCTCCTGCATACTTTTACTCAAATCATAAATATTTGTTGAAACTTTATTAGTGGTATCACTTACCTGGGTTGACTTTAAATTAAGAGTATCAATGGTTTTTAACACATCTGTATTCAAGTTTTTAATTTTATTGGCCAGAATCATTACTTTAGCTATGTCATTTTCAACAAGTGTAATACCCTCCGATAGCTGCTCCATATTACCGACGCTGTCATTTATTTCGGCAGCCTGATCCGCCGCACCCCTGGCTATCTGTTCGGCTGTCAAAGCCACCTGCTCCGAGGCGTTATATGTGGATTTTGAAGCAATTGAGATCTTGTTCGCCACGCTCAGAACACATTGCGTGGAACTTCTGACATTTGCTATAAGTGAGTTTATATTCAAGAGCATATCATTATAATTGCGGCATACATCCGCTATTTCATCTTTTTCATTATCCTGGCTTTGCTCTGTCAAATCACCGGCTTTTGCCTTTTTCATTATCTGGACTAATTTATTCAAAGGTTGGGAAACACTCCGGGCAATAACAATGCACAATGCAAATGCGATTATGACACATATAAACCCGATAATGGAAATATTTGTTCTAAGCTTGTTTGCAGCACTGTTTAAATAATAATATGGGATAATTGAAATAACAAACAACTGTTTATCTCTATTTATTTGAGAATACGTAACCAGTCCGGCGCTGCCTCCAATATTCAAATCCAGGTTACCGGCTTCCAATCCGGTTGAGCCTTCTTTAATATTCTTCATAATATTATCTGCAATTAACGTTGAAACTTCTGTGGCTTTGCCTGTGGGATATTCTTCAAGTGATCTTGATGCTATTATCCTTCCATTGTTATCTGCAACGAATATGGGGAAAGCCTTTTCAGTCTTTGGATCCTTTCCGATGTCCAATTTTTCAAATGCACCGGCAAGATAATTGTTTTTTGGAATTAAAACCATTTTGGCCAAAACATTTTGTTTATCCGTAATAGAAGCAATATTTTGCTGTATACCGTAATAAGAAGCTATACCGGAATTTGAGGGATCAACTTTAAAGTCGGACCACTCAAGCCGCTTCAAGTCTTTTTTGGATATTGCCCCGATATCAGGAGACACACTTGCAGTATTGTAAGCTTCTACCTGGGTAAAGCCGTTTCCATGAAATATTCCACAATAAGCTATATCATTTGAAGCTGCAAATTTGATTGATAAGAAGCTTTTCAGCGTTCGTGACTGGTCCAGTTGTATAAATTTATCCCCTGCCCTATATTTGCTCAGTGCATCCTGAACAGCAGCGTTCAAGCCTATATCCAGAAAATAATCTTCCATCCTTTTAATCTCATTATTCAGTATAACACTTGTCTGGCCCATAACCTGTAAAGAGTCTGTTCTTACTCTTTCATTCATTGTATTAGTTGAGCTGCTATATGAATATATGCTTGTGATCAATAACATTGCTATTAACAATAGAACAAAAGACGCTATTAATCTGGTTTGTATTTTAAATTTTCTTAGAAGTATAGATCTGCTCTCAAATCCAGATGTATCTTTTTCAAATAATGAAGTAATCGATTGCTTGATTTTAGCTCCTACAGGTATTACTTTCATTAAATCTCCCCCAAATATTTCACCGTTCTTATCCGTTTTACAATACTTTATGAGATGTTTACAAAATGAGTATAACACCCCTAAATTTGTAATTATAGGGGTGTTTGTTTGGAATAGGGGGGATGTTCTTTGGGTATTAATCGCTGATTCTGATTTGACTGAAGGTATCCGGAAAGTATTCTTCCTTGATTGTACCTTCTTCCAAAAGCAATAGCCTGTCGGCTACATACAGGCTGTCAGAAATACTTACAGCAAGTATAACAACCGCAATTCCCTTGCGTTTTAAAATTCTGATCAAATGAATGATATGACTTCTTACATACATATCCGCATTGGAAAAAGGCTGGACAACGAAAACAATTTTTGGGTTTAACAAATGAACTCTGTAGTAAATTAAATTGTAAAGTGATTTTTTATCCAGTTCCCTTAAATCATTTGCATATACTTCATTACCTAATTCTTTATAATATTCAAGCTGAATGCTCCTTTTAACTTTTTCTGTAATATTGCTTCTATTGGTTTTTTTATCCAGCAGAAAGCAAAAATTATTAATATAACTCATATCATAAAAAAGCATTGAGCTTAACGCATCTTCTCCGATAACCACTATTTCACTTCCAAAATACCTGTACATTTTCTTAGGGTTTAATATCTTATGTCCCAGTTCAATGACTCCTGATGCCAGCTCCTGCTCACCGCTCAAAAAATTAACAGTATCCAGCTGCAGTTTACTGCTTTTGTCATACAATACGATACACTCTCCGGCTTGAATTGAAAATGAAACCTTATTCAGGTAGCTTGTGCTTATATTGTGAAAATATATCGTATCCTTGTTATCCTTGTTTTTAATGGCAGGCTGGGTATCTTTTAATGAGATGGTGTACGGTAATATTTTTTCATCCGACATTTCCTTTTTATCCAACACTTTAATTATTCTTCCGTCTTGCATTAATACTGCTCTATCACATATGGGAAAAATCTCCTCATGATGATTTCCAATATATATTATGGAATAATTCTTTTTTGCCATTTTGATTAACAGTTTTTTAAAGTTCTGAAAATCATCGGCACTTAAAATATTACTCAAGTCATTGACTATAATAAGCCTTACCCCTTGTATTACTGCTTTTAATACTTCTGCCACACATCTTTCATATTCCGTTAAATCCATGCAAACGGCTTTGGGCTCCAATGTTACTTCCAACTCTTTCAGTAATTGGTTTAACTGTATTCCTAAAACTTTTTCGCTGATGATGTACTTTTTGAAGCCTTTCCTAAGTACAAATACATTATCTGTTACAGTTAAGTCATTTATCAGCTTGCTCTCCTGATCGATCACATATACCTTATTATCAGATCCGTCACTATAATGATAACTGTTTACTAAAACATTGGAAAAATAAATCCGCCCGAACTTTATGGGCGTATTTTTACATATAAGATTGACCAACACATCTTTTCCATAGTCATTCACTCCAATCAGGCCCAGTATCTCCCCCTGGAACATATGAATATTAAAATTATCAAGATTTGTCATATTCGGATCTTCACTTATAACATTTTCCATTCGAAGTATTTCTTTTTTCATACTGTTATTCCTTAGCCCATTTACTTAAATAATATCGCTACCATCAATTATATATTATCAGGTAACTATTTTAGATTACAAGCTTCAATGGCATATTTCATATCTGCATCCCCCGCTTATACATCCAAACCTGAAAGCCAACTTGACAAAAAAGCGGTCAAAACCCTTCATTCCAGTTTTTCGTATTTCATTTTCAGTGCTCATTTTCATTTATAAAAATTATTGAAAGCATCACCTTCATATGTTATAATTGCTGGATGTTATGACTAATATGAGAGCTGGTAAATAAATGAGATTACGCACAAATTTTCATACCGAACGGGACTTTAATCTGTTCCTGCTTGCGGGGCTGTTCTCCGGAATCGGCGCAGGCATCAATGTATCAATATTCAACAATTACTTAAGTGATATATTCAAACTATCCGAGGATGTCAGGGGTTTCCTTGAGGTGCCCAGAGAAGCGCCGGGTTTCTTTATTATGTTGGTTCTGGCTGCATTAAGTTTTTTAGGCGATGTACGGATTGCCATGATCGGTATGGCAGCAGCAGGGCTGGGTATGCTTGGACTGGGCATGCTGTCGCCCACCTTTGCGATTATGATCATCTGGATGATGATGTACAGCTTGGGTACACACATGGTCATGCCCGTTACACCATCCATCGGCATGTCCCTTTCCAATCAGGAATCTTTCGGAGCCAGGCTTGGAACAGTCAGCGCTTTCAGCTTATCAGGTAGTATCATTGCCTACGTTTATATCTTTATAGGTTTTAACTTCATGCATATGACTTATCAGACCGCATTTGTTTCCGGAACCGTTGCCTATGTGTTCGCTGCTTTTGCAGTGGGCATGATGAAGAAGGGCGGACCGGAAGTCAGAAAAGTAAAATTTGTTTTCAGAAAACGTTATTCTCTCTATTATGTACTGGCCGTTATCAGCGGCGCAAGAAATCAAATTTTTCTGACGTTTGCGCCGTGGGTACTGATAAAGGTGTTTGACGTAAAACCCCAGATGTTTGCAATCCTGGGTATGGTGGTGGCACTTATCAGCATAGGCACGCGGAAGCTGATCGGTAAATTGATTGATAACCGTGGTGAGCGTTTCGTGCTGACTTTCGAAGCTATTCTGTTGTTTGCCATTTGTCTGGGCTATGCATTCTCGGACAGAATTTTCTCTGCCAGTGTCGCCGTGATAATAATTGCCGGCTGTTATGTCATTGACAACTCCATGTCTGCAGTCGAAATGGCACGTTCAACATATGTAAGGAAGATTGCAATTGATCTTGCCGACGTAACCCCGACGCTGTCCACCGGTGTGAGCCTGCAGCACATCGCATCAATGGTCATCCCTATTTTCGGAGGTCTCTTGTGGCTGGAGGTGGGATATCAGGCCGTATTTATGGCAGCAGCCGTAATTGCGTTCCTCAACCTGGTTCTTTCGAGAAGAATTAAGATTGAGTCAGATGCAGCTTAAAAAATCCCCAATCTTACAGTTACTGGAATAAAAGATACAGCTTAAACTGATAGGGTCTTGACGGGAATTTCTTGCTCAACATGTTATTTGTTCTTTACGGCTTCAATCCAATTTATTATTGTATCATGGTATTCTCAATTACATATTTCATTCATTATGTTCATACAAAATGATACTCTCAATATGGTTCGCGAATCTCCTCAGTTCCTTTTCCTGAACTGCATTTATTTCGCCGGCTTCATACATTCTGCGTATTTCAGAGCGTTCGGCATCCAATACCTTGAACCGCAACTCTTCCTTTTGCCTTTCGAGCCTGTCATTATACCGGTCCCCCGTACGTTTGAATGCCTGCAGCATTTTCTCATAATCCAGAAGTACTGTATATACATACTCCGGTTGCTCCTGTGTTTTGGCATACTCCTCCAAACCTTTAACAGCCTCGGCCATAGCCCTCATCTGGATATCCCTGACAATATGCAAATTGTCCAGACCGGCAACGTTATGCCTGTGATGTTTCCCCCCCACTCGGCCGATATCGCGCATAGCCCGTTTTAAGAAAAATATTCCGAAATGCAGATTATTATCCAAAGTTCCTTCCCGGTAATCAAGAAATCGGGTCAGGGTGTCAAAAACCATTATGTCTATTTCATCATTGTCCCAAAGATTTTTGATGTACTTTCTTTGCAGGTTTAAAGCCAGCAGCTGTGCCTCATTTGTTTTCCGGCTGTAATGTTCCGCATGCTGTTCATTGGATTTCTGCTCCGAAAGATTTCTCTGAAAACTGTGTGTATATTCATTTATCAGCTGCAAAGCCGCAAACTCATTTTCAGCATTTGTCTCTGCTTTAATTTTTTTAATTGCCGACATCAGAAGTTTATTTTTGGCTCCGGTCAAATCCGCACGCTCCCCGGCACCTCCGGCAGGAGCTTCCTTTTTGCAGAGCAAAGGCAAAAAAACCATCGCAAGAATTAATAACAGCAGAATTACTCCAGCAGCAATAAAAATAAGCAGCGAACGCGCCGGAAAGGTTTCTCCGTTTCCTAAAACCGCCGGTACGGTAAGGACGCCGGCCATGGTTACCGCACCGCGTACACCTGCGAGGGTCGTAATCAGGGCTTCCTTTATATCGGGCTTTTCCTCCCCGCTTCTTTTCCTGAAATAATAATTTAAAGCTTTGTTCCCAAAGGACCATACAAAACGGATGGCGAGAACTGTAAATCCGATAACCGCCACATAGCCAAAGGCCAGCCAGTTCCCCAAATCCGGGTTGGAAATGGTATCCAGCATTGCAGAAGGAATATCCATCCCTAATAATATGAATACAAATCCGTTTAAGACGAACAAAACGATGGACCACGTGTTTTCTGTAAGCAGTTGCTCTTCAGCCATGTGTGTTTCGGTATGTTCCCTGACAATGGAGTGAATTATTCCGGCAGCTACGACGGCGATGACTCCCGAAGCATGCAGAACATGCTCGGTAACCATATAGATGCCAAACGGAGTCATAATCTGCAGCAGCGAATGGAACACCGGATCATTTATCCCGCTTTTGCGCAGTCTGAATCGGACGAAAGTTATTAACAAGCCGAGGAATATACCTGCAACAGCCCCAATCAGGAAGGTATAAGAAAAGTCCAATACCGCTTCCCGGAGTGAAAAATATCCGGTGACGGCTGCTGCTATGGCATATTTAAAGGCTACAAGTCCGGAGGCATCATTGATCAGCGACTCTCCCCTCACAAGAGCCATCACCTTTTCGGGTACTCTTATCTTTTTGGCAATGCCGTTGACCGCAACGGGGTCGGTGGGAGACAAAATGGCTGCCAGGGCAAAAGCGGCAGCCATAGGAATAGCGGGTATGAGCCTGTTGATTACAAAACCGCAAAGTATGGTGGTAAGTATAACAAGAATGAAGGCATTGCCAAAGATCTGAGATCTCATCCCCCATAATTCTTCACGTGAAAAATGCCGGCCGTCGTTGTACAAAAGCGGTGCAACAAACAATAATAAAAACCATTCTGCACCGATTTCAAAAGTATAATTCCCTATGCCCAGCGCTACAATTACCCCAAACGCTATTTGCGTCAAAGCCGTGGGGATAGACGGAATATAATGACCGACAACATTGGATATCAAGAGCCCAAGCATTAATAATAAGATGATTGTTAGTAATTCCACAATTAAGTCCTCCGCTTATAACCAGTAAATAACTTAGGACAATTTTACCTTTTTAGCATAAATTCTGCAATATGCAAGTAGAAAAGCTTGTAATCTGTCCTTTTCCATCAACTCCGGAAATTTTGAAATGACAATAGAATTACCGGATAGGCTTATCAGCAAATTAAAAATGCGGACCTCCAATTTCTATGATATGATTGTCAGGATCATACATTCGAAATATTTTCTGCCAAGGTAATTATTATTCACCTTTCTTTAATTTTTTATTGTAGTACAAGTCATAGTGACTATAATGACTCCATTCAAAAACCTCAGGGTTTGATAATAATTTTGCCGCTTCTGCGGTAGGTATCGTCTGTAAAAACACGCTGAATATCGGACAGCGGTAACGTATCGGTAATTAGATCCCTGACGTTGATTTTCTTTGAGCTCAACAGGCTGACCGCTCTCTGGTATGTATACGGATTGATAAATGAGGCTTTGATTGAAACTTCCCGTTTGAACAGGTCGAAAGGAGCCAGCGGAATTTGGCAGGCAGGATCAGTCAGACCAAAAAGCATAGCTGTACCTCCTTTGCCGGCGTATTGGACAGCGTCTGCCATAGTGCTGCTCAGTCCCACGCATTCAATTGTCACGTTTATGTGCTGTATAAATTGTTTTTTGAGAATGTCAGGTATATTTTCGGTTAAGGGATCAATTGTAATGTCAGCGCCAAGCTTCAACCCAAGCTCTCTTTTTTCTTTAACCGGTTCAACCAGGATCAGGGTGGAAGCGCCGCTGATGCGTGCCAGCTGAAGCATAATTTGTCCGATTGTCCCGCCGCCGATGACCATGACGGTGTCTCCCGCTTTTATTCCGGACAGATCAATACCGTGAAGACAGCAGGAGATGGGTTCTGCCATAGCCCCTTCCTCAAAAGACATTTCCTCCCCCATTTTATATACCTGCTTTTGGTTTACAGTGCAATATTCGGCAAATCCGCCGTCTGTTGTGGTGCCGATTCCTATCATATCCTCGCAGAAATGCGCACTGCCGGTTCTACAATAGTAGCACGCTCCGCACATGTCGTTAGGGTCTATACATACTCTGTCTCCGGGATGAAAATCCGTCACACCGTACCCCACTTCTTCGATAACGCCGGAAAACTCATGCCCCAGGATAGTAGGCGGCGTGCACTTTGCGGCGCCTTCCGCTCCGGAATAGATGTGCAAATCCGTGCCGCACACGCCGCAAGCCATGACTCTGATCCGGACTTCATCGCGGTCCGGTTCGCGTACCTGAACTTCATCAACCCTGATATTTTTTGTTCCGTAAAAAATAGCTGCTTTCATTTTAAAATTCCTTTCCCATTTTCAATATTATGCAACACTCTTTTGCAAATATAGTTTCTATAAGTATGTTATTAATTTTATACAAATATTTAAATAAAATCAAGATTATATGTGGGTAAATTAACGATTATTATTATAAATAATGAAAACCAAATCTATTTGAATCCATATTTTCATTATTTCTGATTTGAGATATAATAACATTGTTATCATAAATAAAATTGTCAGATTAGAAGGGTTTACATGAAAAAAGTAACTACGGCAGAACTTAAGAAAATAAATCGCAGCAATATTTTTAAACTTATTTATAAAGAGCAGAAGATTTCAAAACAGGATATAGCAGCCCGGCTGCAGCTTAGCATGCCGCCTGTCACACAGTGTTTGAAGGAATTGGAGCAGCTTCAGCTCATTGAAAAAAATGGACTCTTTGAATCATCGGGCGGAAGAAAACCACAAGTAATCAGCTGTATACCGAAAAGCCGGATAAGCTTCGGCGTAGAGATCCTCAAAAATCAGATAAGAATTGTATCTATCGATATATACGGTAAAGTGCTGAAGGAAAACCGGCTTGATCTGGCCTATTCTAATACGGAGGGTTATTACAGGCATTTGGGGGAATTCGTCAACTCCTTTATTTCAGCAATGCACGTTGCCTCCAAGCGGATACTGGGAGTGGGAATAGCTGTACAGGGCCTTGTCTCGCCTGACGGCAATTCAATCACTTACAGCACCATACTGGAGTGCACCGGTGCAAGTTTGGAAGACTTCTGCGAATTTATAAATTATCCGTGCAGGTTGACCCATGACTCGGAAGCGGCCGCTTATGCCGAACTATGGTTTTCCAAAGATATCACCGATGCAATCTATGTTTCTTTGAGCAAAAACCTGGGCGGCGCCGTTGTAATTAATTCTGCCATATATAAAGGACAGGGAATTGGCAGCGGACTCATCGAGCATATGGTTATAAAACCCGGCGGACGGCAATGTTATTGCGGAAAAAAAGGTTGCCTTGAAGCCTATTGCTCTGCCGACGCATTAGTCGGAGAAGCTCGCAGTCTGGATGATTTTTTCGCTTCCTTACGATCTGGAAAAGCAGAAGAAACTGCCCGCTGGCATCAATACCTGGATGATTTGTCCACCGCTATTAATAACATGCACATGCTGATTGATTGCGACGTTATATTGGGAGGCCATATTGCCCCCTATTTGAATGAAAGCGATTTTGACGAATTGCTTGCATTTGCACATGAAAAATGTTCATTTGCTGAGAAGCGCCGCTACATTCACACAGGGAAGTGTACACATGCTGTAGTTGCAACCGGCGCAGCACTTTTGTTTGTCAACGACTTTCTGGATTCGATATAGTCGAATTCTTTATTTCCTTATCTCTTTATCAGTTAATGCATTGGCTGTGGCATAGACTACACACAAATCATGGGGTGTACATAAATGCAGCAACCGTTCAAGCTTGCTCAGCATTTCAGTATTCTCAGCCTTAACCGGGAAGAACACCCTGTCTACTGAGAAATTCAAAGTGACAGCAATACTGTGGAGAAGTTCTACTGACGGCATTCTGCTTCCCGATTCCAGCTGTTTTACATGGACAGGCGTCACTCCAAGCATTTCTGCCAGTTTTTCCTGAGTTAATTTGTTTTCTATCCGGGCGTTGCGTATGGCGGCCCCAAATTCTTTTCGATTCAGCATAATATACTCTAAGCCTCCTTTATAGTAATCTTAAAGAATACAAATATACTTGAAAATTAGCGAAAAGAATACTAAAATATATTCTTATAGAATACCATAAAGCTGGCAATTTTATGCATAGCGGATGAAACTCCTACGAAAGGAAGCAAAAAAACATGAATATGGAAGCAAAAAACACTTCCCCTCTTTGCGTTTTAATTTTATCGGACCGACTATTAAATTATGCTCAAAAGCTGGCCGATTACCTGACTTCAGTCGGGATTCAGGTTGCCGCCCTTGCCACATCCAAAGAGCAGGCACTGATGTTTTGCGACGAGAGGATTGATTTTCTCATTATTGCGGGATACTTAAAGAATCAGATAAATTATGGAATCATTAAAGAATGCGGAAGCCGGGGGCTCCCCGCTGTTGCGGTGCATTGGGCCATGCTGGATGACCTGATCTCCGGCTACTGCAGGACGTATAAAATTCCATTACAATTTGAACGAACTTTGCCTATGGAGGAATTTGTGTTGTTCCTGTGGCAGAACCGCCCTTTACACTTGGCCCTTCCAGATGAGGAAGTGCTGGATGTCCAAACAAAACCGGATGACAAACATCTGAAAATTTTTATATCAAAAATCATAGCGTTTTTACGGAATTTCTTATTTCTTTGATTTCAACAATTTGCAAAAGAGTCAAAAGAACAGGTCGGCAAAATCTATTTATTTTCTTAATATTTTCTGCATTGTTTTACCTTTGGCTAACTCATCGATTAATTTATCCAAGTATCGGATTTGCCGCATTAATTCATCTTCTATTTCTTCTACCCGATATCCACAAATTACTCCTTTGATGAGTGAAACATTCGGATTAATATGAGGTGCTTGTTTAAAAAACGTTTCCATATCCACTTCATTAATTATTTGTTGCTGTAATGAATTTTCATCGTAACCGGTAAGCCAAAAAATGATTTCATCTACTTCTTTTCTTGTTCTTCCTTTTTTTTCAGCTTTTTGTATATAGAGCGGATAGATACTTGAAAAAGACATTGTATAAATGCGTGGTTTCTCCATTTTAAAATTCTCCTTTGATTTTTATAAAAAATAATTATATATTAATAATTTGGAATTTTATATATCTGTCTATGTGTTCCATAAGAACATTTTATTGTTCAGCTTTAATAAATTCAAGAACAAACTCTAAAAATCCTAATATTACCTATGAAAAATTGTATGATCCGGGTGCAGCATATGCTTGAAAAAGGATCTCCTGATTGGTGGACCACAGGTAACGGAATTGACCTCGACGATTTTTATAGGCGTTCCTTGAGTCAGGGACTTTCCTACCACGAAGAGCAATCATGTACATTATATGGATAATGCGCAGTTTACAACTCGACAGGATTAGTTGGTTATATACATAATGAATCGATTTTATTTACTTCCGCACTGGTCTGATATACTTAAAATACCGTTCCGGATTAAAATAAAAGTAAATTATTCTACCGGGGGAAGTATCAAAGCAGTAGCCAGTACCTGCAAAATCAAAAGTTGCCATTGCCTTTTCAATCCTTTCCTCCACACTACGATTTTCCTGCTCATAATCGAATGTCCCATGTTCAAAAACAATATACTCGGCTTCGGGAACATCAATCATAAGCATCTGCGGTGGTACTTCGCCTTTATAATCAAAAGGAAGTCGTACACCATAACACTCTGTGCGTGGTATACCCCAATCGCAGAGTCTGCCGTCCGGGTCATTAATGTACGCCATAATCTGACCGCTGCCGCCGTTAGATTCGCTCCCACCATCGTCATCCAATTTACCCTTGATACTATCGAGTAAGCCGCAGATTGTTTCGCAGTCCTGTCCCGGAATAAGACTTTGCTTTTGCCAAAAATCCCAATACCCATTACTCTCATAGTTTTTAATGTGCAAAAATTTGTGTGCGGGAATGGTTACAAAATAAATTTTAACATCATCTGCAGATTTCATCATACCAATCTCTCCCAATCCTAAAAAGTAGCGGTCGAAAGGGTTTATTTTTGTACGAAGAACGACAGGTTTAGGCTTTTTTCGATATTCACTTGGAGTTACACCATATGTTCCCTTAAAAGCTCTGGTAAAAGCTTCATGTGATGAAAAACCATAATCAAAAGCAATATCTAAAAGGCTTTTTTCACTATCCCGAACCTCTTTCAGTGCAAAGGCTAATTTTCTATGCCGCAGATAATCCCTAAATTGTATACCCGATATTTCTTTGAATTTTCTCGTTGTATAAAATTCGGAATAACCCAGCCTGCGTGAAAGAAAGCGTAGTGTCAAGGCTTCATCATTATAATTTTTAATACATTTGTCAATTTCATCAACGATTATTTGAATTTGCCTCTGCCACTCATACATTCGTCCGTTCACCCCGTTTCAGCCGCCCTACATTTATTATGAAGAAATAGAAAGATTGCTGCTTGATTTTACTTGCTGATTTTCAAGCGTAAAATTCAAATTTGCACATTCACTAAAAAGCTTCGGCTCATATTGCTTTGCTAAGTTGCAAACAAGTTATCATAAATGCTTATACATCATATAACTTGCCGAATTTACCGTTGAGATACTCTATAAAGTATTTTGCACTCAGTTCCTCGCCTGTAACTTTCTTGATTAATTCAGCCGGCTTTAATATTGCACCATACTGATGAACATTTTCCTTTAACCATTTGGTAATAGACGAAAAGTCTCCATTGTAGATTTTATGATTCCAATCTGGAATTTCCTCTTTTAGCTTATTGAAAATTTGCGCCCCGTACAAGTTTCCAAGTGCATAGGTTGGAAAGTACCCAAAATCACCGCCCGACCAATGAACGTCTTGCAATACTCCGTCGGCATAGTTTTCCGGTTCCACACCCAAATACTCCTTATATTTTTCATTCCAAAGCCTTGGAACATCATCAATGTTGATATCACTGTTTATCAGGAGCTTTTCCATTTCATAGCGAATGATTATATGAAGACTATAAGTTAATTCATCTGCATCAATCCTGATTAAAGATGGCTCCACACGGTTGATTGCCTTATAAAATGATATGAGCTCCACCCCTTCAAGCTCTTTATAGGTTTCATGAAACTTTGGATAAAAATAGCTCCAAAACTCCATGCTTTTCCCAAGGATATTTTCATAAAACCGTGATTGCGACTCGTGCATACCCATTGATGCACCTGAACCTAAAGAAGTTCCCTCAAGTTCATCCGGAATATTTTGTTCGTAGATTCCATGTCCGCCTTCGTGAATCATGGAGAAGATTGCAGGTCTGAAATCCGAAGTATCGTATTTTGTAGTTATTCTGACATCCTTATTTCCAAAGTTCGTCGTAAACGGATGCTCGGATACATCGATCCTTCCTCTTTTTTCGTAATCATAGCCGATCTGTCTTAAAATGGTTTCTCCCAGCTTTCTCTGGCTTTCAACAGAGTAATTTCCTTTTAAAAAAGTATCATCAGTTTTAATTTTCGAATTTTTAATTCTTTTAAGTAAATCAACGAGTGATTCTCGCAATTCTCCGAATACTACATCAAGCCTTTCTGTTGTCATTCCAGGTTCATAAATATCTAAAAGACCATCATACTTGCTGCTGGCAAAACCCCAGTATTCAGAGAACCTTTTATTATAAGCGATAAGCTTAGCAAGGTGTGGCTTGAAAATCGAGAAGTCATTTTTCTTTTTAGCTTCCTCCCATGCACTTTGCGAGAGTGACTTATCAATTTCATATTGAATGTACTCAGCTTCAGGTATCTTCATTGCGTAATTATAATTTTTTGTTGTTTTTTCTATCATGGCTTTGGTTAAATCATCCAAATCATCAATTCCATTAAAATAATCGATAAACTCTTTCATTTTTTCTGATGTTGTAAGCTTGTAGCTCTCACCTGTCAGGTATCCAATCATTTCACTTCTGTATCCAATTGCCTCTTTTGGCATATTGACAACACTGTCCCAATGCAACAACGAAATAGAACTGCCCAGATACTCTACTTTTTTAAGATATTCTTTCAATTCTTCAATTTTCGTAATTGTTTTTTTATTCATTGTAATCTCCTTTATTCTTATACTGCTTTTACAGGTATCACTTCATTTGTTCTCCTTATCCATCACGTATCTCCTGTTTTTTTAAGCTTCAATGCCTAAGCTATTTATATCAATTCACGACATCACTATTAGTTTGCTGATAATAGTAATATTATTCGATAAGGGTTTCCATTTTCCTCCATAAAGCTATAATAAAATTCGTATCCGATTCAGGTTGCCTAACGCTTGGCAATGTCACTGATTTTATAAAGAATATTGTTCCAGGTAATCGGTATATCTTCACCGAACATACTCCACAAACTACATTTGCAGTTCTTCTGTACGCAATATTTTTGCTTTTGAATTCATATATGGAAGAATACGAAATTTACGCGAGGATAAGGATATGACACAAACACAGGTTGCAGCATACCTTAATTGCAGTCAAAGAATTTATAGTAATTATGAGCGTGGCGAAGTGGATATACCTACCAGTATCTTAATCAAACTGGCAGATCTACATAATACAAGTACAGACTATCTTCTTAACAGGACAAATGTTAAAAAACCATATTCTAAAGACTGAAGAAACATATGCTTTAGGAGACCGCAACTATTCACACAAATAAAACCCTAAAATCTCTTTGCGTTTAAATGGCTATGTCAATAGCCGCTCATTACAATTGTCAACACCAGATAACCGTTGCCCCAGCATGTCCCAATCCTCCATAAACTGACGTGCCAGATTGGGCCGTCTCCTCACAGCCAGCGGATGATAGGAGACAATGCAGGGATATCCCAGTACAACATGCCATAGCCCTCTCAAATTTTTTACATGGGCCTCCCTATCATCAAACATCGCCTGAACAACCGTATCTCCCAGACAAACCATGAATTTGGGCCCTATGGTTTTTATTTGTTGAATGAGAAATGGTTTACTGAAAGCTCTAACTTCTTCCCTGTTATACCTGCGAAGAGGTCTGCATTTTAAAAGATAGGTCAAATAGATGTCCTCCGGCGGCAAATTGGCTCTATGCAAAGCTGTCTGCAGCGTTTGCCTCGTTCCGCAGACATATTCATTGCCCTCTTTGTCTTCACGGGCGCCTGGATTATTTAAAATTATAACAACAGACGCGCCGGGATTTCCTTCCCCCCAAATGACGCGAGATTTTTCCGTGCATATTTCACATTCTCTATAACCGGCGGCGGCTTCTGGCAATTTGTCTTCCGGCCAAATCCCAGGTTCAAAGCACGACTCCATATTTACCTCCATGAGTTCAAACTAACTCTCCCAAACCTATCGGGTTCATTGTATCAAACATTCAGGGCAGCACTTCATTTATTATATTGCCCACAATTTTGGATATGTTTCATGCCGGCTTACTTAACACCTTCTGAATAGAATTTTAATGCTTCACCGGTAAATTTGGACGCACCATTTCCATACCTGTTATCAGCTTCTTTTGCCCAGGCGGAATCTGACAAATAAAGCTCTGCCATATATCCCAAATAATTTTCTCCCTCGTCTATTTTTAAAGTTTCATGCTGCCTATGAGTCTCATTTGCAATTTCTGCAACAATTTTTTGCATCTCTTCTGAATAAGGATTTTTATTTAAATCAGAGGTAAGCTTTTCATATAATACTTTAATTTTAGGCTGTTTATCGCCCAAATTAGTCTTAAGGGCCTTACCAATAAATATAGCTGCACCGGTGCCATATTTCTCATCAACTGCCTTTATCCAATCGGGAAGCAATAAATAAATTTGTACCATAGAGTACCAATACTCATTTCCCGTATCTATTTTGAAAATTTCGTAATCTCTTTGAGCCGTATTTTTTATTTCTTGTGCAATCCTTTGAATCTCCTTTGAAGAAGGGTCTTTGCCCAAGTCAGCTACAAGCGCTTTATACAATTCTTTCAATTCAGGATGCTTATCCTCCAAACAGTCTTTTTTAAACTCCTCATATTGCTCTGCTAAAATGAATACATTACTATTGTAATTTCTCTTTATAGCTTTAACATATTTTTTAATACTTCCATATTGTTTAATAGCCATCCTGGCAATTTCAACTTCTTTGGATCTACATCTTTCAATAAATTCATTATATTTATCCATACTGCCATAAGCTTTTATTATTTTATCCTTATGTTCTTTTTTAAGATCTTCCAATGCATTAAAATATTCACTCATATCAAATTCTTTAAAACTCATTGCTGTTTCCCCTTTTAATGTTTTATCTATCAATTTGACCAAATCGTTCAATCTATTGCATTTTAATATCAGCAGCTTCTTTTGATTTTCCAAAGCCTGTATTTTATCATAATGAGGACTGTACATTATTTCTTTTACTGCTTTCAGCGGTATATCCAGTTCTTTATAAAACAAAATTTGCTGCAAAGTCATGAGAGCTTCATCATCATAAAGCCTATAACCTGCGTCTGTAACTTCACTTGGTTTTAACAACCCTATTTCATCATAGTAATGTAACATGCGTACACTTATTCCTGTCAGATCCGAAACCTGTTTTACCGTTCTCATTGAATACCTCCATATATAGTTTTGAGTTAATACCCTCTGAAACTCTGACGGGCCGTAAATTCTGCCAGCACTTTAAACCCCGTATTTATCTTACACTATGACATGATGTCAGGGTCAACAATTCTGTAAGCCTATTCATAATCTAATTTTTTCTTTAAAACACAAAAGACCGTTCATTTTCAAATGGCTTGAAAACAAGCGGTCTTTTAAACTTCCATTGGCACAAATCGGTATAACGGATACTGTATCTATTGTTAAAAAGTTTACGAAAATCATGAACATAGACTATATTACAAATTCCATTTTCTCGCTGTTAAAATATGCTTTAAGTGTTTTATTTATATTTTCACCGGACTTGAAAATTATTTCATCCCCAGTGAACTTCTCGATTTCAAATTCATAAGGAATTAATCCGTCAGAATCAATAAATCCTTTATTTTCATACATGTATTGATCCAAAGCATCAACTTTTGTACATGTCTTTGAATCAATTTTAAAAGCATGTATAAAGTGGCGGGAACCTGAATTCATGCTTGTAAATCCGTAAGTATAAATAATACTGCTATCCATTCCGGTATTTATGACAAAAGCATCCGTAACTCTTCTATAATCTTTAAAATAAAGTTTATAGGCCGATACGGTATTGCCCCTTTTACATTGATAAAAAATATACTTTGAGTCTGAAGATTCACCGAAGTTTTCAGGTTTGCCTTCATACCTGATAATTCTTCCCTCCTTAAGCGGCATTACCGGAAACCCAAGAAGTTTTTCAAATTCATTGTCACTTATATTGAATGACTGCTCCGTTCCAAGAAAATCGTACAGCAAATTCATGGTATAGGTTAAGACATTATCGCAATTGTACATTTTATAGTTCTCATCCAATGACGAATCTTCTTTAAGTGCTTTGAATAAAATTTTGAGTTTATCCGGAGTCGAACTTTTGCTATCTACTTCTTTAAACAAATTCTTGTCCAAATCCTCTGTCCTGTTCTTATAGGTCTTGTTAATATCAGAGGAGCCTGCAGTCATCTGATTTGTGCTTGAAGCAATAACTTCAGCTGCTGATGGATTATCAGATTTTCTCACCTTGTTGCATCCTGTGACTGTCAAAGAAAAAAATAATATAAGAGAAATAAAAAAAACCGTTCTTTTCATAAGTACCTCTTAATAACTTTATAGTTGATATCTTTAGCCGCCGCAGATCAATGAATGCTATGGCCGTTTATTTTACTATATCATGAGTGTTGTAAAAACAAAAGGACCCGAACCTGGAAGGTTCAAGTCCCTTTGTTCTTGATTTAATTGCAGTCCAATGTATAAAAAGCTGAACTATCTATATACGCGTACATAATCCACATACATCTTTGCAGGAAATGTGGTAGCTCCATTGGGGCTTCCCGGCCAATTTCCGCCTACGGCAAGGTTGAACAGTATGAAGAAAGGCTTCTGGAATTCCTCAGTATTGCCTGTGCCGTTTTCAATCAGTATTTCATTAAACTGTGCTCCGTCCACAAACCATCTGATATATTTTGAATCCCATTCAATCCTGTATACATGGTATTGTGAAAAATCAATATTTCCTGAAGTCCTTCCAAAAGATGCGTACTGTCCATTATTGTCCCAATGTACAGTTCCATTTACAACCGAATTTTTGTTTACACGCTCCATAATATCGATTTCCCCACATTTAGGCCAAATGGCAGAATCAATATTTGAACCCAGCATCCAGAAAGCAGGCCAGATTCCCTGAGTTTCGCCTGAAGGAAGCTTTATTCTTGCTTCGATTTTTCCATACGTGAACTGGCGCAAGCCTTTTGTCTTTATACGTGCCGAAGTGTAGTTCATGCCGCCATAGGCTTCCTTCTGAGCTGTTATTACAAGGTTTCCTCCTGTTACCTGAACGTTCTGTGAGCGGTTTGTGTAATATTCAAGCTCATTATTTCCCCATCCGCCGCTGCCTGTACCTATATCATATACCCAGTTTGAACTGTCCAGTGAGCTTCCGTTAAATTCGTCGCTCCATACAAGATTGCCGCTGTCTGCAGTATTAAAGATTTTAACTGATGACATTTTGTCATTTGCATCTGTGCCAACCCAGGAAGAACTTGAGGTGTAGGTCCATTTTGTTCCTCCGAAATTATCATGTTCATATACTTCAACAGTCCAGCCGTCAGGAACCTTTAACGAAGACATCCAGTCATTGGGAATTCCTTTTGCGTTCAACTGAGACAGTGTATAATTGCCCACTCCAAGTGTTATTGCTGTTCCCCCATAGTTTATATCGGCATAGAATGTCACTCCGTTTGTTGCTGGCGGTGGTGTTGTCCCTCCGCCGCCATTCTCCCATAGAGCAGGAACATTGGGTGGTTCCCAGCCTGTCAGGGAAGTATGTGCCTGAATACAGGTATAAGTACTCCCGCTGTAGGTTACCGTATCACCTGCCGCATATGCTGTATTCGGAGCCCATGCTCCTCTGGCGGCTGCACTTGCCTGTATTGTAGTAAGAATACCGCACAACAATGCAAGCACCATTACCAGTGCCAGAATTTTGCCAAAGGATTTCTTGCTTAAAGTATGCATTTAATCAACCTCCTTTAATATCACCTTGAACCTGTTCCGTATTCCTCCATCACTATTCAAGAAATACAGAACAAAGTCTTTAAAAAGTATCACCAGCCGATATTGATGATGGCACCTCTGGGACTGGTGGCGTGAATAGCTGAACTCTGGTCGTTCACATCGTCATAGCAGAAACCGTATGCTTTGGCGTTCAAACTGTGGGCATGAAAGAATTTGGCGTAATAATCAGCCGGTCCGGTCTGATAGTAAGCAGAAGGATTATTCAAGTTGGCCGCATTTTCTATGACATGACGATGGAAAGCAGCGCAAATCTGCGCTTGAAGTACCTTTTCAATTTCATTTCCGGTTGCCAGTGTGCCTGCACCTCCCCAAACATCCTCACCGGTAGGTTTATTCACACGGTAAATAGTAGTATCACCGGGCCTTGTAAAATTCATCTGTGTGCCCGATACTCTGCCTGTAAATGTACCTTGAGGAACGGTTAGCACAAAGTTACTGGTGGAATATTGGGACCAGATGCTGTTAATGTAGCTGTTAAAATAAGCACCGTTGGTCTGTCCTGTCCTGAAACCACCATGGATAGGCGCAACAATGCGGTATGGTGCCTGTACGGTAGCCAGGCTCTTGAATTCAGCAGGCACTTCTTTTTGGAATGCACTGAAAATTGATGCTCTGGATTCGGTGATTCCAACCTTTGCAAAGGAAGAATAATTATTGCTGCTGCCGGTAAACATTTCGATAGTATACGGTACACCGAACATATCGACCTGGGTGGTATTAATCCAAACTTCACCGTTAATCACAGCAAACTCCGCCCAATCAAAATATTTATTATAGCTTGAATCCGATGGATTCTCAATATTGGGATAAGCAATACCTACAGTGCCATCCGCCGCCGTATTAAACGGGATATCCAGGGGTGCCCCCATTGAAATATACAGTCTTCCTGAACTCACATAAGCCGGAATCTGGAAGCCGTTTAAAGAACTCAGGGGATAGAAGTAAGGGGATGCATTCTGTCCCGAAACACATTGAGTCATGGTTCCATCGGGTGAAATGGTGCAAAATTGGCCGTTTCTATTCTTGCCAATTATATTGGCATAAATCTGGCTGTTACTGTAAACCCCATTGGTATTGTTATTGAATTGAATGGTCATCTGCATACCGGAGTTCAGCGGAATCAAAGAAGTACCGTTTGATGTATTAATTGTATAAGTGGCTGATGCCACTGCTGAGTCAGTCATTCCTGATTTTACAGCAATAGCTTTTATGGTCTTGGTGCCGGTAACAGATATTGCCCCTGTATACTGGGCAGAGGCTGCTGTAGGTGTTGAACCGTCGGTAGTATACCTGATGGTAGCACCTGAAGTGGCACAGGCTAATGTTACTGAAACTGAAGATGTATATCCTCCTGCCGCAGGATTGAAGGTAGGTGCTGCAACAGTCTGTACCGGAGTTCCGCTGATAACCTTAACAGATGACATCCTGTCATTTGCATCTGTGCCAACCCAGGAAGAACTTGAGGTGTAGGTCCATTTTGTTCCTCCGAAATTATCATGTTCATATACTTCAACAGTCCAG
>NZ_KK211297.1:60680-87904 GCF_000621505.1 Ruminiclostridium cellobioparum DSM 1351 = ATCC 15832
AGTGTATAATTGCCCACTCCAAGTGTTATTGCTGTTCCCCCATAGTTTATATCGGCATAGAATGTCACTCCGTTTGTTGCTGGCGGTGGTGTTGTCCCTCCGCCGCCTTTCTCCCATAGAGCGGGAACATTGGGTGGTTCCCAGCCTGTGAGGGAAGTATGTGCCTGAATACAGGTATAAGTACTCCCGCTGTAGGTTACCGTATCACCTGTCGCATATGCGGTATTCGGAGTCCAGGCTCCTCTGGCGGCTGCGCTCGCCGGTATGACGGCGCAAAATGCGGATAT
This sequence comes from Ruminiclostridium cellobioparum DSM 1351 = ATCC 15832, assembly GCF_000621505.1. Taxonomy (GTDB): domain Bacteria; phylum Bacillota; class Clostridia; order Acetivibrionales; family DSM-1351; genus Ruminiclostridium; species Ruminiclostridium cellobioparum. The sequence continues at coordinate 60,968 of NZ_KK211297.1, forward strand.
GATTACCGCTAAAACTACCATAAGTGACAGAGCCTTAAAAGAAAACCTTTTGTTAGTCATTTTCAGACCTCCTCGTATTTTATTTTTCCATGGCTCATTCATGAGACAAGCCACAGGTTTTAACCGTACTACTTCAATGCATCATTATGCAGATAGCTGAAGCTATGGCAAAATTGTTCATGCCTGCTGCCATAGAGCAGGGACATTGGATGGTTCCCAGCCTGCGAGGGAGGTATGTGCCTGCAGGCACCTATAGTTGCTTCCGTTGTAAGACACTATGGTTCCCACGCTGTATGCAGTATTCGGAGCCCAGGCTGGATAACCGCTGCTGCCGATGGTGTAAGTGGCGGTTGCAACGGCTGAGTTATTCATGCCTGCTGCCATAGCAATTGCCTTTATTGTCTTAGTACCCGTAACAGATATTGGACCTGTATATTGTGCGGAGGATGAAGTCGGTGTGGAACCATCGGTAGTATACCTGATGGCAGCACCTGCTGTAGCACATGAGATGGTTACGTTCTGTGCTGATGAATATGTTCCCCCTGCAGGGCTGAAGGCAGGTGTTGCAACAGCCTGGTTATTCTGAATGGTATAGGCGGCTGTTACGGTTTCAGATGGGTTCATCCCTGTTTTAAAAGCTTTTAACTTGATAGTTGCAGTCTGGGTTATTGTGAGAGCTCCGCTCCATATGGCTGAATTCTCTGTAGGCTCGGTTCCATCGGTTGTATATCTGATGGCTGCTCCTTCGGTAGCACAGGAAGCAGTAATATTCTGCGCCGTGGCATAGGTTCCTCCTGCCGGTGAAAAGGCAGGTGCGGCCACTGTTTGAACAGTACCGCCATTTGTAACATTTACTGTTATGGTATTGGTTGAGGTTGTACCGAACCTGTTTTTAAGATCAATTCTGTATGTATAGGTACCGTTTGCTCTCCCCGATACGCTGTAAACTGCTGTCTGAGCATTGGGTGAATTTCCTTGAAGTGCTCCGGAGAGTACAATTTTATCGTTTTCATATACCGTCCATGAAGTTGCATTATTACCCCACCATATATTCATGGTAATATCGTATACTCCATCACCATCCCAGTTGTTGTGGCTTATTGAGCCTGTTGCCGGAGCACCTGCAGGATTACCCAGGTCGACTCCTTCATTCCCTCCGTTAATAGTAAAGGCAGCAGTTGCAACAGCCGAGTCACTCATACCCGCCTTAAAGGCTTTTGCCTTAATGACAGTACTGCTTGAGATATTAATCTGACCGGTATACATTGTAGATGTTGAACTGGGCTCGCTGCCGTCGGTGGTATACCTGATGGTGGCACCGCTTGTTGCGCAGGAGATAGTTACGTTCTGTGCAGCAGAAAAACTGCCTCCGTTAGGACTGAATACAGGAGCAGCTACCGTTTGAGCTGACTGAATATTATATGTGGCAGAAGCCGCAGCCGAATCATTCATGCCGGATTTAAAGGCCCTGGCTTTTATGGTGGTAGTACCGGCTACATTGATAGCACCTGCGTATTGTGCCGATGCGGCAGTAGGCTCGCTTCCATCGGTAGTATACCTTATGACGGCACCGGCTGTTGCACATGAAATGGTTACGTTTTGTGCAGATGTATACGTTCCCCCTGCAGGACTGAAGACCGGCGCTGCCACCTGTGTGGTGCTGTTTATGCCAAGCTTGCCGGATATTGTATTGGTTAATGAGAAATTGGAAGTATCACAGGAAATTTCCCAGCCGATAATTCCGCCAAAACCGTTATTGATGACATAATCACATCTTGCGGCTGCAGAGGTTTCATCTTCATATGTATACATAACACCCAGAGAGCTGTTATAAAGCCAGGGAACCTGAGATACTGAATCTCTGTATTTTGTATAGCCTGGAGTATTTTCCAGCACCTTCATCTGGGCATAGGAATTCTGGCCTCCGGGGCTGCCGGGATCATCAAGGTTACCCACTGGGGCACCGCTGGCTGTGGCAAACAGGCCGTTTGTACCCGTACCGGCAACTACATTTTTCCAGCCGCGGGAATAGAAAGGTGAACCTACATTAAGTTTGGATGCAGGAATATTATATGTATCCCTGTAGTGTTTCATGATGTAATCGGTATTGTATTTATTCTTGATATCAACCGGTGAAGTTCCGGATGGATCATTTGGATTCTTGTAAATTGCCGACTGGTGGTTTGTAATGGTATCCCATGCTCCATGAATGTCATAGGTCATTATATTTAACCAGTCCAAATATTGAGAATATACATTGGGTTCCGTCAAATCAACTTTTTCATAACCGCCTGGTGCGGCTATGGTAAGAAGCTTACCGGACATACCGTTATTATTGTATGACTGGCGGATTTCCCTCAGCAATGCTGTGAAATTCTGCTTGTCCTCAGGTCCTCCGGGACATCCTCTGTCATACTGATCATTAGGGTCTTTAGCCCTGTTGACTCCCGGATATTCCCAATCAAGATCCACACCATCAATAAAGGGATATTTTTTCAGAAAATCTATGACACTTTGAATGAATATTGCTCTGCTTGATGGTGTCAGAGCCATTGCGTGAAAGTTTTCACCCCTTGTCCATCCACCGACCGAGATAACAACCTTTACATTCGGATACTGTGTCTTGTAATATTTGTACTCTCCGAAGTGTCCCCTTATCATGCCGGGATCCCAGCCCTCGGAGTGTGCAAAGGTAGCCTGGAAGTCCGCATATTCATCGGTCGAAACAAGTTTATAACCTGTATCGATAGTAAAGAATGCATGATTGATGCAGGTTACTTTGTTCCATGGAATCATACCGACATTCATTGACATATGTGCAGCATTATACATGCCCCAGTTAGGGAAGTATACTACAAAGTTTTTACCGCTGGCCGCCGAGGACATGGAAGCTCCCATAGGAAGCAGAGTAAATAACATAGCCAGCACAAGAACCAGGGGCAGTAGTCTTCTTAAGTCTTTCTTCATACTTTCTACTCCTCTCTACTCTTTGTTTTATATTCACTCAGCTCAAAAAATGGCCCTGACAGGAATCTAAGGATATACTGCAAACACAAATTCAATACCCTGATTTAAATGAAATGACTCACCTCCCCGATAGAATTTTAAATTTGTGGATCAGGCCTCTTAAGCTGAATAAACACACTTTGACTCAAAGTTAATCACAGATGCAATATGCAAAACCATAATTAACTGCAGTACCTGATTCGCTTTTGAGTAAATTAGGTTGGGTACCGTATTGTTACAGATAATTATATTAATTGCAGCAAATGATAATAGAACAATTGGGATAAGCTCAATTACATGTTCCCTCTGAAATAAAAGATTGGATTCGATATGAAAAATTTCCAAGGATCAATATAATTATTTCCAATATTATATCTTATTTCCATTATATTTTAATTTTTCCATAAGACTAGTAGACAATCTTGGCATTTGTTGGCAAATTTTGGTGACATAAAAAAGCCATATCAGCCTGTTATCTTTATCTGCCTTACGGTATGACTGTGGTCTATCTATTCTTGCTGAACGGTTTTATGAAAACACCCTTTAAATACTTGTCAAAAGTACTTGCCTGAGATTTCTTTATTGACAAAATTTTCTTCCCGTAGAACGTTAATAGTAATAAGTCCTATTAAATAATAAATATCATTAACAAACTCATATAAGAGGTCGGTGAGCTGGAGCTGAACCGCAATCCGGAAAACTATTTCGCGGAGGTCGAGCAGTCGGCCTTTACCCCCGCTCATGTGGTTCCCGGCATCGGCTTTAGCCCCGATCGTTTCCTGCAGGGAAGATTATTTTCCTACGGCGACGCACAGCGTTACCGTTTGGGTGTAAACTACAACCATGTCCCGGTTAACCGTGCCAAGGTGGAGGTCAATGAGTATCACCGTGATGGTGCTATGCGTGCAGACGGCAACTACGGCGGCGATCTGTGGCGGGTACTGACCGAAGACAAGAAGCAGATACTTATCGAAAACACCGCCGGAGATATGGCTTCCGTTACCGAGAACATCAAGTACCGCCATGCGGTCCACTGCTATTTGGCTGATCCCGAGTACGGCGAACGTTTTACCGAGGCTGCCGGTCTGTGTATGGATAAGGTCAAGGAGCTCTCCAAACTGGATAATAACGGTTTGATTCAGGCAACGCTTTCGAGCACAATGCAGTCAAATCACGACTGAGCAGGAGTGTTCCCTTATGAAGCAGCAGCGAAATACCAAACAGCGCCAGCTGGTTTTGGATGCGGTTAGAGAGCGCTGCGACCATCCCAGTGCGAATCAGATTTATCTGGATGTTCGAGCCATCAACGATAAGATCAGCCGCGGTACTGTATACCGGAATCTGAACTTTCTGGCTCAAAACGGAGAACTCCTCCACGTAAAGGTATCCAACACAGATCGCTTTGACTGCCGCCTGGATTTTCACTACCACTTGCTGTGTACCGAATGCGGTGCGGTGTGTGATGTGCCGTTATCCTATCATGCGGAATTGGATCAGCAATTTGGCCTCAAAAACAGGTTATGTCATTGAGAGGCATCGCACGGTTTTTGAGGGACGTTGTCCGGGTTGTCAGCATAAATCTCAGCACAGCTAAAACACAGACAAACCAAAGCAATAAAATAGCGTTGTAAGGAAAATTCCTTACAACGCTATTTTCAGCTAGTGTCTAAACCCTGGATGATAAAAATTTATTAATTTTAATGTCCATTGTGGGATCATATGACCAAATTTTCCCTTGTTCCTTTGATTTGAAATAAATCAATGTGTCCGGTCGAATAAACATGGGAAGAACCCATTGGCCTGAAGCATAATATGGCGTCAAGGCTGTGAGACTTGGGGCATTGAGATCATCGACAAGCGTTGCCGGGACAGGTAATTCGTTAGCTGACCATGTAACACCGCCATCAACTGTCTGGCAGATTTCTGCCTTTTTAACATTTACACCGCTCTGCACTATAAACCCATTTTTGTCGTCCATAAAGTACATGCCGGTAACTGGAAAACCATGTATAAAAGCAATGTTGGAGTCAAGTGCATACCATGTTTTGCCGCCGTCCGTTGATTTGAAGAGTGCCAATGTATATTGTGTCCCCATCGTGGTTCCGGAGCCAATGATCAGAAAGCCCGTGTCCTTTGACGGAAAGTTTGCATAAATGCTTAACAGATTATCAACTTCATTCTTGCCTAAAAAGTCGGCATCGGCTACAGAGTGATCAGGAATCTGCCCGGTATGGATCGTATCTGAATCCTGCCAGGTCTTTCCGTCATCATCGCTGTATGTGATCACAATACTGTCGTCATCAGGTGTTCGGACTACGGCTATTTTATTGGCGGATACGAAAATGCTGCTCGGCATGAAATCCACATGGGGGTTAAAGATGGTAGAAGCATACCTTGGCGGAAAATCGGACTTATCAGTTCCGATGTTAAAAGAAAGTTTCCCCTCAACATAAGTATAGGTGGAGTTTTGCATCTTTTTGAGTATAGCAGGTTCAATTTTCATAAAGGCGGCAGCAGCCTCATCCTGCTCTGCATCCGCACTTGCCGCTGCGTTTGAGATGGCACCTGAAGCGCCGCCGTTTGACACATTACCCGTATTAAATCCGCAGCCCGACAGTAACCCTGTCCCTAGAAGTGCGGTAATAGCCAATATAATAAGACTTCTGCCGTTCCACTTTTTGCTCATGGAATAAATCCTCCTGCCAAAATATAATATCAAAGAAACTTCTTCAGCCAACAAATGGTTTCCTGCTTAATCTTCAAAATTATTTTAAATTAACAATCTATCATCTTCCAAACTGGTTTTCTCCTGTTGTTTGATGATTATATCATACCATTCTTACAAGTAGAAATCCAGCTAAAATCCAGCATTTTCAAGGCTTTTCTCCGATCCCGCCTTTTACAGCAAAACAGGAAAAACTCTTTTCATGTTCCATTACATATATTTACATTACATGAAAAATATTCATATTTTTTGTTGCAAAAAGCATGTAAGGTTGTCTTTTTTTATTGAAAGGATAATTACCACAAAAGCAAAATACATGGGCAAGCAAATAATCCGGATAAGTTGATAAAAGAACATGGACAAGGGCTAACTCAGCAGACCGTCCCATACTCTTACAGCCTCGCCGTTCAAGATATGACCCTTCTGCGCCCTCTATAAGGTATATATTTACATAATTACCTTAATTTACTATATAACTGTCTTTCGTTTATAAAATTTGGATTTACAAAATTGAAAATTTGTTAAGGCAAAGGATAAACTTGCATCCATTATATTTCGATAATCAAAAAATTGTAGCAGGTATTACGGTCGAACTGTCGTAATGTCCTGCTTTTTAATTTTTATGGAGGTGACAATGATGCCGAAAAATTAAATTTTTCTTGCTCATATGTTTACAAATCCAAGCATCCCATCTCCTTACCACTTGAAAGGTGGGATGCATTATGACTATCGATATTATCCAAAAATCACAAGGAGGGGACGGCGATGCCACTTTAATGCTTGTGGAAAAGTTCAATCCATTGCTTAAGAAATACGCTTATAAGCTTTCTTATGATGATGCCTATAATGATCTCCTTATTGATTTTATCGAGCTGCTGCATAATATGCAGATCAAAAATATCCATAACAAAAGTGAAGGAAGCATGGTTTCCTACATATGCACTTCAGTTCACAGCAGTTATATAAAAAGATTGATAGAAGTCAAACGACTTGGGAAACTTCTGCTTTATTCAGACTTAAATGAAAATGAATTATATTATGTTGAATCCATATCCTCAACTAATGATGTATACAATTATGAATTATCGTTCATCCAAAAAATATTAACAAAACAAGAACTGGCAGTTATAAGTATGATTTATTTCACCGGTTACACAGTAACAGAAATCGCAAATTTCTATGGTACTTCAAGACAAGCTGTTAATCAGATGAAAAATAGAGCATTGAAAAAACTGCGTAATGCTTTTTCGGACAAGCTTTAGGAGGACAAGATTATGGACTCAGTGTTGGATAAGGCTAAAATAATCTTTGCGCTCTCGGGGGGAGTTTTCGGATGGCTCTTTGGCGCTTTTGACTCTCTTATATATGCTCTCATTGCTTTTGTCGCAATCGATTATATTACCGGTGTATTGGTTGCGATTCATAACAGGACAGTATCGAGTGAGACAGGCTTTAAAGGTATCAGCAAAAAGGTTATGATATTTGCTCTGGTCGCCCTGGGCAATATTATTGATCAGAATATTATCAACTCCGGAAGTTCTATCAGAACAATGATAATAATGTTTTATCTGTCCAACGAAGGTATCAGCATAATTGAGAATGCAGGCAAAATAGGTCTGCCGTTACCTCAAAAGCTTAAAGCTATCCTACGGCAGCTAAACAAAAGCGATAACAGTAAATAGTTAACAATCATTAACAAAAGTTTGCAGGTATAGTTTACATTTTGCATAAATCTTTCTCTCTATCTTACAGAAGATGCTTCTGAGACGGCGCGCGACATTTTGGAGGTGCTTCAATAAATTTATGAAAGTAGGTAATAATTATGGCAGCAACTCCAGCTTGGCCTGTTTTACAGACAGGAAGTTCAGGAAAAAACGTGAGCGCTTTACAGTGCTTGCTGACTTTCCAAGGGTATTCTCTCACAATAGACGGAAGTTTTGGTTCAGGCACTCAGACCGCTGTAATCAACTTCCAAAGAAGTAAAAGCCTTTCGCCCGACGGCGTAGCAGGGCCGAACACTCTGTCGGCACTGATTGTCACGGTGCGGAATGGTACTAACAACTACGCAGCCAGAGCAGCGCAGTATCTGTTAAGTAAGTTCGAAAGCATTACTGTGGACGGAGCTTTCGGCAGCAGCTCCACCTCCGTCACGGTAACTTTTCAGCAGAAGATGGGGATTTCGTCCGATGGTGTTGTCGGTCCGACCACCTGGCAGTATCTTTTCGGCTACGACGCTTATCCCGTTACACCGCCTTCCGGCACCGTATACGCTTCAGTTTGTGCTGGCAGTTCAACACTTAGTACGGCGCAAAGGGCTGCAAACGCCGGATACGTTTATAACTATCTAAGAGGCCAAGGGTTCACAAAACAAGCCGCTTGCGGTGTGCTTGGAAATATGCAGCAGGAAAGCGGCATTAACCCTGGAATCTGGCAGGTATTAAACAATACGGGTTCAGGTTATGGTTTAGTCCAATGGACACCGGCCACAGTCTTTCTTAATCGGGCGGTTGATACAGGTGTGATAAGCGCTGCAAATGCCACAACAATCAACGCTCTGACAAACAGCGATCCCAAGAAACTCATGGATGCGGAGTTGGCGTGCCTGATTTGGTGCTGTACGACCAGAGGCGACTTTTTTGCACCAACAGCAGGTGGAAGTATGGATCATACCGGTTATAGAATGACTTTCACCCAGTTCAAAGCATCAACTCTTGACGCAGGAACTTTAGCTAAAGTTTTTCACGATCATTATGAAAGATCAGCCGATGGTACAAGCGGCCTAAATACCAGAGCCACGTATGCGACTAATTGGTATAACTCGCTCTAAGCCAATACTGTTTATAGGCAAAAGCAAATTCCGGTGCTAACACCGGAATTTGCTTTTGCCGTTTTAGCTTCGGTTTGATTCGGGACAAACTCATGTAGTTTACTTAAAATTAGCAAGCATTGTTTTTATATTGTCATCTGTAAAGTCATACCATGTGACCCCTGTCTTCTCACTTTGCTTATTGATAGCCGACAGGAAATCATTTTCAGCGGCACTTTCGTGATCGACAAAATATGAAATGCTCTGATTATTGTTGGAATCATAACCGGATTCACAATAGCTTATCTTCTCGACCGAGTAACCCTTTTCCGTGAATTTCACCGTGCCGAATCCATAATCCGCCGCACCGCTGGAAAAAGAAAATGTTCCATCAGCTTTTAAATCCATAAAAGCTCTATACGGCAAAGTGTAGCCATAGACCACTCCATCCTGATAACGTAAAACCTCGAACCCATAATAATCGTTGTTATTCACGACCAGCCAAAGAATAACTTCCGGTGTACCGTCGTTTTCCAGATCAACCATTGCAAGCTTTGCCGCTTTTGCAGTAACGCCGCTGTCATCGCTAACAGCCTGGTTTAATTGGCTGATATTCAAATTTTTGTTGGCATCGGTACTGAAGAACTCTGCCTTGTTTTGCAACACCGACTGATACGCGCTCAACGGTGATTTACCCGGCAGCGTGACTTCAGCTGACGTTTCACTGCTGTCTGCCGGGGCAGCGCCTGTGGTTGCCGCCGCTGATGTACCTGACTGCGCAGGCAGCGAAATTCCGGCAGATGAAGAAGCAGCTTCGTCGGAAGACGCTGCAGAACCGGCAAATGCGCCCGAAGCACCGCCGTTTTGTGAACAGGCGCTAAAAACCAGAAGAAGCGCAGACGATAACAGGATAGCTGCTGCTCTCCTAAAAAAGTGTACATGTTTCATTTACAATCACTCCTATATTTAAAGTCTGAATAAAAGCAATAATAATATCTTTCACTATACTTTAGACAACTAGGCATATCATTTGGTTCCATTTTTCTTACCTTCTAACCGGTTTATACAGTTGCTTTCCAAAATATTAACCCTGCAAGGATATTTGAATATGTAAAAGAACTACCATACTTTCATGTAAATAAAGACAACAATGCAGATAAAATGCAACAACAAAAGTAAAAATATTTTTATATTTTTTATTTTTGCCTTTCCTTTCCCATAAAATACGGTGCAGGAGCAATGTAGGTTATTGATATTTCAATTTATACAGTATCAATAATTTGTATAATTTTGTATAATTAGGGTTATGGATCCATGTAAACCATTATAAAAATAACAGGAGGGATAATTAGACAATAAAGCAAGGACAAACTTCGATTTAAATAATTTATTTAGAGAAAAATCGGATAAATTGATGCAATTTTCTGCTGTGAAAAGACTGGGGGTATAAACCAAATGATAGGATTATTAGCTGCAATCACGAAACTTGAAGAAAGTGACAGGGCCTTAGTGCTCGATCTTTATAAGAATTATTATAGTCTTGCCCGAAAAATTATTTTTAGCATAACACATGATAATAAAGATATTGAAGATTTAATAAATGATGCGTTTATCAAACTTATCGAAAAAATTTCTTTAATACGCACATTTGATAGTTGCAAAACTACCACCTATGTTGTCTATACTGTTAGGAGTATTTCAATCAACTATATAAAGCATAAAAAGGTTGAGAAAAAACACATATTTTACAGTGACGACATGGATATTGCAGGTGATCTGTCCAATCTTGAAAACGATTCAGGTTATGAACTTGTTCGTCAGGAAGAATTGGATTTGTTAAGTGATGCTGTTTCAAAACTTCCTCAAAGGAAAAAAGATTTATTATATTTTAAATATGTACTCGAAATGAAAGATGAGGAAATAGCAAAAATATTTGAAATTGCTCCTAACAGCATCCGGCAGTATTTGACGCGTGCCCGGAGGGACGCTAAAAAGCTTATTCAAAGGGAGGCGAGCTATAATGCCAAATAACAATCCGGAAGAGATTAATAAACTTAATGAAGTATATGAAAACGGTTTATTCTCTCTGGCAATGAATAACCTGGCCAGAGAAGACGGAAGAATATTCCTTGAGGAAAATACACAGCTTAAAACCGATCCCCAAAACCTTCCGTCACCAGAAAGTATAAAGAGATTTACCAGGTTACTGGATGAGCACTTACGGCATTTGAAAAAATCTCAAAAAGACTCTCATATTTTAAGAATATTCAAGAGAACTGCTATTGCTTTAATGGCTGTAATAATATCCATCTCTGCTATGATTGTCAGTGTTCAGGCATTCCGGGTTCAAGTCCTGAATTTTCTGATAAGCATAGAGCCCAAGTATACATCACTTCAATTGAATGATAATAACAAAACTCAAGGTGCCGAGCAGTTAATTGTAAATTGGACAAATGCTTATGTTCCCACATATATGCCTGATGGCTATGAGGTCGGCAGCATAACTTATACTGACTCTATTAAAAAACTGGTATTTGAAAATTTAGATAAAACTTCACTTATTACATATACCGAATACGATTCGACAAACACTATTGCAGTAGACACAGAAGGAGCTTCACTTATAGAAAAAGTAAATATAAACGGACACGACGGAACGCTCTCAATCAAGGATTCTGTGACTTCCATAGCGTGGACAATAGATAATCATCTTTTTAGTATCCAAGGTCAGATAAATAAAGCTGAAGCAATCAAAATAGCTGAAGGCGTAGAATTTGTAAAATAAAATTTAAAATACTGTTGCAAAATACCTTCCTGGTTGTCTTTGTATTATAGAGAACAACTTAAGGAGGTATTTACTGTTATGAAAAAAATTGTTATCACTTGTTTAACGGTATTCATGGTGTTCCTATTAGCAGTCCCGGCATTCGCAGCAGCTGAAAGCAGCCTGGCAGCCAAAGCCGTAATGTCACCCCAATTCCAGCATATATGGCAAATGAGCGCCGGGCTTGGTATTGATGCATCCGGGAAAGCACATTGTACAGGGTCTGCTGATGTTGCAAGCACTACATATAAAGCGAATCTGACTGTCACATTACAAAGAAATACCAACGGTTCCTGGCCAACGGTCAAAATATGGACAGGCAGTGCCGTAGGCCCAGGTTTGGTTGTTCAGGGTGATTATTACGTCACAGGAGGTACATATAGAGTATGCTCAACTGTTCAGGTTTATAGTTCCGCAGGTACTCTATTGGAAACAGAATCTCTTTATTCTGCTGAAAAAACCTATTAAGGAAATATTTTTTTGAATCAAAGTTTTATAAATACAGGTTTACAAATCCTTTAATACCCTTTCTTTATTATATGAAGTGAGCGAATATTGACAGATGATACGGTTTAAAAGCTTGGACAACTATTAATCCGTTACGTCCAAATTATCTCTATCAATTAAAGACAGCTCAAAATCTATTATAAAGAAAGGTGATATTTTATGGGTTTCAAAGAATTAGTCAGTACTTATCAGAGCTTTTATACCAATTTTTCTGTAACCGGATCAACTATCCCGGCGGGAGCAACAATGCCGGAAACAATCAAACTGAAATTACCCTACTTTCAATCCCATGATGGAATTTATGGGGGCAAAAGCTCATATGCGGATATTCAAAACGCTATCAGAAATAAATATTTCAATACCCAAACCGGACATTGGAATAAATCAGCAGCCACCATACAATCCGAGATAAACTCCGCGCCCGATAGTGAAAAGAAAACTTATGGAATGGATTGTTCAGGCCTGGTCTATTTTGTGCTGAATGAATCCACAAAACCAAATACCACTGATGATATGACAAAAGGCGCACTTTATTCTCAATTTAAGGTATCCTATGCAAACGGAGTATCCGCCAGCAATCTTACAAGTACAAGCAACGGAGTACAAAAAACAAGGGCCCAGGATATGGTGGTTGGTTGTACAATGAGGTCTGATAACGGCGGACATGTGCTTGTCATTTATCAAGTTGACAAAAATTCCAGTGGAATTGTGACTAAAATCTATTACGCCCATTCTAATGGTTCCGATGGCCCGCATACTGGAACCATAACGATAGGAGATAGTACAAAAGATCTAAAAGATGCCAAACAGACCTGGAACGATATAGCATATACAGACTCAGCTGCAAAAAATTATTATAACTATACCATCTTGCTGAACAATCTGATTCCTTACGTTTCCTAGTACTGATTTCCATAGCTTGTTTATAAAAAACCAAGGGGGAGTCCTACCCTGGACTTCCCCTTAACAAATTGGTTTTAACCCGAAGTAGGGGCAACCTTCACGATTTTTACGACCACGCTGTTCCGATCCAAAATGAAGATAATAGCCTCAAGACTTCCCCAATAATCGGTACCTCGATAAGAATTGTTAAAAATATTATGATTGTCCACATAGAGGAAAGTATCCGCCGGGTCAATACCCTGCAAAACAATGTCAAGCGAACGCAAATTCATTGATGTTATCCTGCTGATATTATACTCTTCCAGGCCGTATTTTTTGTAAGCCGCTACTACATCCTTTTTGCCGGAACCAACAGATATACCTATACTTGTGACATAATTCCCGTCTTTGTATACTGTTTGCAAAGCAGTCCAATCGCCCGACGGATACTTTAATTCAAATGTATCAAAGTCACGATAATAGACGATACGAAACGGCCCATTGGCATTTTGGCCGTTCGCATAAACAAATGGGGTATCCTCGGCGTTATCATTGGCTGGGTTTAAGCAACGCATTGTCAAAAAATCCTTCGGATATGCAATTATGCCGGCTTTACGGCTTTGCAGGCCAAAATGGATGCTGACGTATATGATAAAAAGAAAAAATAAAAACAGGCATATAAAAAGCAAAAGCCGCTGATAGGGACCTACCTTCTTAAAACTTATCATAACAACACCTCCCTTAATAAACTCTTGTTTTTCACGCCCATGGGTTAAAGAAATACGCAAAATATTTTAACAATCCTCACATTATAAAGACAACCAAGTAACCGAAACCGCAACATTAAGTTGCAAAAAAGAAATCTCATTGAAAACATTGGCAGTGATATGGAATATAATCGCCACCACAATATTGCGTAATTCAATTTTGACGTTGCGAATACTTAATACCGATACAAAATTAATTTTTCTCCTAATCACCGGAAATCAGTTGTTCATATTTCAATCTCCGTTAACAATGGCTTTCCGCTTGCAATCTCTATTCTTTCATTCCCAATTCTATCAGCTTATCTACATGGTCAATCATAAAAAGCGGGATGTTTAGCAGGTCTCCATCCTGCTTCAAATTCCTGAGTGAAAATCTTAAACGTATTTTTGTTTCAGCTTCATATTTTTGTCCGTATAAAGTGAGACTCCTGCCATTAATATTTTGATCGGCTTTTACTTCAATAGGAATGGTATCATTCCCTCGTTGAATAATAAAATCAACTTCCGCCTGCCCGCCTGATGTCCAGTATCTGGGTATTGCTTCATACTTATCTGCCAGACCTTGCAATATAAAGTTTTCGGTCAATGCACCTTTAAATTCGGTAAAAAGACGAATACCTTCATTGAAGGCAATAGGGTCAAGAAGAGCGAGCCGGCGCAGCAATCCTGTATCTACGGTATACAATTTAAAAGCTGTCAAGTCGTCATAAGCAGCCATAGGAAGTCCGGGCTTGGTACTTCTATAAATCTTATATGCCATTCCTGCATTACACAGCCATGTGAGGGCATCCTCATACTCCCTTGCCCTCGCACCCTCTTTTACCGCACTATATAAAAATTTCTTATTTTCTCTTGCAAGCTGTGAAGGAATCGAATTCCATATTAATCCTAGCTTCGCAATATCTTTTATTTCTGCATGTTTTGAAAAATCAAGCTCATAGGCATTTAAAATATTTCTTAATGCCGTTTGGACCAGTCCTATATCCCTTTCTTCTGTCCAGGAGCGGATAGCTTCCGGCATCCCTCCCGTTATGAAATACATTTTAAGCTTTTCATGCAATTGGTTGAAAAATATTTCAGGTATTGGTTCAATTACTTCAATGCCTTTCATATACTCCACCAAATTTTCATCACCGTTGGCCATTAAAAATTCAGTAAAGCTCATTGGATAGACCGTCATGAAATCAACTTTCCCAACAGGAAAGGATGAGGGCTTGGACAGTGCGATTCCTAAAAGCGAGCCCGCACAGGCTATGTGATATTCCGGTGCCTTCTCACAGAAGTACTTCAGTGTATTGAGCGCCTTGTTGCACTCCTGTATCTCATCAAATATAACTAAAGTTTTTTCCGGCAAAATGGGTGCGCCATTCACCATCATTAAGTTTTGTAAAATTCTTTTCACATCTTTGGTTGTTTCAAAAAAAGATGCTAATTCTTCCTGCTCATCAAAGTTAAAATATGCAACATTATCATAGTATCGTTTGCCGAACTCATTTAATATCCAGGTCTTCCCAGACTGGCGAACACCTTTTAATATCAAAGGCTTCCTATATTTTGATTGCTTCCATTGCTGTAAATCATTCAAAATTAATCTTTTCAAAACAATCGCTCCCCAATATTAAGTCTGATTTATGTGATTTCAATCACATAAATCAGACTTAATTATATATCAAACAACTAATTTGTTCAAGCAATTAATCATGCTATAAAAATACTACCTCTGACTAATATCCCTGATATCTTTCAAACGATGTATCATGAGACGCCAAAACCGCCGGATGGGTTGTATTTTATCAATCCATCCGGCGGCTGTATTAATGCCGGGACTATCTCATCTCAAAGGTGTTTGTCTCATATTTGTTTTTGTCCCAGATATTGTAGCCCCTGACAGTTATCTCTCGCGGCAATTTCTCCATCGCACCGATAGATGACTCCTGTACATAATGCACTCCGTCTTTGGTGTTGGTACCTCCGCCTATCGCCGCGCCGTCAGGTAAGCGGTTTCCGTCAGAGTCTAAAAATTCGAACTGTAATCCGGTATCGGCTGCGGCAAATTTCACCTCATCAATGACCGTATAGCTAATTTCGGCATAAACCGCCAATTCTGAAGCTTTTAGCATGATATTGTCAATGCGGACACCGCAGCTTGCATATTCCGCCGGGGTAATGCTGGAGGCAAGTTCTCTGATACCTGTATTCTCCAGAGTGATGTTAAAGGAAGATCGCTTGATGTTTTTCTGTAAAACCACCTCTCGGCCGTCCTGGTTCTCAAATGCGGCGACAACGCACTTAAGCTCCAGATTCGTCTTGTCGGAATCGTCAATGAGGCTGCCGTTTATCATATAGGTAAAAGTTCCGTCCTGTTGGAGGAGGAATTCAAGTCCGGCTCCGTTGACGCCGCTGACGCCAACGTTAGTCTGTATCATCTTTTGTCCGTTAGCTTTGGCGTAGTCGGCAATTGTGCCGGCCCTGCCGTTGAAAACCGGGCCCATGTTACCCACAGGGTCCTGCGGATAGGCGTCGGGCCCCATCAGCAAATACTCGTGGCTGGTCGGCTTTACATCTACTATGATGTAGAAGTTATGCCCGTCGAATGCGGCTTCACGTACCGAAAAGGATGCAAAATCCATCGGCTCGGCAGCTTGAGGCACGTTTGTCTGTATAATCCCGCTGGCTTGAGGTAAGACGGCCGTACCATTTTTTCTTTGGTGGAGAAAATCCAGCACGCCCCAGGTATTGGTGGCCGCCAATGCCACTCCGGTCAAGAGTATGCTGATGATGGCCGCAGCCACAAAACACAGTTTTTTATTAATTACAGGCTTTTTGACCTGTTTTTTTTGTATGTCGGCAAGGATATGATACACGTTATCCACAAAGCCGTTATCCGCCTTTCCAAAGGCATTACCAAGATCTTTCATATTTTGCATGGTTTGTATAACCCTCCCCGGTCAATGATTTTTTCAGTTCCGCTCTGCCGCGATTCATTCGCGATTTTACCGTACCCTGCGGCAAGCGCAGTATATCCGCGATCTCGCTTAGGGTAAATCCCTCCATGTAATGCAGTATAATGGGCAAACGCAGCTTCTCGTCCAGAATGAGAAGCGCGTCATGCAATTCATAATCTGCATCGGCTGGAGCGACACGTTCCGGCATTTCATCCAGCGGTACTTCGCGCCACCGTTTTCTCTGGATATTGCGGCACTCGTTAATAAGTATCCTGATAACCCATGTCTGCATATAGCGCGGCTCTTTTAACTGGCTGCGTTTTTGCCAGGCCTTTAACAGACATTCCTGCACCGCCTCATTACGGTCACAGCTTTGTGATAACTGCGAATAACTGACACGATACAGCGTTTGCATCATATTAATTATTTGTTGTGAAAACTCTTCACTTGTCAATGTGTGTCCCCCTCATTGCTATTTTGACCGGTCATAGATTAGACGGATCAGATATGCCTTTGGTTCTCGTGATTTTTAGGGCATTCCGAATAAAAAGTTTGTCTCCGCATGTTTTGAGAATAAAAAAATGCCATCAGGACTCAGTGGTTTCTTGATGGCATCTCTGTATTTTTATCCTCGGAACTCAATCAATTCGCCATCAGGGCCTTGAAAAACAACTCTTTTCCAGCCGGTTTCCTGTGGTGTTCTGGGCTCGGGGATATGTGGCTCAGCTATGACTGGAATCCCTGCGCTTTTGAGCTTTTGATAATCCGAATCAAAATCATCGCTGATCAGACAGAAATGATACCCCTTATTCTCCTTTTCATGTGTCCAATGTTCCAACTCCAGCACGGTATCGCCCAATTGAAGGTATACAACCTTTTCGAGGTCCGGTATCCCGGGAACACCGTGTTCAAAATATTTTTTGAACCCAAAGTTTTTTTCATAAAAGTCAATCGACTTTTGTCTGTCTTTTACAGAAAATGCAACATGGTCAATTCGTGTAAACATTAATCAATACCTCCTGTACTAAATCTTGAATTTTTATAAATGGTTTAATCCTTTTTTGAAATGTCAATTTTAATCTGTAACACAACCCAATTGTTGGAACTGGTATTCTTAAACCCATGTGTCTCACCATTAGGTGAGAAAATTATATCTTTTTCTTTCAAAAGCATTTCTTCATTGTTTATTGTGATTGTACCCTCACCGGAAATTACATAAAAGACTTCATCAATATCAGAATGCTTATGATCAGGTGTCGTTTGACCCGGGGCATAAAGCAAAAGTCCCGTATCCAACCGGCCTTCCTTGAATATTGCCTTGCGCGCGCTTTTTTCAGTTGCAAAATCAAGAATATCATCAATATTAATTTTATTCATTACTTATTACCCCCATCTTTTTGAAATTTAAAATTAGTGTTCAGCTATCATTAATAATTTAACCCAAATCTGCTGATTTAAAAGTCACTGTTATATGCTCACTATAATAGTGTTACAAACTATTTGCAAGAAGGCACTATTTTGTGCTATACTAACCAAAAAGTAAGTATTGAGTAATAATTGGGGGGAGTGATAATAATGCCATGTGATAAAGCATGCCCCATTGAGCATACAGTCAACTTGATCGGACACAAATGGAAGGTGCTTATTCTAAGAAACCTATTCAATAATGGTACGCAAAGATTCAGTGATCTCAGTAAAGGTATCAGCAGAATAAGCCAGAAGATGCTGACACAACAGCTTCGGCAGCTGGAGGCAGATGGGATAATCCATAGAAAAGTTTATCCGGAGGTACCGCCAAAAGTCGAATACTCTCTTACGGTTCTTGGAATGTCTTTAAAACCGATTTTGGATGAAATGAATCGTTGGGGAATAGAACATCTGAAACAAAATAATCCGGACCGGCAAAATAATGAATAATTTTATGCAATGCTCTTTAGCTTGCATACTTCATCATTAAAAAATCTTGTCTGAAATAAAACAAGAGCAACCCGCAAACTCAGATTACTCTTGTTAAAAATCAAGTCAATAGAAATTCATGTTGAAAATATCTTAATTCTTTAAAATTAATATCCGTACTTTGCTTTGAGGTAATTCTCGATATACTGTCTGTCAGCGTTGTTGAATGCCTTGTTGTAAACGAGAACTTCAGCTATGCAGCCCGAAATTGTACCGTTGTTTGTTCTTCCGAGCACATATCCGGTCCATGTAGCAGGGCTTGGTTGTAATCTGCAAGCGCTGCGGGCTTCATTACTGTGAATATAGTACAGTTGGAGTAATTTCCGCTTACACCGGCAGCAGTAAGAAGGTCATCAATTCCGTCAAACTGTATGGCAGGCATGCCGTTTATTGCATTCTGCACAAACACCGGCTTATTTGCCTGAGCGCTCTGTACCGCATTAAAGCCGTTGCCGGACTGGTCAGCCCACCTTTCAACGAAATTATTGCTGTCACGTGCTACCGAGGAGTTTAAGCCACAGTGACAATCTGTTCAATGGCGTTTTTGAAACAGGGGTTTTTCAGTAATACAGCACCCCCTGGTAACACAAACGCTTCTATCGGATTCAAAGGGCCAAATTCTAAAGACTCTCCTTAACGAACTGCTCCGGCGTTATGAATACTGCGTCCTTGTTTTGCTTTGCATGTTCCTGCTGTTTGATGTCGTAGTCGAGACGCCACCAACCCGCCGCCAACGGAGGAGGTGTTTCCACTGATGCGAAATCGATGTCGCGGTCCAGCAGATCCTCCGGGTTTTCATGGTGTTCCGCCATCTCCTGCCGGATTTCAGCTTTAGTCAGCTGCTTTGCAGGTACACGCTGACCAATGTTGCCCAGACAGTACCGGCATGCCTCCAGAGGTGTGGATTCACCAATGTAGCGCCTCAGATCGGCCTCAAGGTTCTGGCTTTCAAAGAGATCCACATATTCCCCCGGCTCATTCACACTTCGCCCGGCGAGGCTCATCCTCTTCGAGAGAGAATTACTGCGGGAGCAGCGGAAATACTTTCCCTCGTAAACGGTGTGGCAGTTTACGGAAGAGAAGCAGGAGCGAAAAACCGCATCCACGGCCTGGTCGTTTTCGATCCGGTTGTAGACCAGCATCTGCCGAAACCCTGTAACGCGGTCGTAGACGATTTTCGTCCCATGGTCCCTGGCCCGGGCTTCCATCTCGGCAAGGTCGAACGGCAGCCGGACACCCGGATAGAGGCTCACCACCATGCAGTCCGTAAGATCGAGTACCTCATCTGAGATCTTGTTGAGGAGGAGGCCGTTTGTCAGGATTACTATGCCGTCTGCCACACCGCTTCTGCGCGCGATTTGAAGGATCTGAGCCAGATCTGCATGCTGCAGTGGTTCGCCGCCGGCAAACCGGATCTCATCAGCATGGAAGACCGGCGCCAAACGCTCGACATCTCTCACAAACTGGGGTACGGACAGGAACTTCTTTTGCATCCAGGGGGATGCGTGATCACAATGTGCGCACTTCAAGTTACAGTGCGCTGTCACTTCGAAACTGACGCTGGGATGTTCGATTCGGGTCATTTTTATTTTACCTCCATACATATTCATTTTACCCGATACATACTGTTTCTACCGGAGCGGCTGGCAGTTATATCTTGGGTTCAGAGTCCTTGCTGTCCGACCAGTGAATCCGTGTCGCAAAAAGAGAGACAAGACCGGCCGACAAGGCGACGAAGCCCATTCCCCAAACCAGACT
This sequence comes from Ruminiclostridium cellobioparum DSM 1351 = ATCC 15832, assembly GCF_000621505.1. Classification (GTDB taxonomy): domain Bacteria; phylum Bacillota; class Clostridia; order Acetivibrionales; family DSM-1351; genus Ruminiclostridium; species Ruminiclostridium cellobioparum. The sequence continues at coordinate 81,144 of NZ_KK211297.1, forward strand.
GCCGGCATTTGAAATTAATCCAATTACCGGCGGACCTGCCAGGAGACCGGTCTCTCCCATCGATGCAACCAATGTCAATGTGTCCGGACCTTTTTTTGCGGCTGCGACATAGATGCAGGGAGTCACAGCCGCCATTCCCAATCCAACACACGCAAACCCGGTCAAGGCGGGGACCGCTCCTCCCAGCAACAAGGCGAAAGCCAATCCAAAACCGGCCAGCACTCCTCCCCACATAACGACACGTCCATCGCCCCAGCGTGTGCGCCAACCGTCTGCGAACAGGCGAGCCAGCACCATCATTATTGATACAACTGCTATGCCCATAGGCGCTATCTTGGCCGACGTCCCGGCATTCTCCACCAGGTACAGAGCCGACCAGTCATTCATGGAGCCTTCTGTAATCGTGCCGAAGAACAGAGCGAAGCCGATACACAGCGTAAGCCGGGATGGCAGCCTGAACCACGTACTTTCTTCCCTGGATGCCTTCATGTCTTCGCTGATCAGTCCCTCTTTCGTAAAGATCATGAGCAAAAGCAAGACGATGAGTGCTCCGATGAAATGTGTCGAAAGGTTGGCCGTAAAGTGCATGACGCATGACGAAAACATGGCCGCGAACAGGGACCCGAAACTGAAAATTGCATGCAGCTTCGACATGGTGTTCTGCCGGGACTTCACTTCAAGCGCAGCCCCCTGAGTGTTCATCGCCGCGTTCAATAATGCACATGCGACTCCGTCACAGAACATAGCGAAAATCGCTATGGGATAGTTTGGTACCCAGGCCAGCACGGGCAGAAACACACCGAGCATGATGGCCGACAAATAAATAACCCGGCGGGAGCCCAGTCTATCCATCATAATTGCCACAAGAGGGAAGGACAGCGCCGCACCTAAACCGCAGGCGAGAAGGAGCATGCCAACTTGCGCCGCATCCAGGCCCAGATGTTCCTTGATGGCCGGAAGACGCGACCCCCATGTAGCATATTGGAAACCCAGGAAGAAAAACAGCGCACCAATAGAAACCTGAGACTTGAACCATTGACTGTGAGATCCGAGCATGTTAACCCTCCTTGTCAGCTTTGTATTGAATCACAGCTCTTCGAACTTGCGAACCTGAGATTGTTTTTGAGATTTTTCTTTGAACTGAGCCTGTCTTTACCGCCATGCTCTTGACACATATACAGCGCCCTCTCCACGGTATGGCCCAGCATGTACATGAATACTCTGTGAACGATAGACCATGGATTCGGCCTGAGCCAAGTGCGGCACTCAAACCTGGGAAAATGTAGTCCGGTTTTCCGGCAAGAGCTGCCGCATAGGGTAGCGTGTACCGGTACGCCGACTGCTTTCCTTATGCTGCACCGTAGTGGTTAACAGCGGCTCGAAACCGTTGAAGCCTTTCATCATATAACTTATCGAGTATGCTCCGCACGAGAGTATCCACACAGGGTCGCCCGACTCGAGATTCCGTGGAACGTAAATGAGGCCGTTTTCATGAGGGAACACGTCATCGCTGTCGCACGTCGGACCTGCGATCATGGCCGGCACATATTCGGCGGCGGCATGAGAGGGAAAAACCAGCCTGAATTGCAGCGCGTCGGTCTCATAGAGACCGCTGAATTTACCGCAGCTTATGTACAGCCAATATTGGTGCTCACCATTCGGCAGCTGCCTGGCTGTCATACGGATTACCTGTGCCTTGATGGCGCCCTGGTCGGCGACAAGATAGCGGCCCGGCTCGATGATAAAGTGCAGATCTTTTCCCGCAGCTCGCTTGATTTCCTTCATCCCGGTGCGAATGGCGGCGAAGATGTCGTTCAGCGGCGGCACAAGGGATCTTCCGCTCCTGTCGGTATAACCCAATGCCGGCAGGCCGCCGCCGAGGTTTATGTAGTCCAGTATAATACCTTTTGCCCGCAGGCCGCACACTGTTTCAGCCATGGCGCTGAGGGCCTTTTGCCAGCCTTTTGCCTTCATTTGCTGTGATCCGACGTGTACCGAGAGTCCGGCGGCATTCAGCCCTCTGGACTCAGCTCTCTGCAGAATCGCCAGAGCGTCGGTTCCTGAACATCCGAACTTCCGGCTCAGTCCCCACAAAGCGCCGTCCCCATCGGTGGAGAGGCGGCAGAATACGCTGGCCCCGGCAGCATATTCTGCTATTGCTTCCACGTCTTCAAGACTGTCGGTAGCAAAGTCCCGTATTCCGAGGCGGAAGGCCTCAGCAATCTGCTGATTCGACTTGATCGTGTTTCCAAAGTGCACCCTCTCCACTGGCACACCCGTTCGAAGCGCCTGTCGAATCTCGTTGAGACTGGCGGCATCGAAGCCGGCGCCCTTCTCTGCGAGAGCAGCAAGAACTTCGTCCACAGGGCAGGACTTTAAAGCAAAGCGAATCTCAACTCCAGGCAGCTCACTCAGCAGTGAGTCATACTGCATACGGATGCCTTCCAGGTCGAAGATGACACAGTTCGTTGCTGCAGCAGCCAGCGCAGCCCGCATTCTTCTATTCTCTATCATATTTCAGCATCCCCCCGGTTCAAGATGCGAAGGTTCTATATCGACGCAGCTGCTGCACAGTCCGGCATCCGGCAGACAGGTGATCTTGCTCGCATTCACAAGTGAAGCCCATGCCTCCATGAGCACGCTAAAGTCATTTATATCCTGCTCAGCCTTCAGGAGCAGCTGTTGCCGTTGTCCTGCAATCAGTTCAGCAAATGAAGCATATCGTCCACCCAGCCTGGTATAGGCATCAGTGAGCACATTCAGCTTATGTTCATTTTCTCTTTTGTCGAGCTGCAAACTCTGCCGGGCCATTTCGATGATGGGAGAAATCGATATGCGATATCCCGGACCGAGCAGATCTTGGCCCGCTCTTGCCATGTTTTTATAGATATCATGGAAGTAGAGCATCGAGAGAAAGAACTTCGTCAGTCTCATATGATAAGCCATAAAACCGGCATCGGTCTTTCTTTCCCGGGTATAGAAATTCTCTATATGTCTGTTGTGGCGCACGCCCGGCAGACAGGCGCATTCCACGGCATGCATCAGGAAATAATCGCTGCCGATGGTATCGGTAGCAGGCGGCAGCGGAACATCTTCGTGCACCTGATAAAAACTGATGTTGCACATGTCTACATTCATTGGATCAACAATGGAAAGGGTTGACCGGTCGTGAGTAAATTTGTCGGTGCCGGAGCCCTTGAAGGAAATGTCGACGAGTTTGCGTCTCTCCTCCGGTGAGCAATGCTTATCCGCCCAGAGGCTGACAATGCCGTAATAGATCTCCCGGTCAAGCGCATGTATATCTCCGATATCCACCGACATTTCACCAATGAAGGAGCCGCCGACCATGGAAACGGGCTTACTCTCGTGTATTGGGTCAAGCAACACATCAGAGACTGCTGCTTTCGCATCACCGGCCTTTTTGCCAAGTGAAAGGAGTTCTTGATGGACCGGGAACACAGTTGTGCCGTTGACAACTTGATAGCGGCTGTCTGAGTCTCTGCGATGAATCGAATCACATCCCAGGCTGCTGCTGATCAGAAATGCGCGGTTGGTGCAGGCGCCATAAGAGACTCCATCAGGCAGCATAAGGTCCAGTATCCGATCCGGGCCGTTGATGCCTGCGCGGTCTATGATCTTCCGGAGATGGTGTTTCTGTGCTGCCGAGTTGAGATGCACGGGGATGACGTTCTTGTATGAGGGAAGGTCCCGGGTGGCCCGGAAGTTCCTGTAAAACGCCTCGCCATCACATGTGTCCAAAATCAAGAGGCATACTTCGACGCCGAAGTGACGAACCGCATAGTCCGCTTCCTCCGCCAGCAAAGATATAGCAGCAGCGCACTCCCGATTAGTGGGAAGTGCCAGGCACACTCTGCGAGTCATAAGCTGCACCCACGTGCTTGAAGAGATTCACTGAAGCTGCCCCGCGGCAGTCCATGTCCCGGCTCAGGTATGTTTTTATCAGCATGGATGATGACGCCGGGATTAATGAAGAATATTTCTGACATAGTTAGGCTCCTTTCTCTTTTCGCCATCAAAAAGCAGGCAAAACAATCGTGTTAACATCTAAATTCGGAAGTTTACTTTACCTTAAGAAAAGTATACTAGGCTTTCATTTTAAAACACAACTATCCACCTGGACATGTAAATTCCCAGCAGCAAGTAAAAAATCGACATATTTATAGTCAAAAGTATAAATTTATCATCCATAATTGTAACTTTCTACAAATTATGTCAATCTTTTTAAGTGTTTTAATATTTTAGTACTGTTATATAATTAATTCTGTTGCAAGTTAGCTTTTAATGTCACTTACCATGAAGTTCGTTACATTAAATTTGATATAAATCCGATATAAAAATCACTATTCCAGCATTCCTGTAAGGAAAGGAAATGGACTTTGAGAATTAAAAAACCTCCTGTTATGATTAATGTGTGCCTTGCAATCGCACAAAAATCATAAAATCCAGGAGGTAACCCGCAAATGAAGAACCACAATGTACGAAAACTGGAAGCACTAACACCAAACACACTGATTGTTGGAGTAGATATAGCGGAAGAAAACAGTGGGCAAGGTTCATTGATTATCGTGGTTTCAAATATTGTGATAGGAGGCTATTTATATGAAGAATGATCCTTTAATACTTGAAGAAATTTTGTTGTCATGGAGAAGGTGCGTAAAAAGAGGTTTGATTACAACTATTGGTGCCCCAATGGTACATATCGGAAGAACTGCCCTCCAGCAAAGGTTACTGTTAAAAAAAAACTATTATTGCTGTACAATGACTCCATCAGTGAAGTAAGCAGTTATATTTCAGTACAGTGTTTATATTTTTTATGTGACAGCGACGGAATCATACTGGCCGAAAACAATATGGCAGCCGGCGATACTCCATTCAAATCAGGCGTAATTCCCGGGGCATCCCTTTTAGAAGAGAGTGTTGGCACAAATTCGGTTTCTTTATGCATGACGTTGAATAGACCGGTCAATATTCTGCCCCAGCATCATTATTGCGATCTTTTATCGGAATGTTATGAATATTGCATCCCTTTAGACTATAATAGCGAAACAATAGGCTATATTGCCGTAATCACAACAAATCAGCCGATAAAGCCGGAATTGATTGCTATTACAAATCTTACCAATTATAAAATATGCAACGAATATCTCAAGTTCGAAAAGCAAAGTATTCTTGATAAAAATGCACCTGAAAGATTAAACGATAAACAGATAGAAATTTTAAAACATATGGCTAAAGGCCTCACAGATTACGCTATTTCAAGGGAAATGAAATTAAGCATAAGTTCTGTCAAATACCATAAACACAACATCTTCCAAAAGTATAATGCCACAACCGGTACACAGGCAATTGTCAAAGCGATTAAGTTCAGCAATCTATCTTTAGATGACATTACATGAAAATCGCTTCAATTATTTCACCTATGGCATGGCACAGATTTGACCTTGATAAGTATAACAAATAATTTTATAATCTGTTTCAAGTATAATCAAGGGTTTCAGGGCTCCGGCCTTGAAACCCTTTTTGATGTTTGCTGCAATTATAAAAAGATAAATTTGTTTAAAGTGCAGTAATGATTACCATTGAATATGTTTACCATTTCCACCATATAAAGAAAAACTCTTGTCTAATATTCGGGGTGCTTTTCAGTTTGTTGTATAATCTATTTTTCGAATCAATCCTGAATTAACATATTTCATAAAGTGAAAGCCATCTTAAATAATTTTACCCATATATACCCTTAACATAATATACCGTTCGACTTCCGATTATGCTCATTACGGGCAAGCCGACATACTTGTAAAATTGGATTTTGAAAGCTTCGCATCATGCTCAGTAATGCCGGGTTAATCGAGAACTTTAAAGGTAAACTTGCAAGGCTTTTCACCGTTTGTATTAAGCGGTGATGAATTGATTTCTTTCAATTTCAGCTTTACTCCCAAAGCGTTTTGATAGTGATATAAAAAGTGTCCTGCACAACAACCGCAGTATGTAGGAGAAACAGAAAAAGGCTGTTTCAATTTTTTAATCGAACTACAGGAACAAGTGGTTTTACCCGTGTGAACACCGTTTTGATAGCCGCCAAATGTAATCGTAAATGTACCATCGTCATTCAGACAAGGCGACATCATATATTGAATACTTGACATCAATGCAAGTTTTTCAGAAAAAGGTTTATCCGAGTGTTCCAAGGCAAACGCCTTACTGTCCTTGTCACGCTGCCCCCCCTTGCAACAGCCTTGTTTTTCCATAATTGAAAGACATTGTTCCCTTGTCAGCAACTTATCCATTTTGTCAATTAGAGAAGTAATATTATGCGGATTATTGCAGTCAGCTTCAAAGTCCATTTGTTCCATAATCTCGCCATTGATTTTCTGCTTTTTCATTGTGTCTCTTATCTTTTTTAAAGTCGGCATTTTTATCCCTCCACAAAATATAATAATACTCTCGAAAACTCCAATAGCTTTCGAGCTCTATGTTTTAAGATGCAATTTTCTTCTCGCACCTCTAACATTCTCCAGTTTTTTACTTTAAATTTTCCAACAACATTTACCAGTAGTAACCATATATGGTTACTGTACACCTTGACATTAGCTTCCAAAAATTTGAAAACCACAGCGTATGGTATTAATTGCCATAACACTGGTTTTGGAGGCTATATTAATGTTGTGTAATTGGAACTCTCATGTAGACTATCAAAAGAAACTTCTGCTGGATTTGATTCTGTTTTCTGAAATTGAAAA
>NZ_JHYD01000037.1 GCF_000621505.1 Ruminiclostridium cellobioparum DSM 1351 = ATCC 15832
TACTCATAAAAAATCTCCTCCTCAGCATTTGTTTAAATTCTTGCCAAGAAGGAGCTATTTCCTTAGTTCAAACCATCAAAAATTTTTACATTCTCTTTCCGATGGGAGAAAGTTTTGTGTTGCATTTGGGGCAGGTGCATTCACTCTCGTGAATATCGCATTCGATTTCTTCGACAGGGAGGTCCTTCAGGATTTCTTCACGCTTTGTTTTTGGGTTTCTGCGATAGAGCTTTCCGCTTTTTGAAATGATTGGTTCCGGTACATCCGGCGACGCTTCAAGTTCAGCTTCATTGAAGAGGTTCAATTGAACTCCATCCGCTATCCGGGGAGTCTTTTCACTGGAACTTCCGAATTTCCGCTTGCGCAGGAGAAGGACTATTTCAGTCAGGTTGTTTACCTGTAGTTCCAATCTCTTTATAGTAATTCCAGCTGAAGGATGTACTGATCTTTTGAATCCATGAAGCTGTTTTTCTCCTGTAATTTGTTACCTTTATTCTATCATAGTTGGTGGAGAAAATCCAGTTAAAGTGCAGTAATTTCAATACTTTTAGGCACTTTTTTCTCAGTAAATATCTCCTGGTTTTGCCTTCTGAATTACCTTGGACTGGTCAATCTTTAATCCCTCCATAAGCCACCGGAATTCCTGTTGAGAAAGATGTCTCGCTTGTTGTGCCGTACGGGGCCATTGGAAGTTTCCATTCTCCAATCTCTTGTATAAAAGGATAAATCCATCCCCTTCCCAGTAGAGAGCTTTAAGACGATCCCGTCTTTTTCCACAAAAAAGGAATAGGCTCGGAGCAAAAGGATCCATCCCAAGAGTTCCTTTGACCATGGAGGCAAGGCCATCAATAGACTTGCGCATATCAGTATAGCCACAGACGACATAAATATCTTCTGCTTTTGATATATCGCCTAACATATGACTTTCAGGGCTACCAATACAGCCTCAATAGTTGCCTGGGATGCTCCATCGTTTACTTCGACAGTAATGGAGGGAAAGTGAATTATGATAGAAGCTGACGTTTTTACCTGGTGGAATGCTGCCGGTTCAATAAATCGCTGGCTATCCTGTAACTTGATTGGTACATTGCCTTCACATGCTGCGTGGCGTATTTTCCGCAGCCAGCAGTAGTATGCCGTATCTGAGATATTATTTTGTTTGCACCAGTCCTTCACCGTCATACCGCTGGATTGACGTGCTTGGACAATCTTTGTCCATTGTCTGATTCGGAATTCTGCCTTTGCTTCCGATACATTATCCATCTGGAATCCCCCTTAACTTCAGAGTTTACTCAAGTAACTTTAAAAACTTGAAAAACTCTTAAAAGTTTTGGGAGTATTATCTCATGTTTACAACAAAATTGGCAGGCACCCTTTTACTAAGCGTTTACCATCCAAATAATTTTTTAGACTTTTTAGAATTTTTTAACAGTGCTAAAAAGTCTAAAGTTACTTAAGGAGGCTATCACAAATGAATAAAATAACAGAGACTAAAACTGAATTTCGTTTACGGCAATTGACACAGATAATTAAAATCTGTCAGGAAAGCGGAATGACAGTGGTATCCTGGTGTGAGCAGAATAATGTAAAAATAAAGTCATACTACTACTGGCTCAGAAAAATTCGATCCATGGCATGTGAATCCAATTCCATTCTTTTATCAAGAGATAATCATAAGATAAACAATCTAAATGTATATGCATATTTGAACTATCTACTACTTTACATGCCGGATATGGATTACAAAAACGAATCTGAATGAATGGAAGACATGATGTCCTGGTCTAGGAAGGGTCCAGCAAGAGTGCTTAATTTGAAACTTTCAAATTAAGCGCTTACGATCCATGGTTATCTGTAGTATGCAAAGGAATACAAGTAGAAGAAATAAATGGGTCAACATAGCTATAGAAACAAGCTGAAGGGGTGAGCCTACACAGCCTTTGGAAATATTTAGTACGGTATTAAACGCAGACAATCGGACTCAAACTTGCAAGTATGATCAATATATACATTTATTTAACATTTTAAATGCCATAACTCCAATATTTTGATAAAATAAATTTATCAAAATATTTAAGGATAAGTATAAAACGATGGGCGAAGAATTCAAACGCATTACACCTGAGGAAGCTCTAAAGCAATGCAACTCAGAGAAGAAGGGAAAACTGAAAATATTCATCGGGTACGCTCCCGGAGTAGGAAAGACGTATTCCATGCTGAATGAAGGCAACAGAAGGGCAAAAAGGGGCAAGGATATTGTCATAGGCTATGTTGAGTCCCATCAGAGAGAGGAAACCGACAGGCAGATCGGTGATTTGGAATTAATTCCCCGTAAGAAAATTTCTTACAATAACGTTGTTATGGAAGAGATGGACACCGATGCCATAATTGCCCGGAAGCCTGATATTGCCCTCATTGATGAGCTGGCCCATACAAATGTGCCCGGATCAAAATACCAGAAAAGGTATGAAGATGTTGAAGAAATTTTATGTCAGGGTATAAATGTCATAACAACATTGAATATCCAGCATCTGGAGAGTCTGAACGATGTAATAAGGCAAATTACAGGTATTGCTGTAAGGGAAACCATACCAGATTACATTGTGGAAAAGGCGGATGAAGTGGTCATAGTGGATATAACACCTGATGCCCTTCAAAACAGACTGAAACGCGGTAATGTATACAACCTTGAAAAAGTACCCCAGGCTCTGAAGAACTTTTTCAGAAAGGGAAATTTGAATGCCCTGAGGGAATTAGCCTTAAGGCAGACAGCTGAGGAAGTGGACGAAGATCTTGAAGAATACATGAGGGAGCACGGGATTAAAGAAAATTGGAGGATTGTGGAGAGAGTCATGGTATGTATCGGCCCCAGCCCTTCTGCCAAAAAACTCATCAGGCGCGGGGCGAGAATTGCCCGCAGATACAAATGTGAATGGGTGGTAGTTAGTGTCGACTGCACGCACAGATTCGCGCCCAGAACAACTCCCAGGCAGCAGGAAACACTGGAAAGCTACCACAAGCTGGCCAAACAGCTGGGAGCAGATGTTGTGACTTTAAAAGGCAAAAGCATTTCCAGGGAACTTATAAATTTCGCGCACGAGAGACATATCACACAGATAATTATAGGACACTCCAGAAGAACCAGGCTGCAAACCATACTTCGCGGGTCCACAGTGTCAAAACTGCTGAAACAGACCAAAAACATTGAAGTGCATGTGATTCCGAATGAACTGTAACTGATTTAACGTTCCGCACTCTGCTATATAGGATTTATCGTCTTGCACACTATTGATACTTGGTGATACTTGGCTTTTTAAAGCTGCCTCCCTCTGGGACAGCAGCTATTTATCCTGAAGCATCAAATTTGAAGTATCAAAATTCAGACTTGCCCTTGCCGGGAAGGACTTGAAAAATTCAAACCGGCAAAATTGTTTATACGCCCAAGAGGTGGCAGTGAGAAGATATTCTACAGATCATCATCCTTATCAATTTTATAATTGTCGTCTTCTTCGTTTTCAGATTGCAGGAAATCCTGGATCTTTTTTATGATATAAAATATTAATACGGTGATAGAGCAGGATCCCACTGTTGATAATATGTTTTTCATGAACTCACATCTCTTTCTATTTTACGACCATCTAAATACCGGGTTAACCAATCATTTAAATCGTTTAAATCAAACAATCATTTATCCAACTGAAAACAGGTTATTTCAGCATTTTTGATATTTCAATATTAAGCTTCAGGACATTGACACGGGGTTCGCCGAATATTCCCAGGGTTCTGCCGGTTGTACATTTCTCAACTATTTTACCGAGTTCTTCACTGCTGAGTCCTGTAGCTTTGGAGATTGCAGGAATTTGTACCCTTGCAGCTTCAGGGCTTATATGGGGATCAAGTCCCGAGCCGGAACTCGTTAAAAGATCAGCGGGGATATCCTCTTTCTTAACATCAGGATTTGCCTTTAAAAATGCATCAATATCATTTTTTACGCGTTCAGCCAGTGCCGGATTTGACGGTGCAAGGTTTGCAGAACCGGAGGATACCCCAGAATAAGCCGTTTTACCGTTTGTATCAGGAACTTTGTCTTCAGCCTTGTAAGTGTTATAATTTACGGCTGAAATTCTTCCATGAAAGAACCGCGGGTCGGTGAAGTTCTGCCCCAGGAGTTCCGAACCCACGGCCTGGCCGTTGCTTTCTATAATGCTGCCGTTGGCTTGTTTGTGAAAAATCAGTTGGCTTATTCCGGTCATGGCAAGCGGATATACAAATCCACACAGAATAAATAATGCTATTGTTACAGTAATTGCTCTTAAAAATATTTTCATAAGTTATTTCCTCCTTAACCCAAATTCAGTGCCTTTAAGATTGGGTTTATAAGAATATCTATTAATTTGATGCCTGCGAACGGAACTATCATTCCGCCCAGCCCGTAAACCAGCATATTTTTTGCCAGCATGGCTTGGGCGCTCATGGGTTTGTATTTTACGCCTCTCATTGCTATGGGTATCAGGGCAGGGATAATAACTGCGTTGAAGATAAGCGCCGAGAGAACAGCACTTTGCGGAGTTGAAAGCCCCATTATATTCAGAACATTCATCTGGGGAACGGCTATTGTAAACATCGCCGGAATGATGGCAAAATACTTTGCAACATCATTGGCAATACTGAAAGTAGTCAGGGAACCTCTGGTAATCAAAAGCTGTTTGCCGATTTCAACAACCTCGATTATTTTTGTAGGGTCGGAATCCAGATCCACCATATTGGCAGCTTCCTTTGCCGCAGTTGTACCGCTGTTCATGGCAAGCCCCACATCGGCCTGCGCCAGGGCGGGGGCATCATTTGTTCCGTCGCCGGTCATGGCTACAAGCCGGCCTTCGGCCTGTTCACGCTTGATTACATCTATTTTGTCCTCGGGCTTGCATTCGGCAATGAAATCGTCTACGCCCGCTTCTTTTGCAATAGTCTGAGCCGTCAACGGATTATCCCCGGTGCACATTATGGTTTTAATCCCTATTTGGCGCAGACGCTCAAATCTCTGAACCAGCCCGGGTTTGACAGTATCCTTCAAATAGATGACACCCATTATTTCCTTATCAACACAAACTACCAGAGGAGTACCGCCAAGTTTGGATACTTTATCAACATTTGACTTCAAATCTTCAGGGATTACTCCGCCTAAACCGGTAACATACTTTTGAATAGTGTCGGAGGCACCTTTTCTTACCTGTGCACCATTGGGAAGATTTAATCCGCTCATACGTGTCTGGCTGGTGAATTCCACATTTTCAGCCTTATCATACTCCGCCTTATTGATACTAATCCCTTGCTTGGCTGCCAATTCAACCACCGAACGGCCTTCGGGAGTCTCATCCATTAATGACGCTATCAAGGCAAACCGGGCAATGTTTTCCTGTGTAGATTTACCCACCGGAATAAATTCCGCTGCCAGCCTGTTTCCGAAGGTTATTGTACCTGTCTTATCCAGTATCATAGTATCTACGTCCCCGCAGGCTTCCACCGCTTTTCCCGACATGGCGATTACATTAAAGCGTGTAACCCTGTCCATACCTGCAATACCTATGGCTGACAATAATCCGCCAATTGTTGTGGGTATCAGGCATACCAATAAGGCAATCAGTGTTGAAACTGAAATCCTTACACCGGTGTAATCCGCCATAGGATAAAGCGCAACAACAACAATAAGAAAAATCATGGTAAGACTTACAAGAACGGTTGTCAAAGCTATTTCATTAGGAGTTTTCTGTCTTGAAGCACCTTCAACCAGACTAATCATCTTATCAAGGAAGGATTCTCCCGGAGTCGCAGTAATTCTGATTTTAAGCCGGTCGCTTTTTATCCTGGTTCCTCCGGTTACCGAACTGAAGTCTCCTCCGGCTTCTTTCATTACAGGAGCCGATTCTCCGGTGATGGCTGATTCATCCACAAAGGCCAGGCCTTCTATAACCTCTCCGTCATTGGGAATTATGTCACCGATTTCACATAAAACAATATCTCCCTTTTTAATTTCGTTTGAATTCAGAATTTTAATGTTTCCGTTTTTGTCCAGAAGCTTTGCCGGAGTATCTTTTTTTGTTTTTTTCATGCTCTCGGCCTGGGCTTTTCCTCTGCCTTCCGCAACAGCTTCGGCAAAGTTGGCAAAAAGAATAGTAACAAGGAGTATTACTGATACAATACCGTTGTATAAGGCATTGCCGTTTTTTTCGAGCAAATCCGGGAAAACGGTTAAAACCATGGTAATGATAAATCCCACTTCAACCACAAACATAACAGGATTTTTAATCATATCCTTCGGATTCAATTTTTTAAAGGAATCTTTAATTGCATTTATCAATATATCTTTAGTTATCCAACTCTTTTTTGTTGGTTTTATATTTTTATCCATACTATCATCCCCTATCTCCCAAGTGTTAAGTGCTCTGCGACCGGTCCCAATGAAATTGCAGGGAAGAATGTTAATGCTCCGACTATCAGCACTACTGCAAGCAGTATAAAAGTAAACAGCGCATTATCTGTTTTGAAGGTCCCGATTCCTACAGGAACTTCCCGCTTGGCTGCCAGTGACCCTGCCACAGCCAATAAGGCAATTATTGAAATATACCTTCCAAAGAACATTACAAGTCCGGTGGAAATATTCCAGAACAAAGAATTATCTGCAAGGCCTTCAAAACCGGAACCGTTGTTTGCTGCTGCCGAAGTAAATTCATAAAGTATCTGTGAGAGCCCGTGAAACCCCGGGTTTGTAATTCCCGCAAGTCCTGACTTGGTGATCAGGGCTGTTGCAGATGGGATCAGGATAATAAACGGATGCACTAAAATAGTCAGTGCTATTAATTTCATCTCTTTTCCTTCAATTTTCTTTCCTAAAAATTCGGGTGTGCGGCCAACCATCAATCCGCACAGGAAGACAGCCAGTATTGCATACATCATCATATTCATAAAGCCCACACCCTTACCTCCGAATACCACATTCAGCATCATTTGCCCTAAAGCTACCAACCCTCCTAAAGGAGTCAGGGAATCATGCATGTTATTAACCGTACCGGTAGTAAATGCTGTTGTTACAGTGGAGAACAGTGCTGATTGAGCAATCCCGAAGCGTACTTCCTTACCTTCCATGCTGCCCATAGTCTGACTTAATCCGGCATCTGCCAATGCGGGATTTCCCGCCTGCTCAGACAAATAACATACGGGAAGGGATATTAGGAATAGTATGGCCATTGCGGCAAAAATAACCCGGCCCTGTTTTTTGTTCTTCAGCATCAGACCGAAAGTAAATACCAGTGACGCCGGAAGCAGCATCATGGACAGTATCTCAATAAGATTTGTAAGAGGGGTGGGGTTTTCAAAAGGATGTGAGGAGTTTGCTCCAAAAAATCCGCCTCCGTTGGTACCCACGTGCTTTATGGATTCCAGACTGGCAACAGGTCCCAACGGAATGTCCTGCACAGTTCCTTCGATTGTGGTTACGGTCTGATTGCCGGAAAGTGTCTGAGGTACTCCCTGCCAAACCAAAAGTAAAGTAACAACAATTGATATCGGAATTAATATTCTGGTTGTTATTCTTATAAGGTCAACAAAAAAGTTACCGACATTTTTGGTTTTACCGGCTAATCCGCGCATAAATGCTGCAGCAGCAGAAAAGCCGGCAGCTGCCGATGTAAACATCAGAAAAGTGATGGCAGCTAATTGTGATAAGTAAGACAATCCCCATTCACCGCTGTAATGCTGTAAATTTGTATTTGTCATAAAACTTATTGCGGTATTGAATGCAAGTGACGGTTCCATACTTCCATTTTTGTTTGGATTTAACCCTAAATAACCTTGAAGCCTGAAAACCAGATAAACAAGCAGTGCCATAACAAGATTGGTGACCAGCAACGAAACGGCATATTGTTTCCAGTTCATTTCAGACCGTCTTACACCGGTTATTTTGTATATCAGACCGTCAACCCTGTCAAAGACAGGATCTATAAATGATTTTCGGCCGGTTATAACGTTGAATATATATTTGCCCGTTGGTATAACAAGAGCTGCCAATAGGACAAGAGTTATTATAATTTGAATAATACCCATACAAAGTTTCCCCCTATACTAAAATTTTTCCGGGTGAATCAATACGTAACCCAGATATATAAACAATAAAACAACAATACCGATTAAAATTGCCATGCTTAAACCCCCTATACTATTATTATTCAATCTGTTTGCTGCACCAGCTCAGGAATAAGATTGCTGATCCGAAGCATATTAATATAGTCATCAGAATAATAAAATCAAACATGCTTAGCCTCCCGATTAAAAAATACATTCCTTTGCATTAACTATTTTGCATTAGCTATATTGTGATATCGTGCAACAATTGCACAAACCCGATTCACAGTTTAGATTATAAATCCCCTGGCCTGTCAAACTAAAGCCTGAGAAATTTTGATAGCTCCTTTTGCCCATACCATAAAAAGCATTCATTCAAATTTATCACCTTTACTCATAACGTTATCTCTTTTTCTTTCCAAAATGCGATAGTATGGTTGCTTGATAAAAAATACCTTCAAACATATACTAAAGTTAAGAATTTATTTTAGGGGACAGCTTGAAGGCCTTCAGTCTGAAAAGCTGTAATATATGGACATGGAGGTTAAAATGATAAAGACATTAAAGGGCAAAATTTCGGTATTGTTTTTAAGTCTGGTTTTATTAATTGCTGTAGTCGGTATCACTGCTTCCATAAATCTGTTCAATTTGAGCGGGGCCATTGACGGCTTGATGATAGCAAACTACAAAAGCATCAATGCTGCTTCCAAAATGACCGAGGCAATTGAACGCCAGGACAGTGCCGCTTTGACATATATAAATGTGGACGTAAAAAAAGGCAGGGAGCTTTTCACGGCTAACAACGAAGAATTTTTAAAATGGTACGAGGTGGATGTCAATAACGTAACCGAAAAGGGTGAAAGGGATCTTGTCCAGTCACTTAAGAGCTCGTATACAAACTATGTAAATCTATTCCTGGATTTGCAGGAAATCCGCAGCCGGTCGGGTGTAGAAGCGGCCAATGAGTTTTATAACTCAAAAATGACGCCGGAATTTATTAATACCAAGGAGGATTTAAGGAAATTAAGTCTCATTAACGAAAAAGCCATGTTTGAAAGTAAGGATCTGGCTACCGAGAATGCAAAAAAGTCCATGTATCTGGTATTGGGAATTTCTTTATTTGCAATAGTGGGGGGCTATGCCATTTCAAGATTTTTTACAAACAGATTTTTACAGCCAATAACCATACTGACACAGACAATGAAGCTGATTAAAGCCGGAGAGCTGAATAAACAGGCTGATATACAAACAAGGGATGAAATAGGAGAACTTTCTACCGAATTCAACAATATGACCCGAAGACTGCAGCAATATGAGCAAAGTACGTTGGGCCAATTGCTTATTGAAAAGAACAAGTCCCTGGCAATTGTCAAAAGTATCTCTGATCCGATGATAGTTCTGGATACCGATTACAGGATCATATTGGTCAATAATGCTTTTGAAAGAATATTCAGTGTTGCCGAGGATGTTTTTTTAAACAGGCATTTTCTGGAGGGAGTTAGAAATGGTGAAGTATTTGACTTTATATCCAGTACATTCAAGTCGGGTGACGAAACACAACAAAAAATTTTCTTTATCTCAAGAAATAGCGAGAATTATTATTTTAATGTCATAGTTACAACAGTCAAGGACAGCAATGCAAATCTATCAGGGATGATCGTACTGTTTCAGAATGTCACCCAGTTAAAGGAAGTCGAAAAAATCCGTACAGATTTTATTGCTACCATATCACATGAGTTTAAAACGCCGTTAACTTCTATCATAATGGGTACGGATGTTTTGCAGGAAGAGGGCATGGGGCAGCTCAATGCTGACCAGAAGCAATTTATTCAGGCTATTCGTGAAGACAGTGAGAGATTATCCAAACTGGTAAATGATTTGCTGGAACTGACCAGGATAGAGTCGGGAAAGGCCGTATTCAAATTTGAGGAATATGCCATTGACGATATTATTGAATGTGCTGTCAAGCCATTTTATCAGTTGGCCCAGCAGCAGGAAAAAAATCTGTATTTTAGCTGTGAGGATGACATTCCACATGTCGTTGCCGATTTTGAAAAAATCACCTGGGTTCTTAACAACCTGATTTCCAACGCATTAAAATACACCGAAATAGGTGATGAAATTGTCATAAATGCAGAAGAAAAAGCGGGGATGATCTATATAACGGTTAAGGATTCAGGACGTGGCATTCCAAAGGAATTCACAGATAAAATATTTGATAAGTTTGTACAGGTTAAAGACGGAGATTTTGAAGCCAGGGGTACAGGCCTGGGACTGGCTGTTGTTAAAGAAATTATAGAGGCGCACAATGGGGAAATCTGGTGTGAAAGTGAACTTGATGTGGGCAGCAGCTTCATTTTTACTCTCAATATAGCCGGGAAGGAACAAAACAGATGAAGAGAGTACTGGTTGTAGATGACACAAAAAATATCAGGATGATTTTGACAAAGTGTCTGGAACTGGAAGGTTATGAGGTAATGACCGCAAGTGACGGAAAGCAGGCTCTTGAGCTGTTCGG
This sequence comes from Ruminiclostridium cellobioparum DSM 1351 = ATCC 15832, assembly GCF_000621505.1. Taxonomy (GTDB): domain Bacteria; phylum Bacillota; class Clostridia; order Acetivibrionales; family DSM-1351; genus Ruminiclostridium; species Ruminiclostridium cellobioparum. Next base: position 10,634 of record NZ_JHYD01000037.1, read on the forward strand.
AAACAATACTTTTGACCTGGCCTTTTTGGATATCAAGCTTCCCGAAATACGCGGCACCGAAGTGCTCAAGAGAATAAGGGAAGCGGGCATAAGGACTCCGGTGATAATAATAACGGCGTATGCCACCGTAAAGAATGCAGTGGATTGCACAAACCTGGGAGCGGTGGCATATATTCAGAAGCCCTTTTCGGCAGAAAAGATCAGAAGTGTACTGAAGGAATTTGGTTTAAAAACTGTAAATATTGAAAAAGCAGCAGCTCAGCCGGCGGATTTGATAAATGATGCCAGGAAATTTATTGAAGAAAACCGGTACGATAAAGCGCTTGAGGTATTGAAAACCGCCCTGTCAATGGAATTGAACAATCCTGAGATATATCTGCTGATCAGCAATTCCTATAAGGGAATGAACCAGCCCGGGAATGCCCAAAGATTTTATCAGTTTTATAAAACCTTCAATATATAAATTTCTATTTTTAAAAGGATGACTGTAATGGAATGTAAATATTATGTAAGATCTAAATTTTTTAAACGATTATTTGGAATTAAAGGTTACTGCAAATTAAATTGCGTTGAAATTGTTAGCTATAAAAAGCTTCAATATCATCCATATTTTTTATGTGAATGTAAAAAAGGAAATATAATAACACAATGTAGTAATGAATTTAAGATATGTGAGTGAAAAACTCTTTATCCGGAAGTTAAAATACTCTCCCTGCCTGACGGGTCACAATGGTGCTGCCGGTATTTTTACAGCTACTGTCGTTCCCGCGCCGGGAGCACTTTCATAATGAAGTCCGTAGTCAGGGCCGTAACACAGCTGCAGCCGGGAATGAATATTCCATACCCCATAGCCCGAAATGGAAGTACCTGATTTTTCTTCCAGAATAACGGCAAGCTGTTCCCGGGACATTCCAACGCCATTATCCCTCACATATATGACTATATCCTCAGCCTGCCGGACTGCGCTTATTTCTATTTCCTTCGGACGTCCATCCCTGTTGAGCATGATACCGTGCATTATGGAATTTTCCACAATAGGCTGGAGCACAGTCTTGATGATTGAATATGACTTTATTTCATCAGGTATTTGAATTGTAAGATTTATAGCTCCGTCATATTTGAAATTCTGTATTTTAACATATGCTGAAACATGGGCTGCTTCTTCCCCAATGCTTAAAATATCCCTGCCCTTATTGAGACTTATTTTATAGAATTTTGCCAGTGCCGTTGAAATCTCCACTATTTGGGGAGCATTGTAATTAAGGGCTCTCCAGTTTATAAGGTCCAGGGTATTATACAGAAAGTGCGGATTGATCTGTGCCTGCAAGGCTTTGAGTTCGGCGGTTTTAATTGCCTTACCGCTTTCATACTGCTCCTTTGAATGCTGTTTTATCCAGTTTACCAGGTAATTAAAGCTGTTTATGAGCTTACCGATTTCATCCCTTTTTTTTGTGGTTATTGTATTATCAAGTATACCATTCTGTACGTTTTCCATCTGCCTGGAGAGAATGCTGAGCCCTTTTGTCATGGAACGGGCGAATAGGTAGGCAACACTGCAGGTGACGGCTATGCTGACCAGCAGCAGGAGCATTATAATAACTCCCAGCCTGTTGCTCAGGGATAATATTTCCGAAAAGGGGATTATAGCTATCATAGTCCAATCCGAGTCATGAAAGCGACGGGAATTTACCAAAAAGGACTTTCCATTTCTTGTGAGCTTTTCCCATTTCATTTCCCGGTCGGGCAGCTGATCGCGGGCCAGATCAAGCTTTTCAAAGGCATTTTCCCTCAAGGAGTTTATCATCTGATTATTTGAATTTTGGATATACACTACACCGTTTTGTGTAATATTGGCCTTTTGAATAATTTCATTGATACCGTCGGCTTTCATGCTGATCCGCTCGACTCCGATAGTGTTATTCCCTCCGTATATGCTGTTTATTTTTCTCAATAGACTGATAAGCGTGACAGGTGACTGCTGATCGGGCAGCCTGATTTTTTCGGGCGGAAGCCAGATCCGCATTTCGTTGGAACTAAACCATTTTTTATATTCTTCATTTTGTTCCAGAAGTTGGTTTGAGAAAAAGAACAGGTTCTGCCTGGAATACATAAGACTGTCGTCTACATATAAGCTTGCAAGATAGGCATCCTTGGAATAACTGAGGGAGTTTAAAAGTTTTTCCAGTGCCAGCATATCCAAGTGCTGCTGCTGATAATCATATCTGTAGCTGTAAAGGTCCTTGCTCAATATTGACTGGACTGCTTCATTGGAATAAACCACATCGGCGGTATACAGAAGGGACTCTATTTTTTTATCAATGAAATCATATGCCTGGGAAAAGGATTTATCGGCCGAATACTGTATCTGCTGCTTGTAATCTCTTGATACATAAGAGTACACTACCACAAGGACCGTCATTATCGAAATGAAGATCAGGGCGGAAAAGGACAGCATGAGTTTGGTCCGCATGGAACGGTTCATATATTTTTGGTACAGCCTTTTAAAAGGAAAATTCATCATAAGCCTTTCTCCCTGAATTCAGAAGGTGTAATTCCAATCAGCTTTTTAAACATCTTGGCATAATAATTGGGATCCTGATAGCCCACACTTTCGGCAATATGATACAGCTTAAACTGCTTATCCCTCAGAAATGCCTTTGAGCGCTCTATTCTAACAGCAGTAATATACTGGCCTATGGTTTTGCCGGTCTCCTTTTTGAACAGATTTGACAGGTATGTAGGCGACAGGTATACTTTCTCAGCCAGCCAGGGCACCGAGAGATTCACATCGGAGTAATTTTGCTGTATATGATAGGCAACATCCAGTATCGTTGCATGATTGCTGTTCAAATCCTGAAAATAGTTAAAAACCAGGTCTACCTTTTCCATGAGGAAATCATGGAGCTCCTGCAGAGTATCCATGGAAGACACTTTCTCCCAGATATAGTCACTGGGTACATCGACAGTAAAGTCCAGCTGGCCGTGAAATTTATCGGCAGAGTGCATGAGCTGGTATATCATTTGCAGGTATATATGTTTGATGTTGTTAATAAGGACATTGTCCTGGGTTTTAAAGAAATCATATATTTTGTTGACAATACCGGTTGTCAGTGCTTTATCATGGTTATCAAAAGACTTTGTAAACTCATCATACAAAAATGTATTTGAAAGGGAATTATCACTGTAGGTGTCACTGTATTCAACAACATTTCCGTAACCATGGAAAAAAAGCTTCTGCAGTGCAATCACTGCTTTTTGATAAGAATCGATTACACGGTCCAGGCCTTTTTCAGGTTAGTACATACCGTCGGAATCAATGCTTTCGGATGCAAAAGCCTGATTGATTGCTGAAATTGCTCTTCCGTGGCTCTTCAGATCGGCAGCATTATCGCAGGATATTATTGAAATGAGATGACGGCTGTCCTTGTAGGTAATAATATGCTCAAAGGCTGAAAGCACCCCGGCCAGACTGCTTTTTATATTTGAATCCTCCTGCTGCCAGTGGGCCGATTCATTTTTTAACTTGAAGATGATTACAAGATAAAAGTCCTCTTTTTTCTGAAACAAGTTATCCAGCAGTTTCAGGTCGTGTTCAACCGCATCGGTATTACGGGAAGATATCAATGTGGAAACAACTCTGTTTTTTATCAGTGAAAGGCTGTTTATCAAAGTCTGATTAATATTTTCCAGTTCACGCTTTTGATTTTGTTCCTGGAGACATTGTTCCACAGCAGCTTTGATTGCATGTTCCACCTCCGGTATTTCAATGGGCTTTTCCACATAGCTTACTGCGGACAATGCAATGGCAGCCTTTAAGTATTCCTTTTCGGAGTAGCCGCTCAGGAAAATTATACGGCAGTTGGGCTGATGCTGGCGCAGCTGCCGGCACAGTTGTATTCCATCCATTCCCGGCATACAGATATCAGACAAAATTATATCGGGCTGATATGTCTTGGACAGGTCTATTGCATCAAAGGCATTTCCGACATCCTGTATTTCATCAATACCCAGCATGTCCCAATGAATATATTTTTTTAAACCGTTTCTTGTGCTTATTTCATCATCAACTATTAAAATCTTCACAGACCCTGCACCCCCACGTGTTGACAAGCCGGTTTAGCAATGCGCATACAATGGCTTGACTAAAAGATAATAACAGATATTAAATAAATTTCAAAATAAATTTCAGTATGCAATTTATAAAATGATAACAAATTAATTATCCCCGAAACAAGATGATATGGAACGCTAAACCCTCTCCAAACAGCGTCATTGTTAGATTAACATACTAATAATTATAACGCAATACGTCCTGGTGCCATGTGAAAATATATCTTAGATTTTTCCTTAAAACAGTAGTTTTGTCGTATTAAATTATCAAAATCCATGCTTTATAATTTAACACAACAAGAGCAGCACACACCAAATGCAAATGCAAACATCCAATCGGGAACCAGAAAGGGTCGGTATAATGAAAAATCATCAATTCCTAAATGAATTCAATAAAAACAAGGCACTCTTTATTATGATTGCTCCGGCAGTCCTATTAACAATAATTCTTTCCTACATTCCAATGAGCGGCCTGGTTTTGGCTTTTAAAAATTTCAGATATGATTTGGGGGTTTTTGGCAGTCCCTGGGCAGGGTTTGAGAATTTTAAATATTTCTTTTTATCGGGAACGGGTGCAAGAGTAACTTTCAATACCATATTCTACAATTTGATAAATCTGATAACATCTCAGTTTTTATCCATGCTTGTAGCTATTTTTATCACTGAAATATTTGGGAAGACCTATAAAAAAATATGCCAGTCTCTGATTTTTCTTCCGTATTTTATTTCATGGGTTATTGTGGGAACCTTTATTTATAATATATTCAACTATGAAACGGGAACATTTAATTCAATTTTAAAATTCTTCAATATGGAGCCCATCAATATGTACAGCATACCGTCAGCCTGGGTATGGATTATAATGATTTTCAATTCCTGGAAATGGGTGGGTTATAACTCGATAATCTATATGGCGGCCATAACAAACATTGATGCCGAATGTTATGAGGCAGCCGATATTGATGGAGCTAACATTTTCCAGAAAATCAGAAGCATCACTTTTCCAAGCATCATGCCCACAATCATTGTTATGCTGTTACTGAATGTAGGCCGTATACTGCGGGGAGATTTCCAGATGTTTTACCAGATCGTCGGCAACAACGGGCAGCTGTATAATACAACGGATGTCATTGACACTTTTGTATTCAGGTCACTGCTTACCAGCAGCGATATGGGAATGACCGCCGCAGTTTCCTTCTACCAGTCGGTACTCTGCCTGGTAATCATTCTGGCGGTTAACGGAATTGTAAAAAGGGTCAATAAAGAATACGCGCTGTTCTAGACTTGAACTTATCTCCAGAAATAAAAAACAACAAAGGAGCCTTATAAATGAGTTATTCTACATTAGTAAACAATAGAATCCGGATGTCCAAATCTACAATAATATTTAACATAATCGGTTACTCAATATTATCGGTTTTGGCACTGCTTTGCATATTCCCTTTTATCATGCTTTTATCGGGTTCTTTCACTGCAGAGCAATCAATAGCACAGTACGGCTATGGCATTATTCCCAGGGAATTTTCCACAAATGCTTATGACCTGCTTTTCAAAAATCCGGGAGAAATAGTACATGCCTATGGTGTAACCATATTTATAACTGCAGCCGGGACCTTCTTCGGCCTGTTTGTTACAAGCATGACCGCATATGTGCTCAGCAGACAGGACTTCAAATACCGTAACGGCTTTTCTTTCTTCTTTTACTTCACCACGCTTTTTAACGGGGGAACACTGACCATATATATTTTCTTTGTAAAATATTTAAACCTGAAGGATAGTTATTTGGCCCTAATACTGCCGTTACTCATAAATGTCTTTTATTTGCTGATCATGAGAAGTTTTATGACCTCAATACCTTCATCCATTATTGAATCTGCTAAAATTGACGGTGCCGGAGAATTTCTCATTTATGTCAGGCTAATCCTGCCATTGAGCAAGTCGGGACTGACTACCATCGGATTGTTCATCCTGCTGGGCTATTGGAATGACTGGTACAATGCGATGCTGTATATTTCAGATTATAAAATGTATCCGTTGCAGTACATGCTGTACAACATGCTTTCTGCGACAGAGGCAATTTCGAGGATATCCTCGTCGTCGGGTATTGAGATATCGAATATGCCGGCACAATCATTAAAGATGGCTATGGCGGTTATTGCTACAGGACCTGTGCTGCTGGTATATCCATTTGTTCAGAAGTATTTTGTCAAGGGTATTACCATTGGTGCAGTTAAGGGATAATATAACTGCAGTATGGTTAAAAATAAATACCAAATTATATTTTCGGGAGGAAAAAGTATGAAAAGAAAGCTCTATTCCTTACTGGTATCGGTACTGGCTGCAGCATTGGTTTTCGGCGGCTGCGGCAGTCAGGCCGGCAACCCGTCGGGAGCGTCAGACACAAGTGCGGTTTCAACTGCCGGTTCTTCAGCTCAGAGTAAGATCGATACATCTAAAGAGGCGGAGATAGTGATGTACATAATAGGTAATCAATCTCCGGATTTTGAAAATGTAATGAAGGAATTCAACAAAAAGTCACTGGACGACCTGAATGCCACATTGCAGGTAAACTACCTCAACTGGGGTGAGTACAAAACCAAGTATCCTCTGATACTTTCGGCCGGTGAACCAATTGACCTGATCTATACCGCTACCTGGATGAACTACTATTACCAGGCACAAAAGGGAGCCTTCAAGCCCATTGAGGATTTGCTGCCGTTATACTGCCCTGAAAGCTACAAAACCATTACCGAAGAAGCTATGAAGCAGGCAACCGTAAACGGGCATGTTTATGCCGTGGCAGGAACCAAGGAAAGCTACAACGCATATGGACCGGTTGTGAGAAAAGACCTGATGGACAAGTACGGTATGAAATCCATTGATACCTTTGACCAGTACGGCGATTTCCTCAAGGCTGTTGCAAAGAATGAAAAAGGTATGGACCCCACCTTCTTTACTTCAACCGGAAGTGAAATAGATGATATTTATATGCTTAGCAAGGGCTTGTATCCTTTAACGGGAAATTCAGGCAGCATATACTGGATTGATCCGAAGCAGGAGCAGCCCAAGGTTTTCTCAAAGACCGACTGGGATGGCATGCCTGAATTCCTTGCCAAGATGAAGGAATGGAGTGATGCGGGCTGCTGGTCCAAATCCGCCCTGGCAAACAAGGATACCGAAAAGATGAACAACGGAACTGCCGCATCAAGAATAAAGAATCTTGAAGTCTGGGTAAGCAGTAACATTGATACAAAGTGGGATTTCAATTTCTATAACTTTGTTGAGCCGATAGAAATACTTTCACACATGCAGGATGCCATGGCGGTACCTACTTCTTCAAACAATACCGAACGTGCCCTAATGCTTCTGGATAAAATCAAATCCGACAAAACCTACTACAATCTGCTTAACTTCGGTATTGAAGGTGTAAACTACAAGATTCATGAAGACAACACAATTGAGTCTGTAGATTCCACAAAGTTCGCCTTTCAGAATGGTTTCTGGGGAATGCAGATGAGAGACTTCGACCTGAACAAGGTGGGATCACCTGAAACACTTCCACAGATTCAGAAAGAATATCATGACACGGCAGTACCCAATAAATTCAGATCATACTACATGGACACTGAAAAGATAAAGAACGAATATGCAGCCGTACAGAATGTTATGGAACAGTACTTCAATCCTCTTGAGCTGGGTTATGTGGATCCTGTCAAGGGTTTGGACACTACACAGAAACAGATGAAGGCAGCCGGCAATGAAAAAGTTCTTGCCGAACTCCAGGCACAAATAGATAAATTTATAGCAGATAACAAGTAATATCCAATGCCATACCGGACAAATTCCTGATATATACTGGATGTTTGTCCGGTATGAAACATAGCTGGTTTGCGGCCGCTATTCGGCTCAAAGCCATAACATGGCTTAGGAGGTTAATATGAAGAGCTTGATAAGAGTAATAGAAACCTGTAAGGATACAGAGGACAGGCTGAGCGATAAAGGTACAAAAGAGTTCAGAATTGATGCACTTGAGCAGGAAAACAAATTGATAAACATATACAGTGATGTTAAATACCAGGCAATAGAAGGTTTTGGAGGAGCATTTACTGAAGCCTCCTGTACCACCCTGGACAAATTGACAACGGAACAGCGTAAAGAAATTCTCACTGCTTACTTCGATAAAGACAGGGGAATAGGCTACAATTTTTGCCGTACACATATCAACAGCTGTGATTACGCCCTGGAAGAATATACATATGACGAGGTTGAGGGAGATTTTGAGCTGAAGCATTTTTCCATAGAACGTGATACTAAAAGCTTGGTTCCAATGATCAGGGATGCTTTTGCCATTGCCCCTGACATGAAATTATTCGCCAGTCCGTGGAGTCCGCCGGGATGGATGAAAACCAACCTGGAAATGGTCAACGGCGGAAAACTTAAAAAGGAATGCTATGGGGTTTGGGCCAGGTATATTGCAAAATATATCAGGGAGTATCAAAACCAGAATATAGATATATGGGGTATTACAGTACAAAATGAAGCAAAGGCGGTACAGCCATGGGAATCCTGCGTGTATACCGCCGAAGAGGAAAGGGATTTTGTCAGGGATTATCTCGGCCCCATTTTAAGAGAAAATGGACTCGGCCATATCAGGATAATTATTTGGGATCACAATAAGGAGAGAATTGTAGAGCGCTCCAGGGTCGCTTTTGGAGATGCGGCAGCAGCGGAGTATATTGACGGCGTGGGAGTGCATTATTACTCTGGAGATCATTTTGAGGCTCTTAACATAACTCATGAATTATTCCCTGACAAAAATATTTACGGAACAGAGGCCTGTACCAGACAGAACCTTGAAAATCCCTGGCTGTCCGGGGAAAGATATGCACATGATATAATTGGGAACTTTAATAATTGGTCCTGTGCCTGGACCGACTGGAATCTGCTTCTGGACGAGAATACCGGTCCGAGTCACTGGCGGGAAAAGCAAATAGCAATGGGTGACAAAGGCGTTTACTGGTTTGGAAATTCACCCATTATGGCAGATACCGGGACAGGTGATATAACCTACGGAGCAGCATATTATTACATGGGTCATTTCAGCAAATTCGTAAAAAGAGGTGCCAGAAGAATAGGCTTAAGTACATATACTCCGAATCTGGAGGCCATAGCCTTTGAAAATCCCGACCGGCAAAAGGTTGCAATAGTTATGAATAAAAATGATGCCGACCAGGAATTTACACTGAGAATTGAAGGGAAAATTGCGGATTTTAACGTAAAAGCACACTCTATCCTGACTTTGCTGTTCTAAGAAATATAACTGAAAAAAGCAGATTAAGCATGTAGCACTTACAGCTGTCAGTATCAGGTTGATACAAACCTGGTAACAGGAGTGGTACTGCTTTAATCATATATGTATACATGTATACAAATTTAAAAAAACAAGGAGCACACTATGTCTTTATGCACATTAAAACAAGCACTGGACTTTGCAGGACAAAAAGAGTGCGGTATAGGTATGTTCAATGTGGTAACAGCCGAATATGCCGCAGCGATAGTACAGGCTGCAGAGGAAGCAAATATGCCTGCAATCATCGGCATGCCCGAAAGATTTTTCCAATTCTATGATATAGATATGATGTCAAATCTGTGCGTTGAATTGGCCCGGAATGCCTCGGTACCGATTGTCGTACATCTTGATCACGGCAAAAGCTTTGATATGGTCATGAAAGTTTTAAGAAGAGGCTTTACCTCGGTCATGTTCGACGGTTCGGCACTGGAGTATGAAGAAAACGTAAAGCAGACAGCCGAAATAGTAAAAATTGCCCATGCAATGGGGGTTTCAGTTGAAGGGGAACTTGGATACGTGGGAAATGCAGCCAGCGGAGCAATAGACAGTTCACTGATGACCAAACCCGAGCAGGCTGCCGACTTTGCAGAGCGTACAAAAGCAGATGCACTTGCGGTAGCGATAGGAAATCTGCACGGTCACTACAAGGGCAGTCCGAAGCTTGACTTTGACAGACTGGAAAAAATAAGAGCTGCGACAGCCTGCGACCTGGTACTTCACGGCGGCTCGGGAATCTCTGAGACCGATTTTGTGAGGGCGGTAAAAACAGGAATCAAAAAGGTAAATATATATACCGCACTTTCAGATTGTACACTTGACTTTTTCAGAACAAAACAATCCGAATACAGTGTGTGGCTGGATTTCTCAAAGGATATGCGTTTAGAGCTTACAAAGCTTATAAAGGAATTTATCCTTTTATTTGGCTGTCTGAGGAAACCAAACGACCAATAAATAATGGAATGGGGGATGAAAATGAAGTTTGGCTGTTGCGGCAATATGCTGGTACAAACCGGTGTGGGAGATTTTACAGCTCCGGTCATAAAGCAGTTGGGATACGACTATATCGAGCTTCCACTGGCTGCGATGGCACAGCTTGATGAGCAGGATTTCAGAGCAGTGGAACAAAACTTGAAGGAATCGGAAATTCAATGTGAGGTATGCAACATTTTATTTCCTCCGCAAATTAAACTCTTTTCATCTGAAACAAGTGACAAGCAAATAGGAGAGTATCTGAAGCATGCATTTTCCCGTGCACAAAGACTGGGTGTGCAATATGCGGTCTTTGGGAGCGGACCCTCCAGAACAGTTCCGGAGGGACTGGGCAGAATTGATGCCTGGGACCGTCTGGTGGCCATAACCCGTTATATTGGAACGGTTTCCATGAAATACAATATTACCGTCCTGATCGAACCCTTGAGACGCCAGGAATGCAACATAATAAATTCGGTCAGGGAAGGTTTGAGACTGGCTAAAAGTGTAAAACATCCGAATATTAAGCTGTTGGTGGACTTCTTTCACTTGAGGCACCAGCAGGAAGACCCCTCTGTAATACTGGAAACAGAGGATTATATAAAACACGTACACATAGCAAATACATTTGACAGGGTCTTCCCAAAGCAGCTTGAAGAAGACAGTTATCAATCTTTTATTGAAGCTCTGAAAAAAATAAACTACGATGCAAGAATCAGTGTGGAAGCCTATACAAATGACTTCGAAAAAGATGCTTTGGATTCCTTAAACTTTTTAAAAAGTTATTTCAGATGATAAGCACAGAAAGAAAATGAAAAAGTATTGCATAGATGCTTTTTTGTGTGCCGCCATGGGACAACCATCCGGCACATTGGGACATGGAGGTTAAAAAATGAGTAGACAAAATACGGAATACATACTGCAAAAGGGAAAAGAACTGTTATTGGAATATAAGGACTCAATTCTCAGAATATCTGTCCTGCAGCAAGCTGCCGATGCTGTGGATAACGGAGTCCACATAGGAGGAGTATTTTCTGCGGTGATTCCGCTTGCGACGCTGTATTACGGCGGATTTATCCAGCTGGATATTGAGAATCCCACCGCAGAAGACCAGGATGCATTTGTACTCAGCAAAGGCCATTCGGTAGCGGCAATTACAACGATATATGCCGATAAGGGATATTTCCCGAAGGATTTATTAAAGAATACAAGATCAATTGAGAGTATAATCAACGGTCATCCCGGTCCTCTGATGCCTGGAGTGCATATTTCCACCGGACCTTTAGGGCAGGGACTATCAGCAGCAGCCGGTTTCGCATTGATAGGGAGGGAAGCTCCCAAACGGGATGTTTACTGTATGTCCGGGGACGGAGAGCTGCAGGAAGGTTCCATCTGGTAAGCTGTTATGTATGCCGGCGAAACCGGTTTGGAGAATCTGTGCCTTATAGTTGACAGAAATTACGGACAGCTGGATTGCACCAACCGTTTGATACTTGGACTGGGCGATTTAAAAGCAAAATTTGAGGCCTTCGGCTGGAGGGTATTTGAAATTGACGGAAGAAGCTATTCTCAAGCCTATGAAGCCTTTGATACTTTTAAAAACAAAGTTCGGGACGGAAGGCCTACAGTGATTATATCCAATACAACCAAAGGCTTTGGTGGATTTTCCAATCTTACTGACAGTCATAAGACGAATTTCTCAGGCAAGGTTTTTGAGTTGGAAATGGAATATCAAAAAAAGAGGCTTGCAAACAGGGCACAAGAGCTGACAGGCTTCTGGTCGGGACTGGAGGGAAAGGAAGAAACCGCAGTAAAGGAATTGGGAGCTTTTGCCGCCGGTATGAACCTGTCTGTTGTTCCGGATGCCCCGGACAATTCTTTTAGAGTTACAGTTACAGAGCCAAAGGTTAAAACCTGCAAAGCAGCGCCCAGAAACAAAAAGCTGCAATATCCCCGGGATATGCTGCCGGTACTTGATAAAACAAAAGAATATGCTGCCAGCTCAATAGTCACAGATGTAATGAAGGTTTTTGCACGGGATGAAAAGGTTGTGTCCATAGATTCCGACCTGTCGTCAACAAGCGGGTTATTTGACGGGATAAGTGCCGTTGATAAAACAAGGGCCGTAAATGTGGGAATCGCAGAAGTTAATATGATGTGTATGGGAGAGGCTTACGCGGCAGCCGGCTATAATGCCTGGGTAAGCACCTTCTGTCCCTTCTTTGAATGGAGAGCGCTGAGAAGAATAGCCATAGGATACCAGGAACGCCTTGAAGCAATAGAGTCAAAAGCTGGCTGGCTTAGCGACGGACACCGGCTTGATCTCACCTTCCTGGCTACGGCACCGAATCTCGAGACCCAGACAAACGGTGCAACTCATATGGGAAATGACGATATAACCGTATTCAGCGGAATTGCACATCTTAAAATAATAGACACCTCGTGTCCGCAGCAGCTTATGAGTATCATGGAATGGATTGCCGAAGGAAACAAGGGCCTGGTGTACCTGAGAATAATGCGGGCAAAATCGAAGGTGCTCTATTCCTCCGATTATACCTTTGAGTATGGAAAGGGCTATTATCTCAGCAGGTATGAAGGCAGTAAAATTGCTGTTATAACAAGCGGAAGGGGTGCCCATGAAGCCCTTGCTGCGGCAGAAATCCTGAAAAGCGAAGGTGTGGAAGTTGATATTATTGACATGCCGTCGGCTGATGAAGCAATGTTTGTTGAACTGGCCGGATCAGGCAAGTCACTGCTCTTTGCAGAACAGAACAACGGGTATTTATATTCGGAATTCCAGAAAACCATGTTTAAAAATAAAGTGAACTTCGATCTTAATAAAATATTTTCCATCAATGCCCTGGATGAGAGCGGGAAAGCCATATTCATTCATTCAGGTACATACAAACAGCTTGCAGAACATCTGGGACTCAGCGCAAAACAGCTGGCCGGCACAGTTAAAAAAATTATAACGGGTTAATACAGGAGGTATGAAAAATGGAAGTAAATAAATTAAAGCTTTTTATAAATAATGAGTGGGTGGAGTCCAAATCCCAAAAATACATGGACATTATGGATCCGAGTACGGGTACGGTCATAGCACAAACTCCGTGCTGTACACAGGAAGAGGTAGAGCTGGCCGTTAAGGCTGCAAATGATGCATTTCCTGCATGGTCCGATACGCCTGCAATTAAAAGAGTGCAAATTTTATATAAGTTCAGAAGTCTGGTGGAAGAGCACCTGGATGAGCTTACATACATTTGCGCGCGGGAAAACGGAAAAGTGTGGGAAGAAGCCAAAGGTGATATTTTAAAGGTAAAAGAGATAACAGAACATGCCTGCGGTATTCCGTCTCTGATGATGGGGGAATCTCTGATGAATACTTCGGCCGGATATGATACGGTGCTTTACCGTGAACCTGTGGGAGTCTTTGCAGGAATTGCACCGTTTAATTTCCCCGGAATGATCCCTATGGGCTGGATGATGCCCTTGTGTATAGCCACCGGCAACACAATGGTGCTTAAACTTGCAAGTATGACGCCCATGACTTCTATCCGATGTCTGGAACTTATGCAGGAAGCGGGTTTGCCGGCCGGAGTTATAAATGCTGTAACCTGCAGCAGGAATGAAGCGGAAATTTTATTGACAAATCCTGCAATAAAGGGTGTAAGCTTCGTGGGCTCAACCTCGATAGGTGCCCACGTATATAAAACCGCAGCTGCCAGCGGAAAGAGAGTCCAGGCATTGACCGAAGCAAAAAATCATGCGTTGGTGCTGGAAGACGCACCGCTGGAGAGAACTGCAAGAGGAATAATCAATGCAACCTTTGGCTGTGCGGGTGAAAGATGTATGGCACTGCCCGTGGTTGTGGCACAGGAGAGCATAGCCGATAAATTGACCGGCTTACTGGTCAAATACGCTAAAGAGCTTAAAATCGGACCTGCTTATGATAGAACATCAACCCTGGGTCCGGTTATATCATCCTCCCACAAGGAATGGGTGCTCAATTGGATCGGAAAGGGAATTTCCGAAGGAGCAAAGCTGGTGCTTGACGGCAGAGATGTGAAGGTGGATGGAAATGAAGGCGGATACTACATCGGGCCCACCATATTTGACCATGTGACATCTGGTATGACTGTGGGTGATGATGAGATCTTCGGGCCTGTTTTATGCATAAAGCGTGTAAAGGACTTTGAAGAAGGCCTTGCAGTAATGAATGCAAACCGGTTTGCAAACGGCTCGGTAATATTTACTCAAAGCGGATATTACAGCAGGGAATTTGCAAAGAGAACAGACGGAGGCATGGTGGGGATAAATGTGGGCATTCCTGTTCCGGTAGGTATATTCCCGTTTACAGGCCACAAACAATCCTTCTTTGGAGATTTGCATGCCATCGGAAAAGACGGAGTCAGGTTCTTTACCGAGACAAAGGCGGTAACTACCAGATGGTTTGACGATGCTGAAAAAAATAATAAGAACGTCAGTACCTGGGATGGTTCTTTATAATAAGCAACTTGTTTACAAAGGATGTATCGCAAAACTAATACAATTTAAATCCATGTGAAACTTTAGTGCTCTCGTACTAACTTCAAAAAATGGATAGCTCACAAAGTACATGCCTGAAATTTGTACGGCTCATCACAAGTATTTTTGCTGTCGCAGAACACTCAACATCCTGTTTCGGGTTGCTGCTCAAATCGGCTTCCTGCCGATTTGCCAGCAAAAACACTTGTTTTTCACCTACAATTTCAAGCATGTACTTTTAATAGAGCTTATCATTTTTTGAAGTTGTACTCGCGCACTATGATCAGTAACACATTATTTTCATTTGTTTTGAGACAGCCCGGAAAACAATTTGCTTAAAAATTATCCGGGCCGCAAGCTTAAAGAAAGGGGGAGAATAGTTTGGGAGACTCTGAGGTTAACATTAACCGCCAATACGATGTGCTGTGCATTGGGCTTATAAATATGAACATGCCTGTCAGACCGGTTGATAAAGGTGTTTTTGACAGGGATGTGACAATGGTGGATGCAATTGATATAATGCCGGGCGGAGATGCCATGAATGAAGCCATTACCCTGAGCAGGCTTGGCAACAGAGTGGGACTTGTGGGGAAAATCGGAGAGGACATTTTCGGTCAGATACTGCTGGAGATGACCTCCAGGGCAGGAGTTGACACGAAATACATATGTAAGGATAAAAATGCTGGTACGAGTGTATGTGTAATGCTGGTCAATCAGGACGGAAGCCGCAATTTCGCATCTCACAGAGGCGCAAACTGTGAATTTTCTCTGGAGGACATAGATCTTTCAATTCTAAAGCAAACCAAAATTGTAAACATAGGAAGTATCTATGCCTTGAAAAAACTCGACGGGGAAGGTGTAGAGACTATTTTACTTGAAGCGCGCAAAAATGGAGTCATTACATGCGCGGACATGATGTGTGACACATACGGAAAAGGCTTTGATGCAATAAAGGGAGCATTGGGCAAGCTGGATTATTTTATTCCCAGTTATGATGAGGCTGCAGCAGTAACAGGAGAAACAAGGGTTGAAAAGATAGCAGAAAAGCTGCTGGATATAGGTATAAAGAATGTGATCATCAAATTGGGCGCAAAGGGCTGCTTTGTTTCCAATGATAAACAAAGTTTTTATGAAGCTCCCTATGAGGCTGAGGTAGTAGACACGACAGGTGCGGGAGACAACTTTGTTGCAGGCTTTTTGACAGGCTTAAACATGAATTGGGAGCTGAGCAGGTGCATAGAACTGGCGAACGCCGTGGGATCGCTGGCGGTGGGGAAGGTTGGCTCAAATGGCGCTGTACACAGTATGGACCAGGTTATGGAGTTTATGAAAAACACAAGGAAAATCAATATAAACAGGTCAATTTAGTATACGTGCACATTAAAAGCACGCTGAGGAGGTATTTTATGCTGGAGGAATACAAGCAAAAGCACAGGGTAAAGATCGGTTTAGCTCCGACAAGAAGAATTCTGACCAGAAAGAACTTTTTTAACAAAGCCGATGCCATAAAAGAAAAAGATATTATAGAAGACACTCTGGATCAGAATGGAATAGAATATGTAAATCTGGATTTTCTTAATGAAGAAGGTTTGCTTTATCAGGGCTGTGATTCCGACAGAGCGGCTAAAAAATTCATCGAAGCAGGTGTGGATGCCATCTTTGCACCACACTGCAATTTCGGGACTGAAGATGCAGTTGCAAAGCTGGCTAAAAAAGTTAACAAGCCGCTGCTATTGTGGGGTCCCAGGGATGGAGCTCCAAAGCAGGACGGAAGCCGGGAGAGAGACAGCCAGTGCGGCCTTTTTGCCACCTCAAAGGTTCTTCAGCAATTCGGGGTCCCATTTACATATATACCAAATACCCGAGTTGAGGATGCACTGTTTAAAAAAGGACTGAAAAATTTTATATCGGCAGCGGCTGTTGTCAAGTCAATGACAAATTTGAGAATCGGTCAGATAGGAACACGTCCCGCAGGCTTCTGGACTGTAAAATGCAACGAGGAAGAGCTGCTTGAACGCTTTGGCATTGAAGTGGTACCTGTAACAATACCCGAAATCAAAAGTTCAATGGATGAAATTCTGTCAGTGAAGCCTGTTATACTCAAAGAGACCTTTAATGATATTAAAATAAAGATTGACAGGATAGATATAAATGACGAAGCCCTTCAAAAAACAGCGGCCCTGAAGATTGCCATCAGGCAATGGGCCGATGCCGAAGGACTTTCAGCTATTGCCATGCTTTGCAATAAACCTGTAAGGGAAGCCTTCGGCATCACTCCCTGCTTCACAATGTCAGACCTGACAGATGACGGACTTCCGGTCATATGCGAAACTGATATACATGGTGCGGTAACTTCCATTATGACTCAGGCTGCAGTTCTTGGAGACAGTGCTACTTTTCTAGCGGACATGACTGTCCGGCATCCTGAAAATGATAATGCCGAGCTGTTGTGGCACTGCGGTGTTTTCCCACAAAGTCTTAAGAGCAGGAACTCAAAGACAGTGCTGAATAACCACTATGGAGCCAATTTCCCCGGTGCCTGTGAGTGGGAAATAGAGGGCGGGGATATAACAGTTTCCAGATTTGACGGAGTCAGTGGAGAGTATAAGCTCTTGCTGGCTGAAGGCAGGGGAATTCAGGGCCCGAAAAACAACGGCACATACGTGTGGGTTGAATTTAGGGACTGGATGAAGATGGAGAACCGCCTTATCAATGGCCCTTATATACACCATTGTACCGGAGTTCACGGAAAAGCTGCCGTAGCTCTGTATGAGGCCTGTAAGTATATTCCGGGACTTACTCCCGACCCTGTGGATCCTACAAGGGAAGAAATTGAAAACTTTCTGATAAGATGATTTTTAAAATAAAGAATTTACAAACGTGGAATTTCAAACGGTTGGGATAAAAACGAAAGGACTGATTGCATGAAGATAGCAATTGTTACCGAATCAAGTTCGGCAGCTAAAAACTCAATGGTGGAAGCCGCTTTGAACAAGACAGGACATGAAATAATAAATCTTGGTATGTACGGTGTGGACGGTGAGCCGGCGGTTTCATATATTGATACCGGCTTTATGGGGGCATTACTCCTCAATACCGGCTGTGTGGATTTTGTAGTGGGAGGCTGCGGTACGGGACAGGGCTTTGTAAACGCCATAGTTCAATATCCCGGAGTAGTCTGCGGTCTTATTTCAGAGCCTCTTGACGCCTGGCTCTATGGGCAGATAAACGGCGGGAACAGTATTTCACTGGCGCTGAACAAGGGCTTTGGATGGGCTGGGGACGTAAATCTTGAGTTTGTCTTTGAGAAGCTTTTCAGTGTGGAATTCGGCACAGGATATCCGGTGCACAGAAAAGAGGTTCAGTCTGGAGCAAGAAAGCAGCTGGCTGCCGTATCAGAGCTGACACACCTTTCATTTGCCGAAATCCTGGGCAGGATGGATAAGGAATATTTAAAGAAGATATTGTCATATCCCGGCCTGAAGGAAGTTATGGAAAAAAATGCCGACGGAACATTGGCCTCAACAAAAGCTCTGTTTACTTTAATTAATACACTATAGACCGAAAGTAAAAGGAGAATTGGACTATGAACGAATTTCAAACAAAACTTGAGAAGGTGAAGAGGTTCCTGGATGCAAAAGGTTTGGACGGCATAATTTTATCCAGAAGAGAATCCTTTTCCTGGCTGACCTGCGGAGCTCATGATTTTGTAGCCAAATTTTCAGAAACAGGAGTTGCCGACCTGATAGTTATGAAGGACAAATGCTATGTGGCAGCCTCCGAGATAGAGCGCTGCAGGATGATGGACGAGGAGATAAAAATACCGGATTTTGAGCTTGTGAGTTTTGACTGGTACAGGGATAAAAATGATGTTATCGGCCAGTTGACCAGAGGCAGGAAGGTTGCCAGTGATACGGGAAATTTCAATACGCCGAACCTTTGTGAAGATTTCAGAAGGCTGAGATTTTCTCTGTGCACCGAAGAAACCGGGAGGCTGGAGGAGCTTTGCAGCAGGACTGCAATTGCCGTACAGGAAACCTGCAGGGAAATATATGTGGGAGATACCGAACACGAAATAGCTGCAAACATCGGCAGCAAACTTATGAAGCAGGGGATACAGCTGCCTGTCTGCCTCATTGCGGCCGACGGCAGGATTAAAAAGTACAGGCATCCCGTTCCTGCAGGAAATAAGGTGAAAAAATATGCTTTAGTTGTAGTTGGGGCCGAAAAGTACGGTTTGTATGTATCAATGAGCAGGATGGTGAGCTTTGGAGAACCTGATGACGAAATTCTGAGAAAACAGAAAGCCTGTCTGGAGGTTGATGCCGCTTTGATAAGGAATACCGTTGTTGGTGCCGGTGTATCCGATATTTTCAAAGCAGCTGTCAATAAATATGAAATGACAGGCTTTGCCGGGGAATGGAAATTCCATCATCAGGGAGGGGCGGCAGGGTACAGGGCCAGAGAATTCCTTGGGAACTTTGACACAGAGGAGCTGGTTCAGGAAAACCAGATGTATGCCTGGAACCCAACTATTTCAGGAACCAAAAGCGAGGATACCATATTGGCAACCCCCCAGGGTCCCAGGATTTTGACCGAAATACCCGGCTGGCCTATGAGAAAGATAATAATTGACGGGCAGGAGATTATGAGACCGGATATACTTGTCAGGTAGAATTTGACCTGTCTTGTGCCGGGAATATTTACATGCCGGAAGCTTGACTAAATTATACTCCATATATAGTATTAATTTGTGTGGTGTAACCCGTTAATTTTTGTATTTTAAATAACGGGAATTTTAAATTAATATTCCTTATAATTGGATATGGAGGGAGAGCCGGAATGGAATGGATTGAAAGACTTAACTCTGTTATTGACTATATTGAAGAGCATCTTGACACAGAAATAAGAAATGAGGAAATAGGAAGGATAGTATTATGCCCGGTTGGACCGTTTCTGAGGACCTTCTCCTTATTGACCGGAATAACACTTTCCGAGTATATCCGGAGAAGAAAGCTTACCATGGCGGCTTTCGAACTCCAGTCCACCGACTGCAAAGTGATCGACCTTGCTGTGAAATACGGGTACGAATCCTCAGATGCCTTTTGTGTGGCCTTCAAGAAGATGCACGGTATTCCGCCGGCAAATGCACGGCAGCAGAATATCAAGCTGAAATCCTTTCCACGCTTGTCCTTTACATTAACCATTAAAGGGGATGCAGAAATGAATTATCGGGTTGTTGAGAGAGAAAGTTTTAGAGTTGCAGGGAAAGTGGTTAGGTCATCACTTGAAAACAATGTGATCCCGCAGTTCTGGGATGAATGCAAAAGGGACGGCACCATTGAAAAACTGCTTGAGGTGGGCATTGATACAAGTACTTATGGTATGTGTTTCGGCTATAACGAGGAAGGTTTCAATGATTACATGGTGGGTATTGAAACAGTTAAAGAAGATGCAGCCGGTTTAAAGACTGTAACTGTTCCCAGGTCCACCTGGCTGGTATTCGAGTCAGCAGGTCCCATAAATCCCACGCTGGGCAATACCTGGAGCAGAATTTACGGGGAGTTCCTGCCCCAGAGCATTTACAAACAGTCCTCGCTGCCAACGATAGAGAAGTATTTTACAAATGATGTGGAGTCCGGAGATTATCTGGTTGAAATCTGGATACCGGTGCTTTAATTCAGAAAACAAAAATCCACCCGGATGCTATGAAGGGTGGATTTTACCTTGTGGTATCAATCTATTCTATTGTTCCAAATCTATAACGCTTACAGGACAGCCGTCTCTGGCGTCTTCAGCATCCTGTTCAAACTCTTCGGCGATATCGTCTTCAATGGTTTCGGCCTTGTTGTCCTCGTTCATGCTGAATACCGACGGACATATGGAAACGCATAATTCACAGCTGATGCAGCCATCCTGATCTACAGATGCTCTCATAAATTACCTCCTGTTATTTTATTTCAAAGTTATTATTACATTAATTCCTGATAATATGCCTGTAATATGATTTTATAAAATGTGTATACAATATACTGCTTTTATATTGATTTTATAAAAAACTTGAGTTATATTAAAAATAATAAAACATACAAGTGGGCTGTAATGTCTAAAATGTGACAGGCCACCGGGATTATATAGCTACGGTACAGCAGATCCAGAGGGAAAAATGATAAGCGGCATAGAGATTATTGACAGTCATGTACACACTTTCGCCAGTGATGAAATAGCGGGAAGGATAATATCTTCCTTTAACAAGCTTTATGATATTGAGTTCACAAATCCGGGAAACGGAACAATTGACAATGTTCTGGACAATATGAAGACGGGTGGAATAGACCGCACTGTAATGGTTAACTTCGCTCCGCCCAGGATAATTCATCAAAACAATCTTTGGACACTGGAAACTGGAAAAAATTCATGCGGAAAATTAATTCCCCTGGTAAGTTTTCATCCGGAAATGGAAGGAATATTGGTGGAACACCTTGAAAACTATATAAATATGGGTGCCAGAGGCATAAAACTTCATCCTATGGCTCAGGGGTTTGACGTCAGGGATGAAAGGATGCAAAAACTTTATGGAAGCTGCAATGAAAAGCGTTTTGCAATATTAATCCACTGTGGACGTGTTTCCAATGCCAGATTAAATGAATATTCTGATTTTGAATGTATATTGCCGGTTATTGAAAGATATCCCGACCTGCCGATAATTCTCGCGCACATGGCCGACGGCAGTGTTGAACAGTGTCTGGAAGTTTCAAAAAAATATAAAAACGTTTATCTGGATACATCGATTGTCATAACCGGTTATCCTGAAATATTGAATGTCAATGAACCAAGCTGGCTTGATGATGGTGAAGTTACTTCAATAATAAATGAAATCGGTGCTGACAGGATTATATTCGGGTCGGATTTTCCCTGGGGAAGTCCCATACATGATTTAAAAAGGATTATGAATTTTAACCTTGATATAAGTCAGAAAAGACTGATTTTTAACGAAAACGCCAAAAGAATATTTCAGCTCGAATAGGAAAGAGGGTAGACATATGGGCAAATTGAAGCTCAAGAGTATTTTAACCCTGGCATACAGTGCTGTTCTATCTGTACTTTTTTGTCTGGCAGGATATCTGATTTCACTAAGGATTAGTTACAATTTTATTGAGACACTTTTTCTGATAGGACTTGTTCTGGTTTTAGCAGGGATTGTGATCATAATATCCAAAAACCAGAATAGAACCACTGTGGTTGATGCAGCAGAACCAAAACATGACAAAGGCGAAATAACGGATGAAGGGACACGGTTGATTCTTCTTGGTTTAAACGGTTTCACATCCGTCTTCACAGGTGTCTTCCTGCTGGCTATTGATGCCTTTCTGAGATAATTTTCAAATTACCGGGCTTTTAAAATACCTTGAAAACACACCAGGAATATTTATTGTAAATACATTTTCTATTTTTGTATAAAATACAATATAGATATTTTTGGATGGGAGGTATTTATGAAAAGACTATATCTATCGATCCTATATGTGGTTATGATTTCAGTTTTGGTCAGCGGGACTATTTTATTCAGCAAGTCCCAGGCCAATATTAATAACAGTGCCTATTCACATAAAATAAGCCCGGACAGTTCCGGTCCTCAGACCAGGTCCTTTGATGAAAGGGATTCCGTTAAAATTCAGAATGAACGTACTGCGAGAAGGCAGGAAAAAATAAATGTATCCAATAATGCGGCAAAACTGGATTTAAAGGTGTATCTGACCGAAGACAACTATGGTCTTGTTACGCTGAAGCTTGACTATAAGCTTGGCGGCAGACCGGTAACCGGCAATATCGATGCTTTTCAAATGAAGGAGATAAGAAATATCTTCGGATTCAGGGAAAAGTACCGAAACGGATATGATATAAAGCATATGCTGCTGAATGAGAAAATGAAGAGGCTTTACTTTGCCGTGGAGGGAAAAAATGAAGACAGGTTTTACCGTACAACTCTGTATTCCTACGACCTGGAGAACTCCCACCTGGAAAAAATCCATTATGATGTTGGAGTTTTTAAAGGTTTTGCAATAACACCTGACGGAAAATATAATGCCTGCTGGTATTCTGCCAGTCAGCAGAATATTCCCTGCAACGAGGAAGACAATGTTATAGTTTTTAACTGCAGGGATAACAAACAGATATTTGACAGCAGCAGGGATATGGCCAGGGATAAAAAATATTTGATAAGTGGGTTGTATGTATATAGTTTTGATTTTGTAAAATGGCGGGATAACCATACCTTTGAACTCAGCCGGGAAATCAGGGCAAAGGACGGAGCAGAAAAGGCAATAAAAAAATCCCTGCTGTTTGATTTGAACTCTCGAAAGGTCATAAAATGAATAATTTCTTTTTATTTACCCGTCCAATAAGGCTTAATACAGGTTAATACAAGCAGGACAACTTGTTTTCATCAACCAATTGGTGTATTCTTTTAGAAGTACGCATATTTTTTTCTTTTGGAGTGATGTTAAGTGTATATTGTTGGACTCAACGGCAGCCCGAACATGGAGGGAAATACAAGCTTTCTCACAGGCAGGGTGCTTGAGGAATGTTCAAAGCTCGGAGCACGGACTATTTTACTGGATATAGGAAAAATAATGGGTGAGCAGAAGTGCGGATACTGTACGGTGTGCTCAAATCCGTGTACAGGCAGCTGCTACAAAGGCACTTCACTGGAAGAAGCTTTTGAGCTTATGAAAAAAGCCGACGGCATTGTGATTGGAAGCCCCGTATACTTTGGAAGCGTATCGGCACAGCTCAAGGCGATGTTTGATAAAACAAGAAAAGCCAGAGTGAACAAGTGGTTTTATAATAAGGTAGGGCTTGGAGTCAGCGTAGGAAATGCAAGATTCGGCGGACAGGAAGCTGCTCTGAAGGCAATGCACGATATGATGCTGGTCAACGGTATGATAATTGTGGGGGACGGGTATATTGACGATGACTGCGGGCACCACGGGGTATGTGCCATGAGACCTGCCAGGGAGGATGAAAACGCTGTGAAAAGGGCGGTTATTTCGGCAAAAAGAATGGTCGAAGTCTGCAAAGCCACAGAAGGAATACGGTTCAATTAACCTGATAAAATAACAACTGTAGAGTTTCTTAATAATTCTACATAAACAAGAATTTAATTTTTATAGAATAAAATGGAGCAATTGTATGCTGAATGAATTTTCAAGAAATGAATTGATAATAGGAAAAGAAGGCCTTGAGAAGCTGCAAAACAGCAAGGTTGCAGTTTTTGGCGTAGGGGGTGTGGGCTCATACACCGTCGAGGCTCTGGTCAGATGCGGGCTGGGAAAAATTATACTCATAGATGACGACTGTGTCTGCCTTACAAATCTGAACAGGCAGCTGCACGCAACAAGGAAAACGGTGGGAAAACCCAAGGTTGAAGCTATGAGGGACAGAGTTCTGGAAATTAACCCCAGGTGTGAGGTTACAATTATACAGAAGTTTTATATGCCGGAGGTGGCCGAAGAGATACTGGATAAAAGCTGCGACTATATTGTGGATGCCATAGATACCGTGACAGCAAAAATTGACCTTGTCGTAAGGGCGAATGAGCTGGGGATACCGGTAATAAGCGCAATGGGAGCAGGAAACAAGCTTGACCCCACAAAGTTTGAGGTGTCGGATATATATAAAACTTCGGTGGATCCTCTGGCAAAGGTGGTCAGGAAGGAATTGCGCTTAAGGGGAATAAAGAAGCTCAAGGTGGTGTACTCAAAGGAGGAGCCGCGCAAGCCCGTTGAAACTGAAAGCTCCAGCTGCAGCGCAGGGTGCATCTGCCCGAAGGGGTCTACCAGAAAATGCACTGTCAAGCACCAGATTCCGGGAAGTCTGCCTTTTGTACCGTCGGTTATGGGTTTGATCATAGCCGGTGAAGTTATAAAGGATATTATCGAATGGGAGAAACAGCATGTTTGAGAAGCGTATAAATATATTTACCGGCCATTTCGGGAGCGGAAAGACCGAAGTTGCGGTCAATTATGCCCTGAAGCTTGCAGAGGCCCATTATAAGACCGCAATAGTGGACTTTGATATAGTAAATCCCTATTTCAGGACAGCCGATGCAAGGGAAGAACTGGAAAAGAACAACATCTGGGTTATTCTGCCCATGTATGCAAATACCAATGTGGATGTTCCGGCCATACCGTCCGAAATATACTCCCTCTTTCAGAAAAAGGAGTACAAGGCCGTTCTGGATGTGGGAGGAGATGACCTGGGGGCGAAGGCGGTATCCAGGTTTAAAGAGGAAATACTCAGTGATGATTATGAAATGTTTTTTGTCATCAACACAAGGAGGGGTATGACCGATACTCCTGAAAAAATTCTTGAGATGATAGCGCTGGTAGAAGACAGTGCCAATATCAAGGTCACCAGGCTTATCAACAACAGCAACCTTCTTGAGGAGACCACTCCTGAAATTATTCTTGAAGGCAATGGAATAATTTTTGAGGTGTCTGAAAAGCTCGGCATTCCACTGAGTATAACAGCAGGTCTGGAAGGGGTCATAAGCCGTCTTGAAAGCAGCAGGCTCAGCGGTTCCGAGCTGCTGCCGCTGAGGAAGCAGATTCACCTGCCCTGGAACAGGGGCTGAGGGCGGCAAGGGGAGCCCATTTGATACCTGAGCTTCCATAATGGAGGTAATATATCATGATGGTTTTATATTTCTTTTTAGCGGTTATAGCGGGTTATATTATTTTCAGTGCTTACGGGAAAGTCGCACATGACAGGAAATGCCGGAAGAATGTACAGTCCCAATGGGGAAAGAAACCCGCAAAAGAGTGCACCCCCAATGATTATATCTCTATCGGCAGCTATTTTAACAATGTCAAAGAAAACAGTGAAAAATTTTATATAGATGATATAACCTGGAACGACCTTGATATGAACAGGGTTTTTTCCAGAATCAATAACACGCAGACCGATATTGGTGAGGAATATCTGTACAAGACTCTTAGAGAGCTTCAATACGATAAGGAAATATTGCGGAACAGAAACGATATGATCGAGTACTTCCGCTGCAATGACACCGAAAGAGAAAAAATACAGATATTGCTGTCCCAATTGGGAAAGCTGAGATTCTTAAATTTATTCGAATACATAAGCGGAAAAAGAAAGGGTCTTGGAAAAAGCGGACTGTTCTATAAAATTTTATCCGCTGCTTTTATTGTTACACCTTTTGCAGCAGCTGTTTATCCTCCTGCCGTTGTCCTGTTTTTCATATCAATGGCCTTGAATATATCAATGTATTTCAAAGCAAGGGATCAGATAGTCGGTCATTTGCAGGCGCTGGGTTACCTGGTAAACATGATCGGTACCGCGAAAAGGATTGCCAGGCTGCCCTATGGGCAAATCGGGTCCTATACAGAAAAATTGAAAAAGTGTACAAACAGGATCAAAGGCATCAGCCTTAACACTTTCTTTTTTATGTTCTATACAACTGAGAATTATTTTTTTGAGATTATCAAAATATTCTTTCTGGGTGAACCCATTGCCTATCACAGTATTTTCAGGCTGATCGAGAAGTACAGAGGAGAGCTGAAGACCATTTATGAGACATTGGGCGAACTTGAAAGCCTTATAGCTGTCGCTTCATACAGGGATAGCCTCGAATATTATACGCTGCCTGAACTCGAACTTTGCAATACAATAAATTGCATAAATAATGACCAAAACAACAATAAAAAATTTCATTTTACAGAATTATACCACCCGCTGATAGATAATCCGGCGGCAAACAGCTTTGATACATTAAAATCAGTACTTATCACAGGTTCAAATGCTTCAGGAAAGTCGACCTTCTTAAAGTCGGCAGCCATAAATGCCATATTCGCCCAGACCATCTGCACCTGTCTGGCAAAGGAATACAGCTCCTGCTTTTTCAATATATACAGCTCAATGGCACTTAATGACAATCTGGAGGCAAAGGAGAGTTATTATATTGTTGAAATAAAGTCGTTAAAACGCATCCTTCAGGGTATTAATCCTGACATTCCCGTCCTCTGTGTCATTGATGAGGTGCTCAGGGGAACCAATACAATTGAGAGGATAGCGGCTTC
This sequence comes from Ruminiclostridium cellobioparum DSM 1351 = ATCC 15832, assembly GCF_000621505.1. Lineage (GTDB taxonomy): Bacteria > Bacillota > Clostridia > Acetivibrionales > DSM-1351 > Ruminiclostridium > Ruminiclostridium cellobioparum. The sequence goes on from NZ_JHYD01000037.1 coordinate 37,688, forward strand.
TTCCGAAATAGTGGCTTATATTTCACAGAGCAACTGTATTTGCCTGTGCGCCACACATGATATAGAGCTGGCCCAGATATTAAATGACAGGGTGGACAATTATCATTTTCAGGAGTTTTTTGACCAGGAGAAGATTGCCTTTGATTATAAAATCTATCCTGGACAGGCTTCTACGCGCAATGCCATAAAGCTGCTGAAAATTCTCGGCTATGATGCAGAAATGGTGGAAAATGCAGAAAACAGAGCCGGGGAATTTATCAGTAAGGGTCAGTGGGGGCGTATGGGAGGCAATTGAATTGACTGCGGAATTTGTACAGGCAAAATGGTGTCATTGTTTGCAAGTAAGTGCATTAATTATTTACATCCAGGTGTATTAGTGGTATAATACACCTGGATGGCGGAGGTGACCTGGCAGTGTTGGATTTTTCAGGACTGATACTAAATAACAAGGATCCTGTATATATACAAATATCTAATTATGTAAAAAAGAAAATACTGCTGGGGCATGCGGAAAACGGCACCGGGCTCCCTTCAAGACGTGAGCTGGCCGCCGCCTTGAACATCAATCCCAATACCGCCCAGAAGGCATACAAACTGATGGAGGACGAGGGATTTATTGTCACCAGCACAAATGTGGGCAGCGTAATCTGCATAAATGATCAAATATATTCCAGGATCGAGTCTGAGCTTACCGAGTCTCTGGTCAGTGACTTTATTTCTGCGGCCAGAGAAGTAAACCTGTCCTATAAAAAAGTAATCCGCCTTATAACGGATAAATGGGATATATAACGGATTAGTGTATTATAGCTATAATACAAGCGGGGTGAATATATGAAGAAGTTGTATAAATTGATAAATTTCCAGTTCGGGTTTATTTCCAGGCTTGTATTGCTTGAGTGTTTACTGCTCATCGTGGCGCAGAACATGCTCCTTTACATAACGGCCGGGGATTATCCCGCCGACAGGTATATACCCTTTGAAAAGCTGATAGCACTTTCGGGTGTATCCTTGGCATTTTATATTGGTTTTACATCAACTCTTGCGGGATGTGTTTACAGTATTCTGTCCGATTATTCAGGCAGCAGGGCATCTATACGCTTATGGCAATTCCTGACGGCAGGTCGGCCATTTATTTCTCCAAAGTCATACCGGGCCTTATTTATCTGCTCATGCTCATATGTTTCCAGCTTATCAGCATACTGACAGGGTATATGCTCTTTTCAACCCCTTTTTCAGCTGTTGTGACTAATGGGCTTATTAGAGACCATTCTTGTCAGCACCCACCATGTCAATGAAATAGAAAATTTTCTTGACAGGGCTATCATTCTCCGGCGTGGAAGGATAGCGGCAGATGTTTATATAGATGATTTGAAAAATCAGGGCAAAACTTTGCAGCAGCTGATCATGGAGCTCTCGGGATACAGCGGGGACAGGTTCAAAGAATTGCCGGACTGATTTTTATCAAAGTCAATTGCTGTCGGCTTTCAGCTGCTAGTAATTGACTTGCAAATACAAGTAAAGAGTTTTATAATAAACAATAGTTTTAGTTCGTTAAATCAGTAAATAAATCAGTAAATAATTTCAAATCAATTATTTAAATTTATTATTTAAATCAAATACAAGTGAGGTTTTGACAATGGCAAAAGTAATATTCCATGAGGAAAGATGCAAGGGTTGCAAGCTTTGTGTAACAGTATGTCCCAAAAAAATTGTCATAATGAAATCCGACAAATTGAATCAGAAGGGCTTTCATCCTGCAGGTGTGGACGAAATGGAAAAATGCATCGGCTGTGCTTTCTGTGCCACCATTTGTCCTGATTGCGTCATTGAGGTCGAAAAATAAAGCGCGGCGGTACACAATGCTGCAAACATGCAGTTCCCCGTGTTTTGAAATGTTGAGAATTTATTTGGGAGGATAAAAAATGTCTGAAAAATTATTAATGAAGGGTAACGAAGTTATTGCAGAAGCCGCCTTAAGAGCCGGCTGCAAACATTATTTCGGATATCCCATAACACCACAAACCGAAGTAGCGCATTACATGGCAAAGAAAATGCCTGAAATCAATGGTACATTTGTTCAGGCCGAGAGTGAAGTAGCTGCTATAAATATGGTATACGGAGCTGCAGCAGCAGGTGCACGTGTGCTTACATCCTCGTCAAGCCCCGGAATCAGCCTCAAACAGGAAGGTATCTCATATATCGCAGGTGCCGAGCTTCCCTGCGTTATTGTCAATATAGTACGCTGCGGACCTGGTCTGGGCGGAATATTACCGGCACAGTGCGACTATTTCCAGGCGGTCAAGGGCGGGGGACACGGGGACTACAAGATGGTAGTGCTTGCTCCTTCCAGTGTTCAGGAACTGTACGAATTGACAGTCGAATCCTTTAATATTGCCGACAGGTACAGGATCTGCACCATGATCATGGGTGACGGCATGCTGGGACAGATGATGGAAGCTGTAGAATTTAAAGCCAGGGAAGAAATATATCACGATGACAAGAAGTGGGCTACCACGGGAACAAAAATGCAGAGGGAAAGCAACAATGTAACTTCCATATATATCAATCCCGAAGTGCTTGAAAAACATAATCTGAAGCTTCAGGCCAAATACAGGCAAATAGAGCAGAATGAAGTGCGCGTTGAAACCTACAACTGTGAAAATGCCGATATAATAGTAACTGCCTATGGTACTGTTGCACGTATCATCAAGAATGTTATAAAGTCAGCTGAAAAAGAAGGCATTAAGGTTGGACTTATCCGTCCTGTTACACTCTGGCCATTCCCGACAGCTGCCTTTGAAAAATATGCTGAGACGCCAAAGGCATTCCTCAGCGTTGAATTAAGTGCCGGCCAAATGGTGGAAGACGTCCGTCTAGCAGTAAACGGCAAATGTCCGGTGCATTTCTACGGACGTATGGGTGGTATGGTTCCCAGCCAGAAGGAAATTCTTAATAAGATCAAGGAAATTTTAAAATAAAACCCTCAAGCGGGTTTTCAATACTTACTATTGTATCGCTGCACAGCAGCGGAATGGAGGTTATATGGCAACGGTGTTTAAAAAACCACATGCTTTAAAAGATCTGTCACTTCACTATTGTCCCGGATGTACACACGGAATCATTCACAGAATAATAGCGGAAGTAATAGACGAACTTGAAATAGAAGGTACTACAATAGGCGTATCGCCGGTTGGCTGTGCTTACAATAACTATGAATATTTCAACTGCGATTTCGTTCAGGCCGCTCACGGAAGAGCTCCTGCAGTTGCTACGGGCATAAAGAGAGTGCATCCCGACAACTACGTATTCACATATCAGGGAGACGGAGACCTTGCTGCAATAGGTACTGCCGAAATCGTTCACGCAGCTACCAGGGGAGAGAATATTACAACTGTCTTCGTCAACAATGCCATCTATGGCATGACCTCGGGCCAGATGGCACCAACCACCCTGTTAAATCAGGTGACTACTACATCCCCATACGGCAGAAAGCCTGAAATACACGGTTACCCCGTTAAAGTCTGTGAAATGCTTTCCACACTTGAAGGTGCTGTTTATGTTGAAAGAACTTCAGTCCATGACGTTAAAAATATAAACAAAACGAAAGCGGCAATAAAGAAGGCCTTCCAGGTACAGAAGGCCAAAAAGGGCTTCTCAATAGTTGAAGTTCTCTCAACCTGTCCTACAAACTGGGGCATAAATCCTGTTGATTCATTAAAATGGCTTGAGCAGAATATGATGCCCTTCTATCCTTTGGGAAACTTTAAAGGAAAGGATTTGGAGGTGCTATAATGAAACAGTTGGAATTGATTATTGCCGGCTTCGGCGGACAGGGCATACTGTCGGCAGGCAGATTGCTTGCATACGCCGGAATGCTGGAAGGAAAATACGTTTCATGGCTTCCGTCCTACGGCCCTGAAATGAGAGGCGGAACTGCAAACTGCAGTGTCGTAATATCCGATGAGCCTGTGGGTTCACCCATACTTGACACGGCAAATGTTCTGGTGGTTATGAACGGCCCCTCACTTGAGAAATTTGAGAAAGTGGTTGAACCGGATGGTTTGATCATTTCCGACAGCTCGTTGGTAGAAGCAAAGCCAAAGAGAACCGACATCGATTTTTCCGGAGTTCCTGCAACTCAAATCGCATCGGATATGGGGAACCTCACATACGCCAACATTATTATTTTAGGGAAATTACTTGCCAAAACAGGCATAGTGTCCAGGGAAAGCTTTGAAACCGCCCTGAAAAAAGTACTGCCTGCCAAGAAGCACCACATGATTCCAGAGGAAATGAAGGCCCTGAATCTTGGACATGACTATTAAAATAAATTTAATAAATTTTGTCACTAAATTGTAAGAACTTTAAATTATAATTCAGACTATAAACTAGTTTATGGTCTGAATTTTTTTGTGCAGAAACAGGAGTAGAAAATTTATGGGTATTTTGCAGACAATTGATCTGAAGAAGTATTACGGTGACAGCGAAAATCTGGTCAAAGCTCTTGATGGAGTGAGTATGGAAATAGTTGAAGGAGAATTTGTGGCTGTTGTGGGTTCCTCGGGAAGCGGAAAATCAACGCTGCTGCATATGCTGGGAGGACTTGATAATGCTACTTCCGGAACTGTTTTGGTAGCAGGCAGGGAAATCTTTAAAATGAATGATGAACAAAAGACAATTTTCCGCAGAAGAAATATAGGTTTTGTTTTTCAAAATTACAATCTGGTGCCGGTTCTCAATGTCTATGAGAATATTACGCTTCCGGTTGAGCTTGACGGCGGAACCCTTGATAAAACATATCTCCAAAATATTATTGAAACTCTGGGGCTGTCGGGCAAACTGAACAATCTTCCGAATAATCTTTCTGGCGGGCAGCAGCAGAGAGTTGCCATGGCCAGAGCCCTTGCCGCCAAGCCGGCAATAATTCTTGCGGATGAACCTACCGGAAACCTTGACAGCAAAACAGGCTTTGAAGTGGTGGGGCTGCTGAAAATGACCAGCAGCTTATTTAACCAGACCATTGTTATGATAACACATAACGAGGAACTTGCGCAGCTGGCTGACAGGGTCATACGCATGGAAGACGGTAAAATCGCCGGGGGTGAAGATAAATGAAATTCCCCACCAATAACAAATTCATAGTTAAAAAGCTGACAATACGTACAATGCGGGCTAACAGGCTTCGCAACACTTTTGTCACACTTGCCGTAGGTTTAACTGCTTTTTTGCTCACCACTGTTTTCAGTATTGGGATGAGTACTGTTGAATCATTGAAACTTCAGCAATTGAGAGCTATGGGCACAACTGCGCATTTGGCACTGACCTATCCCACAGACCGGCAGATACAAAAGATTCACACCCTGGACTATATTAAGGCAGTCGGCTTGCAGGCAAATGCGGCAGATGTATCGGAAACTCCTGAAATGGGGAGTATGGTACTTTCGCTTCACTGGTATGACAAAACCGAATGGGAGGTTTTACGCAAGCCCACAGTTAGTGATATTGTGGGTTCATACCCTGAGAAATCCAATGAAATAATGATTGCCGGGTGGATTCTTAAACGAATGGGAATAAATAAACCTGAAATTGGAATGGAAATAGATTTAAAATACAGAGTTTCCTCAAATGGCACGACTTCAGAAGAAAAGAGCCGGAAATTCATTTTATCCGGCTATTACACCGAATATATGAATTTGCGTTCTGACAATATCGGAGCCATGCTTGTTTCAGAAGAATTTTTGAAAGGAGAGGGAAAGTCACCTCAAAAATCCGGTGCCGCCTCTATAGTATTTAAATCGGATAATAATATGGATTACAAGGTTAAGGAATTGGAAAGAGATGTAAAGCTTTCCGGTGACCAGAAGCTTAAAGTCGTACCCTTGTATGATAATGGAAGCATGGCTGATACCGGTACGCTGCTGGCAATGATTTTTATTGTATTTATTATAATGTCAAGCGGATACCTGCTGATATACAACGTTTTATCCCTGTCAGTCTCAAAGGATATAAGATATTACGGGCTGTTGAAAACCATAGGCACAACACCGGCACAGCTGGGCAAAATAGTGATGGGACAGGCATTTCGGCTTACGGTGGTCGGAATTCCGGCAGGGCTGCTGCTGGGCGGTTTTGTTTCACTTTTTACGGTGCCGACGGCACTTTCCTTATTAAATTTTCAAGGCGGCGACCTTGGAGTTAAGGTTTCATTTAACCCGGTTATATATATGGGAGCGGCGTTTTTTACCCTGGTTACAACACTGATAGGCAGTATGAAACCTGCCGGAAAAGCGGGAAATATTTCTCCGGTTGAGGCAATGAGATATACGGGACTAACATTTAAAAGAAATACAAACAGGTCGACCGGCGGAGGTAAAGTTCATAGAATGGCCCTTAAAAATATTTTCAGGGACAAAAGGAGAGCGGCGCTTGTTCTGGTATCACTGTTCCTGGGTATTACAACCTTTCTGGCAGTAAATACAATTGTTCAAAGCATGGATGTAAAAAATCTTGTTTCGGAGTATATAAAAAACGATTTTAGGTTAACCAATAATACTACGGTATATGGAGCAACAGTCAGGCAGAAATTTGACACTGATTTTTTATCCGGACTGAAATCGCTGAAGTCTGTCAACAGTATAAGACAAATATCCATGCATGAGGTAAACGTTGAGTATTCAGAAGAAATATTCGGCAGGCATATGGCGGATTTGGAAAAAAGGTACAAATTGCCGCCACATAACCAGGAACAGTTTTTAAATAATCCTGATTTATTCTGGACATGTCTGGTGGGAGTTGATACAGATTATATCAGTGAACTTAATGAAAAGCTTGAAACACCTGTTGACACCGGCGCATTTGAAAAAGGGCAGATAGTTCTGTTTTCATCTGACAAGCCGGAACTATACAGTATTGGATCAGATATTGCTTTCATGGATAAAGATACCGGTAAAAAGACCATGGCCAAATTGGGAGGAATTATACCGGAGGATGCGCCATATAAAGGTTCCAGGGGGCTTGCTCCAGTAATTTATATCAGCAATGCCAAAATGCATCAGTTATACGGTGACCCGGTCATATATGCTGTTACACTTGAGGCTGAAGATGGAGCTGAGAAAGAGGTATTAGCCCAATTACAGGCATTGACCGGAGGGGACAGAGAAATTACTTTGGATTCCAGAATCAAGATGCTTGAACAGTTTAAAGGTGCAAAACTTGTAATGTTTGTTCTCGGAGGAGGAATGTCCATGATACTTGCTTTCATCGGAATAATGAACTTTGTTAATGTTATGATAACCGGTATTAACGTCAGAAGGCATGAACTTGCAGTACTGGAGAGTGTGGGAATGACCACCGTACAAATAAGAAGAATGCTGCTGTTTGAAGGGGGGGCGTATGCGGCAATAACCTGTATTCTGGTTTTACTTTTAGGCAATGGTATCTCATACGGATTATTTGCGTTGTTTAAAACTGAAGCTACATATGCAGTTTATTCCTTTCCATTTACAGCGCTGCTGGTTTCATTTTTATTGATTTTCACGGTATGTCTTACGGTACCGGAAATAACCTTTAAATTGATATCAAAGCAAAGTGTTACCGAAAGGTTGAGAAGTATTGAGGGTTAGGCTACAATAAATTACGAAGATAAATTTATCGCCGAGGGTAAAGATTAATGGACAAAATACTTATTGTAGAGGATGATATCCTGCTAAACAGGGGTATAAAATTAGCTCTTGAAAAAAATAATTATTCGGTAGCCTGCAGTTATACATATTCTGAGGGGTATTCCTATTTTACGGCTGAGAGCTTTAATCTGATATTACTTGACATAAATCTTCCGGATAAAAGTGGATTGGAGCTTTGCAAGCAAATCAGAAAAACTTCACAGGTTCCCATTATCTTTATCACGGCTAATGATACCGAACAGGAGGTTGTCAGGGGGTTTCTGTCAGGCTGTGACGATTACATGGCAAAACCGTTTTCCCTGGAGGTGCTGTACCGCAGAATCCAGGCTGTTTTAAGGAGAATGGGAAGAACTGAAAACAATGTTTTCAGTTCGGGAGAGATACTGATTGATTATGATAAGATGCAGGTAAAGAGGGCGGATGAAACAGTAAAATTGACTGCCACCGAGTATAGGCTTCTTACGCTGCTCACAAAAAACAGCGGTCAGGTTCTCACCCGCCGGAGTATTTTGGAAAAATTGTGGGACGTGGATGAAGCCTTTGTTGACGAGAATGCACTGAGTGTCAATATGAGAAGGCTCCGGCAGAAACTTGAAAAGGATCCTAAAAAACCTTATTATATTAAAACTGTTTTTGGTATAGGGTATACCTGGGGAGGCTGGTAGGTATTATTCAATACCGGTATCATTGGTTTTACAAAGCTGCCAGGATGGAGAGTTATCATGAATTTCAACAAAAAAATAGCCGTAATAGTAACTTTGTTTATCAGTGTTAACCTGGTATACCTGTTTTACGGCATAATAATTTCCAAAAGCTTTATTGAAATCATCATAAATGTCTGCCTGATGTGCTTTGAAGCGGCTGCCGGTTTTATATTCTACACAGCGGTGAAAAAGCAGATGCAGGACGTCTTTTTGCAGCTGTCGGAGGTTATAGCTGCCATCACTGACATGCGGGAAACTGAAATATTTTCGGCACTGGATGACAATATGCTCTCAAAGCTGCAGTCCCAGGTAATAAAGCTTTCCGGAATTCTTAAAATGCAGAACAGCAAACTCGAGAAGGAAAAAAATGAAATAAAGTCCCTGATATCGGATATTGCACACCAGTTGAAAAATCCCCTGTCCAACCTGAATCTATATATTTCTTTTCTTAAAGATAGGTGTCTGGATGAATCAAGCAGACAGGAATATGTAAATAATATCTCCAACCAGCTGGAAAAGTTGAACTGGCTAATGGAAAGCATGATAAAAATGTCGCGGCTGGAGAGCGGGATCATTCAATTAAAGCCTGAAGAAAGCTCTGTTAATGAATTGCTGTTAACCTCCCTGAAGCAGGTTTATCACAAGGCTGAAAGAAAAGGTATGGATATGGAGTTCATCCCGGATGAAGATATTAAGCTGACAGCCGATATCAAGTGGACGTCGGAAGCCATTACAAACATACTGGAAAATGCAGTCAAGTATACGGGAGATGGCGGCAGAATAGCAATTAATGTTTATAAATATGAAATGTATGCCAGAATAGATATAAGAGACAATGGCCCCGGTTTTGAAGAAGCGGAGATAAATAATATATTTAAACGCTTCTACAGGGGTCCCAACGCCAGGCAGCAGGACGGAGCAGGTATTGGTCTGTACCTGTCCAGAGAGATAGTGACCAGACAGAACGGGTATATAAAGGTAAAGTCAAAACTTGGGGAAGGGAGTATCTTTTCAGTTTTTCTGCTGCTGAAAAGGTAAGGGAGGATAATGAAGGGGATGTCGCAAAACTGACACAATTGAAATATATATGGAAAATGATAATCGTGCTCCCATACCAACTTCAATAAATGGATTGCTCACAAAGCACATACCTGAAATTTGTATGATTCACCACAAGTATTTTTAAGCTGTCGCAGAACACTCAACATCCTGTCTTGGGTTCTGCTCAAATCGGCTTCCTGCCGATTTGTCAGCTAAAACACTTGTGTTTCACCTACAATTTCAGGCATGTACTTTTAACAGAGCTTCCCATTTATCGAAGTTGTACTCGCGCACTATAAGTATTCCATTATTTACAATTCCCTCCTTTTGAGACATCCGTTTTACCATTTTAAGGATAAAGAAGGAACTGCTGCCAAGGTAAATAAAATGTATTCATTGTGCAACAGCCCCTTTAAGTTATAAATTATTTTAGTTATTTAAACATGTTCCCGGCAAATGCTAAATGTTAAACAATATATCGGCATAGGTCGGGAATGGCCACAATTTTGAATCCACAATGCACTCAAGTTTGTCGGCTACGGCCCTTAGACTTCCCATTTGGGCAAATACTCCGGTTCTGTAAAGCATAGCCTGCGCATAGCTGTCATGGGTTGCTTCCTGAGCCTCGGAAACCTTTTTGTCAAGCAGGGCGATTTCCTTGCTTAACTGTGTTGTCAGTGAAGTCACTTCTTTCAGAAGCTCGGCATTGGCACTGATATCGGCATCCACTCCGCAGCTCTTTATCTGGTTTATGGAGTTTGCCAGTTGGGCACCGAAGCTTATTACGGCCGGGAGGATTTGCCGTCTGGACATCTCCAGCATGGTCAGGGCTTCGATGTTTATTGTCTTTATATATTTTTCGAGGGATATTTCGTACCTGGAATGCATTTCCACTCTGCTGAATACCTTGTGCTTTTCCATAACAGAGATATTTTTTTCCTCCAGCAGACACTTTATGGATTCAACATAACTCTTGATATTGGGCAGCCCTCTTTTTTCAGCTTCGGCCACCCATTCCTCAGAGTAGCCGTTTCCGTTGAAAATAACCCGGCCGTTATGTTTAACAACATCTTTTATAATGCTGCTGACTTCAGCATTGATATCCGAGGCCTTTTCCAGCCTGTCGGCAAAATTCTCCAGGACTTCGGCGACGGTTGTATTCAGGAAGAAATTTGAGGATGCGATGGAGGCAGAGGAGCCAACCATCCTGAATTCAAATTTATTACCTGTGAATGCCAACGGAGAGGTTCTGTTTCTATCGGTTGTATCCCTTGGAAAGGCAGGCAGAGTGGATACACCGACGGTTAATTTACCTGCCTTGTTGGTACTTATATCTCCGCCCGAAGCAATCTGATCCAATATTTTTGTAAGCTCGTCACCCAGGAAGACCGATATTATGGCGGGAGGTGCTTCATTTGCACCCAGTCTGTGGTCATTTCCGGGGTTGCCTGCAGCAAGTCTCAAAAGGTCGGCATATTCGTCAACCGCTTTGATTACAGCACATAGGAAAATAAGGAACTGGGCATTTTCATGGGGTGTTTTGCCGGGATCCAGCAGGTTTTGACCGTCATTGGTGGACAATGACCAGTTATTGTGTTTTCCGGAACCGTTAACTCCTGCAAAGGGCTTCTCATGAAGCAGGCAAACCAGGCCATGTTTCAAGGCTACGGATTTCAACAGCTCCATGGTGAGCTGATTGTGATCGGTAGCTATATTTGCAGTGGTAAAAATGGGGGCAAGCTCATGCTGTGCAGGAGCAACTTCATTATGTTCTGTCTTGGCGGAGATACCCAATTTCCACAGTTCTTCATCAAGATCCTTCATGAAGGCTGAAACACGCTGTTTTATGCTTCCATAGTAATGATCTTCCATTTCCTGACCCTTGGGAGCTTTTGCACCAAAGAGGGTCCTGCCGGTAAAGATCAGATCTTTACGCCTGTCATAGATTTTTTTGTCGATAAGGAAATATTCCTGTTCGGGACCAACAGTGGGGGTAACCTTTGTAACCTTTTCGTTTCCAAAGAGGTGAAGTACCCGTATAGCGCTTTTGGAGAGACATTCCATGGATCTGAGCAAAGGGGTTTTCTTGTCGAGGGTTTCGCCGGTATAGGAACAAAAAACTGTAGGAATATATAAAGTATTGTTCTTAATAAATGCCGGAGAAGTACAATCCCAGGCTGTATATCCCCTGGCTTCAAAGGTGGCGCGCAATCCCCCCGAAGGGAAGGAGGAACCGTCGGCTTCACCCTTGCTCAATTCCTTACCTGAAAATTCCAATATGACCTTGCCATCCTCAGTAGGGTTGATGAAAGAATCATGCTTTTCGGCCGTAATGCCTGTCATTGGCTGAAACCAATGTGTAAAATGGGTTGCGCCCTTTTCTATTGCCCAATCCTTCATACAGCTGGAAACTACTTCTGAGATTTCCAGAGTGAGAGGAAGTCCTTCGTCAATAGTCTTTCTAAGTGCTTTATACGTGGCTTTTGGGAGTCTTTCTCTCATTACCGAATCGTTGAATACACTGGAACCAAAGATCTCACTTATATGACTCATAAATCACCTCATGAAAAATTATTAAAAGCAGCTTGGAAACCAAGTTACTTATTATCTTATTAATTTACACTCATATTAATTTATACTATTAAAAGATACAATTTTTTAATTATAATTGCAAGAGAAAAAAATCATTACGTCTTTTTGGGATTGAGAGGATTTTTTTAAATAAATATGTATTGCCTGAAAATAGCTGTTTTTGTGAAAAATAAAAAATATTGTTTATGAAAGGTAATCGGAAAAATTGCAAGTTGCTTGATTTTTGCTTCAAAAAAATCTGCCCATTTCTGACTATAATGGTGTTCTTTTACAGAAATATTACCAAAGTCAATTACGGTTGAGAACTTTCGCATTCAGCCGATAGTAATTGACTTTTTTAACAGGGAAATTTAAAATACGGGAGCAACTGTGCTATAATACTTATTATGTTAGCCTCAGGCTCTTTTTTGACATGTTCTCTAAACCGGAACAATTCAGAACTTAAATAGATATAATAAAGGTGGTAATGCATATTAACATAGATTTTAATCCCGTCAGCCTGATATTAATTGTTCCCGTGGCATTTATACTGGTTTCGGCCTTGTTTACTTCATTCAGCCGTGACAGGATTCTAAACGGGTTTTATTCAATTGTGAACAATATTGAATTTATAACAGCCCTGCTGATAGCACTATTTATAACTAAAGGCATACTTTTCGATAAAAGCAATGCGGTTTTCAAATTTATTTATGATTTTTTGCCTGCGGCTGTCAAATCCAGTTTGGCTGCCAATAATATTTATACTTATCTATGTGTTGCTTTTATAATTCTTATTATTGTGGTTCTCTTGCTAAGACTGATAACCTATCCCTTGTACAACTATGTTTTCGACGGTATTGCCAACAGGATATACAAATCCATGAGTTCCATGGGCCCCATTTCAAAAAAGTTGATTTCTTTAATATGCAGTGTTCCCAGAGCGCTGGTAACATTAATATGTCTGAGTTTCATATTTTACTTTTTTTCATATTACTTTACAGTGCCGGGACTCTCAAAATACATCGATGAATCCAGGGTGTTGAATTCGGTGTATGATACTGCTTTAAAGCCTGTCATTGATTCGGAGGTTGCAAAGAAAATACCTGTAATCATAAATGACCAGTTCAACAAGCAGCAGGGTGTTGGTGAGCAAAGAGCAAAAATTGCCGAAAATATCAAGGATGCTCTTGGAAATTATAATATAAAGGTAATTCAGTACTTTAACGGTGTAACTCTGGATGATGCCGTAAAATCAACGCCTGAAATAGATAAGCTTGCTGTTGAGCTCACAAGGGGGGAATCCGGGGACTACCAAAAAGGTAAAAAACTATACAAATGGATAACAGCCAATATAAAATATGACTACGAAAAAGCGAGAAAAATAGCAAAAGAGACAAAGGATACACAATCCGGAACAATAATATGCTACCAGACCAAACAAGGGATATGCTTCGATTATTCAAGTTTATTCATATCCATGTGCCAGGCAAACGGAATTAAGGTAAGGCTGGTAACAGGGCTGGGATACAGCGGTCTTTCATGGGGGGATCACGCCTGGAATCAATTTTACGATTCCCAGTCAAAAAGATGGGTCAATGTGGACTGCACTTTTGGAGTAAACGGAGGAAATTACTTTGACACGGCAAAATTTTCTCTTGATCATAAAAATGATGAAATTCAGGGGGAGTGGTAATCAAAATCCTAAAATTTTTGGGAAAGTGTTAAATTACTTAGAAAATATAGAAATTAATGTAAGAAAGTAGTAAAATGATATAGATTCCATGAAAACATTTTAATATAATAGCTTCTGATAGGGGATTGAATAAAATGAGACTCAAATCAAAACATATTCCCGGGATAGATTTCCTAGCAATGATTTTTATATCAATTTTAATCATATTTGGAGCGTTCGGAATTATATCATATCAGAATACATCTATTGTTTTGAAAAATAGCATTGTTGATTCCAACATCTGCATGGCTGCCGATAATTCCAATCTGCTGAAACAGCATTTAAAAGAACTAAAGACAATTATTGAAGGAGTGAGCTTCAGAACTGAAATTCAGTCAATGGATTGGTCGTCCCAAAAGCCGGTTTTGCTTGAAGAAGCCGAGAGATTAAACGTTATGAGGTTTCAGATAACGGACCTGGCGGGATATTCCCAATCCACCCCGGAAGCTCAGTTCGATCTGCCCGACCTGGAAGGGGTTCATAGTGCCTTAAAAGGTGAAGCGTACATATCTGAGCCATTTCAGGAAAGTGCCGGCAAGGGGGCAATCATGGCATGCTCTGTGCCCATAAAAAATAAAAAGAAAGATATTGTCGGAGCTTTGACAGCTTCATTAGACTCTCATTTTTTAATTGACAGTATAAGCAATTTGCAGATGGGTGAAACCGGATTCGGATTCATAATAGATAAAGATGGAAGAATAATTGCATGCCCCGACAGGGAAAAAATACTGGACAAGCAGTCAGATATCAATGAAAATCCCGAATTTGGAGATTTTATTCATGAAATGGGCTCCCGGGAAAAAGGATATGCCTTATACAATTACGCAGGAAAGGATTATTTTACTACATATTCAAAAATTGCAGATACCGAATGGTTTTTAGCATTAACAGCTCCCGAGCAGGAGGTTTTTCAAAAGCTGGATATCCTCAAAAAGAAGTTCTTTTCACTGATACTCATAACCATAACATTCTGTATATTTTGCTGTCTTTTATTAGCAGGGTATTTATTTAAAAGGAAAACTGTTCAAGATCTTGAACTTCGGGTTGAGGAGGATAAACGTCTATTAAAGGAATCCTCTGAGCTTGAAAAGTTAAGAACACAATTTTTCGCCAATATCACACATGAACTGAGGACTCCCCTTAATGTGATTCTGGCGTCCATACAGCTCTGTAAACTTTATTTTGAAAAGGAGAAGGGAACTCATAACGTCAATATGTCAAAACACTTAAAGACCATGAAGCAGAATTGTTATAGACTTATGAGGCTTGTAAATAATTTAATTGATACAACAAAGATTGACGTGGGATTTCTCGAAAAACATGCAGGCAATAATAACATAATAAAAATAGTTGAAGACATAACCATGTCCATACAGGAATTTACCCAGAACAAAGGGATTAATCTGTTTTTTGAAAAAAATTCCGAGGAGAAGATAATTGCCTGTGATGTAGATAAGATAGAGAGAATTATGCTCAATCTTATATCAAATGCAATTAAGTTTACCGATCAGGGAGGCAGTATTTATGTTAAGGTTGAGGACAGGGGTGAAAATGTTGTAATATCCGTAAAGGATACAGGCATAGGCATACCCAGGGACAAGCAGGCTGCCATTTTTGAGCGTTTTGTCCAGGTCGAGCAGACACTGACAAAGAACAAGGATGGCAGCGGCATAGGCCTGGCTATGGTGAAATCCTTTGTTGAGATGCATGGGGGTACAATAACTGCTGTCAGTGAGTATGGCAAGGGAAGTGAGTTTATTATAGACCTGCCTGTGACAACAATAGAAAACAAGAGGGATGAGTTTTACCTTGAGGAGGTTGAAACGCAGAGAAGGATCGAGCGTATAAATATTGAGTTTTCAGACATTTATTATTCATGAGCTGATATATTAATTTTTGTCTATCATTACTCCTTATGGTAAAATTAAGTTGGATGGAGCATTATTACATAACACTGCTATATAACATACAACACATTATTCTTATTACAGCTGAAGGAGACTTTATTGATTAATGGATATAAAGGTTACTGAAAGAGAATTAAGGGATAGAATAGAAAGACTTTGCAAGGCAATCACCAAAAGGTATGACGAATGGGACACGGCAGTGATTTTAAGCCGTGTCAGCCAATATTATTTTACAGGTACCATGCAGGATGGAATACTTATAATAAAGAAGAACGGGGAGGTGATGTATTTTGCCAGGAGAAGCTACGACAGGGCAAGGATTGAATCGCCTCTCGCATGCATATATCCCATGGAAAGCTATAGAGATGCTGCGGCCGCGGCAGGCCGCGAGCTGGGAAATACTTTGTTTGAAACAGAACTGTTAACGGTTGGAATTCTGGAAAGAATTAAAAAGCATTTTTCAATAGAAAAAATGTACAGCCTGGACAACATTATTTTTGAAGTGAGGGCCATAAAGAGCCCATACGAACTACACTGCATGAAGGAATCCGGAAAGCGGCACCAAAAGCTGCTTGATGAAATAGTGCCTTCAATTTTGAAAGAAGGCATGAGTGAAGTGGACTTTACTGCAGAGTTATACAGGCACATGCTGAAAATAGGCTTCCATGGGGTTTCACGGTTTTCCAGATATCAGACCGAAATGATAGCGGGGCAAATTGCATTTGGCGAAAATTCTTTATATCATACGAATTTTGATGGACCTGGCGGCATGAAGGGGATGAGTGCGGCAGTTCCCATTATAGGCAGCAGGGACAGATTTCTGAGGAAAGGTGATCTGGTTTTTGTGGATATCGGATTCGGAATGTATGGTTACCACAGTGACAGAACACAGGTTTACATGTTTGGTGAAACTCCATCCGCAGAAGTTGTCAGGGCTCACCGCAAATGTATTGAGATACAGAAGCAGGCTGCAGAATTATTGAAGCCCGGCAGCATTCCGTCCCGGATATATGAATCGGTAATGTCGGGGATAGAGGAGGAGTTCCTTGAGAACTTTATGGGCTTCGGGAGCAGGAAGGTCAAGTTCCTGGGCCATGGAATAGGTCTTCACATCGATGAGCCTCCTGCCATAGCGGAAGGTTTTGACAGACCTCTTGAGGAAAATATGGTTATTGCCCTGGAACCGAAAAAAGGGATGGCCGGAGTGGGCATGGTAGGTGTTGAGGATACCTATATAGTGACTCCGGAGGGCGGACAGCTGATTACCGGTGGAGAAAAGGATATTATTGCAGTATGAAAACAGATGGATTACCGGACCGGTTAACCGTCAAAAGGAGTAATTATGGCTTTTATTAAAAATTACGGTGAATTTATAGAAAGAGTAAATGAGTTGGGTTTTATGCCATTATCAGATATACTTCCCGGTCTTCCTTCATTAGCCGCTGAAACCAGGAAAGAGGCCTGGCATACCGGTGATTTTGATACCGACCCCTGGTGCTGGAAGGATAAAGCGGCAGGAGAAAAGCAGCTGGCTTTTGGGTGTATTCTTGGAGGGCATAAGGGGTTTGTTTCGCCTGGCATGTATCCATACTTTTATGCTTGCTGCCGGCCGGAGGAAACGATGGAAGAAAGGTGGAGGCAGGGAGTGGTAAGCCCTGAGGTAAAAGAACTCTGGAAGCTCTTCGAGACTAAAACACTGCTCAATACAAGTGATATAAGACGCGAGGCGGGTGTCGGTAAAAAAGGCGGCAGCAAAGTGGACCGTGCAATCGTTGAACTTCAAAAACACTATTATATCACTGTTGCAGGTAACCGGAGAAAAATCGGAAAATCGGGCGAGCCATACGGGTGGCCTGCAAATGTATATGACAGGGTTGTGGATTGGGCTCCGGCCGGTTGGCTTGACAAATGCGCTGACCTGGAAAAAGCTGAGGCAGGTTGTTATATAATAGATACAGGATTGAAAATGGGTAACAATCTAAAGGAAGCAGATCTGAGAAAAGTTTTGGCCATAAGTTAATATGGGCAGGTTTATTCCGTTTCCGAAAGAAATTACATAAAGATTAAATTTGTGTGACCGAAAATACTACTTAATACAGGTGTGTTATAATATACCAGTAAATACGGAAATTATTACCATGGGGAAATATTGGAGGTTCTAACTTAATAATGGTATATTTCTGGTGAAGAATTTAGAATTGGAGGATTATTTTATGAAGTATGCAAATAAGACAAAGATATTATTGCTGGCCGTGATTATGGCGGTCACGCTGCCTTTTTCAGCGTTTGCTGCAGGAGCAGAACCAGTTTGGGGATGGACAGGCGGTATTAATACTGCTGTTGAAAACGGCAAAGCCGTCGAACTTAATAAAATATTCGAGTACGGAGATCACAAAATAAAATTTGAAAATGCCGTTTGGGAGGACTATGCGCTTTTAGTGGCCTTTTCTGTTCCGGATGCAGACAAAGAGGATTCAGTCATGCCGTCACAGATATCTCTTGTAAATGAAGAAGGAAAATCTGTAAGCCAGGGTCATGGCAGTGAATACGGCGGAAATGGAAAAGGAGTACTGGAGTTTAATCTGAACAGGGAACTAATCAAGGGTGATAAATTATATTTAAAAATACATACGTTACGCAAAGCAGGAAGAGAAAAGCCTGATTATACCTATACAATGGTGCTTGATAAATCCCTGTCCGCTGACGGAGCAAAATACAATCCCGGAAAAGAAATTAAAACGGACTATGGCACTTTAAAGTTTGTAACAGCAAGTAACTCAAGGGAAAGACTGAGTATCGATTATACTTTTGACTATATACAGGAAATAAAAGAATTAACCAAAAGTGATCCGGATACTAATATTTTTGTTCACGACTTATTCCCTCAAATCACTCTGACAGATGCCAACAAAAAAGTTTTCCGCGCCAATGGCAGAAGTTCGGGGGATGAAGGTAAGTATGGCAGCCTGTATTTTGACGGAATGCCTGAACTCAACAAACCGGTCACAATATCAGTTACATGCAGTGAGAAGGTTGCAAATTGGAGCCTGCCCATACCGGTTAAAAAGGCAGAAGTTGAAACTGTTAGTGTTAACAAGGAGTATAAAAGTGAGGGCGGCAGCTTTAAGATAAAAAACATATACCTTGGTTCGGCAAGCACTTATCTTGATTATGAATTTATACCGGATAAGGGTTATGAAGTGACCAGACTTGAGCCTTTGGTTTCAATGAACATAAGAAACAAAAATGTCCAGGGGTCAACCTCAAATGGCGATCTTGCCGGTAAAATAATATTTAAATATCCCATAACCCGGAAAGACCTTAAGGATGTGACGTTTTATGTGGATTCAGTAAAAAGAAGTATAAAATATGGGCAGAGCATAAAAATTGATTTTGACAAGACACCGGGGGATTATAAAATCAAAGTAGACGGTTCTGAAATTCAAGTGACAAATTTGAAAATCAAGGATGGAAAAACAACATGCTTTGATCTGGAGGTAAATGACAGCAACAGAAAATTCAGTGACTTTGATGTTGGAATAAAAGCTGATACTCAACATCTCTCATGGTCCTCAAGCTCGAGTTCGGATGAATTTGAAAATATTTTTGATAAGCTTAAAGAAGGATTGGGTCTGACCTCTCAGGACGGGAAAAAGTCACCGTTAAAGAAATCCATACAAGTTGATGGAGAACATAAAAAGCTCGAGGTTGAAATTGAAAGCCTTGTATACTCAGATTCATATAAAAGTGAAATCAAATTAAATTAATTTCAAATCAAAAAAAATAATAGACACTTTGACTAAACTGGCGTGCCTTCGGTTTACTACCGGAGGCATTGTCCATATATTTATCTGGATATACTATTAAATCCGGTTTTATTTTACGGCACCTTCACAGGTGTTTACTGTTTGACATATTTCCATATTTTGATAGAATAAAAGTATCTTCGGTATATGGGGGATTAAATTATGACTAGTGTTTTTATAGGCTTGGTATCGGCAGGGACTACTATAATAGTGCTGATACTTGGTGAACTGCTATTCGGTTCAAAAATTCTCAGCCTGATTGAAAGGCATCGGACAATAATAATAAGCGCGCATGACAACCAGGCGGCAGACCATAATAGAATATTGGAGGATACAAATGCTCTAAGAGTCGATAACAGGATAATTCTAAAGATTAGTGAAAACCTTAATGGAAAAATAGAAGCGATTGATAAAGATCTTTTAAATGAGAAAGAAAATAAACGGTTACAGTTTGAAAGCCTGTCAGATAAACAAAGGGAAATAAAAAACAGTCTGGATAGACTTGTAAGTTTTTCGGATGAATTTGAAAAAAAATCTATGGAGAATTCGAAGCTCTGGCGTGAAAAAGAAGAATTAAAGGAAGAAAACAGGGAACTGGGAAGGATTATAAAACTGCAGAAAGCAAGAATATCCGAATTGGAAAGAATTAATGAGATTCAAACAGAAGAAGTAAAAGATAAAATAGTGCACACAATGCCCGAAATAAATTAAATAAATTATAATTAATGACTGCCGCACGTTCCCAAACAGGAGGTGCGTTTTTTATGCCCGATTTTGATGGTGTTTTGATAGTAAAATAGGAACAATGACCGGCGGTCTGTTGATAAAAATATGCTGGTATACAGAATACGAGACTTGATGAAGCAGGACAATTACAGATATAATTATAAAATTGGCAGAGGTATATTAATTATGTTGATATGATAGGGAGTAATAAATTCAAGGTGGTTTGTTGAGATGAACGAGAAAATTGCAGCAATATTGTTAGTAGATGATGAAATCAATATATTAAAGGCTCTAAAACGTGTATTAGCCTGTGAGGGATATGAGATTCATTGTGCAACAAAATCAGATAAAGCTATAAAAATGATAGGCAGCAACAGGTACGATTTAATCATTTGTGACCAGAAAATGCCGGGATTGAGCGGTATAGAACTACTTGAGTATTCCAGCAGGGTGTCACCGGATACAATTAGAATTTTAATCACCGGATACTCGGATTTTAAAGTTATGGAGGATGCAATAAATAAGTGCAGAATTCATTATTATTTTCCAAAGCCGTGGGATAACAGCATTCTTATTGAGGTTATAAGAAAGACTCTCTCCGATAAGCAGGTTAAAGGGAAAAAGGACAGTATATTAAATAATTTGCTGGGCTATAAGAGTTACATAGAGGGAATTCTTAATATTCTTGACGGTTCCCGGAACATTTTTAAAGAGGAGGAGGCTCCTGTTGAAAAAACAGAGGAGGAATATGACAAAGAGGAAATATTAACCCTCAAAAAGGATGACAGCATATTATTCCTGAAACCTTCAGAAATATATTACCTGGCATCTTCAGAGGGAAAAGTTACGTTAGTTACTATAAACAGTCAATATCACAGCTGGGATTCTTTGAAGGTTTGGGAGGAAAAACTGAAGAATAACGGGTTTTTCAGGTGCCACAGGAGTTATATAGTAAACGTTGCCAAAATAAAAAAAATAACCTCCTGGTTTAAGGATACATATAATCTGGAATTCCATGACATTAGCGATACTATCTACTCAAGTAAGTCATATATCAAACCTTTGAAAAAATTTATTCAGAATCAATCAGGTAAAAGGCTTTACTGATTAAATTTGAGAATTATTACATTAAAACAGATAAAAAATGCGTTTCATAGAAAAAATGGTGCCCTTTATGGGAAAACCATTTTTTTTGTCTTTATTGCGTTGATAATATTATTGGATTAAGAAACAGAGTAATCATCTGAATTCTGGAATTTTCGGGGAGGAATGGGAATGAAAAAGAATATTCTTTTTGTAGACGATGAAAAACAGATTCTCAGAGCCGTAAACAGGTTGTTTATGGATAGTAAATACACTGTATTTATGGCTGATAACGGTGAAGATGCTTTAAATATCCTGGAAAAAGAGAACATTGATATGCTGATATCAGATATGAGGATGCCGGGTATGGATGGTTATCAGTTGTTGAAAGCAGTGAAAGAAGAGTTTCCTTCAGTTATAAGAATTATTTTGAGTGGATATGCCGAGGGAGAGGTGGTGTTCAAGTCATTCCGGCAAAACCTTGCCAAGCTCTATTTGTTTAAGCCCTGGGATAATAGCCAGCTGATGTCAATTATAGACAGGGTGTTTGAGACTGAAAAAATATTAAAGGATAAAAATCTTTTAAGCATTGTAAGCAATCTTGAGGAACTGCCTACCATAAGTGATACCTACAACCGGTTTTGTTCTCTTATTGATATTGATGCGGATGTAAGGGAGTTTTCGGCCCTGATCGAAGAAGATCCCAGTATTGCTGCAAAAGTATTGCACTATGCCAATTCAGCCTTTTTTGGTGCCAAGACCGGGTCCATAAGTCAGGCAATTATGTACATGGGTCTGGATAATATAAAAAATATAGTATTGACAGCCACTGTATTTGACAGGATGAATTCCAGTGAAAAGCTTTTGCATCTCAGGGAGGAATTATGGGAACATGCCTGTTTATGCAATAAAGCGGTGATTTTGCTGCATGAAAGACTTCTGGGAAAAAGACTTCCTGAAATATATGCATCAGCGGGTTTGTTGCATGATATCGGAAAAATAGTATTTATAAGCAATTTTCCTGAGGGGTATTCCAGGCTGATAAAAACTATAGACACTGATAAAAGCAAGTCCTTCGTTGATGTGGAAACAGAAGCTTTTTCTGTATCTCACCAGGAAATGGGGGGGTATTTGCTGGATTGGTGGGAATTGCCCCACCCAATAGTTGAAGCGGCGTTATATCATCATTCTCCCGGTCTGGACAAAATTTTAAATAAGGAACTTGTATCAATTGTACATATTGCAGATTACTTTGTGTGGGAATTGATGGGCACAAACAGTATGAATTCTTTGGATATTGACGTCATGGACAATTTGAATATATCCATGGCGGAGTGCAGGAAAATTGTAAGGAGTATAAATAAAGGTCTGTAACTCATATTATGATTTGTTTAATTTGGCAGGAGGCAGTGTATGGCAGATATAACAGTATTATTTGTAGATGATGAAGTAAATGTGCTAAGTTCCCTTAAAAGAGGCTTGTATAAGGAAGATTACAGGTGCATGTTTGCCGAAAGTGCCGGGGAAGCCCTTAAAATTATGGAAGAACATAAAATAGCCGTAATTGTGACAGATATGAAAATGCCGGGTATGGACGGTCTGGCGCTTTTAAGGATATTGAAAGAAAAATATCCTAATACCGTAAGAGTAGTATTGTCGGGATATACACATCTTCAGCAGGTAGTTCTGGCGATCAATCAGGGTGACATTTACAGATATATTACAAAACCGTGGAAAGTGGAAGATGAGTTCAAACCGGTTATCCGGCAGGCTGTTGAATATCACCAGCTGCTAGCCGGAAAGGAGGAACTGCAGAAAGCGCTTGAATTTAAAAATGCTTCTATCCAGAACATACTTAACGTTATGAATGAAAAACTGTCAATCAGCAGAAAAGATTATGACAATGTTAAAAAGTTTTTAAAAGGCATTATGGCATTCCTAATGAGTGAAATGATAAATCCGGTACAGACAAACACTGATACCGCTGCTTTTTTTGATATAGTACAAAGGTTCTGCCAGGGTTTTCTGAATACAATTCCTACCGAAATAAGTGAATTTAAGGCTGCCGGTTTATTGGAGGGAATAACAGCCAGTGTTTCCAGATACAAAATATTTGAAAAAATCTACATTAAAAATGAAGATCATAACAACATTATCTGTTGTGGTAACTATAAATTAACTCTTTATACAGTGATATATATTTTAAATTATATAAGCACTAAGAATACTGCCGGGGAGCTGAATATGGGCATTATTACAAAAAATGAATTAAAATATATCGATACTGAAATTTATGCTGATATCAGAACGGTTTATAAATCGGATTATAGCATGCAGAATAATCTTATGCTGGTTGAAAAGCTTATAAATACTACATTGAAGGAGCTTGGTGTGATTGTCCGCATTAGGAATCAAAACAACGTTATTCAATTAAAGTATAAAACAATGTTTGTGCCGAAGAGTGTATGATTACAAGGCACAGGCTCGGAAGGGACAGAGGTCTTACATGAATAGATTTAAACCTGTAAATGATATTAAACGTATTGAAGACTTATTCAGAAATCTTGCGAGAAGAAATTGTATTTCAGTTATTATAACAATTAGAAACAAGCGTCAAATTGCAGAAATGTCATTCTCCCCCAGGAAGGGCAGCCAACCTTCAATAGTCTGCCCGGGCAATGAAAATATTCAAATAAATGCCGGCGAAGAAATGGCGGTTTCCTTTTCGGACAGGGAATTTACCGTATTTTTCAAGACGGCGGCTGTCGGCTCATCTGTTGGGAACTCTTTCTATATACAAAAGCCCCTTGTTGTTTATACAGGTTTCAAAAACCTTCCTTTGCAATACTGTTTTCCTCATCCCAGGTTGTTAAAAAACATTGCTCCGATTTTCGCAGGCTTTTCCTGTGGAAACTCGGAAATTGATACGGCTTTGGGCACTGTTCTGCGTACATATCCCAAAACATTTATGGGACAGCCGGCTGTATACCTGAAAGAGGAAAAGTTTAATCCGGAAGCCTGGACTGAAATTTACGGCGGAATAGCTGATTATCTATATCTCCATCCCTGTTGTCAGAATTTCATAATGTATTTGCCTGCTGCCTGCCAATGGCAGATTGAAAGCATGTCGGCTATTGAAAGGTTTGTGGGGGACAGGAGCAGGTTTGTAATTGATACCGTTTATGGATATATCTGCGACACTTCGAGTTTGATGTATTATGATACAAAGCAGGAGTATAACTGCCAGGCCATAAATGACTGTGCGGCCTTTTTAAAATATTGCGCCGGCAATCTGGAGCCGCTGATAGTTAAAGCGCTGGGTTATGAGCAGGACAGCTTTTTTCTTGATGAAATACGGCAGGTCTGTAAGTCAGATAGCTATTTCACCGACAGAAGCCTTTATTGCGTTAAAAAGGAGGAAAAAATAATTGCTTTTGCTGTTGCAGAATCGAGTTCTGATATCTTGGATTTCAATATATTTCACGATGTCTGCAGATTATATTATGTAAATAAAGATTCTGATACAGAGCAGATTACAGCTGCCGTATTGCCTGAAATTGCCGCTTTTTTTCATGAACGGGGAAAGGCGAGCTTCAATCTTTTATTGAATGTTAACGAACAGTCAAAGTCACAATTCAGTTTAAAGGGCGTAGAATTTAAGGATAAATTTGCAGGTATGTTTATGAACCGTGAGGGAATGAGAGAATATAAAAAATTGTTAAAAGGTAATTTCATTGACTTTAACAGATACAGAAAACTTACATATCCCCAGTTGTCTATATGGCATACCGAGAAGGTTTTTCCCGGCACAGGTTTTGGAAATATAGCCGGTACTGCGCGAATAAACGGAAAAGTGGATTTTGAACTTTTGGAAAATGCCATAAACCAGGTTGTCCGGGAGAATGACAGCTACCGTACAAGGATTGAAGAGGGGGAGGGAACAGAAAAACAGTATTTTGCAGAATACAGATATTTCAAGGTTGATTTTTATGATTTCAGCAGGTCAGGAGCTAATGAAGAATACATGAAGTGGAGCGGTATTAAGACTGTTGAACCTTTCAACCTGCATAATTCAGATTTATATTATTTTGCATTATTTAAAATCAGTGAAAACGAGGGGGGCTTTTTTTATAAAACCCATCACCTCATATCAGATGCCTGGACCGGTGTAACACAGATCAGCAAAATCATGGAATACTATTCCAAATTACGGAATGGTATAGATTTTATCTCCGGGAGTAAACCGTCATATATTGATTTTGTAACGGCGGAGGAGGATTATCTGCATTCGAAGAGGTTTGAGGAGCATAAAAGGTTCTGGAGTGAGAAATTCAGTACGGTACCTGAATTTTTAAGCTTTAAAACCAGAGGAGCTGTTTATAAAAATTTAAAGGCTTCCAGAAAAAGCGTAAAAATTTCACCGGAGCTGGCAGCTAATATCCAGGAGTTCTGCATTTCAAACAGACAGTCTCCGTTTATCACTTTCCTTTCAATACTTTACATATTTATTAGCAGAATTACATCCAAATCAGATATTGTGTTGGGAACTCCGGTGCTTAACAGGACAAATGCACGTGAAAAAAAGATGACAGGAATGTTTATTAATATATTGCCTGTCCGGTATGCAGTGGATTGTGAACAGAATCTTATTTCATTTGCCCATGCCCTCTCAAAAGAATGGCTCACCCTGCTGAGAAACCAAAAATATCCTTATGAACTGATACAGAAGGAATTCAGGGAAAGGCACCAGGTCACAGACAGTCTTTCGGACGTAGTGCTGTCATATCAAAATGTTAAGCTTGACAGGGGTGAATTTACCGAGGATTATGAACTGTCATGGCATTTTTGCGGCTACCAGGCCAATTCTCTTCAAATACACGTAAGGGACTGGGAGGATACGGGTACTTACGTATTGGATTTTGATTATCTTGAAGATGTGTTCTCCGCTGATGAGATCGAAAGGATGAGCCGGTATTTTGTAAACCTGCTGGATGAGGCTGTCAGACATCCCGGAGAGAAGCTCGGGAAACTGAATATCCTGCCGGAAATTGAAAGAAGGCAGGTGCTGTATGATTTTAACAATACAGAAAAAGATTATCCGAAGGATAAAACCATACAGGAATTGATTGAAATTCAGGCCGGCAAAAATTTTAACGATGTAGCAGTAGAATTTGACCATAAAGAGCTTACATATAAAGAATTGAATATCAGGGCCAATTCTCTTGCCGCTTTATTGAGGGAGATGGGTGTCAAGTCTGACAGTATTGTAGGTATCAGTATGGATCGTTCTGTAGAGCTGATAATAGGCATTTTAGGAATATTAAAGGCAGGAGGGGCTTATTTGCCAATAAATCCAAAGTATCCTGCGGCAAGAATCAATTACATTTTACAGGACAGCGGAACTCAAATACTGCTTATCAACGGAAGCCTTAACGGCAGTATTGACTTTGACGGAGAAATTCTGGATATGGGAGCAATGCAGCTGAATACATGTGAACAGAATAATCCGGTAAATATCAATAAGCCTGATGACCTTGCATATGTTATTTATACATCAGGTTCAACGGGGGAACCAAAGGGGGTTATGATAGAACACAGATCCCTGGTCAATTTCTTATATTCCATGTATGAGATGTACGAGTGCGGTTTCAATGCCGGTGACAGGTGTCTGAGCCTCACCAATATATCCTTTGATGCAAGTGTCTGCGAAATATTCATGCCTCTTGTATTTGGAGCATGTCTTGTACTTAACAGTGATTCGGACTATCTGGATGTTGTGAAGTTATCAGAAATTATTGTGCAAAAGTCCATTAACTTTACGTACATTCCCCCATCCATGCTTAAAGAACTGTCCGGGCTTTTAAAAAAATATCCCGGCAGAGTAAAGCTGGACAAAATGTTTGTAGGTGCCGAGCCCATAAAAGTGAGCGTTATGGATGAATACCTGTCAATAAATCCCTGTATGAAGATTCTCAATGGGTACGGTCCCACTGAGACTACTATAGTTGCGTCCTTTTATCCTTTCAGGCTGGAAGAGGACAAGGAATCCTACATACCGATCGGGAAGCCGGTCAGCAATACGAAAATTTACATACTTGATAAGGAGCTGCTGCCGGTGCCTGTAAATACCGCCGGTGAAATATATATTGCCGGAGATTGCCTTGCGAGGGGATATCTGAATAATTCCGGATTTACCGGGAAGAAGTTTGTACAAAACCCATATTCGGAAGGAAGGATGTACAAATCAGGCGACTATGCCAGATGGCTGCCTGACGGGAATATCCAATTCATTGGAAGGGCTGATAATCAGGTTAAAATAAGAGGTCTGAGGATAGAACTGGGAGAGATAGAAAATCTGCTGTCAAAAATGAGTCGTATAACCGGAACAGTTGTTATGGCAAAGCAAGATAAAGAGGGAAATAAATATTTATGTGCATATTTTACAGCTACTGAGAATTTAAGTAAAAATGAGATCACAGCTCATTTATTAAAATTTATGCCTGAATATATGGTGCCCGGATTTTTCATCCAGCTTGCAGAAATGCCTTTGACCTATAACGGCAAGATTGACAAACTGCTTTTACCCGAGCCTGACAGGCAAAATAATGTAAATAAGGACTTTTCACCTCCCTCCAATGAGGTTGAAGAAAATCTGCTGAAAGCCTGGCAAAAAGTCCTCAGGATTACAGGCATAGGTGTAAAGGACAACTTGTTTGAATATGGGATTGACTCCCTTACAATCATGAGGGTGCTGGTAGAAGTACTGGAGTACGGCTGGAAAGTCACTATGCAGGATTTTTACAAATATCCGACTGTAGAGGCTATGGCCGAAATAATTTTGAACAAAAACCCGGGAGCTGCATATGAGGAAATTCCCGCCGCAGATCAGAACATCAGCCTGCAGGGAAGGATGAGTCTTTCAACAGATTATAAAAAAAGAATATATAAGAATGTGTTTTTAACCGGCGCTACCGGTTTTCTGGGAGCACATCTCCTTGAAAAAATGCTGGACGGCACACAAGCAAATATATATTGCCTTGTAAGGGCTGAAAGTATGGACCTGGCTGTAAATAAACTCATGGAAAAGCTGCATTTTTATTTTGGCAGCAGCTATGACAGCTTTCTAAACAACCGCATAATTGTCGTAAACGGCGACATTACCTGTGAAAGGTTCGGTCTGGATATTCAGGCATATGAAGAATTGATCAGGGAAATTGATACAGTGATACATTCTGCCGCAATAGTCAAGCATTTCGGTGACTATTCCCGTTTTGAAAAAATAAATGTCATGGGAACGCAAAGGATGCTTGAGTTCTGTATTTCAAGCGGTGCCAAGCTTAATTATATTTCAACCGCAAGTATATCCGGAGATTTTTTCAAGCAAAGCTCCGGGAATTTAATTTTTACTGAAAATGATATTTTTATCGGACAGAATTTTGATGACAATGTTTATGTAAAAAGTAAATATGAAGCTGAAAAACTTATTTTTCAATATTCCGGGAATTCTTTAAATGCGTCAATATTCAGGATAGGAAATTTAACAGGCAGGTACAACGACGGTCATTTTCAGCCCAATATCAGTGAAAACAGATTTTACGGCATACTGAACTTTTTCATACAATCAGGAGCTGTTTCAAGGGATATCTGCCGGCTGAAGGCGGAATTCACACCTGTGGACATATGTTCGGATGCTATTGTGAAATTGGCTGAGCTAGATATGGACCGGTTAAGTATATTCCATTTGTTTAATGACAAAAAAATCGAAATCCGGGAGATTATACAGGTATTCAGGTTTCTGGGCTGCAAAATTGATTTGCTGGATAATGAACAGTACAGAACCAGAATGGCAGCTTTATTAAAAAGCCGTGATACAAAGGAAATGATGGTCAATATTATAAATGATCTGCGTAAGGAGGGGACATTCGGCCTTAAGCCGTCTGTGACAGTGAACTCGGAAATTACAAAAGAATATTTAAAGCCGGCAGGTTTTGAATGGCCGGATATCAATGCCGGTTATATATACAGAATATATAAATACATGAAAAAAGCAGGCTTTATCACATAAAATAATGTAAAAATTTTAGGGGGCTTAAAATGAAATTGGATACAATACGTAAAAGATCAAAATTGGTAAAAAGTATTGTCGATAATAATGTTGTTACCAGTATCATTCTGTTGTATTACCTGGTGACGGTTATTGTCAGTGTTATCTTTTATCCAATGGTCCAGATGCTGCTGAACTACCCTCCAAATAATGAAGAGGTGAGTGTGCGGCTTGGTACCAGCAATATAGGCCAGTACATAATTATTGTATTTCTTTCCATGTTAATCGGTACTTTTCTTTTCATAAGAACATTCAGAGGCATTAATAACTGGGACAGACTGGATCCAAGAAAAGAGGAGGATCTCAAAGAACTGAATGCCATCAGAAAAAAATGTATAAATATTCCTTACCTGGTTTTTCTCGGCCAGGCGCTGATAGTGAATATCCCTCTGATACCGGTACTTTTGCTTGTCAGAAATTTGAACAACATATCCTTGCTGGCCGTGATAAAGGTTTTGATAATGGTATTTTCGCTTATGTGTCTTGCGGCGGTGATATCGCATACCTTTTCAAGGAGACTGTTTAAAATTATTTTACTGAGAACGTATACATGCGGGGAAAAGGAAGGAATAAGGATAGGCTTAAAGAATAAGATATTTTTTCAGATAATACCCATGCTGATTCTGACAATGCTTTTCACCGCGCTTATAGGGTACTCAAGGCTGGTAGACGAGAAAGGCGACATGCTGTACAGCCTATACAAAATGCAGCTGTCCGAAAGTATTGATAACATGAATACCGACCTGAAAAATCCGGAACAGGCTTTTAACATATTAAAAGAAATTAAATTTAATAGCAATGAACCAATATACTTTGTCAAAACTCCCGGGGGTGATATCATTACTTCGGATAACAAAAATATTGGCGGTTATCTGACTTACTTTATTTCAAACCCCTATGAGGGGGACAGAATCTTTGACATAAATTCTGAAACTCAGGGTATAGTTGCAGTAATTGACAGTAACGGGGCAGAGTGGCGGATGGGTGTTATTTTCAAAGTGGCATCCGGAAATGTGCTGATGTTCTTTCTGTTGGGATTTCTGGCATTGCTTTTCCTTAATGTTTTTGTTTTGTACTATTTCTCAAAATCTCTTGCAGACGAGATTTCCCTGGTTGCCGAAAATCTCACTGAAATAGCTGAAGGAGAAAATGTGGATCTGGATAGAAAACTTGCGGTTATATCCAATGACGAGCTTGGAGATCTGGTCGTTGCTTTCAACAAGATTCAGCAAAAGGAAAAAGAGCATATTTGTGAACTGGAGGAAAAGCAGGCCATAATAATCGAGAGGGAACAGCTTGCCCAGGACACGCTGAAAAAGCTTAAACAGCTTCAGATGCAATTGATAAATCAGGAAAAGCTGGCGGGGATAGGACAGCTGGCAGCGGGTGTTGCCCATGAGATTAACACCCCTCTGGGGTATGTATCCAGCAATATTGAGACCTTGAAAAATTATATCATGAATTACAGGACTATGCTGGACACTTATAGAAATTTCTATAAAGAAGTATGCAAACTATATCCCAATCAATCAATACCTGGAATGAATACTGTTTATAATACTGAAAATAAAATAAATATCGATTTTATTAATTCGGATATTACTGATCTGTTTAATGATGTGAGTGATGGCTTGGAGCGTATAAGCAAGATTGTTATGGGTTTGCGCACCTTCTCCAGAGTCGATCAGCAGAACGAATTTGAGGAATACGATCTGAATAACGGAATACAGAACACCTTGCTGGTCGCCAATAATGAGATAAAATACCATGCAAAGGTTGAACTGTTTTTAGGTGATATACCGAATATATATGCAAATGGAGGGCAAATAAATCAGGTTCTCCTGAATATAATTATAAATGCTGTTCATGCAACAAAATCAAAAGAGGATATAAATTCAAGTTTAATAACTGTCAGGACGTACAGCGATGAGCGTTATGCCAGTTGTGAAATCGAGGATAACGGGACGGGAATACCCGGAAATATTATCGGCAGAATTTTTGATCCCTTTTATACAACCAAGCCGGTCGGACAGGGAACCGGATTGGGACTCAGCATAGCCTATGATATAATCGTAAATAAACATAAAGGAGAATTACTGGTTGACAGTAAGCCGGACGCCGGCTCGAAATTTACTGTCAGGCTTCCGGTACACAGATAAATAATAATAATGAAAAATGAATTAAACACAAAAATGAATTAAACACAAAAAGCAATTTCACAATAAGTGGAGTGGTCTGTAACACCTAAAAGTCACATATTGCCGACGGTTAAATTCCCGCAGAATTTCGTTGTCGTCCTTGTCAATACACACAGTATTGCCTTCGTCCTCCGCCTAATCCTGCAAAAATTTTCCTCGCCGGCAATATATGTTTTAGATGTTACAGACCACTCAGGAGAATTTTTTATAACACTTTTGATAATATGGACTATTTTCTCAGTTTTGTTGGTCTCGATTTATAGTACAATTATTATTTAGAGGGAAAATTAAGATAGGAGAAAATCAATGGAAAGTAATGATAGAGTTTTGTTTATAAACGAATCTCCGGAGACAGCAAGTATTGTAATGGAAAAGCTTGCAATGTGGGATATTCAAGTTTGTCAGAAACAAGCAACCTCTCTCAATGATTTGAATAACTTGTTAAACAGCGGACTGTGGGATGTTGTAATCAGTGAATATAAATATTCCGGAGTTATTGCATTTGATGTATTAAAGAAGTTAAAAAAAACCTATTGTCATATTCCGATAATTGTCCTTTCAGATGATTTATCCGAGGAAAATGTACTTGAATTAATCGAGGCAGGTATAGACGACAGTGTCCCCAAAAAGGAATTATCCCGCCTGAGACAGGTCATTTGCCGTATATTGCGCAATCTGCCAAGTCACAGGCATGTGCTGACTCAAGGGTACTCTGCTGACAGGCAGGTCGGCAGATATCAGGCAGAATATGGACCGGCGGAGATAGAGCATAAGGGTTCTATTCTGTTTGCAAATATGACCGAGGCTTTTCTTTACGGGAAGGTCATTTGTGACCGGCAGGGGAAGCCGGTCGATTATGTAATACTTGATACAAATCATGCTTTTGAATTAATGACCGGCAATCAAAGATTTGAAATATTGAACAGGAGAGCTTTAGAAACAAATTTCGGAACTAATGAAACTGAACCTGATTTGATTGAAATATGCGGCCGGGTTGCCATAACCGGAGAGAAAAGGGTTTTTGAATGTAAAATGAATTTTAGGGAGAAGGTATACTCAGTCTCTGCATACAGTCCCTGTCCAGGATATTTTGTTAGTATTTTTACAGATATTACAGAGCAAAAAAAGATTGAAGCAGAAATTGAAAAGCTGGCCGCTGCTTTTGAGCGGAGTCCGGTGATGGTCATAATCACCAATCCTGATGGAATCATGGAGTATATTAATTCAAAGGTTACATCGGTTACCGGATTCAGCTTTAAGGACGCTAACAGCAGGAATATAAACCTCCTTAAATCAGAGATGGTTCCGAAGCATATACTGAATGAGATGAAAGAAAAATTCAGAAATGATGAATCCTGGGAAGGGGAGTTTATAAGCAAAAAAAAGAATGGCCAGCTCTATTGGGTTTCTGCTTCCGTTTCGCCGGTCAGGGACAGAAATGGGAATATAACCAATTATATATTAATTCAAGAGGATATTTCGGATAAGAAAAAATTTCAGCAGGAACTTGAGGAAAAGCACAGGAATCTGGTGAAAGAGGTTATGAAACTAAAGATGATGCAGAAGCAGAAGATTCAGCAGGAAAAACTCACGGGCATTGGACATCTTGCTGCCGGGGCCGCCCATGAAATCAACAATCCGCTGGGGTTCGTCATAAGTAATTTTAATATGTTAAGCAAGTATTGTGAACGGTTCGGCGATTTAATACAGGCATATAGAATTTTCAAAAATCATATAAAAAATAACGAGTACCAACTTGCGGTTCAAAACATAAGTGTCCTGGAAGAACTTGAAAAAAAGTATAATATCGATTTTTTATTAAGTGATATTAATGATATTTTTAATGACTGCAATGACGGGTTGATCAGGATTACAAATATTGTAAGCGGACTTGGTACTTATATCAGAGAAGAGCCGCATGATAAGATTATGGAATATGATCTGAGCGCCGCTGTCGACAATACTCTTGAGATATTGCAAAGTGATTTGAAGCAATATGCCGAGGTAAAAAAGGAGCTTAATAAAGTGCCTGATATTAAGGTTATGGGAGATCAAATCAATCAGGTGCTTGTGAACTTGATTGAAAATGCCCTTTATGCAATATCCCGCAGGCATGTAAATGGAAAAGGGGAGCTTAAAGTCAGAACATATAATGACAAGAGATATGTATACTGTAAAATCGAAGATAACGGTGCCGGTATATCCAAAGATAATCTGAAGAAAATTTTTGATCCCTTTTTTACTACAAAGCCTGTAGGTCAGGGATCAGGAATGGGATTAACCATAGCCTATAATATTATCAGCCGGCATAACGGGCAATTGTCTGTTGAAAGTGAATATGGAAAAGGGACAAGCTTTACTTTCAAGCTTCCTGTAAACAATAAACCAAAGAAAACAAACTGATGTCAGTCCGTCATAAGACAGTATAAAAACATTAAGCTGATACCGGATAAAAGTTTGTTCATATTTATACCTTCCAGGTTATGGTTATTTTTACATACTTATAATACTATATAAAAATGCATATATCAACTGATATGAAAACAGATTGATTAGAGTGTGGCAGTATTACCTCAAAGGAGGAACAGAAGGGATACATATTTGGTTTTTGGTTATTCTTAAACAGGAGGCAGCAAATCATATGAAATATTTTACTAAGAAGTTATGGGCAGATATTCAAAATGAAAAAAAATATGAAGAAACCAGAGATTTATGGGACAGTGCGGTATCTGAGTACCACAAACAGTTTGAAGGACTAAAATCAAGGCTGCCTGCTGATGTGTACGAAATTTATAAACAATATAGTCTTCATGATAGCAAGATAGTATCTCTTGAAGCAGTAAATCACTCACCTATAAAAAGGTCCAATAAGTTAAAAAGATCCAATAAATCAATTTGTGTGACTTTAAAGATATCAATTGATGATAATATACTTATATTTGAGTATAAAAATGTAACGGACATTAATTTTAAATATTCAGTTGAAAATCAAAAATTTGAAGATATTAATGATGACTTGGGTTATATCGGTTACGATGAATTAACTGAAAAAAATAAGAATTATTTAAGGCATGAGTTCCTTTTGAGTACGGGGAATATAATAGAAATTATATTTAAAAATGTAAAAGTATTTTTGGGACAATAAATTCTCCTATTGGTCACATGATGATGGCTGGTATAGCAATATCTACTTTAAAGAGATGTCTGACTTCTTTCCTGTTGTTTCTTACAACAATGCAATATTTATTGTTTGATTATACGAAGAAAAGATTGTTTATTTAATTTAATTCATTTATTGAATAAAAAAATTGGCATCTCCTCATATTAATACCAAAACAACTAGAAGGGATGAGAACTATGAATGAAGATACCATTAATCTTTTAAAAGAATGTAATGCGGGGTGTAAATCGGGTACAAATAGCATGGAGCAGGTGAAGCCTTATATTGAAAATGAGAAGCTTAAGTATATTATAGATGAATACAATGATAAGCATATTAAGATTGGTGATGAATGCCATCAAATGTTAAATGAATACCATGAGGAAGAGAAAGATCCGCAAGTTAGTGCTAAGACTTTTTCATGGATTAGTACGGAAGTGAAATTGATGATAAATAATGATACTCATAAAATTGCTGACATAATGATTGATGGCTGTAACATGGGGATTAAATCAGTTAGTGAGTATATAAATAAATATAAGACTGCATCTATAGAAAGTGTGGATTTAGCAAAGAAGCTTGTTAAGACCGAGCAGGAATTTATGAATGAACTACTTGGGTATTTATAAAGGTTTTGAATTGGCTGACACCAAGGCATTGTTGTTCTACTAACATAACTCCTTAAATAATAAAATATTATATATTATAAATATTTTATTATTAAGGAGTTTTATAATGAAGTTTATTATTATAAACCGGAAGAGGTTTTCAAGTTACTTATTTATTTTGGTGATTGGAATGGGACTTGTAGCGTTATTTATAACTGTAGGACGTTCAGGAGTTTTAAACTCTATAGATGTTTTCAGCAACCAGAGAGTGCTTCCTATTTACAGTGTGGAAACAGATAGAAACCTGGTTTCAGTAACCTTTGACTGTGCCTGGGGGGCCGGTGATATACCCACAATATTGGAAATACTGAAAAAGGAGAATGTCAGGGCCAGTTTTTTTATGGTGGGACAGTGGGGTGAAAAATATCCCGATGCGGTAAAACTTATTGCAAACGACGGACATGATGTGGCCAACCACGGCTATTCTCATTTAAGAATGAGCACTATCGGCAAGGAAAAGTGCAGATCCGAAATTGAACTGTGCAATCAGAAGCTTGGGGAAATATCCGGTACCAAGGTCATATTATTCAGACCGCCATATGGTGATTATAACAATACCGTTATTGAAACCTGCAATGAATTGGGAAGCTATCCTATTCAGTGGAATGTTGACAGCCTGGACTGGAAAAAGGAAATGAGCAGGCAGGCTATTCTGGAGAGGATCCTGAAAAGAACAAAGCCCGGTTCAATCATACTTTTTCACAATGATACCCAATATACCGTGGAGCTGCTGCCTCAGATCATTTCCCAGCTCAAGGCCAAAGGACTTGATTTTGTTCCGGTATCGGAGCTGATAATGAAAGATAATTATTATATCGACGATCAGGGCAGACAGCAGAGAAAATAGGTAAGACCCAATAAAATAAAATTTTATGGTAAAATGACATAAAGTGACTGTACAGACAATATTTTATTCATTTAAAATAGTCATATAAATATTATTGAAAAGTCTATTTATTTACTTAGGAAAGAGGAAAATATTATGGAGAAGAATAAAGTAAACTGGGGTATTATAAGCTGTGCAGGAATTGCAGAATCGGCCGTAATTCCGGGGATTTTAGGTGCCGACAATGCTCAATTGTATGCAATATCGAGCCGGGGACCCGAAAAGCTGGAGAAATTCAAAAAACTGTTCAATCCTGTAAAAGCCTATCAGAGCTATGATGAACTTCTGGATGATCCTGAGGTAGATGCCGTATATATTCCGCTCCCCAACGGCTTGCATTGTGAATGGACCCAAAAAGCTGCCGAGAAGAAAAAACATGTACTCTGTGAAAAACCTATGGGGATTTCGGAAGAGGAAGCCCGGCTTATGAAGGAAGTCTGCGACAAAAACGGAGTTCTGCTTATGGAAGCCTTTGCCTACAGGCATAGTCCGCTGACAAAAAAAGTAAAGGAACTGGTTGACAGCGGAACAATCGGCAAGATAAAATTTATGGACTCGTATTTCAGCTTTTTGCTTAAAGATATGAATGATGTGAGAGTGTCCAGAGCTTTAGCAGGTGGTGCAACCTATGATATAGGCTGCTACAACATTAATATAATAAGACACATTATTGGTGCTGAACCGGTATCCATATTTGCAACAGGAGAGATAGGTGAGGAATCCGGTGTTGATGAGAGCAGCTGTATCGTTATGGAATTTGAAGGAGGCGTAAAGGCGGTATCCTACTGTTCTTTCCGGTGTATGCCGCGGGTTGAATATACAATGGTCGGAGACGGGGGAAGCATTTCGGTGCCTGTTGTATTCAACTCAAAAGGTGAAACGAGGTTAATTGTAAAAACAGGCTCTGCAACAGAGGAAATCACTGTTCTATGCCCGGATAATTACATGCTGGAGGTTGAACAGTTCGGCAGATGTATTTTAAACGGTGAAAAGCCCTATATTGCTTTTGAGGACTCAATAAATAATGCAAGGGTAATAGATGAGGCATTAAGGCAAATTTTTAAAAAATAGCTTTATTTTCGGTTGCTGTGAACATCTATTATACATGGGAAGAAAGGTGGATTAGTAAATGAACTATAAAGAGGCAGTTGAAAAGTTTCACGTATTTTTAAATTCAATAAACGGCGATATTACAAATATAAAAATTTCGGAGGATAAATGGTCACTGAGAGAGATCCTCGGACATTTGATTGATTCGGCATCAAATAATCACCAGCGGTTTGTACGGCTTCAGTTTTCCGATCTCATGGATTTTCCTGCTTACGAGGCTGAACAGTGGATCAGAGTCCAGAATTACAACAGCATGAATTGGGAATTGCTTGTCTCTCTCTGGTATAACTACAATTGCATGCTGATTAATCTGATTGAAGGCATTGAAAGTGACAAACTGCAAAATGTTTGGATCAAAAATGAAGAGGCAATACCACTTGAAGAAATCATCAACCACTACTATAAACATTTGGAAATGCACATAGAGCATTTCCAGAACAGGTTGGGGGAATTGACGATATAAAGCAGAATGACTTAAATAAAGAATCCATTAAAATGTATATATGCCTGAAATTGCAGGTGGAACACAAGTGTTCTGCCGCAATTTCAGGCATATTCGCTTTTGGCACTAATAATCAGTGTCAAAAATGCGGAACAATTGATTGAAGTCAAACATTTCACTATATTATAATATAATCATCAAATAAAAGTCTTAAAATATTTAATAAAATAAATCAAATAATTTATCTCAAAAATAATTCTTAACGTACAAGTTTAATACTAAAATTGAAAATAAAAGGGAGAGATAATATATGGGCTTTTCATTTTTCGGAAAGAAGGAAAAAACCCCTGAAACTGATAAGGTGCAGGGGCATATGGATAATACAGGTGTAAATGTAAATAAATGTTATGGCATACTCGATCTAAAAAACATTAAGACAGGCCAGAAAAGCGTAAGTAAGGAAGAAGCTATTGAAATGGCAGGACAATTGCTGGTTGACGGCGGATATGTATTGCCCGGATATATAGAGGCTATGCAGGAAAGGGAAAAGGTGTATTCAACCTATATAGGCGAAGGAATTGCGATTCCCCATGGTGTAGGTGCAGCAAAGGATAAAATCATCAGGACCGGGATCAGTGTACTGCAGTTTCCTGACGGTGTTATTTTCGGAGAAAACAAGGTGGCTTATCTTGTAGTCGGAATAGCGGGAAAGGGTAATGAGCATATGAAGATCCTTACAAATATTGCGGAATTCATACAGGAAGGTGAGGCAATAAAAGAGTTGTTCACAGTAAAGGACAGTGAAAGGATTTACCGGGCACTTACTGATAAGCTTTAATAGTTCAAGCAATCGAAGAAAATAAAAGGATATGGTGATTGTTATGATAAAAGGTATTCCCGCCTCCAATGGAATAGGCATCGGCAGTGCGCTTGTTTATCAGGAAGAGGATAAGAGCAAGGAATACACCGGTAAAAAAATCGGTGAAACTCAATTGGAAAATGAAATGGCCAGGTTTGCAGAAGCGGTTCAAATTGCCGGCAAGAAGCTGGAAGAAGCAAAGGTAAAAGCTTCAAAAATCTTCGAGGAGAAGGATTTACAGCTTTTTGAAGCTTACATCAAAGTGCTGGGCGATCCCATTCTGAACGACATGGTCAGGACAAATATTCAAAAGCAGTATTTGTGCGCAGAGGCTTCGGTATTGGAAGCTGTTGATAAAATTAAAGCCATGTTTCTTACAATAGATAATGATTATATGAAACAGAGGGCGGAGGATGTGGAGAATGTAGGAAGTTACATTCTGGACGCTCTTCTGGGGAGGGAAAGGATTGATTTATCACAGCTTGAAGCAGATACCATTCTTATAGCCAGGGACTTGACACCGGCCGATACGGTAGCTCTGGACAAAGCCCGCATCAAGGGGTTTGCCATAGCAAAAGGCGGAGAAACCTCCCATACCGCAATTGTTGCAAGAATGTTGGAAATACCGGCAGTAGTGGGCTGCGGTGAAAACATTTTAAAAATAAGTTCGGGAGAAACGGTGATCCTCGACTGCACCGAAGGAACAGTCATTTCAAATCCCGGCAGTGAACAGCTCAGGTT
Source organism: Ruminiclostridium cellobioparum DSM 1351 = ATCC 15832 (assembly GCF_000621505.1). Taxonomy (GTDB): domain Bacteria; phylum Bacillota; class Clostridia; order Acetivibrionales; family DSM-1351; genus Ruminiclostridium; species Ruminiclostridium cellobioparum. Next base: position 77,108 of record NZ_JHYD01000037.1, read on the forward strand.
TTATATGCAGAAACAGCAAAAGCATTTGGCTGTGCAGGAGGAAATCGGACAGCTGAAAGAAAAACCTGCTGTAACAATTGACGGAATTCGGGTTGAGCTCTTTGGAAATATCGGGAAGCCTGAAGAAGCGCTGAGTGTTGTGGAGAAAGGTGGACAGGGAATAGGCCTGTTCAGAACAGAGTTTCTTTATATGGACAGGAATCAGCTTCCGTCCGAAGAAGAGCAATTTCAGGCATATAAAAAGGCAGCTGAGATTATGGGCGGTATGCCCTGTATAATAAGAACGCTGGATATTGGCGGAGACAAGCAGATAAAGGGTTTGGAGCTTCCGGCGGAAGAAAATCCTTTTCTGGGATACCGGGCCATCAGAATATGCCTCAAAGAGGTTGAAGTATTTAAAACCCAGTTAAAAGCAATATTAAGGGCAAGTAAGTATGGAACATTAAAAATAATGTTTCCCATGATTTCAGGTATTGAAGAACTGAGAGCTGCAAAAAAGATATTGGATGAAGTGAAAAACAGCCTGGATGAAAAGGGTATACCCTATGACAGGAACATCCAGGTCGGAATAATGATCGAAATACCCTCGGCAGCCATGACGGCGGATATATTGGCCAAAGAGGCGGATTTCTTCAGCATAGGCACAAATGATTTATGCCAGTATTCACTTGCAGTAGACAGGATGAATGAAAACGTGAGCTACTTATATAATCCAATGCACCCCGGCGTGCTGAGGCTGATAAAAAATGTTATAGAGGCCGGGCATGAAGCCGGGATAAAAGTCGGCATGTGCGGAGAAATGGCATCCAATGTTGAAAGTGCGGCAGTATTGCTTGGACTGGGCCTGGATGAATTTTCAATGGCTCCGTCCTCAATTCCCTATATAAAGAAAACCATCTGTAATCTAACCTTTGAAAAAGCCGGAGATATTGCGGAAAATGTTTTAAAAATAAGTGATGCGGCCCAAATTAGAAATTATGTAAAGGAGAGATTAAATGCTGACTAATAATTTTGTAATCACCTGTGCGGTAGGTCTGCATGCAAGACCTGCATCTGTTTTGGTTAGTATAGCTGAAGCTTTTAAATCGGATATCATAATACGGTTCAAAGAAAAAGAAGTGCCTGCGAAAAGTCTTATAGGTGTTATGACCTTGGGCGCTGAAACCGGTGAAAGTATTGAGATCTCGGTAACAGGGGAAGATCAGGAAAAAGCTATGGAACGTATGGTACTTTTTTTTGAGAAAGAGTTGCAGGAGCTGTGATTGCTTGGATCCAGCAATAACTTTTGAAATAAAGGTCTTACAATAGCCCCTTATTCTAGACATAGGGTCACTATTTGAGATATATGGCATGCACAATTAATTCGAGGAGGAGTTATAATGAGTTCAAATATTAATACCCATTCGTCTGCTCCGCAGATAAAAATTAAGGAACGGATTCAAAAAGTCGGCCGCTTTCTGAGCGGTATGATAATGCCAAATATCGGTGCATTTATTGCATGGGGGCTAATTACAGCATTGTTTATCGGACCTGGATGGCTTCCCAATGCAACACTTGCACAGATGGTAGATCCATTTCTTAAAGCCCTTTTACCGATTCTTATAGGTTATACAGGCGGTAGAGCGGTGGGTGGACAGCGTGGTGCGGTAGTTGGTGCGGTTGCTACGTTAGGTATGATCCTTGGAGCAGGCGGAGCAAAAAATATAAATGAAGCAACTCCTATGTTTTTGGGAGCAATGATTGTCGGACCGCTTGGAGGATATATAACCAAGTTGTTTGCCAGGTTATTTGATGGAAAAATCAAGCCGGGCTTTGAGATGCTGGTTAATAATTTCACTGACGGCATATTGGGCATGGGGCTGGCATGTGCCGGACTTGTGGGATTTGGTCCCATTATTAAAGTTGCTACCGATGCATTTGGAAATGTGGTTAGGGCTATTGTTGAAGCAGGTTTTTTACCTCTCGCAAGTATATTTATCGAACCTGCAAAAATATTGTTCCTGAATAATGCAATAAATCATGGAGTGCTTACTCCGCTTGGAACCCAGCAGGTAACGGAAGTCGGAAAATCAATCTTCTTTATGCTGGAGTCAAACCCAGGACCAGGACTGGGAATATTACTTGCGTATCTGATTTTCTCCAAGGGTATGGCAAAGCAATCGGCTCCGGGAGCAATCCTTATCCATTTTTTAGGCGGTATTCATGAGATATATTTCCCTTATGTACTTATGAATCCCATACTGATATTGGCTGTTATTGCAGGCGGTATATCAGGAGTGTTTACATTTGATATATTAGGTGCAGGTCTCATAGGACCACCGGCTCCGGGAAGTATTATCATGTACTTCATCATGGCTCCGAAAGGCGGATTGTTACCTGTGCTGGCTGGTGTAATAATATCATGTGCAGTATCCTTCCTTTTAGCCTCTGTATTCATTAAGAGGTCAAAGGAATTTTCCGGTAAGGAGCTTGAAGCTGCAAAGGCCACAGTAAGTGGAATGAAGGCTGAAAGCAAGGGTCTGGTTAAAAAAACTTCCATTAAAAAAGTAATTGTGGCCTGCGATGCCGGAATGGGATCAAGTGCTATGGGAGCATCTACTCTGCGAAATAAAATAAAGAAACTTGGTTTGGATATTGAAGTGACCAACTGCTCTATTGAAGATATTCCGTCAGATGCGGATGTTGTATTCACACATGAAAGTCTGAGCGGAAGGGCCAAAAATGCTGCGCCCAATGCCGAGCATATATCCATAAATAACTTTATAAACAGCCCGGAATATGATGAGTTTGTAAAACGGTTATCATAGCCTGATAATGTAACCGGTAAACAGCATATGGGACAGTGGAGCTTTTCACTGTCCTGTAAAACTATTTTAATAATATTTATAATACTTATATAAGTATTATAAATCGGTTGGTGTTCCTGCAAAGCGAGAGTATATAACGAGGCAATAAATGTCCTCCACCTCTATGGGACGGGTACTGCTTCGGTTTTCAAGCGGTGAGCATATCCATGGTGTCCTGAGGACACCTTTGCCTCGTTGAAACGCGCAGAGGTAAGAAAATTTTTCTACAGCCGAAAAATTTTCTTCTGAACAGATGCGTTATAATAAAACGTATAAAGACTTCTTAATTAATTTTTCCGAGGGAGGTGTGTGTTCTGGATACTAGGATCAATTTACGAGTAAAAAATATTTTAAAGAAAATATTCAGTACAAGTGATTATATAACAGTTACAGCAATTGCAAAGGAACTTGGAATCAGTAACAGAACCATATTGCGAGAGCTGCCCGCTGCAGAAAAATGGCTGCTTAACACAGGCTGCAGGCTTGAAAAGAAATCAGGGGTCGGCATACGTGCAATCGGAAAGCCCGAGGATAAAAACAACCTGATAAATCTTTTGGATGAAGAAAAGGAAGAAAAACTATACACGCCAAAAGAAAGACAGACAATTATATGCAGCGAATTGCTTCAAAATCAGGAACCGGTCAAACTTTACACATTCACACGGATTCTTGATGTGGCCGAAGCAACTGTCAGCAATGACCTGGATAAGCTTGAAGAATGGCTGGGAAAGCAGGAGGTGACCCTGGTAAGGAAGCCCGGACTCGGGGTTTACATCGAGGGTGAGGAAGACAATATAAGAAAATGCATGATCAATCTCATATATGAAAATATAAATGAAAACCATCTCCTGGGACTTATAAGAAAAAATATTTCCAAAGAGCAGGTGCCGGTGAGCAATACCGAACTGATTGCAAGGAGCAGACTGCTGAATCTTGTTAACGGGAATACTATTCATCAGCTTGAAAAACTGGTACATCAAGCTGAGGAACGAATAGGATACAATCTTGCGGACAGTGCGGTTGTTGGATTGATTGTGCATCTGGCCATTGCCGTCCAAAGGATCAGAAAGAATGAAGACATTGTCATAGATAAGAAGTTTATGGAAGAACTCAAAAACAGTGAAGAGTATACTGTTGCCGAAAAACTTGCTCGCGAAATTGAAGATATATTTGATATAAAGGTTCCCGGTGATGAAATCGGTTATATAACCATGCATATAAAGGGATCAAAGAACATTAAAATCAATGAAAAAGACAGCGGGAATTTCATAGGCAGTAATGAACTTGTAGAGCTGTCCAGGGAAATAATCCGTATAGCCGAAAATGAGACCGGTAAATTCCTCTCGCAGAACGAGAAGCTGCTTACCGGGTTAACTAACCATCTGGGACCGGCCATCAACAGGCTGAAAATGAATTTGGAAATAAGAAATCCGCTTTATACGCAAATTAAAACCCATTATCCGGATTTAATGATACTGGCTGAGAAATGTATAAAAGTGGTTGAAGAATATATAGATATTAAGATGCCCGATACCGAAATAGCTTATATTGCCATGCATCTCGGTGCGGCTATCGAAAAAAGCAAGGTTTCGCCAAAACGGGTTTTCAGAACGGCTATAGCCTGTGCTACGGGGATAGGTACTTCCAGGCTGCTTGCTACAAGGATTGAAAAGGAATATGACAATATTGAAGTAGCCGGTACCGTTTCAATGTTTAATATCAATAATAATTGGCTTAAGGAAAAAGGAATAGAGCTTATTATTTCTACTGTCGTTTTGGACGAATGCCCTGTTCCTGTGGTTGTGGTCAATCCTCTGCTGTTCCAGGAAGATAAGGCCCGGATAGATACACTTCTGGAAGAGGTAAGAAATACCTGTCCCAATCAGCCCTCCGGTAAAAAGAAAACCTTAAATTTTAAAGAAAAAATGTTCGAATTAAACTGTTATAACAACGCAATAACTGAAATTCTGGACAATTTCTTTTATATTGGAGATACTCAGGCAGAGGATGTCAGTCAGCTGATAAATAATATAAGCCGGATGGCATGCAGCAGTGAGGAAGACCGCGAACAGTTGGTCAAGGATATGGAGGAGAGAGAGGAAAAGGGCGGAACTTATATTCAGGAATACGGGATAAAACTCTTGCATTGCCGTACAAAAGCGGTCTCCCAAATACATTTCGGCATTATAAAATTGAATAAGGATATCAAAACCAAAGGAAATATCAAGGAAAGAGCTGAGCTCGCCATGGTTGCTGTAGCGCCTGAAGGAAGCAGCAGATACATGCTGGAGACTATCAGCCATGTAAATGGAATACTGGTTGACCAGCCCGAATTTATAAGAATACTGAAGGATGGCAGTAAGGAAGATATTTTTGACGAATTGTGCAGTATCCTTGAGGAGTATTACAATGAGAAGAACAATAAATATATGAAAAATTAAGTGTGACTAATAATACCAGGTACTTGAGCAGTACTTATATGGAGGGCGGGCATGATTATAACGATTACTCTGAATCCGGCAGTTGACAAGACTGTTGAGATACAGGATTTTGAAGTGGGGACTGTAAACAGGGTGGCTTCTGTGAGATTGGATGCCGGAGGAAAAGGTATAAATGTTTCCAAGGTCATCAGGAGTTTGGGAGGAAAGAGCTGTGCAGCCGGAATACTTGGAGGAAACACCGGCAATTTTATAAAAGATTGTTTGAATGGCATGGGGATAGAAAACAAGTTTCTTTATATTGAAGGCGAAACAAGGACAAATCTTAAAGTGGTTGATAGTAAAAGAAAGACCAATACGGATATCAATGAAGCTGGACCGCAGCTCAGTGCGGAAGAAATTACGGCATTTGAAAAAATGATATTCGCCATGATAAATAAGGATTCGGCTGTAGTTTTTTCAGGTAGTGTTCCTGCAAATGTTGACAAGGCCGTTTATGGAAAATGGATCAGAGCTGCAAAGGAGACAGGGGCAAAAACCATTCTGGATGCCGACGGTGAATTATTAAAGTATGGAATAGAGGCAGGGCCTTATATGGTCAAGCCCAATATTCATGAACTTGAGAGTTTTTTCGGTGAAAAAATCGAAGGTGCTGTGGAAGCCGAGTCACGTGCAAGGAAACTTATTGATATATACGGAGTAGAGTTTGCTGCCGTCTCTTTAGGAGCCGAAGGGGCCATTTTTGTCAACAAGGAATCTTCACTGTTTGCAAACAGCATTGATGTGGAGGTTAAAAGTACTGTCGGTGCCGGGGACTCTATGGTTGCCGCATTGACTTACTCGCTGGATATGGGATACGGTTTCGAAAAGTCAGCCCTGCTTGCGGTAGCTTCCGCCACTGCAAATGTTATGACTTCAGGGAGCCAGCCTGCAGACTTTGAAACAATAAAAGAATTGGAGAATAAAGTAAAATTTGAGTATATACGTAAAAACAAATAAGTAAAAGGAGTGGCTGAACAATGAGAACAAGAGCTGTCAGACTATATGGTAAAAATGATTTGAGAATGGAGGAGTTCGACCTGCCCGAGATTAAGCAGGATGAAATTCTTGTTCAGGTTATATCGGACAGCATATGCATGTCTACTTATAAAGCTGCTATTTTGGGAACCGAACATAAAAGAGTGCCAAAGGATGCAGCAGAAAATCCTGTCATTATCGGACATGAAATGGCAGGCAACATAGTGGAGGTCGGGGCCAAATGGAGGGACCAGTTCAAGCCGGGACAGAAATTTTCCATGCAGCCTGCGCTGAATTATAAAGGCAGCATGGATTCACCGGGTTATTCGTACCGCTACTGCGGCGGAGACGCAACATATATCATCATGCCGCAGGAGGTTATGGAGCTGGGCTGTCTGCTGCCATACGAGGGAGACGGTTACTATAATGCCTCTCTTGCAGAACCGATGTCATGTATCATCGGTGCATATCATGCAAGCTATCATACATCCATGGGAAGCTATGAACACAGGATGGGCATTGTTGAGGGAGGAAAACTTGCCATACTGGCAGGAGCTGGCCCAATGGGGCTGGGAGCTGTTGATTATGCACTTCACTGCGACAGAAAACCCGGAATGATAGTAGTATCCGATGTTGATGAACAAAGACTGAAAAGGGCGGAAGTTATCTTTCCTGCAGAGGAAGCAAAAAAGCTGGGAATCGATCTGATATTCGTTAATACGCGCAATATGGAGGATGTTCCCGGATATCTCAGAAACCTGACCGGCGGAACAGGCTTTGATGATGTGTTTGTATATGCACCCGTCAAGCCGGTTGTGGAGCAGGGGGACAGGATACTTGGACGGGATGGCTGCCTTAACTTTTTTGCTGGACCGACAGACGTAAATTTTTCTGCCCTGATTAATTTCTATAATGTGCATTATAATTCATCCCATATAGTAGGAACTACCGGGGGGAATACCAATGATATGATAGAATCCCTGAGAATGACTGAAAGGAATCAGATAGATCCTGCGGTCATGGTCACTCATATCGGCGGATTGGACAGTGCGGCCGAAGCTACGTTAAGACTTCCTGAAGCACCTGCCGGAAAGAAACTCATTTATACAAATATTTTTATGGAACTGACAGCAATTGATGAATTTGAGGAAAAGGGAAAAACCAATCCTCACTTTGCAAAACTTGCAGAAATAACTAAGAAAAACAGGGGCTTGTGGTGCGCAGAGGCAGAGAAATATCTGCTTGAGAACTGGGACAAATAATAATTACTGTCACGTACTGCCCTGCTTATCAAGTAATATTGCTGTTCATTAAGTATGATTTATTGATTATATTGGTTATAGTGATTTATTGAGAGTCTTGAGGATAAAACTTCAGGACTCTTTATGTTATTTGTATGTACAAAGACAATCTTTCTCTAACATTATTTTCGTATCTCAAGTAAGTTATGCCTGCCCTGTCCAACCTTGTTCTTTTCAAAAGTGATAAGTTCTAATAGATAATTTTTAAGATGCTTTTAAGATGTTTTTTTGAACATGAGCATATCGGACTAAACATAAGAAATTTGTATGGATAATCGAGGAAAAGCCATATGAATTAAAATAAAGGCAAAAAACAAAGAAAACACTTGTTGATACTGCAGGATAGTTGATGATATACTAACCAAGCTGTCATCGACGGCAACGCTTAAAACAGTAAGGTTGACGGTATGGTTTTACTTGATAATGGTAGTGCCGGCTGCCAAAAACTGAAAGAAATTTTATTAGTTTTCACTATAAAAACTTCTTTAAAAAAAGTGTTGACATAATGATAGCAACATGGTAACATAATAAAGCCGTCGCGGTGAGCGGCCGGCAAACCTTGAAAGTCAACAGTAATAATACTTTTAAGGAATCAAGATGATAGATGCGAGACAGAACAATGATTCACAATGTGAATCATCGGAAGATGAATTTCGAGCAGCGGAGCTTATACGATAAGTGAGCAGTACAGAATATGAAATCTGACGCAGTAATGCGGTATCTAAGGTTGATTTCAAAGTGGTAGATACAAGTAGTACAAGGAAGACGAGTCTCGAGTAGCGGAATTTACAAAGGTAAATGAGCAACGCAGAGTACGAAGTCTGACCCAGTAATACGAAGTATATAACACTTTGAGAAATGGACTTTGAAAAGTAAACAGTGACAAATACATGCAAATGTAATGTAAAGGAACTCGAAAAATTCCGAAATCGCATAGCGATTTCAAAATTGAGTAACTTGCGAACTTTACAACCTGGTTTTTGGAAACAAGAACTAGAAAAAAAGTCAGCAATTTTAAATGAGCATGCTGAATAAAATTCAGCAGTCAAGCTTGTCAAATAAGTTAATTGTGCAGCAGATTTT